>CAVQAA010000021.1:0-512568 GCA_963710335.1 uncultured Spirochaetota bacterium
CCAGATCAGCGAGAATGCCCCCGCAACCAGGAGCAGAGCTGCTGCCGCCGCGACGAACAGGGCGGTGATCTCGGTCTTTTCGCGCTCCACCATGAGGCGGGTGCTGAGATTTTCATAGATCCTTTGCAGGTCTCCCTCGCTGCTCGCCTTGAAGTACGTGCCGGCGGTCTTGCCTGCAATTGACTTCAGTGTCGCCTCATCCAGGATGACGCGGAAGGAGAACCCCTCGAACCCGATGACGGCCCCTTCCTTGGTACCCACGCCGACGGTGAATACGCGCACGCCGAGGTTCGCGGCCTTGTCCGCCACGTCCAGCGGATCGGGCCCCTGGTTGCTCTGGCCGTCGCTCATCAGCACGATGACGGCGCTCTTGTAGCTTCCGGGGGGCACGGGGGGCGGCTCCTGTTCAGGGGGGGCGGGAAGCAGGGGATTGTTCGGATCAGGCGGGGGCGTGTCTGGAGTGGCTTGCTGATCCGGCTTCTCGAAGATGGTATCCAGAGCGGCCTGCAGGCCGCTGCCAATGGCGGTATAGCGCTCCGGGTGAAGCCTGTTGACCGCGGCCAGCAGCTGATCGTTATCCGTCACCGGAGGCTGAATCAGCTCAGCGGTGCCGCTGAAGGCCACGATGCCGATGCGCACGTTTCGCGGCCTCTTGGTGATGAAGATCCTGGCAGCTTCCTTCACGGCCTCCATGCGGCTGGGCTTGATGTCCGTGGCCCGCATGCTGCCCGATACGTCCATGGAAAGGATGACGGTGCCTTCCTCCGAGGGAAGGGTCACTGTTGCCGAGGGACGGGCCAGGGCGAATATCAACACGGCCAACCCTGCCAGGAAAAGGCCCGCGGGAATATGACGACGGATCCCCGGCCCCTTGCCCAGCGCGTCCTTAACCAGGGAGAGGCTGGCGTAACGCAGCGCATACCTCTGCCTGCGCCGTTGGGCCAGCACGTATGCTGCCACGATGACCGGCACAAGCAGGAGCAGCAGCAGCATCTTTCCCCAGATGAAGCTCATGCGGGCTCCCTTAGGGAACGGGCGGAGACGCCGGAGGAGGCGGTGGACTTGCGCCTCTTGCGTATGGCGGCAAACCGCACGATCTCCTGAACAAGGTCCCCCTCGGTGGATATTTCCATGGAGTCAGTGGCGCAACGGGCCAGGGAGAGGTGCAGGTCAGCCTCACGCTTGCGGGCGGCCTCCTCGAAGCGGTAGCGAAAGCGCGCATCATGCGTGTCCAGGTGGAGCTGCTGTCCGGACTCTGCGTCTTCCATGACCACCATCCCGATGTCGGGAAGGGAGTATTCCCGCGGGTCCAGCAGCCTGACGGCAACCGCTTCGTGGCGTTGAGTAAGAATGGCAAGCGGGCGCTCCCAGCCCGGAGAGCTGATGAAATCCGAGACAATGAACAGAAGCGAAGGGCGGCGCACCACGCGCTGGGCCGCCTCCAGAAGAGTGGCCAGCCTCGTCATCGGGGCACGCGGCAGGCGCGGCTCAGAGAGCAGGTCGGCAATGAGCCTCAGTACCTGCATCTTTCCCGTCTCGGCGGGAATGACACGAATCGCGTTCCCGTTGAAGACCAGCGCGCCGACGCGGTTCCCGTGGCGTGTAAGGAGGCGCGAGATGACCCCGACGCAATCCACAAGAACATCGCTCTTGCGCTTGCGAGCCGTGCCGAAGTCCATGGAAGGGCTGAGGTCAAGGAGAAACCATGCGGTGAGGTCCCGGTCTTCCACCCGAAGACGGATGTAGGGTGTCTGCATCCGCGCCGTGACGTACCAGTCGATGGCCCTCACGTCGTCGTTGAACTGGTATTCGCGCAGCTCCGCAAGCTCCAGGCCGAACCCCGGAACACGGTCCGGTAGTTCCCCTGGAGCAGGCCGTCCAGACGGCGGATCACCGTCCAGTCCAGCCTCTGGAGGATGCGCTCAGGCGCTGACGCTGGAGCCGGCATGACTGTACACGGGCTGAGGGGCCGGGACGCATTCGAGCACGCGCTGCAGGATGGCATCGGCGGAAACGCCGTCGGAGAGCGCTTCGTACGAGGTCACCAGACGGTGGCGCATGACATCGAAGGCAAGGTCGTCGAGGTCCTGGGGCACCGCATAGGAACGGCCCCGGATGAAAGCCAGCGCGCGAGCCCCGATGATCAGGTTGATAGGCGCCCGCGGGCTTGCCCCGTACACGATGTACTTGGCAATGTCGCCGGCCCCGTATTTCTCCGGTTCGCGCGTGGCGGCGGCCAGGCGCACAGCGTGCTGGATCAGCAGCGGATCGACAAAGACCTTCTGCGCCGCCCGGCGCAGCTCGATCAGCCGCTCGGTCCCCGTGACCGGGCTGGCCGAGGGCGGGTCCCCGATCATTCTCTCCACGATGACGAACTCCTCGGTTTCCTCGGGATAGTCCACCAGCACCTTCATCATGAACCGGTCCACCTGCGCCTCGGGCAGCGGGTACGTTCCGTCCGTCTCGATGGGGTTCTGCGTCGCCATGACGAGGAACGGGTCGGGAACCTTGTATGTCTCCCCGCCGATGGTGACCTGCCGCTCCTGCATCACTTCCAGGAGCGCGCTCTGCACCTTGGCAGGCGCGCGGTTGATCTCGTCCGCAAGCACCAGGTTGGCGAACACCGGTCCCAGGGATGTGCTGAAGTCCCCCGTGCGCTGGTTGTAGATCCGCGTCCCCACCAGGTCAGCGGGAACCAGGTCAGGGGTGAACTGGACGCGTTTGAACGTCCCCTGGACGGTCTGCGCCAGCGTCTTGATGGTGAGCGTCTTGGCGAGTCCCGGAACTCCTTCCACCAGCAGGTGCCCCTGGCAAAGAACGGCCACGAGCACGCGCTCAAGGAGATGGTCCTGGCCCACGATGACCTTTTTCACCTCGTAGAGGATCTGCTCCATCAGCCGCGCTTCGTCGCTTTGGGTATCCGCCCTCTCCAGGGCTTCCCCCTCCACGCTGCCGGACCTGTAGCCTTCGTTTATTTCCATATCAATCAAGCTCCTTTCAATATGGAGGACCGCCGATCATGCCCGCTGCCGTTTCGATGGGGATGGCAAAGCCGATCCCGATGAAGACCTCTTCGGCGGTCGGGTTGAGCAGCGCCGTGACGATGCCCACCACCTCCCCGTTCCGGTTGACCAGCGGCCCGCCGGAGTTGCCGGGGTTCACCGCGGCATCGAACTGGATGAGATCCGTCAGCGTGGCGCCGGTCTCCTTCGAGGTGAATGACCGCCCCTTGCCGGAAACAATCCCGGCCGAGGCGGAGTTCAGCAGACCGAACGGGTTGCCAACCGCAATCACCTCGTCCCCCAGGCTCAGCGTGGAGGAGGCAACCAGGGTGGCCGGTTTCAAGTCATCGGGGAATGTTGCGGCTCGCAGGACGGCAAGGTCATTCTGCGGCTGGCGCATCACGACCTCCGCATCCGACTCGCTTCCATCAAAGGCGAAGATCACCCGCACACGGGCGGCGTTCTTCACGACATGAAGGCACGTGAGGATGATTCCCGTGTCCGTGATTGCCACCCCCGTGCCCAGCGCCCCGCGGCCGTCCTTGCCCGCGGTGTTGACAAAGATGTCCACCAGGGAAGGCTGCACGTTCTGGAAAGCGATTGCAGAGTCGGATGGCTTCGGGGGAAGCGCTTCGAGCGTGCGACCGACTGCTGCGTCGATATCCCTCTGCGTGAGCCGTTGCGGCTGGGGCTTGAGCGCATCGTACACGAGGATCGCGGACGCAGTAAGAATGACATTGGCCGCGATAATGATGATCGGGCCAAACCGGGCGTATACGCGGCCGAGGAACTTCTTCACGAGCTGCCAGTCAGAGGGCGGCTCTGTGGGAGGCTCCTCACGGCCTGTCTGAGGGAGGGATATCATCAAGCGTCTCCGCTCGCCTGCGTTCCTGAGTGTTCGTCCAGGTCCGCGGACGCTTTTTCCCTCGGTTCCAGGGAAGACCACGGTATAAAATACTGCCGGAACGCCCCGGGGTGAAATGTTGGTGCAAAGACGCACCTGTGGTAGAATCCCTGCATAACGGGAGTGAGCCGAATGAGTAACACCGCACAGCTGCCATGGAAGAAGATCCATGAGTACCTCCTGGAGGTAGGCTCCTCGTCGACGAAGGAGGAGATGTGCTGTCGCGCAGTTCAGGCAATCGGGGATCTGATCCCCTGGGACGCCGACGCCGGCCTGTTCACAAACACCGGAGAATGCATTGTGTCCGCAGACATGAGGCTGTACGCCGAGTACAACGCGTACTACAGGAAGCTCATCCCTTTTGTGAAATACGACCAGCAATACGTCCCGGTTGTCGGGATGGACAAGAAGCTGGTCGAATGGAGGGATTTCGAGGGTTCAGAGTTCGTGCATGACTTCATGTATGCCAAAGGCATCAGGAGGACGATTGCCCGGTTCTCTCCCCAGGGAAAAGTGTCGCTTTCCCTGCACCGCACGTTGGCCGGCCCCACCTTCACGGAAAAAGAGGGCAGAATTCTCCATATAGTGAACGCCCATCTGAGCAACTACTACGCCTGTTTCGCAAGAATCGGCTCTTCGTTTCCCCGGCCCTCCGTAGAAGGGATCCGGGACGCATTTCCGCGTCTCTCCGCCCGGGAAGCCGAGGTCCTTGCTTTGCTGGCAAGCGGCCTGAGCGTCCCCGAGGTGGCTTTGCAGCTTCTTGTCAGCACAAGGACAGCGGAGAAGCACATCGAACACATCTATGCAAAACTCGCCGTGCGCACGAAGCGCCAGGCCATCGACACGGCGATCCGCCGCTCCGTGTCTTGATTGCCGCTGAAGTGACGAAAGCAGAAAACCACAAACCGCTGTTTACTCAAAATGCATGCAAAATTCCCCCGGCCTGCCACGGATCCATGACGAGTCGCAGGGATTGTCGGACCCCCTCATCGACCTTGCGCAAACGCGTCTGGGAGTCTCCTACCTCTACCCCATCCAGCGTTTCGTGATCTCCAACACGCTGGAAGGCAAGTCACAGATCGTCGTTTTGCCCACCGGGGCAGGCAAGTCCCTGTGCTTCCAGCTTCCTTCCCTGCTCCTTCCCGGCGCAACCCTGGTGATTGTCCCCCTTCTCTCCCTCATGGCTGATCAGCTTCGCAAGCTCCGGGGGCCGGCGTGCAGGCAGCGGTCTTGCGCGGCGGCCTGACAAGAGAGGAAAAAGAAGCGTTGTTCGCGGGGGTGCAAGGGGGAAAGATACCCATCGTGCTTGCCACCCCGGAGGCGTGCATGGCGCGAACAAACCTCCGGGACCTTCGCGCGTGCGGCTTCAGTCACTTCGTCGTGGATGAAGCGCATTGCGTCTCGGAGTGGGGCCAGACTTTTCGCCCCGCTTTCCGTGAGGTCGGCGTCCTGGCGCGAAAGCTCGCGATCCCCGTTCGCACGGCGTTCACCGCCACCGCGTCCCAGCTGGTCATCCAGCGGATACGGGAGCTTCTTTTCGACGACGGGGAGGTAAGAGTCGTGGCCGCCGCCCCGGACCGGCCCAACATCTCTTACGCGGTCACGCCGGTGCTGGCCATGGGGCACGCCCTGGAGAAGCTTGTGCGAGGCGTCGAACGTCCGCTCCTGGGCTTCTTTCGGACTCGAAACGCCGCCGAGGTGGCTTCTCGCGCGGTTCGCGAAAAGCTGCCGCAAACCGCGGTGCGTTTTTACCACGCGGGACTCTCACGGGAGGAGCGCGCCGATGTGGAGCAGTGGTTTCTGGGCAGCCCTGACGGCGTCCTTTTTGCGACCTGCGCATATGGAATGGGCGTCGATAAGCCGGACATCAGGACGGTTGTCCACGCCGGGGTGCCGGGTTCGGCGGAAGCATACCTTCAGGAGACCGGACGTGCGGGACGTGACGGCAAGCCTTCACGGGCAATCCTGCTTGTCTCCCGAGAGGACCGCGTATTCCTGTCAGCCCTCCCGGATGGGCTTGAAAAACAGCGTCTCCGGAAGATGCTCGACTACGCGTTTTCGCGCGAGGTGTGCCGACGCCAAGGCCTGCTCGAGCTCATTGGGGCCGAGCTCGTGGCGTGCTCGGGATGCGATGTCTGCGACGGAACCGTGCCTTCAAAAGCAGAAGGCGAACAGGAGATAGTGGATTTCGTTTGCCGCTCACCTCGCAGGTTCACCGCGACACGCGCTGCCGAGATATTGACAGGTGCGTCGGGTCCGCGGGCAATCCGCAACTTTCACGACTGCATCTCCGGCTACCGCGCCCTGCACCACTGGGAAAAGGCTGACGTGGAAGCGGCCATCAACGAGCTCCTGGTGCAGGGCCGGTTGGCAGTCGTGCGGCGCGGCCCATGGAAGCGCAAGCTCAATCGCGCCCGGCCAGGGCATCCACCTCTTGCGAATCGGGAAGCGCGTCCATGACGCCTTTCTTCTTTGCCGTCAGGGCGCCGGCCGCGTTTGCCCACCTGGCAATCTGTCGCATCAGTGTTCCGTCCAACCCCTTGCCAAGGGCGCCGCGGTTGGGAAGAAGCTTCACCAGCAGCGCGGCCATGAAAGCGTCCCCGCACCCGGTGGCATCCACAGCCTCCACCGTAAACCCTGGCGCCTCTCCCCCGCCGGACCGCCCGGCCCAGGCGCTTCCCCGGGGACCCAGGGTTGCCACGCAGAGGGCGGGCCCCTTCTCAACGATCTTCCGGCAGCCGTTGCCGGGGTCATCCGTGCCTGAGAGGAAACGCAGCTCCGCTTCGTTCACCTTCACCACATCGGCCAGCGCAAGGGCGCCCAGGATCTCCGCCTTTGCGTGCGACTCCTTGTCCCACAGCGCGGGCCGATAGTTCACGTCGAAAGACACGGTGGCGCCCGCCTTTCGCGCCACGCGCGCGGCTTCCAGGGTGGCGGCGCGGCAGGGCTCGGCGGCAAGGCTGACGGATCCGAAGTGATAGATGGCGGTCTCCGCAAGAAGGCCCCGGTCAAGCTCTCCGGGCTCCAGGAGCATGTCAGCGCCGGGGTTTCGGTAGAAGAGCATCTCGGTACGGTTGGCATCCGGCAGGGTCATGAAGTTGAGAGTCGTCCTGGAATGCGTGTCGAACCGCATTCCCCGCGTGTCCACCCCGTACTTTTTCAGGACGCTTTCCAGCCTTCGTCCAAAAGCGTCCTCTCCCGCCTTCCCGATGAAAGCGGACCTGGCGCCCAGCCGGGCTGCGGCCACCGCCACGTTGGCGGGCGCCCCGCCGGCCACGGGAATGAATGCGGAAACGGTGAAGAAATCCTTCCCGGTCTCAGATGCGAACATGTCGAGGATGATCTCGCCGAGAGATACTATGTCCATGGCCGCCATCCTACACGCAGCACCCATTGCACACAAGCGCGCCGTCATGGTAAGCTTCGCCTAAACCCAGTTGCATCCAAAAAAGACCATACCGCGCTGGCGCGGAACGCGTACTCGCGTATTCCGATGTCCACAACCGAAGGAGTCTCTACATGGAACAGGCGTTTCAAGCCCTCCTGGAGGAATGGATGGGCGTCAAGGGGAACGTCATCCCTCTGCTTCAGAAGACCCAGGACATCTACGGATACCTTCCCGAGGAAGCAATGCGCCAGATCGCCCTGACTACCGGGAAAAGCTCTTCGGAGATCTACGGCGTTGCGACCTTTTACGCCCAGTTCCGGTTCACCCCCATGGGGAAGCACGTCATGAAGGTGTGTCATGGAACGGCCTGCCACGTGCAAGGAGCCGATTCCCTGGACACTGTTGTGGAGAGCAAGCTCGGCGTGGCGCCGGGAAACAACACGGCGGACGGAAAATTCACCATAGAGCGCGTGGCATGCCTGGGCTGTTGCTCGCTGGCGCCCGTGGTGATGATCGACGGTGAGGTGTACGGCCGGCTCACCGGCGACAAGCTTGGCAAGATCGTGGCCGGGATCGGAGACGGGAAATGAGGGCTCGGGCGGAAGTTGCGGTCGGCATGAGCTCCTGCGGAATAGCCTCCGGGGCGCGCGTCGTCTTCCAGACCATTGCAAAAGACGTTGAAAGCCGCGGCCTTCCCTTTGACGTGGTAGAGACCGGGTGCGTCGGCGCCTGCCATGCGGAGCCGCTTGTTGAGGTCCGCCAGGCGGATGGAAAAAAGTACCTCTACGGGAATGTCGATGAGGCCGGGGCCCGGTCCATCGTGGAAAGCCACCTGCAAGGCGGCGTCCCTGTAACCGAGCTTCTCATCCCCGAGGAATATCCCTACCTGGCAAGGCAGACGCGGATCATCCTCTCCAACTGCGGCGTGATCGACCCTGAGTCCATCGAGCAATATATGGCCCGGGGCGGCTATGCGGCGCTCAGGAAGGCCCTCACGTCCATGACCCCTGAGGCCGTCATCGAAGAGGTGAAAAAGTCAGGCCTTCGCGGTCGCGGGGGCGCGGGGTTCTCCACGGGCATGAAATGGACTTTCGCCAGGGATTCTAAATCCGAGACGGGCAAGAAGTATGTCGTGTGCAACGCGGATGAGGGGGACCCGGGGGCTTTCATGAACAGGTCCGTGCTGGAGGGGGACCCCCATGAGGTGCTGGAAGGCATGCTGATCTGCGCGTATGCCATCGGCGCCACCGAGGGCTATATCTACGTGCGCGCCGAGTATCCTCTGGCAATCAAGAGACTCCAGATCGCCCTGCGCCAGATGGAGGAGCACCGCCTGACGGGAGATGCCATCCTGGGGACCGGCTTCTCTTTCCGGCTGCACATCAAAGAAGGGGCGGGCGCGTTCGTGTGCGGGGAGGAGACCGCCCTCATGGGATCCATCGAAGGCCGGCGCGGAATGCCGAGGCTTCGGCCGCCTTTCCCCGCGGCGCGCGGCCTGTGGGACTCCCCGACGAATATCAACAACGTGGAGACATACGCGAACATCCCCCACGTGCTCACCATGGGAAGCGCGGAGTTCGCGAAGATCGGGACGGAAAAAAGCAAGGGCACCAAGGTTTTCGCCCTGGCCGGCAAGATCAAGCGCGGCGGTATGGTGGAAGTCCCCATGGGAATCAGCCTGCGCGAGGTCATCTTCGACATCGGCGGCGGCATCCAGGGGGACAAGAAATTCAAGGCCGTTCAGATGGGCGGCCCCTCCGGCGGGTGCGTCCCTGAGAGCATGGCAGACCTTCGGATAGACTACGACTCTCTTTCCGCCTCCGGGGCAATCATGGGTTCCGGCGGCATGGTTGTCATGGACGAATCCACCTGCATGGTGGACGTGGCCCGCTACTTCCTCAGCTTTGTCCAGAGCGAATCCTGCGGCAAGTGCACCTTCTGCCGAATCGGCACCAAGAGGATGCTGGAGATCCTTACGCGGATCACCGAGGGAAAGGGAGAAGAGACGGACATCGCGGAGCTGGAAGACCTTGCCATGAAGGTGAAGGTCTCCTCCCTCTGCGGCCTTGGGCAGACCTCCCCGAACCCGGTCCTGACCACGCTGCGCTACTTCAGAGCGGAGTACGATGACCACATCAGAAACCGCCGCTGCGAGGCGAAGAGGTGCAAGGCGCTCATCAGGTACACGGTGAACGCCCGGGCATGTACGGGCTGCATGCTGTGCGCGCGCGTGTGCCCCACCAAGGCGGCGCGCGGAGAACGCAAGAAGGCACACACCATCGACCAGGACGCGTGCATCAGGTGCGGGCTGTGCCATGAGGCGTGCAGGTTCGACGCAATCGAAATCACAACCGGCAGGGAAGCGCTCCAGACGGCAACCAGGGCAGCGCCCGCGGCAGTGCCGGCGGCCCCTAGGGGATGACCATGGGCACCGACACCATAGAGATTACATTCGACGGGAAAAAGATACTTGTCCAGCCCGGCCTTACGATCCTGGATGTGGCGGAAGCTCAGGGGGTGCGAATCCCCACGCTGTGCCATGACAGGCGGCTCGAGCCGTACGCGTCCTGCTGGGTGTGCCTGGTAAAGGTGGAGAAGGCCAGAAGCTTCGTGCCCAGCTGCGGTACCAGGGTCACTCCCGGCATGGTCATTACCACGCAAGCGCCTGAGGTGAAAGCGGCGCGGCGCACCGCGCTGGAGCTGATCCTCTCAAGCCATTACGGGGACTGCAAGGCGCCCTGCACTCTCACGTGCCCGTCGAACATCGACATCCAGGGCTACCTGGGCCTGGTTGCCAACGGAAAGACCAGCGAGGCCGTGGATCTCATCCGGCGTGACAACCCAATGCCTGCGGTCATCGGCAGGATCTGCCCCAGGCCCTGCGAGCAGAAGTGCAGAAGGAATCTCGTCGACGAGCCGCTGAACATCAACGGAATCAAGCGCTTTGTCGCCGACGTGGAGGCTCAGGCGGGCGGGATGCCAAGGAAGCCTCTGCCCGAGCGCATGGGGAAGAAAGCGGCCGTGATAGGCGCCGGGCCCGCGGGGCTCAGCGCCGCATGGTTCCTCAGCCAGAAGGGCGTGGATGTGACGCTCTATGAGAGCATGGAGAAAGCGGGAGGGATGCTGCGCTACGGCATCCCTGATTATCGCCTGCCTCCCGCGGTGCTCGACGGTGCCATCGCGGACATGCTCAGCCTTGGGGCGGTTTTGAAGACCGGCATGCGCCTGGGGAAAGACGTCACGCTTGAGAGGGTTCGCGCAGAGAACGACGCCGTGATCATTGCCATCGGGGCGTGGAAGGGACGAACCCTGCGCATCCCCGGAGAAGACCATCCCGCCGTGCTTTCCGGCATCGACTTCCTTCAGGACGTGAATGCGGGAGAGCCCGTGAAAGTGGGAAGGCGGGTGGCCATTGTCGGCGGGGGCAACACTGCCTTGGATGCCGCGCGCTGCTCCCTGCGCCACGGCGCCGAGAAGGTGACCATGTACTACCGGCGCACCCGGGAGGAGATGCCTGCGTCGGACGCCGAGATAGAAGAGGCAATCGAGGAAGGGATCGAGATCCAGTACCTCGCGGCGCCCGTTTCCATCCAGGCGGAAGGCAAAAGCCTGAAAGCGCTCACGCTTCTGCGCATGGAGCTGGGTGAACCGGACGCCTCAGGACGGCGCAGGCCCGTCCCCGTTGAGGGTTCCGAGTTCAACGTTCCCGTGGACACAATCATTTCCGCGGTTGGGCAGTTCTCTGACACGAAGCTGCTTTCCGGCCTGGAAGGCCTGGTGGACGCAAAAGGAAATGTGGCGGCGGACCAGGGGACGGGCATCACCAGCGTCCCCGGAGTCTTTGTCGCAGGAGATCTTCTGACAGGGACCGACATAGCCATTCGCGCGGTGGCCGGCGGAAAGCATGCGGCACGCGCCGCCCTTGCATATTTCGAGGGAAGGACATACGCCCGTCCCAAGGAGTTCCTGTCCAGGAAGGCAGATTTCAAGGAACCGGTGACGGCGGATTTCAAGGACACGCAGCGGGCAGGCAGGGCAAAGCCAAGCGTTCTTCGGGCTGAAACTCGAAAGAAGAGCTTTGTAGAAATCGAATCCACTCTCGGCGCGGCGCAGGCCATGAAAGAGGCTGCCCGATGCCTGGAGTGCGGCTGCCAGGACGTGCGAGATTGCGCCCTGAAGCAGTACGCCACTGAGTACGACGCCTCTGCCACCCGTTTCCACGGCGATGTGCCCATCCATCCTGTGGACAACTCCCACCCGCTGATTTCGCGGGACCCGTCCAAGTGCGTCCTGTGCGGCCGCTGCGTTCGCATCTGCCTGGATGTCCAGGGCATCGGCGTGTTCGGCTACATCAACCGCGGGTTCTCGTCCGTCATCGCTCCGTCCTTCGGAGTCCCGTTCGGCAACGACGCCTCCTGCATCTCCTGCGGCCAATGCGTCTCCGCGTGCCCGGTGGGCGCCCTGACGGAAAAGCTCCCTGCGGCAAAGAATGTGCCGCTCCTGGAACGCGTGGAGGAAGGAACTTGCTCGCTGTGCTCAGTGGGCTGCGCCATCGAGTACCGGTGGCACGGAAGCCTGTTCACCCGCGTCACGGAGCGCTACGTGGCTCCCAACCACGGGAAGCTGTGCATGAAGGGAAAGTTCGGGCATGCGTTCCTGAACTCACCGGAGGCCGCCCCCGTGAACCTGAAGGAAGCGCGCGCGACTGCGCTGAAGATGCTCTCCAGCGCGAAGTCCCCGCTCATGCGCATCTCCGGTCGCCTGGCCGGGGAGGCAATCGACGCCTTTTTACAGATGGCGGCCCGCAGAAACATCCCCGTGGTTGCGGCGGGGCTGGAGGGGCTGGACCCGCGATGGGTGGACCTGGGAATGGCCAGGCCGGCTCCGATTGGCAACGGCTCGAGGCCCATTCGGATCCTTGTGGGCGACATCGCGGCTTCCCACAATGTCGCTTTCACGGAAGCCATGAGACAGCACAGGCAGGGCCTGATCGACCTGTGGATTGCCTGCCACGATGACCAGACCGCCCGCCGAGCAGCTTCCCGCGTGGAACCAGACCTGGCCGCGGCGTTGACCGACGCAATGGTCAGCGGCGCCCCGATCGAGATCATGGTGAGCCCGGAGAACGCATCCAGCAAGGTGCTGGAGACCCTCCTTGCAGTGCGCTCGCGCGTGCGTGTCCTTCTGCTCTGGAGCTCGCGCAACACTGGCTATCTCTTCAGCCGTACGGCCGCGAATGGCCAGGCGGTGAAAAAACCCGACCTTCTTCTCGATGTCGGAGTGGACAGCGGCGTGAATGGGACCCCGCGAATCTCGTGGGGCATGGTGCCGGGAAAAGAGGGGCTTTTCATCCCCCTGGCCCGGCAGCTGTGGCTGCAGGGCCGCTCGCATCCTACTGGCAGGGAAATGGTTCAGGCTGGAGAGATCACCGAGGGAGCGCTCGAGGACGCGGTGCTGATCGACTGAGACGCGGGTCGGAAGGCCTGTTTCAGCGTTTCGGTCACGAACTTGATCCAGTCTCTTCGGCGGCCGGGATCCGGACCCCTCATGTCCCTGACCACGTAGCACTCGGCTTCCATTCCGCACCGGCCCAGGATGGCGTCTTTCCAGAGGGACTCCAGCGCACCTGGCCGCTCCCCTTCCTCAGCATCCGAAGTGCAGAAGACGAACCCTTTCTTGCCCGTCAGGAGAGGCTTCCATTTCTTCTGGGAAGTCTCCTCTCCTTCCAGATCGTACGCAACGCCCTGTCGGAAAACCCTGTCCACCCAGCCCTTGAGCATGGCCGGAGGCTGACTCCACCAGTCCGGGTGGAAGATCACCAGCCCGTCAGCCTGGGTGAGCTGCCGGGAGTGTTCCTGGACAAGGTCGTCCAGGCTGTACAGGCGCGAAAGCTCTGAAGAATCCAGAACCGGGTCGAACCTTTCTTCATGCAGGTCGTGATAGAGAACCTCGTGTCCCAGCGCCACCAGGGTCTCTCGGGCGCTCGCGGCGAGCGTGTGATTGAAGCTGCCGGGACGCGGATGGCAGAGGATTACCAGAATTTTCATCTCATCAAACTTGACTAAATTAGTCAGGTAAGTCAATTTATAAGAGGAAGGATAGAGGCAGATGGTATCCCGGGACGCGGTTCTGATTGTGCTGAAAAACGTCGAAGACCCTGAGATCCAGATGAATATCGTGGACCTGGGGCTCGTGTACAGGATCGACGTCCGCGAAGACGCCATCGAGGTGGACTACACCCTCACCTACCCCGGCTGCCCCGCGGAAGAAATGATCCGCAACGACATCGTCGAGACATTGCGGGACGCTTTCGGCATCGAAGTAAAGGCGACTGTCGTCTGGTCTCCCATGTGGGGCCCCGAGCGCATGAGCGAGGAAGCGCGGCTCGCGCTGGGATATCCAATCTAGCGCGGCCGAAGGCCGCGCGGAGGGGCCCCGGGCGGGAGCCATGGGGAACATGAACTGCGGAGAGAAGAACTCATTGAAAGGAACCAAATGGCGAGACTGATACAGGTAAGGAATCTTCAAGCCTCAATAGCGGGCAAGCCCATTCTCCAGGGAATCGACCTCGATATCCGCATCGGGGAGATCGTGGCGCTCATGGGGCCCAACGGTTCCGGAAAGAGCACCCTGGCGAACGTGCTCATGGGGCACCCCGCCTACACGGTGACCGGTGGCAGCGTCCTATTGGACGGAGAGGACTTTCTGGCCCTCTCACCGGATGAGCGGTCCCGCAAGGGAGTGTTCCTGGCCTTCCAGTACCCCGTGGAGATCCCCGGGGTGACTGTCGGGAAGTTCCTCAAGCGCGCCGCGGAGCTCAGGCAGGACGGCAAGGGCATGGACGTGACCGGGTTCATCAAGCGCCTTCGCGAGGCCATGGACTTCATGGAGATCGACCAGGCGTTCATCAACCGCTACCTGAACCAGGGGTTCTCCGGCGGAGAGAAGAAACGGATGGAAGTATTGCAGATGCTCATGCTGGAGCCCTCCTTCGCCCTCATGGATGAAACTGACTCCGGCCTGGACATCGATGCGCTGAAAGTCGTTGCCCGCGGGGTGAACAAGCTCCGGGGCGAAGGGTTCGGCGCGCTCATCATCACCCATTACCAGCGCATCCTCACCCACATCGTACCGGACTACGTGCACATCATGTACAAGGGCCGAATCGCCACATCGGGGGGAAAGGAGCTGGTCGAGACCCTGGAGAGCAGGGGCTACGACTGGGTCCGCGCACAGTACGGCATAGAGGAGGACGTGCATGAAGTCGCAAGCGCCGGCAACCGTTGAAATAGGCGAATACCAGCACGGGTATCATTTCCCGGATGAATCCGTTTTCAAGACACGCAAAGGCCTGGACGAGGAAATTGTAAACGCCATTTCCCGCCGCAAGGAGGAGCCGGAGTGGATGCGGCAGTTCCGGCTGAGGTCCCTGCGGGCTTTCCAGAAAAAGAGCATGCCCAACTGGGGCGCGGACCTCTCGGATCTGGATTTCGACAACCTCTACTATTATGCGCGGCCCCAGGAGCAGCAGTCGAAGAGCTGGGACGATGTTCCCGCAAACATCAAAGAGACTTTCGAGCGCATCGGGATCCCGGAGGCGGAACGAAAGTTCCTGGCGGGTGTCGGAGCGCAGTACGACTCCGAGATGGTGTACCACAGCATCAAGGAGGACCTGGCAAACAAGGGTGTCATCTTCACCGACCCCGAGACCGCGGTGCGCGAGCACCCCGACCTGGTGAAGCAGTATTTCGGCACTGTCATTCCCTATCTCGACAACAAGTTCGCGGCGCTCAACAGCGCGGTCTGGTCAGGAGGGAGCTTCGTCTACGTTCCCAAAGGCGTGAAGGTGGAGGTTCCGCTGCAGGCGTATTTCAGGATCAACGCACGCAGCTTCGGCCAGTTCGAGCGCACCCTCATCATCGCCGACGAGGGGAGCTTTGTGCATTACATCGAAGGCTGCACCGCTCCCATCTACGCCACCGAGTCGCTTCACAGCGCCGTCGTGGAGATCATAGCGCTGCCTGGCTCACGAGTGCGCTACACCACAATCCAGAACTGGTCCAACGACGTGTACAACCTCGTGACCAAGAGGGCCATGGCGTACAAGGACGCCACGGTGGAGTGGGTGGACGGCAACATCGGATCCAAGAGGACCATGAAATATCCCTCCATCTACCTCATGGGCGAGGGTGCGCATGGAGAGGTGCTCTCCATTGCCTTTGCCGGCAAGGGCCAGGAGCAGGACACCGGGGGCAAGGCAGTCCACGCGGCCAGCCACACCTCCTCCATCATCACGGCAAAGTCCATCAGCAAGGGCGGCGGCGTTGCAAGCTACCGCGGGCTTCTCAAGGTGAACGAGGGCCTGCACGACGTGCGCTCCCGCGTTGTGTGCGACGCGCTGATCCTGGATGAGCGCTCCCGCAGCAACACCTTCCCGTACATGGAGATCAACTCCGACCACGTATCCATCGAGCACGAAGCCAGGGTCAGCAAGATCAGCGAGGAGCAGCTTTTCTACCTGCAGAGCCGCGGCATGAGCGAGCAGGAGGCATCCCTGATGATCGTCAACGGGTTCCTGGATCCGCTGGTCAAGCAGCTTCCCATGGAGTACGCAGTGGAGCTGAACCGCCTCATTGAGCTCGAGATGGAAGGTACGGTGGGATGATGGCAGACCGACGGGAGCCGGCCTGGATGCAGGAGCTGCGGGCCAAGGCGCAGGAGCGTTTCGACGGCATGAGCTGGCCCACCACCTCGGACGAGGAGTGGCGGCGCACGGACGTGAGCGGGATCGACGCCCTTTCCTACGTGCCGGCCACGCCGGTCGGCCTGGCGTCGGCCAGCGGCAAGCCCCGGGTCGCGGGCGCGCAGGGTTTCGCAGGCGCGCTGAAGTTCGATGCCGGGCATCTGATTGAATCATCTGTTTCAAACGAGTGGGAGAAGCGCGGCGTACGCCTTCTGTCCCTGGATGAGGCGCTTGAGGAGTTCGAGAAGCCCCTGAACGACCTTTTCGATGAAGGGATCGATGCGGCTGACAACAGGTTTGCCGTATGGCATTACGCCTCCTGGAGCCACGGCGCGTTTCTTACGGTGCCGGCGGGGCTGGAGATAACCGAGCCTTTCCTCGTCGACCTGGTGGAGAAAGGCGAAGGGGTCCTGAGCTCTCCCCACGTGGTCGTCATGCTGGGAGAAGGAGCGCGCGCCTCTGTCATCCATCGCATCACCGGAGACAACAACCAGAAGGACGAGCGTATCCTCTGCAACGCAGGCGTGGACCTCGTGCTCTCCGACGCGGCTGCCCTCCAGTACTACGAGGCGCAATACCTGGGACCGCGGTCGCTGTATTTCCGCAACGCCCGAACGCGCAGCGGACGGGACAGCTCCCTTCGGCATTACGACGCCGTGCTGGGCGGCAAACTGGTAAAAAGCCGCATCGACTGCGGGCTTGCCGGCAAGGGGAGCGAGGCTTTCCTGAACGGCGTCTACTACTGCCGCGACGGCCAGCACATGGATATCCGCACGGTCCAGCGCCACCATTCCCCCTCCGCGACAAGCAGGGCGTACTACAAAGGCGCAGTGGCAAGCGGGGGCCGCACCGTGTTCCAGGGCCTCATCGAGGTGGACACCGGCGCATCGGGAACGGACGCCTACCTCACCAACCGCAACCTGATCCTGGGGGACGCAGCCCGATCGGACTCCATACCCACGCTGCGCATCGGCAACAACGACGTTCGCTGCAGCCACGGCTCCACGACGGGCCGGCTGAGCGAAGAGGAGCTTTTCTACCTGGAGAGCAGGGGCCTTTCCCGCAGCGAGTCCCGCGAGATGCTGGTGGTGGGGTACTTCGAGGACCTGCTGGACCACGCGCCCGAAGTCTACCGCGAGGACGCCATGGAGCGCATCCGTTCGCGCCTGGCCAACGCAGCATGAGCACCGCCGTGGACTCCTGGGTGAGGGTCGCCTCCGAGGATCAGCTTGTAACCAGCATGCGCGTGACCGTGGAAGGGACCGCGATCGCGCTTTTTCGAACGGAGCAGGGGATCTTCGCCCTGGATGACGTCTGTTCCCACGAGTACTCACGCCTCTCTGAAGGTGAGGTGTGGGAGGGCGAGGTGTACTGCCCCAAGCACGGGTCGCGCTTCGCCCTGGCAACAGGGGCAGTGACCGGCCTTCCCGCCACGCAGCCGGTGCGCTCGTGGCAGGTCAAAGTGGAAGACGGGGGGATCTGGATAGCATGGCAGTCGCAAAAGTAGCCCACCTGGGGAGGCGGACCGTTGAGGATGTGCGGGAGGATTTTCCCATCCTGGACCGCACGGTGCACGGCAAGCCCCTGGCCTATCTGGACAACGCTGCAACGTCGCAGAAGCCGCGCGCGGTCCTGGATGCCGTACGCGTGTACTACGAGCGCGGGAACGCGAACGTCCACAGGGCGCTGCATGCCCTGGGAGAGGAGGCCACGGCCGCCTTCGAGCAGGACCGGGGGAAAGTCCAGCGCTTCGTGAATGCCCGGTCGAAAAGCGAGATCGTATTCACACGGGGAACCACGGAGGCCATCAACCTCGTGGCAAACTCGTGGGGGGACAAGTTCCTGAAAAAGGGAGACGTGGTCCTTCTTACGGACATGGAGCACCATTCCAACCTGGTGCCCTGGCAGCTCTTGTGCGCCCGAAAGGGGTGCAGCCTGGTTTTCATTCCCCTTACTCCGGAGGGGGAGCTGGACGTGGCTGCCGCGGAGAAAGAGTGGACTGACAGGGTCCGCATGGTCGCGCTGACCCATGTGTCGAACGTGCTCGGCACGGTAAACGACGTGAAGGCGATCACTGGGCTGGCTCACGCCAGGGGTGCCGTGGTGCTGGTGGATGCCGCGCAGTCCGTGCCTCATTTCCGCGTGGACGTCACCGACATCGACTGCGATTTTCTTGCTTTCTCAGGCCACAAGATGTGCGCTCCCATGGGCATCGGCGTCCTGTACGGCAGGGAGCAGCTGCTTGAGCAGATGCCCCCGTGGATGGGCGGCGGGGAAATGATCAGCGCCGTCTATCGCGAGAAGTCCACCTGGAACGAGCTGCCGTACAAGTTCGAAGCCGGAACGCCGAACGTCGAGGGCGCAATCGGGCTGGGCGCCGCAATCGATTATCTCCACGGGCTTGAGTTTGCCGCCATCGAGTCCTGGGAAGCAGATCTCACCCGCTACGCCCTGGAGCGCCTGCAGGAAATCCCGGCTCTGACCATCTACGGGGCCGCCTCCCGGCGCGGGGCCGTCATCTCATTTAACCTCGGGTCCATTCACGCGCACGACATTGCCCAGTACCTGGACAAGGAAGGCATTGCCGTGCGCGCGGGGCACCACTGCGCGCAGCCGCTCATGCGCCTGCTCGATGTTCCTGGCACGGCCCGGGCCAGCTTCTCCTTCTACAACACGTTCTCCGAGATCGACCGTCTGCACGACGCCCTCCTGGGCGCCGCGGAGTTCTACGCGTGAACGACGCAAGCGCTTTCGACGACCTGTACCAGGAAATCGTCCTGGATCATTACCGATCGCCAAGGAACAAGGCTCGGCTGGACAACGTTCCCGAATCCATGGTCCACGAGAACCCTTCCTGCGGGGACGCCATCAAGCTGGAGGTCACGCTGGACGACTCGGGGAAGCTCACGGGAGTCCGGTTTGACGGACGGGGGTGCGCAATCAGCACGGCGTCGGCCTCGCTCATGACGGAGAAGCTGAAGGGGCTTTCCGTGCCCGAGGCCCGGTCCGTGGCGGAAAAGTTCATCCGCTCGCTTCGGGGAGACGGGCCGGTGGAGGAGCTGGACACCATGGGCGACCTCGTGGCGTTCAAGGGCGTTGCGCAATTCCCCGTTCGTGTGAAATGCGCCACGCTTGCCTGGCACGCATTGCTGTTGTCGCTTCCCGCAGCCAAGGATACATCGGCTGCCTGAGGGCAGTTTTCCTCGCCCCCGGCACCGGATTTCCCTATCTTATGTCCATGTTTGAATGCTTCGATCCTCGTGAGGGCAGGATGCTCTGCATCCTGGACGAATCAGGAACTCTGCATGCACCCCCGGAGGGCTTCCCCCTCCTGGGAAACGAGCAGGCGCTGAGCGCCTACCGGGCCATGATTCTTGCCCGGGCCGCCGATGAGTGGGCGCTCAGTCTCAACCGGCAGGGCCGCATGCCCACCTACGCGTTGAACGAGGGCCAGGAGGCGAACTCCGTGGGCGCGCTCATAGCGCTGCAGCCCGACGACTGGTTCGTTCCCGCCTTCCGCGAGCTGGGCGGCATGCTGATGCGCGGCCTCACCCTTGCCCAGTACTACCTGTACTGGTACGGCAACGAGGAAGGGAGCAGGCTGGCCCCCGAAACATTCCACATGATGCCGGTGGCCGTTCCCGTGGGTAGCCAGATGGTTCACGCGGTGGGCATTGCGTGGGCGGAGCGCTACAAGGGAACAGACCGCATTGTTGCAACCTTCATGGGAGAGGGCGCCACTTCCGAGGGGGATTTCCACGAGGCCTGCAACCTCGCCGGCGTTTGGAACTCCGGCGTCATCTTCTACGTGCAGAACAACCACTGGGCCATTTCCCTTCCCTGGGAAAAGCAGAGCGCCTCCCCCACGGTGGCCGAGAAGGCATTTGCGTACGGTTTCGAAGGAGTGCGCATAGACGGCAACGACATCTTCGCCGTGTACGCGGCCGTGAAGATGGCTGCCGAGCGTGCTCGCCGGGGTGAAGGACCCACGCTCATCGAAGGGCTCACCTACCGGCTGGGAGCGCACACCACCTCGGATGACCCGACGCGCTACAGGACGGATGAGGACGTGAAGCGCTGGCGGGAGCGGGACCCGGTCATACGGCTGGAGCGGTTCCTCCTGGACCGCGAGATCCTGACGGCGGAGGACATGCGCGCCATCCGCGAGGAAAGCGTGACCTGGGCGCGGCAGAGCTTCGAAGAAGTGGAGAAAAGAGGGGACCCCGCGCTTGAGGACGCGTTCCGCTATCTCTTCCATGAGATGCCGCCGATTCTCCAGGAACAGATGGACCGGAGGAGAAGGTGAGAGTCCTTACGCTCCTGGAGGCAGTCACCGATGGGCTTCGCGCGGAGATGGCGGCCGACAAGTCAGTCGTCGTTTTCGGGCAGGATGTCGGAGTGGAAGGCGGCGTCTTTCGGGCGACCGCGGGGCTTCAGCGGGACTTCGGGGACGCCCGCTGCTTCGACACGCCGCTCATGGAATCAGGGATCGTAGGGGCCGCCATTGGCATGGCTGTAGCCGGGTTGCGGCCCGTGGTGGAGATCCAGTTCTCGGGATTCGCGCTGTCCGCATTCAACCAGATCGTCAATCATGCGGCCAGGATCCGAAACAGGACGCGGGGCGCCCTGAGCGCGCCCATGGTGATTCGGACCCCGTATGGCGCCGGAATCCGGGCCCCTGAGCATCATTCCGAGAGCATGGAAGCCCTTTTCGGCCACACCCCGGGGCTCAAGGTCGTGGTTCCCTCCACCCCCCACGATGCCAAGGGTCTGCTGATCTCGGCCATCAGGGACCCGGATCCCGTGCTCTTTCTGGAGCCCGCGCGCGCCTACCGCGCCGTGCGCCAGCAGGTGCCGGAGCAGGCCTACGCAATTCCCATCGGAAAGGCGAAAGTCGAAGAGGCCGGGACTGAGCTGACCCTTGTGGCCTACGGGGCGCAGATGATGGAGGCGCGGCAGGCGCGCGCGGCGCTGGCTGCCGAGGGCCGGTCCGTGGAGCTCATCGACCTTCGCACCATCTACCCCTTCGACGCCAAGACCGTGGTGGACTCGGTGAGGAAAACGGGACGGCTCCTGGTGGTCCACGAAGGCCCGCAGAGCTTCGGCGTGGCCTCCGAGCTGGTTGCCACGGTCCTGGACAAGGCGTTCGACGCGCTCCTGGCCCCGCCGTCGCGACTCACGGGACCCGACGTGATCGTTCCCCTGCCCCGAGGGGAGCGACACTACCTCATTTCCGCGGAGCAGGTGATCGCGGAAGCAAGAAAGGTGCTCAGCTATGAGCCATGATCCGACGATGCATGAGTTCCGGTTCCCTGACATCGGCGAGGGCCTTACCGAGGGCAGGATAGTGGAGGTGCGCGTGGCATGCGGCCAGCATGTGCGCCAGGGCGACGCCCTTGCCGTCGTGGAGACCGACAAGGTGGTCACCGAGATCCCCTCCCCGTTCGACGGGGAGATCGTGGAGCTTCCCATCAGTCCCGGGAAGGTGGTTCGCGTGGGAGAGATTGTGGCCCTGATCAGGACAAAAACCGCAGTGGCAGCAGCCCCCGCCGCGGCGCAGGCAGTCGCCGCAACGGCGGAAGCGGACCACACGTCTTCCGTCGTGGGCAAGCTGGATTCCGCAGCAGGCGGCCTGCTTCCCCCCAGCACGGAAGGCTTGATTCCGGTTTCACCCGCGGCGGTCCAGGGCAATGGCAGCTCGATGACGGCTTCTTCCGCGGGAATCCGCGCCACGCCCCTTGCCCGGAGAATAGCGTCGGTTTCCGGCATCGACCTCACTTCGATCCAGGGAACTGGCCCGGGGGGCAGGATACTCAAGCGGGACATCCAGGGGCAATCGACGCAGGAGCAGCCAGGAGCCGGTCCCGGTCGCCAGAAGCTCTCCACGCTTCGGACGACGATAGCGGTGGCAATGGAGAAAAGCCAGGCTATCCCCGCGGCCGCTGTCCATGACTGGACCGTGGTGGATGAGCTTCTGAAGCTGCGAAAAGTGATGAACGAGGGGCTGAAGGAAAAGCTCGGGCTTCTGGCTTTCTTCATCAAAGCGGCCGCGCTGGCGCTTCGCAAGTTCCCTCTCCTCAACTCGATTTATTTCCCCGAGAAGCGGGAGTACGAGGCGCACGAGACACCGAACATCGGGGTTGCCGTGGATACGGATGAGGGTCTTGTCGTGCCGGTCATTCGCAACTCCGACCAGCTCAGCCTTGGCTCCATCCAGGCAGAGCTTTCGCGGCTCACGGTCCGGGCAAAATCCCGCCAGCTCTCTCTGGAAGAGATCAGGGGCGGCACTTTCACCATATCGAACTTCGGCTCTTTCTCGGGCGTTTTCGGAAACCCGATGATCCTGCCGCCGCAGGTGGGGATCCTTGGAGTGGGGAGGATCCACGAGATGGCCGTGGTGAAAAACGGCGCCGTTTCTCCGGCCTCGGTGCTTCCGCTGTCCCTCGTGGTGGACCACCGGCTCATCGACGGCGTCTATGCGTGCAAGTTCCTTGCCCGGTTCATGGAGCTGATCTCACAGCCGGGGCTTTTCGCAACGGCGTAGGGCCTGCCTCCAGGCCAATGTCGCCTGTCTCCTGTTTGTAATCTCTGAAAGCCTTTGCCTATACCTGAGCAAAATACTAATATTTAAACGGCAAAAGAACATACAGGAGGTTGCAAATGCCGTTTACCCTTCCCGACCTTCCCTATCCCTTTGACGCCCTGGAGCCGCACATCGATGCTAAAACCATGGAGATCCACCACGACAAGCACCATGGCACGTACGTGGCCCGGCTGAACACGGCGCTGGAGAAAGCACCCGCCTTCCAGAACAAGCCCATCGAGGAAATCCTGCAGTCCCTGGACAAGATCCCCAAGGAGGTGCAGACAGCAGTTCGCAATCACGGCGGCGGCCACTACAACCACACGCTTTTCTGGAAGATGCTGGCGCCCCGGGCCGGCGGAAAACCCTCAGGAGACCTGGCAAAGGCAATAGACAAGAAGTTCGGGGGCTTCGATGCATTCAAGGAGCAGTTCACGACAGCTGCGTCCAACCTCTTCGGAAGCGGATGGGCATGGCTCGCGGTTGACCCGACCGGCGACCTGTCCGTCACCACGACGCCGAACCAGGACAACCCCATCTCCCAGGGCCTGAAGCCGATTTTCGGCATCGACGTCTGGGAGCACGCTTATTACCTGAAGTACCAGAACAAGCGTCCCGACTACATCGCCGCTTTCTGGAACGTCGTGTCCTGGTCGAACATCGAGGAAAACTTCAAGAAAGCGCGATAGCGCGCACGCAGAGGATTGAATGTCGATAAAACGGGTCGTGGTAACAGGGGGAAGCGGGAAGGCGGGGCGCGCAATCGTTCGGGACCTTCTGGAACACGGTTACGCGGTCCTGAACGTGGACCTTGCCTCGCCGGCAGACCGCCCGTGCCCCTTTCTCAAGGTTGACCTGTGCAAGCTCGGTGAAGCAATGGAGTGCCTTCACGGCTTCAACGCCGTTGTGCACATGGCGGCCATACCCGCGCCCGGCCTCATGACGGAAGAAGTGACGTTTCGCACCAACGCCGAATCCACATTCAACGTGTTCTCCGCGGCGACATCCCTGGGCATGGAGAGGGTCGTCTGGGCTTCCAGCGAGACGACCCTCGGGCTGCCATTCGAGCGCGAGAAACCGGCTTTCGCCCCGATAGATGAGAGCCACCCCTTGTTCCCTGAATCCAGCTATGCGCTGTCGAAGGTCCTTGGGGAGGAGATGGCCCGGCAATACAACAGGTGGACGGGAATACCGTTTGTCGGCCTTCGATTCTCCAACATCATGGAGCCGGGCGACTACAAGGCGTTTCCCTCCTACTGGAAGGACGCAAAGCTGCGCAAGTGGAACCTCTGGGGGTACGTGGATGCGCGCGACGTGGCGCAAAGCTGTCGACTGGCCCTGGAAAAGCCCGTCCAGGGCGCCCAGGCGTTCATAATTGCCGCCGCCGACACGGTGATGAACCGGCCCAGCAAGGCTCTGATGCAAGAGGTCTACCCGACGGTATCTATCAAAGGGGATATGGGAGAGTACGAAACGCTTCTGTCGATCAGGAAGGCCCGCTCAACGCTGGGCTATGCGCCGCGCTGGTCGTGGCGGGAGCACGTCAGCTAGAGGCTCGCTTAGATAATCTTGACTATCTTTCCGCCCCGGAGGCAGCGGGTGCACACCTTGAGCGTGGTCTTGGTCATGCCGACCATGGTCTGGACCTTGTGAATGTTGGGCTTCCACGTACGGCGAGTCCTGTTCTTGGCGTGGCTCACCTTATTGCCCGTTACTGTTCCCTTGCCGCATATGTCACACCTGCGTGCCATAATTTCCTCACATTGCTCCGTTTGAGTGCTTGACGGAGAAACATAACGAAAAAACCCCTTCGTGTAAAGAGGGTCCTGGCGCGCCCGCTAGCTCAGCATCACCTGGCCGCCGGTGACGGGCAGCGCCTGCCCCGTCTCGTACTCCTGCTCCACCAGGTAAAAGATGGCCCGCAGGACGTCTTCCACGCGGCAACCCCGGCCCATGGGGACGCGGGACTCATACGAGCGGCGGACTTCCTCGACGGTCTTTGCCCCGGGGACTTTCCCCGCTTTCAGGTACTGCACGAAAAGCCCTGTTTTCGGATCAGACCAGAGAGGCCCCTCGAAGAAGTTCCCCGGGCAGATGGCGTTCACCTTGATGCCGTTCTCCACGAGCTCCAGGGCAAATGACTGCGTGAGCCCGATGCCCCCGAACTTGCTCCCGGCATAGGCAAAGTTCTTGTTGCTCCCCTCCAGCCCCGACTTGGAATTGATTTCTATAACATCCATGAACCGGTCGGGGGCAAAGCGATGCTGCAGCTTCATGAGAGGAGAAAGGTGCTTCACGCAAAGGAAATAGCCCGTGTAGTTGACCCGTGTCACGAAGTCGAAGGCTTCGGGAGTCATCTCGTCCAGGGACCCCGCCTTCAGCACTCCCGCGTTGCTCACCAGCAGGTCCAGCCCGCCGAATCCGGCCGCGCACGCGCGGGCCAGGGCCGAAAGAGAGGCAGGGTCGGTGACGTCG
The DNA here is from genome assembly GCA_963710335.1 of uncultured Spirochaetota bacterium. Classification (GTDB taxonomy): domain Bacteria; phylum Spirochaetota; class Spirochaetia; order SZUA-6; family Fen-1364; genus Fen-1364. Next base: position 25,096 of record CAVQAA010000021.1, read on the forward strand.
GCCCGCACAAACAGCGCGCGATTGGCCGATCCCCCGGCTGCTCCCGCGGCGTTCAGCTCATCCGCGAGCGCTTTTCCTGATTGCTCGTTGAGGTCCGCGATGAGCACGTTGGCGCCCTCCCGGAAGAGCCCCTCGGCAATCCCCCTCCCGAATCCCTGCGCAGCTCCGGTGACGAGGGCAATCCTCCCGTCCACCCTCCGCCGCACGGCCGATGTCTTGGCAACCTTTCTCCGATAGCTCTCCACTTCCCATGTATCGATGAACTCGATGTCCCGGGCGGACAGAAACTTGGGGCCTCCGAAGCTCTCGGAAAGCCAGCTCACTTTCATGAGGTCCTCGAAGACATCCAGGCAGATCTCCACGGAGCGCTTGCTGTCCTCCACGGCCACCAGGCCGAGGCCCCCGATCATGAGCATCTTCGGTGGGTAGCCCCAGCGTTTTCGAAACTCTTCAAGCCTCGCGGGAAAGCTGCTCAGCGCTTCCTCGGGGTCTTGTGTGAAATCAAGGAAAAGCGGAGCCGACTTGCAGTACACGATGTCATCCGGCATGAAAGGAAGGGAGATCTTTTCCCTGTTCTCGGGGCGCAGGAAATGCTCCACGAGCGTGGAGTTTCGCACGGCGGCCACTTTTGGCGTCTCCCCTTCGGACAGCAGCATGCGCAGGGCCGGCACGAGCCGTGTCGCGGCATCCGACACCGGCAGCTCGCCGACTGAAAGAGGCTTTCGGAACTTCCCGCGGATCTTCCCCAGCACGTCGTCAGTCAACGCGCGGATTTCCGCCGTTGTCTCCGCGGCAACCACCAGGCCATGGTTTCTCATCAGCACGATGTGCGGCAGGCCGCCGTGGCTCTTTCGATACCGGGAAAGCTCGTCGAACATCAGCTTTGCAAGCCTGTAGCCGGGGTCCGTATACGGGACAAGGAGAGCCGCGTCCCCGAACAGGGCCTGGACCACCTTTTCGGTGTCCCGGGCGCACATGAGGGCGTTGATCTCGAAGGGATGCGTGTGAACGACGAAGCGCCAGTCCAGCATTTCATGAAGCGAGCTTTCCACCGAAGGACGGCCGCCCTTCTCCGGCTCTGTCCTGCTTGCCATCAGGTCGTTCTTGATCTGTTCTTCACGCTGGAAGGGCTCCTCACTGTACGCGCGGGAAAGGATCTGGCGCACCGCGGGGCGGGACAGCTCCACGAAGCCTGCCGCGGTGATATCGCGAAGGCCCACCCCGCTGGCCTTTATGGCGATGGCATCCTTGTCCTTGACCGAGGTGTTCCCTCCGCCGGCAATGGTAAAATCGTTTCCTTTCCCGTAGAACCGGGAAATCTCGATGAGCTCTCTCAGGTCCATGACTGCTCCCCTTTTGACGGAAAAGCCCTTAGCGCCGTTTTGAAAGAACCGTCCGCTCGTAATCGTCGACTTTTTCCATCCAGCCGGATCCTGCCGGAACATTCTGCGCGCGACAGAACTGGTCCCAGACCGCCCCGTACGGCAGATCCTTGATCTCTTCCATGAGGGCAAGCCGAGCGGTGTAGTTGCCCGATGCTTCTTCCTTTTTCAACAATTCCGACGGCTCCAGGAGGGCAAGGAGGATGGCTTTCAGCGCCGCCCGGGCGCCGATCACCCATGCGGCCACCCTGTTGATGCTGGCATCGAAATAGTCCAGCGCCATGTGGACCTTGTCCCATGCATCCGCCCGCGCTATCTCCAGCGCCACGGCCTTTACCTCGTCACCGAGGATGACCACGTGATCGCTGTCCCAGCGCAGGCCCCGGCTCGCGTGCAGGAATATCTCGGGCACGAAGAGCAGGATTGCGGAGATCTTGTCCGCCACGGACTCGGTGGGATGGAAGTGTCCCATGTCGATGGTGAGCATGATGTTGTTCTTCGCCGCATACCCCAGGTAGAACTCGTGCGAGCCCACGACATAGCTCTCCGACCCGATCCCGAAGAGCTTCCCCTCGAGGGAGTCTTTCATGTACCGCGGGTCGTGCTTCTTCGCGAAGATCCTGTCCAGGGATTCCTTGAGAAAGACGCGCGGTGCAAGGCGGTCTGCCGGCAAGTCCTTGGAGCCGTCCTGGATCCACAAGTCCACGATGCAGGGTGTCCCCAGCTCCTTTCCCATGACCTCGGCAATCTCGCGGCAGCGCAGGGAATGGTTCACCCAGAAGTCCCTCACTTTCCTGTCCCGGGAGGAGAGGGTGAAGCCGGACTCCGCCATGGGGTGGCTGAAATACGTTTCATTCATGTCGAGGCCGATTCCCAGCTTTTTTGCCCAGGAGATCCACCCGCTGAAAAGCTCAGGGGTAAGCGCATCCCGATCTACCTTGCGATTGCCAAAGTCGCCATAGGTGGCGTGCAGGTTCGCGCGGTGCTGGCCGGGAATGAGGGAAAAAGCAACCTCGTAGTCAGCGCGCAGCTCCGCGGGAGTGCGCGCCTTGCCGGGGTAGTTCCCCGTGGCCTGGATGCCGCCGCCGTACAGCCCGCCTCCCTCGAAACCGCCCACGTCGTCCCCCTGCCAGCAATGCAGGGAGAGCGGTATGCCCGCAAGCGCCGCAATGGCCTTGTCCGTGTCGATGCCCCACAGGGCATAGGTCTTCCGGGCCGCCTCATAGGCGCGCGATATCATGTCGTCAGTGAGCTTGTGCATGCCCAAGAGGATAGGGCGCGGAGAATCAGTTGGTCAATGCTGCGATTGCCGCGCCAAGAAGGGGCGCATCGCTGACGGAGGTGATTTCCCAGGCGCGCTCGCGATCTCCGACCAGCAGGCCGCGCAAGCGCGACTGGACGCGCTGGTGGAAGGACGCGAGCTCCCAGTAGGTGGTCCCATCCACGGTTATGCACACCGGGACGCCCGGGTCACGGCCCTTTCCGGTTTTGAGCACGACCGCCGAGATGCTGGCTGCCACCAGGAGCGCGGCGCGCTCCACGATTGCATCAATGAGGCTGAGGAGGCTGCGTTTGTCCTCCACGGGCAGATGAAGGCAGATGGATCCAAGGGGGTTGTCGCCGCTGTCGGGGCGGAGAAGGAAACCGTTGAGCTCCCGGGTTGAGAGCTCGCGCAGCCCCTCGATTGCCCGGGCCGCTTCCTGGGAAAGGCAGCCGGCCCGCGCCGCCTCCCTCACGGCAAACAGCCCAACGGTGCCAAGGTAAACGCCCGAGATCATCTTCTCATGACGGTATCTGGACGGAGTGGCAGTGGTGGCGTCGTAGGCGTCGTCAATGGCGCCCGTGGGGGACAGCGCGAAGGACCCGGACTCGGTATTGACCACCTGGGATCCCGAGGGATCGAGCCCCGCCAGCTTTCGGATGCTGACGTTCTTCTCCACGTAGGAGGCGTTGAAGCCGGTGCCGCAGACAATCCCGATGAAGTCGTCGAACTTCCGGCCGGGAATTGCATTTCTTCCCGCCAGGAGCGTGGCCACGGTGTCATTGAGAAGAACCACTCTGGGAGGCCGGACCCCTGCCTTTTCCAATGCAAGGGAGAGGCCTTTTCCAATGAGCTGCCCGTCCACTCCCCTTGCCTTGACTTCCTTGGTGAAGTGGATGAGCCTGCCGTCCTTGTCCGGAAGCATTTCCGCAGGGTAGGAAAAGCAGAACCCGACTTTGTCAGCCCGGCCGGCCAGGGGCATCACGTGCTCGGCAAGCGTGCGGAAGAACTCCTCCCGGCCTATCTCGGCATCGATTCCCGGCATGCGGTGCCGCGCAAGGCCCTCCACGATGGCCTTCCCCGACTGGTCGAAAGTCACGGCCGCCACGCGAAGGTTTGTCCCCCCCGCATCCAGCGCGATCACCGTCTTGCCCCGGGGCACTTCCAGCGCCGTCTCTATGTACGTGGGGATCATGGCCAGAGACGAAGGCACCCCGTCCAGGCCGCGGGTCATCTCCGCAAGAAAATCGTCACAGCACTTCCGCGCGTCGATCCGCGCGAAAAGCATGTTTCTGGCGGCAAGGAAATCCTCAATGGAAAGGCGCTTGTCTGGCATGGGGCTGAGCCTACCGGGCCGCGATCTTCCTGTCCAGAGAGCCTGCGCCCCGTGCAAACGCGGCAGCCTCCGCGATGTAGCCGACGGCCTCGCGGAGGCGGCCGGTCTCCTCATAGCCGTAGGAGAAGCGCAGCTGCCGCCCGCCAGCTTCCACCATGGCGCCCTTGGGATGCACGCAGAACGCCCCGGGGATGTAGGCAACCCGGGGAAGCCTTCCCTCCGTTGGACCGTCCACGCGGTCGTTGCCCGTGGTGCGGGAGAGACAGCGGAAAAAGGGAGAGCCTTCGCTGGTGCAGATCCCGCGCAGGGTGAGATAATAGTAGAAGCTGGCCTGGCCTCCGCGGCACTCCTCAAGGGAGTCCCCCAGCTCCGCATCCAGCCATCCCCTCACCGCCAGGGCTTTCTCCCGATAGCCCCGGTTCACCCTCTCCAGCTGCCTGTCGATTGCGTTGTCGAGGAGCCAGCTGGCAATCTCCTGGTTGATGAGCGGCGCGCTGAAACCCACGTCACTGGTGCGCTGGATCATCGCCTGGAGGAAGGGGCCGTCCTGGGCAATCATGTAGCCGATTCGCAGCCCCGGGGCAATGATCTTCGAAAGGGTGCCGACCTCCAGGACAACCCCACTATCGTCATCAAGGAACCCCGAGCGGGGCTTCTCCACCCCGGGATCATGGATCAGGTCCTCGTAGGCCTTGTCCAGAACCAGGGGAACGAAGCGCCCGAGCCGGCGGGACAAATCCGTGGCAAGCCGGACCAGCCCCGTGCGCTCCCGGTTGGCAATGATGGTGGCGCTGGGATTGTTCACCGTCACGACGTACAGGAAGCTCAGCTCGGAGACGGACTGGCCCAGGGCATCGATCCGCTCCGCAACGTCCTCAGCATGAAGCCCGTCCAGGCGCTCGGGGACCGTCACGACGGTGAAGCCGGCGCGCTCCAGGAAGTCCGTGTAGATGTAGTACATGGGGTCGGAAGTCACGACGATGCCGGGACGCAGGACCCTGGCCAATCCTTCCAGGATGCTTGTGGCGCCGTCGGGGCCTATGAGGATCTGCTTGCGGGACAGTATGTCGTTGGTAAGGCCGCCGATCCCGCGAGAGACGTAATACTGCCTGATGGACTGGATCAGGCAGGAGGATCCCTGGGGGCCGCCGTAGTTGAGGGACGAGCGGTACTTGCGGGGATGGGCCAGGACCTCAGAGAGGGCCTTCCTGATGAGCGTGCGCGGGATTGTGTTCTCATTCACGTATCCCACGCCGAGGTTGATGTCGATCCCCTCCCGAAAATCCGACGCGAAGGAGGACATCATGCGGTTCACGGGAGAGGGCTGGCGGGACAAGCTGCCGTAGTGCGAGAGCAAGACTTCCATGCCCGGTAGTGTACCCGCAACCCGCGGGGGAGCGCAAGAAAACCCTGATGCGTGAGAACCGCTAATCTTCCCCGGAAAGACGGCGGCCCTGCTTGATGGAGGACCGAAGCTTCTTGCCCCGCAGGCGCGCTTCACGGGAGGCGCGGCTGGGCCGGGTCTTCACCCGCCTTCTGGGTTTTCGCAGCGCCATGGAGATGAGCTCGGACATCCGCTCCACCGCAATCTCCCGGTTCCTGGCCTGTTCGCGCGTGTCCTGGACTGCGACAACGATGTGTCCTTCGGCGTTGATGCGGTTGGCAAGGCGCGTTTCGATCATCCCCTTCCCTTCCTCCGTGAGGAAGGACAGGGAGGACACAGGGAGCCGGGCCACCACCTTGGTGGCCACCTTGTTCACGTTCTGCCCGCCGGGGCCCCCGGACCGCGCGTAAGAGAACTCGCATCTCTCACGGATCAGCTGGGAAAGGGCGTGAGGCGTCATGCGGGCACTTTCACGGTCACCGGCATGCGGATGGTGAAAGTGGTCCCCTCGCCGACGGAGGAGCGCACCGAGATGTTCCAGCCGTGGCTTTCAATGATGGAGCGGACGGTGGTCAGCCCCAGGCCGAAGCCCTGCTCCCGCCGGGAGTTGGTCCCGCGGTAGAAGGGGTCGAATATCTTCCCGAGCTCCTCCTTCGGAATCCCGATTCCCGTGTCGGTGATGGAGAGGACAACATCCGACGAATCCATGACGGCCGCCATTGCTATCTTTCCGCCCTCCTCGGTATAGCGGATTGCATTGCCCACGAGGTTCTCGAGGGCCCGGCCAAAAAGCCCCGCGTCCATGCGTACGCACGTGGTTTCCGGGATTTCCACGGTCCAGGAGAACTCCCTCTTCAGTATCTGCGCGTCCTCGGCGAAGCGCCGCGCGTTGTCCACCAGGAAGGTCTGAAGCGCAACGTCGCGATGCGTCATTCGCCATTCCCCGGTTTCCATTTTCACGAACTCGATCAGCTCGCCGATCATTGACTCCAGCGCATGGGTCTTGTCGAGGATGATGGAAAGGTATTTCTTCTGGCTGTCGGGCTCCGACGCGAAGCCGTCGGAAATGGCCTCCACGTAGCCCTGGATGAGGGTGAGCGGAGTGCGAAGGTCGTGCGACACCCCCATGATGAACCGCGACCTGCGCGCGTATTCCTCTTTGAGCGCCCGTCGCATGCTGTCGAAGGACCTTGTCAGGGAGGCAATCTGGTCATTGCCGCGGGCAGGCAGCTCGAAGTCCAGGTCCCCCTCCGCGATGCGCCGCGTGGCCCCCTCCAGCTTCAGGATGGACCTGTTGAGGGACCGCAGGATCAACACGCTCATGAGGGAGGAGAAAACCAGGAGCGTGATCATGCTGTAGGTCACCATGAGGAGGAGCTGGTTCCTGAAAAAAGCGATGTCCGCCCTGATCCGCGGGAGCTTGAGGATGACCAGGTACTCGGGCTCCCCCTGGTCCCTCGGGCTGTCAAAGGTGAAATGGTAGTCGTTCACGTTGCGACGCATGTAGCGGAACAGATCGCTCTTGTCCGCCGTGATGCCGGACGGCAGCTCAGGGATGGTGGAGAAAGTGATCATGTTCTTGTCGTCAAGGATGAGGAAATCCAGCCCGGGCGGTCGATGCTCCGCCAGCTCCCGAAAATCGTGGCTGCGCACGGCCCGCGGAACCTGCCTGCGGATCCAGGAGATGACCATGGGGTAATTCGGGGCCGGTTCGCGGCCCCGGGCGGACAGGTACTGGAACATGACCACCAGCGCGCCCACCAGGATGGGAACGACGATGATCCCCGCCACAAGGAGAACGAACTGCGTCCGAAGCTTCATGCGTGTATCTTCTCCCGGTTGAACCGGTACCCCATTCCGTGAACGGTCTCGATGAACTGCGGTGACGACGAATCCACTTCGATCTTCTTGCGAAGCCTCTGGACGTACACGGCGACGGCCGTGATATCGCCGTACTGGTTGCTCCAGACCTGGGAATAGATGTTTTCCGGGCTCATCGCCTTGCCCGGATGCGTGGCAAGCAGCGCAAGCACCTCGAACTCCTTTGTGGAAAGCGGGATCTTCTGTGCGCCCTTTTTCAGGAGGTATCCGTCCAGGTCAAGCAGGTAGTCCCCGAACTTCACGCTGTTTGCGCCCGCCTTGAGATCGGTGGCGCGGCGCAGGATTGCCCGGACCCGGGCCGTGAGGACCTTCGGGGAGAACGGCTTTGTGACGAACTCATCAGCCCCGATACCCAGGCCCAGGATCATGTCCTCATCCGTATCCCGCGCGGAAACAATGACAACCGGCACCGCGCTGGTCTTTCGCAGTCTCTGGAGGAACTCGAACCCGTCGATGCCGGGCAGATTGATGTCCAGCACGACCAGGTCATATTTTTCCTTTTCGAATGCGTCCAAAGCCTTTTCGCCTGTCTCGAAAAGCTCTGCATCCATGCCTTCTTTCTGCAGATACAGACGAACCAGCTCAGCCATTTCCCGCACATCCTCGACGATAAGTACTTTTGCCTGCACCCTCTTGCTCCCCGTCCCTTTCCGCGTCCTTTCCCCTGTGATGCTCGCGGACGTATTTACATATATGGTACATATCGGCGCCCGGCGCCGCCATAGACAACACGTGAACGACCGATAACTTTTTGTTATGCCTCAGGTCCAGGCCGCAACCAGCGGGTTTCCCGTTGCCGGCCGCGTATCCGAAGGATCAAGGGACTTCCCGACTTCCGCGTACGCCCGGATGCGCTCCCCGAGGGTTCTCCCCGCAAGGGGACTGGCGGGATGAAAGAGACCCAGGCGCTCATCCGCGTCGGCAAGCCTCTCGTGGGCAATCAACGCCCAGGTCGCGTCGATGAGGTGGGCAAACTCCGGGCGGGTAAGCTCAGGGCAGTTGAAGGACTGGCGCGGGCTGTTGATGTCCACGCCGCTGATCTCCATGAACCCGTGCAGCGCGCACAACTGCTGGATCCTTTGAAGCTGCCGGAGGGTGTTGCGGGGCGGCATGTAGGTGATGGCGCGAAAGCCAAGCCGCTTGCACTCCACCATCAGCTCATCCAGAAACCCGTCTTCGAATTTTTCAGCTTTCTTGTCACCCGTGGGGGAGTCCGTCACGTCCCCCAGGTACGCGTAGCACGGGATCCCGCCCACCTGCTCGGCAAACTCGACCGCCACCTTCACGGGAACGCACTCAGCCGCATCGGGCTGAACGAAGACCTTGGCAAGAAAAGAGCTTTTCAGAAGGCCCAGCAAGTCATAGAGAAGCGCGGGATTCTCAGGGTCCCCGAGCCAGGATTCCATCCGCGGCGTCAGGGTCAATCCCAGGGAGCCACGGAGGAAGGAAAGCAGGCGCTGACCTTGGCCCACCTTCTGAACGACCTTGCGCGCCACCGCGTAAAGGATGTGCCTCTCCGTTATCGACCCCCCATCAGCGGCCCGGGAGGCCGCCCACACATCGGCCTTCCAGTCCAGCGGCTCTATCCCGTAGCCGGGAAGGATGCCGTCCAGCTTGTCCACCATGAGCCTGTCACGCGCCTCCCGGGCGGCCTGGACGGGTTTGAGAAACCGACTCACCGTATCGACGCTCCGCGAAGGGATGCCGTGCACGGTCATGTACAGAACGTTCGGCGAATCGGGGTTGTTGAGCTTGCGCCCTTCCAGCCGGGTCCCCGTTGCGTTGACACGAAGCTCGAAGCCGCAGGTGGTTGCAATGCCGAGGATCCTTCCGGCTTCCCGCATCTCCCCGGCGCCGGCAAGGGAGTCATGGTCCATGACGCCCACGGCCAGCAGGCCCGCGGTGTGAGCCCGCTCCGCCGCGGCCGTGGGTGAATAAGGGCTGAATGAATAGAAGGTGTGAACGTGGTTGTTCACCTCGCGGGAGGATGCGGGCGCGCGGGCCTTCTTCTCCTTCAGCGCAAGCTCGCGCAAGGCGCTCAATCGGTCTGCAACCGCGGGGGCGTTGAGGATGCTCGAAAGCTCAGTCATGGCTGGCTATTTTTCGGCGAAGTATTTCAGGTCCCAGATGGTCTGCTCGGGACTGCCGGCCGTCATTTCCGAGAGCCGGCCCAGGAGGCGTTTGAAGACGCCCGTCTCCATGAAGCGCCGGGCATGGGATACGTCCTCCCAGGTGCCGAGGGCAAGCGCGTTGGGCCGGGAAACCAGGAACTGCATCCGGATGAACCCGGGCTGGTTTTTGGCGTGGTCCATGATCTCGTTCTTCCAGATCTCGCACGCCGCGTCGAAAGCGTCTTCCTTGAAACGGTAGAGCATGGTTGCCGTGTACATCTGGCTCTCCCTCCGCCCCGAGTATAGTGGAAAAATCCGCCCGTGACGACGCCGAAAAAGCTTGACTCACCCCGTTGAGAAGGGTAGAGATTAGCTCATGAGAAATCCATCCGCTACCGTGGCCGGCGCGGAGCAGGAGAGGACGCTCATCGAGGCGTGCTCGCTTACCGTCGAGGATTGCCTCGCCCGTCTGGGGGGCCGTGAGAAAGGGCTCACGACGGAAGAGGCCGAGGAGAAGCTCAGGGTCGTCGGGCGCAACGAGGTCAGCCTGAAAAAAGGCGGTGCCTTCAGCCGCACGGTCCGCCGTTTCGCAAACCCCCTGGTCATCCAGCTTCTCATCATTGCCGGAGTCTCATTCCTCATGGGGGACCTTCGCTCCACCCTGGTGGTGGGAGGAATGGTGCTCCTGAGTGTGGGGCTTTCCGCGGTCCAGGAGGAGCGGTCCGGCCGGGCCGTTGAGCAGCTCCAGGCCATGGTCCGCACAACGGCAAACGTCATGAGAGAGGGGAAGGAGCAGGAGATCCCCCTTGCCGAGATAGTCCCCGGGGACGTCGTGGTGCTGGATGCGGGCTCCCTGGTTCCCGCCGACATCCGCCTGACGGCCACGAAGGACTTTTTCGTCAGCCAGAGCGCGCTCACGGGAGAATCCATGCCCGTGGAAAAAAGCTCGGCGCCCGTGGCGGGCAACGGAAAGTCGGCGCTGGAGCTTCCCAACGCGTGCTTCCAGGGCAGCAACGTCCTGTCCGGCACGGCGCGCGGCGTGGTTGTGAACACCGGCGCACGAACGTACTTCGGCGCCATCACGCGCAGGCTGGCCGGGCAGCGGGGGCAGACCAGCTTCGACAAGGGGATATCCGGGTTCACGTGGCTGATGATCAGGTTCATGGTCGTCATGGTGCTGATCGTGTTCCTCATCATCGGGCTCACCAAGCACAACTGGATGGACGCCCTGCTCTTCGGGCTGTCGGTGGCGGTCGGGCTGACCCCCGAGATGCTCCCCATGATCGTCACGGTGAACCTGGCCAAGGGCGCGCTGGCCATGTCCCGCAAGAAGGCCATCGTCAAACGGCTGAACTCCATCCAGAACTTCGGCGCCATCGACGTGCTGTGCACTGACAAGACCGGAACCCTGACCCAGGACAGGGTCATCCTGGAAAAGCACGTCGACGTGACCGGGCGGCCCAGTGATGAAGTGCTTCGCTACGCCTGGATGAACAGCTACTACCAGACCGGTCTCAGGAACCTCCTTGACCGGTCCGTCCTCTCCCACACGGAGTTCGAAGTGGGGACCAGGTGCCGCAAGGTGGATGAGATTCCCTTCGACTTCACCCGCAAGCGCATGTCCGTGGTGGTGGAGTACGAGGGGGACCACGTCCTGATCTGCAAGGGCGCTGTTGAGGACGTGTTCAAAGTCTGCACCAGCTACCAGGTGGATGAAGACGTCAACCCGCTCATCGACGTGATCAAGCAGGACGTCCTGGAGGACTACGAGGCGCTGAGCGCGGACGGCTACCGGGTGCTGGCCATTGCCTACCGGGAGTTTCCCCGGGACAAGGAGACTTTCGCCGCCCAGGATGAAAGCGACATGATTCTCCTTGGTTATATCGCCTTCTTCGATCCCCCCAAGGAGTCCACCCCGCAGGCCATCAAGGCGCTGAAAGACGCCGGTGTGTCCGTGAAAATCCTGACCGGGGACAATGACCTTGTGACCCGCAAAGTATGCAAGGACGTGGGGATCGACGTGCAGGACCTCGTCACCGGCGCCCAGCTTGCCGCCGTTGCTCCTGAAAAAGTGGGGGAGCTGGCGGAGCGCACCACGGTGTTTGCGCGTCTGTCCCCTTCCCAGAAGGAACAGATCATCCAGGCCCTGCAGAGCAAGGGGCACGTGGTGGGGTTCCTGGGGGATGGGATCAACGACGCTCCAGCGCTCAAGAGGGCGGACGTCGGCATCTCCGTGGACACGGCGGTGGACGTGGCAAAAGAGGCCGCGGACATAGTCCTCCTGGAAAAAAGCCTCATGGTCCTGGACAACGGAATCATCGAGGGCAGGCGGGTCTTCGGGAACATCATCAAGTACATCCGCATGGGGGCCAGCTCCAATTTCGGGAACATGTTCAGCGTCGTGGGCGGCAGCTACTTCCTCCCCTTCCTTCCCATGCTCCCCATCCAGGTGCTGGTGAACAACATGCTGTACGACATCTCCCAGATCGGCATCCCTTCGGACACGGTGGACCCCGAGTTCACGAAAGTGCCCCGCAAGTGGAACATCGGGAACATCAGGCGGTTCATGTTCTTCATCGGGCCCATGAGCTCCATCTTCGACTACGCCACGTTCCTGCTGATGCTCTTTTTCTTCGGCGCAATTTCCGCGACCCCGGAGGCCGCGAAGCTGTTCCACACGGGGTGGTTCGTGGAATCCATACTCACGCAGACCTTGATCGTGCACGTAATCAGGACACGCAAGATCCCCTTCATCCAGAGCAGGGCAAGCCCGGTGATGTTCTTCTTCACGTTCCTGGTGATGGGCATCGGCGCGTACCTTCCTTATTCCCCCGTGGCCGGCGCGTTGGGGTTCGTTCCGCTTCCGGCAATCTACTGGGCATGGATCGCAGCGTTCCTGGTTCTCTACTGCTTCCTCACGCATTTCGTGAAGTCATGGTTCTTCCATAAGTTTGGAGTCGACTGATGAAAAGCCTCCTGGATGCGCTGCAGGAAGGGAGACTGATCGAGCTCCCTGAAACGGACAAGGACAAGAGCCTCCAGCTCCTGGCCACCCTCATCGAGGCAATCCCGGATGTCAGGAGCGGCCTGGACTTTGCAGGCATGGTGCTGGCCAGGGAGAAGCAGGCAAACACCTCCATCGGGCATGGCTGGGCCTGCCCCCATGGCCGCGTGGCCGGGGAGGGGGAGCTGTTTTGCGCCATCGGCTGGAGCCCCACCGGCATAGATTACGGCGGCTCCGACGGGAAGCCGGTGCACATCGCCATCATGCATTACATCACGGACTCCCAGAAGAACACCTACCTCAAGGAGATCTCAGGCCTCGCGAAAGCCATAAAGAACAACCCGGCCCTTGGCGAGGTGTCCAGCGCAAAGGAGCTGGGCGAGGTCAGGTCCCGGTTGATCGACCTTCTCACCGCGGCGGTGGAGAGCGCGCTCCCCGACGTGAAAGCGCGCATGATCCAGCTGGAGGCCAAGCACGCGGTTTCCGCGTATGCGGAGACGCTGCCGGGGGAATCCCTTTCCGCGCTGAACCTGATACCCCTTGCCGTGGTCATTGTGCCTGGCGCGCCCCCGCTCGTGCTCTCCCAGGACAAGGAGATCATTCACCTCATCGAATCCACCGGCGACATCGCCGGCCCCCTGGCCTCCCGCGCGCCGTTCGACCGGTCCGGCTACAGGATCCTCACCCGGTCCGTGTCCACCTTCCAGCCGGATCGGCTGTTCTATGACTGCATTGCCGTGAAGCTGGCAAACGGGGCGCAAAAAAAATAGTACCTTTGATCCATGAGGCCCGAAAAACCCAGGCTGCCCGCGGGATTCCTGGAAGACCTCTATTCAGACGGCTCCAGACCCGTGGCGCTTCCCGCCCCCCCATCCATAGACCGCAGGAAAGTCGGGGACTTCGTTGCCCGCTTCAATCAGGCGCTTTCGGGCTACGATCCCGCGGCAGTGGAAGCGCTGCATACCGTTCCTCCTGAGCTCTTCCAGCGCCTGAAGGCCACGGGCGTATTCGGCCTCATGGTCCCGAAAGAATACGGCGGCCTGGGCTTCAGCCTGACGGAGTACCTCCTTGCCATCGAAGAGCTCTCCGGCGTCGACCTTTCCATTGCCCTCATCCCCCTTGCCCACACGTCCATTGGAATCAAGGGCATCCTGCTGTTCGGGACGGATTACCAAAAGCGCTGCTACCTGCCCCGGGCGGCAACGGGGGAGCTGGTCTTTGCGTATGCGCTGACGGAGCCCGAGACAGGTTCCGACGCCCAGCACATCAGGACCAGCGCACGGCCCGCCGACGACGGCGCCGGCTACATCCTGGACGGGACCAAGACCTTCATCACGAACGCGAACTACGCAGGGGCCTTCACGGTCTTCGCGCAGATGGACCCCAGCCAGCCGGGACAATGGGCGCCTTCATCGTGGAAAGGGGCTGGGAGGGAGTCTCCGTTGGACCCGACATGCGGAAAATGGGACTGTCCGCCAGCTCGACTGCCTCGGTGATGCTGCGCGGAGTGAGAGTCCCCCGAGAGAACCTGATTGGAGAGCCGGGGGACGGTTTCAAGGTCGCCATGACGATCCTCAATTACGGCAGGCTGGGGCTCGGCGCGGGCTCCGCGGGCGGTATTGCAAGGTCACTGGAGGACATGGACCGCCGGACCGCAAGCAGGAAGCAGTTCGGGGTTCCCATCAGGGAGTTCGACCTGATCAGGGAAAAGCTTGCGAACGCCCGTGCCCACGGGCTTGCGGCGTCCGCAATGACATACCTGACCGCGGCCATGCTGGAGCAGGAGCCGCTGGCCAGCGTGGCAATCGAAAGCTCCCACTGCAAGTTGTATGGCACGACGCGCTGCTGGGACACGCTGTATGACGCCCAGCAGGTTGCCGGCGGCGCCGGGTACCTGTCCACGCAGCCCTATGAGAAGCGCCTGCGCGATTTTCGCGTGACCACGATTTTCGAAGGCACCACCGAGATCCATTCGATATACCCGGCTCTCACGGCTTTTCGAGCTGCCGGAAAATCGCTCAAGGGACGCGGCCTGCCGGGCAGGATCGTCTTCCTGCGCCGGCTGTTGCGGCCGGGGCTGCACCGCGTGCTTCGCGGGGAGGCGCCGGAGTATCGCGCGGCGCTTCGATGCGCAGGGGACAGTGAAAGGTTGTTTCGAAGGCTTTTCGTTTCCGGCTTGCGCCGATACGGAGCAAAAATCGTCGAGCACGAGCTTTTCCTGAGGCGGATGACGGAGCTGAGCCTTTCGGCGTTCTGGTTGCTCGCATCCGTGTGGCTCTTGAAAGCCCGCCGGACGGACGGAGCGCGCGGACCGGAGGACCTTCTTTCCCTTGCGTGGCTGGTGGAGGAAACGCGAAAGGTCCAGGAGCTGCGCGGCCGCCCAAGCCGCTCCGCCTCTGATCGGCAGGAAGACCTTGTGAGGCGTTTGGCTTCGCGCGGTACACCCTAAGCCGCAGCCACCGAGGAGAAACCCTTGCTCTCCGCCGCCAGACGGCTGACCAGGGGGGCCGGGGCAAAACGCTTTCCGACAGTTTGCGCGTAGAGCTCCAGCATCTCATTCGCCTTGCCGATTCCCAGCTCGTCTTCGGCCCATCGCAGAATCCCTCCGCGGAAGGGCGGGAAGCCCGTGCCAAGGATCAACGCAAGGTCGACGTCCCGTGCCGAGGAAACAACCCCCTCCTCCAGCGCGCGGGCTGCTTCGTTCAGCATGGCGAGCAAAGGCCTGTGCACGATATCGGAGCGGGTGGCCGGGGCCCCGACGGCGGGACGAGGAAGAAGCTGCCAGACCTGGGGATTGGGGTGGCGTTTTCCGCCCG
The DNA here is from genome assembly GCA_963710335.1 of uncultured Spirochaetota bacterium. Taxonomy (GTDB): domain Bacteria; phylum Spirochaetota; class Spirochaetia; order SZUA-6; family Fen-1364; genus Fen-1364. Next base: position 40,271 of record CAVQAA010000021.1, read on the forward strand.
CGTACAGATAGAACCCCTTCCCGGTCTTTTTGCCCAGGAGACCGCCCGCATCAGCGACCCCCGAAAGGAGCGCGCCGGGCGCCATCCGATCAGCAAAGGCGCTCCCCAATATCCGGGCAACATGGGCGGCTACGTCGATCCCGATCTCATCGATCAGGGCAAACGGGCCCATGGGCATGCCGAACTCCTCCAGGGCCTTGTCCACCGTCCTGAAGTCAGCCCCCTCCTCCACCAGGCTCACGCACTCATTGAGGTACGGCATCAGGAGCCTGTTGACCAGGAATCCAGGGGAATCCTTGACCACGATGGGCGTCTTGCCCAGGTCCAGCGCCAGCCTGGCGGCCCTGGACACTGTCTCAGGGCTTGTCCTGGGCCCCGGGATGATCTCCACCAGGGGCATGATGGACGGCGGGTTGAAAAAATGCATGCCCACGAAGCGCTCGGGCCGGGCCAGCGCCTTCGCCATTTCCGTGATCGAAAGGGAGGAGGTGTTCGAGGCAAGGAGAGCGTTCGCCGCAACCTCCGCCTCCACTTCAGGAAGCACCTTCTTCTTGACATCAAGGTTCTCGACCACCGCTTCGATAACGGCGTCCGGCGTCCCGAGGGAGGCGTAGTCCACCGCGCCGGAGAGCCGATTCATGCCAATGCTGATGCGACGGCGATCCAGGCGCCCGCGCCGCCCAAGCTCCTGGAACGTCTGGTAGGCTGACTTGAATCCCTTCTGCACCGCGTCCCAGCTCACGTCTTTCATGACCACGGGAATGTCGTGGTACGCGAAAAGCCAGGCGATTTTTCCACCCATGACACCTGCGCCAATGACGGCCGCGCGGGAGACTTTCCCGTGGGCTTGAGCGGGCCCCGGTTGCGCAGGTGCCTTCAGCGCAGGCGCCTGCTGCGCCGTGCCCTGCGCCAGAGGGACATGCCGGGCAGCTTCCCGGGCGAAATACAGGCCCACCAGGTTTCGACAGACTCGGGAAGAAGCGGTCCTTCCCAGGGCCTGGCGCTCCAATTCCAGCGCCCTGGCCCGTGAGGCGCGCGGAGATTTCCTGAGGAGTCTCAACGCCTCCTGAAGCGCCGGGTAGTGCCTGCCCCCTTTTGCCTCAAGGTCTTTTCGCGCCGCGCGAAAGACCAGGGCCCTGCCGACGGGGTTTCCCTCCGCAAGCCAGGAGCGCCGCTTCCGCGCTCTTGCCCGGGGTCCAGCGAGGTCCCTGCCCCCTTGTGCCAGCTTCCGGGCAAGCTCCCGGGCCCTGTCATCCAGGAAGGCCGCGGGGTAGCAGGCATTGACGAGCCCCATGCGAGCGGCCCGCGGCCCGTCCACGGACCTGCCGGTGAGGATCATCGTGAGCGCCTGCACAAGTCCCACTGTCCGGGGAAGCCGGTAGGTTCCGCCGAACCCGGGCACGATTCCAAGTGATGTCTCCGGAAGCCCCAGCTGCGTCTTCGGATTGTCGGAGGCAAGGCGATAATCGCAGGCCAGGGCCAGCTCCAGGCCGCCTCCAACCGCTGCGCCGTCCATGACCGCGACGGTCGGGAACGGCAGGTCCGCCAGGAGGTTGAAGACTTCCTGCCCGGATCTCGATTTCTCCTCGGCAACGCTCACGTCACGGAGCGCCTCGATCTCATGAATGTCGGCGCCGGCTATGAAACAGCCCGGCTTGCCGCTCGTGATGAGAAGACAGCGGATATCCGATCTCTGAGAAAGGGCGGAAAGGATTCGCGCAAGCTCCTCCATGACGGCCCCCCGCAGGATATTCAGCTTCTCTCCGGGCAGGTCGAAGACAAGCTCCGCAATTCCCTCCCGATCGTTGACGGTGAAGGCTTCGCGATTGTCGTGGGCGCTCCCGGCTTGCTGGGCCATCACGCTGCCTCCAGGAGCAGGGCCGCGCCCTGCCCGCCCCCCACGCAGAGCGTTGCAAGCCCAAGGGCTTCCTTGCGGCGGTGGAGCTCTTTCAGCACGTGGATCACCAGGCGCGTCCCGGTCATCCCCACGGGATGGCCCAGCGCAATTGCGCCGCCCTGGGCGTTCAGCCGGCTCCTGTCCAGCTCCCCCAGCTTCCTGTCGCGGCCCAGGAAGCGCTTGGCAAACTCGTCAGAGCCGAACGCCCTTTCGCAGGCAATCACCTGCGCAGCGAAAGCCTCGTTGATCTCCACATAACGGATGTCCTGCATTGTGACTCCAGAACGTTCCAGGAGGCGGCTCGTGGCGTAGACAGGGCCCAGACCCATACGCTCGGGCTCCAGGGAGGCGTAGGCAAACTCCCGCAGGAAGCCAAGGGCCGCAAGCCCGCGGGACTTCGCCTCGCTTTCCGCCATCAACAGGACTGCCGCGGCGCCATCCGTTATCTGCGACGAGTTGCCGGCGGTCACCGTCCCGTTTCTCCTGTCGAAGTACGGCGCGAGCTTTGCAAGGGCCTCCCGGCTCTGGTTCTCCCGGATGCCGTTGTCACGGGTCACCATGGTGTCGAAGGACGGAAGCGCGGGGACTGGAAGGATTTCCCCGGCCAGCGTGCCGTCAAGCTGCCCGGCCGCGGCGCGCTGATGCGAAAGAAGCGCAAGCTCGTCCTGCTCCTCCCTGGTGATGTGAAACTCCCGCGAAAGGTTCTCCGCGGTCAGGCCCATGATGAGCCCGCTCACGGGGTCGGTGAGGCCTTCCAGGAGGGCCACCTCGGGCTTGAGCATCCTCAGGCGGAACCCGGCCAGCGCCGCAATCCGCTGCCCGAAGCTCTTGGCCCGGGAGAGGCGCCCGGCAAACTCCGCGTATTCCTTCGGGAAAAGCAGGGGAATGTTGCTCATGCTCTCAACACCGCCTGCAATGAATACCTTGCCGTACCCCGAAAGGATTTTCAGGGCCGCCGTGGTGATGGACTCCATCCCGCTTGCACAATTTCGATGCACGGTGAAAGCCGGCACGGCGGACGGGATGCCCGCCTTGAGCGCAATGACTCGGGCTATGTTGGCGGCGTTGGCAGGCTGCGCCACGTTGCCCATGACAACCTCGTCCACCTGGTGAGGCGCAACGCGCGACTGGGCAAGCACTTCCCGGACAACGAACGCCCCCAGGTCATCGGCAGGCGCGTCTTTGAGAGTCGTCCCCGCCTTTGCCATTGGCGTGCGGACGCCCGCTATGATCGCCACCCTTTCCCTCATTTCCATCCTCCTATGGAGCGGTACATCTCCTCGATGGTGTCGGCGTACTTCTTTTCCACGGCGAAGCGGCGAAGCTTGAGCGTCGGAGTGAGCTCTCCGGTCTCGACGTTGGCGGGATGATCGACGATGGTGAACCGCTCAACGCGCTCCGTGTGATGGAGATGCACGTTGATGCTTTCGATCATTTCCTGCGTGAGCGAGAGGAGAAACTTGCTTTTCAGAAACTCGCCGTCGGAAAGGTTCGAGAGGCCGACACTCTTCTTGAAAGAAGCCAGCTTCTGCGGGTCCGTGAAAAGAAGCGCCACCACGTAGGGGCGGTTGTCCGCCACCGTCATGGCGCAATCCACGTAGGGGATCCTGCCCAGCGCTTCCTCGATGGGACCGGGAGGAACGTATTCCCCCGTGGACTTCTTGAACAGCTCCTTCTTGCGCCCCGTCACCTTCAGATATCCGTCCTCATCGATGCTTCCCAGGTCCCCCGTATGGAGCCAGCCCTCCGCATCCAGCACCGCCGCCGTGGAGTTGGGATTGTTGTGGTACCCGCGCATGACGTTCGGCCCGCGGGCCAGGATCTCACCGTCGCCTGCGATCCGGATCTCGACGCCGGGGAAAGCGCATCCCACGGTGCCCACGCGGCGCCTGCCCGGGGCATTGGCGGCGATCACGGGAGACGCCTCGGTGAGGCCATAGCCCTCGTAGACGGGAACCCCGAAGTTGATGAGAAGCGCACAGATGTCAGGCGACAGGCGCGCGGCTCCCGAGATGACCTGGCGAAAGCGCCCGCCAATGGCATCCCGCATCCGGGCGTAGACCAGCTTGTCGAAAACGGTGTCCACGAGCCTCGGGGGCGCGTCCACGGCCCTTGCGCTGGCTCGCCTGACCGCTCCCCGGGCAATCAGTCCCTTTACCCCGTGTGTCTCCTGCGCCGAATGGCTGAAGGCGGCAGCCAGCTTTTCCAGGATCCGGGGGACCACGGTCATGATTGTGGGCCTGACATCCTTCATGTAATCCACGATGCGCTTCGGGTCATCCACGAAATACACGGGAAGCCCGCTGGACAGGTAGAAATACAGCGTCATCCGCTCGAAGATGTGCTCCGGGGGAAGGACGCTGAGGCATATGTCCGATGCCTGGGACGGGGGGAACGTCTGGATTGTGGCATGGACCTGGGAGACCATGTTGGCCTGGGTGAGCTCGACCCCCTTGGGAAGCCCCGTGCTGCCGCTTGTATAAATGATGGTGGCAAGATCCGAGGGGGCCACGTTCCTGCACATGACCTCCAGGAGGCCAGGCTCACGGCCGGCCCTTTCGCGGCCTCGCGCCAGGAGCTGCTCGAACAGCTCATGCCGGCCCGAGTACCAGAATGTCACCAGCGTAGTGAGGTCCCGGGCATGCTGGAATGCCACCGGCATCTCGTCGGGGTTGCCGACAAACAGGTATCTCATCCCGGAGTCCCGCACCTCATGGACGAAGCTTTCCACCGATATCCGCTTGAACAGCGGGACCGTGACTGCGCCAATGCATTGCACGGCAAGGTCCACGGCCATCCACAGGGGGGAGGACGGGGCTATCAGGCCCACCCTGTCTCCCGGCCCCACTCCCTCCTCCACCAGGCCCAGGGCAAGGTGCTCCACCGTGCGGCGAAGCTCCCCATGGGAAAGGGGGATCCATTGCTTCCCGCTGGGGAAGTTAAGCGCATTCTCCTTGGAGTAGTGCGAAATAGCATGGAGGAAAAGAGCAGGAACCGTCTCGAACGCCGTCGACGCGGGAGAGCCATTCTGCATGCGCGGGCCTTTCTCTGTGCTGGGCTAAAGATACTCACACAAAGGGCAAACGGCTTCCGCCTCACGTCGAACGTTCCCCCTTGCACCGCGAACCCGGGGACGCTACATTGTGGAGGTGAGCATCCGGCTGAAGATTATCCTGATCGTCGTGCCGCTGATCATCGCAACCCTGGTCCTGACCGGACTGTCTTCCTTCTTCTCGGCCACTAATGCCATCACCGGAATTGCCAAGGACTTCCTGGGCTTCAAGGCCGACGAGCTCTCCAACCAGGCGCAGAGCCAGTGGGGCCTCCTGGTGACCAACGGCCTCTCCGCCAAGCCGGAGATGATTGCCGCCACGCAGGCCGCCATCCAGGGGTATGCCCAGAGCATCATCCGAAGCCCCACGGAGCTGATCACGGCATTCGACAAGTCCGGCAACGTGGTCATGAGCACATCGGACGTGGCCATCCAGCCCGCCGAGCGCCCGGTGATCCAGGGCCTGATCGGCTCCAAGAGCACGGAAATGGCCACGGTTCGAATCGGCGGGAAAGACAGGGTGGCAAAGGGCTTCTGGTTCGACCCCTTTGGCTGGTACATGATGGTCACGGAGGAGCGCGGCACCTTCTACAACAGGGTCAGTGAAATCACGGAAAGAAGCGGCATCATCCTGGCGGCGGCAATTCTCCTTGCCGTTGCCCTCATGCTTCTTTTCGCCCGTTATCTCACCCGCCCCCTCACCCGGGTGGCCGGGACCATGAAAGACATCATCGCCACGAATGATCTCTCCCAGCGCGTGGTCGTGGAATATCGTGACGAGATCGGCGGCCTTGCGCAGACGTTCAACCTCATGGTGGGGGAGCTGGAAAAGGCCTACGGTCAGATCAAGAACTTCGCCTTCAAGGCGGTCCTTGCCCAGAAGCGCGAGCAGAAGATACGCAACATCTTCCAGAAGTACGTGCCAAAGCACGTCATCGAGGAGTTCTTCAAGAATCCCGAAACGATGCTCGTCGGAAAGAGCAGCAATCTCTCCATCCTGTTTTCCGACATCAGGAGCTTCACCTCGATTTCGGAAAAACTGCGCCCGGCCGAGCTCGTGGACAACCTCAACCGGTACTTCGACGTCATGGTTGACGTGATCACGGCAAGGAACGGCATCGTTGACAAGTACGTGGGCGACGCCATCATGGCCTTTTTCGGCGCTCCCGTGGAAAACGAAGACGTGGGTCTGCAGTCGGTCATCTCGGGCCTGGAGATGCTCGACAGCCTGGAGTCCTTCAACCGCAAGCAGAAAGAGAACGGGAAGCCGGAGTTCAGGATCGGTATCGGCATCAACTTCGGGGACGTCATCGTCGGGAACATGGGGACCGAGAAGAAGATGGACTACACGGTCATGGGAGACAACGTCAACCTCGCGTCCCGCCTGGAGGGTCTCACCAAGCAATACCACCAGAGCCTGATCATCTCGCACAGCCTCTACGAAAAGGTGAAGAGCACCGTGCCATGCCGTCTCCTTGACTCGGTTGCCGTCAAGGGAAAGACCCAGGGCGTGAAGATCTACTCCGCCAAGCGCGCCCTGGAGGCGACGGAAAAGGAAGCCTGGGACATGCACAACGCCGCCATGGAAGAGTACTACCGGCTCAACTTCGGCAAAGCGGCCCGCATGTTCGAGGAGGTGGGCAGGAAGCTGCCGGATGATTTTGCCAGCCAGCAGCTTCACCAACGCTGCCTCGTGTATGAGAAAGACCCCCCTCCTCCCAACTGGGACGGGGTGGAGATCATGAAATCCAAATGAGCAGCACGGAAAATCAGCTCGGGACCACGTCCGACATCAGCTTCGACGCGGAGTCCGGAATCTCCAAGGAAGACCAGAAGGACATCCTGCAGGCAATCGAGAACGTCGTCACGGAGAACAAGATTGCAACGACCCCCGACGACTTCGTGGTCAAAGCGGTCAAACGGGGGGTGCTGTTCCCCACACTGGTCATCGCGGCGGCGGCCCTGGCCCTTGTGGTCGGTGGCGCGGCGTTCTACTTCCTCTTCCAGCAGCGGGAAACGAAGATCGTCCGCGGGACACTCGGCACAATCACGGCGGAAGGGCAGCTCATCCAGGCGGTCCGGCAGGAAGCGAACGCCAGGATCGATGAAAAGAACCAGGAGATCTCTTCCATCCAGGGCAGGCTTGCGGACATCGACAAACAGCGCCAGGACCTGCAGTCCAACATGGACGCCAAAGTGAACCTGCGGGAGCAGGAGCTGCGCGCCCAGATGGCCTCCGTGCTGGCCGCGGAAAGGTCGCGCCTGGAGGCGGAAGGCCTTTCGAAGCAGGCGGTGGCGGTCCGCATGCAGGAACTGGAGAAGCAGCGCAGCGCGCAGCTGGCCCGGCAGCTGGACGCCTACAGGAAAGACGCTGATGCGCAGCGCCTCCTTGCTGAAAAGAACCTTGCGACCCTGCAGAAGAATTACGAGGCAAACCTGGCGCAGGCCAGCGCGGACAGGCAGCAGGCAATAGCCGACGCACAAAAGAGGGAGGCGGAGCTCAAAGGACAGTTTTCCCAGAAAACGCAGACCCTGGAGTCCGCCAAGGCGCGGGCGGAGCAGCAGCTTGCGGCCATCGCCGCGCAGCGTGAGAAAGAGGACCTTGTCATAAGCCAGCTCACCGGGCTCTACGGGGTGGTTCGTGAGAACATCTCCCAGCACCAGTTCGACAAGGCGCTGGGCGGCCTGAAGTCCTTGCGTGATTTCGTTGAAAGGCCCGACATCGCCACCCTTCCTGCCGTTGCAAAGAGGCACGAGTTCGACGAGTTTGTGATCGATTCCCTGATGAGCTACGTCCAGGGTGAGATCGACAAGGCACAGATCGACACCGCCACTCTTCTGCAGGCTGCCAATCAGTTCACCATTCTTCGCCAGCGCGTGGGCGATGCCCAGGCGCTTTTGAAAGCCGGCAAGACGGCGGACGCGGAGAAGGCGTACGCTGAGGCCCTCAACTTGATTCCCGAGGTAGCCACGAGCTACGCGTATTTCGTCGGCAGGGACAAGGAGGCGGAGGCCGCGCGGGCGGCTCGACTGAACCAGGCGCTGGACAACGCGGAGGCGGCGTTTGCGGCAGGCAATCTCACCGCTGCGGCAGCCTCGTATCGCGCGGCGCTGTCGTACCTGCCCGTGAGCTCGGACCGTCTGGACAAGGCCGTATCCAACCTCGAATCGGCGGGGTTTGCCGAGGGCACCCGGCAGGCAAGCCGTAACCAGTCCCGGGCAGCGGCCGGCATGCTGGCCCAGGCGGATGATCTTCGCGCCCAGAGCAAATATGATGACGCGCTGGCCGGATACCTCAACCTTCTTGCCAGATACCCCCTGGCGGACCAGTCGAAAGACGCCCTCGCCGACATTCAGGTTACGGTCAAGAGCCTGAATGAGATTGCCGGCGTTGCAAACAAGGCCCAGCAGGCCACGCTGGGCGGCCAGATCACGTCCCTGCAGCAGGACTTGACCGCCAGACGCGGCGACGTTGCCAGTCTCCAGCAGCGAGTGAAGGAGATGCAGGATCGGTTTGCCGCCCTGGACAAGTCCTACAAGGACTATGTCAGCCAGGAGGACCCTGTTCTCAAGACAAAGGGAGACTCGGGGCTGATGGACACCAAGCCGTATTTCGACGCGTTCTTCCGGTCAGCGGCCGTCCAGGGAGCGTTTCCCGGCATTTCGGACAGGGTGAAGCGATACGACCTTGGGTTCCAGTCCGCGGGCAGGTCGGATGCAATCCAGGACGCAATCACCATCGTGATCAACTATTCGCGCCAGCGCACCCCTGACCTGAAGCGCCAGTTCATCCAGACCGAGCTCAAGGCGTACGCGAAAGACCCGGACATGACCCAGCTTCTCCAGGAGATGGATCAGAGGCTGGGGAAGTAGCAGATTAGGCGACTCTGAGTCCCTTCAGGTTCCCCTACTTTCCCAAATCCCTCATCGACAACGTAGGAATGGCGTACACGCTGAAAACCCACTGGTTGTGCTGAAGGCTGATGGGGAGGGAAAAGAATACGCACGCCGTAGAGCCGATATAGGCTTCGTAGCAGAACTGGAGGCCGTTCAACGGTTTGGAAAATACCTGCGAGCCGGTTGAGTCATAAAGACGGAGGGTCCCGTCCTGTGTGGAAAGAAGATCGCCTGAAGTCAGAACCGCGTCGATACGGTTCGAGACGCCGGGCAAGAGAGTGGCAGTAGGGGCAGCAATGTTTTGCCACTGCAGGCATTGCCAGCCGCTGGAGTAAAAACTGGCGTAACACAATTTGTTGTCGGCACTGAGGTAGTACATGCTTCGCGTTGTCGGGATCGGCGGCGTGAAAGTGACGGATGTAAATCCAATAGCGGACAAAGTGCCCCCTGCTCCATTCGAAGCCGTGCCGAATTGGCCGGCGCTCACTCCGAGGACTGCAAAGGAATCGTACGACGGTGGTTGCGCGGGCAGAATGGATCCACCAATAAGACTGACGCCGGCGAAGAGGCCATTGAGTGAGGTGGACGCAAATGAAGTCATCCCCCCGCTGGGGAGCGTGGCAACAAACTGCTGGAAGGTGTCGTTCCCCGGCGTTGTCGGATCCCAATGAAAAACCATGACGCTCGCCTGGTTGTTGATCGTGTTCGTCACATCGTACTGGTACAGCGGGTAGTTCGCATCAGCCCCGGCAAGTGAGAACTGCTGATTGCTGCCGGAGTTGTCCCCCGAGCCGCTCAAGAAAGAGAGGTTCTCATTGGTGCCGGAATCATACACGATGAACCCTGATTGGACGTTCACGTCCCCAATTGAGGAGGCCGTGGTCTTTGTGGGAAGAAACCGAATGTTGGCCAATCCAGATCCCAGGCTGAACGGCCCCACGGTTCCGACCCCGGTCATGTGGCCAGTCAAAGAAGCCGCCTTGTCCAGGTCTGCCAGGTACACGGGAGCGCACGCGGCAACGGCAAGGCATGCCAGCAAGGCAAGGGCGCGCCACTTCATAGAGCCCACCTCAGGCCGAAACGAACTTCGAACAGATCGAGCGCCACGAGCGGAGGAAAAGTGAGATAGGGAAAAGTTCCGTTATGCGTCCCGAAGGACGCCGCGAAGAGGTCCGGCAGGGGCGTATAATACACGGTTGGCGCGATCTCGAAAAAAGAACGCAGCTTCCCGGCAAGCGGAAACTCGCCGCCCGCAACAGCCTGAACGCCGAACGGAAGAAGACTATCCACAACCAGGCTGCCGCCGGGAGGCAGGGACACCCGGAGAAAGGGCCCGGCTCCAAAGTACCATCGCGTCTCGCTGTCCTCAGGGCTCACATAAAGCCCCAGGAGAAGGCTGAACTGCGTAAGGGGCAGGCTGGCAAAGACCTGATCCTGGTTGATCGAGACTCCGGCCCGGAACGTGGTGAAACCTATTCTGCCGAAAAACGGAAGTGACGGGATGGAGAAGCTGGCGGACAGGCCCGGGAAAAGGCCGTCAAAGAAGGCTCCGTCAAGACGGAGCCACGGCGAGCGCACCTGTTCCAGGGTGAGATCTGTCGGGCCGTCCAGGTAAAGATTTCTGTTGATCGGGACATAGCCGAAGGCAGTGGCCCGAATGGAATACGGAGCCGGCGATGGCAACTGGAGAGTGGCTGTTCCGTCGCGGCCCACCGACATTGGCTTCGGGGAGAGCCCGGTGATCGTTGTTCCCGGAACCGCATGGAGCGTGAAGGTGACGGCCGCGGGTGGACCTCGTGAATACGCATGCGAGACAAGGGGCGGGTATTTCTTCACGACCAGGGGCACCACGTCGTCCCAGCGCTCCCGATAGACGTCCAGCATGGAGAATCCTTCGTGCCGGGACGCGGTGAAGTTCAGGGTCTGGATATTGTACAGCAGGTCGAAGGAAACGACGTTGAGGGAAGGCCCCCCTCTCAATCCGCCCACCTTGAGGACCAGCCAGCAGTCAGCTCCGGCATCCCGGGCAACCTTGTTCCGGTCCGACACGGACGAAGGAAAAGATTTCAAGGAATAGTCGATGGGAGTCGGCGCATCGTCGACATCGCTGAGGGCGGTCAGGAATGACCGCTTGAGAATGATCATCTCGTTGTCGGAGTAGCCCGAGAACAGGCCCCCCTTTTCCATGACGAACAGAAGCCGGCGTGGAGCCTTTTCCGGCACGGCCTGGTCCGCGGTGGCCTTATCCGGGGCAGCCTTGTCCTGTGCGGGCAGGATTCCCGCCGCGGAAAGGAGGAGCGCCGGAATCAGGAATGCCAGGGGTGCTTTCATTCCTCCTACCACCATTGCCCGTACTTCGTCAGCACCCGGGTGTCCTGGTCGAATCCGTAGAATGCGCCGCCGGATGCCCTGTATCCGTATCGGATATTCTTGGGGTCGCCCCCGTAATAAAAGCTGCTCATGATGGAGCCCGTTGAAGGATCCATGCGCACGAAGCTGCCGGAGCCGCTGTCGTAAGCGAAGATGCTTCCCTGAGCGTAGCCGATGCTGGAGGGGTAGAGGTTGTCTCGGAACACCGGCGATGCGTCCAGGACATTCAATGGAACAGCGAAGTTCCCTTTCGCCGTCGAAAAGAAGTAGCATCTGGCGATATTATTGTTGGGCGATGGTCCGACGACAAAAGTGACATTTCCGGACGGCTTTCCGTCATCCAGGATCGCGTCGATCTGAAGACCGGAGAGGTTCGACGAGATCGTTGTGATGGGAGTTGAAATAAACGTCCACGTGGTCGTATAGGTACTGTAGCTCAGCGTGTCCGCTGACAACGTGAAGTTAGCGACCTGGTCGTTCCCTCCTGGATCAACAAAGCCGTCCACACCTCCCGCGCTGTACGATCTGATATTGGCGGCCGCATTTGTCGTGCCCACGATGGTCAGATTGGCGGGATTCAGCAGCAAATTTCCCAGGACGATATACCCGCTTGTATCAACCATGATGGCATTCCCTGCCAGGCCGCCCGTGAACGAGGCTTTCTGATTCAAGTCCAGGTCGTAGAAAAACGCCTCATTTCCCGATTGCGGATTTCCCGTCACCACGACGTACCCGTAGCTCCCGGTCTCAACCACCCTGACATAGAAAGAGCTTCCTCCACCGGACGGGATCAGGCTGGACAAGTCCACCTGAGCCTTGGCGAGCGTGGTTGTCGAAGGGAATACCGACCCGAACACGACAGCAAGAACCTGGCACGAGCCGAGTGACAGCAGCGCCAGCAGGACGCCGAGTGCGCGCAGTTTCCCTATCGCCATGGGATGACGACTCCCAGCGTAATAGGCGGGAAGAACGGCCCCCAATGTATGGGCGGGCCCGGCAGCCCCAGCAGGTTGTTCCCGATCCCCAGGGGAACCTTCAACTCGATCCTGGCGAACATGGGGAGGCCCCAGGCGCGCCATTCCGACCAGAGGCTGAGAATGTTCAGGTAGACGTCGGTGTACAGGGGCAGGCTGGTCGAGGGGACCCAGGTCAGTATGGTCCCCATGCCTGCCGAGATTCCAAGCCTGAAACTCGATTCCGGAGGCTTGAAAAGGTACAACCCAGCCAGGAGCTCCGAGTCTGCGTGGATCGGCCAGCTCCCGTTGGTGATGAGGGGGATCTGGGTGTACAGGTACTCGGAGAAGTTCACCATGATCCAGTCCGGCTTCGGGTACCATCGCAGCGTCGCTCCAGCGCCTTCCAGCTGCCCGAAGGTCCAGTCCAGCTCCACGGACAGGTTGTTCGCCCTGGGGAGAGCGGTCAGCGCCACTTCAGGCGCGGCGATAACGGTCTGCCTGAGCGTGTGATATCCCTCCTGCCGCTTCTCCACCATGAACTGCGTCCCCGCCTTGAGCCCGTCTGTCTGGAAGACCAGCGTGCCGTTCTGAATGCGGCCCACGCTCTTCTGGCCTTCCACCACCACCTCCATCCCGTTCTGCGGGGAAGTGAAGGTGATCTCATCCACACGAACGTCGTTTTTCAGCGTGATCAGCCTTGGCGCCGACAAGAACACCACCCGCTGGACAAGATCCGCTATCTCCACGTGAATGGAGTTGTAAAATCCCAGGTTGAATCGCCACGTATGAAGGAAGCCGGTGATCAGCGTTCCCGCCTTCACGTCCCAGCATTGCATGGACACGAGCACCCGGTCTTTCTCCATCCAGTAGAAGCCGGATACGGCCATGTCGGCGCCGGCTTTCTGCCCCAGAAGGAGAGCCTGGGACGCTTCCGTCACCCGGTCCGGGGCAAGCTTCAGGCGGGCTGCTTCTGCCGACCACTGGTCATCCGGCACGATGTGAAAGCCGGCGGCTTCGAACTCCTGGCGCACGGCATCGCTCAGCGGCTTCTGGTGCTCCTGCTGCGTTCCGTCGGGGGAGAGGTTGGCAAGGGGGAAAACCGCCACGGAGGCTTCCGTGACTTTGGCGTCGGCGGACCATCCCCGGGGAACGGCAAGGATGAGAGGCAGGATGAGAAGAACCAGTCCTCGTAGATGCCGCATGACGCCTGTTCAGCGTAGAATATAACACTCTCTCGATGTAGGACAAGGACGATTGCGGCCAGGCGGGCAACCCGCCTCCACGCTCCATCACTTGTCGAAACGAGGGTCCTGACCATACATTGGGGGACATGGAAGGCTCTCCGGTTCTCAAGGACGCGCTGAGATTATTCACCACGTACAGGGCGCTTGCGGAAAAGGCCATGGCGCAGGTTGACGATGATGGGTTCTTCCATCAGCTCGACGATGGATCGAACAGCATTGCCATCATTGTGAAGCATCTTGCGGGCAACTTCCGCTCCCGCTGGAGGGATTTCCTCACAGCGGACGGGGAGAAGCCGGACCGTGACAGGGATGGAGAGTTCCTGATAGAGAGCGGAGACACCCGCGCAAGCCTGGAAGCACGCTGGCACGAGGGATGGAAAACCGCCCTGGCCACGCTGGAAGGCCTGTCAGACGCTGATCTGAGCCGCGAGGTCCGTATCCGCGCGGAGCCTCACACCGTGCTGCAGGCAATCAACCGCAGCCTCACCCACCTGGCTTACCACACCGGGCAGATTGCCTTCTTTGCCAAGCACCTTGCCCGGTCAGCGTTGGCAAACCCTCAGCATGCCGCGCAACAAAAACCGTCTTCCTACAGGGAAAATCCCCCGGACTCGTTGAAGCTGAGCGGGACCGGCTCCTTGCGGATCTCATCCGGCAGCTTGATGGAAGCGCTGCCGCTGACGGCGAAAGTTCCCTTGTGCTGCGCAAACAGGGCTTTCACGTTCCGAGAGAGCTTCGCGGAGCTGAACGTATTCGTGACCGTGATAAGGTCCTTGCCGGCCTCCTTCACGATGCTGGTGCTTTCACCGACCACCAGGCGCTCCCCGTTCACGGAAAGCTCGTAGCCCAGCTTGTCGAAGGACAGAGGGCCTTTTGCCTCGTTGCCTATCTCCAGCGTGAAGCTCACGGTGAGCGGAACATCGAGATCAGCCGGATCGATCACCGGCGCGGCAGGTTTCTTTCCTTCCAGGATGTTCTTGAACACACCAAGAGCCTTGCCGGGGTCTGTTTTCCTTCCTGCCCGGACAATGGCGTCCGCCACCTGCTCCCGGGTGGGCGGTTGGACCTTGAAATTGAGAATTGCCAGCCGTGGCTTAATTGCCGGAATCTTTTTCGAGAATGAATAGTTGAACGTGATGGTGCCGGGCAGGCCAGGAAGCTTGGGAAGGGGTATGACAAGCGTCCCATCGATGACGGTATTCAGCCAATCCTTGGTTGTGTAGTCCTTGATGAGCTTGATGATGGCGTCATAGGCCAGCGTAACGGTGAAAGTGTTCGACTTCTCGCTGTTGGCGGGCACCGTGAAGCCTCCCTTGCTGGCCGCGGTGAACACCTTGGCTCCTTCCACCGTGAACCCGAGCGTCATTCCGTCGAACCCCAGGTTGACGGGGTACGGGTTTTTCACCGCAAGCTCGAAAAGGAACGTGACATCGCGGAGGCTGATGGCTTCCAGCTGGAACTTCCTGACCTCTGCGGTCGGCTTGGGCACGTTGCCCGGGGGGCTGGGCAGGTTGAGCGCCCACAAGCAGGCGCCAAGGAAAACGAAGAGCAGGATGGAAAACAGTCGTCGCTTCATGAATCTATCATAACACACCAGCTGTTTTCATTCTTATATTCGAGGCATGAACATCAATTTTGCAATGTGGCGCAAGGCAACATCGACCCTGGTACGGATGGAAAGCAAAAAAGAGTGGGACGCGCTGGACGTCGTCTCAAAGTGGCTCATAGCCACGCGCTCAGGGGTCACCACGGTGACCCTGTACTCCTGCACCATTGCCGGGCTCCTTGCCCTGCGCACCGGGAGCTTCCCCTGGCTCACCTGGCTGGTCGTCACCATCGGCCTGTTCCTTGCGCATGGAGCCAACAACCTCCTCAATGATTACACCGACTACAGCCGCGGCATCGACAGGGACAACTACTTCCGCACGCAGTACGGGGTCCACCCCCTTGTCCAGGGCTTCTGGGACAAGAAAACCCAGATGCGGTGGTTCGTGGTGAGCGGCGTCCTGGCCCTTCTTTCCGCTGTGTTCGCAATCTTCTATTCGCGGTTCGATCCGGTGGTGATTGGCCTTGTTGTCTATGGCTCCCTGATGCTCCTTCTCTACACCTACCCGCTGAAATACTTTGCCCTTGGGGAGCTGACCATCTTCCTGATCTGGGGCCCCATCATGATTGGCGGAGTGTTCTTCGTCCTGACCCGGCAGTGGAGCTGGGATGTGGTCCTTGCCGGAATCCCCTTCGGCCTGAGCACCGCCAGCATCAACATCGGCAAGCACATCGACAAGTCCCGGGAGGACAAGCAGAAAGGCGTCGGTACCCTCCCTGTCCGGACCGGGGAGACCATGGCGCGCTACCTGAACATGGCCGCTATAATTCTGGCCTACGCCATCACGCTGTATATGATTGCCGTTCCGCGCTTCCTTACGCCCGTGCTGCTCATCGTCTTTTTCGCCGCCCCGCCGGGATGGAAAGCACTGGTGCGGATGTCCAAGCCCAGGCCCGCCGAGGCGCCTCCCGGCTATCCCATCTGGCCCCGGTGGTTCTCCACGGTGGCGTTCATGCACAACAGGAGGTTCGGCAACCTGTTCATTCTCGGCGTGGCGCTGGATACCGTCATCCGGCTCGTTTTTCCATCGTTCTGGAGGTAAAACGAACCTCCCCTCTCTCATCGTCCATTGCAGCAAAACCGAGGAGGCTTGCGCCCTCCTCGGCTAACGCTGAAGTGTCTGACTTTGACAACGGCTCGAAAGGCTCGATCAGCAGTGAAGCTATTCCGCCCTTCCTGACTATTTTCCAGGCACCGCGGACAAATCCATCAGCCAGAAAAGCCCCCCTTGTGAAAACGCGCTCCACGTAACCGTTGGGAATCACCCGCGTGCGGTCGGAATGTGACAGCATGAGGTTATCGTACTCCGGAAGAAACCGGGGAGGGGCAGGAACATCCGGATCAGGCCGAGGAGCATGCGGCAGGTCGAACAGCTCGACGCCGTCTTCGTTTCGGAAGACTCGAAGCCGTGACCGCAGCCGTTCCACGGACGCGTTCATCCGCGTCAGCCAGCACCACGCCTGGATATCCTGAACGGACGCCGGCCCGAAGGCGGCAAGGTAGCGAAGGACCATGCCATCCGGCTCCGTATCGGAGGCCAGGGGAGCGCCCAGCCAGGACTCCACGGTTGTCCACGTTGCCACGCCTCCTTTGCCCCAGATTCCCCGGGGCGGAACCTGGACCACGGGGACAAGGTAGCGCACCGCGTACGCAAGCGAGGCCGCGTCTCGCCTGGACCACCGGGCACCCAGGAGCTTGCCAAGAGCAACAAGGGTCTGGGGTCGCTTTTCCAGGAGCTCGCGTCCAGCGGCAAGCACCGCCGGGAGGTCGACTCCCTTGATGCGCTTTCCGAACGGACTTCCCGTGTGGAAGCCCCGCTCCTGGACCGATTGAAGGACGGGGCGCAGCGTCAGACAGTCCCGGGAGGTCACCAGGTGGATGGTAGTCCTCATAAGGGAGACTCGGACGGCACCGCGATTCTCTATCAGCCGGGAGAGGCTGTCGGGCCGGAAGCCCTGGAGGCGGCTCCACAACCCGACATACGGTGCAAGCGGGGACTGTGCCTGCATGCCGACCAGGCGTTCAATCGCGTCCGCGGCGGAAAGCTTCCGTCGGCGCAGCAGCATCTGCCGCTCGAGCAGGGCGCGGTTCAGCGCCCTGCGGCCCAGCACGTCAGGTCTCATGAGAGCTGGCGGAAAATAATAAAATATGACATGATACTGTCATGTCACTCAATGTACCAGAACGACAGCATACTGTCAAACAAAATCGTTCCATGGAGACCCGTACACCGTCGGGGGACCTCTTCAGCCTGATGGTCACCCAGGTGATGCAGCTGCATGGGCTTCTCACGATGGCGGGTGACGCCATGGCAAAGCCCGTGGGGCAGACCAGCGCGCGCTGGTGGGTGCTCGGGGTCATAGGAAGGGCGCCGGCAAGCGTGGCGCAGATCGCGCGCACGCTTCGCCTTGCGCGCCAGAGCGTGCAGCGGGTGGCGGATGTTCTGGTGGAGGATGGATGCGCAGTCTATCGGGAAAACCCGCGCCATCGCCGGGCCAAGCTCATGAAGCTCACCGTGCGGGGACGCTCCGCGCTCCTTAAGATCCAGGCAGCCCAGAGAAAATGGGCCGATGCCGTGGGAGCGAAGGTCGGGGAGGCGAACCTTCGCAGCGGGAGCGCGGTCCTGGGTCGGCTTCTGAATGCGCTGGAAACCATTCACCCGGAGAGCGAATCCGGCGCGTGAACGAGGCGGCTTTCGGAGGCCCGACAGAAGCCCGCCTCCGCTCTGGCCCGTTGAGCGCTAGGAGACAATCGCCATTCGCAGGCCGAGCCTGTCCACAGGAGGTTGCGACGGCAGCGTCACATGCGCGCCTGCAAGGACCCGCTTCGCGGTCCAGAGAGTGGCGAAAGCGTCCAGCAGGTCGTCCATGGCCCATCCGCCGCGCGGGAGGCAGGCGCGTGCCGCCGAAACCGCGGAGCCGAAGACCGACGCCACAAGCGCCTCCCGCTCTGCCCTGCCTTGCGCGGTCTTCTTTGCGTGCGCCATTGCCCTGCCCCCGTTCCAGCGACAGAAGCACACCTCGGGATGAGACTCATGGATTTTCCGACGCCACGACGGGTGCGCTTTCAGAAAGGCGTCCACTTCCCTGATCTTGGGGACTATGTTCCACGTCTGCTTGTTGATCTTCCGCCCGTCGATCCCGGCGCCAAGCCTGCATGCCTGCTCCCAGCTCGACGCCTTGAGCAAAGGCCTCGCGGGAACGGGGAAAACGCTGCTGGACCTCGGACGCCCCAGCAGCTTTCTTGCTTCCTGCTCGCACAGCCTCGGTCCCGAATCCGGCAGGCCGATGGGGATGTCGATGGCGATGACGCCGGGGACCGGCCCAAGGCCGTTGAGCTCCTCGATGCCATGCAGGATGCCGGCCCTGCACTCCCCGGTGTCGGTTTCAAGTTGAACGTACAACCACCCGGCAGGGCAGCCGTCAATTCCCAGCGCTCGCACGAGCCTTTACAAAAGCCCGGACCGATCTCTCCACGTCCGGGGTCGTCGTCATGTAAGAACAGACGCTGATCCTGATGGCCGGCTGCCCGTTCCATTGCGTCCCCCCGCACCAGCACTCGCCTGAGCGCTGGATGCCTTCCAGGGTGGCCGTTGTCAGCTCGGCAGACCCGCACGAAACAAGGACCTGGTTGAAGCAGACCTCGTTGCAGATGGTGAATCCCTCCCTTCGGAGGCTTTCGGCGAACAGCGTCGCCGTGTCGCACAGCCCGTCCACCAGCTCCGCCACTCCCTTTCGGCCCAGGTTCTTCAAGGTGGCCCACAACTCTACGGAATGGGCCCTTCGCGACATGTCGGGCGTGTACAGCATGCCGTCGCGCTTTTCGCTGAACACGATATAGGATCCGCTCATCCGCATGGCCCCGGCAAGGGCTTCCCGGTCCCGACAGAATACAATGCCGTTATCGTAAGGGGCGTTCAGCGTCTTGTGCGCGTCCGCGGACCACGAGTCGGCAAGCTCCATGCCCTGCGTGAGGTGCCGGTGGCGTTGCGAGGCTGCGGCCCAAAGACCGAACGCGCCGTCGACATGGACCCAGCTGCCCGCGGCGCGCGCCTTCGCGCAGACTTCCGCAAAAGGATCAAAGGCGCCCGTGCTCACGTTGCCCGCCTGGAGCACCAGCAGGGTCCGCTCGTCGAGACTTGGCAGGGACTGGGCCTGCAGGCGTCCCTGCGCGTCAACGGGCACGGTCTCCACCCGCTGCCGTCCCAGGCCCAGGAGAGACAGGGCTTTGTAGACCGTGGAATGGGCCTGGGCGCCCAGGACAACACGGATCTCGGGAGCCCCAAAAAGCCCGCGGGCGCCGGCGTCCCAGCCTGCCTTGCGCAGAAGCTCGTCACGGCCGGCAGCCAACCCGCACAGCGTGGCGGTTGAGGTGCCGCTGACAAAGCCGGCCGCCGTCCCGACCGGAAGGCCAAGGAGGTCGACGAGCCAGCTCTCGCACACGCTCTCCAGGACAGAGGCCACCGGGGAGATCACGTAGAGCGCGGCGTTCTGGTCCCACGCGTCAGCCAGCCACTTTGCGGCGAGGCTGGCCGGCGTGATCCCCCCGTTCACAAACCCGAAATACCGTCCGCCGGTCTGGGCAACGGTGGCCGGAGATCCGATTGCATGCAGCACGTCCAGAACCTTGCAGGGATCAACCTCGTCCTCCTGCAGCTTTTCATCGAATGCAGCCAACCGCTCAATTGCTTCAGAGGACGGAAAGACCTGCCGCGCGGCCGCGCCCAGCATGTAGTCAAGCGCATGTTTCTTCGCCTTCTCGAAGAGATCCTTGTTGCCCACGTCCCGCCTCAGTCTTTCCACCGTAGTCCTCCTGGGCTACTTTTACTCCAATCACGAAAAGTATGCCAGGATCGCAGGAGATCCCGTGGGCGGCCAGGGACCCCCTGCCCTCGCCGGTGCGCGCTGAATGCGGTATCTTGTGCGCAGAAGTGAGGCAGAAGCTGTGAAAGATCAGGACGACACCGCCGCTCGAGCGCTGCAGCGCGTCCTTACACTGATGGACGCCCGCTACAACCGCAGGCTGGACATTGATGCCCTCTGTGACGAGGCGCATTATTCACGCTTTCATTTCATCAGGACCTTTCGCAGCAGGCTCATGGAGACTCCCCACCAGTACCTGGTGCGCAGGAGGATCGACAAAGCGCGGAAGCTCCTGGCCACAAGCGACATGTCAGTCACCGATATCTGCTTCGAGGTGGGCTTCGAAAGCCTTGGCTCGTTCAGCAGTCTCTTCCACCGAACGGTCGGCTGGCCTCCGTCGGTTTACCGGGCACGCTGCCTCGAGCAGCGCCGCAGCCCGCAGAAATATATACCTGCCTGCTGCTGGACCATGTTCGGCTTCGGGGAACCTGCCTGAGCCAATTGATGCGGAAATCAGCAATTTTCGAGAAGCCCGCAAAAGCCGCTCCCTGTATACTCGCCCTGATAGGGAGGAAGAAATGACTGCAACGATTTCGCATATCAACCTGTTCGTCCGTGACCAGAAAAAAGCCTATGAGATCTACGTCAACAAGCTGGGGTTCACCGTGAATACGGACATCACCATGGACAACGGTATGCGCTGGCTGACCGTCAGCCCCCCTGGCCATCCCGACATCGAAGTCCTTCTGGCTGAGCCCTGCGCCCCGATGATGAAGGCCGATATGGCAAGCCACATCAGGGCGGTGCTCGAGGCGGACGCCATGCCGGGCGGCGTCTGGAATACGGACGATTGCGAGAAAGCCTATGAGGAAATGAAGACAAAGGGCATCGAGTTCCTCAAGAAGCCGACGAAGGAGTTTTACGGAATCGAAGCCCTGTTTCGCGACGGGTGCGGAAACTGGTTCTCTCTCACCCAGCGTCCCGCAAAAGACTGAACGGCGCGCGGCTGCGCGCCCGGTTCAAAAGCTCACCTGGATCTCGACTCCGTATTGGAAATCAGGACCCGGCCACGCGGCGCCGCTCCTGATGTCGCCGCTGAAGTATCGGCCATAGGCGATCAGGTTGGCATTCTGCACGACGTTGTACGTGAGCTGAACCGTGGGAAGGACCACGGAAGCGGAGACATCCCAGATGACGCTTGCAGACAGGCCGATCAGGTCAGTGATCTGCCAGCGGGTCATGAAATACAGGTAATGCTGGTTCAGGAAAAGCGCGGGCGCGTTGGCCAGGTCAACCGGTGCAAGGCTGCCCGGTGAGGCAGGGCTGCCGTTGTAATAATACTCCAGCGTGAAGAAATACGTTTTCTCGACGGAATAGTCGGCCCCCAGCATTCCTTCGAAGTACGTGGACCATGCCGAGGTTGCGAAGTGCTCCACGGCCTCGCCATAGATTCCGACTTCGATGTCTCCCTTGAAATACGCGCCGGCAAGTATCTCGTTGCGCGCGCCCCGGTAGAGCCCCACGCCAGCAAGATCGAAGTCGTGCACGTTGGTGTAGAGCTTGAGGGCGGAGCTCAACGCGCTGAGGCTGGAGGTTATCATGCTGACCGCTTCAAGGCCTGAGACACTGTTGAACTGGGCGTCCACCCTGACCACATCGCTTCCCGTGCGCACATAGTTGAGGTCGGACAGAAGCGGGACGGTAAATGCGTCAATCGGCGAAAACAATGTCCCCACGCCGAAGTTGATGATCTGACGGCCCAGGGAGATGTCGGCAATCGACGTGAACACGGCCAGGTACAGCTTGCGAAGCTCAACCGTCACGGCCGCGGACCCATCCGGTGTGGAGGCCGCGAACAAGCCGGATGCGGAGGCCTGGCTGACGGCAAGCGGAGCATAGACGCCGCTCCAGACGGTGACGATTCCGGTCCCCTCTACCTTCGCAAACTGCCTGTTGCGGTTCACCATGTTGACCGTCAGCTCGGAGAAGCCCCCTGGCGATATCCCCGTGGGGCTTTCGAAGGAGGTTTGGAGCAGGGAGGCGTCGCCCAGGAGGGATCCGCTCAGCTCCAGCCCCCCGACCTCCTCCGCGGCCGCGGCAGCCGCGGCAACCGCAAGGAGCGCGGAGGCGCATGCTGCGCTGAGCAGCGCTCGGGACAGGACTTTCATCGGGCCAGGTTCCGCAGGCTGAATTGCGACTCGCTCACCGGCACATCAATGCGGACATCAGCCATGTCGAACTCCGTGCGGGAACCCTGCTTGAGCTGGTCGGAAATCTCCTCTTTCACGGGGAACCAGCGGTCCCCGACCTTCTGAACGTCCAGGACCCGGCTGATCTTGAGGAGCTTCCCGCTTTTTGCAAACATCTCCTGCCGAAGCGCAACGAAACGCCCTTCATCCACCCACATCTTTCGCGTCTCGTATTGAACGTCCTTGACCGTGGCTGTGAGGGTCAGGACGTAGCATGGCCGGCCGGCAACAGTCTCCTCCCCCGAAACGGCGACGGCATATTTCGTGAACAGGTCGTCGCTTTCAAGGGCATCCTGGTAGGAGACATCGCTTCCCATCATCCCTTCTTTCAGCATGTGGCCCGAGATCTTCACCGTGTCCTGCTCCGAAGGGAAGTAGATCCACAGGTTCTTGTCGATCTTGAGAAACTTCGTTCCCTTGTCCTCAGGGTTGGTGAACTCCGCCAGCGCCTTGCTGGTCCCCATGGCCGTTGCCTTCATCTCCTTGGTCCGCACGGTGTCTCCCGAGTGGATTGCCAGGGTCCCGTCATACCGGATTGACCGAAAAGATGTGTTCGCATCCATGCGCTTGAGGATCTCATCCCCTGAAAGGGCAGCCGGCGCCGCGGCGCCCGCGGCGGCGCCTGCGGCCAGCATGAGAGCCGCGGCAAGAAGTGCGCGTGCTGTCCGTGTGTTCATGATGCGTCTCTCCTATCCTATACGCTTTTGATGGCGTCAACGGCGTTCATGCGGGCGGCGCGCATGGAGGGAATGATCGAGACCAGGCCCGACATCAAGCATCCCAGCACCACGATGCCCACAGCAACGGGCACGTCGACGGTCCAATACAGGACGTTGTCGAGCGGGAACTCCAGGGACGCGAGGTAGCTGGAGAAATCCACGCCTTTGAAATGGAGCGCTACGTCGAGAAGGAATCCCAGACCGCCGCCGATGAGGCTGCCCCAGATCCCCAGGAAGACGCCCTCCAGGAGAAAGAGGACAAGCACCTCGACGTTTGCGAACCCCATGGACTTCAGGATCCCAATCTCCTTCCTTCGTTCCAGCACGACCATCGTCATGATGTTCGTGATGATGAATGCTCCCAGGAACAGAACGATCACGAACAGGACATTGAATATCTTGCTCTCCAGTTGAACCAGATGCCCGTAGTCCCCCACCGTTGTCCACGGCGTAACAGCGAGGGTCGGGTCATGCAGCAAGGCATCGATCTGGGAGGCCACCCGCACTGCTGCGTGATAGTCGTCCAGCATGATGATGATTGATTGGGCGCCGTCCCCGGTGCGCAGGAAGGTTTTCGCGTCAGCAAGAGGGACCTGGAAAACCTTTTTGTCCAGCGTGGCTACCCCGGTCCGGAAGATTCCCACGATCCGGAACTTCTTCAGCTGCAGCGACCCGTCGCTTGCCTGGCTCACTACCTTGAGAGTGCCACCCACGGTAAGATTCAAGCCGTCCGCCAGGTCGGACCCGATGATCGTCTGCCCGGGCCCGTCGATATAGCGACCGCCGGGAAGTATGGAGCGTTGGAAGTACAAGAGGCTCTCTTCCGTCACGGGGTCGCCGGCAAGGGCCAGCGCATTCTTGTTGTAGCCTTTGTTTTCAAGGAGCACGCCGAAGCTGATCCGCTCCGTCATGAGCTTGACCCTGTCTGCAATGGCCGGGGAAGTCCGTATCTTCGATTCGATCTGCTCGGGATGGGAAATCATGGCGTCCACAGGCAGCATCTCGGAGCGATCCGAGAACTCCTTTGTCGTGATCCTGACATGCCCGGTCTCGTTCTTGGTGAAGTTCTTCACAAGAGACTCCTGAAATGCGCCCAGGAATCCCTGAAGGAACAGGCAGAAGAGGCATGCCATGGCGACCGAGATCAACGCCAACGCGGACCTGCGCTTGTTGCGCCACAGATTGCGAATGGCCATTCTGATGAGATAGCCCACGGCCTCCCCCTTTCAGACGAACCGCAGCGCGGTGGTAGCGGTCATCCTGGCTGCGGAGCGCGCGGGGATTGCGGCAGCTATCATTGCGATGACCATCCCGAATATGACTGCGAAGAGTATCGATCCCGGGTTCCACTCCCCCCGGAGCGTCCCCCAGAACGCAAACCCGCTTCCGACATCACTGCCGAACTTCTGGAGGGGGAAGCCGACGTAGATGGAATAGCAGTTGATGAGAGTTCCCATCGCCGCGCCCAGGAAACTCCCCAGGCAACCGACAAAGAACCCCTCGAAGACGAACATCCACACCACTTCCCTGCCGCGGAACCCCAGCGCCTTCAGCACGCCGACTTCCCTGATCCGTTCATACACGCTCATGAGAACCGTGTTGACGATGCCGACTGCCGACAGAAGGAGGATGAACAGCATGATCATGTATCCCCAGAAGCGCTTCTGTTTCAGCACCGTGAGGAACCCCTTGTTGAAATCCTGGAAGGAATAGGGTGAAAGCGCCGGGTACGAGGCCTTTACTCCGGCGGCAAGAGAAGCGGCATCTGCGAGCGTATCGGAGAGATTGATTCGATGCTGCAGACGAACATCCATTTCGGTGACAAGGCCGCCGAGGTCCAGGAAGTCATTTGCCGCATCGTACGTGATCAGGGCGGTGCTCTTGTTGAGCGTCGGATCGCTCGTGGACAGCAACCCTATGATAGTGAACTCATCCGCGTTCTGCGCTTCGTAGCGCGTGGAAGCGGCCAACACAACGTTGTCTCCGACTTTCAGCCCCAGCTTGCCTGCCAGGTCCTTGCCCAGGATTACTTGCCTGTCCGTGCCTGCCTGGGGAGTGAAGTAGCTTCCAATCAGGACATCCTTCAGGGCGAAGACAGCGGCATCGCTCGCCGGGTCCACGACGGTTCCAACCACGTACATCGTATCTCGGTAGTTGCCCGCCTGCGCAAGGAACTGCGTCCTGGCAGTGACGGCAACGACCCGTTTATCTTTCTTCAGCCAATTCCTGAGCGCAGCGGCATCGGGAATTCCCTTGTCCAGGGGGTAGGACTCCCTGTCCGCATCATATGCCGCGGAGAAGATCTTCACGGAGGAATCGCGGAAGTTGATCAGATCATCCACGGAAAGCCGGTCCAGGCCGTTGTACAGGGAATCAAGAAAAATGAAGAAGCCGATGCCGACCATCATCGTGATGGCCGTTATCAGGGCGCGCCGCCTGTGACGAATGACGTTTCGAAGCGCAATGCGGATGACGGTGTTCATGCCGCCTCCTTTCTGTCCTCGCTGACCAGGCCGTCGTGCAGGACTATGACGCGGCGCGCATGCTTCTGGACCATGGCGTCATGAGTGGAAAAGATGAACGTGGTCCGACGGTCGCGGTTCATGGTTTCCATGAGGGACATGATCTCCTCCGCGGTGCGGGAGTCGAGGTTGGCCGTCGGCTCGTCGGCAAGGACGACAATCGGGTTCTTTACAAGGGCACGGGCTATGGCCACCCTCTGCTCCTGGCCACCGGAGAGCTCCCGGGGATAGCGGTCCGCCATGTCCCCCAGGCCCACCGCGTTGATGATCTCCAGCGCGTTGCTTCTCATCTCACCTCGCGAAAAACGCCGCTCAATGACCATGGGAAGCTCCACGTTCTCCAGCACGGTCAGCACGGGGATAAGGTTGTACGACTGGAAGATGAAGGAGATATTCTCCTTTCGGTAGATGGAAAGCTCCTTCTCCGTCATCCCGCCCAGCTCCCGGCCGTCGTAGAGCACGCTGCCGCTGGTGGGGAGGTCCAGGCAACCAACGATATTCAGGAGTGTCGTCTTTCCGCTGCCCGACGGGCCGACAATCGCAAGAAACTCGGCCTTCTGGATGGAAAGGTCTATCCCCCGCAGCGCTTCCACGCTGCGTTGCGCCTTGGTGTATGACTTGCGAATCCCTTCGAGCTTGAGAATTGCTTCCATCGGCATTTCCTTTCAATCCTTTCTCCCCGAGCGCGGCTTGAGCTTGCGCATCAGAGTCTCCATTTCATTCAAGTAATCACGAAGCGCCTTTGCGCCCCGGGCTGTGAGCCTGACGCTGGTGTTGGGCCTGTTCTCCACGAAGCTCTTGGCGATCTTCACGTAACCGGCCCCCTCGAGCGTCTTCAGCTGGATGGAAAGGTTCCCGGCGGTCAGCTCCAGCTTCTCCCGCAGCTCGGGAAAGCTCACCGAAAGACTCCCGCTCGAGGACAGGTACGCCAGGATGATCAGCCGGGCCCGCTCGTGGATGATTCTGTCCAGCCGCGGGCTTCGTCGAGAACCCTCCCCCTCACTCATTGCCGTCTGCATGCAGCCCGCTTCGCCGTCTGATAAGCGCCGAAAATACGACGTATGCGATGCTTCCGCCGCCGAAGCAGATGGCGATCCAGAGGGAAGCCGAGATTCCCGGAACAAAAATGCTCAAGCCGCCGGTCACAAGAGTCCAGTATCCTCCCACATAAAACTCCGCTATGTGGGCGGCAAAGGCGGCGAGGTTGAGCGTCAGCCCCAGGCAGCCCGCCCACACGGCGATAATGTAGAAGCTCTCCCCGGCACGGAACAAAAAGACGGAGGCGGCGGCCGAGATCACAGCCAGCGGAACATAGATGTGCATGAACTCTCCGATGTCGTGGTCTCCGAGAAGGGCCCAGAGATTGAGCCGCCTGTCGATGCTTTTGACTGTCCGCAGGACGCCCCGCACCCTGTACACGTAGATGGACAGGCCCACCGCAACGGCAACAATCCAGAAGACAGCGCTGGCGACAGCGGGGATGGCTGCATACCCGCCGTACGCGCGCACAAGGAAATGCATGATGACGGAAAAGACGACCACCGCCACGCCAAAGGCCAGGAGGTGCAGCCAGTAGTATCGCGCCGTCAGGATTTCCCGGAGCACCGGGCTGTTGCGCTTCACGGCGGCCTTGATCTCGTTTATGTCCCGCATGAGGCGGGCAATCCTGTGCTGATCCTGCATGTCTCTCTCCATAAATAAGTTTATGGTATAAACCTATCAGAAAAAAGGACGGAGTGTCAAGTTAGGAAAACGCTAAAAAAGGGAAAGCGGCCGGACTATCCGCCTGCTGCTATTCGCCGGCTATTCGCTCCAGGCTGGAGCCCTTGGTTTCCTCTCCCATGATCACGACGATTCCCGAAACCACCAGGAAGATGGCCGCGAACATGGCGAAGATGGTGCCCACGCCGGCGCCCCAGGAGGGCAGGAGAAGCCCCACGATGTACGGGCCAACGATGCCGCCAATGCGCCCGAAGGCCGTCGCGGAGCCGGCGCCGCTGGAACGGATGCGCGTCGGATAAAGCTCGGGAGTGTAGGTGTAGAGGACGCCCCAGGCGCCCAGGTTGAAAAACGAGATCACGCAGCCCCAGACCAGGATTTGCGCGGGGCTGCCGGCTGCCCGGAAGAAAAACGCCCCCACGGCGCACAGGAGCAGGTACGCCGCCAGCGTTGCCTTTCGCCCAAGACGGTCCACCAGGAACGCGGCGCTGAAGTAGCCGGGGATCTGCGCCAGGGTGATGATCAGCGTGTACTCGAAGGTCGTCACCAAAGGATACGTGGCGCGCAAGAGGGACGGCAGCCATGCGAAAATTCCGTAGTAGGAAAATACGATTCCAAACCAGACCAGCCAGAGCATGACGGTGCGGCGCAGAAGGGACGGGCCGAACAGCTCTCCCCATTTGCCTCTGGCCTTGGCCGCCGGGGAGTCCTGCCGGGAGACCGCCTTCTGCTTCGTGTCGGCTGATTCTCCCTCCACCTGGCGCATCACCGCCTCTGCCTCCGAAGGGCGGCCCCTTTCCTCCAGGAACCGGGGGACTCGGGGATGCTTCGCCGGAGAACCAGGACGTACAGCGCGGGCAATGCGCCCACCAGGAATGCGATCCTCCAGCCGTAGCGTGGTATCAGCAGATACCCGATGAGCGCTGCCAGCACCCATCCGTAGGCCCAGAAGCTTTCCAGCAGGACGATCATGAGGCCGCGCCGCCTGGCCGGGGAGAACTCGCTCACCAGGGTGCTTGCAACGGGCAGCTCGCCTCCCAGCCCAAGCCCAACGAGAAACCGCAGGCCAAGGAGCGCACCCATGCTGCCCGCAAAAGCGCAGAGACCCGTCGCAATGCTGTAGATGACAAGCGTGCTCTGAAAAAGGGGTTTTCTGCCGAAGCGATCCGCCAGAAGCCCTGCCAGCAAGGCGCCCACGAACATGCCAAGGAAGCCCGCGCTGCTGATGAACCCGACCTGGCTGGGGTGCAGCTTCCACTCACCGACAAGCGCCGCCAGAACGAAGCTTATGAGCCCGACGTCCAGAGCGTCGAACATCCATCCGAGGCCGCTTGCAACAAGAAGGCGCCGATGGAAGGCGCCAAGAGGCCGCGCGTCGAGCCGGCCCGTGATGGTCACGCCTGTGGTCGTCATGCTGAGAATATGCACTCCTGCCGCAACGGGGGCAATAGCGGCCGGTGGTGATCCCGTGAGCTTTATTATTGCCGCGGTGCGACCGAATTGTTACCGAAGTGACTGTTTTTGTGACTCATGATCACACGGTGGCACTTTCAAACGCCCGGCTCCTCACGCTCCTGTCGAAGTTCAACCACGATGTCGTCGGGCTCGGAATCGGCGCGGCCATGAGCTGCGGCTGCGGGGGCCGTTGTGACTGCCAGTGCGGCCTTGTAAGGCTGGTCGACGTTGCGCACATAACGCATGCGAGCCCTGAAGCGCGTCACATGACGCGCGCTAATTGAACATGTCGATGACGTCCTGCTTTTTCTTGGCCTTCTGATAGCCGGCGTCCACGGACTCCTCCCGCAGCATGTCGCTGAACGTCATGGTCTGGTCATCGTTCAGGACCATTGAATCCCGCCCGTAGACGGTGAAAAAGAACCTCAGCATGAAAACAGGTGACGGCCGCAAGGTCATGAAAAAGTTCTGGTTCCCGTTGTCGTCGATGCGTGAAGTGAACACAAGTGAGATGTCCCGATCCCCGGCGTCGTTCCAGCTCCCGTCCTCAAAGTACATCTGCGGCAGCTCGAGGGTCGTGATGGTCTTGGAGATCTGGGTCTGATTCTCCTGGGCAATGCCCTTCCAGTTCTCGTATTTCTCAAAGGCGGCCCGCATGGCTTCCCGGGCAGGTCCGTCCAGGATGATGGCGTACCTGGTTGGATAGCGGTACGCCTTGTTCTGGATGGCGATGACGGAGATGCCGGGGTCATCGCTGAAGGCAAGGAATTGGATCAGGTCCCGGTTCGTCTCTATCCTTCCGTACTCGGCCTGCTGGCCGCTGGGGACGCTCTTCCAGGGCGGCATGGTTCCGCAGCCGGCAAGCAGCGCAGCGAATGCGCCGGCCGCGAGCGCCATCATGGGCTTCGTCATTTCCTTTCCTCCGTTCCCACAATGAAAACAACCAAGAAAGGCAAAAATGTCACCCCTTGCACCCTCTATTCGTAGCGCAGCGCGTCAATTGGATCAAGCGCGGCCGCGCGGCGCGCCGGGTAGAACCCGAAAACAACCCCCGTGAGGGCGGCGGATACGAACCCCAGGAAGACCGAGAATCCCGAGATCACGGTGGGCCATTTCCCGACCATGGACACGAGGAACGAGATCCCTACCCCCATGCCCACTCCGATCAGCCCCCCCGCGCAGGCCATGGTCAGCGCCTCGATGAGGAACTGAAGCAGGATATCGCGTCCTTTGCCCCCCACCGCCATCCTCAGCCCGATCTCGCGCGTGCGCTCGGTGACCGAAACGAGCATGATGTTCATGATGCCGATGCCCCCGACGATGAGGGAAACCACGGCCACGGCGGCCAGGAGGAGCGCCTGGGTCTGCACCGTTGCCGCCCGGACCTGCTGGACGTTGGCGATGTTGCGGATGGTGAAATCATCAGCGTCCGCCGGAGTCAGGTGGTGCACAAGCCGCAGGAGCCGCTCGGTGGCGTCGATCACCCCTGCCACTGTCTCAGGGGAGGCCGCGGAAAGCATGATCGAGTTGACCCACGTCTGCCCGGTGAGCCTTTCCTGATGCGTCGTGATGGGGACAATGATCACGTCATCCTGGTCACGTCCGAACCCGGACTGGCCTTTGGATACGAGCACCCCGATCACCCGGAAGGGAACGCTCTTGATGACCACCGTGCTGCCGACGGCCCCGCCGGCGGGGAAAAGATTCGCAGCAACCGTGCCACCCAGCACGGCCACCTTCGCCACTCGATCGATGTCCTGCTTCGCGATGAACGTGCCCTGCGCCATGTTCCAGTTGCCTACGGAGAGCCAGTCAGGGGTAGTTCCGCCGATCACGGTGTACCAGTTGGCGGAGCCGGCGACGACCTGGGCGCTTGTCTGCGAGTACGGAGCAACCCCGCTGAGCTCGGGAACGTTGGCGGCAATGGCGCTGATGTCATCCAGCTTGAGGGTGGTTCGGGAACCGCTTCCCAGGCTCACGCCTCCGCTGGTGATGCTGCCCGGGGTGATGACCACAAGGTTGGCGCCCAGGCTCTCGATCTGCTTGAGCACTGCGGCCTGCGCCCCGGCTCCGATGGCCATGGAGGCGATGACCGCTCCCACGCCGATGATGATCCCCAGCATGGTGAGGAGGGAGCGGCTGACGTTTCGCCGCAGAGCCTTCCAGGCCGTGCGTATAAGAACCATGAAGCTCATTGAGATGCCTCCCCTGAGGGGTGATCACTGATGATGAGGCCGTCGCGGAAAGTCACCATCCTGTCCGACCAGGAGGCAACGTCCGGGGCGTGCGTAACGACGATGACCGTGATCCCGTTGTCACGGTTGAGATGGCGGAACAGCGTCATAATCTCCACGCTGCTTGCGCTGTCCAGGTTGCCGGTTGGCTCATCCGCCATCAGGAAAGGCGCGCCGTTGGCAAGCGCGCGCGCAATGGCCACGCGCTGCTGCTGGCCTCCGGAAAGCTCGTTGGGCCTGTGGTCCATGCGTTCGCCCAGGCCGACCTGCTTCAGGAGCGCGCGCGCTCGCTCGTCGCGCGTCTTCTGCGCGACCCCGGCGTAAAGCATCGGCAGCTCGACGTTTTCCAGGGCGCTCGTTCGCGCCAGGAGGTTGAAGCTCTGGAACACGAAGCCGATCTGTTTGCTTCTGATGGCGGCAAGCTCGTCCCGCGTGAGCCCGGAGACCTCCTGGCCTGCAAGGCGATACGAGCCCGAAGTCGGTCTGTCCAGGCAGCCCAGGAGGTGCATGAAAGTGGACTTGCCGGATCCTGACGGTCCCATGATGGCCACGAACTCGCCGTGGGAAATGGAGAGGCTCACTCCCCTGAGGGCGTGCACCATGGACTCCCCTTCCCCATAGACCTTGGTAATGTCCTTCACCTCGATCAGGGGCGCTTCGTGGGACGCTTTCGCCCTTGCGTGCTTCATCGTGGTGGCCGCCACTGCGCTCGTACCCGCGGTCCGTGCTTCACCCTGTTCCATTACTGGGCCTGCCTTGTCCTGGGCACCACGCCTGCCTGGGGGGAGCCCGCGGCGGCTGAGGGGTTGGAGGGGTTGGAGGGGTTGGCTCCGACGGAGGCCCCTGCGCCTGCCGTCCCGCCCGTCCCGCCGCCGCTCGGGGAAACGTTCTTTCTGTTCGCGCCGCGGTACTGGGCGACAATGACCTGATCTCCCGATCGGAGATCCCCGCTGGCAATCTCCACATTCTTGCCGTCCGAAAGCCCGATCACGACGCGCCTCGGCGCGGGGCGCCCGTCCTGCAGGGACCACACGGTCACCTGGGACCCGGGCGCGCCTGCAACGGCCTGGGCTCCGGGAGCGGCGCCGGAGCTTTGCACGAGGCCGGCGCCGAATCCGCCGAAGGCCCCTCCGCCCCCGCTCGGGGCCGCAAGAGGCCTGTACAGAAGGGCCGCGATGGGCACGGCCGGCACGTGCGACCGCTTACCAACGTCGATCGACACCTGTGCGGTCATTCCCGGCAGGAGCCTGCCCGAGGCGTCATGCACCACCACCACGGCGTCGTAGGTCACGACGTTTTGCGTGATGATTGGGTTGACGCGGACCTGCGAAACTGTTCCGTTGAAATTCTCATTCGGGTAGGCGGTAACCGTGAAGCGCGCCGATGCGCCCTGGTGCACGCCTCCCGCATCCGCTTCGTCCACCGAGGTATCCACCTGCATGTCCGTGAGGTTCGTGGCAAGAGTGAAGAGAGTCGGGGTCTGCAGGGATGAGGCCACTGTCTGCCCGATGCTCACGTTGCGGGCCAGGACAATTCCGTCCCACGGGCTTCTGATCACGGTCTTGGAAAGGTTGTACTGCGCCTGGTCAAGCTGGCCTTGCGCCACGGCCACTTGCGCTTCAGCCACCTGGACGGCCGCCTGGGAGGCCAGATAGTCCTGGTTGGCGGTCACCGCCCCTGTGTTGTCCGTGTCCATCTGGTTCTGGTTGATGAGGCCCTGCTTGAGAAGCGGCTCATCGCGCTGCACGGTGAGGTTTGCCATGTCCAGAAGCGCCTTCATCTTGCCCACGTTGACCTTTGCGCTGTTGAGGTTGGCCTGGGCAAGGCGGAGGTTGGCCTTGGAGGAATCCACCGCTGCCTGGTAGTCCGTCGGGTCCAGCGTCGCAAGGATCTGGTTCTTCTTCACCCGGGAATTATAGTCCGCGCCGAGCATGTTGATGGTTCCCGAAACCTCGCTGCCCACGGACACCGTATTCACCGGGTTGACCGTTCCCGTTTCGCTCACCGTGGCGGAGATATCCGCAAAATCCACTGCGCGAGTGACGTAGTGGAGCCCATCGCGCTTCGCGAAGAGGGGCCGAAGGGCGATGATGGCTACCACCGCCACCACGACCACCGCTCCCGCTATGATGACAACCTTTGGTGCCGTTTTCATTTCCTTCCCCTTTACAAACCCATGGCGTTGTCGAGGTTCAGCAAGGCAAGAACGTAGTTGCTCTTTGCCTGCTCGAGCCCGACCTCCGCCGTCGTTAACGCCTGGAAAGCGGTCAACACGTCCAGGGTTGTCACCAGCCCCACCGCGTACCGCGCTTTCTGCAGGTTGTATTGCCCTTGCGCCGCTTTGACGCTCTGCCCCGAGAGGTCAAGCCGGTCCCGGGAATCCCGGACTCCAAAGAGCGCATTCTGCACTCCTATCGTGATGCTCTGCCTCTGCTGGTCCTGCTGCACCTTGTAGGAGGCAATCTGGTCAGCAGCCTGCTGCACCTGTGAGTTATGAAAGCCGCCGTCCAGAACCGGAAGCGCGATGGAAGCCCCGGCCGTGAAGCTGCCCGCGTTGATGCTGGCTGACCAGTCCTGGCTCACGCCCAGGGACCCGTTGATGGAGACCACCGGATACGTCTGGCTCTTCTGCAGGGCGAGGTTCACGTCCGCCGCGGCCAGGTTCAGCTCCAGGGTCCGCAGCTCCGGCCTGTTCTGGAAGGCCGTCTTCAGCGCGTCCTCTGGCACCAGGGCCGGCACGTCCGGCATCGGGGTGTCAGCCACGGTGTATTCTTTCTCCAGTGGCCATCCGATGGCGGCTGAGAGGTTCTTGCGGTCCACGTCCACCGTGTTCTGGGCGCTGCGAAGGTCCAGCTGGGCCTGCGTAAGAGTGACCTGGTTCTGCAGCACGTCCAGTTGCGTGGCCCGCCCGGCGGTAAACAGGCCCTGGTAATATGCAAGGTTCTGCTCCGACTGGCTGACGGTTGCCTGCCGGATGAGAAGAGTATTCTGGTCTCCCAGCAGCGTGTAATAGGCCTGCTTGACCTGGTAAAGGACGCTCTTCAGGGATGCGTCGTAGGACACCTGGGATGCGCGATAGGAATAGCCGGCCTGCTGCACGGTGGCATTCGCCCTGCCGCCCGGGTATCCGTCGAATACGGTCTGGCTTGCTGAAAGGCTGACGGAGCTCACCTGGTCACCGGGGACCCCTTCGCCAAAGGTGTGCAGGGCCGTCACCCCGAGGCTCGTGGCGGGGCCGGAAAGCGTGAGCCCGCCCTGGACGTTTTCTCCGTTGGAGCCTGACCCGCTGGCGCCGGCCGCTGCCGCGCCGGCGGATGAAGTGGATGAGGAGCCAAGAACGGTTCCCTGGTGGAAGTAGTCGCCCTTTGCCCCCACGGAAAGCCCGTTCGATGCCTGAGCCTGGATGAGCTGAGTGCGGGCCGTGTCCACAGTGATGGTTGCCAGCTTCAGCCCCGGGGCCGTTGCGCGCGCGACAGCCACAACCTGGTCCAGGGTCACGACGTCCTGGGACGCGGTTGCAGGCTGCTGCGCGGCCGGCTGCTGGGCGTATGCGCTCCCAGCACCCGCGGCCAGGAATGCGGTTGCCAGAAGGAATGCTGTCTTGAATCCCGGAAGTTTTTTCATCACTTCGAGAGCCTCCACCATCCAATATCTACGAAAGTGCCTGTGAGTTCCATAAAAGCAGAATGAAAAGAGAATAACTTTCCGTTCAGAACCAACCCCCAACCTTTTGATACCCCATAGTAGCCAACCCTCCCCGAAAGGCCAATGAACCGGTGCTGAAAAATCGCTAATTTTCTGTTATGCAATATCTTCTTCTTGTGCACGACTGGATTTCGAGGAGCAGTGAATGCTGAAGCTTTTCAGGTACCTGAGACCGTACACGGCGCCGATTGCGCTTGTGCTGGGCCTCATTTTTCTGCAATCCCTTTCGGAGCTGTACCTGCCCACGCTGATGGCCGACATCGTGGACACGGGCATCGTGAAAGGCGACGTCGCCTACATCGTAAGGCTGGGAGGGCTCATGCTGCTGGTTGCCCTGGGCGGCGTGGTCTGCTCCGTCGTTGCCAGCTGGTTTTCCGCCCGGGTGGGGATGGGATACGGCAGGGACCTGCGCCGGGTCGTCTTCACGCACGTGGAAGACTTCTCCCTGCATGAGTTCGACAGGGTCGGCACGCCGTCCCTCATCACGCGCACAACGAACGATATCACCCAGGTCCAGAACTTCGCGATGGTGATGATGCGCATGATGATCATGGCGCCCATCATGGCCATCGGGGGAGTCATCATGGCCTTCCAGAAGGACGCGCGCCTCACGTGGGTGCTGGCGGTGGCAATCCCGCTCATCGCGGCCATCATCATCCTCGTCGCCTCGCGCGGCCTGCCCCTCTTTCGGGCCATCCAGGCCAAGATCGACAGGATCAACCTGGTGATGCGGGAAGGCCTCACGGGAGTCCGGGTTGTGCGGGCCTTCGACAGGGTGGACCATCAGAAAGAGCGCTTCGACATCGCCAACCGGGACCTCACAGCCACCTCGATCACGGTCAACAAGGTCATGGCCCTTCTCTTTCCCCTCATGATGCTCGTGATGAACTTCACCACCGTGGCCATCATCTGGTTCGGCGCGAAACGGATAGACATCGGGGAGATGCAGGTCGGCAGCCTCATGGCGTTCCTCCAGTACGCCATCCAGATCCTGTTCTCCGTTCTCATGGTCTCCTTCCTCTTTGTGATGCTTCCCCGGGCTTCAGCGTCCGCCGGCAGGATCCACGAGGTGCTGGCCATCGACCCTGAGATCAAGGATCGGCCCCAGACCCGCACCGCATCGGAAGAGAGAGGGTTCATCGAGTTTCGAAACGTCACTTTCAGCTATCCCGGGGCGGAGGAGCCGGCAATCCGCGACATCTCCTTCAGCGCGGGACCGGGAGAGGTGACAGCCATCATCGGCGGCACAGGGGCGGGCAAGTCGACCATCGTGAATCTCATTCCCCGGTTCTACGACGTGGACAGCGGGAGCGTGCTGGTGGACGGGGTGGACATCCGCGAAATGGAGCAGGAAAGCCTGCGCGCCAAGCTGGGGTTCGTGCCGCAGAGGGCGGTGCTGTTCAACGATTCCATCGCCAGCAACATCCGTTACGGCAGGGAAGAGGCTACGGATGACGAGGTGGCGCACGCCGCGGAGATTGCCCAGGCCAGGGGATTCATCCTGGAGATGCAGGACGGTTTCCAGTCGGAAGTGGCACAGGGAGGGACGAACCTTTCCGGAGGCCAGAAACAGCGCCTGGCCATAGCGCGCGCCCTTGTGAGGAAGCCCGAGATCTACGTCTTCGATGATACTTTCTCCGCCCTCGACTTCCGCACGGATGCCGACCTTCGGGCCGCGCTCAAGAAAGAGACGGCTGACGCCACTGTGATCATCGTTGCCCAGAGAGTGAACACGATCATGGATGCGGACAGGATCATCGTGCTGGACGACGGGACGGTGGTGGGACAGGGCACGCACCGCGAGCTCATCCGAACGTGCGAGGTCTACCGTGAAATCGTCTCCTCGCAGATGACCGAGGAGGCCCTGGCATGAGCGACGGACAGGGACGCAAGACATCCGGCCAGCGGCCGGGCGGCCACGGCGCGCAGGGCGCGGGCCACCGCGGAAGGGGCTTCATGGGCGGCGGCCACATGATGGGCGGCATGCCCGCTGAAAAACCCAAAAACTTTCGAAAGACGCTGAAAAGACTCCTGGGCTACCTGAAGCCGCGAAGGGCCGCGCTTATCGTGGTGTTCGTCCTTGCCATTGTGAGCAGCCTCTTCGGCCTGTTCGCGCCCAAACTCATGGGAGGGGCCACAACAAGCGTGTGGAACGGAATCAGGACGAAAGCCGGCGTGGACTTCGCCTTCCTCGGGCATACGGCGCTCCTCCTTGCGGGGCTGTACGTCATCAGCTCCATCTTCAGCTACCTGCAGCAGTTCCTCATGGCGGGGGTCGCGCAGAAGACCGTGTACGACATGCGCCGTGACGTCAGTGAAAAGCTCAGCAGGCTTCCCCTTTCCTTCTATGACGGCAAGACGCACGGGGAGATCATGAGCAGGGTCACCAATGACGTGGACAACGTGGCAAACACGCTGCAGCAGGGCCTGATGCAGATCATCACGTCCCTGGTCACCATCGTGGGGATCGTTGTCATGATGATCACCATCAGCCCCCTGCTCACCCTGATCACCGTCGGGGTGCTCCCCTTGAGCATCCTCATCACCCGGGTCATCGCCCCCAAGTCCCAGAAACACTTCACGGCGCAGTGGAAGAGCCTCGGCTCGCTCAACGGGCACGTGGAGGAGATGTACACGGGACACGCCATTGTGAAGGCATTCGGCAGGGAGCGCACCACGGTGGAGAAGTTCAACTCCATCAACGAGCAGCTCTATGATGCCAGCTGGCGGGCCCAGTTCATCTCAGGCCTCCTGATGCCGCTGATCACGTTTATCAACAACGTTGGGTACGTGGTGGTGGCCGTTGCAGGAGCCATCATGGTGCTTCGCCGGGCCATCCAGATCGGGGACATCCAGGCTTTCATCCAGTATTCCAAGCAGTTCACCTGGCCCATCGCTCAGACCGCGAACATGGCGAATATCCTGCAGAGCACCATCGCGTCCGCGGAGCGCGTGTTCGAGCTGCTGGACGAACCGGAGGAAGAGCCGGATTCCCCGGACTCAAGGATCCTTGCCTCGACGCAGGGGCACGTAAGCTTCGAAGGCGTCCGTTTCAGCTACAAGCCCGAGCAGCCCCTGATGGAGGACATGAACATCGAGGCAAAGCCGGGCCAGATGATCGCGATTGTGGGGCCAACGGGCGCAGGCAAGACCACCCTGGTCAACCTCCTGATGCGGTTCTACGAGATCCAGGGAGGGCGGATCACGATCGACGGAACGGACATCCGCCGGATTGCCCGCGGGCAGCTTCGCCGCACGTTCGGCATGGTGCTGCAGGACACGTGGCTTTTCAACGGCACCATCCGGGACAACATCGCGTACGGGCGGGAGGAGGCCACTGATGAGGAAGTGCGAAGCGCGGCGGCCGCCGCTCACGCGGACCACTTCATCCGCACGCTCCCTGACGGCTACAACACCGTGCTGAATGAGGAAGCATCCAACATCTCCCAGGGCCAGCGGCAGCTCCTGACGATTGCGCGCGCGGTCCTGGTGGATCCCGCAATCCTGATCCTGGATGAAGCCACGAGCAGCGTCGACACCAGGACCGAGGTCCTGATTCGAAAGGCAATGGCCTCCCTCATGAAAGGCAGGACGAGCTTCGTCATTGCCCACAGGCTGTCGACAATCCGAGACGCGGAGCTGATCCTCGTGATGAACCACGGGCGGATCGTGGAGACCGGCACGCACGAAGAGCTTCTGGAGCGGGGCGGGTTCTACGCTGAGCTGTACGAGAGCCAGTTCACGGGCGCGGCGGAGGCGGTTTAGCTGGTTGGCGGTCAGGCACGCCCATATGGAGGGCAGGGGAATCGAACCCCTGAAAAGGCCTGCTGGGAGATCGCCACCTGTTGCGGTGTTTCAGGACCCCCCTTCCTTCCCTCCCGCGCGCGCAGGTGTCCGGAGACACGATGCCACTTCTCGCGCGCGCGACGCCCTCCTTTTACTGCAGGTAGCCTACCTGCATGATGAACAATGGGCTTTCATCCTTTCCCAGCCTGGCGGCAGAGGCCGCCGCTGGAGCCTTGATATTATACATGATGATGGATCCCAGCTTGTATGCGGCCGCGGCAAGCGCGATGTTTTCCGCCGCATAGCCCGCCGTCCCATTTGCCATTTCACGGAACAGGCCGGGGTTCGACTTCAGGAAGCTGGGGGCCTTGGCAAAGTCGTATGTAAAAAGGAGCATGAGGGAAGCGGTGGCGATGTTTTCCGGGGTTAGCTGCGCGCGCACGTCCCCCTTGGCCACCTGCTTCAGGACCTTGGCCTCCGGCTCATAGCGGTACACGCCCTTCGAGGTGAGGGTGTAGATGTTCATGTAGACGTTGTCGCCTGAGTACGGAATGGTCCTTCCCGCCTTCGAAGCCCCGGAGACCGCATCCGCGCCTTTCAAGCCGTTGCCTGCCCAAAGGATCGTTGAAAGGTCTTGCACGGGAATATCACGGTTCACGAAGTTCCGCGCAGCAGCCCTGGCTTTTATCACGTCAAACAGGTCCATCCCGATCTTGGCCTGCGGGTCCTTGAGGGGGATATCCTGGGCAAATACGGCAGTTGTCATAGCGGCAAGCGCCACCATAGTCAGCACGGTCTTCATGTTGTGTGTCTCACCTCCGTCTCAGATGATACAGGGGCGGCGGTTCCGGATCAAGAGACGGGGTCTTTTTGCCGCGCGTGCCTTCGAGGCTCCAGCCTGGGGAGGAACACGGTGATCAGTCCCAGGAGCGGCAGGAAGGCCGTCAGCCTGTAGACATGCTGGATGCTCGTGCGGTCCGCTATCATGCCCAGCACCGCGGAACCCACGCCTCCCATCCCGAACGCGAAGCCGAAGAACAGGCCTGAGATCAGGCCCAGGTTTCCGGGAAGGAGCTCCTGTGCGTAGACCAGGATGGAAGGAAAGGCGGAGGCCAGGATGATCCCGATGGGAAAAGCCAGCGCCGTGGTGGCGGGCAGCCCGACGTACGGAAGGATCAGCGTGAACGGCGCCACTCCCAGGATGGATCCCCAGATCACGTACTTGCGCCCTATGCGGTCCCCCAGCGGGCCTCCAATCACGGTGCCGGCCGCAACGGCGAACTGGAAGAGGAACAGGTGCAACTGCGCGGATTGCACGGAGAGCCCGAACTTGTCCATCAAGTAGAAAGTGTAATAGCTGGTCATGCCTGACAGATAGAAAAACTTCGAGAAGATGAGGATAAGGAGGATGACAACCGTGGCCGCCACTCGTGAGCTGGACAGCGCCGCGGCTTCAGGCCGCCTGTGCGCTGCGGCCTTTCCTTCCCGGCCCCTGACCCTCCCCTGGTACCATCTGCCCACCCAGAACAGGATCACGATTGCCGCCAGCGCAAGGGGAGAAAACCAGAACACGTGAGATGCGCCGTGGGAGGCAATGATGATTGCCGCCAGGAGCGGTCCAAGGGAGGAGCCGAAATTGCCGCCAACCTGGAACACGGACTGGGCCAGCCCCCGCCGGCCGCCGGCAGCCATGTATGCAACGCGGGAAGACTCAGGATGAAAGACGGATGAGCCCAGGCCCACAAGTCCCACTGCCACCAGGAGCATGCCGTAGGTGTGGGCGAGGGAAAGAAGGATCAGCCCGCACAGCGTGAACCCCATGCCGGTAGCCAGGGAAAAAGGCTGCGGCCGATGATCCGTGATCGCGCCCACCGCAGGCTGCAGGAGCGAAGCCGTGATCTGGAACGTGAACGTGACCAGGCCGATCTGCGCGAAGTTGAGCCGGAAAGCGTCCTTGACCAGCGGGTAGATTGCCGGGATCAGAGACTGCAGGGAATCGTTCAGCATGTGGGAAAGGCTGATCGCTATGAGTATGGGAAAGACTGTGGACTCTGCCGCTTTTGCCGCAAAGTCGGCCCTGGCCGGGGACTGTTCTGCTCTCATGTCGGTTGAGCACAAGATAAGCATGATGCGCCAGGGAGATCAATCACCCCGGGCTGCGCCGGGTCGGGCCGCCACGGTCAGAAGCTGTACTCAACCCCCGCGGACACGGTGCCCGTCCACTGCGCCAGGCCCGGATCGTTGGCAAATGTTCGCGAAAGGCTGGTCTGGATCACCAGGTACACAACGTCGTTCGGGGTCCAGTCCAGCTTCAGGCCGCCGGCGATGGCCAGCACATTCAGGTTGGTGGCGCTGAAAGTCCCGTCGGAGTTCAGCCCGTTTCGCACGAAATACCAGTCATCCTGCACGCTTCCGTTCAGTCCCACGCTGACATACCGGCTGGGCGTCCAGGTGGCGCTTGCCTTTGCGGCAGTCGTGAGCCTGCTCCCGCCCGGAAGAACAAGCTGGGAGACGCCCGCGGAAGAAGTGCTTGCGTCCGAAAACCGCACACCCGCGGTGGCATCCGCCGACCAGTCGATGGAGAAACCGGCAAAGCCCCGGGCACCGGCGGACAGGCCTGCCAGCCAGTCCTGGCGGAGAAAACCCGTCGTGTTCCCCGAGCCGTCCACCGACTGTTCCTTTGTCCAGAGCTCCCAGCCGCCTTGCAGGGATCCCCATGTCTCCAATCGAATGTTCGCGCTTTTTTTCAGCCTGAGCTGAAGGGCCTCGGAGAGATGGTCATCGCTGCCCTGCTGCTCGTAGAGATAGCTTCCCAGGTAGCTGAAGGCAGGCTGAAAGCCCGCGGAGTCCGGTTGGAAGCGGTATTCCGCCGACCACGCCGGCTGCGCATAGGCGCCGACGCCCGCCTGGTTGACGAGTGATGAGTTCTCGCCGGCGGCAAGGATGAGGGAGTTCGATGCGACCGGCAGGCCCAGCTCCAGGTTCAGAAGCTCGCTGTCGACGTACCCGGAGGTCAGGGTCAGGTAAGGGGCCAGGGAAGCCTGTGAGGTGACGGCAAGATAGCTGCCCGTGCCAAGGGCCTGCCTCCATCCGAAAGTCCCCTGAAGACGGGCGTCCGCGTACGGCGTTCCGAGGGAAGGGGGAAGGGAAGAATCAGCGCCTTCGAAATACGCGCCCAACACCAGGGATGGCGGCAGAGCGTACAGCATCCCGATGCTGCATGCGGCCAGGGCGATGGACAGTACCAGAGATTTGGCTCTCACAATTGTCCCTTCAGTATAATACCGCGCGCCTCAGATCATCCATGCTTTTCGCCGCAGGCAGCGTTTCGATCACACGCCCGGCCATGCGATCCGGGGGAATGCGCTTCTGCCTCCCCTCCTCGAACAAGTCGATCACTCCGACGAATTGCTCCGGCGGGACGGCAGAATGCAGCGCGGACAGGGCGACCTGAAGCGACATCTGCCGGGAGAGTCCCCAGTTGACAAGGGCTGCATGGAGAAACCCCGCCATGCGATATGCGGCGCTCTTCCCCTGAGCTGCATCTTCGAGCATCTTGATCTCCTGTTCACTGGCACCGGTTTCGAGAAGAGTCGCGCTCAACGACCATGACGCCGGATCTGCAAGAAGCGCCTTCCCCTCGGAAGAGGACTCCAGGATGGACCTGGCCCTCTCCAAAGAGCGGAGCGAGTTGTTGAGCACATCGGCGATGAGCTGGAACCTGACTCCCTTTGCCACCCCTTCTGCAAGCCGGGGGAGAAGGAGATCCTGCGGAATGCGCGCCTGGTCGGCCTGGGCAAAGATCGTTTCAAAGGCCTGTTTTTCGCTGGTGGAATACCTGCTTTGCGCGAGAATGGATTCGAGGTCAAGCGCGGAAACCGCCTGGGCTGCGCCAAGCAGCAGGACGCAGACCAGGGGCCAGCCGATGGCGGACCGCCGCGCTGTTGGATTCAACTTTTTCTATTTTCCGTGTCCGGGCGGAGGAGCGCTGCCGCCGGAGACCGGCGTCCACGGCGGAGGCCCATTGCCTTCCGGACCCTGGCCGGCTCCTCCTGACGAATCTTGCCCCCGTCCCGCCGACTGTCCGCCGGCGTTGTTCTGGATCTGGCCTCGCACCGCCCTTGCAACGCTTTCCCTGATGAGCTCTCCCAGGTCTCCCTGGCTTCCGCCCGCCCTCCAGGCCTGAATGGCGGCAAGCACGCCCCGCACCGCTGCCAGGGCTGCGGCTGCTTCTGAATGCGTATCAAGGCCGACAGCGCTCATTTGCACCGCGCTCTGGGCCAGTTGCAGGCCCAACTGAGCTTCCTCGGTTGCCGAAAGTGACTGGTCCTGGCTCTTTGCAAGCTCGAGTGCCAGGGCAACGACCTGGGGGTCTCCCCCCTGGGTCCCGCTCCAGTCCAGCTGGCTTGCCGCTGCCGACAACGCTTCCGTCTCTTGTGTGCTCCACCCGTCGGTTGAAAGCTGCGCCAGGAGCCCCGGGACAAAAGACGGCCCCCCGCTTTCCAGCGCGAACACCGGCGCTGCGGCTGCAATCAGGATTGCCGCAACAAGCAAGCCGGCCGTTTTCCTTCCTGAGGTCATCCCATCCTCCTGGTCTTTCCTACAATCCCGGCAATGAGTTTTTCCCGCCGAACCCATTG
This sequence comes from uncultured Spirochaetota bacterium, assembly GCA_963710335.1. GTDB lineage: Bacteria > Spirochaetota > Spirochaetia > SZUA-6 > Fen-1364 > Fen-1364. The sequence continues at coordinate 83,184 of CAVQAA010000021.1, forward strand.
TCCACCCTCACCGGGCTGTTCGGATCCGGGATCCACGTTTTCCCATCTATCAGGAACTGGTACTGGTAGCTCCGCCCCTTGGTGAGGTCAAGCACGATCTCCCACTTTCCGTCCTGCCGCTTCATGGGCTGCGCCTTGGGGTCCCACCCGTTCCAGTCCCCCACCACGGCAACCTCCGCCGCGGTGGGCGCTTCGAGGGTGAGGTGAACACTCACCGCGTTTTGCGGCGCGCCGCGCCAACCCGCAAGGTACCCGGCAAGGAAGGAGCCCAGGGCAATGGCAAGGACTGCGGCCGCCGCTATGGGCATCCATCGCAGGAACGGCTGCCGGGTGCCCGCCGCAAAAGCTGGAGCCAGAGGTCGAATCATGGGCCGTGTCATGATGCTTCCGGCCAGTCCGGCAGGCGCCTCGGCGCGAAGCCCGGTTCCTTCCTGGATGAGGAGCAGCGCCGCCATCCTGGTACGGCACCGGGGGCAGTCCTCCAAATGATCCTTGGCAGCCGCCGGCAGGGCATCCGGGCGCACCTCCGGAAGTTTTTTCAGGATATCGAGGCACTCTTTGCAGGTCATTTCATGTACCTGCACAAAATATACGCGGACAGGCCTGCCATGTTTCACTCCCATCCTGAATCCAGCAGCTTCGCTTTGAGCATGGCGCGCGCTCGAAAAAGCCATGTTCGAGCCGTGGACTCCGGTACCCCGAGCACCTGCGCCGCTTCTTCCGTGGAAAGGCCTTCCACCTGCCGAAGCACAAAGACTTCCCGCAGCCGCGGGGGAAGGGAATCCAGCGCGCGCTGGGCCAGCCGCTCCCCTTCCCTGGCCACTGCCAGGTCGTCAGGACGCGGCGCGGCGTCAGCAACTTCACTTGCAGCGGTATCCAGGGGGATGATCTTTCGCGCTCGGGCCGGGTTTTGCGTGCGCTTCAAGGAGCGCAGGTGGTTGACGGCAATCGTGTAGAGCCACGGGAAAAACCGCTTGCTCGCGTCGAAAGAGGGAAGGGCCTTGTACGCCTTGAGGAAGATCTCCTGGACCGTTTCCTCGGCCGCCTCCCGGTCCGACCCGAGCATCCGGAAGGCAAGGGAATAGAGCAAGGGGACGTATTTCGAAACGATCCCTGAGAATGCGTCTGGATTGCCGGCGCGGACCTTTTGGATCGCGTCGAGGTCGGCCTCGTCATCGATCTCAGGTCGATGCCCAGAGTCCATGCGACCCCATCTCACCCCATATACACAGATTCGCCGCGGGTGTTTCAAGGGGCTCGGCCGCGGGCTTCGGCCTCCGGCCTTGAAAAGCAGCAGGGAAAAACACAGAATGGCTCCCGCGCAGATGAAAGACCACCAGCGGTCGATACGGGATCTGGTTGCCAGGACGGATTCGACCACGCTTTCGAACACCCTGATGCGCATCCCTGACAAGGTGTGCGCGGCTGGATTTTCCACCCTTCCCGACGACCTCCGCTCCCGGTTGTATGCCCTGGTTGGAGAGACAAAAGCGGCGCGGATACGGGAAGAAATCCGTATCGAGACGAGGCGGCGCACAAGCGCCATCGTTCACTCCCGGCTGGTGCGGAGCTTCCTCTCCTATTTCGACGCCCGCGCGCCCGGGGCGCCGACCGTCTGGGTCAGGCCCGTGCGCCGGCGAAAGGTGTAGATGGCAGGCGCCGCGGGGTGATACCATGGTTGTCATGCATGGCAGACAAAGCCACACGGAACGGGGTGAGGCGCAGAAGCAGAAGCTCGTCAATGCCGCGTACGACATTATTGCGAAGCAGGGGTTCGAGGGGCTGCGCACCAGGGAGGTCGCGCTGCGCGCGAATCTCAATATATCCACCCTCCACTACTACTTCGCGTCCAAGGAAGACCTTGTCCGCAGTGTGGCGCAGCGGCTGCTCTCGGAGTTCAAGGCGGCTCCAGAACCGCAGGGCGTCAGGCCGAACGCCATGAAACTGCTCCAGAAGGAGTTTTCCGATCAGACCCAGGTGATCCGAAAGCGTCCGGCAACCTACGTTGTGGTGATGGAGCTTTTCACGCGATCTCTCCATGACAGGAAGATGGCGCCGGTGGTCCGGGAGCTCCTGGATTCGTGGGAAAGACACTTCAGGGCGTTCATCACGGATGGCGTGCGGGACGGACAGATCTCCGCGGACTCAGATATCCTTTCGACGACACGGGCGCTTCAGAGCATGCTGCTCGGCCGGGCGCTGATTTTCCTCATCAAAAGGGAAGATGCCGCTGCGGATCCTATCTTTCAGCAGGTCTCGCGCTGGCTGTCGCCGTACAGGAATCATGAGAAAGTGGATTAAACAATCCAATTTCAATCAATCACTTGACCAATTTTTGTGGAATCGTTAGATTCCAGGAAAAGGAGCACGCGTGACGCGTCGCATCGACTACAAATGGATTGCCCTCAGTGTCACCACCATTGGGGCTTTGATGGCTGCAATCGACAGCACTATCGTGATTCTTGCGCTTCCCCAGATGATGGAGAAGCTGCACGCGGACCTCGTCAACATGATCTGGGTCATCATGGCTTACATCCTGGTGAGCACCGCGCTCCTTCTGACCTTCGGCAGGATTGCGGACATGTTCGGCCGCGTGCGCCTGTACAACCTCGGCTTCGTGGTCTTCACCGTCGGATCCGGGCTCTGCGGCCTGTCTCCGACCGCGTTCTACCTCATCCTGTCGCGGGTTGTGCAGGGCGCGGGCGCGGCTCTCATGATGGTGAACAGCCCCGCCATCCTCACGGAAGTCTTCCCTCCCAACGAGCGGGGACGCGCGCTTGGCATCAACGGGATCACGTGGGCAATCGGCGGCATTGTGGGACCGCTTCTTGGCGGCCTCATCCTCACAATCGCGGACTGGCGCTGGATATTCTACATCAACGTCCCCATCGGCATTGCAGGCACCGTATGGGGCTACATTGCGTTGAAGGAAATGACCGTGCGCAAGCGGGAGGAAAAGTTCGATCCCGCTGGCGCGCTCACTTTCAGCGTGGGACTGATTGCGCTTCTTTTCGCGCTGACCCTTGGAATCCAGTTCAGCTGGGTTTCACCGGCAATCCTTTCCCTCTTCGGGTTGTTCGTGGTCATGGTGGTCATCTTCCTGATCTGGGAGCGACGCGCCCCCAAGCCCATGCTGGACCTTTCCCTCTTCAACAACCGCGTCTACAACTTCTCTGTCCTTGCCGCCATGCTCCAGTCCCTGGCCATGTTCGCCATGAATTTCCTGATCGTCTTCTACCTGCAGGCGGTGCGCGGCTATGACCCGCTGACCGCGGCCCTCCTTCTCATCCCGCTTTCCATCGTCAGCGCTGTCGTGGGGCCTCTCAGCGGCCTCCTGGCGGACCACATCGGCGCGCGCGTCCCGGCAACGGCGGGCGTGCTCCTGCAGGCGGCCGCGCTCCTATGGTTCATATTCAAGCTCACGCCCACCACCCCGTATGGCTCGATTGTCGTGGGGCTGCTGCTGGTGGGGCTTGGCGGCGGCCTGTTCTGGTCTCCCAACACCAGCGCTGCCATGAACGGCGCGCCGAAAGACCGCCTGGGAATTGCATCCGCCACGCTTGCCACCCTGAGGCAGACGGGAATGGTGACGAGCTTCGCCCTTGCTCTTGCCGTGGCCGCGGGGAGCCTGCCGAAAGACGTGATGATGAAGCTCTTCGTGGGCACCAACGTGTCGTTGGGCTCGGGGCCCATGCAGGAGTTCGTGGTGGGCATCCGTCACGCATTCATCGTCTCCGTTGCGCTGTGCCTCATTGCGGCGGGGCTGTCATTCGTGCGGGGCAAGGAAGATCGGCAGCAACGCGCAATGCCCAGGGTCCAGGAGCAGAGCTGACAGGAGCCAAAGCCGAATGGGAAAGAAGAAGTTCACCCTGGTCGCCCAGGTAAGCAGCGATTCTCCGCAGGCAATCAGGCCCGCGCTGGCGGAGATGGCCGGCGAAGCCTCCATCGAAGCCGTCCCGCAGGGCTTCCTTGTGAAGGCGACAATGAGCGGGGAGAGCGCGAAAGATCTCAACAGGGAGCTGCTTTCCGCTCTGCGCAAGGTGGAGCGAAAAACCAGGCTCCGCGCGCAGTGGACATCCGGAGGCGTGACGGAGCGATTCTTCGACTACGTGCTCAAGGGCCGCTCGGAAACATGATTGGAGGTAGTTCAGTGCCGTTGATGAAAGCAATCCAGGTGAAAGCGCCGGGAGCCGACTTCGAGCTCGTTCAAAAGGAGATCCCGGAGCCGAAGCCTGGTGAGGTCCTGATCAAGGTGGAGGCGTGCGGGATTTGCCACGGGGATGCCATAGTGCAAGAGGGACGTTTTCCCGGCCTGTCCTACCCGCGCACGCCCGGCCACGAGGTGGTTGGCATAATCGAGAAGCTGGGGCCCGGAGTGGCCGGCTGGAAGGTAGGCCAGCGCGTCGGGGTGGGCTGGCACGGAGGGCACTGTTTCCACTGCAGCGCATGCCGCCGGGGGGATTTCTGGGCTTGTGAGAACTCCCTGACCACGGGATTGTCCACTGACGGCGGATACGCGGAGCACATGGCGGCACGGGCGGAAGTCCTTGCCGCTATCCCGAGTGAGCTGGGCTCCGTGGACGCCGCGCCCATCATCTGCGCGGGCCGCACGACATACGGCGCGCTGAAGGGTTGCGGAGCCAAAGGCGGAGACCTCGTGGCAATCCACGGTTTCGGAGGGCTTGGTCATCTGGCCGTGCAATATGCGGCAAAGCTGGGGTTCCGCACGGTGGTCCTGTCCCGTGGCCGGGAAAAGAGGCATCAGCCCGGAAGCTTGGCGCCCAGGAATACATCGACACGACAAGCGGGGACGCGGCAAAGGAGCTGATGGGCAAAGGCGGCGCGCGGGTCATCCTCTGCACGGCGCCCAGCGGCAAGGCCATCTCGGAGCTCCTGGGGGGGCTTGCGCCCGGAGGCCAGGCGCTCGTCATCACCGCGCCCAGCGACCCCATCCAGATCCCTCCCTTTGTCCTGCTGAGAGGCGGGCGCGGCATCAGGGGCTGGGTGGGCGGAAGCGTGGATGAGGCGCTGCAGTTCAGCAACTTTGCGCGCGTGGCACCGATGGTGGAGGTATTCCCCCTGGAAAACGCGAAAGAGGCGTTCCAAAAGATGATGAGCGCCAAAGTGCGCTTCAGGGCGGTCCTGAAGATGGCAGGGTAGAAAAAAGGAGGCTGCCATGAATGAAATGGCCAGGCTGATTCAACAGAGGCAATCGGACAGGGTTCCTTTTGATGAGACGCGTAAGATCCCGGACCAGGACCTGAAGCAGATACTTGAAGCAGGCCGGTGGGCGCCCACGGCGCACAACATGCAGAACTTCGAAATCGTGGTCGTGGACGACAGGATCCTTTTGAGCGCCATCACATCCGTTGAGCGGCCAATTTCGGAGGCCTTTGTAAGGGAGAACTACCAGCAACTGTCGTTTTCCGAGGAGGAGCTGGCGCAGAAGAAAGTGGGCCTGCTGGGAACCATGTTCCCGCCTTACATGAGGACGCCGGGCGCCGCGCTGCCGCCCCATGGCATGCCTCCGTTGCCTGCCCCCGTGCTGCTGATTGTCCTGTACGATCCTCGGCGAAGGGCCCCGGCTTCAGAGGGAGACTTCCTGGGGATCATGAGCATCGGCTGCGTCATGGAGAACATGTGGCTCGCGGCCCACTCGCTTGGAATTTCCTTCCATGTGGTCAGCTCCATGAGCGCACCCGAGGCGGCGCAGGAAATAAGGAAAGTCCTGGGGATCCCTCAGCACTTCCAGATTGCCTTCGCGTGCCGGCTGGGATACCCGGCAATTTCCCGCGGAAGATACCTGAGGGTGCGCAGGAATGTCAGGGATTTTGTGCATCGAAACCGTTTTGGCGCCGCTTACGTCGGTGAGCGGCCCGAATGAGACATAGCGCGCCCTGCATGGCGCAATAGAAACCACAGGAGAGAGCCAGATGGATATCAGGAACAAGGTGGCAATAGTAACGGGAGCCTCTGCGGGCATTGGCCTGGCAACCGTGCGGGATCTGGCGGCGGCGGGGGCCAGGCTTGTCCTGGCTGCCAGGTCAATGGATAAGCTGACGGGGCTTGTGTCCGAGCTCAAGGCAAAAGGCGTGGAGGCGATTGCCGTTCGAACGGACATGCGGGACCCTCTTCAGGTTCAAGCCATGGTGCGGGAAGCAAAAGAGCGGTTCGGCAGGGTGGACATCCTCATCAACAACGCAGGGCAGGCAGCGGCCGGCACGATTGCCGATGTAGGGCTGGGGGATTTCCGCCAGATCGTGGAGCTCAACGTCTACGGCCCGCTCCTGGCCATGCAGGCCGTCATCCCCGTCATGAAGGAAGCAGGCGGCGGGGTCATTGTGAACATCAGCTCCATGGTTTCCAAGATGCATATCCCGGGCCTGGGCGCATACGCCGCAACCAAGGCGGCCCTCAACCTGCTCTCGGATACAGCACGGTTCGAGCTTGAGTCGGACAAGATCAAGGTCATCACCGTGTATCCGCGGACCACCGCCACCGATTTCGGAAAGAACTCAATCGGCAACCAGGGACTCCGGCAGCGCCAGCGCAGCCAGGCCTCCGGATCCGTGCCGGTGGATCCGCCGGAGACAGTAGCGACAAAGATCGTGGAAGCAATCACGCAGGAGCTTGCGGAGCAGTATCTGGGCAGCTGAAGCCGGCAGCAGCGCGAATGCGCCGTATGGCGCTTTGCGCGATCTGCCTCAGGCTTCCATCTCCACCTTCACCTTGTCCACCTTCGCAAGGTCACGCTTGTAGAAAGCCGCTGCGGCTAGGAAGAGTATCCCGGCAAAAACCGAGGTCAGCGGAGCCAGGAGCATGGCGACGCGAAGACCGTACGTGTCAGAGATGGAGCCCAGCACGATTGGCCCCATGGAGCTTCCCAGCAGGTTCTGCACGATCACGCAGATGCTGTAGGAAACGGCCCACAGCCCCGGGTGCACCACGTCCTGGGTCACCGCGGATGCGGCGGAGAGGTAGCACACCGTGGCAATGGCCCCCGCCATCATGGCTATCCACTGCGGCGTTCCCTGGAGCAAGCCGAAAGAGACCAGCCAGATGGCGGCGGCCACCAGGCTGGAGAAGCCTGCAAAAAGAGGCCGCGCGTTGATGCGGCGCTTCATCCACGCGTCCGCAAGGAACCCGCCCAGCGGTGCGCCCACAATCGCAAAGAGCATCACGGAAGCCGTTTTCAGGCTGGCCTGCTCCATGTTCAGGTTCTGCATCCTGTTGAAATACGAGGGAAGCCACGTGAGGTACGCGGTGCTGAGGAAAGTGTTTCCCGCGAAAGCAATATAGGTCAGGATCAACGACGGAGTGCGAAGAAATACCGCGGTGATGTCGGAGAAGCTCATCTTCACATTAGGCCTGAGTGCCGTGGGCGCCCTTTCAAGCTTGACTGTCTTGTAATCCCGCGCAAAGAAGAAAAAGAGCACGCCGATCACGAAGCCCGGAATGGCCACCAGCCCGAATGCGTGCTTCCAGCCCCAGCGCGTTGCGACCACTCCTCCAATGATCACCCCGATGAGGGATCCCAGGGGGATGGACGCATTCCAGATGCCCATCATCCGGGAGCGCTTTTCCACCGGGTACATTGCGGAGAGCATGGCGGTTCCGCCGGGCGCGTAGCCGGCCTCCCCGAACCCGACGCCCAGCCGGGTCAGGAAGAGCTGCGGGAAAGTCCGTACGAAGGCCGCAATCCCGGTGGCTACGCTCCACAGGGCAACCATCAGGCCCACGCTCCTTTTCCTGCTCCAGCGATCCACCAGGATGGAGATGGGAAAGGCCAGGACAACGATGGACCAGTAGACCGCGGAGATGAGGGAGCCGGCCTGGCTGTCCGTCATGTGAAGGTCCGTCTTCATGATGGGGAACATGGCGGAGACGATTTCACGGTCGATGTAATCGAACATGTAGAGAAGGAAGAGCATGATGAAAAGACCCGTGACGCGCACCCCGGGCGTGCCGCTATCACTTTTCGTGATGCCTGTGTCGGCCATTTTTTTCTCCGCTTACTCGTACACGGCAGCGTTCCTGCCGGCTTTCTTGGCTGCCAGCAACCTGCTGTCCGCAATTCGCAGCAGCTGCTGGGTTGTCAGGCCCGGAACTTCCTCGAAGATCACGACCCCGACGCTCAGAGTCACTCCCGTTTTTCTGCCGTCATCCGTCACGGTGATCTGGTTCTCTTCCACGCTTTTTCGGATTTTCTCGATGGCCTGGACAATTCCCTCCCGGGAGGTCCGCGTGAAAAGAATGACGAACTCCTCTCCCCCGAATCTGCAGAACACGTCACGGGAGAAAATGACGCCCTGGATGACGCGAACCACTTCCACCAGCGCCCTGTCACCCGCGGGGTGGCCCCAGGTGTCGTTGACGAGCTTGAAGTGGTCGATGTCGATCATGGCCAGGCCGAAGTTCATGTCGTTCAGCCCCTGGATCTGGGCAACCTTGTGCTCCTGCCGGTTCCTTGCCCTCTTGAGCTCGATGTCCAGGTATTCCCCGAAGAAGCGCCGGTTGTAGATTCCCGTCAACGGATCCAGCTCCGCCTGCCGGCGCAGGTCATCGTTGAGCTTTCGGATTTCAGCGGTCCGCTCTTCCACCCGCGTCTCCAGGGTCCTGTTGGCTTCTTCTATGGTGTGGTACAGGCTGGCCAGATCTGAAAGCAGGACGGAGAACATGCTGAAGACGACGATCATGAATGCGTACTCGCTGATGTAGATGAAATCGTACACCCTCTCCGCAACCAGGATGTCATTGGCCACGCCGATGAAGTACGTGGAAAGTCCGAAGATCACGATCAGCAGCCCTCTCACCCGGGTTTTGAGGTACGCCTTGACCAGAATCACCAGCAGGTAGGCGTAGAAAAGGATGGCGGAGGCGATGCCAACCTCGTAGGCAATGCCAAGCTCTCCCTCATAATAGGTGACGCTGAGGAAGCCGGGAATGTCCATATGCTTCACGGCAGGCCGAAGCGGGGAGAGAGTCAGGACGGGGTTCAGCAACAAGGACAGAATGAGCAGGAGGCCGAACCATGCAACCGAAACAGGAATGAGCCTGCCTTTTGAGCGCTGGGTGTACACGGCCACAAACCAGATAAGGAAAATGGAAATAAGGTCTATTGTCTGCAGCTGAAGGTTTTGCCAGACAATCCCCTGGCTGAGGGAGACGGAATTGTAAAGGCCTATCGAGAAGACGTCATACAACGCAACGGCAAAACACAGAAAGGCAAACGGCAGATGCGTGGGCTGTCTCCGTCCCTTTACAAAAACAAAGAGGTGGAAAACTCCCACAAAGAGGGTAAGAGTGGCCATGACGAGGCATGGATAGGCAACGGGCTGCACTGGCGCTGATTCCTTGAACGCAGATTCTAAGTTCAGTGCGCGCCCGGGTCAAGCAAAAAATGACTATTTTGTGACTCTTTCCATTGGACCGTTCGACATACATGGAACGATTATGGAACAGTACGCCGACCCCGCTGGCTTTGCCCGCGCGCGGAGTCTATCAACAACAGCAGACAGCCGAACATGATAGCCAGATCGGCCGCGTTGAAAATCCCGGTCCGAATGCCGCCAGCCCCGAGGTTGAGAAAGTCCCCCACCCTGCCGTCATGAGCAATCCTGTCAAGCAGGTTGCCGATCCCACCGCCTGCAATAAAGGAAAAACCGACTGCCAGCATCAGGCGAATGTCCTTTTTCCTGGCAACGTAGGTGATCAGGGCGGCCAGAATGGCAACGGGAAAGGCGATGAAAGCCGCCTGGCGCACCGGCCGGGGAAGCCAGGCTCCCAGGCTCAGGAAAGCTCCCTGGTTTTCGACATAGCGCATGACCAGGACGCCGCCGAGCAGAGAGACAACTTGTCCGTGCCCCAGGTATGACCTGGCCAGGACCTTCGTGCCCTGATCACACCCCACGGTCAGAAGCAGGACGATGACCATGACTATCGCCACCATCAACCGCCTGTACCTTTGCACGTTATCCCCCCTCGCACATCAATCGATATAAGGATCGAACACGTCTTCGCCCGCCATTGCAACACCAAGGGGCCGCAGTGTGTGCAGGATGCGAAGCGTGCCCTCATGGGCTGCAAGCACGTCCTGAAGGCGTCGATACACGTGGGGGCTCTCATCCAACCCTCCTCCACGAAGCTCAACGCCTTCCCGACGCAGCCACTCCATCATCATCGATTTCGTTATCTGCCCGGGCTTGACCACCTTCGGCACCCGGCAGGCGCCTTTTCTGACCCAGCGTCGCTTTCCCGCTGCCTGGGTGCGGCTCATCACCCTTCCGGCGCCATGAACGGTGCTTCGCAGGGCGGTGCGTGATTCAGGGCTGTCCACTCCCTCCACGATCACGCTGATGTCTCCCATGGATCCGCCGATGATGCCGCGCTGCCCGGGCCACGCGGGTGTGGCGCCTTTTCGGACCACGACCAGCCTCTCCCCTTTATGCTCCTCCAGCCACGCGAAGTTGTGATGGTTGTGAACCTCCTCCAGGGCCTTGGCGCCCAGGACCCCCAGGACCTGGTCCACCACGAAATCCCGGCCCGCGTACGCGTACCTGCCTGCCAGGGTCATGGCCTGCCAATAGTCCCGGCCCAAATCCTTTGCCAGGGACAAGACCGTGGCGGGCTGGTCCATTCCGCGCTCAGGGGCATGGGCGTCAAACGCCCGGTGCGCAGCCAGGTTCAGAAAGCCGCTTGCCACCTTGAAGCCGAAGCCGCGGCTGCCGAAATGCACGCCAATCCAGACCCTTCCCTGCTGGTCCTCGAAAAGGTCGACGAAATGATTGCCTGATCCCACGCTTCCCAGCTGGAGGCGCGCAGCCTCCTTGAGCGGCGCAAGGTATTTGACATCGCGCCAGGACGGATCATCGAAAAGCTCGTGATCCATTGCCTTGCCGCTCTGGCGCCCCAGGCCAAAGACAACGGTGCGCGCCACTTCGTCCATGACGCGCTTGATCTCGCGCTTCAGATCAGCGGCCGGTATGTCAGTGCAGACAGCCTTGAGCCCGCAGGAAATATCGTATCCGACGCCGCTGGGGGACACCGCGTTGCGATAGGCGACAACACCGCCGATGGGCATGGAATAACCCTTGTGTCCGTCCGCCATCAGCGCGGCGGCAGCCACCGTGTCGTCAGAGGCGCAGCGCCTGATCTGGCCAAGGGTGGCCTCATCGTGCTCTCCCCAGACGGGGATGCCATCGACGACCTTGTACATTCATGTCCCCCCAGGTTCCCCGCTCAATCGTAGTGCGAACAATGGCCCATGACCAGTGGGCTGCGCGCGTGGTATCGTACCGGCATGATCGAGAGAATGAGCGAGGCAATCGTTTCGGCAATGTTCGAGACCTTGCCGGTGGAGATCACCATCATTGATGCGAACGATGAGGTCGTGGGTTGGAACAAACATGAAACCCGCATCTTCAAACGACCCATGACATCGATGGGCCTCAACTTCCGGGACTGCCATCCTGAAGAGTCGCTTCCGAAGGTGGTGCGGATTGTCGATGAGATGAGGGCCGGCACCAGGAATACCGCCAGGTTCTGGCTTGATTTCGAGGTTGAGACCGGCAAGAAGAAGCACAAGATCCTGATCGAGTTCTTTGCCCTTCGCGATTACAGCGGGAAGTACCTGGGCTGCATGGAGTGCGCGCAGGACATCGAGGACATCAAAAAGATAGAGGGACAGAGGCGGTTGCTGGACGAGTAGAAGCGCCCGGCGGGCAGCGTTCAGTGCGCCAGCGGTTTTGCCAGGAACAACGCGCCGCCCGCGGCCTCCTGGTAGACTGCCTTGGCAAAGCCCACGGCCTCGTACAACTTCCTGGCTCCAAGGTTATTCTCGAGCACTTCGAGGGTCAGCTTGCAGCAGCCGAGTGACCGCGCCTTGCGCTCCACTTCCACAAGCAATGACGTCCCACGCCCTTCCCTCTGCACGTGGGCAGCACTGCAAGGTCATGGATGTTGATGAGCGGCCGAGCCGCAAAGGTTGAAAACCCGAGGAAACACACGGCTATGCCCACCGCCTGTTTTCCTTCCCATGCCAGGAAGATGAGAGTCGTGGGGTGCTTTCGCAGCCCGGGGATGAGCGCTTCCTTTACCTCAGGTGACAGCGGCTTTCCGTTGCCCATGGGATCCATGGAATAGGCGTTGATCAAATCCACAATGGCGCGCTGATCCTCAGGCAGGTTCAGGTCGGCTTCCCTGATGTCGATGGACGGTAATGCGTGCATTTGCGGAGAATAGCATTTGGACGGGGGAGTGCTTCAAGAAGTTGTGAATCCCGAGGTGCTCAGCCGCTGAAGGCGCTTGTTCCAGGCAGCTTGGTTTCTGTTCCAGACCATGGAACACTTCCCTGTTCGTGGAGCGTCTGCCGATTTCCCGAAACATCACTCACGCCTGCAACGATAGATGGTCCGTGCGCCAATTGTCGAACCCATATGGCTTAAGAGAGCGTCGTTCTTGCTTCATTTAAAGGTCGAATTGCAACCCAAGATGGCACGCAGATTGCACACATGGATCGACATATCCGGTTGTCATTGAAGGAGAGATATGATGAAGGCCATCAACAATATTCGGATAGGGGTCAAGATCCAGATTGCCACGGTGACGATCGTCCTCCTTTTCGTCGTTGTTACTTTCGCCGTGGTTATTCTGCGAATGATCCTTACGACACAGGTCGGAAAGACTATCTCTGCCACCGAGGCAGCGTTGCAGATCAACGGCCTCGGCAATTCCATCAACCAGTACCTGGCGGGCGCACGATCCTTCGCCACCCTCCAGCAGGACTACAGCGCTTACCAGGACGCCATGAAGTCCAGGTACAGCGAGGTTCTGTCACAGAAGCTGTCAATTCAAGCTCAAACGGCGGCCAACGGATCCACCACGACAACCGCTTCTTTGGCAGAGCACGTTGGCAAGCTTTGGGACCAGGTCGGGCAAGCCGAGTCTCTCACCCAGGAAAATCAGAAGATTGAGACCGACGTGCTGGCTTTGACCGACGACGCTATCAGCAAGTCGAACTCCTATCTCAGCTCCATTTCTCAGAGGTTGTCTGACCCGGTACAGCAGCGAAGGGTATCAGTGCTGGAGCGCAAGGTGATCCAAGGGGCCAGCGTGAATACAAACTCGAACTTCACCATCCAGCTGCTTTTCAAGGACATGAGGATCGATCTTGCAAACAAGGACAAGCTTTTTCAATTCCTGGATCAGGCAGAGCAGAACGCCACTGTCGACGCTCAGCGCCTTGCCGGAACGGATTTTGCGCAGCTTCCGAAGGACTCCGTGGCGGCAATCGTCAAGACGCGAGATCTGGCCAAACAGTATGTCCAGAATGAGAGCTCTCGGGAAGAGATTGCGGGACAGGTCGTTACGAACATAGCGAGCCTGCTGGCCGCCCTGAATGGACGCCTGACGCAGGATACTCGAGGTTCATTCTTCCGAATCACTTCCATCATGAGCACCGCCCTCATCTATTTTGCCTTGCTGGTAGCCCTCGTGGTGGTCATGCAGATCCTCGTTTCACTCTCCATAACCAGGCCGATCCTGCAGGCGGTCAAGCTGCTGAGCCAGATCGAGAAGGGGAACTTCGCCGTGCGAGCCAAGGTGACGGGGAAGGACGAGGCCGGCCAGATGCTTGCATCACTGAATGCCATGGTGGCACATGTCAGCTCCATGATCCATGAGGTGCAACGCGGTTCGGAGCAGCTTGCCAGCTCCAGTGAGCAGATAACGGCAAGCGCCCAGAAGCTGGCCGAAGGGGCCCAGAGCCAGGCCTCCACGCTTGAGGAGACAAGTGCATCAGTGGAGGAGCTCACCGCTTCCGTGGACCAGGTGGCCGAGCATGCGCAGAGCCAATCCGCGGCCGTGGAGCAGGGCTCCAGCTCGATGATGCAGGTCCATCAGTCCATTGAGCAAGTGTCCAGGAACCTTGAAGAAATCGCGGGACTTGCGCGCAGGTCGGTGGACAACGCCCGGGACGGGGCAAAAGCGGTCAGCGAGGTGGTGGAAGGGATCAACCTCATTGCGGGCAGCTCGGAGAGAATCGGGGGAATCGTGACGGTGATCAGCGATATCGCGGACCAGACGAACTTGCTTGCCTTGAACGCCTCCATCGAGGCAGCCCGGGCAGGAGAACATGGCCGTGGCTTTGCGGTGGTTGCCGATGAGGTGAGCAAGCTGGCCGACCGCAGCTCCTCTTCCACGAAAGAGATAGAGGGCCTGATCAGGGAAAGCGTGAAGAACGTCACCAAGGGGGTGGAGACGGCCAGGGGGTCCCAGGCAGCCATGGAGCAGATCCGGGCAGCTTCTCAGAAGGTCCAGGAGATGATTGCGGGGCTGTCGGAGTCAATGACGCAGCAGGTGGGCGCGGTCAAAGAGCTCTCGAAGGCGCTCGAAAATGTGGCGGAGATGAGTCAGAGCATCTCCGCGGCAACCGAAGAGCAGATAACCAACGCCAAGCAGGTCTCTACGGCGGTGGAGAACGTCAACGAGGTGACCCAGGGCGCGGCTTCTTCCGCGGAAGAGATGTCCGCCTCCACAGAACAGCTTTCCCAGCTTGCGCAGGAGCTGCAACAGTTGACGGCGCAGTTCAAGATTGCGAATGCTGATGGAGGGAACGGAGGGAACGGAGGAAACGGCCACGCGACAATCAGCGGCAATGGAAAAGGCGCAGGAAAAAGCGCAACAGATGAGAAGACGAAACTGGAGCTGATAGCAACCAGCTCGACTTCTATTGCGACCACTCAGAGCCGAAGTAATCGGTAGCCTTGTCGGCGCGCCCTGCCCGCCCCTGCCCTGCGGCAGCCGCGGGAGTCCCAAACAGCGGATACCGGGCGGCCAGCCCCGGATCGATTTTGCTCATCCGTTCGTACGCTTGTTTTGCATCGGCCTGGTTTCCAGCCTGGAAATAGGAGTAGGCCAGCGCAATCAACACGCGTGAATTATCCGGTTGCAGCTTCTGCGCGCGCTTGAGGTAGTCCTGGGCTTTTGCGTAGTCCTTCTGGAGCCCATAGACATTCGCCGCATTCACGAATGCCGGAATGTAATCGCCGGCAGCGATGGCCTTTTCGAAATGCTCGAGCGCCTTCGTCAGCAGCCCGAACTGAGCGTAAAGGACGCCCAGCTGATTCTCCTGAGTCGCGGAAGAGGCGTTGGCCAGGGCTGCAAGCAAATCCGTTTCCTTTGGCCCGAGCACAGTAGCACGAAATGCATCGATCTCCCCGTTGAGAAGCGCAAGCAAAGCATCGCTCGCCGGAGCCACCGTGGATGCGATGCCTGAGAAACCCGCGGGAATATAGAGCTGCCATGCATCTTTGGCGGTAAAAAACCCAGCCGTGCCATGGGCGCTGGCGTCCCGCCATTCGCCGGCCGCGGTCTGCCAGGCCTTTGTGAAGCCGTCATCGATCATGGTGGTCTCCACGGGGACCCACACTATGCCGTCACGAATGATCAGATCCTCAGCCTTGGTGAAAGTTCGTGCCGCCATCTCCGGTGACATGCCTAGATTGAACGCCGCGAAGATGTGCCCTGGAGTGGTGATATAGGCGGTGTCCACCCCCACTGATTCCAGCAGGCTGTCATAGAGAACAGAGAGGTCATCACATTGGCCTGACTTGGCGTCAAGGGTTTCCGTAGGAAACCTGATGTAGGCGATAGCGGTGGAGTCTCGCGAAAGGGACTCATACGGGTTTGCCGGGTCCACCACGTAGCGGACTCCGGCCACCTTCATGGCTTCAAACATGCGAACAGCGGAGTAGAGATTGCGCGTGAGCACGTTCGTTGCAAGGTCGTCCCCCATGCCCATGACCTGGCCGCTCCAGCGAAGGAGCGCCGGGTCATCCGTTGACATGAACGCCCCGACCTTCCGGTCATCAGTCCAGCGCATCGCGTTTCGATTGAGCAGGCCGATGGGCCGGCGAATTGTATCCTTATAAGGCTTGCCGCCTTCGCTGTACTGAATGGACAGCTCCGCGGAAACAGAGCCTCCCTGGTTTCGATCCAGGACGGATGGATCGAACAGGGCACGAATGCCGACATCCACGCTCTGCCCCACACCCAGGGCCGGAGACACGGCTGCGTCCGTGGGCGCCTTCATGAGGCCGGGCACGTTCAAGCTGACCGAGAGGTCGGTGATCGTGCTGGAGCCGGTGTTCTGCAAGGTCACGGTCCCAAGGGAGTGGTCCGCGTAGTAATGGTAGAGAGCGGGAAAAACTCCTTCAATACTCAGATTACGCACCAGCAGGTCAGGGCCGATGGTCATGCTGGGCACGCGCGTGCCGTAGCGGTCCAACTGCTCACCGGTGAACGGATTTTCCGACAACCCCACGGGGAACTGCTCCGAGGCGTCCGGGAGCGCCACTCGGAAATCGTCATAGGTTGTGCCTTCAACGGTCTTGAGGCGCGTGGCATGGATGCGGGCTTTCTGCCAGTTGCGGTAGAGATCTCTGGCAGGATCGCGCTCCAGCTTCACCACCGCATCCGTGTCCATGAAATGGACAGTGTAGGTCTTCGAATCGATGGCGTAGGTCCCCTGGGATTGCAGCGGAACCAGTACTTCGTACAGGGCACCCTTGGCAGGCGCCCGCTCAGCGCCGAAGTGCTTCTCTGTTTCCTCTTGGAGAAGAGAGGCACATTGCACCCGCGCATGATCCAGCCGCGCCGCAAACTCCTTTTCGGTTTCGAACATGTCCCGCGGGGCCAGGTCAGCGGGCGCAAGGGAAGAAAGGATCCGCTTTGCAGTCGTTTCATCCACGAAATGCCTTTGCGCGGTGGAAAGCTTCCCGCCCAGCAGCGTGGAAAGGTTTCCCAGCGGAGAAGGTCCAACGCCCTTCAGTGACCACAATCCAACGGCATTTGCATCGGCCCGGCCCGCGATGGCCAGCTTTGTCCCATCGATGGAAAGCTTCATGGCTCGCACATTCCCTATGTGCGGAGTGAATGTCGCAACCGCCTCCCACCTGTCCCTGGCGAGGTGCCACGCCCGCACATCCCGATCATGCCCGGTCAGAAGCAGCGCTCCGTCAGGAGTGAATGCAACACTGATCACGGTGCCCAGCTCGATGTCAGGGACTTTTTGCGCCAGGCGGATCTTGTTGGCGGTGCGCTCAAAGATCATGAGAGTGTCGGAGTACCCCGCTGCAATCCACCGGCCGTCAGGGGAAAAGGCAAGCTGCGAGTACTCGTTGGAGAGGTTGTGCTCTTCGTTCTCGTACTTGGACACCGCCGTGAGGTGATTCTTGCTCGTCAGATAGACGGCGATGCGACGAGTCATGTCGTCGGTCTCACACGTGGCAACAAGGGAGCCGTCCGGTGAGAACGCCACGGAGTTCACCGACCCCTCGTGCTTTGCAAGCTTGTCAGCAATGGTGAAGCTCTCACCGTCGCGCCGCCAGAGGAAGACCTCCTTCTGCGCGGTGCTCACAAGGCGCGTCCCATCCGGGCTCAGCGCAACGCAATCCACGGTGCCGCTATGCCCGGTGAGGACTGAAATCGGGTCACCGGTCCGCGGGTTCACCAGAGTGATGTCATTCTCGGTCCTGTACGCGGGATAGATCAGGAACGACTCATCAGGGGCAAACTGGAGCATGGGCGAATGTCGGAAAGTGCCTCCCCAGTACACTGGCTGGTGGTGACGCCAGAGTAGCTCCCAGTTCTCATCAAGGACTTGGACGGAATTGCCGTCAGTCCTGTCCGCAATCGCGGTGTACGCGCCAAAGCGCGACATCGCCACGTCCACTGCATCCACCGCGGAGGAGTAGAATCGGACCTGGGTCGCGGCAAAGTCTTCTCCGTGCGCAGCCACCACGGCGCTGACAAGACATACAAGGACTATCCTGAATCGAATCACGATGTGCGCTCCCTTTTGAGTTTCACGCAGTGTAGCACGGGGAGCCCGGGAAAGATAGATTCAGCAAGATCTTGTGGGGGGAGCACGGTCTGTACTTACGGCGCGCACAGCGGGCAAAGTGAGGGTGGCGATCCCGCGGCTCCCCCTCGCTCCGGCCTCCTCGCCCTTCGGGCTGCGGTGGCCTCCGCTACCCCCTCTGACCAAAGCAAGAGAACCTACACCGCCCTGATTCTCCCTGCTATCTACGAAAGCGTAATCCAATGAAAAAGCGGCATATACCACCGAAGGAATCGCGCCCCGCGGGCGATAGGCGCCCGCGTCGAGGGCAAGGATACGGGAGCGTGTCCTTGCTGACTGCCGTCCCCGCCGATAGACCGCCCGGCTGAGTTCAGTGCGTACTTCCTATCAAGGACGCGCGCTAACTGAGGTAGCTCGGTCCCGCTATCAAAGCCGATAGGGTGACCCCTGGGAGAACTCGAGCCAATAGCCGCTTCCTTGCCGGGCGGTGTGAAGCAGAAGGCGTTTTCATTTTAGAGGTGGTTTGTATTCATAGATAGTGCGTTTCTTTGCATCTATCCCAATCCATATGACATGCTCGGTCTCCCAAGTTGTCTTGCCATCTATAACAACTAGGGCAGGCAAAAATGGAGTTCGTACGATGTTTTCAGATATCCCGTAGATTTGTCCGGCAACAACGTCACTAAATTTTCTAATTATTGCTCCTTTGGAATCAAAAGCACAGTCCTTTGTTACTCTTCCGAGGATCAAGACCGTGTCACCATTCCGAACAAAATAGACAATCTCTTCTATTAAATTTTTTGTCTTCCCCAGAGGAGTGATGTATTGCGTTTCAAGCTTTTTATAGGCTGCCTGGATCTTTCCAATTGCTGCAATTGCGTCGGCGCTTTCGCCAAGCCGTGCCTTGTAGAGAATACTGCTCTCCACAAAACCTCGAGGCAATCCAGCTTGCGATTGCTGTCCCTGGGCACAAGATACAATTAGGGTAATCAGGAGAAGTACGGGAATGATAGTATACCTCACTCTTCTTTGTCTCCTTTGTATTTCTCCAGAGCTTGCCAATCTATTTGCCCCTGCGCGGCCGGCTCCGCATTTCTTGTATAAGGAACAAATGTCTTGTTAACCCGACCTGAGCCTGCTTTCGGATTCTGCGCTTCTTCGGAGTTTCGTCCCGTCATCCATGATCCTTCGGTTGCATCGACTACTTGCTTGCTCGTTTCAGATCCCCTTTTTCCGACGCCGATGTTTACGTGCTCGACGCCGTCTCCCCAGTCGTAGAAGTTAAGCATTCCCTCTTCGCCTTGTCGTGAGCTATCGACGTTTTCGTTAAGCTTGACGAAGTCGACATCCCCGTTCATGACATCCTCAATTGTAAACCTTGGTATCTTGTCATATCCCATTTCCTTTAAGGCATATACAAGTGATCCGCTGCAGTCCATTCCTGTGACCTTGCTCGGGTTCAAGTTATGCACGTATTTTGACCCGATCGCTTCCCGGAGTATTGTTGACAACAAGTAATTCTTGGTAGGTTCGCTGCCTTCAGCGCGCGAGTGCGGATAATGAGCCTATTATCCGCCTCCCGCGCGTTCCCGCAGGAGCCCCCCAAGGGGCGACCCCAAGGAGAGGTCAGCGCTCCACCCGCTTCCTGGCGAGCCGGTATTTTGATTAGCCGCAGATCATCCAAAGTGACTATTCCATCTTTGGCTGAAACTCGTAAATTGTCTTGTTATTGGTGTCCACTCTCAATAAGCAATAGGAATTGGTCTTTTTCATTGCTCCCAGTTTATTCTTAATAACAAAGCCAATACTAAGAGGATCCTCTAAAATGTCAGGCGACAAACCAATAATGTTCCTTGAGATCGGATCTTCGTTTCCGACTTGTTTTATCACTTTTCCAGAAGCATCGAGTATTCTAAGCTTTTCGATTTTTCCTAAGACTACTATTGCATTCCCTTTTTTCGCATAGATGTAGGCGAAGTCTAGTGCTTCGTTCATTAACCCCAATCCATCCTTGAAAATAACCCCCGTCCCTTTGTACGCGATATAGTAGTCTCCCAATGACCGCATTTTCTCTTCATCCTCATATCCTTTGAGATCAACTAGCTTTGTCTTAAGTCCTGCGATGTCTGCCGCTGAGTATTTCTGGCCATATAAGGAGCATGTGAGAAAAAAAGCCAACAAGCTGCAAATGACGGGAGCTTTCATCTTGCGCATCTCCTAACGTCGGTATTTTTCTATCACAGACCAATTGATACGGCCTTGGAAAACCGGCTTGTATGTGGTCGGACAGGGCGCATATGTCTGATTTACCGATTTCTCAAAAGCTAGATAAACTTGATTATCGCTAGAATTTCTTTCAACCATCCAGTTCCCTTCCGTTGCGTCGACAACCTGATTTGCAGGCTCATTCCCCAGACGGCCAACGCCAACATTGACGTGTTCCACTTTCTTTCCACCCCAAGAGAAAAAACTGAGAACTCCTATCTCTCCCTGACGTTCTTGATTTGCCTCAGAAAACATCGTAACCCAATCAACTTTTCCACTAGCCATCTCCGCCGCTGTTATATCGGGAACATCATATCCCATCTCATGAAGAGCTTCTAGCACGGTGCCACTGCAATCAAGGCCGGTCTGGTCGGTACCCCCCAATACGTATGGGGTACCTACTTGCTCTCGCAGTTTTTCGGCGAACTCAACATCTAGTCTCGCTTCTTGGCGTTGTCTCGAACTCTCACTAACGCTGCTTACATCATCCCTTCCCGTCGGATCAATCAACTTTAGTGGATTATTCCCCCCGTAGTGGTAAACCCCGAGGTTCACAAGGTTGAAGACTCCCCCCATCCCCGGCAGGTTCCCGTTGTGCTTCCGCGCATCATCGTTCACCGGCGCTACGGGCAGGTAGTCTCCCATCGCCGGATCCGGGCTTACCCACCTACTGGTCCTCGGGTTCAAGTAGCGCGCCCCGTAGGAGTACAACCCCGTCTCGCTGTCCAGTTCCTTGCCCGTGAACTTGAACGCCAAGAGCCCCCGCGTGTCACTCTCCTTCTCCACCCAAAGCTCTCCGTAAGGCGTGTACTCGTTTCTCTCGTACTCCTTCCCCTCGTAGTCGCTCACCACCTGGCTGCTCCCCAAGTGATCCGTATGATAATAAAAGGTATTCACATTCTCGTAGCCCACGTCGCGATGACCCTGAATGTTCAGCTGCGTGGCCACCCGCGCGCTCCCTACGTAGATATGCTTGCTCTGCCTCAGGCTCGGATAGTCTGTCTGGGCCTGCCACATGCTGTCAAAGTACAGGCTCTCACCGCGGCTTGAGTACTTCACCGCACGCTGCCCGTCCGCCCCGTAGCGATAGTCCACCGTGAGGTTCCCGTCCACTGTCCGCTTCAGCCGATTCTCTTCATCCCATACGCAGTAGCGAGCATACGGCGAACCGCCACTCCCACCTTCATCCGACAGGACCAGCCCAAAACCGCGGTCGGTCATCCGCAACGTCCCTTGCCTGCTCACCGTACCACCAAGCACTACCCCGCTGCCGTGCCCCCCTTCCCGCTCCTCAATCATATTCCCGTTGGCGTCATAGCGGTAGTACAGCTTCCCGATCATCTCCGCTTGGTGCGCCTTCCCCGCGTAGTAGCTGTAGCTCATGCTGTAATTCAGCTCCGTGCCCACACTCTGCGAGGGGCTGGTGGTGCAGCTACTGTCCTTCTGGCTCATGTTTCCTATCTCATCAAAGCCAAAGCTCTGCCGGTAGCTGCTTGTGTATTCGTTCAACCCGTACGGGTGATAGCTGCTTGTCCCTTGAGCCCTCACCAGTTGATACAGCTCATCATAGCCGTAGCTCTGAGCAGTGGAGTAAGTGGCGCTGTCATTCTGGTAGCCCAGGATGTTTCCCACAAGGTCGAACCGATAGCTCATGTTCTGCAGCGACACCCCCCACTGGCTCTGTGTGGAGATGCTTGTCAGCCACCTGCGGGCAGGATCGTAGGCGTAGCGCGTTCGCGTCCCGTTTCCATACTCGATGTAGCTCCTTTGCCCGAACTCGTCGTAGCCGATATCTCTTACGTACTCCGTTCTCTGGCCCCAGTGCATTCCGGTGACTTTCTGCACCTGCCCTCCTGGGTCATATCCGTAACTCACCACTTCCTCATCGGGGTAAGTGATCTGTTGCAGCCTTCCCAGGTAATCCCAGCTGTAAGCGAAGGTTGCACTCACCGCAGGCTCAAGCGGTGCCAACCGATTGATGCTACGGATCATCTGGGTTACCTCACCCAGCTTGCCGTACTGGTAGCTCACCGTGCCAGTCTCATCCTGACGCCGGAGGAGCCTTCCTGCACCGTTGTTCGCTGCCCTCGGCTCCCCGTAGCTGTAATTCACCCCAACGCTATCGGAGTAGGTGATGGCAAGCAATCGGTTCAACCCGTCGTACTGGTAGTCGATTGCCGCCCCTTTACTTCTCAGCGCTGAGGTGATTTTCTGCGCCAAGTTGCCGGATTCGTCATACCTCATGGTGATGATTCCAGCGTCCGGGCTTTGCAGGCTTGTCCTCCTTCCCAGAAGATCGTATCCAACCCTGACTGCATTACCGCGGCTATCCACCGCGGCAAGGATCTGGCTCAAACCGTCATACTGGTAGGTCGCGCTCATGAGCTGGGCGCCGTCCTTGTTCAGCCGAACCACTTTGGCGATATTCCCTCTTCCGTCAGACTCACGTTCTTCAGAGTTGCCAAGCGGATCAGTGGCGCGCTCAACCAGCCGTGTACCATCGGAGCTTACAAGGAATGTGCTTGTCATGATGGAGTCATCCGGCAGGACCTGCTGAATGACCCGGTCCTGGGCGTCGTAGGCTTTCGTCGTGGGATTCTTCATCGTCCCAAGGGCGGGGAGCTCCGAGCCAAGGGCAAATTGCGGCTGGCCTTCCTGGACCACGCGGCCGTTTGCGTCGTAGGCAATTGCTCCCGAGAGGTTCCAGCCTATGCTTCGCAGTCCATTATCGTCCCGTCGCTCGCCCTGTTTCGCGGTCTGGGAGGCACGCCCCAGTCCGTCAATAGCAATTGCGGTCTGAATTGTCTGAGCGTCTGAGGGATCGTAAAGCAACTTGTTGAATGTAACTGCTGTCCAGGGGAAGGAAGCAGTGTTATACTGGTAGCGTACAGCGGGCGTGTCGCCGGTATCGTAGGGGCTTCTGATTTCCACTAGACGACCAAAGGTATCAAATGTGTAGCTCATGCGCTGGTCGTTTTGGTCTACTTCCGCAGTTTTCCTGCCCAGAGTGTAGTCCCATTCCACGTTCGAATCGGATTCAGAGCTACCCGCTCTGTTGTTGAAGATACGAATCAGTGTTTCGTACGCGTGCACCTGGTCGTCGTAGGTCCAAGCGGCCGTGTATCCCTTCGGATCAGAAATACTGGCAAGGTTCCCGTATTGATCGTAGGCGATTGTATACGAATGGAAATCTACCGGCGACTCATATTGGTCCATCCGTAAGAGCTCGCCGCTGCTTCCGTAAACGCCCTGTCGAAGTCTCATGAGATTGCCGATGGAGTCCTCCACTCGGATGCTGGTTGGGCTCTGCTTCTGGTAGTCCGCCCCTGTGATGCTATAGTCGTAGGCAATGCGGGCATGGACACGTTGTGCCGATTCGCTCAAGCTGCCGTTGTCGTACATGTCTATCACGTTCCCGAACTGGTCGTAGGAGAAATCCCGTGTTGTCTCGACATATCGAGAAGTTCCCGGCTCGTACTGCCTGCTCGCGTCCGCAGCCACCGCTGGGAAGTATATTTCCACGACCAGCGTTGTCGACTTTCGAACCTTGGTTTCAAGCCTTTTCTGCACGTCGGTGGTAGTCTTTTGATAGATTACAACATCTCCGCGCGCATCTGGTCCTTTCAGCTCGCTTCCGCTGCTCATGCCGCGCGTGTAGTAGTCGTTGTTGAGGTACCGAGTCACGGCAACTGCCCCGTTGGCTCTGGTAGCCGTGACCTCGGCAAATCCGAAAAAGAGGCGTTCCCAGCGGTCGTAATAGCCGCCGGAATAGCCGTATGTCTCGACATACATTCGTACGCCCCGATCTATCGGGGCTGCGGACATGGTAGAGATCCCGTCGTCACGCGTGAAAGTGCTCAGCACCCACTTGCTCTGCGGCATCCTGACGGTGTTGCCGACCCGCGTGTATTCGAAAGCGAAAGTTCCCCCTTGCGGCAAATTGATGGTTCTCAAAAGGCCGACCTTGCCGCTCAGATTGCGTTTGACTCGAAGGAACGTCTCGTTGGGCAGCTTCATGGCGTGGTCCGGCAAGCCATCCCCATCCACGTCCGTGAACTTGAGGCTTGCCGAGGTTGTGGCGACACTGCCGTTGAGGCCGGGAGTTATGTTCAGGGCCAGCAGCCAGAAGCTGATATCAATGCTGATGTTCCCACTGATCGTGAAACTTGCGCCAGTGGAATACTCCAAGTCGTCATCCAAGCTGAAAGGGTCAAATGCGGCGCCAAGCTTGTTGTCACTGGACGATGGGAGGCCACCCGGTTGGCCAGGAGAGCCTCCAGGAATGTCCACGCCCCTAAGGCCATCTTTGAGCTTGTTGAGATCCTGGTTGATATTGTCCCTCAACCCGGAGCTTGAGAAGTTCCACTCGGGACGATACAGGCGCACCTCTTCGGAAAAGTGATCGCCAAGGTTGTAACGCACATGAAAAAAAGGCTCACTCTTGACTTTGACTACCTGGTCCGGCAGATCGTCACCGTTGACATCAGCCAAGGTTGAGAATGTTTGGTTGGTAGTGCCATTATATCCCGCCGACACGCCAACGATCGACGCCGAGAATCCCGCGGAAGCTCCAAAGCTCCCCGCTCCGGTCGTTGACACACCATCTGTGCAATTCTTCAAGTCAAGCAAATCCGGAAATGTAGCGATTGACAGACCGCTTCCCCAGTCCACCGGGTCAACGAATGTCCCGTCGCCCCTGTTAAGGGCAACTAGATAATTACCTGCGCCGCAGCGGCTCACATGGTCTGGAAGACCGTCACCATTCATGTCGAAAAATCCTTCTGATTGCACAGTTGATCCGTAGCTGCCGCTCACGCTCGCGCTTCCGGACGGCTCAGGCTTTATCACCGAGACAGATTCCGTTTTTCCCTTGGGATCGGACAGTGCAAAGAGCCCGCCGGAGGAAGACCCGAACGACGCGCCAAAGCCGTAACTGACCGTATCGTACTTGGCGAGGCGGCCTCCCCCCCGCAGCGTGTAGTCGACAGTTCTGCCAAAACCCTGGCCCGTTCCTTCGACAACAGCAAAGCTTGAGGCTCCGTCTCCTGAGTCGGGGAAGGACACCAGCTCGGGGTATCGATCTCCGTTCAGATCCATGATCGCCTGGTATTGCCACGAACTGCTCGAGTTCTTGCTGCCTGAGACACCCAGTCCGCCGAGACCAAGATTTCCACACTGGTCAATGGCGGAGGCGTGGCTGCCACGTATGAATGGAAGACTACCGCCGCCGCCAGTTGCTCCTCGTGGCATCCGGTAATAGGAATCCCCGCCGTTTCTGGCGATGGCAAAATCGTCGCCGATTATGAACGCGGCGAACCTATACTCAGTAGTGGTGTTGGAAAGGCCAGGGCCGGTGGTAACGTCGGAGTACGACGACACATTTCCGACCCAGGCGTCCGGTGAGACAGGTAGCGTATTTTGCCGCCCGCAGGTGGTGATTTGAACTGTGCCATCCGATTTCTTGTTCGGGCTCATGGTAACGGAATATGGAGGCTTCGAGTCGCCTTTTTCTGTGGTCGACTCCTTTCCTATCTTGGCGCGGTCCCATTCGAAATATCCGGACCACAAGCCATAGTACCAACCGTGCACGCCGCCGGCGAGCGTATCATCACCAGGAAACAAGACATTCCCATCTGCATCCGTAGGGAAGACTACGAGATTCTGAGATGAATAGTCTGAGAGCGAATCAAAGTTGTGCAGGTAGTGCGGCGACACAATCGTATTTCCCGTGCCGGCCTGGAAGACAGGCACCAGAACCACACTGACATCCTCCCCGACCGCCGACCCGCCGTTTCCAGTAGGCCCGATGTCTTCCTCTACGGCTCCTTCGGGGAGATCTACCCGTGCCACCACAGCGAGGGATTGTTCAGAAGCGTACCTGATGCTCTTTTGAAGGGCGGTCCAGGTCTGTATCTCACAGGCATCCATGACCTGGATTACACGGTCAGAGGCGGGCTGGTTTGATGGGACATCAGCTTTGAGTTTCCACGCATCGCCTGCGGAGTCATACGTATAATAAGGAAACAATTCCGCATCCCTTCGATAGCGCTCCATTGCGCTTCGAACAAGGCTCAGATCACCGGCGCTGAGGCCCGTATTCTGATAGTACCAGACGGTTCCATCCGCACTGTCTGCTATCCGAGTGAAGCAACCCGCCAGTTGCGACTGGTGTGACGGAAAAATGGCCGTGAAGGTCTCCATCTGGACCTGCGCGAGGAGTACCAGGCGAAGTGTGCCGGCAGGATTGGAAGAGAATATGCTGTTCTCCTGCACCCAGGCTTCCCGCAAAGCATGAAGGGCCGCGAAGAGGGCATCGGTCGTGTAGGTCGATGAATCGGTAAGATGGTAGTCTCCATCTTCGGCCAGGGCGTAGCAAGGCGTCAATAACTTGAAATTCGAGTTCGCCGGGTCACTGTTGCCAGTAAGCGCTACCCACGAAGCGGCAGGTATCACGGAGCATCCTTGCGTTGAAAAGACCTGGCTCGAAAGTATGGCTGCGCTTACGGGTCCTTCGTAAAGGGAGCCGGAAAGCTGCTGAACGAGACTCTTGCCCGTAAACAAGAACGAACGGCTTACGCCGTGATCATTGATTGTCACTGCAATGGAATCCGAGCCCATGACAGCGGATGCTTGCCCTGGCTCGATTGCCGTCTGGCCGGGGTTCTCAGGTCGGGCGCTTTCACGCGCAAGGTCGACCCATTGGCCGCCGGAGCTTTTTCTTAACCACAAGCGCTCCGCATTGGTGCCGTCCAGATTGCAGGTTGTTTCCAACAGCAGTCCTTTGTCAGGCAGCAGGTTGCCCTGGGCCCCATTTGCCGGAATGACGGCGGCAAGCGGCTGAGAAAGGCTTGTCTCCTCATAACCGACGGAATGGTCGGCAAACTCCCGAACATGCGCGGGGTCGGGAGAGTTGACCTTTTGGCACCAGACCATGTTCTTCTTCTGCTCGAAGCTTAGAGCATCTTTCACGTAGTCCATGAAAAGAGAATCGCTGGTAGCGCTGCTGTTCAGTTGAACATCATTGTTCCAAATGAAGGAGGCGGTCTCAGGCTCATAGCTGAACCCCTCCAGGATGGCTTGTTCAGCGAGAACGCTTGCTATTGTTTGCTCTTGTTGGTCGGCGTCTTTATATGTTCTCACCGGTGATAGAATGATCACTTTCCTATCTGCGGCCGCGTTGGCAAGCACCATCCTGAAAAGATTCTCGGGAGCCCGGCGCGGGACGAAATACCCGTGCTCAATCATCGCATCATAGACGCTTCCGAGAACGCTCTCTCCGAGGCTCTCCCAATCAGGCTTCAGTTTGTATACGGTCGTGTTATTGCTTCTGGAATACTCTGGAACATAGATGGGCTCATACCGTCCGTCTCCGAACGGGTATTGATTGTCGTTGGATACCGGCGGCTTGAACCTCGCCCCATCCTTGAGACGCTCGAACAATTTGATGCTTGTATATCGGATTCCGATGTTCCATTTCGCTCTCTGGCTTGCCTCCTCATCCGAATTGCCCGGCGGGCTGCCTGGATTGGAGTGAAAGTAGATCCTGTCCCCCGCGTTCATTGAAAACTGCTGCCCATGGTTGCTGGCGTTCGTATTGCCCGGCATCAGATGAATGGGGGCCGGCACTGGCTGCCCAGATGGCGGATCTGTCAGAAGGGATACATCGCTCTTGGACGTCGGCTGAAGGAGGCTTGCCTGCTGATCCACGACGATTGTTCCCGAGCGGAAGGCTTTCCACGCACGGAAGGGATCCTCGACGTAGTACGTTCTTTCATACGTGTCATTGCTCAGAGATCCCTTGGCCCCATGGAGCGGCGGTGTCTCGCCCGACCATCCCGTGGGGATCAAAACGCCGCCGTTGTTCAACCCGAACCCACTGCTGCCGGAGCTGATAAAGTCTGCAAACCCGTCACCATTGACGTCCATGAATGCAGTCAGTCCCTGGGACCAGGATTCCTGCCACGTAATGGCTCCGCCTTGCCCCAACAGACCTGCCGAAGCCCCGAAGCTGAAGGAGCTCTGTCTCTCCTGATCCATGTTGCCCGGCAAGCCCGACATGGTAAAAGGATTCGTTGTGTCGAACCCTGATCCGGTGTTCAGATACGCCAACAGAGTACCGCCGCTACTCCAGACCATGTCCGGCAGCCCGTCTCCGTTTGCGTCCATGAAGGTTCCCTTGGTTCCCCCGGAGGAGAACTGGATCCCTCCGCGCACACCGAACTTCGCCACGGTCTGTTTTCCAATGAAAGGGATAGGAAGAAAGAACTCCAGCCCAAGATAGAGGTCCCCGCCAATTGATGTGGTCGCGGTGGAGTGCAGGCCGCTGAACTCATGGCCCCCGCCCTGGATGGTCCATTGCTCTTCTGGCCCGAAAGCGTCGAACCCTGCCCCGCCGTCATGCGTCCCCAGCGCGTAATAATCAAAAGAGTAGCTATAGAACGGAGATGATCCGGCGCCGTCGGCTTCGGTATAGCCGCTCAGGAGGGACTGCCCGAACTCGTTGTACTTGTAGCTGAACTGGTATGTGCGCACAAGGGCGTCCTTATAATACAGGTTGACCCTTTGCAGCCGCCGCGCCAGCTTGGATGGAAATGCCCCTCGGCAGTCCAGCCTTCGATCCTCCCGATCAGTTCCTTCCAGCTCGAAGTTGACCCGAAAGGCCCCCTGGTCTCCGCTTTTCTCGTAGCCTGCGTACCGAATGTCTGAAAGGTACGTGTAGTTGTGCGGGCCGACAGGAAAGCCCAGACCGTTCACGTAAGAATAGTTGGTCGTATTCCCGAAGCTGTCCTTCACTTTGCTCAGGTACCAGACAAAGGTCTTTCCGCGATCAGCGCGATCTGGTCCCAGCCAGGCCTGCGCGTCCGTGTGGCCGTACTCTCGGATTGTTCCATTCTTCTCAGTTACCTGCCAGTAGTCATCACCCCGACCCGCTCCGCTTGCTCCATACCATCTGATACGGGCAAAACTTTTTTCGACGCGCGGACGGAAAAGGAGGGAGCCGTCCCTGTCCGTGTCCACCTGCAGCAACTCCTCTCCCTCCATGCTGTAGCGGTCAGCCCCGTTATAGGCAGGAAGTCCGAATCGCGTATCGATGGTAATGGCCGGCACCTCGATATCGAAGCCTTTACCGAGCCAGCTTTCTCCTCTTTCACTGGAGTAGCGCAGCGCCAGCTGGGGACTGGCCGCTCCGCGTCCGGGCGGGAGCCGCAGTGGTATCCTGAACGAGGCAGCTCCAAAAGGTCCGGGCTCCGGCCCATCGGGAAGCGGGACGCATTCGCTGGGATTTGCGGCCTCCAGGTTCTTGATGGAGTTTACGTCGTACTGGATTGGCTGAGGCCCCTCCGGGAGCCTCAGAGTGGCATTTATCATGTCCGTGAAATGACTGGAAAGACTGGTAATGGTTCCAGCGCGCTTGTCGATGCTCTCCCTCTCCAGTCTTTCCCACCTCCCCAGCACGACGTCATGGAAATATGTGTAGAGGTTCGACAGGGCAGTCTCGGAACTTTTGATCGATGGGTCGAACGGTATTGTTATGCGCACCGGCTTCACGAAATGAGTCCCATGCGGCTCGAAGCGGTATCCAGTTGCTCCATTGGTGGCGTTGCTCATTCCTTCATCCAGCTGGCCAATTCCTGCAAGCCGTGTGATCGAGAACTGCATGCTGTGCTTCACAGCGCCGGCAGGCACTTCCAGGCGGACGCCATCCAGCTCGAGGACCGCGTTTTCCTGCGGCTGGATGACTCGAGCGATCTTGGGGCTGGCCCCGCGCGAAATAAACGGAACAGGGGGCTGCGAAGAAGGTTGAGGCAGGAGCCGAGCCTGTGCGCCTTTCCGCAACCAAGGGATACTGGCCCATGACAAAGCAGAGCAGGACGAAAAGCGCAAAAAGTTGATCCGTTCCCACCAGGA
Source organism: uncultured Spirochaetota bacterium (assembly GCA_963710335.1). GTDB lineage: Bacteria > Spirochaetota > Spirochaetia > SZUA-6 > Fen-1364 > Fen-1364. Next base: position 113,218 of record CAVQAA010000021.1, read on the forward strand.
CTTTTTTAATGTCTTTCATTTTCAGTTATCCTTGTAGCTGACGCTGACCGGAATTGACGGAAAACTGTCCTGCGGCGAGATGACGGCGATATACCCTCCCCCGCCCCCTGATTGCGCCGGCGTTCTTCCATCATGGAAAGTCATCACCTGGGTTCCGTTGAGCGTTAAGGTAAAGAGCCCGCCTGAATCCCGGGTTACAAGCATTCTGTTTGACATGCCGTAGCCTTTTGAAAGATGCAGGTCCTGCACCCAGATCGGACTGGTATAAGGGGAGTACGCGGAGCCCGTTGCCTCTCCAACGGAGTACTGCTGCTGGGTGTTGATCAGCACCACCAGCATGGTCTCATCGTGCGACTGATTGCCTGAGTCGTACTGGCAAAACACAATCCCGTAGCCGGCAGTTGCGTTTCCGCTGTCCTTTGTGAGAGTGACGTCCCTTTGCGTGAATACGGGCTGCGAAAGACCAGGCATGACGGCCCACAGGGTAAAGCCGTACGGTCCCCAGTAGGCCGTGTCGTTCGTGGTGAAAACGAAGCTGCCGTCCTGCTGGGCAGCGAAAAGATCGCTTCTTTCCTCAGCATTCCCAGCCGGCTGATCCGGCGGGGCTTTCTCCTCTCCTATCGGAGCCGGGCAGCCCATGGGAAACAAAACGACGAAAGGCAGGACAACTATTCTCACTATCTTCCACATCGCCGATTTCCTAATTGCCCGTGATGCTGTAGAGCTTGACTGTAAAGTCAACAAGGGATCCCCCACCGTTTGCCGGGAAGCGCGAAGGAACGGGGCGGATCTTGAAGAGAAACTGCGCTTTTACATTCGAGTAGTTTGTAACGGCAATGGGCAGGGAGTTCCTGATCTCATCCTCGAATTGCCCTTTCAGGTAGAAATACATCCAAGCATTTGTCTCTCCCGCCCCGAGCTCCGGTTGAATCTGCGTGACGACGATGTTCGCCGTGCTGTTTGCTGGAACTTCCACCGAATACCAATCAGCATCCTGGCTCACAAGCGGCGCGTTGTGTTGCTGGAACACGGTAGTGTAATAAAAAAGGTTGGCGGCCAGCGTCGACTGCAAGAACGCGGCCTGGGCGTCACAGTCGTCAGGCTCCTGCGCGTCCTGGCAGACAGAGCTGGCAACCCCCAGTGCGGCGTCGGACGGGCCGAAGCTCTTGTTTCCCCGCACCTTTGTCAGGCGATAGAGATAGCGCACCTGATCGGCGCAATCCGCATCTGAATAGCACAGTCTAGTTCCCTGGTAGACCACGGAATAGGCCGGAGAAGCGGCATCCAAAGCCCGTTCCAGGACATATATATCCGCGCCAGGATCACTGGACCACGAAACATCGATGCGATTTTCGTAGACAAAAGAGGTCACGACGGGAACTTCAAGAACCGGATCTGCCAGCGTCCTGTTCATATTGGTGAGGAGGCCCTCGCCGCATGACCCGGCAAGCAGTGCGGCCATTACCAAAGCCAGGATCGACGGGAGGAGGCTATATTTTTTCATTTTTGCAACTCCGAGCTGCCGGCAAGCCGGAAATCAAAGGAAAGCCGCGGAGAAAACATCACCAGGGGCTGCGAATAGAAGGCAACATCGAGAATATTGGCAAGGCCGAGAGACAACGAACGGGAAAGAGCGTATTGGTACCGAATGGAAAACGAGACCCCTGGAGTGACGGTTGTCGCTGTGAGCGTGGAGCTGTAGAGCCGTGATTGAAGCATTGTGTCGATTTCAAGAAGCGGGCCCAGACCGAGCCCGAGCCTGCTGCTGTTCCCGAGGTCCAGGAAAGCTTCAACCGGCAGGCGCAGCCTGACGGCATGAAGGAAAAAGGGTTCCAGCCCTGGTTGATTCATGCCCAGGCCGTACTCGGCATCCAGCCCAAGGGCAAGGAAACCCGGAGTGTTCCAGATATGAAACAGCGGCATCATCGGCACGAACCTGATGCCCACGTCCGCGCAAACCAGGCCTGACATGGAGGCGTTCCAGCCGCCCATAGGCGTCCAGTAGCCCAGGTTGACTGGAAGGGTCAGGATGTTCCTCGCCGGCCTGTCCTGTGGGCGCGGCGGTCCCATTCCCAGGTCGTCCCGGAAATAGGCAATAATCTTGCCGCAAAGATCATCTACAAACCGCTCGTAATGCTGGTCGTCGTCACTGTCAATGAAAGCCGAAGCAATATCCTTGCGCTCCCGGGAAAGGAGCTTCACTTCCGCGTAATAGGAATAGGAAGTGCGCTTCACGAATCCATAGAGTAAATAGGAGTAGCCCTGGGATTCGCAGAGCCTAGCAGCATCCAGGAATGATTCCGGGGGCGACTGGCCTGCGCCGTCCACTTTGCGAAAGACTACGGACTGATTCAATTCTGCTTTGACAAACCTCCGGAAGAGGTCCTCGGACGGTCGCCTTGAGCCCTCGCTCTCCGCGCCACTTTCGTCATGGTAAGCAATGGGTGCCAGGTAAACAGCGAGGGCTCCGACATTTCCTCCCAGCACCAGCGCGAGAAAAGCGATGAGAAGATCCCTTCGTCTTGCCGAGTGCATCAACCTCATTGACCGCTCTCCTTGAGGCCCTTTTCAGCCAGCGAAGCAGCTTGCTGGTCAGTTGACGAAGCGACCTCCCTGAGGAGTTCAACTCCTTGGTTTGTCCTTCCAAGACCAACAAGGCTCAATCCCTCGTAGGCGCGAAGAAGAGCGGATTCGCTCTGCCGGTCACCTTCGTGCGCAAACGCCAGACTCTCTTCATAGGCTCCGCGGTCGTAGGTGGAGCGAGCCAGTTTCTCACGAAGCGTCGCCTCCACTCGGGAGCTTCCAGCGGCCCGAGGATCGATGGCCGACAAAGCGCTCTTCCAGCTATCTTCTGCTTTTTCCGCGTTCCCCAGATTCGACTCACAATCTCCCAACAAGGAGAGCGCTTCCACATCGACAGGCGCGTGATTGCTTGCCGACTGGAAGTAGTCACGAGCGCTTTCAACGTCTCCAGCCTTGAGAACGCAGTATCCGGCAGTTTTCAGAAACGACACATTCTCAGGTCTCACAGTTATGAGACGCCTTAGGTAGTCAATTGCGTCCGGCCACTTCTGCCGTTCCACGGCGACCATTGCGAAAGTTTCGAGTGCAAGAGGATTCTCTCCATCACTTGAAAGAACAGTACGAAGGTTTTTCTCGATTGTCGGATAGGCACTTGCATCCGCCGGGTTGGCTCGATAGAGGCTGGCCGCGTAGTAGAGCCTGGCATCCGTGTTGTCCGGCTGGACAACAAGCACGGCATGAAAGCGCTTCTGTGCCTGCGCGTATTTCGCCGTTTCAAAAAGGGCCTTCCCTTCATGCAATTGCCGGAGGATGCGCAGGTCCTGGCTGGATGCCTCGGACTCCACTGGCGCCACCTCCGGCGCCGGGTTTTCGGGAGGCTTCTCCGCAGGCCTTGCCGCAGCAACGGTTTCCGGCGATGCCCTGCTCAACTGGCTGGTCATCTGGTCCAGCTTTCCCTGGACAGCGGAAATGGAGCTGGACAGACTATTTCCCAGCCGGCTCATTTCCCCGCGAGATCCGCGTCGGGCAGCCGCAATCTCGCTTCGCATACCGCCCGAAAAATCACCCAATCGCTCGGAAATGCCTTCAACCTCGGATTCAAGCCGTGCCTCCCGCTCCTGGCCACGTGCTTCTATGTCTTGAACCCGAGCGCGAAGCTCTGCAATGCCGCGCAGGACCATGCCCGAAACTGCGAGAACTGCGGAGAGGATGACTATCAGGCCAGCGCACGCGAGGAAGCGTGCAGCGCCTCGTTGACTCGGCTTTTGCATGAGCTCAGCAGCAAAAGCGCGCCGTCAAGTCTGATGATAATGATTGTCCGAGCGAACCTGACGTGTTCTGTGACTTATCACATAAAGCTCCTTTTTTAGATGAACCCTTTTAATTTGAGATTTCTTATTAAATACAGAATATCACGATAATACTGGGATTTCAACCTTTCATAGTCTTCCGTGTTCCCTTGTCTCCGGCCTCCGGGTAGTGTACGTTTTGGGCTGAAAGCCTATGCGAGCCGCCGCCAAACAACCGTCTGTGCGAAAACCCCGGCCTGCCTCAAAGCCTTCTATTCGTCCGCCGGTGGGCACCATCCACCGGTCCATTCAGTTCCTTCAAACGGCTCTCGACGAGCTGGGGGTCAGGATGCCGTTGGCGGACGTGGAGCGGACCGCCATTATGATCAACCAGGCGATGACCGCGGAGGCAAGGAGCTTCCATACCCCTGAGCACGTCTTCGCTCTGGTCGACCCCGGCAACCCCTACATGACGCTTGCGGCACTCTTTCATGACCTGGTCTACTACCAGATCGACCACGGTTTCATTCCACAGATTGCGGAGGCCCTGGAATCGACAATCCAGCCCTGGGACAACGGGCTTCGGCTCAAGCCTGATATCGCTCAGCCAGACAGGCTGCTCCTGCTGTGCATGACGGTTTTCGACGTCAAGCAAGGACAGAAACTTGCGCCTTTCGGCGGCATGAACGAGTTCCTGAGCGCCCTTGTGATGTGCAGGAAGCTCGGGTCCGTGGTAAAGGTGGAAGACCTGATCCTGGCTGTGGCATGTATCGAAGCCACCATTCCTTTTCGCCCGCGCGATGCAAGCGGCCGCACGCCGGCCCAGAACCTCGATCAGCGCCTCCGCGTTGCGAATAGCGACCTGCACCTGGGGCTGAGCCAGGAAAAAACCGAACAGGCAGTCCGCTGGGCCGTCACTTTCGCCAACCGTGACGTCGCGAATTTTGCCGAGAAAGACGTGACAAAGTTCCTCGACAACACATGGAAGCTCCTTCCAGAGACAAACCCCTCTCTCCGGACCCAGGGAGTCTACTCCATCAAGAGCTACCGCGTGGCCCTTCAAAAGATGGAGGGCTTCCTCCGTGCTCTGGACCCTGCCACCATCTTCGCCCAGTACGACGGGGCGCCGCCTGACAGCGAGTACCGCCAAATGCAGCGCAGGGGCGAGCGTAACGTCTCCACGGCCAGCGAGTACCTGGGCATCAAGCTTCTCACGGCGGCCATCCTCGAGGCGCTGGCGGAGATCAGCGGCGGAGACGCGCCTGTGTCTCTTTTCATGGGCGAAATCGAGGCGACACAGAAGGGAAGCAGGCTGGAGGACTACCTGCCGGAGGACAAGCCTCCCGCGGGCCAGCATGTGGACAAGGCGCTGCATGACCTCCTGGCCTATGGAAGGGCAAGCGCATCCAGCTTCGACCTTCAAAACTCCCCGCTCTCTCTTTTCATTTACCTGCACCTTGGATCAGACGGCTTCCGCGACCTGCTTGGCGCCGCCAGGCGAATGTTCGAAGGCGCGCTCGCGCCACGTGCTTTCCTTGACGCGCTTCCCGGTGGTATGATCGCAGAAATCGCTGAAAGCTGCGCGTGCATGGCTTTCACGCGCGCGGAAGACTTGCGCGCCTACGCCGCCACGCGGCGCTCTTAACTGTCAGACCTGGCCGCAACAGACATATGCAGAACATCCGGATAGTATCGGGCGTTGTCCTGGCCGCGCTCTTGCTGACCTCATGCTCGGGGAAAACCGCCCCGACAAAGCAAGTCAGGATTACCACTCACCCCCCCGGGAAAGGTGCAACCGTGAAGGTAACAGGAGAATATGTCTGGCCCACCAGCGGATGGAGCACCTCGATTCCCGAAGATCAGGGCATGGACGCAGCCCGATTGGAAGCAGCGCTGGAATCCGCTCGAAGGCAGAAACTTTCACTTCACAGCCTGTTGGTCATCCGTCACGGCTACATCGTTTTGGAAAAGTATTTCGCGCCCTACGATGCCTCATCGGTCCATCCCCTTTTTTCGTGCACAAAGAGCTTCATCTCCGCCCTCGTGGGGATTGCAATCGACAAGCATTACATTGCCGACGTGAATCGGCCGGTTCTGGGCTATTTCCCGGACCAGAACGTTGCGGACCCTGACTCTTCCAAGCAGGCGATGACGGTGGAGAACCTCCTTACCATGAGCTCGGGGCTGAACTGGCTGGAGGCCGATGAGACGTATAGCCGCCTGTACTCAACTTCGCGGGACTGGGTGAAGTTCGTTCTGGACCTGCCCATGGTGATCCGGCCGGGACTGATGTTCAACTACAACTCCGGATGCTCGCATATTCTTTCAGCCATCATTCAGAAGACCAGCGGCATGAACACCTACGACTTCGCCCGCTCAAACCTCTTCGGCCCTCTTGGAATCAAGGACCCGAGCTGGGATCGAGATCCTTCGAACATTCCCATCGGCGGCTGGGGCCTGTCTGTTACTCCCCGCGACATGGCGAAGCTTGGCTACCTCTATCTTCACGGCGGCATGTGGGAGGGAAAACAAGTCGTCCCCGCCGCGTGGGTCCGCGATTCGACTCAGCCGCATATCAAGGCTGACGGCAACTGGCAATACGGATACCAGTGGTGGGTGGATCCGTCCCTTTCTTTCTACGCGGCGCTTGGCCGCTACGGACAGAGCATCTTCGTCGTCCCCGGCCTCGACATGGTTGTGGTGTTCACGGCGCACATTGACAACAACGATCCGGAGACCGACCTGCTGAAGAAGTACATCATGCCTGCGTGCCTGCCGAGATGATGATTTCTCACTCTTGCCCGGCCGCTTCAATTCGCTTTTCAATTTCCGCGAGACGCTTTTTAAGGCGATCAATCATCCTCTCGAGACGCTCCCTCTCCTGCACCAGGGCCTGACGGGGATCACGGGCCACCGGGCGCTCGGTGAACTTCGCCTTCACCATATCGGGGCTGTGCCCCTCCAGAAGCTCCGCCTGCGCCCGCCCCCGTTGGCCGTCGTCGCGGATTGCGGCCAGGCTTCGCATGTTCTCGAACCCGACCCTGGGGTCGATGTCCAGGGTGTGGGCCTTCATGATGAGCTGCGCGCTGGTACGCGGCAGGGAGAGGACCCTGTCCAGGTAGTCGGAGAAGCTGGTGCCGTGACTCTCGCAGATGCCGTGCGCCTGGATGAGCAGCTTCCCCAGCTCTTTCATCATGGAACCGCTGGCCGCCAGGAACTTTTCACGGATGCGCCGCGTCAGGTCGCGCAGCTCCTCGATCTGCTCGAACGGATTCCTGTAGATTCCCTTTTCCTCCGCTTCGAACAGCAGTGTATGAAAAAGGTTCCAGAACGCGGTGGTATGAGTGCGCGCCGAAGGAGGAGTCGCAGATGTGGTGAACTGGATGTGGTGGGCATATTCATGGATGGCCGTATACATGAGCTCGTTGTCATTGGTGAAGTTCTTGTTGTGGATGATGATCTCACGGCTGTCCGGCTTGTACAGGCCGTGGACCTTGCGGCTTTTCTTGCCGGAGAGTATCACCGTGAAGTCCTGTTTGGTCGGGCGAAGGGCCTGCAGGGTTGTCTTGATCTGCTGGTTGTTCATGGTCGCGCTGCCCTGGCATGGACTATTCGCGTGGCCCATGATACCAGATTAAGGAAAATTAACAATGGCATTGGCATTTCGCGGCAGGGATTCTATATCTTTTCATTTGTATACTTTCAAGGGAGGTGATTCCATGAGAAAAAGGACCGCCCGGGTGGCTCTCGTCGCCCTTGCGGCACTGCTCCTGGCCTCGGGCCCTCTGTTTTCATCGGGCAGAGCGGAGAAGGTGAGCGGCCAGGGCGGGTCGCAAACCGGCACGCTTACAAGCGCGCCCGACCCGCAGGCTCTGGCGGAAGCGACGAAGAATCTTGAAACCATCCAATACTCGTTTCGGGAAGTAGCCAAAAAAGTCCTTCCCGTGGTTGTCGAGATCGATGTGACGGAGGTGGTGAAGCAGCAGGCTCCCATGCAGTCGCCCTTCGACTGGTTTTTCAACCAGCCCCCGGGCGGAGGCAAAGGAGGAGACCGCCAGTTCAGGAGAAGCGGCCTGGGATCGGGGATCGTGGTCAAGAAGGCGGGCGGAGCGTATTTCGTCCTCACGAACAACCATGTCGTTGACGCGGCCACAAACATCAGCGTGAAGCTTTCCGACCAGCGGATTTTCAAGGCCAAGGTTGTGGGCACGGACCCCCGCAGGGACCTTGCCGTTGTTTCCTTCGACAGCAGGGACGCATTCCCCGTGGCAGACCTCGGCGACTCCAATGAGCTGCAGGTCGGTGACATCGTGCTTGCCGTGGGCAACCCGCTTGGCTTCGAAAACACCATCACCATGGGCATTGTGAGCGCGCTGGGAAGGCGCGGCCCCAGCGGGCAGGTGGCTCCGAACACCGACTACATCCAGACTGATGCGGCCATCAACCAGGGCAACTCCGGCGGCGCCCTGGTGAACGTCAAGGGTGAGGTGGTGGGCATCAATACCTGGATTGCGGCGCCGACCGGAGGCAACGTGGGGCTGGGGTTCGCCATCCCCGTCAACAATGCCAAGAAGGCCATCGACGATTTCATCTCCAAGGGAAAAGTGGAATACGGGTGGCTTGGAGTCATGCCGGATGACATCCAGACGGCTGACCCGAACAACGACTCCTACCCCGGGGTTGCGAAAGACCTCAGCGTGGCGGGAGTCAAAGGCGCGCTGGTCATCAACGTCTATCACAACTCCCCCGCTGAGAAAGCCGGGATGCTTCCCGGGGACTACATCACTCGTGTGAACGGCCAGGACATCCCGGACAGGGACCACCTGATCCAGGCGGTGGGAGACCTCCTTGCGGGCCGACCGTATGACTTCGAAATCGTTCGCTACGGGGAAAAGATGAAGCTCCCCATCAAGCTTGGCGTGCGGCCGGACGACACGAGCGACGTCACCTCGTACAAATACCTCTGGCCGGGCGTCACCGTGGTCCGCATCAACGATCAGATCAGGCAGGACGCGGGCCTGGCAAAAGGCCTGGAGGGAGTGGTCGTCGCCTACCTGCCCGGCAGTGACTCTGCCGACAATGAAAGCCCGGCGTCGATTGCCGGTCTGCGACCAGGGGATGTCATCAACCAGATCAACGGGCGTGATGTCCATACCATCATGGATTTCTACAAGTTTCTGAACGACTCTACGAAGAAAGACGTGAGCTTCAAGATCAACAGAAAAGGGACTGACGTAACAATCGGTCTCAGCAAGTAAGGACAAGCAATCGACATAGGTGAGCCCTCACGGGCTTTCCCTGTCACACCACCGTACATGCGGGTCCGCATACGGCGGTTCGGCAAGATTGAGCGCTCATGTGGCAAGCGACGGAAAGCCGAGGGAGTCGAAGAAAGCATTCGGCAGCGCATGGGCCAGCGCGGGGCTGTTACTCAGCCTCCATGGTCCATGTGCGCTTCCGGCCGTTTGTGCGGCCAGGGCTTTGCCGATTCCCCGCGACCTCAGTTCCTTGAAGCGGACCTTCCCGCGTTTCCACTGCTTCCACAGAAGGCAGCGCAGACGCCTTCGGGTCCATCCATCCAAGTCCCTGAGTATGCTGGGGGTCTCACAGAAGCCGAAGTATCCCCGCCATCCGAGCATGTAGGTGCGGAGCTCTCCGACCATCCGCTCGATACTGATTCCGCGTGTGCGCCGTGTCAGCTCTCGAATCCGTTCCTTGAAGCGGAGAACCGCCTGCGGCGCAATGCGCCGCTTTACTGATTCTCCCCCTGTGAAGCTGAACCCGAGAAACTTCCTATCCTTTGGCCGTGCCACCGCGCTCTTCGATTCGTTTACCTTGAGCCTGAGCTTACGTGTGAGAAAGTCTTTCACGCCTTCCATCACCCGCTGACCCGCCCGCTCGCTCTTAACGTAGATATTGCAGTCATCCGCGTAGCGAACGAAGCGATGTCCGCGTCGCTTTAGCTCTCGGTCCAGATCGTCGAGCAGCAGATTGGACAGAAGCGGCGAAAGAGGTCCGCCTTGCGGCGTACCCTCCTCCGTCGGTCCCACAAGCCCGTTCTCCATCACTCCCGAGTTCAGGAATGCTCGAATCAGCTTCAGCATCCGCTTGTCGCTGATCCTTCTGGCGGCTCGACTCATCAACACGTCGTGGTTCACGCGGTCGAAGAACTTCTCCAAGTCAAGGTCCACGACCCAGTCGTAACCCTGCTGAATGTATTCTTGCGCCTTCGCCACCGCCTGATGGGCCGATCGCTGCGGCCTGAATCCGTAGCTGTGTTCGCTGAATGTGGGGTCCCACTGTTTTTGCAGCACCTGCAGCACCGCCTGTTGCACGAATCGATCTACCACCGTCGGGATGCCGAGCTTCCTCATGCCTCCTCCCGATTTCGGTATCTCCACCCGCCTCACAGCCTGGGGCCGATAGGTGCCTGACAAAAGCTGCTCCTTGATTCGCAGCCAATTCTCCCGCAGGAAGTCTGGCAGTTCCTTGACCGTCATTCCATCAATTCCTGCTGCTCCTGCGTTGGCTTTCACGCGTCTCAGCGCTTCCTTCAGATTCTCCTTCTCGCAGACCTCCTCCATCAGCTTGTCCGTGTTCGTCTGGCTTTCCGTGCTGAGTCCCGCCGTCGTGCTTTCGACCCTTCCCTCGGATGATCTCGGGGTTTCACCCCTACCCGCATCCTCGAAGGCCAGCTCATGCTGGATTTTCTGTCGCTGTCTCACGCCGAGTCGCTCCCTGTACTCGCCTTCTTGCCGTTCGGGCCTTCGGGCCAACGGCCCTACTATGCCCTCTGCTGACTTCTGGCAGACGATCAGGAACCCTCACGGATCCCTCAGTCTTCTCTTCGAGACATCTGCCAGACCTCCTGGGGTAAGCTCACCCGCCTTCGGCGCACAACCGCTGGATTTACAACCCGAGCCTTTGATGGATATGGGCTTGTCGGTCATTTGCCCGCTCGCCCAACCCGGTATGCCTCGTATCCAGTTTCTGTTCGTCGGCTCACGCCTTTGCTCCACGCTTCCTTCGGACACGCCCTCGCGGGATAGGTGCCCTTGCGTTTCGCTACGCCTTCACCTCCACCAGGTTGGCGAGGGGACTTCCACCCCAAAACTGGTGAACATGCCCAGCGCACAAAGAAAGGGGCCTCCGATAGGAGGCCCCTTTGCTTTCCAGGCTTAAAAGCTGCTCTCTACCTCTCCAGGAAGAAGGCCACCCTGCGGTTCTGCCAGCGGTCAGCCAGGTTGCTGTCAGGCACCAGCTGGTCCGACGCCCCCACCCCTTCGGTGCTGAACATCGACTCGCTGAGCCCCCTGTCCACAAGCGCCTTCTTGATGGCCTGCGCGCGAGCCTGCGACAGCGGAATCAGAATCTCGCGCTGCTCGATGTCTCCCAGGGCCTTGTTGTCCCAGTGGATCATCACCGCGTGCCCTTCAAGCTTGATCTTGTAGTTGGGGAACTTCTTCAGCTTCGCCGCCAGGTCGTTCAACCGCCGTATGTTCTGGCTGGCAAGCTCCGGCCTCACGTCCTGGTAGTCCGCCGTGTATGCCTTGAAGAATATGCGCGAGCTCAGGATCCGGAGCCCCGTTGCCGTCTTCTCCACCAGGATGTCCACGGGCACCTTCGATCTCAGCTCCCCCGCGTTGCCGAACTCATCACGCACCACGGCCACCACCGGGTAGTCCTCAGCTGACTGCACCAGGTCCCCCTTGATGCTCTTCCCGTTCCACACCGCGTTCTTGGTGGGCCACTTGGCCTCGAACGCCATGAACAAGTGGTTGTCAGGGTCGTTGACCTCCATCCGCCAGCTGTCTATGTTGGCAACCTTCGACGTCGCGTTCACCGTCAGCGTGATGGTGGGCGAGCCTTCGATCGGCGAGAAAAGCGGCTCCGACAGATCGATGCTCCCCGAAGGAGGCGTGATGTCAAGCACAAACCGCTCACTGGTGGTGGTGCCCGCGGCGAAAGCGCCGCCGTAGTCCACCGACAGCCGCGCCGTGTAGGAGCCCTCGGATGAAAGCGATCCTGAGTCGTTCTTCCCGTCCCAGCTCACCGTCTTGGGCATGTTCATCCCGTCCCCGGTGAAGCTTTTCACCGCGTCGCCGCTTGAGTCCAGCACCTCCAGCTTCCAGCTCTTCACCGAGTCGCTCTTGCCGTAGGCAAGGGCCAGCTTCTCAACGGTCACCGTCCCCTTGGGCGCGAACCCTCGGGTCTGCGGCGTCACCGAGAAGGTCCCCGGCGCCTGCCCCACCGTCGTGGCCGGAGCCCCGCTGACCGATATGGCCCCGCTGACCTGCCCCGTCAACCCAAACTCGTCCTTCAGCGTGGCGTTCGCAGAGTAGCTGGCCCCCGGGGCAACCACCTCCCCCCCTGAGGACTTGCCGTCCCACTGGATCTCCGCGCTGGGCCACTTCCCGTCAAAGCTGCGGAACACCTCCCCGCTGGGGTCTGTGATGTCCAGCGACCAGCTGTCCAGCTTGGCCACCGCAGAGCTGCCCTTGATGGCCACCGTCACAGGCTGCACCGCCCCCTGCGCGTCAGGGCTGAACTGCTGCGGGTTGAAGCTCACGCTGCCCGTCGGCGGTGAGATGTCCAGGATGAAGGAGCTGCTCTCCGCCGTGGCCGCCGGCGTCCCGCTGCCGTAGTCAACCGTCAGCTTCGCCGTGTAGCTGCCCTCAGGCGCCGGAGACCCGGATTCGCTTTTCCCGTCCCAGCTCAGCGTGGAGGGAAGGCTCTTGGCATCCCCGCTCCACTGCTTCTGCGGGTTTCCCCCGCTGACCATCTCCACTTTCCAGGTCTTGATCCCCTCTTTGTTTGCGAACACAAGGGAGAAATCTATCGTGGAGTGCTCCTTGTCCCCGTTGGGCGCCAGCCCCGCCTGCTCGGTCTGGATGGAGTTACCGGCGGTGTTGGGCTTCGCCGTCTGGCAGCTCAGAAGCACCATCGAGAGCACGATTGCCGCCGCCCCCGCCCCAACAATGCTCACAATCCCTTTTTTCATGCATCCCTCCTTGACAATCTTCGATCAGGAGGCGCACCGGCCCCCCCTTCATGACGCGAAATGAAAACCTGGCTCCCTTTCTGCGCGTAACGTATCTTCTTGTCCCGTGCCAGCCAACCCAGGGCCTGGTAGGCCACCACATTCCTCTCCCCAAGAAGCTCCGAGAGGCGCAGGATGTTCACCTCCTGCGTCTGCTCCAACAGCGCCCAGATCCTCTTGGCGCACTCGGCGATTTTCTCCTCCACGTCCCATCCCCTTCGCTGTCCACGATTTCCCGACGGGTCGGACACAAAGGTCCCACACAGCCAGCGTATGGCGGATGGGGTCGGAGCGGTATCATCGGAGGAATGATTTTTCCCTCGAATCATTTCATGAAACCGAGTCGAAGGAATTCGACACAGGGCAGAGAGCGCGACTTGCCCTAGAACAGCTTGTTTTCTATGGTGTAATGGATCAGCTCAGCGTTGCTCTGGAGGTTCAGCTTGGAGAGGATTCGAGCCCGATAAGTGCCGATTGTCGCAGGGCTCAGGCAGAGGTCCGCCGCAATCTCCTTGACCTTTCGACCCGAGGCGATCATCCGCATGATCTGGAACTCGCGGTCAGACAGCCTCTCATGCGGGGACTTTTCTGAAGATCCGTCCAGCTCCGAGGCCAGCTGCTCGGCAAGGCTTGGGCTGACGTACTTGCGTCCGCCCGCCACCTTCCGGATGGCGGCCAGGAGCTCCTCCGGGACGCTGGCCTTTGCCACGTACCCGGAGGCCCCGGCGCGAAGAGCGCGCACCGCGTACTGTTCCTCGGGATGCATGCTGAGAATCAGCACCGGCGTGGCCTGTCCGGATGTGCGGAGGTCCTTCAGGATGTCCAGGCCGTTTGCGCCGGGAAGCGATATGTCGAGGATGATCACGTCGAAGCGCCGGCCGTGAAGCTTCTCCATCAGCGCCACCCCGTCACTCACCTCTTCCGTGACGGTGATGTCGCGGGATTGCCCGATGATCTTCTTCAGGCCCTCCCGGAAAATCGGGTGGTCGTCGCAGACAATCGCCTTGATCATCCCCCCTCCTCTGCCGGCAGCGGGATCTCCAGCTCCAGCGTGGTGCCCTTGCCCTTGAGGCCGCGAATGCTCACCTGGCCTCCCAGGGATTGCGCGCGCTCACGGATCCCAAGGATTCCATACGATGATGCCGCGACCACCTGGGAATCCTCGATCCCGACGCCGTTGTCGGCGACCCTCAAATGGAGCTTCCCGCCCCATTTCCGCAGGGAGATATTCACCGCGGTGGCCTTCGAATGCCGGGCCACGTTCGTCAGCGCTTCCTGGAAGATCCTGAAAACAGCCGCTGCCCTGTTTTTCTCCATCATGAGGCTTCTGCCGCCCGCTTTCAAGGTGCACGTGATTCCTGAACGCTTCTGGTAGTCCTTCATGTGCCATTCCATGGCGGGCACAAGGCCGAAGTCGTCCAGGATCCTCGGCCTGAGGTTGGAGGTGATTTTCTGGACCATGGAGATCGACTGATCCACGAGATCGATGGCTGAGTCGTACGAGTCGAGACAGGCACCGGAAAGGGGTGAATCCCCTTTTCCAAGAAGGGATATTTCCATCTTCAAAGCGGTCAGAAGCCCGCCCAGCTCGTCGTGAATCTCGCGCGCAATCAGCTTCCTTTCGTCCTCCCGAAGGTCCTGCAGGTGGGAAGCCAGCTTGCGAAGCTCTTCGCGGGATGACTCCAGCTCCTTGCGGGCCCTGTGGCGACGGGTCCTGTCCACAAGGATGAGAACCAGCCCCGCCATCCCCTCCCCCGACATGGGAAACAGCTCCCAGTCCCAGTAGGACGGCGAGGGGTCCCCGGCCTGACCGGGCACTTCCCGAAGCTTGTCCGCTGCCGTATACGGAGTGCCCGTCCTCAGGACCTCGCGGAAAATATCCTCGTCACCGGGAAAGAACTCCAGGTGGCTCCTCCCGACGTAGTCGACGACTTTGTGGCCCCACGACCGCGCGTAGGAATTGTTGACCCTGATGTAGCGGAAGTCATTGTCGAGAAACGCGATCTTGTAGTTCGTGGATGCGAAAAGCGTCTCCAACAGCGCATTGCTCCTCCGCAGGGCTTCCGCGGTCATGCGCCGCTCAAGAAAATCTCCCAGGAGCTGCCCTATGCTCTCAATGAGGTCCCGCTCCTCCTCGCTGAACGGGCCCTCATCCGCCTCGGGCCTCTCCTCCGTGTAGCAAACCTGAAGCGTGCCGAGGTTGGAGGACAGGGTGCCCACCGTGCTGGTCTGCTCCCACGTGGTTTCCACGAAACCCTTGGTCTCGTAGACATCCTGTCCGACACGGATCCTGACGCACGTGATGTCGGGGTACTGGTACGCCCTTGCAACCAGGTCCGTCACCCCGCGCATGACCGCCGCAAGGGGGAGAGCCTGGTCGCTGATGAGCGCGGCCACCTCGTACAGGCATCGCAGCTCGCGAACGCGCTTGTCCAGGGCGGCCAGGTTCCGACGGAGCTCGGTCTCGCCCCTTTTGCGCGCCGTGATGTCGCGCAGCGTGCGGGCATACCCGCGAAGCCTTCCGTCATCGTCGATGAGAGCGGTGGTCTTTGCGCTGACCACGAACAGCTCCCCGTCCCTGCGCTTTCGGATTGCCTCCTCCTCCAGGAAGGCCTTTTTTTGCCGCGCCCTGCGCAGATCATCCTCGGGCTTCCCGCGCGCAATATCCTCTTCCGAATACAGGATGGAACAGTTCTTGCCGACAACCTCCTCCGCGGTGTACTCGTACATCTTCTCCGCGGCGGCGTTCCACTTCAATATCCGGCCCTGCGCATCGAAGATGATGATGGCGCTTTCCGTGCTCGCGGCAAGGAGGTGAAAATACTCCTCGGAATCGCTCTGCAGGGTCTCGCTGTCGATCCGTCGGAGCGCTTCCCCCATCAGGCAGCCCAGCGTCTCCAGGAAAGCACGCGTGGGTGGATCCATGCTTGCCTGGCTGGGCAGATCGACACGAATGAAGCCAAGGAGGGTCCCTTCGGCACGGACGGGGATTTCTTCGAACGTTGTCGGCCCGCCAGGTGCCGAGGGGGGGGTCGGCTTGTCGCAGAAGCTGACGCGCTCCAGGCCCAGGTAGCCCCGGAACAGGAGCAGGGCCTGGGCAATGAGAGCAACGCGCGTTGCGCTGCCGGCGGAGATCTCCGCAAGCGCATGCATTGCGGCAAGCTTCCGGCGGGGTTCTCCTTCGCTGTCCCGTTCCTGGACGCTGAGGACAATGAGGTCAGGTTCAAAGAGCTCAGCGGTGAGCCCCATGAGCCTTTCGTCCCCGCTTGCAAGGGAGCGCCAGACGACATGCCGCCTGGCCGTGGACCCCGTGGCCTCGCACGTGCGGAGGAGAGCTCCGATCTGCGGGTCAGCGGCCGGTGAAGACGCCGTCGAGCCGCCCCCATCCCCCGCGGGTTCAGCATCCACCAGCCGCGACGCGGCCTCGTTTTGTGCAACGAAGTGCAGCTTCCCGATTTCCTTTTCCCGCAGAAAGACAAAAACAGGATCCAGCCTGGAAAGCAGGGGTTGAGCGCGTTGCCGCGCTTCAATGATCAGCGATGCGTCAGTGCGGTCCGGGCCGGCCCGGGAACGCTCACCTTTTGGCATGGTGAAAAAAAGCTATCGAGCGGGGGAAGAAAAGTCCAGACACGGGAAGACCAGGCCTGTTTCTGGAGCAGATGGACACCGTTCGGCAAGGGACCTATCTGCGAGTGGTGAATGCTTCGAGGTTCAGGACAGGCCATTGCGTGGAGAATCCGGCGGGCGGGACGCCGAGCGCCTGGATGAGACGGGCCCAGAAGTTCACCTGGGCGCATGTTCCCGCGATGATGACAATGGCTCTCGGAGAGAAAAAGGATCGCAGACCGTCAATCAGCTGGGCGGGAAACGAAAGCGGGGTCGAGCACATGCATCGCACATAGCGCAACGCCGTTTTTTCCTTTTCATCGAACGAAGGTACTTCCTCCAGCGGAACCCGGCCTTGCAGGGCCCTGATCTCCTGGCTGGTGACGCCCTTTTCCAGCAGCTCCCTGGCGTTCATGTCAATGCAGAAAGGGCAGGAGACCAGGAAGGAGGTGTGAAGGCGGATCAGGCTCAGGAGCCGCCGGGGGACCTCCGGGTCATCATGAGCAACGAGGCCTTCCATGACCCCTGAGCCGATAAAAAGCCTGGGGTACCAGCAAAGAATGCGGTTGGCCAGCAGTTTCCGGCCCAGCCGCATTTCCACGAGGGAAAGAGCAACCCGAAGCAGAAGGGGAATCCTGGCCGGCGGTTGAATGTAGCTCATGAACCGGCCTGATCCGCCCGGCCCCGCGCGGCGATGAGGCGAAGGTCAATCCGGCATGTCATCGAGACCGCCGGCATTGATGACGTCCGTGAACCCGGCCTGTTTGAGCAGCCGGGCTCCCTGGGCGCTGCGCGCGCCGGAGGCGCAGAACAGCACGATGGGAGCTTCCTTGGGCTCCAGCTCGTGCATTCGCGCCAGCAGGGAAGCGAGCGGAATGTTGATTGCCCCGGTGTAGGACCCGTCCCTGAACTCCGCCGGCGTCCTCACATCGATGATCCGTGCGCCTTTGGCGATTTTTTCCTTGACGGTGCTCATATTTCCCATCCTTCCTCGGGCACTCAGGCCCGCGATTCTTCCACTTCGAAGCCGCCCTCGGCAACAATGCTGAGGTAACCCCCCGTGA
This sequence comes from uncultured Spirochaetota bacterium, assembly GCA_963710335.1. Taxonomy (GTDB): domain Bacteria; phylum Spirochaetota; class Spirochaetia; order SZUA-6; family Fen-1364; genus Fen-1364. Next base: position 130,740 of record CAVQAA010000021.1, read on the forward strand.
GGTTTCTGACATCCTGAAAGCCGTTTTCCTTCAGGATCCTGAGCGCCAGATGCGCCCTGTATCCGCTTCGACAATACAGGACGATCGGTTTGTCGCGGGGAACCTCATCGAGACGGAAGCGCAGCTCATCCAGCGGTATGTGCGTGGCGCCTTTCACGTGCGATGCCTCGAACTCGTTCAGCGTCCTCACGTCGAGGAGCAGCGGCGTTGCTTCGTGGCCTGAGGCGTTGCCTGCCGCATTGCCAGCGGCCCGGAGGACACCTTTCAGGGACCCGGCCGTGAGTGTCGGGCTGAATCCCGACAGATCGTTCAACCCCACGAATGCCGCAAGGTTGACCGGGTCGTTGGCGGAGGAGAACGGCGGAGCATAGGCCAGGTCCAGCTCTGCCACCTGGCTGAGAGTCATCCCGCCGGCCAGGGCGGTGGCAAGGACATCGATCCTTTTCTCCACCCCTTCTTCGCCGAACGCCTGCCCGCCCAGGAGGCGCCCGGTTCCGCGCTCATACACGACCTTCAAGTACAGCTCGTGGGCGCCGGGGTAGTAGCCGGCATGATGGTCCTTCACGACAACCGAAGCTCCTGCATCCAGCCCCGCGGCCCGGGCGGATGTCTCGGTAAGCCCGGTGCTCGAAACGGCCGCGTCAAAAATCTTCACGACGCTTGTGCCCAGGGCGCCCGAATAACTCATGGGGACACCCAGGGCATTGGAGGCCGCAATCCGGCCCTGGCGGTTTGCCGGCCCGGCAAGAGGAATGCGGACGTTGCGGCCAAGCACGCGGTGGACGACCTCGACCATGTCGCCGACGGCAAAGATCTCCGGGTCCGAGGTTTGCATCTGCTGGTCAACCAGCACGCCGCCGGTCTTGCCGATTGCAAGCCCCGCCGCATGGGCAAGCGCAGTCTCCGGCCTGACCCCGACGGCAAGGAGAACCAGGCTGCCGGGTATTCTGGACCCGTCATCAAGCTCAACCTCGCCGCATGTGGCGTGAACCGCCTTGATGCCCTTCCCCGTCAGCACATGGACTCCGTGTGATTCCAGGCGCCGTGAGATCATGGAGCTGAACTCCGGATCCAGGGCAGGCATGAGCCGCGGCATCAGCTCGACAATCGTCGTGGCGATCCCTCGTTTGACGAAGGCCTCCGCCATCTCCAGGCCAATGAAGCCTCCGCCCGCAATCACCGCGGACGCCGGTCGCGTCTTCTCGATGCGGGCGTTGATCCCATCCATGTCGGGGACGGTCCAGATGGTGAAAACGTTCGCAGCCTCCGCTCCGTCAACCGAAGGAACAATGGGCCGTCCGCCCTGCGCCAGGATCAGCTTGTCGTAGGGGAGGTAGGACTCTCCTTCGGGCCCTTTGACTCTGACCCGCCGGCCTGTCCGGTCGATTTCCAGCGCCTCGGTCTCAGTCAGCACCTTGACTCCGTAGCGGCTGTCGAAGCCTTCCGGCGTCTGCAGCAGCAGCCGCGACCGCTTCTTGATGTCTCCCGAAAGATAGTAGGGAAGACCGCAGTTGGCGTACGACACATACGGTCCGCGCTCCACGATGATGATCTCCGCCTTCTCGCTGATCCTCCGCGCACGGGCCGCGGCGGTGGCGCCACCCGCGACCCCTCCGATTATCACCAGCTTCATGCGTGTCCTTTCGACCAATCAGAATATCGCGATTCCGGGTGCAAGAGTACAAAATGTCGTCACGTGTTTCTGTGACTTCAATCACGAACGGGGATCATCGGATTTCCTGGAAAGGCGGGAGCGATCGAGGATCTTGATCCTCCCCCTCTCGGTGACGAGAAGGCCTTCTGCCTCCAGGTCCCTGAGGATCCGGCTCACAACCTCGCGGGACGTCCCGACCTCGGAAGCTATCTGCTGGTGAGTAGCGGAAACGGTGCCGCCCTCTGCCTCTGCCCCGCCTGCAAGGTACGCGGACACCCTGGCGTCCACGTGGTGGAAAGCCACCTCTTCCACAAGGGTGAGAAGCATATCCAGGCGCTTCTCATAGATGCTGAAAACAAAACGCCTCCATGAAGGGTAAGCCTCCACCCACCGGGAAAAGATCTGGGAGGGAACCAGGATTACATCAGTGGGACCTTCGGCTTCCACCATTGCGGGGAATGTGCTTGTGTTGAGGATGCAGGTGGCGGAGAGAACGCAGCTTTCCCCCCGATCGATCCTGTACAAGGTGAGCTCCTTGCCCGTCTCACTCACCTTGTACACGCGGAGCGTCCCTTGCAGGACGAAAGGCAGATGCTCGCAGTCCCCGCCTCCGCGCACGAGCAGCTGCTTGTGCGAAAGGCTCTTCCTGATCGACCGGGTGGAAAGCTCGTCCTTCGCCTCCCGGGGCATGGCGTTCAGGATGGGAAAGCTCTCGAAAATCCCGCCGGGTTGTATACGTTCACCTCGCGTTCCCATGGTAGTCATTGTCGGGGAAAAAATGAAGGGACCTGGCCGGAACCCGGCAGGCCCCTTGGATGAAAAAGGCTTGGGACTTTCTCGTCCTTACCTCTTCCAATGTACCAAGGGAATGTTAAGCGCCGGTGAACCGCGGGTTAAGAACTATTAACAATCCTGGGCGCGGCTCACACGCCAATCAGGCCGCGCCTGATTCCCTCTCTGACCGCCTCAGCGCGGTTGGCCGCGTCCAGCTTCCGCAAGAGGGATTCGACATGGAACTTGGCCGTATGAGTGCTGAAGGACAGCTGGGCGGCAATCTCCTTGTTGGCCATCCCTTCCGCAAGCAGCCCGAGCACTTCGGTCTCACGCGGGGTGAGCGACGGCTCAGGGCTTGTCGCCACGACCAGGGCGTCGCGGTCTTCCCCTGCCAGCCCGTCCCCTTCCCCGGCGACATCGCCCAGCCCTTCCAGTCGCTCCAGGATGAGGGACCGCAGCACGGGATCGCGCGCCCGAACGATGATTCGCGGGGCGCGCGTCAGGTTCATACGCTTCCGATGGAGAGGGAGATTGTGCGCCGCGCCCCGCCGCGGATCACCTCCACCTCCACCCCGGCTCCCGCCCCGCGCTCCGCCAGCAGGCCGACCAGCTGCTCGTGATCGGACACGGGCAACCCGCCCAGGCCGGTGAGGATGTCCCCCACCTCGAGCCCTGCCCGCTCGGCCGCGCTTCCCGATTCCACGGACACCAGGAGAAGGCCGGTCTCCTGTCTGCCCTTGAGCGCTTCCCGTGCCGCGACGGACAAGGAGACCCTCTGGCTCCTCACTCCGAGGTAGGGTCGGGGAACGCTTCCTTTTTCCTCGAGCAGGCGGGCGCGCGCAAGCGCCACGTCCGCGGGGATTGCCACTTCGGCTCCCATGCGTCGGTTGAAAACCTGGATCCCGACAAACGAGCCCTCGGCGTCCGCCAACGGCCCGCCCGTGGTGCCGCTCAGGCGGTCAGTGTCCGTCTGCAGGTATTTCTCCAGCACCCCGCTTCTCCCGAGCCTCAGTTTGGACCCGGCCGCGCTCACCATGGCGAGAGACGCGTTGATCCCGTCGAATGAATCCCGCTTGAGCGACACGACAAGGTCCCCCACTTCCACCGAAGCCGCCCCGGGCGCGGCCAACTGTACTCCGGACCCCAGGCGGAGGAGCGCAAGGTCGTGCACCGGGTCACGGCCGCCCAGCGTCGCGGTGATTTTTTTCCCGTCAGGGATGATCACCACGGCCCCCTCGTCTGCCACGAGATGGCTGGCAGTGAGCACCCGGTCCCCCCCGATGAGCACGCCGCTCACGGAGTAGGGCTCCCGCTCCAACGCAACGGTAAACGCGGACGCCCGGCGGATTGCCTCACGCAGCGAGCTGGAAACTTCCTTCAAGGCATTTGCCATTCAGATCTCCCTTCAGTGTTCAAGGTACACCTTGGGATGGTTCGACGAGAACTCGCCAATCGGCCAGGGTTGTCCGCCAAAGCAGGCAGCCGGCTCCCGGGCGCTGGCGCAGCAGGCCCATCCGTTGTAGTCTATCCTCGCATGATCAGAACCTGCGCGCTCGGCTTGTGTCTCGTCATGGCTTCCGCCTTCCCCCTGGCCGGGCATTCAAGGACCCTGACCGGGCTTCCCCAGCAGAAAAAGGTCATGGTCACGGGAAGATACATGACGGTCCGCTACCTCCTCTATCTCCCCCGAAGCTACCACAGTGACGGGCAAAAGAGATGGCCTTTGATCCTTTTCCTCCACGGGAGCACCGAAAAAGGGGACAACCTCCAGATCCTGAAAAGGAACGGCCTTCCGGCATACCTCGAGCAGGCCAGAAGCTTTCCCTTCATCGTCATCTCGCCCCAGCTTCCCGAGGACCAGGAGAGATGGGACCCGGTTGAAATGAAGGCTCTCCTTGACGCGGCACTCCCCGATCTCCGTGTGGACCGGGACAGGATGTACCTGACGGGATGGAGTCTCGGGGCAAACGGCGTGTGGCGCATGGCTGCGAAGTACCCTGACATATTCGCCGCAATTGCGCCCGTTGCGGGATGGGGCGACGCCAGCCAGGCGGGATTGATGAAGAACCTGCCCGTGTGGGCTTTCCACGGGGCAAGGGACACAAACGTGCTGCCCCGGGAGTCCTCGTCAATGGTCGATGCCCTGCGCAAGAACGGGGACAAGGCGCTGCTCACCCTTTATCCGGACCTCGATCATGATTGCTGGATGACCACATACCAGAACGGGAAGCTGTACGAATGGTTTCTCCAGCACCGCCGTCTTCGGTCGCGGCAGCAGCATGCGCAGGTTCCGGGGCGCGCCGCTGGGCAGCTTTGAAACCAGGGACTGTCGACGGGACGGTCAGTAGAGGAACGGGAAAAGCTTCCACGTGCGCTTGCTGTACTGGAGATAGCGCTTGCCGAACGCGGCGATCAACATTTCCTCCTCCGCGTTGATCCTGTAGATGTAGACGGCCAGCATCAGCGTGGCAACCACGATCAGGGAAATCCAGTTTGTAAAAGCAAGGCCGGAGCCGACCCAGAGCAGAATGCTTCCCAGGTAGCCGGGATGACGGATGAGCCGGTACGGTCCGCGGTCAACGATCTCCTGTGAGCCGACGATCCGCAGCGTGCGGGAATAGAGGGCGCCCAGCACGCGCATTGACCAGGCACGAAGCGCAAGACCGGCGGCCATCCCTGCCAGGCCGAGCCAGCTCACAAGTGGCGCCGGCACGCGGCCGACATGCGCCAGGTTCAGGACAAGGGGCAGGACAACCGCTGTCCCGTAAGAAATGCCCACCGCAAGCGTGCTTCCTTTGTCCGACCCGCCCCTCTGGAGGCTCTTTGCTGATTCTCCGCGTCGAAGAAGCGCTTCCAGCATGAGAAACCCCGCGATGAGGACATACGCAAGCACCGCCTGCAGCATGATGAGCACATAACAGAGTTTTATCCACTTTTCAAGCGATGTTTATGGATGCCTGCGAGGCCTCCGAGTACCATTCCAACATGAGAGGAGACTCTATGAAGCGACTCATCCCTTTTGTTTTCCTGGTGCTGCCAATGGCCCTGTTCGCGCAGAGCCCGCGGGACCAGGAAACCTCGATGTTGAAGAGGTTCGGCCTCAATGACTCACAGATTGCCCAGGTCCTGGATATTCAGAGCAAGACCAGAACAACCATCAGGCAGGACGCGGTACAGTTGCGGCTTCTGCACGCCCAGATGGAAAAGGCGCTGTTGCCCGCGAATCCGAACATGCAGGACGTCAACGGCTATATCACGCAGATGGCTCAGACCCGAGCGGACTTGATGAAGACGTTCGTTGGCGCCAGGGTTCAACTCCGCCAGATCATCGGAGATGACAACTTCCCGGCCTATTCCCGGTTCATCCGGCAAGGGTTCGAGCAGTGGCACCGCGGGTTCTTCGGAATGCGGCACCCGGGCATCGGAGCAGCGGGTGGAGACGGCCCCATGATGGGCGGCGGATATGGCCCGATGATGGGCGGTCCGAACGACGACGGACCTGATGGATCCAGACAGTAAAGCGGCGGCCTTTGCCGCGCGGTGACCGGCTTCCGGCAGACAGTGGCCGGTCGTGACCTCTGGCGCCCTGGAGCCTTCATTCAGGGCGCTGGGGTCTTTTCTGTTCTCCCGTTCCACTGCACATGCATTTCTTTCCCAATGGCCTTGTTCCGGAACCTGACCGCTGGATAACCGAACGACGCAACCGCAAAGATCCGCTCGTGTCGCCCCAGGCTCAGGCGGCGTCGGATCTCCCGACTTCGGTTGAAAATCATTTGATTACCGACGAGATTGCGACAACCGACGCCCTTCACATGGGCATACAGCGACATGTTGTAAAGCGCATATTGAGCGCTTTCCAGGGACAAGGGTATCCGTTTGTCGGCCACGATGCAGACCAGGGCAGCGGGCCGGCTGGCGTAACATTTCCCCCTGGCCACAACCGCCTCCAGCTTGGGTCTGCCCTTGTCGAACTCCTCCCGCAATGGCCGCGGTGCCAGGGCCGCCAGGGCCCGGATAAGCCTTGGCCGAAACACGAGGTTGTATATCCGGTTTGAAAAGTCGAACGCCGCAGTGTCGAAGGCCTGGATCAGGTCAAGGCCATCCACGATGACGCACCGCAACCGGAAATTGTGCGTGGGCGCGTAGACTCCCAGGGAAATGATCTCATCGAGAATCCGTCGGTCCATGCGTTCACTGGTGAAGTCTCTGACCGTTCGCCGTTGCATGAACAGCTCACGCATTTGCGCCGCTGACGGCAGCAGACCGGAGTCGAAATCCACGGGAAGGTTCCCGTCCCAGGACAGCGCCTTCTGCGCGCAAATCGCGATGCATTGGGTGCACGTGCTGCACAGCGAATGGTTGATGGAGACAGTGTTGTCGATGAGCGACATGCAGTGCTCATGGCAGATCTTCACGCACGTGCCGCAACCCGTGCATTTTGCTTTTTCAACGACAACCATGATCGCTCCTTGGTGCTTTCGGAAACATTGACAGCGCGCCGGGAGAGAGTCAATCTTCGCCACCCTTTCCGCCGTCAGCGACCAAACCTTGACTAACCAACTGTAATATGTTACACACTACATGTAACATTTCCAGGGACGTGACGTTTCAGCTATGCGCGGAAGAACTTTGCCTCCAGGGAAAGTCTCTCTTGTCATTGAAGCGCTGAAACGTTTCATCAAAGGAATAACGGCAGCCATGAAGAACCGCTCGAGCGCGAATTCCGGCCTTTTCAGTCTTCCCACATATTTCCCGGCTGAAGGAACATCGTTAGGGGAGCCTGCACGAGCCGCAGAGAAAGCTCGCGGCCGGAAAACAGTCAAGAAGAAGCCAAAATCTCATCGCTGATCAATTCCCTTTTTTTCTTTTTTGCCCCAAATATCTTCTATTAACAAGCCAGCCCAGCAAAAGAAGCAGAGCTACCGCGGCTCCGCAGATCAGCTCCATTTTCTCAGGTCTCCGACCCCGAAAACGCATGAAGCCCTGCCAGATGCCGTCGGGACTGTATCGCGGCCTCCCGGCCGCTGGGCAGGGGCAGCACCTCGATGGTGGCATCCACGGCCTGATTTGTTTCTCCGACCGCATGCAGGACGGAAGAAAAATCTATGTGACCCCAGCCCGGAGCACGCCGGTTGCTGTCCGCCAGATGCACATAGCCAAGAAGCGGACCCGCTTCCTTGATGCTCTGCTCCAGGCAGACCTCTTCGACGTTCATATGGTACGTATCCAGGAGCAGCTTGATGTTCGAGGCGCCAAGCATGCAAATCAGCTCTCTGCCTTCGGCTGCCGTATTGATGACATTTGTCTCGTAACGGTTGACAGGCTCCAGGAGCATGGAGACGCCGGCGCGTTCGGCATACAACAAGCACTGGGCAACGGCGGCGGCGCCTTCGCGCTGCGCTTCCCCGGTCCGCAGCGCGGCTTCGCCTGCCTTCCCCCGTATCCCGCCAATAATGACGGGGCATCCCAGTTCGCCGGCAAAATCGATGTGTCCTTTCATCCGTGCCACGGCGCCCTGCCGCAGCGCGCTGTCATCGGAGTAGAGTGAGAGGCCGTCCCGTGCATACGAGAGCCCCGTGGCAATTGCAAGCGCGCGTACTCCGTGCCTCTGAAGGGCCTTTTTGATGCCTGCCCGGTCGATGCACCTTGAGTCGAGCAGGCTGAGCTCCACGCCGTCGTAGCCAAGCTCTTGGGCGCCGGCTACGCCCAGAGCCAGATCGCCGGAGAAGAGATACGGTCCCCCCGCAGGAATGGGGATCTCCGCGATTGCCATCCCGAGAGCCTTCACGGGAGCGTTCTGGCTCATGGGGTAAAGACCACTTTCAGCGCGTCGGGCAGGTAGGCGGCCTTCATCGCCTGACGGCACCCGTCAAGGGCGAAGCGGTGGGTAATCAGCTTTGCCCACGGGAAGTCCTTTCTGCGCCGGACCATCGTGTTCATGTGGGCGTAGTACATGTCGTGGGGATGGTTCGTATTGCCGATGAAGAGGACGTTCTTTGCCGCCAGGTGTCGATGAACGTTTATGGAAACATTCCCTGTATCCACGAAATTGCCGGTCTCGCAGTAGGTGCCGCCCCTGCGCAGCATGGTCAGCCCCACGGGGAGCACATCCGGCCTGCCCACCGCTTCGACAACCACGTCCGCGCCCCGTCCCTCGGTCTCCTCCCTGATCCTACGGACCAGATCGTCATCCGTCATGCCCGAGATATCGATGGCAAGATCCGCCCCGAACTCTTTCGCCAGATCCAGCTTGACCTTCATGGTATCGAGCCCAATCACCTTGCCGGCGCCAAGGAGCCTTGCCTTCGCCACGAGCATCATGCCTACCGCGCCAAGTCCCTGCACGACGACCGTGTCGCCAAAACCGAATCCCCTGGCATCGACCTGCGCGTACATCTTTGCCCTGTCGAGGAGCGAGGAGACGACGAATATCTCGGCGAGGCACGCCTCCTCTGTCTGAAGATCCTCCGGCACCTTGTAGATCCAGGCTTTGGGCGGCAGGTACAGATATTCTCCCCAGCCGCCGGTAATGAACGGAAACTTGTCGCTCCGGTACGTCATCCCGATGCCCTGGTGATTCGCGCAGAAGGGAAACGCGTGGATCCTCCGGCAGTACCAGCACCTGCCGCAAATGACGTTCGGGCAGTTGGTCACACGGTCCCCGACGGCAAGCGGCATTCCCGAATACTCGATGTCTTCTCCGCGGCCGTTCATTTCCACGATCGTGCCGACGTTCTCGTGGCCGTGAACAGCCGGGTAGACCATGTCCTGCTCCGCCTCGGTTCCCCCGTACAGCGTCACATCTCCGTCGAACGCGTGCTTGTCGGTCCCGCAGATGCCCGACATCTGGATCTTGACGATCGCGGCCCCCGGCTCCAGATGGTCTGGATAGGGGAGCGCGCGGCATTCCACGGCCCCCGGCCCGGTCATGACAACGGCTTTCACCGTGTTGGGCTTTTCCATCGTACACTCCTTACTGGAGTTTTCTCTCCTCGTCTTTAGTCTGGATATATCCCTGCGAGGACCCTCATCAAGGTGGACTTCCCAGCGCCGTTCTCGCCGACAAGCCCATGGACTTCGCCACCGTAGATGTCGAGATCGACCTGTCGGACAGCGTTCGTCCCCGTGAACTTCTTCGAAACACCTGAAAGCTGGACGATCGGCAATTTCTCCTGCATGGCGATGGGTCCGACGTCGCAGGCCTCGGCCTACGTGGGGTATCCGAGGGTATAGAGGTGTCTGCCGCCATTCAGCGGTCCCTTCAGCACCGCCTCCACCTCTTCCCTCCTGCGCATGGTCATGGCTTCGATGGGGGGAAGTTTCCCCGCGGGGTACATCGCCATGATGTCGGTTATCAACTTTTCCAGATAATCCATGATGGCCCTGACCCCTGGCTTCGCCTTTGCGGCATCGGCCAGGGTTGCATTGCCTACCACTCCCTCGGGCGTGGACACGACCTCGATGGCCGACGCGCCCACCTGCAGCCAGAAGTCGATGGGCAGGTCGTAGGCGCTGCCCGACTTGTTGATATGGCCATCCGGGAATATCTTCATCGGTTTCGTCGACTGCGCGTATTTCTGGTCGATCATCTCGGGGAACAACGCCATGGAGAAGGAGGTTTCGCACTCATCCGCATGCACGAAAGGAGTCTGGAAAGGCCCCCCGTGCGCCGTGTCGCGGATGTGCTGCGGGATCACGAACCACCAGTTCACGTCGACGATGATCGCCGGGACCTGGTATTTCTTTGCAAACTGATGGATGGCGAGCGGAATGACATAATCCTGCCCATGCCCGTTGAGGAGGATCTGTTTGCGAAAGCCGGCATTCCAGAACCCGGCGATGATTGCGCGCAGGTACGCCGCCAGGTCTTCCTCCGGGATGACGATGGTCCCCGGCATGCCCAGGTGATGGAAAGGGTGTGAACCATACCAGACGGGCTCCGCCACGGTGCAGCCAGTGGCCTTTGCGACCTGCTCCGCGATCCGCGTGACCAGAAACGTGTCTTCTCCCGAACAGGCGTTCGCGCCGTGGTTCTCCGAGCTGCCGACAGGCACAATGATCAGGTCGTTGGACGCGAGCCGCTCGTTTACCTGGTGACCTGTCATTGTCTGATAGTAGATGCCAGTGGGCAGATCCATGTGACCGCCGCGCGGCGGTATCTCCCATGTACTCATTGCAGGCTCCTTCCTTTTTACCGTGCTGCTCCACGCTTTCCCAAAAGCCGGCGGAAAAACTCGTCCGCAAGGATGAGAAGGACCATGATCAGCCCTGTCGCAAAGCCCTGCCACAGGGGCGAAATGCCCACCAGGTTCATGGTGTTGCGCAGGAGGATGATGATCAGGGCGCCGACCACCGTCCCCCCGATTGTCCCGATTCCTCCCGCGAAGGAGGTCCCCCCGATCAGTGTCGCCGCGATGGCGTCCAGCTCGAAGCCCTCCCCGATGTCGCTCTTGGCGGAGTTCAGCCGCGATATGAAGAGAATGCACGCGAACGCCGCCATCACGCTGGAGATCACGAACGTCAGGGTGATTATCCGGCGCGTCTTGATCCCCGATACCTCGCTTGCCGTTGGATTGGCTCCGACGGAATAAATGGCGCTTCCGAAGTTCGTGTATTTCAGGAGCCAATAGAAGAGCGCGAATATTGCAACGCCGATGAAGATGATGAAAGGGATGCCCGCCACCCGCTCCGCCCCCAGGATGCGGAAGGACTGCGGAAACCCCCAGATCACCTTCCCGTCGATGTAGAGCACGACGAGCCCCTTGCCCAGCAGGTACGTTCCGAACGTCGTAATGAACGGAGGAAGTCCGACGCGTGTCACGATGAGCCCGTTCATCAACCCGAAGAGCGCGCCGATGGCAAGCCCCACAAGGACGGCGACAAGGACGGATACCTTGCTGCTCATCAGGACCGCCGCAACCACGCCGGCCAAAGCGCCGCAGCTCCCCATGGAAACGTCGATGCCGCGGGAGAGAATGACCAGTGTCTGCCCGGCCCCCAGGACGAAAATGGGTGTCGCCTGACGGAGGATGTTCAGAAGATTGTCCCATGTCAGGAACGCGGGGCTGATGAGGGAAAGCGCGACGCATATGATGAGCAGGATCACTGGACGGGAGTATTTCACGATGGTCTCACCGACCAGTCCGTTCCTTCCCGCCACCGCGGGTGCGATGCTCCCTGCTCCCTCTGACGCGCTATTCACGGGCGGCCCTCCGGTACAAAAGCTGCGCGCCCACCACGGCGGCCATGATGCCGGCGCCGATGATGACGGCGACCAGCTCCGAAGGCAGTCCCTGCAGCGTCATCCCGTTGCGCAGAATCGTGATGAAGAGCGCTCCCATGACCGTGCCCAGGATGTTCCCGCGGCCTCCCGTGATGGGAGTGCCTCCCACCACCACGGCGGCGACAGCTTCGAACTCGGTGCCGATCCCGACCAGCGCGTTTCCCGTGGAGACTCTGCTGGCAAGGATGATGCCGGCAACCCCTGCGAAAAGAGCGCTGAGAAGGTAGGCAAGGATGATGACTCGGTCCACGCGGATTCCAAGGGCTCGCGCGTTCTCCCCATTTATGCCTATTGCGTACAAGTGGGCGCCGAACGGAGTCCGCCGGATGAGGCCCAAGACCAGAAGCAGGAGAAAAAGGGTGATCCACAGCGCGGCGGGTGCTCCCAGGAAAATCCCGTTGCCGAAGGCGATGAAAGAGGGGGTCGGGATGTGGATCGAGCCTCCCCGCGTAATGCCGAGGCTGATGCTTTGAACCATGAAAAGCATTCCGAAGGTCACGATGAAGGGAAATATCCTGCCTTTGGCTATGATGAGTCCCGCCACCAGGCCGCAAAGACCGCATGCCCCCAGGCTGAGGGGGATGGAAAGGGACACGCTCACGCCCTTCTGGAGAAGCACCGCGACCACCGTCCCGGCGAGCCCCAGCATTGCGCCCACCGACAGGTCGATCCCCGCGCCGATTATCACCACCATCATGCCCAGAGAGACAATCATCAGCACGGCTCCCTGGCGAACGATATTGAGAAGATTCGCAAACGAATCGAACTCCGGAGAAATGAGCGAAAAAAGGACCACGACGACGCAAAGAACGTACACGATACCGGGCACGCTCCTGATGCGCTGCAGAAGACGCGGCATGGCTGCCATCACGCTGTCCCTCCTCCGACGCCGATTGCGCAGGCAATTACTTTTTCCGCCTCCAGGTCCTTGCGTTCGAACTCTCCCGTGACCTTGCCCTTGTACATCACATACACGCGGTCACTCATGTTGAGCAGCTCGGGGAGATCGGAAGAAATGAGAAGGATCGACGCTCCCTCGCGCGCCAGCCGGTTCATGGTGGTGTAGATCTCCACTTTTGTTGCAACATCGATGCCTCTGGTTGGCTCGTCAAGGATCAACGTGCGGGAGCCCGCGCACATCCAATGCGCAAAGACGACCTTCTGCTGGGTCCCGCCGCTCAAGTGCTGAACCAACCTCTCGATGGACGGGGTAGCGAGGTCGAGCTCAGCCACGTGCTTCTGGGCAACCTTTTTTTCCCGCCGGAGGTTTTTTAATCCGCTGGGGAAAATGGTCCTGAGGGAGGCGCGAACGATGTTCTGCCGGACGTTCAGGGAGGCACAGAGACCCTCGGATTGACGGTTCTCGGAGAGGTACCCCAGGCCCGCCGCGATGGAACCGGCAGGGGTGAGACCGCGCATCAACCGTCCGTGAAGATGGATTTCTCCGCTGTCGGGTGAGTCCAGGCCGAAGATGATCCGGGCCAGCTCTGTCCGACCGGCGCCAATGAGCCCGAAAAGACCCACGACTTCCCCCCGCCGCACGGTGAGGGAAATGTCATGGACCGCATCCTTCTTGCAGACTCCCACCAGCCGGAGCGCCTCCTCTCCCAGAGGAGCGCTCTCCTTCGGGTACATGTTGACGATCGTCCGGCCGACCATCATCGTGATGACCTCATCGATCGCGGTCACGTTCGTGGGCTTGCTGCCCACGTGCTTGCCGTCACGCAGGACCGTCACTCTATCCGCGATCTGGAAGATTTCCTCCAGCCGATGGGAAACGTAGAGGATGCCGACCCCCTGGGCGCGAAGCCCTCTCAACGTCGCGTACAGCTTCTCGATCTCACCTTCCGAGAGAGACGAGGTGGGCTCGTCCAGGAGGAGGATCCGGGGCTTGAAGGAAAGAGCGCGCGCGATTGCAACCATCTGGGTCTGACCAATGCTCAGCTCGCTCACGAGCGTCTCAGGAGCCAGCGAAAGGGCGAGCATCTTCATCACCGTGGCGCTCTCCGCGACAGCGCGCGCCTTGTTCAGCACAACGCCTCCAACGACGGCTTCATGCGCAAGGAAGATGTTGGACGCGATGTCGAGGGTCGGAACAAGGTTCAGCTCCTGGAAAACGATCCCGATCCCCCTCTTGTGCGCGGCAACCGGATCCGCAAGAAGGGTCTTTCGCCCCTGGAGGTACAAGGCGCCCTGGTCGGGCTGGATGATCCCCCCGAGGATCTTCATCAGGGTCGATTTGCCCGCGCCGTTCTCTCCGACAAGCGCGTGGATCTCTCCCGTGAGCAGCTCGATGCTGACCTGGTCCAGCGCACGGACACCGGGGAAGCTCTTGCCGATTTCCCGGGCCGAAAGCAATGCCGGTTCAGGTGCCGGTTGATTCGTCACATTTCCCCTCTGTTCACTCGAGGCCCAGCAAGCGGGCGCCGTTCTCCTTGCACATCAGGCGGATATCCTCCCTCCGTATCCCGTAGGCAAGGAGGATCCTCATGAACAGCTTCATTCCCTCCCAGGGAGGCATGTTCACCACGGTCCCGAGGTCGGAGGCCAGGACGATGTGCTCCGGCCCGACTTTCTTGATGATGTCGAACATTTCCATGGGATCGCATTTCGGATTGTTGAAGTTGGGCACATCCCCGTACATGAACAGGCCTATGTATGCGCCCATCCTTCCCATCTCCGCCATCTGCTCATGCGTCGCCTTTGTCACGTTCCAGTTGGGGTGGGTGACAACGATCTTCTTGACCCCCAGCTTGCGCGCCTCTTTGATGACGACGAACCTCTGCTTCGTTCCGGCGTGGCAGGGGTCGAGAATCATGTCGTTCTCCGCGACGATTTTCATGATTTCAAGGAGCTCCGGACGAGGGCGGTCGTTCTCATCAAGAAGCTCGATCCCTCCCGGCGTGCCCATGACTCGGTGGTGATGAGCGGAATCATGGCTCGGCAGCCACACGATTTTCCCCTTCAGCTGCGCGCACATTTCCACGGCGGCCGGGTTCAAGCCTCCCTGGTAGTAGTTGAGGGTCACCCCACCGAACGCGTGCGCAGCCTTTTTTCCAATCCCGGCCGCGTACCCGTCTACGGCCTTCTGCACGAAAGGAACCGTGGCGGCCGTGGGGATGGTGTGCGATTTGAACAGGAGCCCTCCCATGCCGAGATCGGTGGCCCTCATTGCGACTTCCAGCTGGTCCCAGCCGACGTCGATCTCAGGATCCGGGGCCGCGTGCACGTGCATGTCCACGGCGCCGTCCAGGAGCTCAATGGCATCGCCTTCCGTTATCATCTTCACCTTGTCACCCATGCTGAGGATCGTGGTGTAGGCCCGCTTTGCATCCTCCCGCCACTCCGGCTGCATGGACAGCTCGAACACTTCGTTCTCTGGCATTGCTCCACCTCTCACAGTCGATTCCTGCTAGTGCATGGCACCACCGTCAACAAGCTCCTGGTCGGTGTCGTCGAAGTTCTTGGCGTCGGGGTACACCCCGATGACCACAAAGGGCTCGTGTCCGTCGTTTTTCATCCAGTGCGCCGCCCCCCGGGGAATGCGCATCGCATCATTCGGCCGCATCCTGTACTCCACGCCCTCCACCGCCTGGATCGCTTCACCTGATACGCAGAAGAGCAGCTCATCCGACTTGTTATGCACGTGATTCCCGTGGTAGCCGCCGGGGGGAAAGACTGCCCGGAAAAGACAGGATTGCGTGTCCCCCACCGTCGCATCGCAGATCAGAAGCCGTGAGTCGACTCCGCGAAACCCTTCTTCTTCTCCCACCGCCAGAGGCTGCACGCCGGCTGTCGAGACGAGGTATTTCCTTTCCTTTGCCATGGCCATTTCCTTACTCCCTCTTTCCCGAATCGAGATTCAAGAGCCGGGCGGCATTGTCGCCAAGGATGTCCTGCTTCTGCTTCTCGCTGAGAAAAGAAAACCGATTCACGAGGGTGCCTTGCGCTTCGCGGCAGTACTCGGGACCGTGCTTCCCGAAGAGGGGGAGAGTCATGAACGGCCCCTCGGTGCCCCACAGGAGCCTGTCCGTTCCGATTATGGCGGCCAGCCTCGATACGGTATTTTCCACGAGCCCCGGCACCCTGTATGTGTTCTCTATGACGTCGAGAAAGGTCAGGTCCACCCACACGTTCGGGTTCGAATGCACGACCACGAGAAACTCTTCCGTCCAGGGGTATCCGCCATGGCACAGGACGATTTTCAGCTCAGGGAAAGAGACGGCCACGTCGTCCACGAGAACCGGATCATTAAACTTCAGGCGCTGCCACGGCACCGCTTTCATCCCGCTATGGATCATCACCGGAACATTCAGCTCGACGCACTTCTCGTACACCTGGTCCAGGCGGGGGTCGTTCGGGAAAAAGCCGGCGTGGGGATACAGCTTCACCCCCCGCATCCCGAACTCCCGCACGGCGCGCTCGAGCTTCCTGTGCGGCTGGTACCTGTCGGGATGTATGGAGGTGAACCCGACGAAGCGCGCGGGGAAAAGATTGCAATACGCGGCAATTTCCTCGTCGGGCCGGTTCACATCTTCTCCCATGCGGGTCGGATCAGCCCATGGCGGCTTCAGACCGGCATCGCCCTGATCGTTTCCCAGAAGCACGGCCACGTCGATGCCGGTCTGGTCCATGGCGTCCACCATCTCCCGTGCGCTGTACAGCTTCCCTGCCGGCCCCCGCTCAATGTGCACGTGAAAGTCTACAATCACTTTTTCCGGACCTCCGACCAGGTCTCCTGGATCTCAGGCGGGCCGGGGGTGGATGCCGCACGTCGGGCACTCCCCCGCCCGCCAGTCCGCAAGAACGATATTCCCGTGGTTACGGCTTGTAGTAAGCATCCATCTCAGGGAACTTTTTCAGCAAATCCGCGACATTCGATTTGTCGATGATCTTCGCCACGATGGGCAGCGTGTCAGGAACTTTCTGGTCCTGGGCATGCTGGACAAGGGCTTTTACGGCCTCGTAACCCTTTGCCCACGGATCATCGCTCACTGTTGCAAGGATGCGCCCTTTGAGGATTGCATCCGCCGCGTCCTTGTTGCCGTCGATCCCGACGACGACCATTTCGCTGGACCGCCCGGCGGCCTCGATTGCCTCGATGGCGCCAAGGGCCACCTCGTCATTGACGGTGAATATCCCCTGGATCTGGCCCTTGGGATACTTCGTCAACATGTTCTCCATGGCCGCCATGCCCTTTTCCCGGTTGAAATAGGCGGGTTGAAGCTCCAGGAGCTTGGTCCCGGGATATTTCGCAATGGCATCCTTGAATCCCGCGGATCTGAGCTCGCTGATGTAGTTGCCCGGAATGCCCTCCAGGGCGATGTAGTTCCCTTTTCCGCCGTTGTGCTTGATGGCATATTCGGCGATGTTCGAAGCCCAGAGCCTGTCGTTGACGCCGGAGAATGCAAGCCGCTGGGAATTGGGTATATCCGTGCTCAACGCGATGGTCGGGATGCCGGCAGCGGCGGCCTTGTTGACCTGCTGCACGACGGCGTTCTGGTCAATGACACAGATCCCGATGCCATCGACTTTCATCTGGATTGCATTTTCGAAAATCGCGACCTGTTCGTCGACGTTGAAGGTCTTGATTGGCGCCATCTGCTGGATATCGACCTTGAATCCAAGCTTCATGTACTCCAATGCCGCCTTCTCCGCGCCCTGCCTCATGTAAATCCAGAAAGGATTGAACATGTCGGGCATGATCCACGCGAACTTGTAGTGCTGGGTCTGCGCAACACCTTGCGCGGCGGCCGAGGGCGCAGGTTTCTCACTTCCTCCCGCTGCAAAAATCGATGGGCTGAAAACCAGAATGAGAAGACAGACAATGAGAACGGTTCTTTTCATTTTGTTCTCCTTTTGTTCTGGCGTGCCGTTGCGGCACCGTGAAAACCACATCCTGAATTCCGTTTACAGTAAGCCCCTCCTTTCCGGCCAACCGTCGTGTTGGCTCCATGCCGACGTAAAGTCAGCCCCCAGCGCCCTTCGCCTCGCCCTCTTCGGCAAAGCTCAGGCTTTCCAGGAGGCGGTTCTTCACGTTCTCCAGGTGCTCCCGCATCAGAGCCTCCGCAAGCGCGCCATTTTTCTCATGCAACGCCTCGATCAACCGCCTGTGCTCCTGAATCGATTGCCTCACATTTTCCCTGGACTTCAAGGCAATCAGCCGCTCACGGTAGGTCAGGTCCTTCAAGCCCTCCACCACCTTCAGCAGCCGTCCGTTTCCGGAATGGCTGATCAGGAAATCATGCAGCGCTATCTCGTGATCGTTGAACTTCATGAGGTCGTCCTGCTCGAAAGCTGCGATGGCCTGGCGATGTTTCTCATCCATGTGGGCAATGTCTTCCTCAGTCAGCAAAAGAGCTGCCTTCCCAGCCGCATAGCCTTCCGTGAGCTTTCGAAGCTCGAAAAGCTCCTCCAGATCGGTTCGGGTTATTTCAGTCACGAAGAACCCGACGCGGGAGTTGGCTTTGACAAGGCCTTCGCTCTCCAGCCGCAACAATGCCTCCCGAATGGGAGTCCGGCTGACATTCATCTTCTTGGCCAGATCCTCTATTCTCAGCTGGTCGCGGGGCTCAACCTGCCTTTTCAGGATGATTTCCTTGATGGTTTCGTAAGCCCAATTTTTCAGGTCTTTTGGCTTCGTCAGCTTCAGAAATTCAGCCAATCAGGCACCTCCTGAAATGTAATATGTAATATATTAGCGTTTTTACCATATTCTTTGCGGGCTGTCAAGTTTTTTCTTTTGGCGGCTCAGACTTCGCTGTCTTTTTCCATGTCGGGATAGAGCCTTGCCATGCAATCCGGACAAATGCCATGGCTGAACTCCACCTCTGAGTGTTCCTGCACGTAGTTTTCAACCTGATGCCAGTACCCCTGGTCATCTCGGATCTTCTTGCACGAAGCGCAAATGGGAAGCAGTCCTCGGAGCCTTTTCACG
The DNA here is from genome assembly GCA_963710335.1 of uncultured Spirochaetota bacterium. GTDB lineage: Bacteria > Spirochaetota > Spirochaetia > SZUA-6 > Fen-1364 > Fen-1364. The sequence goes on from CAVQAA010000021.1 coordinate 149,388, forward strand.
CTTTCCAGGGCATCCTTCAGATCGTTTATGAGCCTCTCCTTTTCGCTCTCCGTGCGGCGACGCTCGGAAATGTCGCGAATGAGAAAGGTCCTGCCTGCCTTCTTTCCTGCGTGGCTTGCCAGTTGCGAGACGGAAACCTCCAAAGTCAGGCCGGCGTCGTGCGGCGGAGTCAGGACGAGGGTTTCGCTTCCTGCAAAACGGTTCATAGTGTCGCTCAGAAGTGGAAACGCATCGACAAGACTTTTGCCTACGACGGTGGAATCGATCCCGAAGAGCTTGCACGCAGCCTTGTTGATGTCGACGATCCGGTCCATCACGTCGAGGACCAGAAAGCCTTCATGCATGTTTTCCATCAGAGTGGCGCGGGCTTGGGGCACGAGGTCCAGAAAACGCATCCGGCGTATTGCAACGAGAATCAGTATGGCGCTGATAGCAAATCCAAGGCACGTAGTTTCCAGGCCGGCGAAAGGATCGTTCGGCAGGATGAAGAGGATCAGCCCCGCCCAAGGAGAAGCAATCGCAACAAACAGGATGATGGCCTGCAGGACATACAGCCGGGCAGCACGGACGGCAACGCGCAGGAGATGATAGCAGGCGAGAATGGTGAGACCAAGGAACCATGCCGTCCCCACCCAGTACCACGGGCCATGATGGTACACCGCAGCGTTCGTTCCCGGAATGGGGCCAATGGTGACCCCTGTCCAGATGAGATGGTGATAACCATTGGTGAAGGCCAGCACGAGCGTGGCAACGGGGACGGACCAGAAAAGCCCCAGCACCCAATCGTACAGACGCCAGCGGGAATCGGAATACTGGCAGGCGAAGACGAGGAAAAGGGGCGGGGCGTTGCACACTCCAATGTAGCTCAGCGCTGCCCACAGGTACCTTTGAGATTCGGTGGCGGAAGTGGTTTCCATCGCCGAGAAGAAGCACCAGATTGCAATCGCGACAAGCGTAAGTGTCAGGGTCACGCCTCCGGTCACGTTACGCTTGCGCCACGCCGAGGCTGCAGCGAACAAGACAATGAGGGAGCTCGCAAACAGAATGAAGGTAAATGACGTGATCATATCAGTGCGTTCAGTGCTTAGAGTACCACGACAAGGGGATTGCGTGCAGCCTCCGGCATGCGCGTGGCCGTTCTTCAAAATACGTAGTTCTTACGCATGCGGGAGAGGGTTCGGGTACAATAGAATCAAAGATAAGGAAGGAAAAAATGGGAAAGAAGATTGGCGTTCTATCTCTCTTGTTCCTTATCGCCCTGGCTTCGACATATGCACAGACAACGCGCTACTTCGTTTACGTCGCAAATACGGTTGGAAACAACATTTCTGCGTACACAATGAACCCCGGCAACGGGAGACTTACGGAGATAGGCGGGTCGCCTTTCAAGGCAGGAACAAGCATCGCAAACCTCCTGGCGCACCCGAATGGGAAGTTCCTTTATGCAATAAACCAGGCAGATAAAAATGTATCAGGATACGCGATCAACCGGAGTACCGGGGCTCTGACGTCGGTGAGTGGATCGCCTTTTCCCGTCGGAACGAAGCCCATGGGCATGGCAATACCGACGACCGGGAATTTTCTCTACGTTGCAAACGACGGCAATGGAAACGTGTCCGCCTTTGTCATCAACCCGACTACGGGGGCACTGTCGATCATGGGGGGGTCGCCTTTCACTGTCGGGAAACACGGCTCGTATCCTACAGGCATGGGGACAGACCCGGCGGGGAAGTTCCTTTACGTTGCAAATTGGAGCGGCAACCTGTTTGCATACAAGATCAAGCCGAACACGGGGGCACTCGTGGAGGTCAGCGGTTCGCCTTTCGCAGCCGGTGCAGGCCCTTGGGCCATCGGGGTAACGCCAACGGGGAAGTTCCTCTACGTCACGAACAGTGACAGCTCCACCATCTCCGCTTATGTGCTCAACCCGACCACGGGGGGAGTCCTTGCGGTGAATGGCGCGCCATTCAAGGCCGGGAAGTCGCCGAACGGTTTTGCTGTAGACTCCATGGCGAAGTTCTTCTATGTCGCAAACAATGGCAACGCCACCGTCTCAGCGTACGCGATCAACCCGAGCACGGGTGGACTTTCGGTGGTGAGCGGGTCGCCATTTGCAGCCGGGTCAGGCCCCGAAACCATGGCTATAGACCCAACGGGCAAGTTCCTCTATGTCGCAAACCATGCAGGCAACAGCGTGTCCGCGTACACGATCAACCCGAGCACCGGGGCGCTCTCTGCCGCTGGCGGATCGCCTTTTGCGGCAGGTGCGAACCCTTCCGCCATTGCGATTGCAACGGTCACAGGTCAATAGATTGGAGCGCGAGATTTCCTGTTGCCGGCGTTACTCCCAGCCGTAATCGCAACTGCTCTCGGGACTGCACGTTCAGCTTGTCGAAGATGCTCTCGAGGTGTTTTTCCACGGTTCTTCCACTGATGAAAAGACACGTTGAGATCTCGACGGTGTTGAATCGACGGGCGATCAAAAAGCACACCTCTGCCTCGCGGCGTGAAAGGCAGGGGAATTTCTCGGCCAATACTTCCGGCGCAAGATCAGGTGCAGAGGAATCTTCCTTTTTGCGAAAGCAGGCAAAGAGGTTGTTGAGGTGCTGGTTGATCAGTCCCAAAGTATCGATTTCGGAGTCGGAGAAATCGGGGCTCAGCCGGGATCTGTGGATGGTAAGGCCGATTTGGTGCCCGGGAGAGCCATGCCTGAGACTCTTGCACATCCCGTTGAAGACCATGAAATCCACGGCAAACTCATCCTCGAAATCCCGCCAGTCGATACGATTGGAGGCAGACCGCAGCTCGTTATCCAGATGCTTTCCGCCTGCTTTCAAAACGAGCGGATGCTTCATTCGGTAATGGTTGTTGTAGGATTCTGCCAGGGACTCGCTTTGCCCGATTCCTTCCAGGAACCTCAGATTGGACATGTCGAAAACCCCATTTGCGGCATCGAAAGGAATAAGAGTCTGGATTTCGGCACAGGCAATTCGCATGAAGCCCTGTGGGCTTTGGCAATGACTCAAGCGGAGGAAGTACTCCCGCAATTTTGGCCAAGGCACGTTTCCGTAGTCCACCCCACCGCCTCCGCTCGACGCTGTTATTCTTGCCTTTGCATCATTGAATTGTCAAGGTTGAGACACCTATGACCTGACGGCCACCCGTCAGGTCATGGAAAGAGGACACTTGACGCACACGGCCTGGGCTGTATGCTTCCCATCGGCAGAAGGAAGACCCACCTGGAAATCCAACAGATCAGTGCTGAGCCATGACACCTCAGGAAGAAGCCACGGTGCGCGGGCGGAAGATCTTTTTCCTCTACCCGCACAGCGTGCTGAATGAAGAGCTCCTCATCGAAATCCTCTCACACGAGTACGAGGTCTATTCCCTGCGCAACCACGACGCGGCAGTCAAGGTTGCCTCCGCGCACCCGGGATCCATTTTCTTCGTGAACATCGATGAGGCCCTTGAGGAAAGCAAGTGGGAGGCGTGGATCCGCACGTTGCTCTCCCGGCCTGAGAGCTCTGCCACCAAGGTGGGGATAATGACGTACAACGCGGATGCCGGGCTGGCCCGAAAGTACCTCATGGAGCTGATGGTCCCCTGCGGTTTCATCCACCTCAAGATTGGCCTCGCAGAGAGCAAAAAGATCATCCTGAAGACGCTCGAAGCGAATGAGGCCAGAGGTCGTCGCCGCTACGTTCGTGCGCGCTGCTCCGACGGAAAGAGGGCTTCGCTCAACGTCAAGGTGGGAAAAAACGTCTGCTCGGGCTCTATTCTCGACATCAGCGCGGCAGGGATGACTTTCGACCTGGACACGCCCGTGAAGCTGAAACCGCAGACTATTCTGGAAGACATCCAGCTGCGGCTGAAGGGCACCCTTTGCCGGTTGACCGGAATCTATCTAGGCACGGCGCAAGGGACGGTGGGGAATCACCTGCTCATGTTCGCGCTGCCTGTGGAAGAGGACATCACGCAGAAGATACATCGGTTCATTTTCCAGTCCCTCCAGGAGGAGATGGACTCTTTTGTCCGAAGCCAGACGGGCTGACGCGGGGGATCGCTCCAACTCGTAACGGCTCCCGACCTCCGTTGTTTTCTATAAGAGGAGGACTCGCCATGCCGATCATAACGCTTTCCAGAGAGCTTGGAAGCCTGGGAACAATGATAGCGGACACGCTCTCTTCCAATCTTGGTTATTCCAAGCTCGATAAGGACTCCTTGGAGGTCTTGCTCAAGAAATTGGGCATGAGCGAGCAGCAGTTCGAGCGTGACGATGAAAAACAACCCGGCTTCTGGACGCAATTCACCCTGGAAAAGATCCGATACCTCGACTTCATGAAAGCTGCGATGTACAGATTTGCGTGTGAAAACGAATGCATCTTCGTCGGCCGAGGCGCCCACCTTGTCTTTCGGGGTGTACCCGGCACGCTCAGGCTGAGGATCATCGCTCCCATCGAGACTCGAGTGGCGCGGCTTCGCGAACGTCTCGGTATCGACGAGCAGCGCGCGCTTCGCATGATTCATCAGAGCGATCACGACCGGGCCGGATACTACAAATATTTCTTCAATGCTATCTGGGACTCATCAGCAGATTATGACTTGGTCATAAACACTGCGGGAATATCTCCTGCTGAGACCTGCAATCTGGTGTCGACGCTCCTTCACTCGCCCACGTACGCCGGGTCCAGCAGCCGTGCGCGAGGCGTCCTGCTCGACTTGCGCATCGCTCAGGATGTGATCATCGCGATAATCTATCAGGAACGCGTTTCTGTCTTGTCCCTGGAGGTCGCCTGCGACAAGGGCGTGGTCATTTTGGACGGAATGGCGCGGTCACAGGCTGTGATCGAACGGTGCATCAGCCTTGCCGGTACGGTGGAGGGAGTCGCAAGAGTGGTGAGCAAGCTGCAGGTCGTGGAATACACTTCCTATATGGGGATGTGACATTCCTGCGTCGGGGGATACCCTGCGACTCCGGCTAATCTTTTTGCGGATATCCTATGGTCTGGCCAAAAAGCACTCGCTGATCGGTTCTCAGGCCCAATCTCGCGGACAGCTTTGCCTTGTCGCAATTGTGAAACCATGCTGCCAAACCCTGCGATGCGGCAAACAGGTAGACGTTTCCCGCAATGAGGCCAGTGTCGACATAATAATAGGCCTTCTGTGTCTCGACGTCCCACAGTCCTGGTTCCTGGAATCCGGCCTTGCGGAACTTGTCGATGTCCACCACATAGATCAGTCGAACGGGAGCTTTCGCCCCCATCTTCCCCTGCCCCTGTCCAATGGCAAATGCTCGCAAGTCTTCAGCCGCCACCGGAGTCAGACAGTGGGGAACCGGTTCATAGCGGTAGACGCCTTCCGGCAGGGCCACATAAAGATCAATTTCCTGTGAATTGCTGGCTGAGCCTGCCGTCAGTCCCGGGATTCCGAACGGACCTTTCTTCCGATTGACGCCGCACGCCGACCAAAGAAGATTCGACAGTGTCTGCCGGGAGATCTTTTTGTCACTGATTGAGCGGGTGGTCTTTCTTGCCCGCAGCGCTGCAAAAGCGGATTTCCCGCGACCGACCGTGGGCTTCGGCAGCACAATCGCCGGAAAGCCTTTGATTTCGTCGGAATCACTGCGTTTCATTGCCAACTCCTCGCGCCATTGTATCAAAAGTCCATTTTCTTTGATAGAATCATCTCCGGGAGGGGGGAAAGAAGCCTGTCTTGGAAGAAAGCGACCCCGGGAAAAGTGGGATTCAGGAGCTCGTGCAGGGGTTTGCAGCCGGACTGGGAATCGACCCGACGAAGCTCCTGTTCAAGTGGGACCAGACCCGATTGGTCCTGCCGGAACACGGGCTCGAGCTGGATGAACCGGTCCTCAATCTGAGTGTCTACCTTGGCAAAAAATCAGTGGTTCTTTCATTCTCAGAAGAGCTCGTCAGAAGCAGCGCTGATGACGCGTACGCCTTTGTTACGAAATACACGGATTACGTGATCACCGCGCTCAGGAAGCTGAAAAGGCCGGACAACGATCGCGCCGGGAAATAGGTGCATCTCTGCGTCACCCTCCGATTTGTGTCACGAACCCTCTTTGGTCGAAGAACTTTTGAATGGCGGCCAACTGGTCTTCCGTATGTGTCTTGACCTCAGGAAGATCATAGCTGCGTCCTAACCAGCCATACTTGATTATTCCCATCCGGTGATACGGAAGCAAATGGATTGTCTCCACCCTCATCGATTGCAAGATGGACGCAAAATCCGCCAGAACCCCCGGAGAATCATTATACGTCGGTACAAGGGGGATCCTGGCGATAACGGGAATGCCCCGTAGCGCAAGGTTGCCAAGATTGGCCACTATTGTTTGATTTTCGACACCCGTCAGCAATCTGTGCCTTTCCGGGTCAGGATGCTTGAGATCGAAGAGCACCAGATCCAGATCCGGAAGCGCCTTCTCCAAATCTTCCCACTTCACAAAGCCAGAGGTCTCGACGGCCGTGTGAATATTCTCAGCCTTGCACGCCTTCAAGATCTCCTGAGCGAAAACTGGCTGAAAAAATGGTTCGCCGCCGCTTAAGGTAATACCGCCACTGGTGGCAGAATAATACTGGCAGTCCTTCATGACCATGTACATGATGTCTTCTACGCTCGCGTTTTTTCCTACCAGTTCCCTTTCAGGCTTGTAAAATACCTGTCCTTCCAGGGATTGACTCTCTGGATTGCTGCACCACGCGCAGCGAAGGGGACATCCCTTCAAGAAGATGACGGTCCTGATGCCGGGCCCGTCATGGAGGGCAAACCTCTCGATCTTGATGATCATCCCGCCCGTATTGCTAGACTTCCCGGCTGAAGGGAGGCATGCTCGGTCCGGGAGATAATGTCGTTCTGCAGGTCCCGATCAAGCTCGACAAAGTAGGCGCTGTAGCCGGCAACTCTGATTACCAGGCTCCGATATCGATCAGGGTTGTTCTGCGCGTCCTTGAGCGTTTCGGAGTCAACAACGTTGAATTGGACATGCCAGCCTTTCTTGGCGGAAAAAACCCGCAGAAGCCCAATAAGTGCCGCGACTCCCTTCTCTGTTTGCAGAACTTCCGGGTTGAGCTTCATGTTGAAGAGCTGGCCTCCGGATGCCAGGATGTTCGGCAGCTTTGCAACCGAGTTCATTGCGGCAGTCGGTCCCGAGCGGTCCGTGCCTTGGGCCGGGGAGCATCCATCAGCCAGAGGCTGGCCGTCCTTGCGCCCGTCCGGTGTGGCGCCGACGAATCTCCCGAAAGGGATGTTTGCGGACACGGTGCTCGTGGAGACCATCCATCCCGCGGCCACGGGACCGCGTCCGTTGCGGGCGTTCTTGAACGTTCCCACGTACTTCACGTAATCGCCGAACAGCCTGGCTCCCATGAGGTCCACGTAGTCAACGTCATTTCCATACTTGGGCGCCTCTTCAATCAGGATCTTCCTGATCTCTCTGCCGGCCTCACCTTCGAAATTGGAGTCCAATGCTTTTTTCAAATCAAGGGACGAAATCCGTTGCTCCTCGAATACGAGCTTCTTGATTGCCGCAAGGCAGTTCGCGATATTTGCCAGCCCGATTGATTGGGCGCTTACCGAGTCATAGACAGCGCCCCCTTCTTTCAGCATCTTGCCGCGTTTTATGCAGTCCGCGACCAGAGCAGAACAGAAAGGCTCCGGAAGGTGCTTCTCCATCATGGAATCTGCGATGGTATCGTGCGTGATATACAGCCTTGTAAAAAACTGAAGCTGCTTTTGAAAGGCATCAATGAGGTTCTCAAATGACCCGAAGTCTTCGAGGCACCCATCCCCCTTGCACAGCCGCTTCCCCGTTCGCGGGTCTCTCCCATCGTTCAGCGCCAATTCGAAAACCTTGAGCATATTGAAGTAGCTCATCCCATTGCAGCGGTATCCCCATTTGCCCGGCACGGCCACCTCCACGCACCCGACCATGGCGTAGTTGTATGCGTCTTCCTTGGCCACGGCGCGATTCAGGAGGGCGGGGACAATGACTTCGTCGTTGAACATGCCGGCATACCGTATCCCATCTGGATTGTCTTGGCGCACTGTCTGAGATACTCCTGCGGGCTCCCAAGGTGGTAGCGGGCGGCAAGGGACGGTTGCGTGAGGGCAACCTCGCGTGTGGCAGTGATGCAGAGGTATGTGAGCTCGTTTGTGGCGTCAAGGCCGTCTGCAGTTTGACCACCCACGGTCAGGTTCTGGAACATCGGATATCCGGTGATGAACTGTGTGTCCCGCCAGGGGCGTACCTTGTTGACGGTGTTCAATTTCAACCAGAAGTTCTCTATCAGCTCGCGTGCGCTTTCCGCGCTCAGTTTCCCGTCCGCCTTGTCTTTCTGGTAATAGGGAAGGAGGTATTGATCGAATCTTCCCAGGGATATGGAGTGCCCGTTGCTCTCGATTTGAAGTATCACGTGGACGAACCAGACTGACTGAAGTGCCTCATAAAAGCTCCCGGCGGGTTCGTAAGGGACTCGCTGGCAGATGCTCGCGATCTCAAGGAGTTCTTGCCGGCGTGTCTCGTCTCTGGTGGATTTCGCCGTTTCGGCGGCAAGACGGGCGAAGCGCCCGGCGAAGGAGCGCGCCGCCTGACAAACAATCGGCACCGATTGGAGGAAAGCGCGCTTTGATACGCCCTCAAGCTCCGTCAGCTCAAGGCTCGACAAAAAAGCATTAGCTTCCTCTTCGAGGGATTTAAGCCCAAACCGAATTACCTTCTCGTAATCTACAATCAGGTGGCCATCACCGTCGTTTCGCAAGTGCTCCGACCATATGGCCCTTACCTCCTCGGCTTCCTTCACAATCGACGGGAGAGCGGCGTACACCCGCTCATAATGTGTTTTGCCCTTCCAATAGTCGAATAGTGAAGTCAGCTGCTTCTTTGCCTCATCGTCCACCTCGAACTTGTCACTCGGCCTGATGGGCAGTGAGTCGAGCTCTTCCTCCAGCCAACCCATGGAGTATTCGGGGAAAACTGGTGCCGCGAGGGGTGCGCTTGCCTGGTTCCCCACGATCAGCTCTTCGTCGAGGATGTAAATTGACATCGATGATAAAACGTCCCTCAGGGCAATCGCCCTCTTCAAGGAAGGCTCTTCGGATTCGTGCAATTTGAAGCTTTCAGTGACTATCGAAGCGCGCTCGTGGCAGATTCTCGGCTTTATCGACAGGATTCGCTTCTTGTACTCTTCCATTTTCGAATGGGACATCCCTCCAAGCTATGCCATGCTCTTGCAATGAATCAAGCCCACGTTCTCGAAAATGATCAGTTCTGATCGATCTTGCTTGACAAGCGGTCGGGAGTAGGTGAGAATCGAGAGAATCACATTGCAGGCAGAAGATCTGCACAAAAAAGGGAGGCTCCAAGTATGAGAAGTCTGCGTTCAGTCGTTTTGTTTGTTCTGGCTGTTGCCGCGTTCGTCCCGGCATTCGGCCAGGGAAAGACCTACAAAGTCGGGGTGATCCCCAAGTTCATCGCGGAAGATTATTTCATTGCGTGCGAACGCGGTTTCCACCAGGCGGAGAAAGAGCTGGGGAACATCAAGGTGGACTGGATCGGCGACGTGATGTCGCAGACCTCCGCCGCGAACCAGAAGAACTACATCCAGGGCTTCATCGACAAGAAATATGACGCCATCCTGGTGTCCGCCCTTGATCCTGAAAGCTACGCAGACACTTTGCGGGACGCCATGGCAAAGGGAATCAAGGTCATCACGTGGGACGCGGACGTGAACCCCACCGCCCGCAACTACTTCGTCAACCAGGCGGAAGGTGATCAGATCGCGGTTCAGCTTCTCAAGGGTCTTGCCGGCGGCCTCTCCACCTACACAGCCGCAAACAAGGCAACCGTGGCCCTTGTGTCCACGACCAATGATTCACCTAACCAGAACGCGTGGCTTGCGGCCATCATCGCGGAGTACAACTCCAAGAAGACGACCGACTACAAGCACATCAACCTGATGGCTGATCCCAGCCAGATCGTCTATGCAGGAAATGACCGCGGCACCGCGGATGAGAAGATCAAGTCCCTGCTGAGCGCCAACAGGAACATCAAGGGGATCATCGCCCTGTCCTCCAACACGGTCCCCGCGGTCTCCTCCGCCCGCGACCAGCTCGGCATCAAGGAAGCCATCAACATCGTTGGCGTGAGCGTCCCTGAATCCTCACGCAAGGACATGGTGGACAAGAAAATGGCGGCCGTCGTCCTCTGGCAGCCGTTCGACCTCGGCTACCTCACCCTTTACGTCGCGGAAGCCGTCCTCCAGGGCAAGAACCCCAGCGGCATGGCCTTCAAGTCGCCCCTCAGCGGCAAGAACATGACCGTGAGCTTCCTGGATGGCAAGACCCCGGTGCTCTATCCCGCGGCGGGTCACAAGATCCTGGCAGACAACGTGATTATCCTCGGAGACCCGATTGTCTGGAACCTCAAGAACATAGACCGTTTCCGCGGCTATCCTCAGCCCAATAGCGGAATGGCCTGGTTCCTCAAGTAAGAGACCGGTCACCCGGTCAGCAAGCATTGACAGGGTCCCCTCAGCGCGCCCGCGCGCGCCGGGGGGTTCCCTTTCGTGCATCCCTCTTCATACACGGTGGAAGCAATGACAGAAACCCGCACAGAAGACCGCGTGCTTCAAATCCAGGGCATTTTCAAGTCATTTCCGGGCGTGGTGGCGCTGGCGAACATGACAATCGACCTGAGGCACGCCGAAGTGCACGCCGTGTGCGGGGAAAACGGCGCGGGCAAGTCCACGCTCATGAAGATCATCACCGGAATCTACAAGCCTGATCGCGGAACCATGGTGCTGAACGGGGAAACACTCGAGGTGAAGAACCCCAACGAAGCGTACGCAAAAGGCATTGCGATCATTTTCCAGGAGACGAGCCTGTTCCCGGACATGACGGTCCTGGAAAATATATTCATGGGCCACGAGATCACCAGGCCGCTGATCGGCACCGCGAAGGTGTTTTCCATCCTCGACTATCCGGCCATGAGGGAGAAGGCGGGGCAGATCTTCGAGCGGCTGGGAATGGCCATGGACCTGGACGCGCGCGTCGCGGACCTCGGGGTCGCGACCAAGCAGATGGTGGAGATCGCCAAAGCGCTCAGCTTCGATTCCAGGATCCTCATCCTGGACGAACCGACGGCGGCGCTCACGAACAAGGAAGTGGACACTCTCTTCGAGACCATCCGCAAGCTGAGGGCGCACGGGGTCTCGATGCTCTACATCAGCCATCGCCTCGATGAGATCTTTCAGATCGCGGACCGCGTGACGGTCATCCGGGACGGGGAGCATATCCGCACAGAGGAAGTTTCCAACGTCACGAAGGACCAGCTCGTTTCCTGGATGGTGGGGCGGACGCTCACGAATCTCTACCCGAAGGAGACCTGCGAGATCGGGGAGGTCGTTTTCGAAGCGAGGGGCATCGCGCAGACGGGAGTCCTCAAGGGGATAGACTTGCAGCTTCACCGGGGGGAGATCCTCGGCCTCTCCGGGCTGGCAGGCGCCGGGCGGACGGAGCTGGCCATGGCTCTGTGCGGTTTCACGAGGCTGGACGCCGGCCATATCCTTGTGGACGGGAAGCCTGTCAGGTTCTCGAGCTATCGGCAGGCAATGGAAAGCGGAATCGTGTACATCTCGGAGGACCGGCAGAAGTACGGCCTCATCGTCCCCATGTCCGTGTCATGGAACATCACGCTGCCCCTTCTTGCCCGGATCTCGCGGGGCCCGGGGATCATAGACCCGTCCGCGGAGCGCAGGATCAACGACACGTACATGGAGAGGCTCTCCATCAAGGCCCCGAACGGAGATTTCGTGGTCAACAACCTTTCCGGTGGAAACCAGCAGAAGGTTTCGGTGGCAAAGGCGCTGGCAACGACGCCCCGGATCCTGATCCTGGACGAGCCGACGCGCGGCGTCGACGTGGGAGCAAAAAGCGAGATTCACCGCATCATCAGCAACCTGGCGAAGGACGGGAAGTCCATCATCATGATCTCAAGCGACCTGCCCGAGATCATCGGCATGAGCGATCGCGTGATCGTGATGAAGACGGGCACCAAGATGGGAGAGTTGACGCGCGCCGAGCTCACCCAGCAGAAGATTCTCCAACTGGCTCTCTAGGAAGGACACATGACAAAGAAGCGCGTCATCACCCGAGAGTTCATCCTGGGGCTCATCGTCCTCGCCTTCCTGGGATACATGGCGCTGACCACCCAGTTTTCCTCCCGGAACGGCCTCTTCAGCATGATGCTGGACGTGAGCCCGACCATCGTGGGCGCCATCGCGATGTCCCTGGTCATCTTCACGGGCAACATCGACATCTCCGCCGGGACAATCCTCGGCTTCGTGAGCTTTGCGGCCGGCCAGCTTGCCGCGGACCGCGTGCCCATGATCCTCTTCGTTCCGGCCGCGATCCTGGTGGGCATGTTCCTCGCCGGGCTCAACGGCTGGATCACCGTCACTTTCAAGGTTCCCTCCATTGTCGTGACCCTCGCAATGAACATGGTGCACCTCGGTTTCTACGCCACGTTCCTGCCCAACTCCGGGTGGATCGAGAATCTCGGAGACAATTTCACCTGGTTCGGCCGCGGCTTGTTTTTCGGGATCGTTCCCTACATCTTCGTCGTCTCGATCGTTGTCGCCGCCCTGTTCATCTTCATCATGAGATACTCGCGGTTCGGCAAGTCCGTCTACGCGGTGGGCGGCAACCGCCAGGCGGCAATCTACGCGGGAATCAATCCGGATTCCACCGTGATGAAGGTGTACCTCGTGGAAGGCCTTCTCCTGGGCATCGCCGGGCTTCTCAAGGCGGTGACCCGCAGTGATGTACTGCCCTCTTCTTTCCAGGGGCGCGAAATGACATTCATCGCCGCCGCGGTCGTGGGCGGCGTGAACATCATGGGCGGGAGCGGGAAGCTCATCGGGGCGGTGTTCGGCGCCCTCCTGGTCTACCTCCTGAGCACCGCGATGATCTACATGGGCTTCCAGGACTACTACCAGTTCGCGCTGCAGGGCGTGATCATCCTCATTGCGGTGTTCATCACCGTGACGAACTTCGGAACCTTCAGGAAGAAGCTCACCGGCAACGGCCCGGGTCACGAGGGGAGCTGAGCGAGATGCAAGAATTGACCGTGAAACGGAGCGGTGTCCGGCTCGGGGTGACCTACCAGCTCGCCCTCTTCATTCTCCTGGCGTTCCTCGTCGTTTTCTTCGGGGTCATCGAGCCTGTGTTCTTCAACCCGGACGTCTTCTTCAACGTGACCGCCATCATTGGAGAGATCGGGATCATGGCCCTTGCCATGACTTTCATCATCACCACCGGGGGAATCGACCTTTCCGTCGGGTACAACCTTCAACTCTGCGCCATCGTGTTCGGGTCCGTCTATTTGAAGACGCACAACGTCGCCGAGGCCGCGGCGCTGGCGGTGCTCTGCGGCACGGCCTGCGGCTTTCTCAACGGCCTCATCATCTCCAGGACGAAAATCCCGCCCCTGGTCACGACCCTCGCAACCATGAACCTGTACCGTGGAATCTCGATGATTGTCGCCGGGTCACAGACGTACTCGGGCTTTCCGGCAGGTTTCAAGGCCATTTCCTCCACGGAGCTGTTCGGCATCGTCCCCATCCAGTTCATCTACTTCCTCGTCCTGTTCCTGGTCTTCGCTCTCTTCTATGCAAAAGGCACTCTCGGGCGGAACCTCAAGGGGATCGGGTTCAACGAGAACGTGCTGGTTTTTTCCGGGATCAACACCAAGCGAACGCTGCTTTTCATCTACACGCTGACGGGCCTCATGTGCGCCGGCGCCTCGCTCATCTACCTTGGCAGGCTGTCAGCAGCCACCACGAGCATGGGTAACGACCTGAATCTTCAGGTCATTACAGCCGTCGTCCTGGGGGGAACCTCCATCATGGGGGGCATCGGGAGCATCTCAGGGACATTCATCGGGACGCTCATCATCGGTGTGCTTCGAAAGGGCTTCACCCTGCTCAATTTCAGCGGCAACATCTTCAATTTCACGCTCGGCGTCATCCTGATCATAGCCCTCATCGCTTTTGCGCTCCTGGAGGAACGGAAAAAAACGCGGCGCCAGGCCGGGCAATAGCCTCCGACGGGACGGGAACTCAGACCTGGACGATCTCGATTCCTTTCGACCGCAGGGACGCGACGAGCGCCGCATTGGCATCACCCGTCGTGATGATCTTCGACGCCCTTTCCACCGCACAGAGCGTGAGGTGACCAATAGCGCCCAGCTTGGAGTCATCCGCCAGGATGACGAGCTCCTGTGAATGATCGATCATGGAGCGCTCCATCTGGATCAGCAACGGGTCCGAGTTCGTCAGCACGGTCTCCGTGATCCCTTCGATGCCCATGAAGGCCCTGGCCGCGTGGTAATTCGCAAACCCGTCGGCGCTGAGATTGTTGAGGATGAGCTTCGAATCCAGATCCACGGTGCCCTCGGGAAGAATCACCGTGCACCGGGAATACATCACAAGGTGCTGGGCGATCGCGAAGGAATTGGTGATCACGGTGATGGAGAAACGGCAGAGATGCTCGACCATGTGAAACGTGGTCGAGCCCCCGTCGATCATGACGATGTCCCCGTCCTGGATGTAGTCGCACGCCTTTCGCGCGATGCGCCTCTTTTTCTCCTGATTGACGCCAAGCCGACGGTCCAGGGGCGGTTCCAGGAGAGGAGCAGGAGCCCGCGCGCGTGCAAGCTCGACTCCGCCCCGCACCCGGCGCACGAGCCTCTCCTTTTCCATCTCGCTGAAATCACGCCGGATTGTCGCTTCCGAAGCCCCTGTCGACTCCACGATGTCATGGATGTTCGCAAAAGAGCGCAGATCGAGGAGCCTCAGAATTGTCTTCTTTCGTTCCTGCTCCAACATCGGATGCACGGTTTCACCATCATACGTGATGGGTGGGAAAAAGCAATCAAAATCGATACGGTCTGATTGATTTCCTGCGAATCGTGTGAGATGGTGATCACATGAACTCAAAAGATCGCGTCCTGCATGCCTTCGGCAGACGGCCGGGTCTTCCTGATCGTCTTCCGCTGCAATTCGACCTGTGCCGGAGCCTCACGGATGCGTTCGGGAAGAAGCTCGGGATGGAGCCCGAGTACTCTTTTTCCTATTATGAAGATCTGACGTACCGCATTTCCGCCAACGCCATTCGGACTGCGCTGGGAAGCGATTGCGTCGTAGTCGGGGGAACCGTGCGGTCCGGTTTCGTTCCCACCCCCGTGCGGGGAAACGTGACCAGCAACGAGTTCGGCATGCACATGTCCCCGACATCCCTGTACGTCGAGGTTGTGAAATGTCCCCTGGAAGAGGCGAGCTCGGTGACCGATATCGAGTCATATGCCTTTCCTGACCCTTTCGCGCCGGGACGGTTTGACAAGGCTGGCAAGGACATCGACCGGTTTGGAAAACACTATTTCGTCATCGGCGACGTGGAGTTGTCTCTGTTCGAGCTTGCCTGGCATCTCGCCGGCATGGAGAAGTACCTGATCGGCATGGCCATGGAAGAGGACTGGGCAACCGCGCTGGACCAGCGCGTGGAGGAATGGACGACCGGTCTTGCTCTGTGCCTGGTGCGCGCCGGAGTTGACGCGCTCTGGTTCGGCGAAGACCTGGGAAGCCAGACTTCCATGCTGATATCCCCCCAGCAGTGGAGGGCCCGCTATAAGCCGCGACACAAACGGATCATCGAGAAGGTGAAGGCGGCAAATCCGGAAATCGTCGTCATCATGCATTCCGACGGCGCGGTGGCGCCCCTGATCGATGATTTCATCGAGCTAGGCGTCGAGGTCTACAACCCCGTGCAGCCGAACGTCCCCGGCTCCGATCCCGAAGAGCTGACGCGGAAGTATGGGGGGCGCATCAGCTTTTTCGGAGGCATCGATCAGCAGGTCCTGCTGCCGCGGGGCGACAAGGCGGCAATATCAGAAGAGATCAAGCGAAGGGCAGGCATTCTGGGGGCCAAAGGGGGCTACCTTATCGCTCCGGCTCATATCCTTCAGGCGGATGTCTCAGTTGATACCGTGGAGCACATGATCCGCACGGTAAAAGCGCTCGGTTCCTGAGGCCGACTCTCCGCCTAGACGTTTGGCTTTCGCGCCTTTGCCCTCCGCGCCATCATTGCCGCGTGGGCTTCGGGTGACCCGTCATGAAAGCTGCCGAACCATTTGTCCAGCGGCACGGACTCGTGGCCATAGTTCACCGTGAAAAAGCGGTGATGGAGGTAATGGAAGTAGTTGTCAGCCATGAGACCCCTTTCGTCTCTCGTCACCAGCTTGTGGAATCCCGCATGCCCCAGCGCCGGGCTCACCGCCGCGTGCATGAGGTGGAATATCGCGTGAACGGGATTCGAGGGAATGATCCAGTGCAGCAGCACCCCGGAGAAGTAGATCAGATGCTCGATAGGGTGCATCGTCAGTCCCGACCATGGGCCAATGTTGACATTCTTGTGATGCAGGTAATGTGAGGCCTTGTAGAGCGGGTTCCAATGGATCCACCGGTGAATGAAATAGAAGTGGATGAGGCGCAGGAAAGGGATGGCAAACATGAGCAGAACGCAATAGATCGGGTGAGCCCGCCAGGAGACATAAGGAATCAAGTGGTTCGCAAACGCCCATAAAGTGAGGGCTTCATACCCCGTCCAGATCAAGCATCCGCTGGTGAGGTTCCAGAAGATGTTGTCGAAAACCTGATTTCCAAAAAGGAACTTGGAATCACGGGCGGCCAGCCATTTATTCGTGTATTTGAACTTCGTCCCCTGCCCTCGCGTCGTGTATAACCGAAGGTGAAGGCCTCCGGCAACCAGGGCCAGCAACACGGCATTGCGAACATAGATTTCGGCTATCCATCCGACTTCGAACCTTGCCGTCCGCGCGAGGCTCGGCGTAAAGTACAGCCAGCTGATCACGGCAAGGAGCGCGTAGAGGAGGTTGTACGGCCAGAAAAACCCCTCCGGCGCGAACAGGTACTTGAGAATGACAAGCGGCTTCCAGGGCCAGCTGAAGAGCGGACCCGGCTTCGGAAGCTCGTCCGGTTGCCATTCACCGCGCGGGTCGCGCTTGCCCCAGTCTCCCTCTGCCATGATTGCCACTCCTCTCACGGGCTGCCTTGCCAGCGTAAACCCGCCTTTCTTCAGCCGTCAAGGAGGCGCCGCACGATTTCCCGCTTTCCTTCCTCCGCGAACGCCGGCATGGCCTGCAGCCGCCGCACCAGATCGCGGTCGGCCGATCTTCCGTGGTAGAGGTCCAGCACCGCGGCTACCGTCACCCCGTTTTTGTTGCGCTCCACGATCTCGAACCGGTCTCCGACTCTCACGACCCCTTCCTCCAGGGTGCGCATGTGGAATCCGCACTTTCCGCTTTCTCGCGCAATTCGATGGAGCGAGGGGATCTCGGCAAGCCGGTCGATGGTAGGGCAGGGGTCGCGGGGCAAGGTGACCTGCACCAGCGCTGTGCCGATGCGCACGATGTCGGCGATACAGATTTCCTCTTCCCGCACTCCCGACACTGTCAGGTTTTCGCTGAATGCACCCCACACAAGCGTGTAGCCGTGGGCAGATTTCCACCACTCATAGTGCTCCGCCGGATACACGCAGGCCGTGCGGTCAACGCCTCCGTGATGAAGGAGGTCGGCCACTTGATCGCCTTCGAAGCCCGCAAACCGAAGGACGGCGCGGGCCACGGAGGACTTTGCTCCTCCCGTAACGATCTTCCCGGATTGGCGGGTCTCCGTTCGGGGGACCCCCACATGGAGCGATTCGACTGTCATTGGGAAAGGTTATCCCGAAAAATGATCCTGGGCGAGACCTGATCTCAGCTTGCGACCCGGGCCGTCCCCGCCTATACTGGAACGCCATGGCAGAGCGAATAGGCGACTACATGATCAGGACGGGCGCGATGAAACAGCCCCAGGTTGACGATGTCGTGCGCGCAAAGACAACGGGCGACAAGCGGCACTTCGGTGACATCGCTGTCTCGCTGGGCTTCATCACGGCGGCTGATGTGCAGGCGTTCCTCGCCGCTCAGAAGTAGGACGCCCGAACCTTCACCACCGTACCATCATCTCCCCCGCCTCGATTCGGAGTCTCAAGGCGTTCTCCCGCGGCGCAAGCGGGCAGACCCAGCGTGGATTGTACGCGCAGGAGGGATTGTAGGCGTAGTTGAAATCCAAGAGGATAGCGTCGGGCCCGGCGCCCAGATCGGCGCCCTTGATCGTGTCGTAGAGATACCGTCCGCCGCCGTAGGTCTCACGTCCGCTTGTCAAATCCTGGAACGGAAGGAAAAGCCCGCCGCCATAGCTCTCGAGCCAATACAGCGTGAGGGACGCCGGTTCGTTTCGGGCTCGGCCGCGCGCGTTGAGAGGATCTGGCGGATCAAAAAAAACACGCGCGCATGGGCGACAGGTCAATTTCCCTTCCGGCAGATCGACGCTCACCGCCGCAGGTTCTCCGGGTTCGAGAGGAACTGCCCGCGCCTCGATCCTCCAGGCTGGATCGTACGAAAAGTAAGGCAGGCCCTCGAATCTCACCTGTTGGCCCTGATCCAGCGGTGATTGGGGATGCGTTGCAAAGAGGGAGTTCCGAGTGGATCGGTACTCTTCCCAGGCCTCTCGCGCATGCTCAGCCGAGGAGCGTCGCGTCTTCGCGTACATCTCGGCGACGAGCCGTCGCCACTCGGCAAGCTGGAGCGTCTCACGATGATTCACGGTGGTATCCTCGGCAGGCGCCTTGACCAATGCGGTCTCGCCCGTCTATTGTCGGTCCGTTACCTTAAAATAATAATCGACTTCAGGACGAATCGAGATGAAGATCAAGGGCGCCTTACAGAACTTGGGTCCCAGGTTAAGAAAACTTGTGACGATTCCTCCGGCCAGGGATCCAAGATTCCTTCAGATTGGATTTCGCGATATGATAAATCTTCTTGAAAAGATGGTGCACTTTCAAGATCGTATCGCATTTAGAAATCTTTACTCTCTGGAAAAGGACAAAGGGCGCATGGTCTACCTCTTTCAGAGAAATGATTCCAACGTGAAAGCACTTTCGGACCTTGTTTACAAAGAGAGACTTTTCATTCGGAGCAGTCGAAAGATTGCTCAACGACCGAAGAACTCGGATAGTGACAGAGCTCAAGACTATGACAGAATTCATTACGGGTGCGGAGAAAACATCATAAAGGGATGGCTCAACGTTGATCTCTTTGAAAGGACGGATCTGCCGGGCTATGCGCGGGTAGATCTCCTGGACCGACATCCTTTTCATGATGACTTCTTCAAGTTTGCGTTCTCAGAAGATCTTTTGGAGCATTTCGACCAGAGCGACTCCCTTATTTTTCTATCGGAGGCATATCGGACGCTTCAACCCAATGGCGTCTTGAGGCTTTCTTTTCCCGGACTCGAAGGGATCCTGAAGAAACATTACGATCCATGGAACGATGTGGCGGCTTATCTTGGAAAAATCGATGCTTACTCATTCTGGGAACATCGTCATTTTTATGCATTCGAAGAAATCCGGTTGATCGCCAACGCTATTGGTTTCAGAAACATCAAGAAAGTCGAGTTTGGAGTATCGGAACACAAAGAGCTGGCCGGACTAGATTCGAGACACGATCAGACGGATCTGAATTGTCGAGTAGAGCTCCAGAAATAGTCGTTGCCTCAATTGACGATCACTCCTGACAGCGATTTTTCAAGCTTGAAGTAGATTTTCTCCGGCCACGCGCGAAGGTAGCTTGTGTTGACGATGGCCGGGAAGAGTCCTTCTGCCTTAAAGTTACCGATGTTGGACTGCCTGACCATGTAGTAGCAGCCCCCGTCCGGGGTTTCCCTCATCCTCTCCAGGCAGATCTGGAAGTCTTGGAACGGTTCGGAAGAGAAGTAGAAGAGGTAGACGACTGAGCGATCCGCGAAATCAAACCCCAGCAACTGGCAGGTCTTGTTGAGGATGTGCCGAAGGCGGTGCATCATGACCTTGTCATGAGTACCGCTGAGCTTATATTGCCACACCCCGGCCGCGGTGCCGACTTTCAAGCTGAAGACATGTACCTTGGCCATCTTTCGCTCTCCTCGTACGCCTGGAATGCACGTTGAGTTTCTTCGCTCGTCCGACGGCGTCTGGGCTCCTCATCGTCGATTGCCTGATTGGCCGTGGTCAGGAAATGCGACAGACTTCCGGAGGACTGAGGGAATCCCATGCTTTCCGGGTCATCAGGATGATCACCTTATCTTCCTAATTCCGCAATAGCGATCACGGAGAAATACCTGAGGAATACGCTGGCCCTGGCCACGGAGAAGCTGCAAAAAGCAGGACTCGCTGCACCGAGAGATAGCCGCAGCGGACTTCACCCCGGCGATTCCGTTTGACCGCTGCCGAAACGACAACTACCTTTCACGACAGAAACGGAGGGAAAGATGGGTACGCATCCAAAGCCCCGCAAAAATCGAAAGTTGCACGAAAAGGGGTTCTACTTTGCGGGAGCCCTGCTTCTCTCTGTGACGTCGCTCTTCGTCGCGGGTTGCCCGACATCCCCAGGCTCGCCCTCCCCAACCGGGTCGAGCGCTCCCGGTGTCTACGCCGGCGGTTTTTCAACTGACGGCTTCGGAGTGACTCCCCTGTTTGTAGTTCCGTGACGCTGAGCCGAGCCGGACAGGGCTTGTCTCGGGGTGATTCTGGAACCCCGCTGGATATTGAGTATACTCTGGTGCGGAATAACGCAGGCCCCTGACGGCGGAGGTTTCCATGTTCACGAAGAATCGCTTCGATTTCATCGTGCCGGCCGCGGTGGTGGTCGTTTTCACCGTCCTTGCCGCCGTCGGTGCCATGGGCAGGATCGAACAGAGAGTGTACGACCTGTTCCTGCATGTGAAGCCGGCTGTGGCGGAAAACCCGTCCATACTCCTGCTGGATGTGGACGACCTTGCCATATCGAAGGTCGGAGTCTGGCCGTGGACCCGGGACGTTATGGCGAACGGCCTCATCCTCATGCGGGAGTTCGGGGCCGGCTACGCGGTGTTCGATATCGAGTACGTCAACAAGAGCCCCCGGGGCCTGGATGCATTCGTTTTACGCCAGGACGTCCCGGATGCCTTCAACCAGGAGTTCTCCCAGATCCAGACGAGCATCCAGCAGCTTTTCGATGCCATCCGCTCAGGAACAATTCCGATCAAAGACGCGTCGAAGTACGTGACGGAGCTCCAGGGAATTACCGACCAGGGCAAGGCAAAGCTGCTGGACACGGTAAGGAGCGTCGAACGGGACAACGATGTGTACCTGGGCCAGGCAGCGCGGTTTTTCGGCTCGGCGTTCTTCACAGTGAATGCCCCGGATTCGCCGGATGAAAACGCAGATCCCGGGCTCGAACAATACGCCCTGGGAAACCTGGCTTTGAACGTGACAGTGCAGTCCGATGCCACACCGAAAGCCGCCTCCCTTTCTCCCGCCATTCTCCCCGTCATCCAGGGCGCGCGTGGCGCGGGATTCCCCAACGTCGTCGTGGACCCTGACGGGGTGAGGCGGCGGATCGATCTGATCAAGTCGTACCACGGGAAGTACTTCGCGCAGCTCGCTTTCCGCCCGCTTCTGGAATGGCTGGGCAATCCGCAGGTGATCCTGCAAAAGCACGGGATATTGTTGAAAGGCGCGGAGGTGCCAGGGAAGGGGAAAAAAGACATAGCAATTCCCCTCACCTCCGATGGCATGTTCATGATCAACTGGTCCCCGCACAGCTACCTCAAGAGCTTCCGTCACCTCAGCTTTTACGAGCTGGTGTACCACAGGCAGCTCGAGGATGACCTGCTGTACAACCTCAAGCTGATGGACCAGTCGGGCTACCTGTCCTATTTCAAGGGCCAGACCGCGCTGCTGGACATGTACGGCTACTGCCAAAGCCTGAAGGCCGACATGCTCCACGGAGGAGATCTCGCCCAGATGGATGCTTACGTGAAAGCCCGCGCTGCTTTCTTCGAGGCGGTCGGCCAATTCCTGAACGGCGATGCGGAGACGAGCATCATCGGGGACGTGGACAAGGTCCTTGCGAACAGGCGGCTTGCAAAGGACGAACGCGCAAACGCCGAATCCGTGAAGGCTCAGGTTCCGAAGGTCTTCCAGGACACCCGCGGGATCTACGACAACCTGATGAAGACCCGCCAGATCCTGGCGCAGAATCTTCCCGGCTCATTCTGCATCGTCGGCATTACGGCAACCGCCACCACGGACATCGGCGTCAACCCGTTCGTGGGTCAATACGTGAACGTCGGGACCCACGCGTCGGTGGTGAACACGATCCTCCAGGGGCGGTTTCTCAACCAGCTGCCCTGGTGGTGCGGCGTGCTGCTGGCACTGATCTTTTCGTTCGCCGTCACCCTTGCCATCCTCAACCTGGATGCCATGCGCTCCCTTGTTGTCGGCGGAGCCGGGGTGATCGTGCTCCTCGGGCTGTTCCTGGCGTTTTTCCTCCTCACGGGAATCTACGTGGACACGCTCACTCCTGTCGCCGCAGTCTTCGTGACGTTCCTTGCGCTCACCGCGATCAAGTTCCTTCGCACGGAACGTGAGAAAAGCTTCGTGCGAAACGCGTGGGGGCATTACCTTTCAACGGAGGTCATCAACGACCTTCTGGCCAACCCGGAAAAGCTCAACCTCGGCGGAGAAAAGAAACTGATGACCGCCATGTTCACCGACATTCGGGGGTTCTCTTCGGTTTCCGAAGTCCTCGATCCCACGGCCCTCGTGCACCTGGTCAACCTCTACCTTACGGAGATGAGCGACATCATTCTCGAGCTGCGGGGGACGATCGACAAATACGAGGGGGATGCGATCATCTCCTTTTTTGGCGCGCCCGTGGATCTTCCCGATCATGCGCGCCGCGCCTGCATGGCGGCCATCCGGATGAAACGGGCGGAGACCGCGTTGAACGAGCGGTTCCTCTCGGAGAAGCTGGCGCCGTCGGAGCTTCACACTCGCATCGGGATCAATACCGGGGAGATGACCGTGGGAAACATGGGCACTCTGCAGAGGATGGACTACACGATCATGGGCAGCTCCGTGAACCTCGCTTCGCGCCTGGAAGGAGTCAATAAGCAATACGGCACCTGGATCCTGACGAGCGAAATGACCCAGGCCTCCCTCGGACAGGACTTCCTTATTCGGAAGCTCGATCGTGTCCGGGTGGTAGGGATCAACCAGCCCGTCCGCCTCTATGAGGTCATCGAGGAGAAAGGCAGGGTTGGGAAATCCGTTGAGGCGGTCATTGAGATGTTTCACACCGGGCTGCAGCGATTCGAGGCCAAGGACTGGGCTGGAGCGCGGGGAATCTTCGAGGAGGTGCTGCGTTTCCTGCCTGAGGACGGGCCGGCCAAGCGATACATCAAGTCATGCCAGGACTTCGAGGCAAAGCCGCCGGCGAGCGGCTGGGATGGAGTATTCAACCTGACGACGAAATAGGGGCCGGAGGGAGCTGAAGGGAAGAAGCTGACCGCCGCACCTACATCCCGAGGATCAGCTCGACAAGCTCATCCGCTCCATTGCGCTGGAAGGCGTAGTCCTGGCACTCTTCGACCCGCCAGGACTGGTTTTCGAACAGGCGCTGCTGGGGCACAAAGATGGCTTCCTTCTGAAAGTAGACGGCTTCCCAGAAGGCGTTGTATCCCGCGGCGCAAATCACCATCTCGAAGGCGTTGAAATAGTCCACCGCGGGAAAAAGCCCGCCCTGGTAATTCGTCGAGTACACCATCTGGTTGCCTTCGTCTTCCAGGTAAGAATACATTTTCCGGGTTTCTTCGAACTCGCCCGGCTTTCCATTGAAGGCGAAAAGGCAGTGACCCCCGCTTTCCGTGAGGCCGAGCTTTCTCAGTGCCTCTTTCCGCGGCAGGATTTCGTCCCGATTCCGGATCACGATCGGATTGATCTGCTTCAAGGGCAGGCTTGTCGGGAACGGCTCGATGGATAGAGCCAGATCGTAATCCTCAGGACAAAACGCCAGGCTCTTTTCAGCAAGCGGGATCGTGAAGAAACGCTCATCAACCTGCCGGCACAGGAAGATCTTTTTGCAGGGAAGCTCACGAATGAAGCTGGCGAGCATGAACCAGTGCATGGTGACGATGAGAACATCGGGGTTCAGCTCGACGACGGCCTTGTAGAGGGCCGAGGAAGCGTATGCTTCAGGGGAAAGCTGTGCTTCATTCTCGGGAGGCACTTCCCGGTGGCTCATGCCCATTCGGTCGGCAAGCCCGGCAAAGCCGGGGCTGCTGGTAAGAAGAGTTAACTTGTTCTCCACGCCGCGCCTGCGCAGCGCGTTGGCAATCGACAGGCCGATCACCTGGTGGCCCGAGCCCGTAGCGCCGGTCGTGTAGTACAGGATTTTCACCGAAGGCGGTCGGCCCCGGGCTCTTCAGCAGATACCGTAGAAATTAAAAATACCTGTGCTTGGGGAAGTGCTGCTGGAGCCATATGTCGCCCAACCTGTTCCCGTCATGTCGTCGAACGAGGCAATCCTGTCGTAGGGTCCGCTCTTCTCGTCGATGACAGTGAACTTCCGGTTGATTATGGCCAGGAAAGCCTCCGGTCCATAGAACGGATCCGTGGAGGGCCCGGGAAAGGAGTCGACGAGGCTCAGGTTCGTGTTGTTGAGACGCACGACCTTTGCCGACCCCACGTCGCCGACATATACGTACGAACCTTTCACCATGATGCCGAGGGGAGAGCCGGAAAATGGTGCCGCAAAAGAGTATGTTGAGGTGGCAACTACCCCCTGCGTCGTTGGGTTGTACTTGACAACGTAGGGAGTCGTGGACGGCAGGACCATATACAGCATGCCTTGGTCGTCGACTGCCATGCTTATGGGCAAAGAGGTGAGCGCGATAATTGTGTCGGCAAGGCCGCGATATTGCTGATGTTCTTTGACATTAAGGATGGGCAATCCGACGTAGCAGCCGTACCGGTGTAATAGATAAGACCGTTGGTCCGGTCGATTGCCAACGAATTGATTCCTGCAGAGTACGGGCCGTCTACCACCGTGAGGCTCGATGGATGATTGATGTCGTCGATCCTGATAAGGCCCTCGGTTGTGTTTACCGTATTGTTGGCTATGTAAATCCTGCCCTGGTTGTCGAAGTCCACAGCGTAAGGCGAGAAAGTGCTGATTCCTGGCAGATTGCCGGCGGATATTTTGGTCAATCCCGCACCGGTCATGTCGCTGATCTGCACTATTTGGCCATTATAAAAATCCGGTATGACAATCTGCGTTGCCGAAAGCGTGGGCGAGAGGGTGATTGTCGTGTTCTCACCCGGCTGTAGATCGACAGTTGCCACTCCCTGCAGGGTGGCGGAAGCGCTGTTCAGAAGCAGCGTGAAAGTCCGGGCGGACCCGGCAGGGACGGAAACCGTGAGGCTCCCGCCGGCTCCCGTGCTGCTGGCTGATATGGTTGTCATTCCCGGGGCGGTCACGATCAGCGCCGCGGAGACCAGGCTGGGCGGAACCGCCTTCACTCCCACGGCCACCCTCGCAATACCGCCGCCGGATCCCGGCATGTAGTAGCACCCGGTGATAAAGGCCACAAGGGCTGCCGCAACGATGGCGGCGCATGATAGTCGCAGTGTCGTCCTCATTCCCCCCTCCCGGAGCGCTATTGCCATGTAATGGTCACCGTGGCGGGCTGCTGCTGACCTGTTGGAAGCACCCCGCCGCCCGTGGGCGACGTGTACGGCGCCACTGTGACCTGGTTGTCCAGTTGCTGGTCGCCGGTGGTTGGCGTATCCAACCCGGTAGTCGAGCTTCCCTCACCCCCCGGCACATTTCGGTATTGGCCAAGGGAATTGGAGAACTGCACCACGCCGTTCACGACGTTGACTGTGAGCCCGTCGAAGTCGAACTCTGTTCCTCGGACGGCAGCGGTGGCCTGCGGGCTTTTAAGGGTGAAGTTCTGCCGCACTCCTTCGACCTTCTTCACTTCAGCATGCACTTTGCCCACTCTGAGGAAAAGGGAGGTGGACACCGTCCCCTGCCGGGCAATGAGGTCCACGAGCTGCATCCGGGTCAACGGCGCGACCCTGAGGGTGGAAGTCCCCAGGTCCAGAAGGGCGGTGGAGCTGAAGCCTGTGGAGATGTACGCACCCATGGCTACCTGCGTCCCAACTGCGGCAGGGCGCCAATCACCTCCGGGAGCCTTCACCTCCACTTTGCCTGTTGATTCCTTCAGGATTGCCTGCGACTGGGAGAACAGGGCAGGCGCGAATATGAGGGCGGCCATGGCCATGAGTATGAATCTTTTCATATATATCCCTCGCAGTTCCATTGTACCTCAGAAGCTTATCGAAAACTCAATCCTGCCCCCAATGGTCGGCTGTGCCGCGGAGCCCGTGAAAGCGCCTCCTTCCGGCAGGAAGACTCCCGTGGAAACGACCAATCCGAGATCCGAATAAGGTCGGAAGTTCGCGATTATATCCGGCTCGGTTCCCAGGTAAAGGGCGCTCGACGTGGAGCTTAGACCCGGTTGCGAAATGGGCCCGGTGGTGGGCCGGAAATAAGAGAGGACTCTCGCCATGAGCTGCAGGTTCTTCCACACAGTGTCACTCCGCCCCAAGGGCTTAAGGGAGAAGTTCAAGTTCAGCATGACCAGGTTTCCGAGCTGGGGCATGAACGCAACGCCAATGACCTGCTGGGAGATGGGAACGAACATCGTCGAATAACCCGATGTATTCCCCTCCAGGTACGAGGTGCTGTTCGCATTGCCGCTGGAAAAGACCGCCTGAAACTCAAGCCGGGAGGACAGTGTTTGCTCCATGTAGTATTTCAACCCAAAACCGCCAAGAAGGGCATAGATGGGGGCGTATTGGTAGGAAGATCCCGTTGCAGATGTGCTGTCGGGCAGGTAGGACAGAGTGCTTCCCGTGCTGCCGTAGAGAAATGCGTTGTAGTAGAACGAAGAAACAAACGCTCCTGAAAGGCCAAGTCCCAGGTATTCGGTGTTCAAAGACCCTCCGGAGAGGCCCGTGACCGTCTGGTTTTGCTCCCCCGCCTGGATAAGTTGGCTGCCTGGACGCAGGTCCTGCTGGAGGAGAAGGGACACGTTGATGTTCACCGGAACCGTGAAAAGCACCTCAAGCTTCTCAATGAGCCGCGGCGCCGCGAAATACACGGAACTGTTCGATTGGTCCGCGTTGTCGGAGCTCGACATGAGGATCAGAGACACCGGTTTGAGGATCAGTCCCGAATAGCCGACTGCCTCGGTGACCTTGCCGACGGAGAAATCCTGTTCGAACATCACTCCGTCCAGCGTATGATTCAATACGTAGCCGGTGAAATCCGCGAACGTGAACCTTCCAAGTGTGGCGTTCAGCCACGGGAGCGCGCGCCATTGGACATTCAGGTAGTCGAGGTTGAACAGGTATGGCACCTCCAGAGTGAAGTTGTAGCTCGCCTCTCCCGCTATGGAAACCGTTGAACTGGGATGCATTTCCGCCCAGATTCCCACTTTGTCCCTCTGGTCCGCGGCGAAAATTGCGCTTGACGGACCCACCGTCACAGGGAGCGAGCTGTAGTTGTCGATTGAACCGCCGACATCGAAATCAAGAGCGCTCGACGCCGTGGATCCGAACACGCACAGCGCAAAGATGGCCGGGAGGATCCGGGAAGCCGTCATGATTGCCCCCCCTGGTACGTCATCGTGTTGTTGAGGATCCGAACCGCCTCCTGACCCGACAAATGTCGGAGCGGGCGCGCGTCAGAAGGAATGATCTTGAGAAAACCCAATTCCCTGCACGCATAGCGGGGGCCGGGGAACAGGCTGTAGAGGATGCCCCCCGAAAGCTTGAATGCCTTCATCAGCATGTACGAATAGTCTCCGAGAGAGATCGGGGCATCCGCAGCAAGGATCGTGATGTTCCATCCCTGCTGCTTCAGGGTCTGAAGGGCGTCCTCCGGCGTCGCTGTATCCGGCAGGAGCTTGGCCGCAACCAGGGTCATATAGGTGACCTCGCCGAAGTGCGCCTCTGATTCATTGAGCAACTGGTCGAGAAGCTGGTTGGACTGCGCGGCAAGCGGAAGGACCAGGAAAACAAACAGAACTAAAAATGCCCCTGACTTCTTCATTGCGGCTCCCTCCTCTGCCAATAATAGTTTATCTACGCAAAGCCGTAATCGTAAAGAACAATCGTTTTCGAGTCACACGATAAAACGAGCGGCGGCGGAACACTCAGTGATGGAGAGAGATGGAAGGAGGGGGCTATCCGCGATTCAGGCCTCACTATGTTCCGCAATGCGGATTGGAACAAGAGATCGCCACAAGCCTAGCGCGAAGCCAAATTGGTGAGGCGGAGGCTCCAGTTACATTTGGTCTGGGAATCACGTCCAGCCCGACTCGAACGGGCGACTCAAAGCTTAGAAGGCGATTCTCTAATTCCTAAAATTGGTCCTCATTTAGGCCGGCGGCAAATACGCTTGGATTTCAGTGCTTGGTTTGTGATAGCGACGCCACCATATCAAGAAGAGCAGATTGCCATTGGCAGATCCTTGACAGTGAACAGTCCTGGATTTGCATGGACCACTCGTGGTATGGAGTTGACGACCGTGGCAGCCGTGCCGATATCGCCATTGATCCCGCCAGGCACCGTAGCGCGAAGGTCCGGAATGCCATAGAGACATACTTCGTCATATGTTTTGCGAGCGCCAAGATACGCAACAAACTCGAGAATAATCTGAATTCTGCCCTGCACAGAGCCATAGCCGATTTGTCTGATCCCGGCTACTTGGCCTGGCTCAACTGTCAGGTATTGGCTTGAGGCCTTTACCTCAGCGATGACGGGATCTATTTTTTCAGTCACTTCATCTAGCTGCCAACCCATTCCGTCGGCTATCATGCCGATGGACTCCTCTATCCCTACGTGACGGATCTTCCCACTGTCCACCAACGCTTGGAACTCCCGAACAGAACAGCCGGCGCCGATCTTTTTCTGAAAGGGCAATCGCCTCAACGAGGCGTCTTGAACTCGCGCAACTTTCACAAGGTCTACCTTTTGGCAAACTCCGCTCATGAAAAGGGGCCAGGCATCCATGAGAAAGCCCGGGTTTATGCCGGCGGCAAGAATCGTGACGTTATGTTCAAGGGCTATTCGGTTGATCCGATTGGAAAGCTCGGTGTTCTTGGTAAAAGGAAAGGAGAGTTCTTCGCAGGTTGAGATTACATCGCAGCCGGTCTCAGCTATCTGCTGAAGCTGGTCGACGACGCCAGTCAGTTGCGATGAGGTGCAGTGAAGCACGACATCTGCAGAATTGAGACCAGCGACTGCTCCCAGATCATGTGATATAGGGACTCCGATCTTTCGATCTTGTCCGGCAAGCTCACCAAGGTCCTTTCCCACCTTGTCTTTCGCGGTATCGACAGCACCAATCAAAGTCAAGGTTGACCTCTGCAAAGCGAGCTTAACGACGCTGCAACCAATTGGTCCACAGCCGTACTGGATGACGTTGATTTTGTTCTTCAATGATATTTCCTCCATTGGGCAGACTCGCCCGGAAATAGTCGCGCCTATTGAAAAACAGTCGTAACCCTCACGCAATGAAGAATCGACATGGGAAACCTTTTCTCAAATGCGAAGGTCACAAGTCGGAAGTGTAGGTGGAATAGGTTGCGGGGTCCATCAGACAGTCGGCCTCAGTTGGAGCGGAGAGCTTCACGCGTAACAACCAGCCCTCGCCAAAAGGATCAGAGTTGACCAACTCCGGCTTCTTCTCCAGAGCCTCATTTCGAGCGATCACGCTTCCCGAAACCGGTGCGAAGACTTCTTCTGTAGCCGCCATGGTCTCGATAAACAGGCATGTGACGCCCGCCCTCAGATCCTTGCCGGGAAGGGGCAGGTCAACCAAGACGACGTCGGACAGTCTATCCTGTGCGTAATCGCTGATACCGATCACCGCCTCGCCACCTTCGATCCTTACCCATTCGTGGGTCTTGGAATAATAGACTTTCTGGTCAACCTTGTGCTTCATACCTTGCCCTTCACTCGGCAGACTTGACAGTGGCCCCCCCACATACTTTCGGTGCGCAACAGCGAGCCCTTCACGATCCGCTCAGATGCTTTCAGCGATCACAAACACATCCGAAGTCTTTCGCAAAGAGCCAGAGCCTCGACGCGCGGCAGGCAGTAGTGCATCTCCGTGAACTTTTCGCGGAAACGCGAAACCTCATCCCGCACATCTCGACCGTGCAGGATGACTTCCTCCATAAGCCCGGCCAGTTCGGCGAAATCCTTTGGGCCCATGCCGAACCGGGTCATCTCTTGGACCCCCATGCGCAGACAACTTGCAGCCGTGAAGCCTTCATCGTCCGGAGCAGCCTGGTAGTTAACGATAATGTTGTTCGCTTCAAGGGCTTCTGCCATTAAGGGTCCCTTGCCGTATCCAACCCGAATAATCACTTGATGAGTCTCAGTGTATCCCGCTCGTGAGTCTCCTTCGACGGTCAATCCGGCATTCTTCAAGGCTTTGGCGAATGCCTTTGCATTCGCTAGTACCGCCTTCTGATATTCGGACTTAAAAGCGTTCATCTCGTATGCAGCCATCAGCAAGCCGACAAGAGTGCCAAGGTGGTGGTTACTGACACTCCCCGGGAAGACCCGCCTCACAATTGCCGCCCATAGAGCTTCCAAACTACTGCCAATAGACATATTGCTCGCAATAAGACCCCTTTGCGGCCCGAAGAATGTCTTATGAGTTGAGCCTGTCACAATGTCCGCGCCTTCCAAGAACGGTTGCTGGAAATCAGGCCCGAGCAAGCCCAGAACATGTGCCGTGTCATACATAAGGATTGGTCGAGGGGCGATATTTGCTATCATTTTTGAGATCTCTGCAACCGGTTCCCGGTACAGGGTCATGCTCTTGCCCAGAATAACAAGCTCCGGCTTGTGAAGCCAGATCAGCTCTTCTGTACGAGGTAAGTCTATGTTGTAGGGGTCTTCCCGAAGCATCGGAAAGGGGATTGCAGCCGGTCTATCCGTTGCAGGATCAATGGCGACGAAGGACCGGAGCGCGCCCATCGGTTGGGCACTCAAGTGTCCACCGCGGCTCAGGTGATGATTCATCACCTTTCGGAGTCGGCGTGGCTCAGTTTTCCTGTCCATTCGGTTGAGGTAGTCGACGAGACCGCCAAAAACGGCTGTGTTGGCCATCTGGCCACTTATTGTCCTCACTTCAACCTCAGAGCAGCCGAGATAGGCAGTAAGCTCCGCTGCTAATAGTTGCTCCACCTCCTCGATCATCCGCGTTCCCTGGTAGTAAAATATCTCCTTCTCCCCCAAGGACGCCATCGCACGGTGTTCGGCGTACCGGTGAGAGGGGTCCATAATGGATAGCCACGAAACGAGAGGGGAGACGGTTTGCTCTGAAGGGATAAGGTTTATTGTTTGCCGCTGTCGCCAGATTGTGTTCTGCACGGTCTTTTCCACAAGAAGCTCCGTCGCGATAGAAAGCCCTGCGGCAGCGCTTCTCGTTGATTGGCATCTTGGCTTTACCAGAACCGGCCTGGCGTAAGGGGGTGCCGCGCTTGAGAGATGGCGCACCACGATCACGGCCTCAAAAGTGCGCTCGCTCTGCTTTATCTGCAGAGTCTGCCCCGCCTCAAGGGCGGCGTCGAGATATGCCAAGGCAATCGCCCGCATCCCCTTCTCTTCGGATGGAACCGAGAGCAAACCTTGGCCCGTGAAATTCCAGTAGGGAACCATAGTTCCACTGGTCACATGGCCCACAAGACGACTCCCGACAAAGACTTCATACCCCTTACGCGCTATTCCGGGGCCGGTCATGGCGACAGGAACTATGACTTTCCTCAGAGTGTCCGTTTGTCCGGGATGACAGCCCTTGTCCTCTGCCCTCCTCTTCAGTTCTTCTTTTTGCCTTAGCAGAGCAGCGCGTCCAACAAAATCGCCCTTTTCAGAAGAGAAGCTGACAGCCGTCACAGTCGACGGTGCCGCGAGGATGGGAATGCCTTTCCCTTCGCTGTCTGTCCCAAGTTCATGCCCGAAGAGGGGAAGGCCCGCCTCGAGGCGCAAAGTGTCCCGTGCCCCGAGCCCCACCGGAACGACACCTTGGTTTGCAGCAAGGATCCTCTCCCAGACTAGGACCGCCCTCAGCGCCGGCAGAAACAGCTCGAAGCACAAAGGTTCCCCCGTGTAGCCCGTACGGGAAACCGTTATGGGGATGTTTTCTCCTTCTATGCGGCACTCCCGCAGTCGGTTTCTCCAGGGATCTGGGAGAGCAAACCGCCCCTCTTCTAGGACAGCTCCCAAGACGTATTTCGCGGATGGACCTTGCAAAGCGATCATCGCAAGCTCTTGACTAGCGTCTTGGAGGCTGACCTCGCCAAAGCGGGATTTCAGATTGTTGAGCCAAACCCAGTCCTTCTCTACGTTAGACGCGTTGACTACCAGCAGAAAGTTCGGTTCCCTTTCCGTGCGCCCATCATCCAGTCGGTACAAGTAGGCATCATCGACAGCGCACCCGTTCTCGTCGGGAATCACCGTGTATTGCGCCATTCCAGAATCGAGGCCGGCGCAATTATTCGAGAGCGCGTATTGGAGAAATCGTACAGCCCCCTTACCAGATATGGTGAAACGCCCCATGTGTGAGATATCAAAAAGTCCAGCGCTTCTGCGAGTTGCCAAGTGCTCCTGAAGAATCCCCGCGGCGTAAGCTACGGGCATATCCCAGCCACCAAACTCTACCATTTGGCCGCCATGATTCCGATGCCAGGAGTTGAGGACCGTCCTCTTCAAGCTATCACTCATGGGTTTCGTCCTTTCAGCGGAAGAATTCCTCGCACGACACGGCTGTCATGAGGGCGGACTCGCGCAAGGATTGGAATAAATGAGAATATTGCTTTACCTTTGAAAGTGTTCTCTCATACATTGATCCTCCAGTGCGAAGGATTTTAATGGGCTAGGAATTAACCAATTATGATAACTTAACGCCTCACATTGTCAACTGTTTTTCGGCCACCCGCAGTCTCGGCTGAGCGTGCGAACAGTCGTCGGTCTCCCGTCGGCGAAAATGATTCCTCTGCGAATTGTTGGCTGGACAATCTTCTTGTTCTCCATTATGGTGTACTGGTAATATGTAGCAGTTAAGATAATCTGTCTTTGCAGTGAAAGGAGGCAGCGCGCTTTCAAGTACCAAACGCCATATAGATCTACACAGATGTTGCGCCAAGGCATTTCCCTAGTCTCTAAACAAGAAGGAGAATCCTATGAAAAGAGCATTCTGTATCTTTGTCCTATGCATTGGAGTTAGCAGCATCCTTGTCGCAGGCGGCAAAGCCGAAGCCCCCACCATCAAAGTGGGCGTGGTGGCCGAGCTGACCGGCGATATTCCAGCAGTGGGTGCATCGTGCAAGAACGCGGCCGAAATGGCTGTCAAGGAAGTCAACGATGCAGGTGGTTTGGAAGTCGGCGGCAATATGTACCACGTTGATCTGTTCATCGAAGACAACGCTGGTAAGGCCGACCAGTCCGCCTCCGCGGCGCAAAAGCTCATAACCCAGAACAACGTTGTAGCCATCATCGGCCCGAATGCCAGCCGCTACGCCATTCCGGCTTCGGAAATCGCAGAAAGCTCCAAGGTTGTGTTGATTACGCCCTGGTCCACCAATCCCAAGACGACACTGGACGCCAGGACCGGCGCGCCCAAGAAGTACGTCTTCCGCTCTTGCTTCATCGATCCCTTCCAGGGGCGCGTGGTCGCCAAATTCGCCATGGACAATCTGAAGGCCAAGAAGGCCGCTGTGCTCTACGATGTGGCCTCGGAATACAACAAGGGCATCGCCGAGTTCTTCAAGCAGACCTTTGAACAAATCGGTGGACAGGTGGTGGCTTTCGAGACCTACACCACCGGCGACAAGGACTTCTCAGCGCAGCTGACCAAGATCAAGGAGACCAACCCGGATGTAATCTTCCTGCCCAATTACTACAGTGAGGTGCCGTTGCAGATTCAGCAGGCGCATCGCCTGGGCATAACGGCGCCGTTCCTGGGCAGCGACTCCTGGGGTAGCGCGGATCTGCTCAAGTTGGGTGGCCAGGATCTGGAAGGTTATTACTTCAGCACCCACTATGCCGCGGATGCAGCCACGCCCATCGCCACCAAGTTCATTACGGCATACAAGGCCAAATACGGCAGCACGCCGGACGATGTGGCCGCGCTCACCTACGACGCATTCGGACTGTTGTGGACAGCGCTCAAGAATGCCGGCAAAGTGGACCGGCAGGCAGTGCGTGATGCGCTGGCCAAAGTTCCCCAGTACGAAGGAGTAACCGGCAATATGAAATTCCAGGAAGGTTCCGGTGATCCGATCAAGAGCGCCGTGATCCTGCAGATCAAAAACGGCCAGTTCGTCTGGTTCGCCAACGCGAATCCGTAATCCTAGTGCAGTGACAAGGTGGCCCTGACCTTGTCACTGCTTTTTTGGCGGCAGGTATGACCTACATCTTCCAGCAAACACTCAACGCCCTTCAATTGGGAAGCATCTATGCGCTTATCGCTCTGGGCTACACCATGGTCTACGGCATCCTGACCATGATCAACTTTGCCCACGGCGATCTCTTCATGGTCGGCGCGTTTTTTTGCCTGGTCGCGGCCACGTTTCTCAGGCTCCCGTTTGTACCCACACTGATTCTCTCAATGGCCGGTGTGGCAGTTCTGGGTGTCGTGATAGAGCGGCTGGCCTATAAGCCGCTGCGCCAGGCCCCGCGTGTTTCGGCCGTCATTACAGCCTTGGGCGTGGGTATCTTTCTGGAAAACTTCACCCTGGCCCTCAGTCCGTATCCCCAACACATTCCTACGCTTATCGCCAATATCACCTGGACCGTCGGTGGCGTATCCATCTCGTCGCTGCAGATCATCATCATCACGCTGTCGCTGGCGCTGATGGTGCTGCTGGATTTTATTGTGCGGCGGACAATGGTTGGCATGGCCATGCGCGCCATCTCGTGGGACAAGACGATTGTGCCGCTGATGGGCGTGCCGTTGAACCGGATCATATCGATTACGTTTGCCCTTGGCACCGGTCTGGGCGGGGCAGCCGGCACCATGTACGCGTTGGCCTACCCAGTGATTGATCCCTACATGGGGATTTTGGTCGGATGGAAAGCCTTTATCTGTGCAGTGGTAGGCGGCATCGGCAGTATCCGGGGCGCGATGATTGGCGGTTTTATCCTGGGTGCGGTGGAGATCCTGGTGGTTGCCTCAAAGGTATTGCCGTCTACCTACCGTGATTTTGTCGCCTTTGGGTTGTTGCTCGTCCTGTTGATTTTCCGACCGTACGGCATTTTGGGCAAGCCTCGCCCGCAAAAGGTATAGGAATCGTGAAACAGGCAACAACCATGGGGATCTGGCGTACATTGTGGGACTCTCTCATGGCCAAACGCTGGCCGCTACCCGTCTTGCTGGCGCTGGGTTTTTTGCTTTCCTTTGCCATCCCCTCGTTGGGTCTGCTCAATCAGTATGTCCAGCTTATCCTGATGTACGTGGGCATCAACATCATTCTGGCGGCGAGCCTCAATCTGATCAATGGTTATATGGGCGAGTTCTCGGTAGGACACGCCGGTTTCATGGCCATCGGAGCATATATCGCCTCCATTTTTACGGTCACAGTTTTTCCCTCCGGCGCGGGTGCCTTGCTGTTCCCCATAGCCGTGATTGCGGGGGGGTTGGGCGCTGCATTGGTCGGGATGGCGGTCGCCATCCCGTCGTTCAAAACCCGAGGAGATTACCTGGCGATTGTGACCCTGGCGTTCAATATGATAGTCAAGTCAGTCCTCGAAAACATCGAGGCGGTCGGAGGTCCGCGCGGTTTCCTGGGAATGGAAAAGCTCACCACGCTCCCGTGGGTATTTTTCTGGACAGTGGTCAGCCTGTGGATCATGCGCAACCTGGTTTATTCGAACTTCGGGCGTGGGGTAATCTCGATCCGTGAAGACGAAATTGCCAGCGACTTAATGAGTGTGAATACGCGCCAAGTCAAGTTGGTCGCCTTTGTCACCTCGTCGTTTTTCGCGGGGATTGCGGGCGGGCTGTTCGCGCACCTGTTGCAGTTCATCAATCCGCGGATGTTCGACATCCTCAAGTCCACAGACATATTGATCATGGTCTACCTCGGCGGTATCGGCTCGATGGCCGGCTCAATCCTTGGCGCAACCATATATACGGTGCTGTTGGAATGGCTCAGGCCACTGGGGATATGGCGCATGGTGCTGATGCCGCTGGTATTGGTGTTGCTGATGATATACCGCCCTCGCGGCATCATGGGGCTGCGTGAAGCTCGCTGGCTCGTGCCGGCGCGCGACCTTGTGGCCGGAAAGCGGTAAAGGGAGCTGAAGTGCGAGGACATGACTGATGCCTCTCCTGCAAGCCAAGAATGTCACACACTACTTCGGCGGACTGTGCGCCGTATCGGACTTCAATCTCGAACTCCAGGCGCACGAGTTGGTGGGCCTGATCGGCCCCAACGGCTCGGGCAAGACCACCCTTTTCAACCTGATCACCGGCGTTTATCGCGCAAGCCAGGGCAGCATCCTGTTCAACGGCACCCAGCTTGTCGGGAAGAGCTCCAACCAGATTACGCAGTTGGGTATTGCGCGGACATTCCAGAATATTCGACTGTTCAATGACATGACGGTGTTGGACAACGTGCGCACCGCGCACTACGCTCAGACGGGCTACAGCCCCGTCGAGGCGCTGCTGCGTATTGGGCACTACCGCGCGGAGGAAGAGCGCGTCGCGCGAAACTCGATGGACTTGTTGCGCGTGATGAAACTGGACAGCTACTCCGATGAGCTCTCCAAAAATCTTCCGTATGGGCTGCAACGGCGCCTTGAAATCGGACGCGCGCTTGCCACGAAACCTCAGGTGTTGCTCCTGGATGAACCCGCGGCGGGGATGAATCCCAACGAGATCAATCAACTGATGGACCTTGTTCAGTGGGTGCGCAAAGAGTTTGCCCTTACCATCATCTTGATTGAGCATCAAATGCGACTGGTCATGGGCATCTGCGAGCGAATCACGGTACTGGACTTTGGCGCGACGATTGCGGAGGGGTTGCCCCGTGAGATCCAAAACAATCCCCGGGTCTTGGAAGCCTATCTGGGCGAGGAGGCTCAAGCATGAACCCGGATAGCATAGTGCTCGCGGTCCAGGATCTCACTGTGTCCTATGGCAACATCAAAGCGGTTCGGGGAATTTCCTTTGAGATACGCGAAGGAGAGATCGTCACCTTGATTGGCGCCAACGGCGCTGGTAAGTCTTCCACGTTGCGGGCCATCTCCGGTGTCGTTCCCTATGCCGGTCGCATTTCTTACCAGGGACAGGAGCTGCGTAATATTCCGGCAGACAGGCTGGTGGCGATGGGCATTGCCCAGGTGCCCGAAGGTCGTGGCATCTTCGGCAATTTGACGGTAATGGAAAACCTCAAGCTGGCCACCTGGCAGCGCAAAGGCACAAACGAGATCGCGCAAGACTACGGGCGCGTCTTTGACCTTTTTCCGCGTCTAAAGGAGCGCGTGAATCAACTCGGCGGAACACTTTCAGGCGGCGAACAACAAATGCTGGCAGTGGGGCGGGCGCTCATGAGCCGGGGCAAGATTCTGTTGCTGGATGAGCCTTCGATGGGGTTGGCGCCGGTGCTGGTGCGAGACATCTTTCACGTGTTGACCGAAATCAACAAAGCCGGTATCACAGTTCTTTTGGTGGAGCAGAACGCGAACATGGCCTTACGGGTGGCTTCGCGCGGCTACGTGCTGGAGACAGGAACGATTGCCCTGTCCGGCACCGGGCGGGAACTGATGGGAAATCCAAAAGTCAAGGAAGCATATCTGGGCGGGTAAACGTTCGTGCCCATCGGCGGAGCAGCCATGTTTGAAGGAATTATCACCTGGGCAGAAATCGACCTAGATGCCATTGCGTCCAACGTGCGCGCTTTTAGAAAGCATGTAGGCGAAAAGGTTGAGATTATCGCGGTAGTCAAAGCCAATGCGTATGGACACGGCGCAATCCCGGTGGCGAAGGCGGCCCTGGATGCCGGGGCGACGCGTCTTGCCGTGCATCGCGCTCTAGAGGGCGTGGAATTGCGCCGAGCCGGCATCGAAGCGCCCATCCTGGTAATGGGCTACACCCCGCCTGATGGCGCCAGGACGGTTGTGCGCTGGCGACTTACCCCCAGCCTTATCACCCTCGAAGTCGCCCGCTCACTCTCTCTTGAGGCCGCGGCTGTGGGCTCGATCGTGCCCGTACACATTAAAGTGGACACCGGCATGAGCCGATGGGGCCTCTTACCCGATGAGGTAGTGGATTTTGTGCGCGGCCTGCGCGAACTGCCGTGCCTCCGCCTCGAAGGGATTTTTACCCACTTTGCCACCGCAGATTGGCTGGATACGAAGCACCTGTTCGGTCAACTGGAGGTCTTTAAGAGTGTGTTGGTTGATTTGCGGCAGGCCGGTTTTAATGTGCCTTTGATCCACGCAGCAAACAGCGCCGCAACAATGCGGCTGCGCGCGGCACACTTCAACGCCGTACGGATTGGAATTGCTATGTACGGGATGGAACCTTCCAGCGAATGGCCACCTGTGTTCCAGATCCGACCGGCATTGACCCTTAAAAGTACTGTGAACCGCGTCCGAATGTTGCCTCCCGGTTCGGGGATCAGCTACGGTCGCACATTTATCACCCAACAGTCAACGCTGGTAGCGCTTGTACCAGTGGGCTACGGAGATGGATATCATCGCGTTCTTTCCAACAAAGGCTGTGTGCTCATCCACGGGCAACGCGCGCCAATCCTGGGGCGTGTGTGCATGGATCAGATCGTGGTGGATGTCACTCATATGCCCAAAGTGCAGCAGGACGACGAGGTGGTGCTGATGGGCCGGCAGGGGCAAGGGG
Organism: uncultured Spirochaetota bacterium; assembly: GCA_963710335.1. Taxonomy (GTDB): domain Bacteria; phylum Spirochaetota; class Spirochaetia; order SZUA-6; family Fen-1364; genus Fen-1364. The sequence continues at coordinate 188,326 of CAVQAA010000021.1, forward strand.
TTATCCGTGCTGAAGAGGTTGCGCAACTGGCTGGCACAATCAACTACGAAGTGACAACTTCGCTCCTCCCTCGCGTGAGCCGAGCCTATCTGCGGAAGGGGCAGATCGTATCTGTCACTTCATTCGCCGACTGAAGAAGGGCATGGAAAAGCTTCCCAATCTTTTTTTCTTTGCAGGCACTCGGTAGAATCCAATCATGATCATCCGTGCGGTTTTGAGAAGCGTTTCGCCAGTACCTGGCGCTTGACGTGGGCACTATGGGTTGTATGATGAGGGGAAATTGTTGGCTGCTCTGCGTCGGCCCGTCTTCCCGAGGGAGGAAGTACATGAAGCACCACACTCTTTTTCTCGGTGGCGTAGTGATTTTCCTGACCCTGATCCCTTTGGTGGCCATAGCGCAGGAAAAATACGTACCAAAAGCGGACGAAGAACTCTATGGAATCTGGAATGACGGAACCATCAGTACTGCGTACGAAGTCTATTCCGCTGGTGAATACAAGGACTACTTTCATGGAATCGATGAAGTCATGAGGGAAGCGACCTTTCAGATCGACAGCAAGTGGACGGATTCAGAAGGCAACATTTGGTACAAGGTCTTTGGCGCGGTCACAGATTCAGGACAGAAGTTTCAAGTGCTTTTTAAAATCAGCAGAAAGGGAACTCAACTTGAGAAGCAGCTTAAATTGGTTCTTGACTTTGATCAGAGCAATTATCCAGTGAAGCTCGATCCGGCAGATGCCTACTACCACATTTACACCCGCGAGGTAAGCCCACAGGGCCCCAAGAACCTCATCATCAAGCAATAGTTGGGTCAAGTCCTGTTTTCTTGCAAAGATTTTGGCACTATCGTACCTCGTAACCGTATGGTTGCAACGCGCCGTTGATCCCTTTGAATGGCCGGGAGTGTATTTCGGTCACGTCTCCGTCTCAGAGCTCCTCTGTGTGCGCTTCATAAATCTCCCGGAATCGAGCCTCGTATTTCGAAAAGGCAGAAAGAACTTCTGGACGGAAATGTTTCGGATCGGTCCGCCCATCGCCCTCTGTGATTATGCGCACCGTCTCTTCGTGGCCGATGGGCTGCTTGTACGGGCGACGACTTCGCAAGGCGTCATAGCTGTCGCAGATGCTCATGATGCTTCCTGTCAGCGGAATTGCGTCACCAGCTAGTCTATAGGGGTACCCGCTGCCGTCCCATCGTTCATGGTGAGACTCCGCTATTTCTGCTCCCATTCGGATGTACGCGGCCTTTCCGTTCTCGAGAATACGTTTTCCGAAGATCGTGTGACTCTTCATGGTCACCCACTCTTGTTCGTCTAGAGCAGTCGGTTTGTAGAGGATCAGGTCGGAAACGGCGATCTTTCCGATGTCGTGCATGGGGCTCGCGTAAAAAATGCAATCGATGTAGTCCGGGGCCAGCCCCATGCTGCGGGCAATCTCCGCAGTGAAGTGACTGACCCGCCGTATGTGCGCGCCTGTATCTTCATCGCGAAACTCCGCAGCGCTCGTCAGGAGATAGATTGTCTCATGGTAGCTGTCATTCAACTGCGCCATTTTTTCTGCTATCTTTTGCTCGAGGTTTTCAGCGTGTTCGCGCTGAAGGTTTCTATACTCTCTCAGTCGAATGTGGTTTTGTACCCTTGTCGTTAGCTCCGTTTTATCAAACGGCTTGATCAAATAGTCGGCGGCCCCTCCTTGTAGAGCGCTGATCCTTGCCTCATCACCCGACATTCCCGTGACGATTATCGCAGGAATGGATAGAGTTCTGCCGTCAGACTTCAGGGTCCGAAGAAGATCAAGACCGCCCATTCCGGGCATCACCAGGTCCAGCAAGATCAGATCAGGCAGCTTCCGCGAAAGAATGGCGAGCGCTTCCTGACCGCTTCTAGCCTCAATCGTCGCGTAGCCAGCCTCCTCCAGTAACTTGGCGATGACGCCTCGGGTAGCTGGCTCATCGTCCACTATGAGAATCGTATATTTATGAACGTGTGACATATCCTCTGATCGGACAGCATCTGTCCTGCCTTTGGAGCTTCCGTCCTGAAATGGATTCATATTTTATCACTTTAGAAACCTGAAAAGGCTGCAATTGACCCCGCCCAGGTTTATGATTGTGACTTCTGGGTTCATATGATACCTCCGTAACGTTCAGCAGAGAGGACCTGCTCGACGGATTGTTGCGGATCGGCGAACGCTTCTTCAGCAGAGCTTTTCGTTCGTAGATAGTCCATTCACAATCCGCAGCACTGTTCCAGTCACTTTCCTTCGTTTCGAAGCTCTCTTCGTTGGTTTTTTTCTAGGAATCGTTCTTGCTTTCGTTTTGGTTTTCTTAGCTGCTTGTTTTGAAGTTTTACCTTTGGATGGCTAGCCATAGTTCAACAATCATAGGCTGCTCGAACACGTTCATTCAAGCCTCAGTCTGTGGAGGCTCCTCCACCTGCCAAAAGCGCTCACATTGATTTCTTGGATGGAGCAGTCTGACGCAAGTTCCCGCTGCTATGCATATGTCGAGTTCTTCAGAGCAGCGTTCGGTCTCTTGTTTTGGATAGACATGGGACTCATGCTCAAGATCTTCGGGACCCCATGAGCTAGTTTGTTCAGCACGTTGGTCAGATATTTTGAAAAGCGCGTCCAGCCCGACTCGAACGGGCGACCCACAGCTTAGAAGGCTGTTGCTCTATCCAGCTGAGCTATGGACGCAAGATCGGGATGAGTGGATTCGAACCACCGCTCTCCTGCTCCCAAAGCAGGCGCCTTAGCCGCTAGGCTACATCCCGAGCGTTGTACTCAACGCGAGCGCGTTGGCGGGTGCGCGTGCCGCCCCCACCGGGTGGAAACGTACGTCATTCCGCTGTCCGGGTCAAGGCGCGCCGAGCAACGGGCACGCCATGCTATGTCTCCCCCATCAGCTCCTTGAGAAATACGCTCCTGTCCGTTCCTTCCCGAAGCACGACCAGCAGAGTGTCATCCCCTCCTACGGTCCCGATCACGTCTTTTATCTTCAGTTGGTCAATGCCGAAGGCGATGCCGGGCGCGTGCCCCATCTTGGTCTTGATGACCGCCAGGTTGGCCGAGAAATCAATGCTGACAATCTGGCGCCGCATATCGTCACGAACAAACGGATCCGGGCTGACGTCCGCGGGCGGGTCAACCGTGTAGACATACTCTCCGTCCTGGTCGGGCACCCTGGCCACACCGAGAAACTTCAGGTCACGCGACAGAGTGGCCTGCGTCACGTCAACGCCTTCGCGCTCCAGCCTTTTCAGGAGCTCCTCCTGGCTGTGGATCTTTTCCCCGTGCAGGATGTTATGGATCAATCGGCGCCGCGATTCCTGACTTTTCAGATCGGACCTCCTTGCGCGTCGCTGATCGCCCCGGCCCGGATCGCGCCTTGGAATATTTATGAGAGATGGGAATTGAAATGCAGAATCAGGGCCTTGTCAATACACCAGGCTCGCGCCGAAGTACCCCAGCAAGGTCACCAGGCAGAAACACACACCGTACAGGCAAAGGGCGACTATGGAGCGTGCGTCGCGCCAGACCCGGGCATTCTGGTCATCCGTCTCCCCGGCGCGCCCTTTGCCAAGGAACAGGGAGATGAACAGGACGACGAACAGGGATATGGCAAGAATGATCTTGATGGTGATCACCGTCATCGGCTGACCGTGCATCTTCTCGTGCCAGTCCCCATAGCCGATGAACGCCGTGGGAATGACGCTGACGGTGGCAAGCACGGCGGTGTGCCAGGCCGTGAGCTTCAACCGCGGTCGTCTGAAGATGACGGAAATCAGGCCGAAGGCGAACGTGCCCACGGTGAGTCCTATCGTGATATGAACCAACAGCGGGTGGATCGGGTGGTCGTAGCCCAACCGCGCCAAGAGCTGGTAGAGGGCGTGAAACATGGCAAAGATATAATAACGAGGAATCCCAAAGTAAAGAAAAACCGGCGCCTCGTGACCTTCGCCCCCCTCGACAATTGATGAACGGCGGAATAGATTCTCCCCGAAGAGCGATGGACAACGGCGGCATTGCCTCGGCCCTTAACGAGATAGCCATCTTCAGCGAGCTGACGGGTGAAAACCCTTTCAAGTCGCGCGCGTATGAGAATGTGGCGCGCATCGTCGAAAAACACCCCGAAAGCGTGGCTGATCTATGCACGCAAGGCCGGCTCAAGGAAATCAAGGGCGTGGGCAAAAGCATCGAAGACATCATCAAGGAGCTTGTGTCCACGGGACGCTCTACCGTGCTGGAGAAGTTGAAGGAGAAGTTTCCTCCCCGGCTCATGGAGCTGCTCAGCCTCTCGGGCATGGGGCCCAAACGGGTGAAGGCCGTCTATGAAAAGCTCGGCATCGCAAGCATGGGGGAGCTGGAGTATGCCTGCCGCGAAAACAGGCTTGTCTCCCTGGAAGGCTTCGGGGAGAAAAGCCAGGCAAACATCCTCAAGGCCATCGAGTACAGGAAGACCACCCAGGAAAGCAGGCTTTTTTCCGATGCCCTCCAGATCGCCAATGAGCTGGTCCGAGACGCCCGCGAATCCGGTCTTTTTGAAAGCGTCGAGATTGCGGGCAGCCTCAGAAGGGGCAAGGAAACATTCAAGGACATCGACGTCCTCCTTGTTCCCGGCAAGGGCGCGACAATCCCGGCCATCCAGGAAAAGCTGCTGTCTTTTGCGGATAAGGGAAAAGATGGCCCGCAGGTGATCGGAGCCGGGGATACCAAGGTCTCGGTGCGCTGCCGGGGATTGCAGGTGGATTTTCGCATTGTCCCCCGGATTCGCACCCCGCCGCCCTGCAGCACTTCACCGGATCGAAAGATCACAACACGCTCCTTCGCACCCGTGCAAAGGCCATGGGCATGAAAATGAGCGAATGGGGAGTGTTCGGCGCAGACGGCGCGCCGCTTGCGCTCCACGATGAGGCGGATGTCTACGCAAAGATCGGCCTGGAGTGGATCCCGCCTGAAATCCGTGAGGCGGATGGGGAGGTCGAGGCCGCGGAAAGCGGACGTCTCCCCCAGCTCCTGCAGAAGGATGAGGTGCGCGGCATGATCCACGTGCACTCATCCGCGTCCGACGGGGTCCGTACAATCGAGCAACTGGCCAGGGAGTGCATGGCCCGCGGCTACTCCTGGCTGTGCCTCAGCGACCATTCGCGGACAGCGATCTACGCCGGGGGCTTGTCGCCTGAGCGATTGCTCGAGCAGGTCCGGGAGATCGGGAACCTCAATAAAAGCCTCGCTCCATTTCGCGTCTTTGCCGGCGTGGAATCCGACATTCTGCCCGACGGGAGTCTCGACTATCCCGATGATGTGCTGATGCAGCTGGACTTCGTCCTGGGATCCATTCACTCCACGCTGACCATGGACAAGGAATCGGCGACGCAGCGGCTCTGCGCGGCCATCGCGAACCCGCGGCTCACCATTCTGGGACACCTCAGCGGACGGCTCCTGCTCTCCCGCGAAGGCTACCCGTGGGATGAAAGCCGGGTGCTGGACGCGCTTCGGGATCACGGCGTTGCGCTGGAGCACAATTGCAACCCGCACAGGCTGGACCCCAACTGGGACGTGCTGAAGAGGGCGGCGGGAAAAGGCGTCCTCATTTCCCTGGGTCCCGATGCCCACGATATCCCCGGTTTTGACGACATGAGCTACGGGATCGCCATGGCGCGCAAAGCATGGCTCACCAGGAAAAACGTCCTCAACTGCCTGAGCACGGAGGAAGTCGATGCGTACTTCACAGCCCGCAAACGCGCCTGACCCGCAGCTTGTCACGCGCGCCCGCAAGGTTGCGGGCATTCTCATTGCCGCGTACCCGGACGCCAGGTGCATGCTGGACCACGCGGATGCCTTCCAGCTCCTGGTCGCCACCATTCTGGCCGCGCAGTGCACGGACGAGCGTGTAAACAAGGTGACCCCCGCTCTCTTCAAGCGTTTTTCTTCCCCCGCCGCCATGGCAAAGGCGGATGGGGAAGAGCTGGAAGCCCTCATTCGCTCGACAGGTTTCTTCCATAACAAAGCAAAAAGCATCAAAGGGGCCTCGGCTGCCCTGGCCGAAGACTTTCCCGCGGGCTTTCCATCCGCCATGGAGGATCTCATTGGACTGCCCGGGGTAGGCAGAAAAACGGCGAATGTCGTTCTGGGAACGTGCTTCGGGCAGCCGGCCATCGTCGTAGACACCCACTTTCGCCGGGTCACGCAGCGGCTCGGCCTGGCCGAAAGCGATGATCCGGACCGGATCGAGGAAGAGATAGCCGCGCTCCTGCCCCGCAACCGATGGACCGCTTTCTCCCATGCCGTGACATTCCACGGGCGGCGCTGCTGCGCGGCCAGAAAACCCGACCATGCGGGATGCCCCGTACGGGACCTGTGCCCTTCCCGGGACCTTTAGAAGAGCCGTCGGCAGATGAAAGCGCCAAAAATCAGCATCTACGGCACGTCCCAGGTCTTCGAAGGCAACCTGACGACCTCCCTCCTGAACACGCTGCTTCGAAACGGGTTTCCAATTCAGACGATCTGCGGCGGAAAGGCCCAATGCGGCCGGGATATCATCCGCGTCAGGTCAGGTGGGCGGTTCTTCAGCCCCAGGAAGGACCGGGAAACGAACCTTTTGGCGCAACTGGCGTCACGGGGAGAGCCTTCCGGCCCCGATATCAGGCTTGCATGCCAAAGTTATGTCTACGGAGACGTGGAAATAGAGGTCCTTCACATGGTGGGCCGGCCTTGATTTGGTCCTCCCTCGTGGTATATTAGACATTGATGATCCCCAAAATCGGTCAAAAAGTGGTGATACTCTTGTGCCTGGGGCTGATAGCCTCCTGCGGGGATCAATCACTTTTCATGTCCCTGAACAGCACCATCTCCGACCTCCAGGTAACCACGGTGAACGACGGCCAGGTCCTGACGGACGGCAAGGGAGTACCTCTGACGGTCAGCGTCCAGGATACCTCCAAGGCAACTGACCTGGAGATGGAAGTCACCTTGAGCTCGCCCTCCGGCGCAACCGTCTGGCATAACCGCCAGACTGTGCCCGCTGTCAACCAGCAACTCTACATTCAGCCGCCTTCCCTGCCGTCCGGCCAGTACAGAATGGATGTTGTGATCTATTCCTCCGGGGAGGTGGCGCAGAAGAAGACCTCCAACTTCTTTGTGGCAACGGGCAGCTGGCGGATTGCCGGGATAAAAAGTTATCCGCCGGTGATCGGCTCCTCGGGGAAGGTCCTCCTGAAAGCGGACCTGCAGTACCCCGACGGCACGGATCCCTGGCTGCGCTGGTCGTACAAGGGCAAGGTGATTCAGAAGGGGTTGCTCAGCAAAGGGTTGGGCAAGATCCTCTGGACCGTTCCCGCTGATGAGGGCGTCTACACCATCACGCTGGAGATGTTCACCGCCGCGCCTTCGGCTGACTCGGATTATTCCTTCCCCTCCTCCATCTCTCTTTCCACCGATGTGTATGTCTCCACCGGAAGCCAGTCCGGGGCCGGGGACCTGGGCTCCGCCAGCTCATACCTCACGCTGCTGCGCCTCCAGGGCACTCTGGACGATTCGGGAGCTGGCGCAAAGAAGCTGGGAAAAACCTCTTCCGCCACGGTCATTGGCTCCCCTGAGATAGTCTCCACGGAGAACGGGTTCGGTTACCGCCTGTCCAGCGGCTCGGGGTTTTCCCTCTCCTGGATGGCGCTTCCCGTGGATGGAGGCAGCCTGAACCCCTTCACGGCAAGCTTCGGCGTGAGCTTCGACAGCTTCTCTGCTGCGAACAACCTTCTGGTCGCCTCAACTTCGGACGGCAGCTTTTCGTTCACCGTTTCCGTTGATGGGACAACCCACGCGCCGCAGGCGGTCATCCAGGCCGCGGGTCAGTCCGTTAGCATTCCATGGTCAGGGCCGGGCCTGCTCACCGGACAGAGATACCTCCTTTCCCTCAGCATCGTCCCGCAGGGACAGACCGTCACAGGGCTGTGGTTCGTAAACGGGGACCTCATCTCATCCCGGACGGTGCCCTTCACCTCTCCCGCCCTGCGGCAGGACGGAACAACCGTCATCGGGGGGCCGAACGGCTTCGCGGGAGTCATTGATGAGTTCGGGGTATTCTATCGCGACGACCAGGGAAGAGCGTCTTCTGACCCTGCCCAATACCTGAGGGCTGCCCAGCGAAGATACGGCCAGAGCCTCGTTTTCGCGGACGGGTTCGAGTCCGCCTATCTCCCCGCGGGCATGAGCACCGAGGGAAAAGCCGTCATGGCTCCGGGGGCGCTCACGCTTCCCCCTGACAGCGCCCTTGTCCTGCCGGGCGTGAACGTTGCCAAGGGATCCGTCTCCCTTGCCGTGGATCTCTCCGCGGATTCCTCGAAGCTGGCGACTTTCAGGCTTCAATGGCAGGGAGATTCCTCCATTGCGGCGGACATCCCCGTCACGGCGGAGGGCGGCCAGCTGAAGCTCAAGATGACGGAGAACGGGCAATCTCTATCGGTTTCCAGCTCAGGGGGGGACAAGACCCTGTCCATTCCCTCAACCGCCGGCAGCTCTCCTACCCTCATAGTTCGCGTCGCGGACCCGCAGACCGCGCGGACGCCGGTCATCGTGCTCCGCGTGCTGGCTGTTCGGGAAAAATAGCGGCTGCCCGGCAGACCCCTACCTGATCATCTTCTTCAGCAGCGGATCGCGCTTCCGCCATTCCCGGTCTACTTTGACGCGCATATCGAGCTTCACCGTCCACGGGAAAATCTCGGAAAGCTCCCCTTCGGCTTCGCGGACAATCCCCCGAATCTTATCCCCTCCGCGCCCGACGATGATTCCCTTCTGCGACTCTCTCTCCACGCATATGAACCCGCGCGCCCAGAGCGTTGCCCCGTCGTCGCGCATCTCAAGGTCCTCGATACGCACGTAAACCGCGTGGGGGACTTCCTCCCGCGTGCCAACCATCACTTTTTCGCGCACGATCTCCGAGATCCGAAACTCGGGGGTCTGGTCCGTATAGTAATCAGGCGGATACATCTGGTCTCCGTCCGGGCTGAGATCGATCAGCTTCAAGCGAAGAGCGTCCAGCCCTGCTCCGGTAAGGGCCGAGATCTCGAAGAAAGGGACCCCCGGCAGCCAGCTGCAGGCAGCTTCTTTGGCGGCGTTCCACGTCTCGCCGGCGCTGTCTTTCTTGTTCAAGCAGAGCACGGCGGGTTTGCCCGCTCCGCGAACCGCCTCCAAGATGGCCTTCTCCTCCTCACCGGCAGCCCTGCTGCCGTCCACCACATAAAGGACGATGTCCACTTCCTCCAAAGTCGAAGAGACGATGGCCGTCATGTAGGTGTTGATCTTTTTCGCGGATAGATGGAACCCGGGAGTATCGATGAACACCAGCTGGGCATCTTCGGCGTTGAGGATGCCCCGGACCCTGTTGCGGGTGGTTTGCGGCACAGGGGAGACGATTGACACCTTGGCGCCGCACAGCGCGTTTACCAGGGTGGATTTGCCCGCCGAAGGCCTTCCGACAACGGCTACAACGGCGGACTTCACGGGGTTGTCACTCTTTTCTCACCCAGTAACGGTCGTAGAACAAGGCGAGCTTCCTGCGCACATCATAGGGGATCAAGGCCGGATCCGTCATGAGGGCGCTCCTGGCCGCGTGCCGGCACTCGCAATCATCGCGCTCTTTCAACGCCTGGACGATATCGGGGATCATCCGCTGGACCGCTGCCGTGTTCTTCTTCATGGTTTCCACCACCATTCCCACGCTCACGCCCTCTTCTTCGGTCTTCCAGCAGTCGTAATCCGTGACCATGGCGATGGTTGCGTAGCAGATTTCAGCCTCCCGGGCCAGCTTTGCCTCCGGGACGGCTGTCATTCCAATCAAATCAGCCTTCCAGGACCTGTGAAGGTTCGATTCCGCCCTTGTTGAGAATGCCGGACCTTCCATGCAGACATATGTGCCCGACGTATGGTGGGGATGACCGTGCCCGCGCAGGACTCCGGCGATGGCCGAGCGCATCCCGGCGCAGAAGGGATCCGCAAAACCGACGTGGCCCACCACCCCCTGTCCGAAGAAGCTTCCCGGCTTCCTGGTGGTTTTATCCACCAATGCGTCACAAAGAACGAAATCCCCGGGGGCGAAGCCTCCCGTAAGGGAGCCCACGGCGCTCACGGAGATGATTTGCTGCACTCCGAGGGACTTGAGAGCCCAGATGTTGGCCTGGGAAGGGACTTCGGAGGGCAAGTACCTGTGTCCCTTGCCGTGCCGGGGGAGGAAAGCGACCGGCTCGCCCCCTACGTCGGCAATCGTCACCCGATCGGAGGGCAAACCCCATGGTGTGGGCACCTCGATCTCTTCCAGCGGTTGCGCTCCCTCCATGGAGTACAGCCCGCTTCCTCCAATCAAAGCCAGTCGCGACTTCATTCACGTCCTCCCGGGCCCTATTGTGCGGGAAAGGCCGGCCTCGCGCAATGGGATGATGCAGAGAGGTAGAGGCCGCAAGCCGCCGCCCGAAAGCTACACAGGCGATCAGCTTTTTTCCCTGTAAAAACACAGCATTTTCCTGACCCGGTCGGCTTTTTCGTTGACACTCGAAGAAAGGGATGTATACTATAGCTGTCTTTGGGAGTCTTCCGCCCCACAACCTCCAGTACCAATTGGAGGACGGAAGATTGACGGGTGGCCGGGGCAGAGATGCCCCGGCCTTATTTTTTGGCGCTGTCCCCGGGCAAGCTCACGGCGCCTGGTGACATTCACCGGGAAATTTCTTATTGTAAGCGGTAGTATGAACATGCAGGACAAACCGGTAGAACCGGAAGGCGCTCCCCGCATCGACGAAGGGATGTTCTTCGCACGAATGCTCAAGTCCCGCACCGTGATGGTTTCGGGAGAGATCAACAAGCCGCTTGCGGAGCGGGTCATCAGGTCCCTGATCCTTCTGGAAGAGGAAAGCCCGGATCCCATCAGGGTGTACATCGACTCTCCCGGCGGGGACGCGGATGCGGGCTACGCCATCTTCGACATGATGCGCTTCGTGAAACCTCAGATTACCATGATCGGGATGGGTCTCGTGGCAAGCGCAGCGGCAATCATCATCCTCGCCGCCCCGCGTGAGCGCCGCGTCGGCCTGCCCAACTCCCACTACCTGATCCACCAACCCATGAGCGGGACGCGCGGAGTGGCCACGGAGATAGAGATCCACGCCAAGGAAATAGAGAAGCTGCGCGCAAAGATCAACCGGCTGATCGCGGAGGAAACCGGCCAGCCTCTTTCGAAAGTGGAGAAGGACACGGACCGCGACTACTGGATGAACTCGGATGAAGCCGTTTCCTACGGCCTTCTGTCGCGCGTCATCCACAGGCGGGACGAGATCCCCGGGTGAAAAGGGAAGACCTCTCCGTACACCTGGAGCGCTGCCTCGAATCGCTTTCGCACGGCGGGTTTCCTGACAGCATCCGGGTGAACCGCGGGAAGGTCAGAGACGTGGTGGATCTGGGGCAGGAGCTCCTGATCACCACCACGGACCGCATATCGGCTTTTGACAGCGTCCTCACCACGGTGCCGTGCAAGGGAGAGGTCCTGAACACGCTCTCCCTCTTCTGGTTCGCCGCCACCCAGGACATCCTCCCCCACCACGTGCTGGAGGAGCTGTCCCCGCGGACCATTCGCGCGACAAAGTGCGCCGTGCTTCCGTTCGAGGTGGTTGTACGGGGCTACCTCACAGGCTCGGCCTGGCGGGACTACCAGGCCGGGGCCGGCGTCTCCGGCATCCGGCTTCCGTCCGGCATGCGTTTCAACCAGAAATTCGAGGCGCCGCTTCTGACGCCGTCCACCAAGGAAGGAACGGGCACGCATGACAGGCCCGTTTCCCGGGAAGAAATCCTGGCAAGCGGGAAAGTGGATCAGAGGGTGTGGGAGAAAGTCGAGGAAGCTGCGCTGGCGCTCTACCGCCGAGGCGTCGAAGTTGCCGCCCGCAGGGGCCTCATCCTCGTGGATACGAAGTACGAGTTCGGCATGAAAGGGAAAACCCTCATGCTGGTGGATGAGGTCCATACCCCTGATTCCAGCCGCTACTGGTACGGGGACACATGGGAGAGGCTTTTCAAGGCCGGAGAGCCCCAGAGGGAGCTGGACAAGGAGTACCTGCGGCAGTGGCTGATTGCCCAGGGCTGGAAGGGTGACGGCCCCTCACCCGCAATCCCCGACGACGTGCGGACCGAGATTGCGTGGCGGTACATCACCGCGTGGCAGACCATCACGGGAAAAAGCTTTGTTCCCCGCGCGGCGGACGCCCGGGAAGAGCTGGTTATCGTTACGCGCGCCATCAGGGGGAAATCGAGCAGCGGCGCGGCTGCTCCCGGCAATCCGAAAGTCCAGTGAGGGAGTGCCTGAAACGTGAAGGGTCTCATCCTTGCCTTCATCCTGCTCTTCGTCCAGCTATGGCCTGCCGGAGCGCGGGACCTCACCGTCCTCACCTACAACGTGGAGAACCTGTTCGACGACGTGCATGACGGCTCCGAGTTTCCGGAGTTCGACCCTGCTCGCGGCACGTGGAACTCGGACCTGTTTCACATGCGGGTGGAGACCATTGCCGAGGTAGTGAGAAAAGCCGTGCCCGGCGGTCCTGACATCCTCCTGCTGCAGGAAGTGGAGAATGAGAACGCGCTTCGCGTCCTTCTCACCTCGGGCCTGTCGGACCTCGGATACAACTCCTTTGTCATCGTGCCAAAGAAAAAACTCGCCGCCAACGTCGCCATTGCCAGCAGGCTGCCCATTTCCAACGTGCGCTCGAACGCGGTCCACGCATGGAGGAAGAACCCCGTTCGGGACGTCATCGAAGCCGAGATAAAAATGAAAGATGGCACGCTCCACCTGTTCGACGATCACTGGAAGTCGAAGGCCGGCGGCGCGCGGGCCACCGAGCGCTCCCGCCTTGAATCCGCGGGGATCGTGGTCCGCAGGATCAAGGAGATAACGGCCGGGGACCCGGGGGCGCACATCATCGTTGCCGGGGACATGAACGAGAACTGGGATGAGTTTGACAGGGTTGGGGGCGGCTATCAGACGGCTCTCATTCCGGCCTCGCAGCAGGCGTCCGGCTCGTATTCGGTCTCCAGCATTTTCCTGGCGGATGGGAAGACCGCCTCCGGCATCGACGCCGCGGGACGGGTTGTCCTGTACGAGCCCTGGCTGGAGCTGCCCCCGGGGGACAGGGGTTCCTATTTTTATCAAGGGGAATGGGAGACCATGGACCACATCCTCATCTCCGCGGGGCTTCTGGATTCCCACGGCATGCGCTACACGAAGGGGAGCTTCCGCGTCCTGCGCCTGCCCTTTCTCCTGAGTCCCGACGGCACGCCCCGGAAGTGGACGCACTTGAAAGGTGGGCGAGGCTACTCGGATCACCTGCCGCTTCTCATCACACTCCAGACAGGCGGTTGAAACTCAATGAAAGAATCGTTCTCCTCCGAATCAGATTACCTGAAAGAGCTGGCGTCGCGGTCAGCTCTGCCTGATGGATTTCGATGCGCCACCACGTCCCTTGAGTTCTTTCCCCGGGAACGGAGTATCGCCAAGCCCCTCCCCATGAACCTCGCCCTCATCCTTCTGGATGAGCCTTCAACGGATTTTGCCGCGGTGTTCACCCGAAACCGCTTCCCGGGGGCCCCCGTGCTCATTGGGCGCAGGAGGCTGAAGCAGGAAGCAATCCGGGGCGTTCTCATCAACAACAAGATCTCCAATGTGGGCGCTCCGCGTGGAGAGGATGATGCCCAGGCCCTGCTGGCCTCCCTGGGCGCGCTGCTGGGGGCTCCGGCGGAAAGCTTCTTCGCCGCCTCCACCGGGATCATCGGGTGGGGATTGCCCGGACGGGAAATGGAAGAAGCCCTCCCCCGGCTCCTGGCCGGCCTTGACGGCTCTTCCCTCCTCCCTGTGGCGCGCGCCATCATGACCACGGACGCTTTCCCGAAAGTGAGGCGGGCCTCTGTCGGTGGAGGGACCATTGTCGCAACCGCCAAAGGCGCCGGCATGATAGAGCCGAACATGGCCACCATGCTCTGCTTTATTTGCACCGACATCGCAATGCCTCGGGAAGCGCTGCGTGAGGACCTGGCGTGGTGCGTGGAGAGGTCGCTGAACCGCATCTCCGTGGACAGCGATCAGAGCACCAGCGACACCGCAATCCTTTTTTCTTCAGGGCGACGCGGCGCGGTGGGCCGTGAGGAGTTCCGCCGGGGGCTTCTTGACGTCCTCTCGGGTCTTGCGTTCGACATCGTGCGGAACGCGGAAGGGGTCGGGCACGTCATGAAAGTGCGGGTAAGCGGCGCCCGGGATGAAAACGCGGCGGCATCGGCGGCGCGCGCCATCGTGAACTCCCCCCTCGTCAAGACGGCGATCTTCGGGAATGACCCGAACGTCGGAAGGATCGTGTCCGCCATCGGCGACTACATGGGAAACGCCGGGGAGGCGTTCGATCCTGCCGGCATGACGGTCCGCATGGGCGGCACGGACATCTTTGCCGGCGGCAGCTTCCGGCTCGACTCCATAATGGAAGAAAAGCTCAGCGCCTACCTGAAGGAACGCGCCCTGGACACCAGTCGACCCCCGTGGCCGCAACACGACAGGACTGTCGAGATAGAGGTCGTCCTGGGTGCGTCCCCGGCTTCTGCGGAAGTGCTTGGGACTGATCTATCCTACGAATATGTCAGAGAAAACGCAGACTACAGATCGTAACCGATTGCGGCAGGTTGGTAGGAGTTACTTCTCGCGGAAAATGATTCTGCCCCTCGTGAGATCATACGGAGAAAGGGCGACTTTCACCCTGTCGCCTGGAACAATACGGATATAGTGCTTCCTCATTTTTCCCGAGAGATGGGCCAGGATGACATGCCCGTTTTCCAGCTCCACCCTGAACATCGTATTGGGAAGCGATTCTTTCACTTTTCCGTCGACTTCAATAGCCTCTTCCTTCGGCAATGAACCCCCCTTTGAAAGTCAGTTTAGATGCTATGCCAGCCGATGTCAACGGTTACGCCGAAATTCTGGAGTTTTAGACGATTTTGGACCTGGGATTGACAACTGGCGATGTTTGTATGTAGATTCCTTTCCCTAAAGGCAACCTATGGAAGAAACTTTCCTTAAAAAAATGAGAGTGGCGCTCCTGGATCTGAAGAAGGAAATTCTGAAAAATCTGGCTTCCGAGAGTGAGGATTTCCGAAACATAATAGAAGATATGGATCCGAAGGATCTTGCCGACATCGCCGCTGACGACATTGACCGCAAGACTCTGGAGGCCTTGGGAACGCAGGAGCTGCGCCGTCTCCAGCTGATAGAATCCGCCCTGGCGCGGATAGAGAACAAGAAGTACGGATTGTGCGCGCGGTGCTCGAAGAAAATTCCGCGTGAGAGGCTGGAAGCAATCCCGTACGCGCTCCTGTGCATCGACTGCAAATCCTCCGAGGAGCGACGCAACAGATAACTACCGTGCGGTTGCAAACGGCCAGGAGGCCGCTTCCCGGTCCCTACCGGCCCTTCTTCTTTGCGGACCTGCGTGAGGCGGTTTTCACTGCTCCGCGGACCGGGGCTCTTCCAACTGAACCCGTCTTCTTTCGAGGTTTTGCCGCGCGGTCCCGGCCCTTGACCAGTTTTGGTCTTGCCGCCTTCGGCTTCCCGTTGCGCAGTGCGGCCGTCTTGGCGACGCCACGACCGTGAACCCGCCGGGGTTTCGGCGGCCGGGCGGGCTTCGCAGCCTTTGCCCGTGCGGCCACCGGCCTCTTGGGCGGCTTGCCGGCGGAAGCTCGCGGGCGTTTCGAAGGCTCCGGTTGCTTCGGCTCCGGAGGCGGCTGCCGGAAAAACGGGTTTCCCCTGCGCTCCCTCTCCACGGTGGTGAACGGGCCGTGTCCGGGAAAAACGCGGGTTTCGGGAGGAAGCACTGCAATCTTTTTTTCAATGCTCTCCCGGAGCTTCTTGTCGCTCCCACCCGGAAGATCGGTCCTTCCCACTCCGTCGAAGAAAAGCGTGTCCCCGGAAAAAAGCACTCCTTCCTTCTCACTGTAGAAGCAGAGGCTTCCCGGGGTGTGACCGGGAGTTTCGATGACCACGAGATCCATGTCGAAGACGCGATCCCCTTCCCTGAGCCTCACGTCCGCCTTCGGCAGCTCCGGTGCATCCCCCGTGAAAAATGCCAGCTCATCCAGGGCGTGCACCTTGAGGCTCTCCTTGTGCGCCTCCAGGGCGCCGCTGCCAAGGAAGCGGCGGTCAGCCGAGCTGATGGCAATGGGAAGCGTGTACCCGCGGCCCGCATAGCTGGACTGCAGCCGGCCCAAAGCCGCAAGGTGGTCCACGTGACCGTGCGTGAGGGCTATGCCGACAGGCACCATGTTCAAGACGTCCACGCGGGAGGCAATTTCCTCCTCATCCCCGCCCGGATCGAGGATGATGCATTCTTTCTTTGTGCTCGAATAGATGTAACAATTTGTCTTCCACGGCCCTACGACAACTCTTTCCACCATGATATACTCCAGCCTAAAGGATTCGCCGGCCTTTATCAATACGCGATATGATGTGGCACCTCGTCCTTATCCTGGCAATCGCCTTGTTGTTTTACGCGGCTTTCCCCGGAATCGGGGCGTTTCGCGTCCGCGGGCGATGGAGAGTCTTCCGCCAGACAATCCACGAAGTGTCGCGCTATCCAACCGCCACGCCGCACGCAGTGGGTCGCGAAAGAAACGCCTTCATCGGCTTGTTCCGCTTTTTCGGCACCCTGGAAGCCATCCAGGGAGAGCACAGGATCTGGATCACCAACGGCCGGTTTTCCGTTGCGGCCGACCTCATGAACGTCCATGTCTACCTGATTCCGGAAGATGGCGGTCAGGCGAACGGAGACGCGCCCGCAGCTGAGGACATCGAGCTGCGCAGCATGCCATGGAGCAGGATCTTCTCCCTCCCGGAAGGCACGCCCGTGTTCGTCGGAGGCGCCCTGTTTTCCGAGGAAGGCCGCGGAGTTTTTCGGGGGTACGGCAGGGCCCGTCTGCTGGTCGTCATTCACGACTGCCCCCGGGAGAGCATCGTGGAATCGGCCATCAGAGGTGGACGGCAGCGCAACGAGTACATGAATCCTTTCACCCTTCCCTCGGTCGCCATCGGGTCCCTCACCCTCATCCTGCTCGCATATTCGCTCCTGGCTGTGCCGGAATCCAGGATCCTCGCCCTTGTGGCCCTCGCGGCCGGTCTTGCCCCCGTGTCCCCTTTCCTTCCCCCGGGGTTTCCCCTGTACTTCGCCTACCGCCGGTTCTGGAAGAGGGCGCGGCTCATGAGGGTGCAGCGGGACATCGTCCGCCTGCCTTTGCGGTATTTTCCTCCCGCCTCGGACGGAGACGGCATCAGGCGTACGACCCTTCTGCCTGACCGGGAGCCATACATCATGATCAGGGGAACCGGCGATGAGCATTGCGCCCAGGGCTCATCGGGAGGCAGTCTGCTCACCGCGGACGGGCACACCGTGGCTCTTCCGGCCGGCATCAGGAGGATCGACGCAGACCTGCCTCAGCGGCGCATGGACCGCCGGGCGTCGGGCATTGAAGGCACGGAATGCGTTGCGTTTGGCGGATACCGCGTCGAAGGCGAGGGGTTCGTGCTGTCGAAGCCCGAGGATCCGATGGCTGAGCTTGTGCTCCTGCGCGGGGACCCGGAGTCCATCTCCGCCAGAAGCGGCCGGATGGCCTCGTCCTATGCCATCGTCTCAGCCCTGTTCATTATTCTCAATGCAGCGATCAACATCCCGCTCATGTTCATTCTGCTGTCGATCCTCATCCGCTGAGGTCTCTTTGACCGCGGAGAAGATATGGATCCGCTTGCTTGCCCCGGCGAACTTCAGCCCATAGAGGGAGGAAAGGACCGCGGCGGGAGCAGGTTCTTCCGTTATGGCAAATCCGGGGTGAAGCGCGACCAGCACCTTTGCCTGTATGTAGTAGTCGAAAAAGTCGGTTCCGAAATGAAGCCGGCCCCCCTCCTTGAGCAGGCTGTACATGGAAAGCAGGTTCTCCATGGTGAAGAACCTTCTTTTTCTGTGCCGACTCTTCGGCCACGGATCGGGGAAGTAGACATGGAAGGCGTCCACGCAGGCCCCGGGCAATTCTCGAAGCACTTCCTCGGCGCTTGCGTTGACGATGGCGATGTTGCGGTACCCGCGGCGTTCGGCCTTTTCCTGCGCTTTGGCGCACCTTTTTCTCTTGATGTCGATGCCGATGAGAATGACGCCCGGCTTCTCCGCGGCGTACTCGCAGAGGAAATGCCCGTTCCCGCAGCCAATCTCCACTTCCAGGGATCCCGAAACGGGGACCGGGAACGGGAGCAAGCCGCTTGGCGCGCCGTGAATCTCAAGAAGGTCCGCCGGCATCAGCGCTGCTCTTTTCCTTCCTTCTTCTTTGCGTAATTGACCGTGATGGTCCGGCCCTTTACCTCGCTGCCGGACAGTCGGGTTATGGCCTCATCCGCGCGCGCGGGGTTGATGTCGACGAAAGAGTACTTGTCGAACACCCGCACGCTGCCAAGCTCATGGGCGGCCAGCTGCAGCTTTTCCGTGAACAGCTCGGCAAGCTCGCGCGCGTAGACGCGCCGGTTCCTCCCGATGCTGACAAAGAGCTGGATGAACTGGCCTGATTCAACGAGTGGACGCGGAGGAACCTCGACGCTCCGTCCGAATCTTCCCCGGGGAGGCCGTCCGGCCTCCGCGGCCCCTTCTGCAGCCCTTCGTGGAGCCGCGGCCAACCGCCCCTGGGGAGTGGTTGCCTCACGGCTCGGAGCTTCCGGCGCGGGCCTGGCCCCGACGGACTCCGACCGCGGGGGAAGCAGGGACTTCAACAGGTACGCCATGAACAGCGGGCGCTGCAAGAGCGGAACCTGCCGACGAATCTGGGACCTCAGCCGAAGCAGCTCCGCCCTCTCCGTGTCATCTTTCAGCCTTCGAATGATCCGGTCAATGGAGCCCGTCAGGACATCGTTGTCGCTCGGAAGCTCCGTCTTTTTCAGTGTCACGCCAGTCGCCTCCTGCAGCCGTAAGATTTCCCTCTCCTGGCCGCGATCCACAAGAGCGAGGACATTGGAGGTCCACCGGACGGGTCGGCTTCCGCCGGTGGGAAAGTCGAGATACACGACATGGGACGGCGAAAAACCCTCCGGCAGGAGGGAACCGACCACAACGTCGGCCTGCCCGGCTGCAAGCGCAGCCAGGACGGTGGCCCTTTCTCCCCCGCCCCGAGGCGATCTTCCGCGCTGGCCTTGCGGGCCTCCCGTCGGGCCCGGAGGCCAGGCCACCGCCTGCAGCATCCGAAGCCTGAGAGCCCGGGCCACTGCGGGGGGGTCCATCCGCGGGGAGCAGAGCACGAGGGCGGACCGAACCCTGCGGCCCAGGAGAACACGGGCAAGGGCCTGCACCTTGTCCCCTGCACCCACCTCGAAGACGAGGTTTTCCTTTTCCGCTGGCGCGGGAGCCTCCGACGACGAGTCGGCGGTCATGACCACGGGGTGGTGAAGGAGCGCAACGAGCTCACTTTCCCGGCCCGGGGGAAGGGAGCTGAAAAGCACGGTCTGATGCCGTCCGGACAGCCTTGCAAAGATGAATTGCACGTCCTTGATGAAATCCGCCCGCGCCTCTCCCTCCGGCTCCCGAACCACCACCGTGGCAAGCTCACCAATGCTCAGGCTTCCGCGTCGGATGTGATCTATGACGCGCTCCGTGGTGCCTGCAACAATGGTTGCCCCTTTTTCCAGGCGCCTCTGCTCCCGCCGCGCGTCCTCGATCTCACCCAGGGGAACAACGGCAGGCACATCCCTGACGACGCGCGTGAAACGGCTCACCGCCTGTGATATCTTTCCCACCTCCTGGAGGCTTGGCATGAGCAGAAGCGCATGGGGCGCAAGCCCTGCTCCGCGAAGGCCGAGAATAAAAGGGAGGATGAAGCCCGGCGTGGAGTCGGGACCCCAGGCGGATTCCACGACAATGTCCCGGCCCTTGAGAATGAGCGGGGCAAGTTTTTCCTGCACGGAGGTGGGGGACAGGAATCCGGCTTTTCTCAAGATTTGGAGGATTTCAGCGTGTGATTGATTGGCATCAAGGTGCATCGATATTTTCCCCAAGATACCGGAATGGGGAAGGGGTGTCAAGGAAAAGCATGGCTCTTGAGCGCCGGAGCGGCGGGTTTCCCACGGAGGTTCGTCCATGATGAAGAAGATCACTCTCGGCATTCTCCTGCTCGTTTCGGCAGGAGGGCTCCTCTCAGC
The DNA here is from genome assembly GCA_963710335.1 of uncultured Spirochaetota bacterium. Lineage (GTDB taxonomy): Bacteria > Spirochaetota > Spirochaetia > SZUA-6 > Fen-1364 > Fen-1364. The sequence goes on from CAVQAA010000021.1 coordinate 208,556, forward strand.
CGAGGTTTTTCGTTTCGCATACGCAAAAGGAGAGAAGTACCACCTGGTTTCTCGTGTCCACGAAAGCGCGACCCTCAATGGGCGCTTCCTCAATGACGCCGACATCCTCAACAAGATTTCGGTGGAAGTGACCGACACCCGCGACGACTCGGGCTACAACGTCGTGACGTTCGAAACTTCGACCCGGGCTTACGGTTCCCAACAGGCGTACCAATGGAGCGAGAAATACACCTCGGAATACTGGAGGGACGGGAGGGGCGCATATACGATCGACCCTTCGTATTTCATGCCTGTGGTCCGCGACGTTCCCCTGTTTCCTGAAGGGGACGTTCAGCCGGGCCAGTCATGGGTGGCGCAGGGAAACGAAACGGACGACCTCCGAGACAGCTTCGGGATTCCGGACCCATTCAGCTACCCAATCACGGCGAGCTATACCTACACGGGCAATGAGACGCGCAATGGCGTGGCATGCGCGGTCTTTACGATCAATGTCGATATCTCTCAGAAGTTCACCCCGCCGCAAGGGACAACGGGGATGTATCCCCTCAGGGTTGCAGGCCGTACCCACGGGCGCTACTGGTGGGACCTGGCAAATCGAAGGCCTGTGTACTATACGGAGGAGTTCGACATTCTTTTCTTGTTCAACACAGGAGCCACGGTGGAATACGCCGGTAATGACGACGGCGAGCTGATCGAGGCCCAGCCCCTGGACCGCGGCAAAGTGGCGGGGGAGATCCAGGGCGAGATTCAGAAGCAGGGGATCCCGGATGTCTCGGTCAAACCCACCGAGGAAGGGGTTACGATAACGCTGGAGAACGTTAACTTTCCCCCGAATTCCGACACGCTCCTACCGGCTGAACAGGAGAAAGTCCGGCGGATTGCCGAGATCCTGAAGAAGTACCCCGGCAGGGACATCGCCGTCACGGGCCATACGGCGCGGGCCCCCGGCTATACCGAAGAGGACTACCAGAAGCTCTCCGAGCAGCGCGCGCGGGCGGTGGCAGACTACCTCTTGTCTCTGGGAGCCCGGACCGCGGAGCAGATCACGTCCCGCGGAAAGGGAGCAAGTGTCCCCATCTCCGACAACTCCACGGAGGATGGCCGCAGGAAAAACCGCAGGGTGGAGATCACGATCCTGGAGAACTGAGCGGCCCGGCCCGACGTCCTGCCCAGCGGTCCTATTGTTGACTTTTTCAGTCGGACAAGTACCATGCGTGCAAAACGCGAGGAGGGCGAAAAATGAACATTTACTACGAGAAGGACATCAAGTCCGACTGGATACGCTCGAAAAAGGTGGCCGTTATCGGGTACGGCAGCCAGGGCTTCGCCCACTCGAACAACCTTCGGGATTCCGGAGTGGAGGTCACCGTGGGCCTGCGCTCCGGCAGCCCCTCGGTGAAGAAGGCAAGCGAAGCAGGGCTCAAGGTGACTGAGACGGCAAAGGCCGTCCAGTGGGCTGACGTGGTCATGATGCTCATCCCGGATCATCTCCAGGGCGACGTGTACAAGAGCGACGTCCAACCCGGGCTGACGCCGGGAAAGACGCTCCTCTTTGCCCACGGATTCAACATCCATTTCGGCCAGATCGTTCCGCCGGAGGGCGTGGACGTGGCCATGATTGCCCCGAAAGGCCCCGGGCACACGGTGCGGCGCCAGTTCGAGCTGGGGTTCGGCGTGCCGTGCCTCATCGCGATTTCCCAGAACCCGACGGGCAAGGCAAAAGAGACCGCCCTGGGATACGCCCTGTGCATCGGCGGGGCAAAGGCCGGGGTGATCGAAACCTCTTTCCGGGAAGAAACGGAGACCGACCTCTTCGGAGAGCAGAACGTGCTTTGCGGCGGCGTGACTCACCTCATGCAGGCAGGCTTCGAGACCCTTGTCGAGGCTGGCTACGCTCCTGAAATGGCGTACTTCGAGTGCATCCACGAGATGAAGCTGATTGTCGACCTCATCTATGAAGGAGGGCTCTCCCTCATGCGGTACTCGGTCTCCGACACGGCTGAGTATGGCGATTACATGGTGGGGCCCCGGATCATCAATGACCAGACCAAGAAGGAAATGAAGAAGGTTCTCGCCGAGATCCAGAGCGGACAATTCGCCAAGGCCTGGATGGCGGAGAACAAGAGCGGCCGCAAGAAGTTCCTGGCCATGCGGGAGGCAGGGGCCTCTCACCAGATGGAAAAAGTCGGTGAGAAGCTGCGGTCCATGATGCCCTGGATAGCGAAAAACCGCCTGGTCGACAAGAGCAAGAACTGAGCGGGGCGGCCCTTTCCCTGTTTGCTCCCCGTCAAGGACGGGTTCAGGATGGTGGAGCATGATCTTCCCATGAGCACGCGGAAGATCATCTCCATCGATCACGACAAGTGCAACGGATGCGGCCAGTGCATCCCGAATTGCCCGGAAGGCGCCCTGCAGATCATCGACGGGAAGGCGCGCTTGATCAGCGATCTGTTCTGTGACGGCCTCGGAGCCTGCATCGGGCACTGCCCCGAGGGGGCCATCACGGTCATTGAGCGCGAGGCGGAGCCGTACGATGAAAGCCGGGTGATGGCCGTCATTACGCCGCAGGGCGCCAACACCATCCGCGCGCACCTTCAACATCTGCGGCAGCACGGCGAGACCGGGCTTTTCTCCCAGGCCGTCGCCTATCTGCAGGAAAACGGGATCGAGGTCCCGGACGCCGTGCCGGAGTCCCCGGCGGAGCGGCCGAAATCAACAGCAAGCGAGCTTGCAAACTGGCCCATCCAGCTTCACCTTCTTTCGCCGCTGGCCCCCCAGCTTGCCGGAAAAGACGTCCTGCTCAGCGCGGACTGCGTTGCGCATGCCGTGCCGGTCTTCCAGGTAAAGTTCCTTAGAGGCAAAGCCCTGGCCATTGCGTGCCCGAAGCTGGACGAGGGAAAGGAAATCTACCGGGACAAGATTGTCGCCATGATCGACAAAGCCCGGATCAACACGTTGACGGTCGTGATGATGGAAGTCCCCTGCTGCCGGGGGCTTTTGGGGATTGCACGGGAAGCCCTTGCCCTTGCGCATCGCAAGATCCCTCTCAAGGCGGTTGTCGTGGGAATCGAGAACGGCGAGACCCTTTCGGAGGAGTGGGTCTAGCATAGCCCTCGCCTCAGCGCTTTGCCGCAATGAGGAGGTCCGCGCTCTCCGTCTCATTGAACGGAGAAAGGTCGTAGCCCCCCCAGCAGCGCACCCCGGAAAAACCCGCGGCAATGAGCGCTTCTTCCAGCGTCCGCTTCCTGAGCGCTCGAAGCTGCGTGGTGCGGATGGACTGGCTCCACGCGCCGTTTTTCTTGTTCAGCGTAACGATGGTAAAGTCCACCAGGTCGGCGCTCTCCCGTGGAAAGTCCGTGATGCGGAGGAACAGCGTCTCGTCGGCCCCCTGAGCCCTCGCGGTGACCGGCATGAAGCGGATCTTTTCTCGGAGCACGCGATCATAATTCCTGTTCTGAATTACCAGGAGGCCGCCGGGCAAAAGGACCCGCGCAAAGTCACCGAGAGCCCCGCGCAGCGCCTCCTCATCAAGCAGATGAGGCAGCGAGTTGCCCAGGCAGGTGACAAAGTCGAAAGAGCCGGTGAAAGTCTCCCGAAGCTCTCCGAAGGCCGCAACACGAAAATCGATTGTGACCCCGGCGGCTGCCGCGTTCTGCCGCGCCCGCCCGATCATCTCGGCGCTGAGGTCGGCTCCGGCGCATTGCATGCCCTCGCGGGCCAGCGAGACTGCATGCATGCCTGTTCCGCAAGCGGCGTCGAGGGCCCTGGCGGCCCCGATTTCCGCGCGCATCCGTCGAAGGAAGCCCGCTTCCCGATCCAGTCGCTGCTTCCATGATACCATGAGGTCGTAATCGACCCCCAGCGCGTCGTAAAAGCCGCGCGCATCCATCATGCCTTCCCTTTGACTCATGCCGGACCTTCAGACTATCTCGCTCTGGACGGAGGATCAATGAGCAGCCTTGTCTGGGTGGAGATCGATGGAAAGGCTCCTGAGCACAACCTGCAGGAGGTGCGCAAGGGCAGCGCCCCGGGCACCGCGGCATGCGCCGTCATCAAATCGAACGCTTACGGCCACGGGGTGGCCCAGGTGGCGCCTCTTCTTCAGGCCGCCGAATGGTTCGGCGTCAACTCCCTGGAGGAAGGACTGGAGCTGCGCGGCCTGGGAGTTGCCAAGCCCATCCTGCTTCTGGGATACGTGCCGCTGGCTCAGCTGTCAGCCGCCATCGAAGACGATCTGGCCATGACCGTCTACAACAGGGAGACCATCGAAAGCATCTCCGCCATGCGTTCCGTTCCCCGGCCGGCGCGGGTTCACATCAAGGTCGACACGGGAACGAGCAGGCAGGGCATCCTTGCGGAGGATGTCCCGGACTTTACGCGCCTGGTGAAAAGCTCACGCAACATCGCGCTGGAAGGGCTTTCCACTCATTTCGCGAATATCGAGGACACGCCTGAACCACGAATACGCGAAGCTCCAGATTGATCGTTTCCAGTCCGCGCTGAAATGAAGGGAGCCCCGGTGGACTTCCGGCCGGTCCTTACGTGGAAAACAAGGATCGTGCAGATCAAGACGCTGCCCGAGGGAACATATGTGTCGGGTATGGATGCTCGTACCGCACAACCCGCGCCACCCGGCTGGGAGTGCTGCCGGTCGGCTACGCGGACGGGTATGACAGGGCGCTTGGGAACAGGGCGCATGTCCTGGTGCGCGGCCGGCGCGCAGCGGTTCCGGGCAGGATTTGCATGAACCTCTGCATTGATCGATTCACGGACGTCCCCGGCGCTCGTCTGGAAGACGAGGTGGTTCTCCTGGGCACGTCCGGCGACGAGCAGATATCCGCGGAGACGATGGGAGAATGGGCGGAAACCATCAACTATGAGATTGTCACTCGGCATAAGCCCCCTGCTCCCGCGCAAGGTGGTGTCGTCCTCGCTCAGGGAGCGGGAGGACGGGGCTTTCTGAACAAGTCTCCATAGAGATGCTCCGCGCACTCGGGGCAGATGCCATGGCTCACCAGGGGAGCAGACTGCTGCCCGATTTCACCGACGACCTTGATCACCTTTTTGCATTCCGCGCAGATGCAGATGAGCCCCTCTCTTTTCTGGACTTTCTCCATGATCCCCTCCCCACAGGCGAAACCCCAGGCCTGACGAACACTCCCCTGCGGGCGCGCCCGACAACGGATAATCTTACGAGGGAACCGCTTTTGTTGTCAATCAGATTTTGCTTTCCTTGACCCTTCCGGAGGCGTGCCGGTACCTTTGGAGGAAGGAGAGTTCCATGGCGGAGATCACCCACGGGGGGAAAACGATACAGACTCGAGGAAGGCTGCCGGCAATCGGATCCCGGGCCCCTGATTTCAAGCTCACGCGAACGGATTTGACCGATGTCAGCCTGGCGAGCTTCGGGGCCAAGCGGAAAATCCTCAACATCGTGCCGAGCCTGGACACGGGCGTATGCGCCGCGTCGGCCCGCAGATTCGACGCGGAGGCGTCGGAATTGAAGGACGTGGTCGTCATGACCATCAGCAACGATCTGCCGTTTGCGCAGAGCCGCTTCTGCGAAGCGGCGGGGATTCGCACCATGGTGACCTTGTCGCAGATGCGGGGCAGGGAGTTCGGCGTTTCATACGGAGTGGAGATCGTGGACGGCCCCCTGGCCGGCCTCCTCTCCCGAGCCGTTATCGTCCTGGATGAGCATAACAAGGTCCTTTACACGGAACAGGTGCCCGAGATAGAGAAGGAGCCGACCTATGAAAGGGCCCTCGCCGCAGCGCTGAAACAGGCCTAGGGACTCGAGTCCTTCAGGATCTTCTGCGCCTGGGCCTGCAAGTCCCTGAGCGTGGAATCCACGTCGGAACCGTCGAGGACCCGGTTGTAGGCGGCGCTGATGGCATCCCGCACGAGGTCGTAGCCGACGAAGGAAGGCTCCGACCTGAGGTCCGCCCGCTTGAGCAGCTCCCACGCCGTGGCGAACCGGGGGTTCGACGAGAATATGTCCCGGATCAGCGGCTCCACGGACTTGCGCACCGGGAAATAGAGGGAGACGTGGGTCCAGGCCGCCTGCTGCTTCGGCTCGGAAAACCACCTGATGAAGAGCCATGCGGCAAGCTGCTTCCGCGGCGTCGTCTTCGGCACGCTGACGCTGGCCCCGTACAGGTCAATGGCCGGTTCACCGGAAGGGGCGGCCTGCGGGATGGGGGCGATATTCCACGGGAACACCCCGTTTTTTCCCGCCTTCACGGCGGCATCGTAGAATGTCAGGCCCGAGGTCGAGCTCATGGTGAACGCGCTTTTCCCGTTTCCGAACTCGCTCTGATCATCGAATTTCTTGGCGATCTTCCGCGCCCATCCCCCCGCAGCCAGGCCCCGCATGAACAGCATTGACTCCTTCATCTGCGGGGAATCGAGGGCGTAGCCTTTGCCGTCAGGCGTGGTGAAAGTGCCTCCCCTGGATATTACAAAGGAGAAGATGTGGGACGCATCCAGGCTGTCCAACGCGTAGCCGTAGGTGTCGCCTTGCCGACCGGTGACGCGGCGGCAGTCGCTGGCAAACTCATCCCAGGTGCGCGGAGGCGTCCTGATCCCCGCGGCCTTCAACATGACCTCGTTGTAATACAGCACCTCGATGGAGCGATTGGGCGGGAACCCCAGCCGCTTTCCGCCCAGCTGGGCCGCGACGTCCTGGTTGATGAACCCCTTGAAAAAATCCCCGAGCTCCCCTTCTATTCCCCACTTCGGATCATGCATGTACGGATTCAGATCCACCAGCGCATCGGCGTAGGTGGCTGCCTGGTTCTGGTAAGCAACCACCAGCTCGGGCGGTCTCCCCGCGGCTATGGCGGCAATCATCTTGTTGTAGATCTGATCGTAGGGCCCCGCGTACTCGCCGCGGACCGCAATCTTCCACGGGTTGCTCGAATTGAACTCATCCAGCATCCCTTGCATCGCCTTGTCGCGGTCTCCGGAATGCTGGTACCAGAAAGTGACCCGTGCGCCAGTGGGATCCACTCCGGCAAGGGAAGTCTCCTGGGCCTGCAGGACCATCGGCGCGCACAACGCCATCAAAGCCAGAACCCTTTTCATGTTCGCTCCTTTTCCGTCACCCCTTGATCCCGCTTCTCGCTATGGCCTCGGTGAACTGCTTCTGCGCAAGGAGATACAGGAGAACGACCGGCAGGATGGCGATGACCGCCCCCGCCATGATGAGCTGGTTCTCCGGCCCCGCATCCGAAATGAAGGTTGTCAGGCCCACGGTGATGGGCCGCCACCGGGGGGTGCGCGTGGCAATCAGCGGCCACTGCAGCGAGTTCCACGAGCCGACAAAAGCCAGGAACGCCACGGTGAACAGGGGCGCCCCCGAAAGAGGAAGCACGATGGACACGAGGGACCGCGCGTGTCCGGCGCCGTCAATACGGGCGCTCTCCACCAGCTCATTGGGGACCTGCGCGAAGAATTGCCTGAGCAGGAAGATATAGAATGCGCTTGCCATGAACGGCACGGTGAGCGCCGCCAGGGAGTCATACCATCCCAGCCGGGTCACGATGATGAAGTTGGGAACAAGGTAGACGCTTTCAGGGATGATGAGGGTGGCCAGGAGGACTGCGAACACCGCCCGTGATCCCGGAAACCGTATCTTGGCAAAAGCGTAGGCCGCAAGGCTGGAGGTCACGATCACTCCCGCCACGGTCACCGCTGCGGTGATGAGGCTGTTGCGGAAATAGAGGCTGAAGCTGGCGCGCGTCCACGCCTCGCCGTAGTTGGCCCAATGGAGAACGCTTGGCCAGAAATCGGGGACGAACGGGATGGGGCTGACACGAGTGATCGTCTCGGCGGACGACTTCAGGGACGTGCTTGCCATGTAGAGAAACGGAATGACGCAGACCAGCCCGCCCAGGGACAGAACGACGTAGAGTGCAACACGGCCGGCGGTGAGCCGGGGAGCGAGCGGCCGCGGGTCGCTGGGCCGGTCAATCGCCATACGAGACGCGCCTTTCCAGCGTCCTTTGCTGAATCAAGGTCAAACCGAGCACAATGAAAAAGAGGATAATCGAGGTGGCGGAAGCGTAGCCAAGCTGCGCCTTGCGGAAAAACGTGAAAAAGATCTCCACGCTGATGGGATCCGCCGTTCCCGCGGCAGCGGCGGTCCTCAGCACATACAGGTGGGTGAAGGCCTTGAACGTCCCGATGACCCCCAGGAGCGTCAAAAAAAACGTGGTGGGGGAAAGAAGCGGGATGGTGATGGAAAAAAAGCTCCGGACCCTTCCCGCCCCGTCCACCTGGGCGGCTTCATAGAGCTGGCGGGGAATGGAACCCAGGCCGTTGATGTAGATCAGCGCGTAGTAGCCCACGAACACCCACCAGCTGAAAAAAACGATGGCCAGAAGTGCCAGGCTGGGTCCGCGCGCCCACCCCATCCAGTACGAGGAGACGACGCCTCCCGACGGCTGCGCGCTCAGGCCGAAGATCAGTGGGACGATGCCCCGGGGCTCCTGCAGCCATTGCAGCGGCCGGGCGCCGAAAAGGCCGATGAGCTGGTTCGCGAACGAATCCGGCCTCAGGGAGAAGAGCAGCTCGAAGACGGCGGCGGTTGCGACAGTGGGCGCGATATACGGAAGAAGGTACATGACGCGGAACGCAGAACGTCCCCGTATCTTGCGCGTGAGAAGCATCGCAATTGCCAGGCCGGCTGCAAGCTGAACGGGAACGGTAAGAATGGCGTACCAGCTCGTCACACGCAGGGAATCGAAGACCTCGCCGTCCCCCTGGGATGCCACGAGCGGCAGCGAGAGGGCCAGTCCTGCCAATGAGCCTGCAAGGATCAAAAGACCCCCGGCAAGGCGAAGGCCGGATGCCTTCCGCAGGAGAAACGCCGCCAGGGCAAAGCCCGCAATCGAGGCGCCAAAGGCCAGGAGAGGAAGCAAGGCGTTCCCGAAGAGCGACTGGTAGTTGCCGAGCCCGAAGAAGCTTCCCCGCGTGAGCCGCCACTTGAAGAGGCTCACGTAGACGGTGAAGAAAAGCGGAAATATCCCGAAGACGGTAATGATCAGGGCCGACGGGCTGATGAACAGGTATGCGCTCAGCGCGTCATGCATCCGCCGGGCGGAGATGCGGCCGCGGGTGATCTCTGCGGTGCGCGCGCTGTCCATAGGCTGCGCAAATGATAGGAAGAGCCAAGCGGGAAGTCAAGCAAAGGCACTTCCGTGCCTACCGCTTCGCCGGCTTTTTCTTTTTCTTTCCGCTTTCTTTCCGCTTTTTCCGCTCGGTCGGTTCACTCCGTGAGGTCGGGCGGTGATTCGAGCCCGCGGCCTTCCCATCCAGCTTCTCGATCTGGGTCCGAAGGCGCCTGCTCTGCTGATCAAAGGAGGCGAGCAGCTTTTTCACCTCCGCGCCCTGTGGCCCCCGGCGGGAAAATGTTCCAAACTCGTAGTTTTCCGTGTCGTACGCTTTCCCGGTAAACAGGTAGATGAACCCGCTCTTGAACTGCTTCTGCACCAGGTTGCCAACGCCTTCCGCCTGGTAGCGTCGGACGGAATGGTAGACGTAGACATGGCTGTAGACCCGGAAGCGGCCCACAAGGGAAGCCCGGTTTATGTAGTCGAAGTCCTCCGACACGCGAACCTTCTCCGAGAAGCCGCCGATCCTGTTGTGCAGCCTGCGCGTAGTGAGGATGCAGACACCCAGCCCTTGCGGCTGGATGACCTCCATGAGCTTGAAGAAGGTATTGCTGAACTGGAAGATGGTCCTGTAAATGGGGTTGGTGCCGTCAATCGGGCGTATCCAGGGGACGCAGATATCGACGAAGTCCTTCTCGAAACGCGTCATGATGCCGGAGAGAAAGTTTTCCGGCAGCACGGTGTCAGCGTCCACGAAAAGCAGGTAGTCGCCCCGCGCGGCCCGCGCTCCGCGGTTCCTCCCGATCCCCGGCACCCCTCCCTGCACAACGCGGGCTCCGTGGGTCCGCGCCACGGCGCGGGTCCTGTCCTTTGAGGAGTTGTCCGCCACGATGACCTCGTAGTCGTGATAGTCCTGTTCCGCAATGCTCGAAAGGAGACGGGGGAGATACACCTCTTCGTTGTACGTCGGAATGATGATGCTCACCATGCCTTCTGGACAAATCCTCCCGTATTCTGTAGTGTTGCAGGCGACCGCAGTCCATCCAGGCGCCGTACCCAAGTGGTAAGGGAGAGGTCTGCAAAACCTTTATACATCGGTTCGATTCCGATCGGCGCCTCGAACCCGCACTTTTTCCAGCCGCCACATGAAGATGAAGCCCAGCCCAAGAAGGACCATTGTCATCTGGCCCATGCGCAGGATGATCGTGTAGACAAGGCTCGCGTTCGAGCCGATGCGCAGGAGGTTGAAGATGAAAAGGTGCGTCCCTTCCATTCCACCGATGTTGCCGGGCAGAAGCCCGATGAGCCCCTGGACCACGACAGTTGAAAAGATGACGAAGGAGTTGGCAAGGCTCGGGTGACCGAGCACCAGCAGGATGTAGTAGGTCTGCAGGACCTCGACCACGGCAACCAACACTCCCGCGGCCAACGCGATATAGAAGATCTTCCTGCTGCCGATGAGCTGGTGAACGTCGAAGGCGAACTCCTTGATGGAACGCAGGACCTTCACGGCCAGGCGCGGATTGACCCGTGCCAAAGGGCGGAGGAGGCGCTTGAAAAAAGCGACAATGAACGTTCGACTGCTGAACAATTTCACGATGAGAAGCAGGAAAAATCCAATGAAAACCAGGAGAATCGTGCCGGAAATTAATATAAGCACCGTGCCCGTGTGGACGAAGTACACCAGCAGGGAGAACCCCGCCATGATGCAGGGAATCTTCGCGCCGAGCTCGATGTACTTGTCCAGCGCAATGGTGGCGTACACCTTCTGGTAGCTCATGAACCTGTCCTTGTAGAGGCTTGCGCGGACAGGCTCACCCCCGAAATACATGGAGGGCGTGAGGTACGTGAGGGCAAAACCGCTTACGCGCGCGAAGAAGGTCCACCAGAATCCGCGATAGATCCCCGCCTCCTTCAATATCAGCCCCCACTCGAATGTCTGGATGACGAGGATGGCGAGCTGGAAGGACAGGATGCCCGTCACCACCTGCGGCGTGATCAGCTCGATGTAATTGCGCAGCAGACGCAGGTCCAGGACCTTCACGAAAAGGAGCGCCAGAAGCGCGAGGACGGCGAGTTCGATGGCGATCCTGAATGGCCTTGTCAAGCGGACTTTCATATTGGGCCGGTTGTTCTGGCCCGAGTATACCAGAGGAAGGCAACCATGACGAGTGAATTGACAAACTCCCCGGTGCCGATCTTCTCCTGGACAACCCGAACGGGCACCTCAAGGGACTCCAGCTGCTCAAGCTCATCCAGGGATTTTTCCCCGACCCGGACCAGGTCCTCGGCAAGGTACGTGGAGCACCAGTTGGTCATGAACGCCGGATTGGGGCTCACCCTGCCGATGAGCGTCACATGCCCCGCGCGGTAGCCTGTTTCCTCCCGAAGCTCGCGTTCGGCGGCCGCGCGCGGGTTTTCGCCAGGCTCGATGAGACCGGCGGGGAACTCCGTCGTTATGCCGTCCAGGCCGTGTCGGTACTGGCGGACCATCAAGAAGCATTCTTCCCCTGCGGGGTTCGGCAAAACGGCCACGACATTGACCCAGTCAGGGGCGCTGAGAATGAGAAACTCCCCCCGGGCGCCCTGCGTCGATGCGCGCTCCGAGAGGTGCAGGTCGAAGAGGGATTGCGAGGTGACGCGCCTGCGAGAAAGCTCTTTCCAGCGAAGGTGCTCGTCGTCACGCATGGCAGCCCACTATACCAGAGACTCGCGCACTCGCGGAAGGTCTCCGTCGAACATTGCCTGCTTCACATTGACAACCGGAAACCCGATCCATATACTGATAGCCGGAAAAACGGTAGATAGCATGGCCAACCCCCTGCAACTCGCGATTGTCAACTTCAACCGTAACTCCTACATCATCGTCGAGGGCAAGCAGAGGGCGGAGTACTTCTACATCATCCGCAGCGGCAAGGTCCGCATCAGCAAGGAAGTGGAGGTGGTGGAGGAGGAGGGAGGGAACATCCTGGCACCGGGGGATTTCTTCGGCGTCATTTCCACCATGTCTTCGCACAGCCACATAGAAACTGCCCTTGCCCTCACGGACGTCTCCCTGATCTCCGTGCACCGGGAGCAATACGGCCTCCTGATAGAAAGAAACGCCCCCGTGGCGCTCAAGATCATCCAGAGTTTCTCCCGCAAGATGAGGTTCCTGGATGAGGCCCTCACCCGCCTGACGTTCAAGAATACCGCCAGTGAAGATCCCACTCACCTTTTCAAGGTGGCTGAATACTATGCGCGGCAAAGTCAGTACAACCAGGCCTACTACGCGTACTACCGCTTCCTCCAGCACTGCCCCACTGACGCGAACGCGGACAGGGCCAAGGAGCGGATGGCCAAGATCCACCCGTATTCCAAGGCGGTGTACCTGGAAAAAACGAGTGACGACCTGACCCGTACGTATCCGAAAAACACCATGATCTTCAGCGAGAATGAGCCCGGCACGGAGCTGTTCATCCTCCAGAAGGGCGTGGTCAAGATCACGAAGATCGTTGAGGACAACGAGGTGCTCCTGGCCATGCTCAAGGCGGGAGACATCTTCGGGGAAATGGCATTGCTGGAAAACAAGCCCCGATCCGCTTCGGCCATCGCCAACGAGGACTGTGTTCTGATGGCGGTGAACAAGACGAACTTCGAGCGCATGGTCCAGACCCAGCCGCAGCTCATCACCAAGCTGACAACCGTCCTGGCTGAAAGGCTGTGGACCATCTACAAGCAGCTTTCCAACACGCTCATCCAGGACCCCCTGGGCAAGCTGTATGACGCCCTTCTGCTGCAGCTGGAGAAGAACAGGGTGCCGCTGGCGTCGGGGGGAAAGTACACATTCCAGCTCGGCCCCAAGGAGCTTCTCAACATGGTGGGGCTGTCCAGCGAAAAGGGGAACCCCACTGTTCGCAAGCTCTTTGAGAACAAGAAGATGATCCTCACGGACAACAAGATTTCAACCGTCGACGTGGAAGAAATCCAGAAGCAGTCAGACTACTATCGCAAGATGGAGAAAATAGAGCGCGCCCGTCGAAAAGCCGCAGCCCAGCAGTAGACCTCGCTAGTAAGTCCCGCTGACCAACAAGTCCTCAAACGAGCTGGTATACGAGGTGATGTTGCCCACCGCCTCCTCATGGATGGTGAGCAGGTACGGCAGCTCCCTGTGAAGCTGTGTCTTTCCCTGCGGATCCATCTGGTTCACGGTTTCCAGCCCTCGCGTAAAGGTGATATGCCGGTTGTCGAGGCTCCCGAAAAAGTACGCCTTCGGATCGACGCTCACGCCCTGGGCCTGGGTCTGACCCTGGCCTTTCGCCTCGGGCTTCTGTGTTGCCAGGACAGGATCAACCGGCGCCCATCCGAAGGACTCGATGTAGAACTCGTCCCAGAAATGCCTGTGCGCCGGCTCACCAACGTCCCCCACCAGGTAGCCGGCCACCATGCGTGAAGGAACTCCGACGGATCGAAGAAGGGAGCAATACAGGGAGGACCAGGCGAAGGCGTCGCCCTTCTTTGTCTTCAGGAGCGCCAGGGGGTCCCCTTCCTGCGCAGTCGGCGCGAAGGAGAGCGTTGAAACCATCCACTCGTAGAGCCTGCGGGCCTTGTAGTACGGGTTCTTTTCGCCCCCCACGATTCCCGCCGCCGTCTTCACGACGTCCGGATTCGATGCTGGAGCCAGGATGTCAGGCTCAGTGAAATGGCGGTACATGTCGGTGGATGTATCGTAGGATACCGGGATCTTCGATGGGTTGATCTGCGTCTCAACCGCGTACCGATCGAACATCCAGCTCAGCCCGATGTGGTACCGACCCCCCTTCTGGAGGTTGGAGAGCGCGTACAGCGCGGGCCCGCTGTTCACCACCATGGGCTCGGGGTCCTGGGAGACCAGCTGCACCCTGGTCTGTTCGGGAGTGTCGATGATATGCGGCATCCAGAGGTACAGCGTGTTGTCTCCGTTTGCCGCCGTGACAGCCACGTTCATTCCATACTGGACGGAGTACTTTCGTGCCTGGGAGAAGAGCTTGGTGCCCGCGCCCGCCAGCACCTCGAAATACACGGAGTTGCTCTGCCCCTTGTCGGAGGTCACAAGAACATTCCCGGATGCCGCGCCGTCGGGCACGCGAAGCACGATCTCCCTGTCCGACCAGGAGATGTAGTCCATGTTGTAGTCACGGGCCGCGAGCATTCCCACCAGGTCGATGCCCGAGCTGGGGGAGGAAACAGAGCCCGCGCCCCACGTAAAATAGACCTTCGACTCCCCCTTCTCCAGGCCGAAGTTCATCCCGGAAATCGTGATGGCATCCCCGACCTGCGCGGCCATGGGCTGGATCGAGCTCACGTACGGTTCCCCGGGCTTTGAAGGGCCGGAAGCAAGGACGGGGATCTGGTCACGGTTGATGAAGAGAAGACCGCCGCTCCTGCCGTTTCGTGTGATCACGTACACGATGCCGGAGGTGGCTTCGTCAGGGATGGTCACACTGATGCGCGTGTCCGTCCACTCGACGTAGTCCGACGAGGTTGGGGACACACCCGAGATGCGAACTTCCGATGTTGCGCGGGAGGGGCCGAAGTAGCGGCCCGTGATTATCATCACGTCGCCGGGTTTGCCGCTGGTGGGAGTGATGGAGTCTATCTGCGGGGGGCGACCGACCAGGCGCGAGCTCAGGAGCACGAACAGGACGAGCCCGACGACGACGATGGTGGGAATGAACCCCTTGCTTTTGAGGATCCGCTGGTGCGCCTTCTGCCTGTCCTTCGTCCCCTGCCCGTTGCCGTCTGCCTGGTCTGCGTCACCGGCTTCGCCGGAATCCTCTGCTGCGTGAGTCTCAGAGTATGGATCGTTATGAGGGTAGCTCATCTACGGCTGTTGTTGTTGAGGCTGTTGTTGAGGCTGCTGTTGCTCCTGCGGCTGCTGTTGCAGTTGCAGCTGCTGTGACTGTTTGTAGGGGACGATCTTGATCTCCACCTCGACGTTCACGACCCCCTTCTGCTGCGCCTGCGCATCGGAAAGTCCCAGCGGGAAAAAAAGGACCTTCTCTCCGAAGGTCACCGGGATGCTGGAAAAAGTGCTGGAATATTTCACTTCGTTGTCTGAAGGTGTGGCGAACCACACCTGGCCCTGAGCAAGGAGAAGGACCTCGCCGTTGTCCTGAACGTAGGGCGTACAGATGAGGTAGATGCGGACGTTCTCGCCGTCCATGCGGACCCGGATCGAACGCCCCGGGAGCGTGAGCTTCGTGCTTTCCGCGTTCCAGATCGGCTTCTCATCCGCCGGCAGCACGCGCGCGGCAATGGTGACCTGCAGCGCGTTGGAGAGGAGGGACTGCAGCGCCTCCTTCGGGTCCGGCTCCCTGTCCTCTGGATTCGCCTGCAGCGCTGCCAGGGCCAGGAGGAGAGGCGCAATGACGGCGGTCCTGCTGAGGGCCCTCACTACCATGTCTTGACCTTGGGGAACTCGGCTGCCTTCCCCATCCGAGGCTCGCCGACGGGAAGGAGACGCACGTTCTTCGGCAAAAGGATGACATCCTCCCGAGCGGTGTCCTCCGCCCCGACAGACTTCAGCAGAGTCTCCAGCTCGGAGATGGGCGCGGAGATCTGAATCTCGGTTCCGCCGGCCGGCGCCTTTGTTATCCTTACCAGCCCGATGTGCGGCCGCAGCTGGGTCACGGCCAGCGTGATCCCGAAGAACAGGACCAGCGCGGCCGCAAGCGCCGCAACAGGCAGAGGGATACTCACCCTTCTCCGCCAGACCGCCGGTTCACGGCGACGAGGGGGGATCTCGGTGCGCAAGGCGCGGCGAACACGCTCCATGGGAGCGTGCCAGTCCGCGACGGGTTCTTCCTTCAGTTTTCGACGGGTTTCCGCCAGCCTGGCGTGCAGGGACGAGCAGGCCGGGCATGCCGCAAGATGCTCCGCAATGGCCGCGTCCCAGGGGGACTCGATCTCGCCGTCGAGATACGCGGAGATGATTTGACGATCAGGGCACATACGCATCACCTTCCATGAGCGCCTTTTCCAGATGCTCCCGGGCCCGAAAGATCCTTACCTTGACGTTGTTCTCGCTGATTCCGAGGATTGATCCTATCTCCCTGTAGCTCAGGTCCCCGTACTCCCGAAAGACAAGGGGTGCGCGAAGGTTGTACGGGAGGGTGTCGAGCGCCTTCTGAACCATGGATCGCGTTTCCTCCCGAATGAGCTGTTTTTCATTCGACTCCGTCACACCGATGGAGAGACGGGTGAGCTTGCCATACGCCGCTTTCTCCCTGTTCTTCCTTTTTTCGTGATTGAGGGAGAGGTTCTTCACCACTCGAATCAACCAGAACTTGCACTGATCCAGATCAGGTAGAAGGTTGGGACGTTCCATAAGCTTTATGAACGCTTCATGACAGAGGTCCTCCGCGATCTCTCTGTCGCCCGTTATTCGGAGCGATACTCGAAAGATGATGGGGAAAAGTGTTTCATAGACTGCTTCAAAAGACGGTGGGCGCGCATATTCCGTGTTACTCATTACTAACAACGGTCACCTTCGGATGTTACAGCCTTTTCTCCTCTTTGACCAGCGGCGAAGCGTAGCTTCTGCCCCTGGGGGCTGTCCTGGACCTCAATTCCCCGCGTTCGAAGGATGTTTCGGATCTCGTCAGATCGCTCGTAATTGCCGGCTTTGCGCGCCTGCAGCCTTTCTTCCAGGAGCGCCTTTGTCTCATCATCAAGGGTCAGCTGCTCCTCCCTGGCCAGATCCAGGCCCAGGTCGAAGACCCTGTCCATCTGAAGCGCAACCGCAAGCTTCTGCGCGGAGGACACCTCGGGGTTCCTGAGCAGCGTCCACATGTCAGCCAGGCAGCGGGGAATGTTCAGGTCATCCGCAAGGTGCGCCTGGAAGTCGTTCAGGTAGCCCAGGGCTTTTCCCGCGGGCCGTTCCTTTGCGTGCGGCGCTTCGGTCTTAAGCTGCGCAATCCTCTCCATCAGCCCCTGGCGGCTGGTTCTTGCCGCATCAAGACCTTCGAAGCTGAACGCGAGCTGCGTCCTGTAGTGGGCGCCCAGGCAGAAGTAGCGGAAATCGAGCGGGTCATAGCCCTTCTCCGCGAGTGACGAAAGGGTGAGGAAGTTCCCCGCCGACTTGGCCATCTTGTCCCGGCCCATCAGCAGGAACTCGCCATGCAGCCAGTAGTTGACCCATTTGCGGCCCGTGGCTGCCTCTGACTGCGCGATCTCGTTGGTATGATGAACAGGAACGTGGTCTATCCCCCCGCAGTGGACGTCAAAATGCTCTCCGAGATACTTCATGGACATGGCGCTGCACTCGATGTGCCATCCCGGGTAGCCGCGCCCCCACGGGGAATCCCACAGCATTGCCTGGTGCTCGAACTTCGATTTGGTGAACCACAGCGCGAAGTCGAACGGGTTCCTCTTGCCCTGGTCCACTTCCACCCGGGCTCCGGCCCGCAGCTCCTGCTGGTCCAGCAAGGCAAGCTTGCCGTAGTCGGGGAATTTGCTGATGTCGAAATAGAGGTTCCCGCCGGCAGAGTAAGTGAAGCCCCTGGCCTCGATCCTGCGTATCAGGTCGATCATGTCCTGGATGTGGTCGGTTGCCTTGCAGACGACGCTGGGCATGGAGCAGCGCAGCAGGGTGAAATCGCGAAAGAAGGCCTTGGTGTAGAACTCCGCGATCTCCCAGACCGTCCGGCCCGTCTCACGGGAGCTCTTCACCATCTTGTCCTCACCCTCGTCCGCGTCCCCCGTCAGGTGTCCCACGTCCGTCACGTTCATGACGTGCCTGACCTCGTAGCCGCTGTACTCCAGGGTCTTGCGGAGGATGTCTTCAAAGACGTAGGAGCGAAGGTTCCCGATATGGGCGTAGTTGTAGACGGTGAGGCCGCAGGCATACATTCCCACTTTCCCTTCCTGGATGGGAACGAAGGATGAAAGCTGCCTGCCCATGGTATTGAAGAGTTTCAACTCCACCAAAAACCCTCCACTGGATTTCGTCGGCGACGAGAGTAGACCTTCGCCATGCCGCCCGCTACTATTTTAATCTCGTGGCAACAGTACGGGAATTGGAAGGGAAATTCAAGATCGACGGCATCTCACGAAGCGCCGAACCGATGAGCCGGCACACGAGTTTCCGCATTGGAGGCCCCGCGGACCTGTACCTTGTCCCGCGGGACCCTGAGGAAGCGGCCCGCATTGCAGCAACATGCGCTCGCGAATCGCTGCCCTGCTTTCTTCTGGGCGGCGGAACCAACATCCTGGTGGCCGACAGCGGGATCCGGGGAGTGGTGGTGGACCTGGGCCTCATGGGCGGATGCCAGGCGGAGGGCCCAATCGTGTCCGCCCGCTGCGGCACGCCGGTATCCGACGTGGCGGTCTTCGCGAAGGAACGCGGCCTCTCCGGCCTGGAGTTTGCGTACGCTCTGCCGGGAAGCGTCGGCGGCGCGGTCTGGATGAATGCCCGCTGCTACGACCGTCAGATGAGCGACATACTGGAATACGTCGAGTTCCTGGACGAACAGGGCGTCATCCGTCATGAGAAAATATCGCCCTCCCAATGGTCCTACAAGCTCTCCCCGTTCCAGACCGGCGCCAGGGTGATTCTCAAGGCCGGCATGCGCCTGGCCCGCGGAGACCCGAAAAAGATCGCCGCTGAGATGGAGGAGCATCGCGCGGACAGGGAGAAAAAGGGCCACTTCCTCTACCCCTGCGCGGGAAGTGTGTTCAAGAACAACAGGAATTTCGGAGCTCCCACGGGGAAGATCATCGACTCTCTGGGGCTCAAGGGTCGAAGGGTCGGCGGCGCGCAGATTGCCCCCTTTCATGGAAACATCATCATCAACACGAACAACGCGACGGGGTCCGAGGTCAGGTCCCTCATTGCCGTCATGGAGGAAGAGGCGGAGAAACGGCTGGGACTGAAGCTGGAAAGAGAAGTTCTCCTGGTCGGCGAATGGTGAAGCCGGTCACGGTGAGTGGGACACCCACTGGAGTGATAGCCTCAACCCCTTCCTGAGATCTTCCTGAACGGCGAGGAACCGCACGTCCGCAAGCCCCGCCTGGAGTGCCAGGGAAAAGCTCTTCCTTGCAAAACGCAGTGAGAAGAGCGTGGAAAATGCCTGCATTCCTCCGTCCAGATGGAAAGCGTCCGCTTCGAAGGCTACGCGGGATCCGCGACGGTCCATCACGGACCCGGCTGTGAGCTTCACGGAAAGCCCGTCGATGTCGCTGCACGCGATCCCGGATTCCAGGCTCACCGGCGAGATGCGAAAAGAAGCCGCAGCGGAGCAGCGGGCGGAAGCGTCCCGGGCGCCTTCCGGGTCCTCATGGATGATCCTGCCGCCTTCCACCCGGACTGAAAAAAGCGCGTCAGCGGCCGTCGCCAGGCTCTTTTCAGCCCTGAAGCCGGCCTCTGTCCGACCGGCAAGAAAGGAGTGCGGTGCGAACGGAAGCTGCCGGACCGAGCGTGAAAACCGTACGTCCGCCGACCCGCCGGCGTCATCCAGAAGGAGCGCCGCGGAGACCGAGCCGGCGTCCGGGGAGTGATCCCCGGAAGGGGAGATATACGTGCTGTCCGCTTTGGAGAGCAGAAAAAAAAGCTTGAGACCTTCCGTGCGAGCCCAGAGGTGAAGGTTGAAGAACCCGCCGGGCAGGGAAGTTTCCGGCAGGGAGGCACCAAGGGTCGCCGTCATCCCGAAAGGCCGGCTTTCCGCGAGAATCCGCGCGGCGCTGGTCAGGATCCTCCCACCGGCAAAAGGGGCGGAATCTG
Source organism: uncultured Spirochaetota bacterium (assembly GCA_963710335.1). Lineage (GTDB taxonomy): Bacteria > Spirochaetota > Spirochaetia > SZUA-6 > Fen-1364 > Fen-1364. The sequence goes on from CAVQAA010000021.1 coordinate 228,413, forward strand.
CAATCCATTCCTCTCCCATGGATTCGCAGGGAGGCCGGGCCAGGGAGATGAAGCCTTCGAGGCTTGCGCCCTGCCTTTGAAAAGCGCTTGCCATGCAGCCCACCCATTCTCCGCCGTCCGGCAGCTGCCTGTAAAAAGCCCCGAGAGAGCGGGCAATGGGCATGACCAGCGCTCCCGCGGATTGAGCGGGGAAGGAGCTGTCCACGACAAACCCCGAGCGCTGCACAAACACGTCACTTCCCGCCTGGAACCCCAGGGGATTGCAGGCCTCTCTGAGAACCCCCGCGGGGGAAAGAGGCCCGATTCGAATCCAGGAGGAGGAAAGACCGGCCAGGACCCTGGCCTCATTGGCCCCGGTCTCTCCGCCGGGGACCGAGCGGCCGGCCAGGACAATCCGGTAGTCTCCTTCAGAGAGGACGCACCTGGCCAGCAGCTCCCTGCTCCAGTCGAACGCAGAGGAGATGTCAACGGAAACAGGATCAGCGTGGACGACGGGGCAGCACAACGCGAAGATGATGCACAGGCTGGCGGCGAGCATCGATAGGAATACGGGCACACCGTGCCCGGCGCTTGCGCGTCTGCTTGACCTCACGCCGCTTTGCGGATATCACTCATGAGGCGGCAGCGCGGCATGTCGGTGGCGCCGTGCCGTGAATGAAAGGGAACATCCACATGGACATACTGACCCTCAACTGCGGCAGCTCGTCGCTCAAGTATCAGCTCTATCGATGGGAGGACCGCGACGTCCTGGCCCAGGGCATCGTCGAACGGGTCACCGTCGGCGGCTCATACATCAACCACTACGCAAAGAAAATCGGAAAGAAGATCAAGAGGGAGCACGATTGCCCGAATCACAAGGAGGCCATCGAGCTGATCGTCACCACCCTGCTGGACCCCGAGGTGGGGGCCATCGAAAGCCTTTCCGACATCAAGGCCGTGGGCCATCGGGTCGTGCACGGGGGAGACAAGTTCGCCAAATCGGTGATCATCGATGAGAACGCCTTGTCCACGTTCCGCGAGCTGGCTGACCTGGCCCCTCTGCACAACCCTCCCAACATCACCGGCATCGAGGCCGCGCGTGAGGTCCTCCCCAACGTTCCCCATTGCGCCGTGATGGACACCGCGTGGCACCAGACCATGCCGTCCACTTCGTTCATGTACGCCCTTCCGTATTCGTGGTATGAGAACTACCGCGTGCGCCGCTACGGGTTCCACGGCACGTCGTTTCTCTACGTGGCAAAACGGGCGGCGGTCCTTCTGGGGAAGAATCCGTTTGCAACGAACCTGATCTGCTTCCACATCGGCAACGGCTCGAGCGCCAACGCGGTGAAGAACGGAGTCTCCCTGGATACCTCCATGGGCTTCACGCCCCTGGAAGGACTGGTCATGGGCACGCGGGCGGGAGACCATGACGCCACCATCGGCTTCTACGTGATGCGGAAGGAGGGGCTGCGGCCCGAGGCCATGGAGAGCATCCTCAACCGCAAGAGCGGGGTGCTGGGCATCACGGAGAAGTACACGGACAGGCGTGACATCGAGACGGGCGCATGCGCGGGAGACGAGCGCTGCCAGCTGGCCATCGACCTGGAGGGCTACCGGCTGAAGAAGTACCTCGGCGCCTATTATGCCGCCCTGGGACGGGTGGATGCCGTGGTCTTCACGGCAGGGGTCGGGGAACGCGGCCCCATCACCCGGGAGAAGTGCCTGGAGGGCCTCGAAGAGATGGGGATCGTCGTGGACAGGCGGAAGAACGAGATCTCGATGACACGCAACGCGGAGACCGAGATCACGGGAGCGGGCTCGAAAGTCCGCGTCTTCGTCATCCCGACGGATGAGGAGCTGGTCATGACGGAGGACACGCACGCTCTCATCGAGGGAACATACGACGTTCACACGAACTTCACGTATTCGTTCCAGGCCAGAAACTACGTGAACAAAGCGAGGGAGGAGATGCTGAGAACCGAGCTCGCGGAAAAGAAAGCCCTGGCGGAGGTCATTGCACGGCCCCGGTGATGGAGTTGCCCGGCAGATGCACGCCTACTTCACGCGGAAGAAACCGCTCATAGCCCGGGAGCTGCGGCGCCTGCTTTCCTCCCGCAGCGCCGAGCTTGGTCATATCAACGGATGGGGCCCCGACATGGTGGCCCGGTTTCTCTCCTTCTGCCTCAAGGGAAAGATGATCCGCGGCGGGCTCCTGGTTCTGGGGTGGGAGATGAACGCCCGGCGTCGTGGAACCGCGGCACACGGGGCGCGCGCGACGCCCCGTGACGTGCTGCAGGCGGCCGCGGCAATCGAGATCCTGCACTCCTCTCTCCTCATCCACGACGACATCATGGACAACGACAGGCTGCGTCGGGGGGAAAGGACAATCTTCGCGCAGTACGAGCAGGCGGGGCGGCGCGCGCGTGCCTCGGACCCGACCGCCTTCGGACGGTCCATGGGCACGTGCGCCGGCGATGCCGGGTACTTCCTGGCATGCGAGGCGCTGACCCGGCTGACCATCGACGCGCAACGAAAAGCGTCTCTCATCGGCCTGATCTCCCGCGAGCTCACCTATGTCGCCATCGCCCAGATGCAAGACCTCGCGTTCGCCGCTTCACCGCGCATCCCTTCCCGCGAGGATGTGCTTGCCCTCTACCTGTACAAGACCGCCCGCTATACCTTTTCCCTGCCCCTCATGGCGGGAGCCCTGATTGCCGGGGCCTCCCCTTCCCAGCTGCGGAGGCTCAGCGATCTCGGCGAACGCCTGGGCGTGATCTTTCAGGTGCGTGACGACGAGATGGGGATTTTCGGCTCAGAGAGGCAGACGGGAAAGCCGGTCGGCTCCGACATCCGCGAGGGGAAGAAGACTCTTCTCTACCTGGAGCTCCTGCGAAGGGCGCGCGGCGCGCAGAAGCGGACGCTGGCCGGCCTGTTCGGGAAACACGACCTCACCGCGGCGGAAGCGCGGCATGTCGGTGAAGCCATTGAAGCCCTCGGCGCGCGCGGGACAATGCAGGAGCTGACGGAGGGACTTGCCGCGGATGCGCGGCGCATCGTCAAAGCGCTCCCCATCCCTTCCGAGCACGCCCGCATCCTCAACGAGATCTGCAGCGGGAGCCTGCGCAGGAAGCGCTGAGAGACGGGCCTCGGCCCCCAAGAATTGCCTTTTCCCCGTCCCTGGGATGCCTTACATTGAAGGAAAAGGAGAAGCGCATGGCCAACCAGTCGACCCGTTTCATGGGACTTGCACTCGAAAGCCCGATCGTAGCGGGAGCAAGCGATCTTACAGCAAACATGGACAGCATCAAACGCATCGAGCAGTCGGGAGCGGGCGCAGTCGTGCTCAAGAGCCTCTTCGAAGAACAGATCCAGCTGGAGCGCCTGAAGCTGGAGGAGGACACGCACTCAGGGGAGAACGTCTACGCCGAGATGACGAGCATCTTCCCGAAGCTGGAGCACGCCGGGCCGAAAGAGCACCTGATGTGGGTGAAGAAGGCCAAGGACGCGGTGCGCATCCCCGTCATCGCCAGTCTCAACGCAGTGAACCCGAAGACCTGGGCGGAGTACGCGCGCCACCTCGCGGACCAGGGCGTGGACGCCCTGGAGCTGAACTTCTTTGCAACGCCGCGTGACTTCCAGATCACATCTGCCCAGGTGGAGGAAGAGCAGCTGGACGCCGTCCGCTCCATACGGCAATCGGTGACCATTCCTCTGGCCGTGAAGCTCAGCGTGTTCTATTCGAATCCCCTGCACTTCATCTCCCAGCTGGATCATGAAGGAATCAACGGCCTTGTGCTCTTCAACCGGCTCTTCCAGCCGGACATCAACGCGGATTCCGAGACCATGGCCATGCCCTTCAACTTCTCCGCGCAGGCAGACAACCGGCTGCCACTTCGCTTTTCGGGGCTTCTCCACGGAAAGGTGAAGGCCGATGTCTGCGCAAGCACGGGGATCATGACGGGCAAGGACGTCGCCAAGATGATCCTTGCCGGCGCGTGCGCGGTCCAGGTGGTCACGGCGCTGTACAGGAACGGGGTGAAATCCCTGTCCGGGATGCGGGAGGAGCTGGACCGCTGGATGGAAGGAAAGTCCTACAAGAGCGTGGAGAGCTTCCGGGGAAAGCTTTCCGCGGAGAACTCCCAGGACCCGTGGGCATACACCCGCGCCCAGTACGCCAGGATGCTGCTCAATCCGAAGGAGTTCACGGAGCCGGTCGGGGTATAGTCGCCCGCCGGCATCTCACGCTACTCTCTCCGGCATGAAACGCGACACGATGCTGGTTGCGGGAGTGGCGGTGGTCGCGCTGTTCCTGTTCCTCAATCCCCTTCAGCTCTTCGAAGGAGCCGGGAGGGGCGCGCGCCCGCACAAGCTCCCGCAGGCTTCCCTGGCCCAGCTCGTTTCATTCGCCGAGTCGCATCATCGATCTCCCGAAGACTACGTGCTTGGCAGCTTCTCTTCCCACGACATCGTTTTCCTGGGGGAGTTCTACAAGATCCGCCAGAATGTGCAGCTCGTCTCTTCCCTCATCCCGCGCTTGTACGGGGAAGGCGTGCGCAACCTCGGCATCGAATACGCCCTCTCCGACGACCAGGAAGCGATCGACTCCCTGCTGGATGCCGGCGCCTGGGATGAGACGAAGGCGCGCGCAATCATCTTCGACTGGGTCGTGACATGGGGCTTCCAGGAGTACGTTGACGTCCTCAAGGCGGCCTGGCAGCTCAACCACGGGCTGCCCCGCGGGTCCAAACCGTTTCGCGTGCTTGGGCTCAGCGTCCGGCAGAACTGGGAGTACCTGACCACGGAGAAAGACGCCCGTGATCCGAAGGTTGTTGCCCGCATTTTCGCCAACGGTGTGCCGGACGCTCACATGGCGGAAGTCATTGACCGTGAGTTAGTGGCAAAGAAGGAAAAGGGGCTCATTTTCTGCGGCATGCAGCATTCGTTCACGGCCTTCCGAAGCGCCGAGTACGAGAAGAACGCGGCAAGCCTGCAGCTTTCCGAAACACGGAGAGCGGGAAACATCGTGTACGCGAAAATCGGCGCCCGCGCTTTTTCCATCGCCCTGCATGCCCCGTGGCCGGACACGGGCTCCTCCACCGGCCTCACGTGGCCGGCGGACGGTGCCATCGACAGCCTGATTGCCAGCCTTCCGCCCGAAGACCGGAACGCGGGCTTTGACACGGCCGGCACGCCCCTCGGGGCGCTGCCGGTCACCACGAGCTCCCTTGCGCGCGACGCCCCTGCCGGGGCAACGCTGACCCTGGCTGACCTGTTCGACGGCTACGTGATCCAGGGCCCCATTGCGGCGTACACGGCCGCGACGCCGATTGCCGGTTTCGTGACGCCCGCCGATGCCGCGCGGGCCCTGAAAAACTTCCCCGGAGCCAAGCCCCCGTCCCTCACGGCCGGGCAGGCAAACCAGGCCATTGCGGATGATGCGGCGGCCGTGGCGAAGCTGCTGGCCCAGTTCAAGTAGGGGAGACGATCGGCGCATGGCCGGCCGAACCCTCGAGGTCCTGCATGAGGATGCCGCGGTCGTTGTCGTTGAAAAGCCCGTGGGGCTTCATACGGCGCCGCTTCTGGCGGAAGAGACGGACACCCTTCTCAGCCTTGTCCTCGAGGTTTTCCCCGAAATCTCATCCGTGAATGGAATGAAGCCTTTCGAGCCCGGGCTCCTGCACCGGCTGGATCGAGACACCTCGGGCGTGGTCGTGATTGCGCGCACGAACGCCGCCTTCGCCTCCCTGCTCGAGCAATTCACATCCGGGCAGGTGCGCAAGGAATACCGTGCGGCCTGCGCCTGCCGGGGGGACAACGCGCCGCAGCGGGACATCTCCATCCAGAGCATGTTCGCTCCCACCGGACCCGGACGACGGATGGTGCGCGTGGTCATGCCGGACGAAACGAACAAAAAGCTGCTCAAGAAAGCGGCCCCCGCCGTCTATCGAACGGAAGCCCGGCTGGAACAGCTGCATGAAGGACGCGCCCTGGTTGGCGTGGTCATACACAAGGGTTTCCGCCACCAGATCAGGGCACATCTTGCCTTTGCGGGCCTGCCGATATTCGGCGACTCCCTTTATGGCGTCCCCGCCCCGCCCGGGGCGGAACAGAGGATGTACCTCCATGCAAGCGGAATTTCACTGGCGCATCCGGTCACGGGGAAAGAGCTTCGAGTCGAGTCCCCGCTGCCCATGGCTTTCCGCGCCATCCTGTGATCAGCCCGGCTCTTCCGACGTCGGAGCTTTCGCCGTCTCAGCGGCCTTCGGCATGGTCCCGAACACGTAATCCCAGACGGGCGAGCTCACGCCGAAACGCATACCGGGGCAGGTCCCGTGGTGCTGCATGTGCTGACGCCGGCACATCATGATGTAGGCGTTCTTCACCCGTGCGTGGTGAAGGTTGTAGTGCATCATGTCATAGACGATGTAGCCGATGATGAAGCCCGCGAAGACCGGTGAAAACCATTGCGGCCGCAGCAGCACGACGTCGAAGGCGAAGTGGAACACCCCGAAAAAGGCGAGCCCGAGGGGGATGCTGATGACGGGTGGCATGACAAGCCGCGTGCGGCAAAGCGGCTGCGCATGGTGCACGCCGTGGGCAAGGAAGAACACCCGCTTGAATCTCTCCGTTTTCGGATGGAAGTGAAAGAAAAACCTGTGAAGGAGGTACTCCACGAGGGTCCAGATGAACCAGCCCGCAAAGATGCGCGGCACCGCCTGGGCAGCCGCGGCGTAGCCGGATGCGCGCCAGAATGTTTGAGCCAGGAAAAGCAGCGCAACCGGAGCCCACAGCACCAGCACGGTCGCGGGCCGCACATGGGAGAAAAACTCCAGAAAGTCGGACTTGAAGAGCCTGATTGGCTTTGTGTCGTACCTCGGCGTACCAGGCATAGGCTACCTACGTATCATTAATGTCGTTAATCCGAGCTTGAGAATCAAGCATCGCCCTCTCCTACCTTGCCCCTGATCTTGAAACGGGCTACTGTTGCCAGCCAGGACACGGCCATGAGCTTCCGCGATCGGGACATTATCTCCATAACGGACTTCTCGCGGGAGGAGATCCTCCATCTCTGCGAGGCGGGTCGCCGAATGGCCACGCTGGAAAAGACCGGAAAGCGCAACAGCCTGAGGGACGCGCTGAAATACCGCACCCTTTCCTACATGTTCTACGAGCCGAGCACGCGCACCCGAACGAGCTTCAACACGGGCATGCGTGAGCTGGGGGGTCGCTACGACGGTTTCTCCGGCACCGAGGGCACCTCGGTGATGAAGAGCGAGACCGTTCGAGACACGGTGACCATGATGTGCGCAAACCACAACGATGTGATCGTCATGCGCCATCCCCTGGACGGGTCGCTGCAGTGGGCCGCGGACGTCGCGAACATTCCCGTGATCAACGGCGGTGACGGCAAGAACGAGCATCCCACCCAGGCGCTCCTCGACGTTCTCACCATTTACGCCTTGAAAGAGGGCAGGCTGGACGGGATCCGCGTCGGGTTCGGCGGGGACCTCTCCCACGGACGCACCGTCCGCTCGTTGAGCCTGGCCCTTGCGCACTTCGACTCAGTGACCATCCGCTGGGCAGCGGAGGATTTCCTGGGAATGCCGGATGACCTGTCGCGGCTTCTGTCCGCCCGCGGCGTTCGCGTGGAGCGTGAGACCACGGTGCGCGACGTGATGGGCCAGGTGGACTTCTACTACATGACCCGGCCGCAGCTGGAGCGCATGCCCGGTGTGACCCAGAAAGAGATAGCGGCGATGATGAAGCAGTACCGGATCGACACGGCGAAGGTGGACGGCTTCGACGTTCGCGTCCTGCACCCGCTGCCGGTGAACAGCGAGATAGCGGAGATCGACTACCGCGTCTATTTCACCCCGGCCCAGGCTTTTTTCACCCAGGCCGAGTTCGGCGTCTTCCTCCGCAAGGCGCTGCTTCACGAGATGCTGGGACACGAAGGGTACCGGCGCTACGACGGGCGGCTGCCCGCGGAGCTGGGCGCGGGCAACAACAGGCTGCCCCGCAGGATCAGCGGCGCAAAGCAGAGCGCCATGTTCATCGACAAGATCCATGACGGCACCGTCATAGACCATCTGTCTCCCGGATCCCTGCGGGCGGTTTCCGATGCCCTGGACCTGGAGAACAGGGGATATTCCTGCACAACGGCGACAATCCCGGAAAAAAGGAACCCGTTCATCAAGACGAACCTCCCCGAGCCCGGGGATCGTGATCTCAAGACAATCGCGCTGCTCTCCCCGGAGCCCACTATCGACACCATCGCGGGGGGGAGGATAGCGGCGAAGTTCGTGTATCTCCTGTGCGCCAACACCAACTGCATCACGCGGGTCGTCAATGAGGATGTCCCGCCCAGGTTCTACCGTGAGCGCGACACCGTTCGCTGCCGCTACTGCCGCAGGCAGTATATCATTGCAAGCCGCAAGGTGAGTGATGAAGAAAAATCGTCCTGGATAGCCGGCCTGCCGGCAGGCATCGAGCCGGTGGCCTACCCGGATTGAGCGGGATGATAGACCCCCACGTGCACCTGCGGGACTGGAACCAGAGCGGCAAGGAGACCCTGCGCCACGGCCTGGCCGTGGCTTGGCGGGCCGGACTGGATGGCGTCTTCGAGATGCCCAATACCGACCCCCCGCTCACCACCAGGGAGTCCATCATGCGGCGCATCGCCGATGCGGATGCGGCCCTTGCCAGCCTTCGTGTCCCGCTCTTCCACGGCCTGTACGCGGGGCTTACCGCTTCCCCGGCGCAGATCGAGGAAGCCGTGACCGCGTGGCGCACCCTGTTCCCCCGGGTGGTCGGATTGAAGATGTTTGCGGGGCACTCGACGGGCGAGATGGGAATCGTGGAGCGTGAATCGCAGGCCCTCGTGTACCAGACCCTGGCAAAGCTGGGGTACACCGGGGTCCTGGCAGTCCACTGTGAGAAGCAATTGCTTCTGCGGCCCGCTGACTGGGACCCCGGCCGGCCCGCAAGCCACGGGCGGGCGCGCCCTCCTGCCGCGGAGGTTGCCTCCGTGAACGATCAGCGCGAGCTTGCGCTGGAAGCCGGCTTTGCAGGCACGCTGCACGTTTGCCACATCTCGACCCCCTGGTCGCTGGATGTGCTGCGCGCCAGGCACGGCCGGCCCGCGCCGGACTCATCCGCCGGGAAGGCGTTGCGCGTCACCTGCGGCCTGACTCCGCACCATGCGCTTCTTGATGCGGGGATGATGGACTGGACCGACGGGCTCCTGCTCCTCACCAATCCGCCGCTTCGGCCCCCCCCCATGCCTGCCCTCATGCTCGAGCGCCTCTGCGATGGAAGCATCGATTGGATAGAGAGCGACCATGCCCCGCACACCAGGGATGACAAGATGAAGTCCTTCGCATGCGGGATCCCCGGGCTTCCCTACTACCCGCGGTTCGTGGCGGGCTTGACCGGCGCCGGCGTCCCTGCCGGGCGCATCGATGAGATTACGCATGAGGCCATCTGCAGGACGTTCGGGATGAAGATAGAGAACAGGCACCGGGCCGGCGACCTTGACCTGGCGAGCGAATACGAGTTCGACCCTTTTGCCAGCCTTACCCGTGATTCGTAGACTCCCCTAGCGCCCGTCGCTTCGAAGCCACTGAAGCGCTTCCACCGTGGACAGGAATGTCCTCTCCACTCCCGAAGGAAGCGACGCCAGGGGCTTTGCCGAGACCCCTATCACGTGAGCTCCCGCGGCAACAGCCGCAAGCATCCCGTTGATGGAGTCCTCGATCGCAACGCACTCCTGGGGCTTCGTTCCAAGGATTTCAGCCGCAAGCAGGTAGCAGTCAGGAGCCGGCTTGGCCCTGGGCACATCGTCCACGGTAACCACTGCACGGAAGCTCACGGGCAGCCGCAACTTTTCCAGCACCAGGAGGGCTTCCCGGCGGCTGCCGGACGTCGCAACCGCCAGCGGCACCCCTGTCCAGCGAGCGAGCTCCCGGGCAAGCCCGGGAAAAGGGACAAGCTCCGTGCGCACCAGCTGCCGAAACTTCTTTTTTTTCTCCCGAAGCATGTCGTCCTCCGACTGGGAGAGATTGAAGGTGCGGATCAGCCCGCGGGCAATCTCCACGCTCGACAGGCCGATCCACTTCTGCCTTTCCCGAGCAACCAGCTCCAGGGGCACGCCGCGGAGGACCGTGTCCCATGCGCGGTCGTGAAGGGGTTCCGTGTCGGCGAGAGTGCCGTCGAGGTCCAGGATGAGGGGCTGCGGAAACATGCGTGGCTCAGCCGGCGGTGATGACTTCGATGCCGTTCTCCTCAAGTCGAGCCCGGTCTTCGTCCCGCAGGGAATCGGTGACGATTGCATCAACGCGGTCAGGAGGCGCAAACAGGGCAAAAGAGTTCTTTCCCATCTTGCTGGAGTCGAACACCAGGATCACTTTTGCCGCAATGGACATCATGCTTTTTTTCGTCTCCGCGTGGTTGATGTCCGGCGTGCTTGCCCCCTTTTCGATTGAGAAGCTGTTCAAGGCCATGAAGGCCTTGTCCACAGAAAGGCCGGCAAGGAGGGACTGGTTGGACGGGCCGCCCACGACGGTGCAGTGGAACTTCTTGCGCACGATCCCGCCCATGAACACGACGCGGACGGTTTCGACGTCCTCCAGGACAAAGGCAATGGCAAGATCGTTGGTGACAACCGTTATGTCGCGTCTCTGGCCCAGCAGGCGCGCAAGCTCCACCGTGGTGGTGCCGTTGTCGAGGATGATCGTGTCTCCGTCCTCCACCAGCTGGAGGGCGGCCTGGGCAATGGAGCGCTTCTCCGCAAGATGCTGGACCTTGCGCTGGCTCATGTCCAGCTCCAGTCCGGTCTTCGTCTTGACCATGGCCCCGCCGTGCGTCCTTATGAGAAGGCTTGCCCCCTCCAGGTCCCGAAGGTCGTTGCGGATGGTGGCGCTGGAGACGCGAAACGCGTCACACAACTCGGTCACTGTGGCCTTGCGGTGCTCCCCGATGTATTCCAGGATCTTCAGCTTCCTCTCTTCGACGAACATTGTTCCATCGGGCATGTTGCCCATTGGATCACGAGTCGTTTGCAGTGGCAAGCGCGCGGGCTATTTGCCCCTCTCATTTTCGGCGAGACGGCACAATTCATCGAAGACCGGCCCGTGGAACGGGATGGGATGACGGAACACTTCCGCAATCCCCGCGAGCCAGCCGTAGATGAAATACAGCCATCCCCCGACCACCGTGAGTGAGCGGCCGTCGGCCTGCGCCCTGGCCTGGCGCAGGAAAAGCAGATCCCCCCGGTAGTTGAAGTCCCAGGCAAACCCGTTTTCAGGAAAAGGCACTGTCCCCGTGATGGGGGAACCGGGGGCGTCCTTGCCGAGCCCTGTTGCGTTGACCACGAGGGAGCCGGGGAGCAGGGAGCCAAGAACTGCATCGTTATCCTGGGGCCGCGGCGTGTGCACGTAGCTCACCGGGACGTCGATCCCCTGACTCCGGTGGGCTTCCTCCACCGCGGCAAGCCGCGCCGGGCTGCGGTTCGACACGAAGATCTTCGAAGGTCGATTGCCGCGGTGAAACGGGCGCACCAGGTACGAGCAGAGAGCGACGCTCGAGCCACCGGCTCCCATGATGAAGGCCTGCGCCCGGGTCTTTGCCCAGTGACGGGCCGGCAGGAACCCTTCCAGCGCCAGCCCGCTGGAGATGGGGTCCTTGGCGCCGCCCAGCAGGCGCCCATTCCTCTTTGAGATGGCGCTCACCTCTCCCGCCAGGGAGGCGAAATCGTCGAGCTCATCGAAAATGTCCCGCGCGGCATGCAGCAGGTCGATCTTGTGCGTCGTCACCAGGGCGCCCAGCGAAAGCGGGTCCTCCTTGATGAACTGAACGACCTCCCGGTAGCGATCCTGCCGGTCGTGCAGCTTCATGTCGATGCCCTTGATCAGGCAATCCCCCAGCTCGAGGTACTTCGCCCACGCCGGGAATACCCGCATGATCATGGATTCGGTCGTGGTCACGCCGATGAAATACATCGTGGGCTTTTGTGCGGGTTCCATTTGCATGCTGCTCATGTGCGGCAAAAGCAGGGTACCTGTTCACTCGTTCTCCCGTCAATTGACCGCGCGAACAAAGGCGTACTATGATTCTCCAGCCCGTGAACACGTCGCGTTCAATGGTCCTCACCATCGATGTTGGAAGCTCCTCAGTCCGCGCCGGCCTCTTTGACGTGCGGGGCCAGCCGGTTTCCGGCACGGGAAGCAGGCGGCCGCACAGGTTCGTTTTTTCCGCCGGGGGCTGCGCGGAGTCTGATCCAGATGCGCTTGCCGGCCTGGTGGAGACGTGCATCGATGAATCTCTCGGGCTGCTGGAAAAGGTCGCGGGGGACGCTGAGGTGGTCGGCGTGGCACTCTGCACGTTCCTGCACGGCCTGGTCGGCACGGACAGGGAAGGCGCCGCTCTTACACCCGTGATCACGTGGGCGGATACGCGGTCGGCAGACCAGGCCGCCCGGCTTGGCTCCGAGCTCGACCCCGACCAGGTGCTGCAGCGCACGGGCTGCCCGCTGCATCCCGTCTATTTCCCCTCAAAGATCCTCTGGATCCGGGAGAACCGACCGCAGCTGTTCCCGGCCATCGACTGGTGGTGCTCTGTCGGAGAATACTGCGTCCGCCGCTTTACCGGCGAACGGTTGTGCAGCCTTTCCATGGCGTCGGCTTTCGGGCTTTTCAACCGCACAACCTCCGGCTGGGACCTGGAGCTCCTGGGAACCCTGGGGCTGGACCAGGCCCGTTTCTCCCCTCTGAAAGACATGGATTCTCCCGTTCACGGGCTTCTCCCGACGTACGCGAAACGCTGGCCAAGGCTTCGACATGCCGCCTGGTTTCCCGCTCTTGGGGACGGGGCTTGCAGCAACGTGGGATGCGGCTGCGCAACTCCGCAGCGGGCTTCCCTCATGATCGGCACCACGGGAGCGCTGCGGGCCATGCGTCCGGCAGGAGACGCTCCCGTTCCCGCGGGACTGTGGTCTTATCGCCTCGATCGGTCGCGGGAGCTTATTGGCGGCGTCCTGGGGGATGGGGGCAACCTCTTCGAATGGCTGCGCGGCATGCTGAACATCGGCCTCACACCCGAACAGATCGATCAGGCAATCCTCGCGGCAGAGCCGGCGGGCCATGGGCTGACCGTCCTTCCTTTCCTGGCTGGGGAGCGCAGCATGGGATGGGATCCCCGGGCCCGCGGCGCCGTGAACGGCCTGCGCTTCCAGACAAGCGCCCTGGACTTCCTGCAGGCCGGCATGGAAGCGGTGGCGTATCGATTCAAGGCAATCATGGGAGTGCTGCGGACTGCCGCGCCTGCGGTGAGGGAAGTCGTCTGCACCGGGGGCGCGCTTGTGGGCTCCACCGCATTGGCGCAGATTCTGGCCGACGTCCTGGAGCTTCCGCTGTCCCTGGCGGACGAACCGGAAGCTTCAAGCCGCGGCGCCGCCGTTTTGGCCCTGGAAGGCCTGGGATACGAGCTTCCCGCCGAGACAGCAGGGCCCGCGGTTGCGCGGACGTTCCTTCCGCGAGCTTCTGCCGCGGAGGCTCACCGCGCGGCTTTTCGCGACCAAGAGCTCCTGCGGGAAGCCGTCCTGGGAATGCCGCGACGTTGAAAGGTCGCGCTCGGCTTATCTCACAACGCGCGCCCCACCGCCGGCGGCAAGGGCTTCCACCTGTTCCAGCCTGGCCATCGTGACATCCCCGGGGTAGGTGGTAAGCAAAGCTCCATGAGCCCAACCGAGCCTCAGCGCCTGCCCGGGCGGCCTGTCCGTCAGCAACCCGTAGATAAGGCCCGCCGCGAAACCGTCTCCGCCCCCGATCCGGTCATAGACGTCCAGCTCGGCACCGGCGGACTCATGCAGCTCTCCGTCGTACCACATGACCGCCTTCCAGCTGTGCCGGGAGGCCGAGTGCACGTGGCGGAGAGACGTGGCGACGAGCTTGATGTTCGGGTATTGGGCGATGACTCTCTGAATCACTTCCTGAAAATCCTGGGTGTCGGAATGCCTGGCCGAAACGTCAGGACCGGGAATGCCGAGCCCCAGCTGCAGGTCTTCCTCGTTTCCGATCAGGACGTCCACCATGGCTGCAATCTTGCGATTGACTTCGACGGCGCGCGCGGAGCCTCCCTCCACGGCATCCCAGAGCTTTTTCCGGAAGTTCAGATCGTACGAGACGACGGTCCCGGCAGATTTGGCCTGGGCCATCGCTTCCAGGATGAGCGCCGATGCGCTGTGGGACAGGGAGGCGAAAATCCCCCCGGAGTGGAACCAGCGGACTTTCCTGGCCTGGAACACGTCTTTCCAGTCGAAATCCCCCGGCGCCAGCATGGCGCCCGCCTCGTTTGCACGGTCGTACCAGACTTCCGGCGCGCGAACTCCCCACCCCCGGTCGGAATAAGTGTTCGCGATGCGCGGACCATGAACGCCGTCGTACGGGAACCATTTGAAAAACGCCTCGACACCCGTCTTCCTGACCTCACTCTCGACCCACCATCCCGGTGGATAGTGGACGTTCGCTGAGGCTACGGCGACGCGCATCCGGAAGCACTTTGCCAGGTTTGCGGCGGGATTGTACTCGCCGCCCGAGCAGTGCCGGTCGAAATGCGTGGCCTCGTGGAGAGGGACCACTCCCGGGTCGAACCTCTGCACGATCGAGCCAAGCGCAAGAAAATCGTACCGGCAGCCACGAGCATCGGGAATACTCAGCCTTGCCATGACGTGATCCTCCATCGGGGCGTTTTGCTTGCAGGCACGCGTACGGGTACGCGTCCGGGCAATAGTAGCGAATGGGATCGGTCCGTTCAACTCGCGCGGATTCGGCCTTGACCCTGGGGGCATGCCCCATTATCCTTGTCGGGCTTTTTGTCATGGCCGATACAACAACAACTTCAGTCGCAAACGACAGACCGATCATCGTGCAGGGAGACCGCACCATCCTTGTGGAGGTGGCAAGTCCCCGTTACGCCGAGGCGCGGGATGCGCTTGTTGGCTTCGCCGAGCTGGTGAAGTCCCCCGAGCACGTGCATACGTACCGCATCACGCCGCTTTCGATCTGGAACGCATGCGCCGCCGGAGAGTCGGCGGGCCAGATTGTGGATGCCCTGTGCTCCCTCTCGCGGTATCCGGTCCCCGAGCACGTCACCACCGAGATCACGGACCTTGCGGGGCGCTTCGGGAGCCTCACCCTCCTGAAGGGGCCGGAAGGCCTGGAGCTGCATTGCCGCGACGAGGGCCTGGCGGCGCTCATAGCGGCTGACCCTCACACCGGGCCGCTCCTGGGCCGGCGGCTTTCCCGCACGTCGTTTGCGCTGCCCGCGCACGTGCGGGGCCAGGTCAAGCTCACCCTCATCAGGCTCGGCTACCCGGTCGACGACAGGGCCGGGTATTCGGATGGCGAGCACTTCTCCATCGCCCTGCGTGACACCACTCTCAGCAGGGAGGCTCCCTTTACGACGCGCCCGTATCAACGGGAGGCGGCGAGGGCGTTTCATGCCGGCGGCTCGGAGCAGGGCGGCTCGGGAGTCATTGTCCTGCCCTGCGGAGCGGGCAAGACCATCGTCGGCATGGTGTGCATGAGCCTGCTTTCAACCTCCACCCTCGTCTTGACCACCTGCGTCACCGCGGTGCGTCAGTGGATTGCCGAGCTCATCGACAAGACAGACATAGACCCCCGGCTCATCGGGGAGTACACCGGGCTGAAGAAAGAGGTGCGCCCGATCACCGTGGCCACCTACCAGATGCTCACGCACCGTGAAAGCGCCCGGTCCAGAGCGGCCCGCGTGCAGGCCTCTGACGGAGCCGAAGAGGCGCCGGAGGACTCTTACCCGCATCTCGCCCTGTTCGGCAAGAGGGACTGGGGCCTGATTGTCTACGACGAGGTGCACCTCCTGCCCGCCCCGGTCTTCCAGATCACCGCATCCCTTCAGGCAAGACGCAGGCTGGGGCTGACCGCGACGCTGGTACGAGAGGACGGCAAGGAAGACGACGTGTTCGCCCTGATTGGCCCGAAGAAGTACGACGTTCCGTGGAAGGAAATGGAGAAGCAGGGCTGGATTGCCAAGGCGGCCTGCACCGAGATCCGCGTCGCCCTTCCCGAGCAGATGCGCATGAGCTACGCCCTTGCGGATGCCCGGACCAAGTTCCGCATGGCCTCCGAGAATCCCGCCAAGATCGAGCAGGTCCAGGCAATCCTTGCCGCGCATCCGGCAGAGCCTGCGCTGGTGATCGGGATGTACCTCGACCAGCTGGCCGCCGTGGCGGGGCCGCTGGGACTGCCGGTCATCACGGGATCCACGCCGCAGAAAGTGCGTGACACGCTGTACGCGGATTTCAAGTCCGGCAAGATCCGCGTGCTGGCTGTTTCCAAGGTGGCCAACTTCGCGGTGGACCTGCCGGAAGCAAGCCTCGCAATCCAGGTGTCGGGCACGTACGGCTCACGCCAGGAGGAAGCACAGAGGCTGGGACGGATCCTCCGTCCGAAGGAGCTCTCCAACCAGGCCTACTTCTACACCCTGGTTTCCCGCGACACCGTGGAACAGGACTTCGCCCTGAAACGGCAGCTCTTCCTCTGCGAGCAGGGCTACGGCTACCAGATTCGAATGGTGGACGGTCGCCCCGCATGAGGCTTTTCCCTCCGGACTGGCCGACTTTCCTCGAAGAGCTCGTGCTGTGGGGCGAGCTGTCCATTTCCGCCCGCCGGACGTTCCTGGACGGGCTTCGGCCCCGGCTCTCCCTTGCGGCCGCTCCGGGCGACCCCGCGATGGAGGAGCTGAAGGATGCAGGGCTGCTCCAGGAGTCGGAAACCACCGGCTACCTGGTGGTGGCCGCCGGCCACGAAAGCTTCCACCACGTCATGAAGGCGCTTGAGAGGCACCCCCTTTTCGAGGGCTCCGGCCTTGCGGGCCTCTGCGCCTACCTTGCGGATCACTACACCTCGCGGGATCGGTCCCTGCTGCATGAGTCCCTTGCCCTGCTGCCAAACGACCTGCCGCGGGTGGCCGGGCTGGTGTCTTCCGTGGAATGGCTGGACGCCGCCCTTCCCCGGCAGGGGGCGCCGGGGGACGCCGCCGGGCTGGAAGCGGGGCGCGCGATGCTTCTGTTTTTCCGTGAGCAGAGGGACCGGGTGGCCGTTCGGGACCTGGAAGACTACTTCCCCAAGCTGGGCAGGGACGACTTGTGCGCGGGGATCCGCGTGGGCATCCAGAGGGCGGTCTTCTTCCTGGGACTTCGCCGCACTGACCTCGAGCCCCTGCTGGGAATCTGGCCTGCCGCGGCGCGGAGGCTCCGCAGAATGGCAGTGGTCCTGGCCCCGGAGCCGGTGAAGGCTGCCCGCACCTTCCGCCATCCCTACCTCGTTGAGGACATGACCACCGTGCTTCTTGCCGCCAGGGTGGAGCCCATCCCCTTGCGCCGCGGCGACGAGAAGCCCTTCATCCGGTTCGTGGAGAACGTCTCCCCTGCCCTTCTGAGCATCCCGGAATGGCTGGAAAGCTTCATGGGCCTCTCCCTGGACGCCAGGATCGCGCTTGCGCTCCAGGCTCTGCGGCTCACCGGCTTCCTGGTTCCGGAAGGGGCGCCGCGGGGAAGCCCCTCCCCACAAAGGCAGGGACGCCGAGGCCGGGGGGCGGGCGCCGGGGCCGCGCCTGCCTCAAGGCGTTCCCGCGGATCCGGCGGAACCGCGTGGCGGGAGCCTGCGCTTGTTCCGGCTCCGTGGACCGCGGCGTGGACGGGCCGGCCCCTGTCGGAGAGGCGTGAGCGGATCGTCGCCATGCTGGCCATAGGAGCAGGCGGCCCATCGGGACTCTTCGACCTTCTTGAAGAGGAGTGGACGTCCTCCGAGGGCGCAAGAGAGGAGATCCTTCCGTGGGTCGTCCAGGCCTTTTCATCGGTCCCTGCCGCTTCTTTCATCCGGTTCGCGGATTTTGCCGAATACCAGGCTGCAATCGGAAGCCCGCTTGGCGCGGTGCAGCCTTACCCCGCACGCCAGGAACACGCTGGTGACGCCGTATCGTCCAGCGCCGCAAACTCAGGCCCGGGAGCCAGCGAGGAAGCCCTGGAGGAGCTGTGGAAGTCCTTCTTGGGGATATTCATCGGGCGATGCCTCCTTTCGTTGGACGGCGTGGAAGCGGGCACAACGGCGGATGGCGCGCCATGCTTTCGGCTCACGCACATCGGGCGGCGGATCCTCGGGCTGCCCGGCGACGGCCAGGGAGCGGGAGACGGACGGGACGCGGCGGCCCCGGCGATCATTGTTCAGCCGAACTTCGAGATCGTGTTCCTTGTCCCTTCTCCCGCGGCGGAAGCGCTCCTTGGACGGTTTTGCGAGAGGGTGGGCAGAGAGGTGGGCGTGCTCTTCCGCGTCACAAAGCAGTCCATCCTGAGGGCCGCCGCATCGGGTCTCGGAACCGACGAGGTGATCGGCGCGCTCGAAAAGAACGCCAGGGGCGAGCTGCCCTCCAACGTCAGGCAGGAAATCCAGGGCTGGCTGAGCGTGACGGACCTTGACAGCCTGCCGCCCGCCCTTTAGCGTCAACACAGGCGCATGAGGCGGGCCTTCGATCCGTCGCGCCGGAAAGCCATGAAGATCGCGATCACGGGCGCAACAGGGTTCATTGGAAGCCATCTCGTCGAAGCCCTTGTGGGCAAGGGTCACGAGGTGACGTGCCTTGCAAGGAACCCTGAAAGGGCGCAAGGCCTCGTTGGCCTCCCTGTCAGGCTTGTCTACGGCAGTCTCGATTCCCTCCCCTCTCTCGCCTGCCTTGTCGACGGCCAGGAAGCGCTTGTCCACGTTGCCGGCCTCACGAAAGCCCCCAGCCTCCAGGAATACGTCCGCGTGAACGTCGGTGGAACCGAGAACCTCATCTCTGTGATCCGGGCAAACGGCGCGCTTCTTCGGAGGTTCGTGTTCTTCAGCAGCTCGGAGACAATGGGGCCCAGCCCTGGCGGGGTCCCTTTCACCGAAGAGACGAGCCCCAAGCCCTTCTCCGCATATGGCAAAAGCAAGGTCATGGCGGAGGAGTGCTTGAAGAGCCTGAGCAACCGCATTCCCGTCACGATCGTACGCCCCCCCGGCGTCTATGGACCTCGGGACAAGGATTTTGCCATCCTGTTCCGTCTTGTCAGCAGGGGCCTGCAGCCTGTCGTCAGCCCCTCCCCCGTATTCAGCGTTGTGTACGTAAAAAACCTCGCGGCCGGCATCTGCTGTGCTATCGAACGCCCCCATGAGGGCATGCGCAGCTACTTCTTCACGGACGGCCCCGCAAGCTCGTGGGTAGACTTCGGAGAGATGATTGCTCGGGCCCTGGGCCGGCGGGTTTTCAAGCTGCGCGTTCCCCTTTTTGCCATGCGCAGCGTTGCGTTCGTCGCGGGGCTCCTCAATTCCATGACGGGAAGACCCGGCATTCTCAGCAGGGAAAAGGTGGAGGAAATGGGGGGCTCCTGGGTCGTCTCGGACGAACGCGCGCGCAGGGAGCTGGATTACCGCCCCGCATTCAGCACGGAGCAGGGCATCACGGAAACCGCATCCTGGTACAAGAGCCAGGGCTGGCTCTGAAACATCCCGAGGTCGCTTTTGTCGATTCCTGACGTCACCCACGACTATTGTGTGTGACAGGAGGAACGAATATGCGTTCGACAATTGCGGCAATTATCGGGATTTCCGTGGTCGCCTCAGCGCCGGTGCTTGCGCAGAACGGCCCCGCGGCCGTCGTCAAGAGCGGCTACGCTCCCGTGAACGGTCTCCAGATGTATTACGAAATTCGTGGAGCCGGCCAGCCCCTGGTGCTGCTCCATGGCGGACTGGGGTCCATTGAAATGTACGGGTCCAACCTCGATGCCCTTTCCCGGGACCGGCAGGTGATTGCAGCAGACCTGCAGGGGCATGGCCGCACGGCCGACATCGACCGCCCTATTTCGTACGAGTCCATGGCTGACGATGTGGCCGCCCTCATTGCGTACCTGGGCTTCCCGAAGGCGGATGTCATGGGCTATTCCCTGGGAGGCGAGGTTGCGCTGCAGGTGGCCATCAGGCACCCGCAGGTCGTGCACAAGCTCGTGCTTGTTTCCACGGCATTTCGGCAGGACGGCTGGTACCCGGAGATCCTGGCTGCGGAAGCGCAGATGAGCGCCGCGATTGCCGATCAGATGAAACAGACGCCCATGTACCAGATCTACTCACGCCTTGCCCCCCGGCCGCAGGATTGGTCTGCTCTGCTCACGAAGATGGGCAATCTTCTGAGGCAAAGCTATGACTGGTCGCAAGGGGTCGCGGCCCTGAAGATGCCCGTGCTGATAGTCGGCGGGGATGCCGATGCCGTGCGCACCGCGCACACCCTGGAGTTCTTCGCGATGTTCGGCGGCGGCAAGAGAGACGCCGGTTGGGACGGCTCCGGGCGCCCGAGGGCGGAGCTCGCCATTCTTCCCAACACAACTCACTACGGAATTTTTGCTTCCCCGGCCCTGGCCGCAACCGTCGCGCCGTTCCTGGCGAACTAGTGTCCTGTCCCGGGAAGCTCTCTTCGGATACGTTGTTCGTCGAGAAAAAACTAAACCGAGGGGCGGCGCTTGCTGCTCCACCACTCTGGCTCCGGGAGCCCTGCCGTGGTATTCGCACCCGGAGGCGGCATGATCGGCCTGGATTTTTTGAACGTCCACAATCAGGTCTCCCAGTTCACAACGTCCGTGCTTTACGACCGCGCGGGAACGGGCTGGAGCGACCAGGTCGCACTACCTCGCAGTGCCGCCGAGGTCACTGATGAGCTTCGAAGCCTTCTGCTCGTCGCCGGCGTGCCAGCTCCGTATCTGCTCGTTGGCCACTCTCTGGGCGGGGCTTACGCACGTCGGTATGCACAGCGATTTCCGGACGAGGTGGCTGGCCTCCTGCTCCTGGAGCCTGCTGTTGAGGACTTCGCCGCCCATATGCCGAAGCAAACAACGCTCGAAAAGCTTCGCGGAGTCGCCTCTACCCTTCGCTTGGCTCTGCATTACAGAACGGTTTCTCGCGATCTGTTTCAACGGATGTTCACCCAATGGCCTGATTCGGCCCGTAAACCACTTATCGAGTATCACCTCGCGACTTTGAGGAAGACCTTCCAGGAATGGCCGCTGTCAGAAAGAACGGACGAGCAGAGAAGCGGGCTCTTGAAGGAACTCAGCAACGGTGGCAACTTGCCTGATGTGCCCCTGATTGTGCTCACTGCTTTGGGCATCGATCCGTCCATGGAGCTGATGATCTCCAAGTCATACCTGCGTAAGATGAACGACGGCAAGCGTGTCGTCTACACGGCACTTGCTGAATCAGTTCCGCGTGGGGAGTACCGTGAGGTCGAAAACGCCGGACACAGCACGATCCACACGGACCGTCCAGACACTGTGGTGCAAGCAATACGAGACCTGCTCGACAGAGTGGACAGGTAATCACCCGCTTCTTGACCCCGTCGTATGTCGATCTGGGTCTTGGCCGACGACTATTGCAGGGGTACCAAATGAAGCCACATGGAGCTATTGGGAGTTACAACAAGGGGAAGGAGTTACCATGCGATACCTGATGTTTGTGTGTACCGATCCGTCAGCGGAAAAATACAATCCCGATCAGGACGATATCCAGTCCTGGGTTTCCGAAATGGACGGCAAAGGAATTCGCATTTTGGGCAATCGGCTCAGTGGTGTGGACCAGGCTGTAACCGTTCGCAAGCGAAACGGCAAAGTCATAAAAACGGATGGCCCCTTCGCTGAAACCAAGGAATGGATCGCGGGCTTCGACATCCTTGAATGCGCGAACCTGGATGAAGCAATAGAAGTCGCGGCGAAACATCCCATGGCTCGCTTCGGCAGAATTGAGCTCAGACCTTTCTGGTCATCTGAATAACTCGCTAGATCGCACCGCGTTTTTGGTCATTCAGGTAGTCACTGCTCTGGAAACGCCTCTCGTCTTGCGGGACAGGACACTAGGTTTGCGGCAGCAGGCTCTCCACCTGGACGACCCCGCTGGCGCGCCGACGGAACCTGT
The DNA here is from genome assembly GCA_963710335.1 of uncultured Spirochaetota bacterium. Lineage (GTDB taxonomy): Bacteria > Spirochaetota > Spirochaetia > SZUA-6 > Fen-1364 > Fen-1364. The sequence continues at coordinate 250,408 of CAVQAA010000021.1, forward strand.
GGACTTCACCTCCCCGGGCGCCGACTCGGCCGCCGGGGCCGACCACCAGGGCCGTGCTGGAAACGATCCCGTATCCCACAGCGCCGACCGGGGACAGGGCAAGGAGCGCCTTCAGCTCTTCCCACCCGTCGGCCTCGCCATGCGTATCGCAGAGCACGGGGGCGAAACCGAGGCACGGGAAGACCTCCGCGCTCTGGTCATTGTTGGGGTCCCGCCAACGGACCCATGCCCGGGCAAGCATGATGCTGCCGGCGGAGACGCCGAAGAACGGCTTGCCCGCCTCATGCAGGGCTCGAAGAAACCGCATCATGCGTGTTTGTCGGAGCACCTGCATCCCCTCCTCCACGTCCCCTCCGGAGACGAAGACAAGGTCGGAGTCCCCCAGCACCTTCCGCGCTTTTTCCGGGTCAGCTTTCCTGCCGCACAGGGGGGCAAGAACCACTTCACCGGCTCCGGCCTTCTTCAAGAGACCGGCAATCAAGACTCGAAAAGCGGCGTTGTCGCCGGATGCCGCTCCCAGGTATGCAACCCGCGGCCGCGGGACCTTTGCCTGGGAAACAGCCTCTGCCACCAGGGGATCCGGCCCCCGGCGCTTCAAAGCGCTCCTGCCGCCGGCAATGAGAAGAAGGGATGGTTTTCCATCAGGCATGCTGGGCCTCCAGGGCGAAAGACCTGTGAGCCAGGAGGAACTTGCCGGACTTCTCCGGGAAGAGATCCTTCACCACGCTGACGGTAATATGCGCACCCGCACCGAAAATGCCGCGAAGCGCGGCCTCTGCTTCCCCGGGCGTCCCCTCCGGGGCTCCGGGCTGCAGGACCACGGCAAGGCGCACTTCCCGCGGTCCGTCCTGGTCCAGCCTGTACTGCTCCAGGCCCTCGACGCGCAGGAGCGCCAGATCCGCTTCACGGTGAGTCACAATGCGTCCCTCGGCAACCAGGAGGCTTTTCAGCCTTCCTTCGATCGCCGAAAGGGTGATCCCGAAGCTCCTCCCGCAGGGGCACGGTCCGTCGGCCACGCGGCCGACGTCACCAACTTCGAAACGCAGGAGGGGAAACCATTCGTTCCCGAACGTCGTGGCCAGTATCTTGCCCATGCTTCCCGGCCGGGGGATTCTCTCCCCTTCACGGCTTGCCGCGCTCCCCTCCAGGGGGACAAGGTCGACCCTGCAGGAATCCGCGTTCTGATGGAGGTTACCGTGCTCGCATTCCATGAGCACATAACCCGCTTCGGTGGAGCCGTACGAGCTTGCCGTGGGTGAGCGGTAGACGCGACGGATGTCGCGCATGTGCAGGGCTGAGACGAACTCATACGTGAGCACGATGAGCGGCGGCTGCCACACGGCGGACGCCGTTCGCGCGGCGTACCGCGCAAGCCGGGCAAGGAGCGACGGGTTTGCCTCCAGCACGGCTGGCTTCAGATCGGCCAGCTCGGCCAGCATGCGCCGCTCGTGTCCCTCGGGCCACTCCTCCGTGCGCCCGTATTCATTGAGGAACAGAAACCGTCCGAGCGTGCGCGTTTTCCTGTCAAGAGGGCCGGCATTGCTGCGCGGACCCACCGACATGGCGCTGGCCAGAATGGCCTCCGCATGGCTGCCGGTGGCCACCTTCGACGCAACCGAGTTCAGCTTCCATGACGAGCGCTCGGATGAGTCCCACCAGCGCTGGTTCCAGATGTTCTGCAGGGCCTCGTCGGAAGTCCCGCTTGTCTTGACAAAGCTCACCTCGCCCCGTGCCAGCGCGCCGTCCAGGTCCTGGCCCCGGGGGACCAGCCCGTAGGGAAAGGCGGCGCGAATATCATCTTTCGTCAGGACCGGCAGGGCACGGTAGCGTTCGTCAATGCCCGCGGCGCCGCCCAGGTCCAGGCCTGCCCAGCCTTTGTACATGGGCGTCCGTTCGAGGGCGGTTTCCAATGCAAGGCGGCAACGTTCCTGATACGCAGGCATGATGCCTTTCAGAAGGAGCCGAGGGCCGTTGTGACTCCGGACTCGATCTGCACGAGCTCGCCGCTGGAAGTGGCGTTGTTCTTCGGGCTGGTACCCGTAAACTTGACCATGTAGCCGGGGACCTTCTTGCTGATCCAGCTTTCTCCCTTGTAGCCGCTCTGCGGGTCCGTGTAGGAGTAATGGTCCGCGGTGAAAGTCCCTGCCTTCACCTGGACATCTTCGGTCCCGACCAGGGAATTGGCAAGCTGGTCCCTGGTGGGCTGGGACGGCGCGCCCTGCTGCTGGGACCCGGACTGGTCAGGAACAAACTCGCCGATCTGCCCGGATCCGGGGTCCTTGTAGCGGACCTTCTGGACCACGGCGTCCGCGCCGACCAGGAACTCGTAAACGATCTCGTCCTTTTTCGCGCTGATCTTGAGCCTCCACCACTGCGTCTTGTCCTTGTTCGACTTCAGGAAGGCCCGTTCGAACATTGTCGGTCCCTTGGAGTTGCGGGAGCTCGTGATCTGCCAGATCGTTCCCTGTCCCGGCTGGTAGTTGGCATCCTTGTAGCCGAACCAGCCGAAGTTCCACATCATGGCATAGAAGGAATTGAACTGGTACTGGTAGGCCATGGCCGCGCCCGCGGGGGGCTGCTGGCTCTGCTCTGCCGGCTGGCTTGAAGCGGGCTGGCTGGAAGGGGTCTGCGCGGGCTGAGCCGGAGCAGAGCTCTGGCTTGCATTGTCCGCCACGGCTCCTGAAATGGCGGAGCCCATGGAGAAGCATCCGGTAAGGGTAAGGGCGACAGCGATGCCGAAAGCGGCGAGAATCACCAAACGGCGGGTTGCAGCGCGTTGATGGGTCATCCAGAATCCTCCTTGTGGCAGGGAGTATAATCATCCCCTCTGGGGTTGGCAAATGGATTCAGGCGATTCGGAACGCCATCAGGAGCAGACGGATGAAGATGAGCAGCCATCCCGCAACAAGGATCACAAGGGCCACCCTCCTTGCCGCGGAGACCAGGATGACGAAAAGGGTCAGCAGTGCCAGGTAGCCGATGGGCTCAGCCAGCGTATCGAGGGCCTTGACCGACGGCAGTATGTAGTGGACAAGATCCACGACGGCCTGACCGATGAATCGCGCAAATGTGGAGAGAAAACCGAAGATCTGCGTGAGAAGATCAGGCTTCATTGGACGGCCCCTCCCAGCGCGAGTATAGACCCTGGCTTCCCAGGGGACAACTGGAACCCGAGGGCAACATCGTGTATTCTGACGCTCTCATATGAAGGCTGGCGTGCCTCCCTCCTCATCGTCTCCTCGATCATCCCGCTCTGAGGTCCTGTCTCAGCTTCGGCAGACACGGGCCGCGGAAAGAGTTGCCGGGGCGCTGGAGATTACCTCCGAGCCCACGGCTGTGCTCAACGAGAGCCGCCAGGTCGTCTTCGCCAACCAGGCGTTCCAGGAGCTGGTCGGCATCGACGCGCTTGAGGACATGTGCGGGGCAAGGCCGGGAGAGGTACTGGGCTGCGTCAATGCCGACCAGGGATGCGGCGACTCCGAGGCCTGCCGCTTCTGCGGCGCTGCCCAGGCCATCGTGGAGACTCTGCGTACCGCGAAGCCCGTGCAGCGGGAATGCCACATCGCTGCCGCTGACGGGCAGCGCATGATTGCCCATGACTTCATCGTGCGAACCACTCCGTTCACCCTCGGTGAGAAGCCTTTCGTCCTCATCGGGCTGCTCGACGTGAGTCACCAGAAAAGACGGCTCGCGCTGGAGAGGATCTTCTTCCATGACATCCTTAATACCGCTTCCAGCTTCAAAGTGCACCTGCAGCTGCTGAAGAAACAGGCCAAAGCGGACGGCGCGGGCAGGCTGGTCAGCCGCCTGGAGGCGATATGTGACACGCTGGTGGAGGAGATCCAGGGGCAGAGGGTCCTCCTCTCGGCTGAGAACGGCACCCTTTCCGTCGCCAAGGATCTGATCGAATCACTTGCAGTCAGCGCGCAGATCATTTCGCAGCTGGAGGGACAGCAGGTGGCCCAGGGGAAGAAAATCGCGCTTGCCCCCTTCTCCGAGTCGTTTGCCTTCGTGAGTGACAGCTCCCTGGTGAAGAGGATCCTCGAGAACATGCTGAAAAACGCCCTGGAGGCATCGTCGGAAGGGGCCACTGTCACACTCCGCTTCGGCAAGTCAGAAGGAAGCGCGGTGTTCGAGGTCCACAACGCCTCCTTCATGGAAGAGGCCGTCCAACGGCAGGTGTTCCGACGATACTTTTCCACCAAGGGGCAGGACAGGGGCCTGGGGACGTGGGGGATGAAGCTCCTGGCTGAAGATTATCTGGGGGGCAGGGTGAGCTTCCGCTCTGCCGGGGACCAAGGCACAACGTTCACCCTGTCCCTTCCCTTGAACCCGCCGCGGGACTGACTCAGCCGGTCAGCCGCCGGATCCGGTCGTCCAACGCCTTCTGGTCCGCCGTGAAAGACTGCAACCCGGCGAACGTGAGCAGCGCATCCACCGCCAGCTCGCCTGCCGCAATCCGTGAAGACCACCGCGCGTGTTTCGGGATTTTTCCGTCAGAAGCGAGAAACGACACATCCTGCGGGCTGAGACGAGGGAAGAGGCCTCCCACCCCCAGCTCGCGCGCCCTTTCCACCAGCTCTTCGGGAGAAACGGGCGCGCGTTCGGTCAGGGAAGCTGCGAGCTTCTCTTCATTGTCCGTTATGTCCCACAGCGCGGACAATCCCTCTTTCCTCTCGTCGACCCCCGGGGCAAAAGTAACACGGTAATTCTCCTTAAGCCTGGATTTCCATTTCCCGTCCAGCTTCTCCCGGGCCTCGGACGCCGTGGCCGTGGGCATGGTCATGACGTCGACCCCCGCCAGGTCGCGAACCTGCGAGCCGCCGCGCATGCTTGCGGCGATCTGCCGGGTCGGCTTCTTCGCCTGGCGCGATACCCCGGTGACCGCGGCCTGGCTTGCCAGCGTTGCCTTCTCCCCGACCAAAAGACCGTCCCCGAGGGCGTTGTCCGAGACGTAGGAGTTCAGGCGCCCAAGGAAGACGTTCACGTAGCTGGGGGAGGCAAACCGGGCCACCAGGTAGTTCTGGCGCGCGCTGAACCCAAGCGTGAAGTTCACCGGGATCCCCTCCTGGCGCAGCGTCCGGGTGGCGATGAACCCCGCGGCTGTCAGGGGCACCTTGACGATGAAGTTCTTCGGCGATATGCGGGAGAAGCGACGGCCGTAGGCCACGGCCGCACCCACGTCGTCCGCCGTGGAGGTATGGAGCTCCACGCTGACCAGGGCATTGAAGCGCTTCACCAGGCGCAGCCCATGCAGGGCGTTCAGGATGAAGGCAATCTCCATGACCCGCTGCGGCCCGTCCAAAGAAGAAACAAGGCCTGCGGCGTCACGGATCACGTCATCATAGATCCCCTTCTGGACCTCCTTGTTCAGGAGGGTGTTGTTCGTGGTGAGCGCGCTGAACTCACGGGTCCAGATCTTTGCGGCGGCATCGATGTCTCCCGTGTCCAGCCACAGCTCGGTACCGGCCCCGCGCAACCCCTGCCAGAAGGAATCCTCCGTGGCCAGGGATGCCGAAGGCCCGCCGGAAAATGAAAGAGCCTTCTCCAATATGAAGCCATGTACCATGTCGGAGACGCTCTGATCCAGTTTACTCTTCATGAGAAAAAGGTGCGCACGGGGGAAGGTAAAATCAAGCCTCCCGTGGCACCCCGGCCGGCAGGTGAACCAGACCGTTTTCCGTGAACCACCGCCACGTGTCCCGTATGGTTTCATCGAGATCGCGGGGCCGATAATCCAGCTCACGCTCCGCGCGCTGGTGGCTGATCAGCCGGTTCCCGCGGAGCGCGGCCAGGGAATAACTTGTGAACAAGGGCTCTTTCCCGAAGAGCAGCGAGTAAAAGGTGGACAGGGGGGCGCCGAGCCTGGCCACGGCATAGGGACAGGTCAGGCGCGGGGTCCGTCTTCCAGCCGCGTCACAGACAAGGCCGGCTACCTCTCCCATGGATGCCCATCTGCCGCCAAGGAGATACCGCGAGCCTCGGGGCGCGCGCTCGGCGGCGCTTATTGCAGCCTCGGCAATGTCGCGCACGTCCACCCAGTCATAGCCGCCGTCGATCAACATGGGAATGGCGCCGGTGGCAAAAGCGATGATGGCCCGCCCCATCAGGGACGGCCGGTGGTCATAAGGCCCGACGACGGCGGTCGGATTCAGGATAACCGCATCCAGGCCCTCGCTGACGGCTTTTCGCACCTCGATTTCCGCCTGCGCCTTGGACAGAGCGTACGGCGAGCCCGTCTTTCCGTCTTCGAGGGGCCGGTCCTCATCAAGTGTCGACTCAAGTGGTTTGGGGCTGAAAGCCTCGATGGAGCTGAAATGAACGAGCCTCCGCACTCCCGCGGAGCGGCAGGCGTCAATGACGTTGCGCGTTCCCGCCACGTTGGTCTTCGTGACCTCGGAGACGTCGCTCCGCGTGATCGAAATCCGCGCGGCTGCGTGAAAAACGATCTCCGAGCCGTCAAACGCCCGGCGCAGGGAATCAATGTCGGACAGGGAAGCGTCGACTTTCCGGAGAGGAAGAGCGTCCAGCCCCGTGGTCCGCGTGTGGATGATTGCCCGAACGGAATAGCCGCGCTGGCACAACAGGGTTGCAAGCGCGGTTCCAACATGACCGGTCGAGCCGGTCAGAGTGACTTTCATTGACATGCTGTGGCTCCCGATGGCATAGAGAGCCGAAGTATATCCTATTCCCAGCTGATCTTGAAGCCGCCGGCGCTCATCTCGATATTCGGCGGCCTTCGACGGGTCAGAACGGCCACGGCCGTCAGGCCGCCGGTAAGAACGCAGACAGCCCCGCCGCCCACCAGGAGCCCCAGCTTGCTGGTGGGCTCAGGGTCCAGGAAAGCCAGCACGACCATCATCATGCCCGCCGCGCTTATCCCTACGGCAACCCCGACCGCGGCCCAATCAGCCGCGGAGAGTCCGGCCTTGATCCCCATGGCCACAAGGGACTGGCTCTGCGGGTCTATCCCGACGCGCGCGTCATCTACAAGGAGCACCGGCCGCCTGTCCCGGTAGGCCCTGGCAAGATGCTCGAACCATCCCGGCTGGCTTGTGCGGATTGTTCCCCCGGTTTCCCCGGTTTCTCCGGACTCTTCGGATTTGCGCGGCCATGGAAGTCTCATGCCGGAGGATTGTGTCCCAAAACCGCGCAATGGTGTAGAGTGCCTGCCACGGCTCATGCGCGTCCTGGCCTCTGTAACCTTTGCATTTCTGCTGCTCCCGCCCCTGCCCTCGCGTGCTGACACGCCCGTTGTGGATTCCCTGGCAGCGGGCGGCCTCCTGGGCATTCCCATCGAGCGCGCCCGGCTCCTGGAGTCCGAGCTTGGTCAGCTGTTCATCGTGAACGTGGACGGCTTCGGCTACCTGGCAGAGCCCCTGGCGCTGGAGCCTGATTTCGCGCCAATGGTAGAGCGGCTGCAGATTGGGGGCGTGATCCCTCACTACGGCACTTCCGACTACGGGAAAATCCGAAGGACAAACCGCGCGCTTTCCGGCATGACCCGGCTTCCGCTCCTGGTCTGTTGCGATATCGTTCGACTGCGCTCGACGGCCCGCGGGCGCCCCGTTGCCGCTGCGTTCGGGGACGGGTATGTGGGAGGCTTCATCGGCAGGTTCAGGGCAATGCCGGATGACCAGTTCACGAACCTCGCTTCGCTTTCCGCATTCGTCTTCGCAGCCGTGGGAATGAACGTTGCATTGGGACCGACGGTGGACGACAGCACGAAAGACCCCTCCACCGAGTCACGCGCCCGGGAGGTCGTGGGCCAGCTGAGAAGGTTCGGCCTCCAGCCTGTGCTGAAACATTTCCCTTTCCTCCCGAGCGGCGCAAACCTCCACCGTTCCTCCCCCGACACCAAAGTCCCCCGGGACGTTGCAGAGAAGCGCTTCTCGGTGTTTCGTGACCTTGCCGACGCCGCCCCCATCCTCATGACCACGCACCTCAACGATTCTCGAATCGACAGCAGCATCGTGACATTCAGTCCCGACTGGCTGGGCGTTCTGCGCCGGGACACCGGGTTCTCCGGTCTTCTCATGTCTGACGGGCTCCTCATGCTGAAGAACTACGCTGACAGGACCGGGCTGGGGAGAGATCCCAGGCTGGCGGGCATGGATCCGACGGCTGCGTGGGCGGCCCGGGCAATCCTTGCGGGCCACGATTTGGTGATCGTCGAAGGCTCGGCACGGCAGACCATCCGGGCATTTAACGGCGTACTCAGCGCGGCATGCAGAGGCACGCCCGTGGGAAACGACCTGGCAGGACGGATCGAGGAGTCGTACGATCGAATCCGGCAGTTCAAGACGAAAAATGAAGCCCAGTTGTCCAGGCGGATCGACGTGCCCGCATCGATAATCGACAAGATCATCGCCATGACGCCGCGGGAAAATGCCGACCTGCGCTCCTTCAAGTTCGACACCGCCCTTCTGAAAGCGGTGGCGCCCCAGCTTGAACGTGCAGCGGCGGAGGACGCCCAATGACCCTTGCCGGTCTGTGGGTGATATTCTCCCTTTCTTTTGTCATGTCGTTGAGCGGCGCCTTGATGCCGGGTCCCATGCTCACCTATACGATTGCCCGCACGGTGCAATCCGGCCGCACGGGCTGGCTCCTGGGTCCGCGAGTCGTGGTGGGGCACGCCGCCCTGGAAGCCCTGCTGCTTTTCGGGCTGACACTCGGGGTGGTGGAGTTCCTCCATGACCCCCTTGCCACGAAGATCATCGGAGTGACAGGAGCACTCCTCCTTGCGTGGATGGGAATTGGCCTGATACGTGAGGCGTTCCGCGGCCGGGCGCTGGACCTGCAAAGCCGGTCACTCCAAACCGACAACGCGGTATCCCGGATCCATCCTGCGCTGGCCGGTGCCCTGGTTTCCCTGTCCAACCCGTATTTCTGGGTCTGGTGGATCACCATCGGCTCGGCCTTCCTTGTTCGGTTCGACGTGACCCTGCAGCGCTGGCAGGCGCTCCTTGCGTTCTACCTTGGCCACGAGCTGGGGGACTTCGGATGGTACACGGCGGTATCCACCATCCTGCACCTGGGACGCAGAAGCATTCCACCCGCCGTGACCGCGGTCATTCTGGGAATATGCGGAGTCGTCATCATAGGCTTTGGCGCGTACCTCGGTGCTTCCCCGTTTCTTACGCATTGACACGCATCCCGTGTTCTGATATATCAGGGGCAAGCCCTGACATTCAAAGTCGTCTGTAGCCTGAAAGGGAGGCGTCTGCATGGCCGCTCGAGTTCGAGCCGCAAATCGCTGGCTTATTGCCGCAATGGGCACGGTTCTCATGCTCTGCCTGGGCACCGTCTATGCGTGGAGCTTCTTCCAGGACCTGCTGGTGCGCCAGTTCAAGGGCGACTTCGGATGGTCCAACAGCCAGGTCGCCTGGATCTTCTCCTTCGCAATTCTGTTCCTCGGGGTGACGGCAGCGTGGGGCGGAACGCGCCTGGGGAAAATCGGGCCGCGTAGAATGGCGATGTCGGGAGGCTTCCTGTTTGCCCTGGGGTATGCCCTGGGCGCCCTGGCGCTGAGCCTCAAGTCCCTCTTTCTCCTGTACCTGGGCTACGGCCTGATCGGCGGAATCGGGCTGGGGCTCGGGTATGTGACTCCCGTTGCCACGGTGGCCAAATGGTTCCCCGACCGCAAAGGGCTTGCCACAGGCATGGTCATCATGGGGTTCGGCCTCGGCGCGCTTTTCATGAGCAAGCTTCTTGCGCCGCTTTTCATTTCGATCACCGGCGGCGCCAGCCTTGTCCCGGTGTTCCTCCTGCTCTCCGCGGTGTTCCTTGTGCTTGCGGTCGGGTCAGGGTGGTTCATGCGAAACCCGCCGGAAGGCTGGCTGCCGAAGGGGTACATTCCTGCCCCCGCGGGTGGGCGAGGCGCGGATGGCGAACAGGCGGTGCCCGCCGTGAAAGCCGTCTTTTCCCGCAGGTTCGCTGTCATGTGGATCGTGTTCTTCTGCAACATCACGGCGGGAATCTCGATCATAAGCTTCCAATCCCCGCTTCTGCAGAGCCTGCTGAAGAATTCCGATCCGTCGCTCTCCGCTTCCGTGCTGGCGGGCTTCGGCGCCACCCTCATTGCCGTCAGCTCGCTTTTCAACGGTGCGGGCCGATTCTTCTGGGGCGCCGTCTCGGACAGGATCGGCAGGGCGCAGACTTTCCGGATCATGCTCGGTTCGGGTATCCTGGTCTTCGCCGTCCTTGCCGTCACAGGCAATCCCTGGCTTTTCGCCGTCCTTGCCTGCTGGGTCCTCCTGTGCTACGGGGGCGGCTTCGGCACCATGCCGGCTTTCATTGGCGACGTGTTCGGCGCTCGACTCATGCCGGCGGTCTACGGCGCCGTGCTGACGGCCTGGTCGGCGGGCGGGATCGTCGGCCCGCAGATAGTCGCCGTCCTGAAAGACAAGGTCCCCGACCGGGCCTCCACCCTGTCCTTCGTCGTGAGCGGCGCCTTCCTGGTCATCGGCTTCGTTCTTGCTTTGTTCATGGAGCGATCAAGGAGATCGATATGAAATACAGGAGTTTTGGCCGCACCGGCTGGAATGTTTCAGCGCTCGGGTTCGGATGCATGAGGCTTCCCTGCCTCGGAGGGCCGGAGAACGTCGATGAGGCCCTGTCCATTCGCATGATCCGCGCCGCGATAGACGCCGGAGTCAACTACGTCGACACCGCCTACCCTTACCACGGAGGGAAAAGCGAAATGGTCCTGGGCAAGGCGCTGAAGGACGGGTACCGGGGCAACGTGAAGCTGGCGGACAAGATGCCGACCTGGCTGGTGAAGCAGGCGTCGGATTTCGACAGGATTTTCAATGAGCAGCTTCAGAGGCTCCAGACCGACCACGTCGACCTGTACCTGCTGCATTCCCTGGGAAGGGCAAACTGGGACAAAGTGAGCAAGCTCGGGGTCCTGGACTGGGCGGAGCGCCAGGTGGCCGCGGGGAGGATCCGGTGGATCGGGTTTTCCTTCCACGACGAGCTGCCTGTTTTCAAGGAGATCGTCGATGCCTGGGACAGATGGACCTTCTGCATGATCTTCTATAATTACGCAAGCGAACAGGTCCAGGCAGGCACGGCGGGCCTCCGCTACGCGGCCGAGAAGGGGCTTGCCATCGCGGTGATGGAGCCTCTCATGGGAGGCAACCTGGTGAACCCGCCGCCCGCCGTGAAGACACTGTGGGACACGGCGGTGAAAGGCCGGACCCGGCGGACTGGGCGCTCCAGTGGGTGTGGAACAAGCCTGAAGTCGGCGTGGTGTTGAGCGGCATGAGCAGCATGGCGCAGGTCCAGGAAAACCTGGCAAGCGCCGAGCGCTCCGCCGTGGGATTGCTTTCGTCGGAAGAGCTTGCTTTGGTGAGCAGGGTGGCCGCGACGTATGAGAAGCTGCGTCCCATCCCCTGCACGCAATGCGGCTATTGCATGCCGTGTCCCAGCGGCGTGAACATCCCACGGGTGCTCGACATCTACAACAAAGGAGTCGCGTTCTCCAACCCTGCCTGGGCAAAGAGGGAGTACACGTTCGTACCGGCGTCGGAGCGCCCCGGAAAGTGCACCGAGTGCCTCGAGTGCGAAGGCAAATGCCCGCAGGAGGTTCCCGTGCACGAGTGGATGAAGAAGATAGCGGCAGAGTTCTAGCAAACCAGGGGTCCCGTCTCAACAGAACGCTTCTTTCATGAACGGCAGATCGAGTTGAGGGTACACGGGAAACCGGCCCAGGAGAGCTGTGACTCGCTTTCGAGCTTCTGAACGCGCCACGGGATCCACCTGGCATTTTGCCTTGCTCAGCGTGCCATCAGGGTTCTTGCCGGGCTTTGTCGCTGCCAGCACGAGGCCGATCAGGTCTCCGATTTCCCGCATTTCAGCGGGTCCCATGCCAAGGGTCGTGACGGCAGGCGTTCCTATCCGCAATCCGCTCGTATACCAGGGGCCATTACGGTCGAAGGGCAGGGAGTTGCGATTCAGCGTGATTCCGCACGAGTGAAGGGCGTTCTCCGCCTGCCGGCCCGTCAATCCGAGCGGGACGACATTGACAAGGAGAAGGTGATTGTCCGTGCCTCCCGTGACCACCGTGAGGCCGGCAGCCATGCAGGCGTCCGCCAGCGCTTGCGCATTTTCCACGATCCTGCGGGAATACGCCTTGAACTCTTCCGACCGCGCCTCACGCAAGGCAACCGCCTTGGCAGCAACAACGTGGGGAAGGGGTCCGCCCATCATGAGCGGGCATCCCTTGTCCAGCGCGTCCGCGAACTCCGAGGTGGAAAAGACGATCCCGGCCCGGGGACCGCGCAGGGTCTTGTGCGTCGTCGTCGTCACGACGTGCGCGTGCGGAAAGGGGCTGAAGTCACCGGTGAAAACGCCGCCTGCCACGAGGCCCGCAAAGTGCGCCATGTCGACCATGAGGACAGCGCCCACCGAATCAGCAATGGCGCGCATTCTCCTGAAATCGATCCGTCGTGGGTAGGCGGAGTAGCCGGCAAGCAGAATGAGCGGCCTGACCTCGATCGCCTTTGCCTGAATCTCGTCATAGTCCAGCAGGAACGTATCGCTTCGTACCGCGTAGGAGTGGATGTCGAACATTCGCGCCGAAAGGTTGTAGCGGTAGCCGTGAGTCAGGTGCCCTCCCGAATAGTAGTTCAGCCCGAGCAATCGCTGATTTCCAAGCGTTGCCCGAAGTTCCGCCCACTGGGAATCACTCAGCTGGTACAGATTCGTTGCTCCGAGCTTTTCCAGCGCCGGTGTCTCGATCCGAGTCGTGAGAATGGCCCAGTACGCCATGAGATTGGCATCGGCCCCGCAGTGGGGCTGCACGTTCGCATAGTCCGCGCCGAAAAGCCCCCGTGCCTCGGCCTGCGCCAGCTCCTCGATGTCGTCGACGTTGTCGTTTCCGGCGTAAAACCTATGCCGCGGATAACCTTCGGCGTACTTGTCCGTGAGGAGATTCCCCATGGCGAGCTGGACGGCAAGGGAGCAGTAGTTCTCGCTGGCGATCAGCTTGATGTTCGACCGTTGCTTCTCCAGCTCACGGACAATCGATCTGGCGATCTCGGGCGCTGACCGGACTATCGCCTGGAGCGAAGCAATGTACGCGACTGTCTCGGGATCGAACGACGGGTGTGTGCTCAGATACGACAGGAGAGGACTGGCAGGCATAGAGACTCCTTCTGGGAAGAATCCGCCGTGCTCCAGCGGCTTGCGGGAGGCGCCCAGGCGTACGACGCCCAACCCGACCAAAGCTCCCCGATGGTGTGTCCATCTCCAACGCCAGTCGCTTTCGCGTGCGAGCAACGCTCGCCGCGATGGCAGCCCATGGCCGTCATCAGGAACTTACCGCGGTACGTCTTCAGATTCAAGACAGGAGCCTTTTCGACATCCCCTTTACACGCAGCGGCGGGCCGTGATCAACTTGCTATCCCATGGCGTGGACCCAGGCGTACGCTCCCCTTGGAAGCCTCGGCCTCTCGGGCCTTGTTGCCGCAATCCCGCTCGCCGTCATCTTCGCGCTCCTGGCGTGGGGGAAAGTCCCCGGATGGGCGTCGGCGCTCGCGTCCCTTGTAGCCGCTCTGGGTCTTTCCGTCGGGCTCTGGCGCATGCCGGTGGTTCCCGCCGCAGCCTCGGCGCTGCTCGGCGTTGCCTTTGCCGTCCTTCCCATCCTCTGGATCGTTGTTTCCGCGCTGTGGGTCCACGAGCTGTGCGTGGCCTCCGGCCAGTTCGACCTGATCCGTTCCACCCTTGCCTCCATCACCTCTGACAGGCGGCTGCAGGCGCTGTTCATCGCGTTCGCCTTCGGCGCGTTCCTTGAGGGAGCGGGCGGGTTCGGCACGCCGGTCGCAATCACGGCCGCCATGCTGGTCGGGCTGGGTTTCGAGTCCCGTCCCGCCGCTACCATCTGCCTCCTGGCCAACAGCGCCCCTGTTGCGTTCGCCGCAGCGGGGGTGCCGGTCGCCGCGGCCGCGGCGGTGAGCGGACTGGATGTGATCCTGCTGGGGCGGATCATCGGACGGATGGTCACTCCTTTAGCGCTCCTTGTCCCGCTCTGGCTGTGCGTGGTGCTCTGCGGCTGGCGCAAAAGCATGGAAGTCCTGCCGGCAATCCTGGTTGCGGGAGTCCTCTTTGCCGGGACACAGCTCCTGATCTCGACTTTCAACGGACCATGGACCGCGGGACTTCTCTCCGCCATCGTGACCATGGCGGGGCTATGGCTTTTCTTTCGAGTCTGGAAGCCGCGAAACACGTGGGACTTCCCCGGCGCAGGCACCCGACCAAAGGCAGCGGTCTCCGCGCCGGGTCTCCCGGTCCTTCGCGCGTGGGCGCCCTACCTGCTCATGTCCCTCCTGGTGCTTCTCTGGGCGGCAGGCCCCGTGAGGCACGCCCTGCAGCGGCTGGACATCACTTTCGCGTGGCCGTTCCTTGACGGCCGGGTCATGCGCGCGCCGCCGGTGGTCCCCGCCGTGACGCCCTACCGGGCGGAGTACTCTTTTGCCATCTTCTCGGCTCCCGGAACGGCCATTTTCCTGGCAGGCCTCCTTTCCATGTTCATTCTCCCCGGCATGGGGCCCAGGAAAGCATTTGCCTGCCTGGGAAATACCCTTTCCAGCCTGGGAAAAACGATAGCCATGGTCTGCCTCGTGTTGGCCACGGCATACGTCATGAACTTTTCCGGGATGAACTCCTCCCTCGGCCTTGCCCTCGCTGCAACGGGAGCGATCTTCCCGCTGTTCTCCCCGCTCCTGGGCTGGCTCGGAGTCCTCCTCTCCGGCTCCGACACTTCCTCCAACGCCCTTTTCGGCTCGCTCCAGCGCACCACGGCGGAACACCTGGGACTGAATCCGGGCCTGACCGTGGCGGCAAATGCCACCGGCGGGGTGGCAGGCAAGATGATCTCCCCCCAGAGCATCTCCGTGGCCACCGTCTCCGCCAGGCTCCCGGGGCAGGAGGGCTTTCTCCTCAGGTCGACCATCGGCCATAGCGTCGCAATGGCCCTGGTGGTCAGCGTCATTACCCTGCTCCTGGCCTACCTGCTGCCTGCGTTAGCCCGATAAAACAATCAAAATCTTGTGTCTCCTTGACTTTCCATGGCATGCGAATTATCGTCTTTGAACCCCGTCGATACTGAAAACGGAAAAAGGAGCTCTCAATGACCACGCTCGGTGTGCTTGTCGGCAACCGGGGTTTCTTCCCGGCCGAGCTCTGCGAGCAGGGAAGAAAAATCATCCTCTCGGTTCTCAAGGACCAGGGCCTGGAAGCCGTGATGCTCGGCCCCAAGGACACGAAGTTCGGGTCCGTGGAATCTTTTTCGGACGCAAAGAAGTGCGCGGACCTCTTCAAGGCGAACCGTGAGAAGATTGACGGGATACTCGTCACGCTGCCGAACTTCGGTGACGAGCGCGGGATCGCGGACGCCATCAAGCTGTCAGGGCTCGATGTCCCCGTGCTGGTGCACGCGTTCCCGGATGAGCCGGGCCGCATGAGCATCGAGCACAGGCGGGACAGCTTCTGCGGCAAGATGTCCGCGTGCAACAACCTCAGCCAGAGGGGCATTCGCTACTCCCTCACCTCGGAGCATACAATGGATCCGGAGTCGGAGGCGTTCCGACGTGACCTGGACGGGTTTGCGGGAGTCTGCCGTGTCGTCAAGGGCTTGCGGAAGGCCCGGTTCGGCCAGATTGGCGCGCGCCCCGCGGCGTTCGCCACCGTGCGCTACAGCGAGAAGCTCCTGGAGCGAACGGGGATCTCCGTGGAAAGCATTGACCTTTCTGAGGTGTTCGGCCGCGCGTGGGGCCTCAATGACAAGGAATCCTCCGTGGTTTCGAAGCTGGACGAGATACGCGGTTACGTGAAGACCACGCGCATCCCCAGGGAATCTCTTGTCCGCATGGCGAAGTTCGCCGTGGTCCTGGACCAGTGCATCGCCGAGCGCGAGCTTTGCGGAACGGCCATCCAGTGCTGGACCTCGATGGAGGAGAACTTCGGGGTGGTGCCTTGCGCCGTGATGAGCATGCTGAGCAACACCCTCTCACCCGCGGCGTGTGAAACGGACATGGGCGGGCTTCTCGGCATGTACGCCATGATCCAGGCATCCGGAAAACCCAGCGGGATCGCGGACTGGAACAACAACTACTCGGATGATCCCGACAAATGCGTGCTCTTCCATTGCAGCAATTTCCCCCAGGAGTTCTTCGCGAACAAGGGGGTCATGGACTACCAGGAGATCATTGCCCGGTACGGTGGGCAGGGAGAAGACATACGGCACCATGGTTGGGCGGCTTGCCCCCACGGAGTTCACGTATTGCAGGGTCTCCACGGATGATTTTGCGGGCAGGATCCGCTCGTACGTCGGGGAGGGTGAGATAACCGCTGATCCTATCAACACCTTCGGCGGGTACGCCGTGGCCCGCATCTCCCGCCTGCAGACCCTCCTTCGCCACATCTGCCTGCGCGGCTTCGAGCACCACGTGGCCATCAATCCGTCCCGCATCGCCGGTGTGATGGATGAGGCGTTTTCCCGCTACCTTGGCTGGGACGTGTACAACCACGATCGGGAGGCGGCGGAAACGGGCTCGGAACGACCGGCCCGGGAGCGCAGGCAGGCTCAGGCGGAGCAGAGGCGCCCGCGGGAAGAGCCGCGTGCAGAAAGACCCGCGGGCCGGGCCCGACCCAGGGCGGGAAAGAAGGCCGACACTGCATCCAAAGGGGGAAAGGCATGATGTCTGAGAAGCTCATCATCGGCATGGACTTCGGGACGGATTCGGTCCGCGCAATGGTCATTGATGCGGAGAAAGGCACCGAGCTGGCCAACGAAGTGGCGTGGTACAAGAGATGGGCCGCGGGAAAATACTGCGACCCCGCCAAAAACATGTTCCGCCAGCATCCCCGGGACTTTATCGACGGGATGGAGCAATCGGTCAAGGGCGCGCTGAGCAAAGTCGGGAAAAAAGCGGGTGCCCGCGTGGTCGGCATCGGCGTAGATACCACGGGGTCCACGCCGTGCGCGGTGGACCGCCAGGGATCACCCCTGGCCCTGACGAAAGGCTTCGAGGACAACCCCAACGCGATGTTTGTGCTGTGGAAGGACCACACTGCCGTCAAGGAAGCAGAGCAGATCAATACCCTGGCCCGAAGCTGGGGGGGAACGGACTTCACGAAGTACGAAGGGGGTGTTTACTCCTCCGAGTGGTTCTGGTCCAAGATCCTGCACGTCCTGCGTGAGGACCGCAAAGTCCGGGCCGCCGCTTTTTCCTGGGTGGAGCACTGCGACTGGATGACCGCCCTCCTGACGGGGACCGCCGACCCGTTGACGATGAAGCGCAGCAGATGCGCCGCCGGGCACAAGGCCATGTGGCACCCCGAATGGGGCGGCCTGCCACCCGAGCAGTTTCTCAGCCGGTTGGACCCGGTCCTCAAGGGCCTGCGGGCCCGCCTGTACGCGGAAACATGGACTTCCGACGTCAAGGCCGGAGGCCTCACCGAGGAATGGGCCCGGCGGCTGGGCCTGAACGCCGGTACGGCAGTCGCCGTGGGGGCCTTCGATGCCCACATGGGCGGGGTGGGAGGCCAGATCACCGGCCGCACCCTGGTGAAGATCATGGGAACCTCGACCTGCGACATGATGGTGGCTCCCAGCAAAGCCATTGGAACGAAGACGGTCCCGGGCATCTGCGGGCAGGTGGACGGATCCATCATACCCGGCATGATCGGGCTGGAAGCCGGTCAGTCGGCCTTCGGCGACGTGTACGCGTGGTTCAAGGATATTCTGGCATGGCCGCTCGCCGCCGTTGCACCCGCATCCGGCAAGAGCGCCGGCGCTGCCTCGAAGGCCGCCGGCGCCAGGCTCAGAGAAGAGATCGAGAGCAAGCTCCTGGATCGGCTGGCGGAAGAAGCGGAGAAAGTGGACCCGGCCGAGTCCACGATCGTTGCCCTGGACTGGCTCAACGGCAGGAGGACGCCTTTTGCGGATCAGACCCTGAAGGGCGCGATTGTCGGCCTCACCCTGGGTACAACGGCGCCCAAGATCTTCCGCGCGCTGGTGGAGGCCACGGCATTCGGCTCCCGGGCAATCGTGGAGCAGTTCCGCAAAGAGGGAGTGCCCATTGACGGAGTCATTGCCCTTGGAGGGATCTCCCGCAAGAGCCCCTTCGTCATGCAGGTGACCGCCGACGTCCTGGGCATGCCCATCAAAGTGGCCGCCTCTGACCAGACAGTGGCCCTGGGCGCGGGAATGTTCGCCGCGGTTGCCGCAGGGGTCTACAAGAACGTCTCCGATGCGCAGAAGAAGATGGGAAGCGGCTTCGACAAGACCTTCGTCCCCGACAGGAAGAAGGTCGACGTGTACAACAGGCTCTACAAGAAATACGTGAGCCTCGGGGAAAGCCTGAAAGGACTGCTGCAGACTTTATGAGGGGCACGAAAACAAGGAACCAGCAGGAAATCAAAGTCCTGCGCGAAGCCGTTTACAAGGCCAACCTCGAGCTGGTGGAGAAGGGGCTCGTCGTCTCGACGTTCGGCAACGTGTCGGGAATCGACAGGAAACTCGGGCTCATTGCCATCAAGCCTAGCGGAGTGGAGTATGACGACCTGGCGCCGTCAAACATGGTGCTGCTCGACCTGGATGGCAGGCGGGTTGAGGGAGACCTCAACCCTTCCTCAGATACGAAGACCCACGTCATGTTGTACAAGGAGTTCCCCGAGATCGGCGGCGTGGTCCACACCCACTCGCTTCACGCAACTGCATGGGCGCAGGCCAGGCTGCCCCTGCCCTGCCTCGGGACCACGCATGCGGATTACTTCCACGGGCCTGTCCCGTGCACAGCGGTCATCACGGACGCCCAGATAGCGCTGGACTATGAGGAGCAGACCGCGGTTCAGATTCTGGACGCGTTCAAGCGCGTCGATTATCGGGAGATGCCGGCAGTGCTTGTGGCGTCACACGGGCCGTTCACCTGGGGGAAAAGCCCCGCGGAGGCCGTCTACCACGCGTTCATCCTGGAATATGTGGCGCACATGAACGCGATATCCGTCTCGGTCAACCCGCGGATCCGGGGCGTCAAACAGACGCTCCTGGACAAGCATTTCCTGAGAAAACACGGCAAAGACGCGTACTACGGGCAGAAGAAATAGCTCCGCTTGACCCCGCGCCCTATTTCCCCATGCGTGCCTGGTCGGCAATCGCCTGGGCGGCGCTGGAAGCAGCGCGCGCATCCCGCGTGGCGACGTAAATGCCAATGACGTCCCCAAACTGGCTGGCAAAGGATTGCGGCGCGGAGACCCCGTACACCATGCTTCCCACGATCCTGCTTTCCCTCCAGTCCTTGATGGCCGACCGGAAGTACGGGTCGTATTTCTCCACGTCCGAATCCCGGCGGGGCGAAATGGATCCGTTCATCGAATTGAAGAGGTCCTGGGCATCTTTTCCGCCCATCATCATCAGCCACTTGAAAACCGATGCCGTGTCCTTGACCCCCCGGGGGAGGCAGAATGAATCCGTACGCGCCACGAATATGCCGTTCGTTCCCGGCGAAGGCACCCAGGCGAAGCCGTCACCCGGTGAGAGCTTGAGCGACCCGGCAAGGTAGCCTTCCGCCCAGTCCCCCATCACGGCAAACGCCGATTCTCCCTTGGCCACCCTGTCCATGGCCTGCTGCCAGGAAAGGCCGGCGGCATCGGGATTGGTGAAATCAAGGGCTCTCCCGAAGTTCTCCCACACTCTCACCACCCGGGGGTCGGTGAACCTCAACCTGCCGGTCCACAAGGAAGACCAGTCATCCGGACCCAGGGTGGCGACGGCAATCGATTCCCACAGATGGCTCAGAGTCGAAGAGTCGCCGACCGCAATGGGCGAATCGACTCCCGCCTGCTTCAGCTTCTGGCACGTGCTCATGAGCTCCCCCAGCGTCCGCGGCGGGTTCACACCCCACGCAGAGAGCCGGGCGGGAAGATACCACAGCACATTGCACCTGTTGACCGCGAGGGGCAGGCTCCAGATGCCTGCTTTCGTGGACAGGAGGGCAACCAGGTCCCGGGGAAAGACCAGGGACCAGCCCTGCGTGCGATAGAAGCCGCTCAAGTCCTCGATCCGGTTTGCAATCACCCACGTGTCGAAGAAGCTCTGGCCCCCGCGCACCTGGAACGTGTCCGGGGGATCTCCCACCAGCATGCGCGTTCTGAGGACGGCCCTGGCGTCCTCTCCCGGACCAACCGTCGCCGCCGCGTTCGTCACCGTCTCATCGGGATACAGTGAATTGTATTTCTGCACGAGAGCCTGGAAGGCCGCGCCGCTGTCACCGGTCCACCAGGAAAACAACTCCAGCTTCTCCTGCGCCTGCGCGGCAACCGCGGCCAGAAACGCCACGCAGGCGGCAAGTCCCAGGGCAAGTGCCTTACGTCTCATTCCATTCCCTCCCTTATCAAAGCGATCACCCAATGATTATCGGAGCGCGGCCAGGGCGTCAATTGAGAAGGAGCCTGAAGGATTCGCCTGATTGACGGCACGGAGAGGCCGCACTATTGTGTGCACCAAGGGGGCAGCAATGCAGTTGTGGGGGGCCAAGCGCCAGGATGAGACCCCGGCCGATTTCTGGCGAAAGACAGGAGAAAAGAGAGGCGGGGAGATCGGGCTCTTCACCTTTGCAACGCTCCTGGGGCGCTCGGGTGACGGCCCGCTCGGACTGCCCGGGCTTCTGTACACGATCGGAGACAGGGTCTGGTTCGAGGATTTCGAAAGGGACAACTGGCTCTCGAAAATCCTTGGCTCGCGGCAGAAGTACGAGAAGACGGAGTTCAGCTTTGACAAAGTGGAGGTGACGTTCAGCAGGATCGTCTCACGCACCTCCGCGTACCGCTGCATCGGCGGCGGATTGGCCCCTGACGCCCTCCGTGCAATGTCGGCATTCGGCAGGCTCTTCGCCGCGCATGCGGTCCAGGTGGGCCTGCGGGATTCCTCCTCCGTGTTCCTGGAGATCATGCGGGAAAGCGAGTTTCAGGGCTTCCTGGAGAAATAAGGGGGGCAGAACGCCCCCCTGGAGATTTATCGCACCCGCGCTGCCTGCGCGGAGATGATCTGGGAAACTTTCGCGTCGAAGGCATCCCCGCCACCCTCGGATACAAGGCGGGCGCGCTCCTTTTCCACGTAGACGGCGCGTTTTTTCGAAAGCTCGGCAAGCTTCGCGTTCAGCGAGTCGCGCTTTGCCTGCTGTGCCGTGACATATGCCTTCCTTTCGGACGGAGTCATGCCCTGCAGGACGACGGGGAGCTCCTCGCGGGAAAGACGAGCAATGTCCACGGTCCCGTCCTTCAGGTCCTCCACAAGGTCGCCTTTTCCCTGGATGGCTTTGCCGCCGCTGGCAAGGTTGTATGCCGCCCTGTCGGCTGCCACGGAAGACGGCGCGCTGGCTGCCTTTGCCACCTTGCCTCGTGACTCCTCCTGCCTCTCCGCATCCCCGTAGGCAATGACCGTGGAGCCTATCTCCGCGCTCGCCCTGGCAATCTCATCGTCAAAGGGCGTCGCCATGGCCGTCATGTTGCCGGATTGCGCCAGAGCCACGTACGAGCCGTCTGCGAGCCGGGAGATCTCCTTCCACACGCCGGTGGTTTCCGCAACGTCCCCGCACTGGACGGTGTCAATGATGATGCCGCGCTTTGCCGCTTCCTTCGCGGTGACGGGATACTTCACATCGTCCGCATAGTCCATGTGAGGGGGGTAGTCACCAACGAGGAAAATGATCTTCAAAACCTTGGGGCCCCTTGTCCAGCCGAGGTCCGTGACCGCTTCCTGGAGGGCCTGGTTGACGCTCTCCGGGTCATCCCCTCCGCCGTCGGCCGTGATGGACTGGAGGTTCCTGTAGACCGAATCGATGTCGTCGGTCAGGTCGAACCGCCGGGTGACGTACTCATCCCCCTTGTCGCGATAGGTGACGAGTCCGATGCGCACCTCGGGGGTCGGCTTGCGGGCAATGATGTCGTTTGCAATCGACCAGATCTTCTCCTTTGCCCCCTCGATCAGGCCTCCCATCGAACCTGTAGAGTCCAGTACGAACGTGACTTCAACACGCGGCTTCTCAGCTGCGAACCCCGCGGCGGCCAACACGAGCATGGCTGCCGAAAAAGCGATCAAGCACATGGTCCTTTTCATTTCCTCATCTCCTGGTTTCGAATGCTGTAGAGTGTGTCGCCAACGACGACGTCAACGTCGCTTCCCAGGGCAAGCCAGGAGGCAAGAGCGGGCGCTCTTCCCAGAAGGTCGAAGTATTCCCGGCCGCCGAAAGAGATCCGCTTCTGCTTCAAAGACCGCGAGAGCTGGGCGGTGGAATCAGTCCAGACGTTCCCGTTCTGGTAGAACGCGCGGCCGTTCACCACCCGCACCTGCTGCGCGTAGTTGTTCCTCTGCGCGGCCTTGTAGCCGGCCGCGGGGGGAACCGTCGCCATCTTCTCCAGCCCCGACGCCTGCGCCGCCTGGCCTTCGTTCTTGCTGGACTTCAGATCGTTCATGGCAATCGAGTTCTGCACGGCCGGAGCGCCGGCCCGGCTGGATTCGGATGCGGCCTCCTTGCGGACCGAGTCCAATCTGCCCCTGGCCTTGTCCCGGGCGCTGATGTCGTCCTCCAGCTCCTGGAAGGATCGCAGGGAAGCAGGCACGCTTCGCTTCTCCTCGTCTTCCAGGATCAAGGAGGCCGTGTACGGAGTCACGATTCCGAACTCCCGGGCCAGGCGGATGACCTCGTCTCGGAGCTCTGCTGATTCCCCGTGCATCCTGATCTCATCCAGCAGCCATCCCACCCGGCGCGCAGCCCAGAGACGGGGAATGTATTCGTTGCCGGCTTCCTGGGCCGGGAAGTCCAGGTCCGCGGTGAAGTCGCGCTTTTTCCCATTGAACTGGCCGCTGATCCTGACGGCGGAAGCGCCCGACCCCGAATACCGGCCGAAGATGACCAGCACGTCGCCGTTGAAAAGGTCGGGAAGAGATGCGGGGAGCACCTGGGTGACCCGGATCGCCGGGGTTCGTAAAGGCGAGAGAAAGGTCTGAAAAGACGGGCTCGTTGATCTTTGTGTAGAAGGAGCTCACTTTCAGCTCGACGTCCTCCTCAGGGAGCACGTACTGGCTTACGGCCCGGGTCTCGGATGCCATCCTGTCCAGGAGATGGGCGTTCACGTCGTTCCCGATGCCGAAGGAGAAAATGCGCGTCGCGTGGCCCGCGTGCGTGACTCTGCCAACCAGGGCGTCTTCCGAGGTTTCCCCGACCGTGGGTATCCCGTCGGTAAGAAAGATGACCATGTACGGCCTGTCCCCCGTTGCACGGAGGGAAAGGGCCGTGTCCAGCGCCTCCCCGATGGCGGTTCCCCCCATTGCCGTGAGGCCATCCACGAAATCACCCGCCTTCGCCGTGTGGTCTCCGTCAGCAGGGACAAGCCCGTTGAACAGGGGCTCCGCTTCCGTGGAGAACCGCACGACCTCGAACCTGTCCCGGGCCGAAAGGCTGGCAAGGCAGAACCGCAGCGCTTTCTTCGCCTGTGCCAGCTTGCCCCCCGCCATCGATCCCGATGTGTCCAGCACAAAGCAGACGTCCTTGGCGGCGATGCTGCCCTTTTCCGCGGTCATCCCCGGAGACGCCATGAGGACGAAATAGCCGTCCTGCCCGGGCTGCCTGCTTGTCATGAAGTCGATCCCCAGGGGATTGGGGGTGCGGGAAAAGATGACTTTGAAATCGGTATCAGGCCAGGCGTCGCGGGCCTCCCAGCCTATGACGGCGCGCTTTTCCCCCTGGCGCCTGATTTCCACGTCATGGCTCGGGCTGTACACCGTCTTCAAGGGCTGCTCGCCGTCGATCGTCATTTTCACCGACACCTCGGCAACCGGCGCGGAGGAGAACTTTTCCGTGCCCAGCGTGTAAACGTACTGGCTCATTCCCGAGTCGCTTGTGAGAAGCTGCGTGTACCTGATCCTGATCTTCTTGCCGGATTGCGGCTCGATGGGAAAAATCCGCAGGGTGAATGCGCCGCGGCCGGCGTACTCCAGAAGCGCCGGGTCCCGCTCCTTGCGCACGATCTCCTCGTACAGGGAGCGCGCCTTGTCTGCTGGGAGCAATTCCCCGTCCATCATTTTCCCGCCCACTTCCATGGAGAAGCGGTCGATGTGCGCGCCCGGCGGGATCGGAAAGATGTACGTGCCCTCGAGGCGCTGCCTGGTTGCGTTGTAGAACTCCTGGTCCACATCCGTCACCGCCACAAGGCCGTTCACGGAGACGCTGACGCGGTGATAGAGCACCTGCAGGGGCGCAAACCCGAAGTGCCCGGGAGCCACGGCGGGCGGGTTGCTCACAACGATGAGACCGTCCGCGCCCACGACCGCCCGTGCCATGAGCAACATGAGCAGGCCGGCCAGGGAGAAGACCGCGCGATGTCCGTTCATACGCACCTCCTGTAGGGAATCATGCAGAGAGTGTGGCGCGCGCCGGGCTTCGTGTTGTCAGGAGGGGGAAAAAGGATTGTAAAACGGTTGTAAAGACCGGGCAGGGCTCAGCGTTCTTGATTACCCGTCTATTCCGAACTGCTTCTCCAGTTTCTCGTAATAATCGATGATCTGCCGCACCCACTTCCTTTTCTCGGTGTAGGGGTGGTAGTAGAACGAGCGTTTGAAGCCGTAGACAATGATGTCCTTGAGCTGGTCGGGAGGGATGGAGAAATTGTCCAGGGCCAGCGTGAGCTCGCGCGTGACCGAGGTGTGGGACACCAGGCGGTTGTCCGTGCAGAACGTCAGTGACAGCCTGTAGTCCAGCATCTTCTGCAGGGAGTGATCCCGCACATCGACGAGCCCGGGAGAGGTCTGCAGGTTGCTCGTGAGGCAGACCTCGATGGTCGTCCTGTTTTCAGCAATGTAGTTCACCAGGTTCTCCACGTACGCCTTCCTTTCCGCCTGGCTGCCGGTGGAGATCATGTCCTCATCGAACATGTGAAGCCCGTGGCCAATCCTGTCCGCATGCAGCTTGGCGATGGCCTGGAAAACCGACTCAGGGCCGTACGCTTCCCCGGCGTGGACCGTTTTCTTCAGGAAGTGCCGATGCACGTACTCATAGGCTTCCTCGTGCTCGCTTGCAGGATAGCCCTCCTCGCTCCCGGCAAGGTCGAACCCGACAACCTGCAGATCGGTCTCCCTGCGAAGCCGTACGGCAGCCCTGGCAAGCTCCAGCCCTGCCGTGCGGATGATATCCAGGCTGCTGGATGAGGAGAGGAGGCGGGAGAGGTTTCGGTAGTACTCGGAAAACTCCGGCGTAAAGAAGCGCATTGCGCACAGGATCAGTCCGTAGTCGAACGGAGGCTCGGCGTCACCCAGCGGCCCGTTGATCTGGACGCGCGCGCGGCGCAGCCCGCTGTCCACCGCCTTCACCACCTCGTCGAGGTTGAAGGACGCCGACATATGGAGCTGAGGGGCGAACCTGACCTCCAGGTACCTGACCCCTTCGGCCCAGTTGTCCATGGCAAGCTCGTACGCGGTTCTCTCCAGGCCTTCCCTGTCCTGAAGCACCTTGAGGGTCCAGCTGAATCCTGAAAGGTATTCGACGAGGCTGGAATAGGATGACTTGAAAACCGTCTGGTTCAGCCCGTCTTCAGAAAAGGAGGGAAGCTTCACCTTCCTTTCACGCGCAAGCTCGATCAGGGTCGGGATCCGCAGGGATCCGTCAAGGTGGACGTGCAGGTCCGTCTTGGGAATGGCGCGAATGAACTCCGGGCTGTACCGATAGGTCACGGCTCGACGATAGAGCCGGGAGCACTCGACGGTCAAGCGAGGGCGATGTAGCATTGCGCATGATCAACGTTTCCTGCATCGTTCCCGCGGCCGGACGCTCATCAAGGATGGTTGACTGGAAACCCATGCTCCGGTTCGGCGCGGCGACGATCATCGAGACGGTGGTGAGGAACGCCCTTGCCGTTTGCCGGCAGGTCCTCCTGGTCACGGGTTATCGGGGCGGCGAGCTGGCCGCCCTGTTTCACTCCTGGCCGGGGGTGAGCGTCATCGAGAACCGGGCGTGGGAGACGGGAATGTTCTCCTCCATCCAGTGCGCCGCGCGCGAGCTGAAGACGGAAAAGTTCTTCATCACCCTGGGGGACAAGCCGTACATCCCAGCCGAAGCCTACTCCAGCCTCCTGCTGGCCCAGCCTGCCGGCGCCGTCTTTCCCGTGTTCGGCGGAGCCCGCGGGCATCCGGTCCTGCTGGACGCCGAGGTGAAGAAAGCCATCCTGCAGGCGGATCCGGCCCGGGGAAGCATGCCGGAAATTGTCAGGCGATTCACTGTCCGCGAGATGCCCTGGGTCGACGACTCCATCCTGCGGGACATCGACACCCCGGAGCAGTACCAGACGGCGCGTCCCCCGGCCGGCTAGAACTCCCTCAGGCTCTCATCCACGCCCTTTCGCATCTCGAACCACCAGTCAAGGGCAGCTTCCGTTCTGTCCTTCTCGAAGCGCTGGATCCAGGAGGCAAGCTGCGGATCGGACTCCTTTTCCACGTCACGCGCCCGCTTCAGGAAGGAAAGCACAAAATCGATGTTTCGCTCGGATTCCCAGTACACCGAGGCGTTCCGTGAGTTGATCCTGCTTGCAGTGACAGCTGTCGAGGCAATGAGCTGGTCTTTCATGCCGAAAATGCTTCCGAACAGGTCCGCGGCGGTATCCTCAGCCCAGCCTCGATGGAACCTGCAGAACCCCGCGGTGTCCAGGAGAAGCTCCTTCTGGAACCTTTCAGCGCACAGGCGTCCCAGCGTGCGCGGCGGCGCAAAGGCGAAACCGTAATACATGTAGTACTTGCCCATGATGGGCATGGGGGCAAGCACGCCGGGCGCCCAGTACTGGTTGGGGACCATCCATCCCTGGCGCCCAAAGGCAACGAAGACAAAGCTGTCCAGGAGGCGCTTGCCCTTTGTCCGGGAAAGCTGCCGTCCCCATTTGCGCGCGCCCTGCGACAGGTCCACGATCCCCCGGCGCGTGACTATGGAATCCAGCAGCTCCACACCCAGCTCCGCGTTGCCGGCGGAGTCTGCCACGGGGTCGAACCCTTCCGTCTTCCATCGGGGAAGCCGCGAAACTCCCAGCTCCTCTTTCGAGAGACGGCCCTCATCCAGCAGATCCATCATCCAGGCCAGCACGCCGCCCACGGAGATTGCATCGAATCCCAGGGCATCCGCGTGATGGCAGAGCTGCTCCGCGGCGCGCTGGTCGAAGACGCCGCACAGCGGTCCCATGGTCTGGTAGGGCTCGTAGTCTTTCTTGTAGTCGTCCTTCATCTTCTTGCACACCGCGGAGCATGGCTCTCCGCACGTGTGCTGCCTTCGCGGGACGATCGTCTCCTCGTTGAACTGTGAGAGGTAATGGTTGACGACGAGCCTCTCATGCAGGGACAGACGGCTGTCCTCCTCCCACAACACGGTGCGGTAGTTGAAGGCGATGATCCGGCCGCGAACGCCGGCGTAGTTCACGCCGAAAGTGCCCCCGGTATTGAACTTCGGGTCATAGCGGTACTTCGTGGTGGCTTCCATGTCCTTGGCAAGAAGGCGCTGCTTGTACTTGGCCTCGAACCACTCGTCGGCGACCTTCCTGTCCCTGAAGTCCTCATCGACGTAGGTTCCGCCGAAAATGACCGCGGCAATTCCGTGCTCCTGGAGCATTTTGCTGCCAAGGCCCCCGCGGCCCGCCCACGTGTCCACGGCCGTGAGCTTTCCCTGGACAACCGGCACCGAGACTATGCCGCCCATGTCCGTGGAAAGCGCCGCCGGTCCCGTGGCCAGGACACGAGGGTCCGTCGCGTAGCGGCCAACCAGGAGCTGGTGCACATGATCCAGAAGCGCGTACGCGCCGAGCCGGCCCTTGCCCCAGATCTCCGGAAGCTGGACCGGCAGGAGCTCCACTTCCACTTCCTCACCTCGAGTGCGGTTGAGGTAGAGGATGGAAGGGACCGGCGCCTTGCCGATGATGGACACCATGTTCAGCCCGAGGTTGTCGAACACGAGGCCCGCCCCGCCCATGGAGGAGACGAAGAACCCCCGCCAGCAGGGGGAGAATCCGGTCACGAACAGCCGGTTGGAGCCCGGGAAAATGGAGCCCGCAAGGAGGCCCACGCCGATGTTGAGGGATTGGGAATGCGAGGACAGGTGAAGGCCCAGGTCGACGGGTCCGAAGAACCTGCCGACCTCATATCTGCGCACCCTGTAGAAGCCCGTGCGCGCGTCGATCAGGAGAACTTTCTGGTCCATGGTGATCTCAAAATCCCGTCGGTCTCAGCTCACCCGGTTTTCGGCTCTGTCCAGGATGGATGAGAGCCGCTGGGCGGGTTCCGCGATGCGTGAGGCAAGGATCATGGAGGCGATTATGTACGGCTTGTAGCCGGCCTGACGATACAGGGGAGTCCTGAAACGCTCGAAGACCTGCGCGGAGACCTCGCCTTCGGCGCAGCTCACGCCCGTGATGTCCGCGGGAAGGCAGTGGAGGTAAAGAGCCTCGTGCGTGCGCTTCATGAGCTCTTCCGTACACTGCCAGCTCTTGAACCGCGCGTTGTTGGCCAGGCACCTTTTCTCCAGCTCTGC
Organism: uncultured Spirochaetota bacterium; assembly: GCA_963710335.1. GTDB lineage: Bacteria > Spirochaetota > Spirochaetia > SZUA-6 > Fen-1364 > Fen-1364. The sequence goes on from CAVQAA010000021.1 coordinate 278,970, forward strand.
CAGGGCCCTGGCGTCCCCCGTTTCGACGATCTTTGTGCGCTCCTCCATCACGGCAAAAGGGGCCCAGCTCTTGGGGTAGACGATGTCTGCTCCCTCGAAAGCCTCCTCCATGGAGGAACTGATGTGGAAGCTTCCTCCGGAGGAAGCCCCGAACTTCCTGGCCTGGGCAACCACGTCCGGCATGAGGGAGTAGCCTTCCGGGTAGGCAAGAGAAACCTCCATGCCGAAACGGGTGAAAAGCCCGATGACTCCCTGCGGTACGGAGAGGGGCTTGCCGTACGACGGCGAGTATGCCCAACTCATCGCCACTTTCTTGCCCTTGAGCTTCTCGATGCCCCCGAACTCCGTTACCAGGTGAAGGAAATCAGCCATGGACTGCGTGGGATGGTCGATGTCGCATTGGAGGTTGACCACCGTGGGTCGCTGCTCCAGCACTCCGTCACGGTAACCCTGCTCCACGGCCTCCGCGACGTTGACCATGTACGTGTGTCCCTTGCCGATGTACATGTCGTCGCGGATCCCGATGACCTCCGCCATGAAGGAGATCATGTTTGCCGTCTCGCGCACCGTCTCACCGTGCGCGATCTGCGACTTGCCTTCCTCCAGGTCGGAAACCGTGAGCCCCAGGAGGTTGCAGGCTGAAGCAAAGCTGAACCGGGTGCGGGTGGAGTTGTCCCGGAACTGGGAAACCGCAAGCCCGGAGTCCCAGATCCTGGGGGAGATGTTGTTGGAACGGAACGCCTTGAGGATGGACGCAATCTCGAGGATTGCCTCCAGCTCCTCCCTGGTCTTGTCCCACGTGAGAAAGAAGTCCTTTCCGTGGAGACCAGATGCGGCCTTCTTTCCAAGCGCGTCGATCCTTCTCTGCATGTCGTGCGGCCTCATGGTGGTCACGAGATCCTCCCCAGTGCTGTCAGTATCTTCTCCGGCGTCATGGGCCAGTCCCGCATCCAGACGCCGGTTGCGGCGTGGATGGCGGTGGCAATGGCTGGTGCGGCCCCGTTCATGCTGATCTCGGAGACGCTCTTGGCTCCGAACGGCCCGAAGGGATCATCCGTTTCCACGAAGCTCACGTCAACCTCCCGGGGGAGCTCCTGGATCATCGGGGCCCCGTAATCCGTCAGCGTGGTGGTGAGGCAACGGCCCTGGTCATCGAAGATCATGTCCTCGTACAACGCATGCCCGATGGTTTTGAGGATGGCCCCGTATACCTGCCCCTGGGCCATCTCAGGGTTGATGGGCGTGCCGCAGTCCGTGACCGCATGATAGCGGCGCACTTGCACCGCTCCCGTGCGAACGTTCACGCCCACCTCGCAGAAGTGCGCGGCATAGGGGAACGCGGCGTCATCCGTGGTGAAGGAGGCATGACCCACCAGCTCTCCCGGCCCGTCGCCCCCCTGGCAGTGGCGGGCAATGGCCGCAAGGTCGACTGCACCGGTCTTTCCCGTGACAGTGCCCGGGAACGAAAGGGACAGTCCCGAAACCGGCTCCTTGAGGATGGAGGCGGCGGTGGCCAGGATCCTTTCCCGCAGCGCTTGCGCGGCCTTGAGGGAGGCGTTGCCGCTGAAATACGTGCCGCTGGACGCGTACGCCCCCTTGTCGAACGGGGTCGTGTCCGTGTCCCCGGATATCACGGCCACTTTCTCCATCTCGCAGCACAGCGTTTCGGCGACAATCTTGGCAAGCACCGTATCAAGGCCCGTGCCCAGGTCAGCGCCGCCGGAGTGCACCATGAAAGTCCCGTCGGACAAAAGCTTCACATCCGCGCATGCCTGGTCCAGTCCCGGCAGTCCGGAGCCCTGCTGGATGATTGCGACGCCCCTGCCTATCCTCACGTCGGGATCCGCGTCCGCGGCCGCTTCACGACCCCACCCGATGCTCGCGCGTCCCTGCTGGAGCGCCCGGTCCAGGCCGCAGCTGCGCACGTGCGCCGCGGCCCCTGCCCTGCCCTCCCCCAGGCTCTTGAGGATCTCCAGGACGTCCCCCTGACGGACGTGGTTCTTGTCGAAGAAGCTCACCAGGTCCATTCCCAGGGCATCGGCAAGCTCAGAGGCTGCCATTTGCAGGGCAAAGGACCCTTGCGGCGCGCCGTAACCCTGGTAGGCTCCCGAGGGCACATGGTTCGTGTACCAGCTGCGCACTTCCCAGGCCATGGCGGGGCAGCGAAACAGGGGCAGGGACTTGGAGCAGGAGTTCATGGGGACTGTCAGGCAGTGCTGGCCGTAGGCCCCGGTGTCGGCGTCCGCCGACATTCGGATTGCCGTCAGGGTCCCGTCCTTTTTCGCCCCGATCTTTACCGTGATTCGGAACGGGTGGCGCGTGGTGGCGGCAATGAACTCTTCTTCCCGCGTGTATTTGTACAGAACGGGCCTGCCGGTGCGCACGGTGGCAAAGGCGCACACCTCCTCCAGGAGGATGTCCTGCTTGCTCCCATATCCTCCGCCGACCCGCTCCTTGATGACCCGGATCCTGTTCTCCTGCATGCCCAGAACGCGCGCAAGGATCCGGCGCAAATGCCAGGGGACCTGGGTGGAGGCATGAACGATGAGACGATCCCCGTCCATTCTGGTGTACACAACGTGCGGCTCAAGCGGCGTGCACTGGACCCTGCTGGTCGAATACGTGCGCTCGATGACGGTGTCCGCGGACCGAAAACCTTCTTCGATGTCCCCGGTTCCGCCAGATGCGCTGGCGGCCAGGTTCCTGGCCGCATCCGCCCCGATGGCCAGCTGGTACACGATGTCTTTTGCGTGGTCGCCGTGGACCGGCGTGAGCCGGCTCCCCATGGCGTCTTCCAGGGAGAGAACGGGGGGGATCACATCGTAGTCGACCCGGATCAACTCCAGCGCGCGTTGCGCTGTTTCCTGGTCCTCCGCCACGACGGCGGCAACCCTGTCACCCACGTGCCGCACCGTGCGGCTGAACATGCGGTAGTCATACGGCGACGGCTCGGGAAAACCCTGGCCCGCCTGCGTATACGCAACTTCGGGGCAATTGCGATGATCCATCACCAGCGCCACGCCGGGGAGCGCCTGGGCCTGCGTCGTGTCGATTTTCCTGATGGTCGCGTGGGCGTGGGGGCTTCGGAGCATGAGGAGCACGCAGCTGCCCGCTTCCACCCTGTCCTCCACGTAGGCCTTCATGCCCGCCACCAGCTTCACGCCGTCGATCTTTCTCCGGGATTTGCCGATGACGCGGAGGCCGTTGCTGAAAGAGGGAGCCACGGGCTGGGAGGAACCGGGGTCCTTGCGGCGTTTTCTGGCCAGCTCCACCGCAAGGAAGAACTGCTTGTACCCCGTTGCCCTGCTGAAAAGCCCGGAAAGGGCGTCACGGATGTCGTCTTCTGTTGGAGTCTCCGTGCGCCGAAGCAGCTCCTCCAGGAGGAGCGCAGCCGCCGGGGTATTGTACGCGGATTGAACCACGCCGGCGTCTATCATCGCCTCCTGCAGCACGGAAAGCTGGGAGCCCTTGCTGAGACTCTCGATGGTTTCAATGGAATGGCCTTCCGCCTGGCCGGCAACCATGAGCCCGGCCAGCACGGCCTTGCCGTCGAAGAGGATGGTGTCGCTGCCTGCAAACCCCTCCCCGTCGTCGCTGGATCGAACTGAAGGGATCCCCACGCGCTGGAGAAGGACCTGGAGGCTCTCCCCGGGCTCAGCCGATACGCCGCGGTGCGCGCCGTTGAGAGTAAAGCTGATCTTCATGCCACGCCTTTCGCGCCCGCGCGCATCTGGCACAGGGCATCCGCGGCCAGGACGCGGGTCATATACAGCTTGTACCGGGAGGAGGCATGCGCATCCGCCTGAGGCGCAAACTCGGACCCGACCGCTTCTTCTATCTCCGCCCGAGTCGGGAGCGGGCGGCCTTCCAGAAGCTCCTCCAGCCTTGCCAGCCGCACGAGGCTTCCGCGGCAATCGGAAGCAAGGACCCGCAGCCCGCTGACTTCGGGCTGAAGGCTTATGGCGCTTGCGGCCACGACGAGGCTTCGCGTGCTGTGGGAAGTACGGGAAACCGCATGGACAGCCGACAGGCGAACAGGCACGGGGATTGAAATGGCAAGGACAAGGCCGGTGTCACTGTCCGAGAGGACGCCCTGTATTGGGACGGGCTTTTTTTTCCCCGCGATTGACACCTCGGCTTCCAGAGCGATGAGGACAGGGACAAGAGCTGAATCAGCGGGATGAAGCGCGACCTCCCCGCCCGTTGTCATCATATTTCGAAGGGTTCGAGAGGCGGTGAGCGCGGCAGCCCTGCGAACCGCGGCAGGCAGCCCGGGGTGATCGACAAGCTGTTGAAAGGTCGTTGTAGCGCCGATTGCGCAACGCTTGGCGCCGGCTTCAATCGAATCAAGCCCCAGCTTTTCAAGGGAAATGAGCGTGAGCGGCTTTGCCGAGCGGGAAGCGTTCAGCCAGGTGCCGCCGCCGAGGAACGCGGAACCTGGCAAGGCTTTCGCCTTCAGGGCTTCCTGAATGGTCGCGGGCCTCAGGATGTCAGTCACCATGACGCGATTGTACCATGATGACATGGGTCGCGCAAATGTCCTATAGTAGCGCCATGGAATGGCGCGCAAGCCACATACTGGTGAAAGACAAAAGGCTCGCTGATGAGCTCCTGAAGCGGGTGAAGCAGGGGGCAAGCTTCGAGACGCTGGTCCGTGAGCATTCGACGTGCCCGTCGAAGTCCCGCGGCGGCGACCTGGGATGGTTCGGGCCGGGAAAGATGGTTCCGGCTTTCGAGAACGCCTGCAAGAGGCTGTCACCCGGCTCCACGAGCGATGTAGTGTCATCGTCCTTCGGCTACCACATCATCAGGTTGACGGGGCGCAAGGAGTAGGGCTCCGGGGCAATCCGCTGCGCGCAAGGTCCACTCTTGGGCGGTTTCTTGCTTATATTATTGACCGTGAAAAGCAAGAACACCGTGGGTGCTGCATTCCTCAAGGAGCTGGAGGCGGAGGCGCCCGCCAGCAGAAAGTGCCTGGAAAGGATTCCTCCGGCCCTCTTCGATTGGAAGCCTCATGAGAAATCGATGCCGCTGGGCTACCTGTCTTTGCTGGTTGCAGAGATTCCGAAGTGGATCCAGGTGGCAATCGAAATGTCAGAGATCGATTTCGCAAAGTTCGAGCATTCCCACCCGAAGACAACTGCGGAGCTGGTGGAGCATTTCGATGCGAACATGGCGGGGGTGAGGAAGGCGCTGCAGAATGCCACGGACGAAGAGCTATCCGAGCCTTTTCAGCTCAAGTACCAGGGGAAGATCCTGGTGAGCGTCCCGAAGAAGGACAACGTTGGATCCAATATCAACCACCTGGTCCATCACCGGGGCCAGCTGACCGTCTACATGCGCTTGAACAACATCCCGGTTCCGTCGATCTACGGCCCCTCGGCCGATGAACGGGGGTTCTGAAGGCGCTCAGGCCCGCACGGCGGCTTGCCACAGGGATTCTGCCACCCGGTTGGCATCCCGGGTGAGAGCGCGCTCATCCACGCCGGTAAGCTTCCCTTTGTCGACAACCACCTTCCCATTGCAGATGGTGTAATCGGTGCCGTGATTGTAGCCGGCAAAGATCAGCGCCGCGAACGGATCTGAAAGGCTTCCCGCATACTCCAGCCTGTCCACGTCGAAGATTGCCAGGTCGGCGGCGAATCCCGGCTGGATCCTGCCGATTCTCTCGAATCCCAGGACGCGCGCTCCGGTCTCCGTTGCCATCCTGAGCACTTCCCGAGCCGTGAGCGCCCCGCTGCCCCGGGCCACACGCTGGAGCAGCAGGGCGTGGCGCAGCTCCCCCAGAAAGTCCGAAGAATCATTGGATGCCGAGCCGTCCACTGCCAGGGACACGGGGATCCCCAGGTCAAGCATGTCGCGTACCCGGCAAATGCCCGAGGCCAGGCGCATGTTGGAGCTGGGGCAGTGCGCCACTTGAGCCCCGGAGCGGCGAAGGACGCCCAGCTCCTCGTCGTTGAAGAAGATGCCGTGCGCATAGAACACATCGGGGCCAATGAACTCGCAGCGCTCCATCAACGCAACGGGGCGGACCCCGTACTTTTCCAGGCAGTACCTGTCCTCGTCAGCCGTTTCCGCCAGGTGCGTATGAAGCCTTACGCCGTGTTGCCTGGCCAACCGGGCTGATTCCCGCATCAGATCTTCAGTGACGGAAAAAGGGCTGCAGGGAGCAAGGACGAGCTTCCTCATGCTCAGAGGGTCCGGGTCATGGAATCGCGTGATGACCCGCTCGCTGTCGGCCAGGATGGTGTCGGGGTCCTGGACAACGCTGTCCGGCGGCAGGCCGCCGTCTTTCTTGCTCAAGGACATGGATCCACGCGACGGGGAGAACCGCATCCCGATCTTTTCCGCCGCCTCGAACTGCCGGGAGACGAAGTCTCCCGCCCCCCGAGGGTAGAGGTACAGGTGGTCCGTGGAGCAGGTGCAGCCCGTCTTCAGAAGCTCCCCCATGGCCAGGAGGGAGGACAGGTAGATCGCTTCTTCGTCGATGTTCTTCCACACCTCGTAGAGGTAGACCAGCCAGTCGAAAAGCTTGGCGTCCTGAACGGCAGGGAGGTTGCGCGTCAGCGTCTGGAAAAAATGATGATGCGTGTTCACGAACCCCGGCACCACGACATGGCGCGAACAGTCGATCACGCGCGCCCCGGGCGTTGCCGTGATTCCCTTGCCGATCCCGGAAATGAGGTTGCCCTGGATCAGGATATCCTGGCCTCGAATCCCTTCCTGTTCCGCCGAGGGCTGGATGAAGAAACAGTTTCGTAGAAGCGTCTGTTGCGCCAGGGGCGTCTTCTCTTTCAGCATGGTCATTTCTCTCCGTACATCGCGCGCGTGCTGCTGCCCATGGCGGCCACGGCGGCGCTGCGCGGCATGAGGCGCATTGCAAGGTGCGCGGCGCGAACCTTGGCGCCGGGGATCAGCACGGAGCGGCGCCCCAGGGCATGCAGCGCTTCCCGGGCCACGACGTCCGGCTCCACGTCAACGGGGGTCGCTTTGGCCCCGTCCGGCCTGCTGGCAAGATAGTTGGGCGTTCTCACCACGGCCGGGCAGCATGCCAACACATCAACTCCTTCGGGTCTCATCTCGACGGCAAGACCTTCGGCCAGGGACAGGAGAAACGCCTTGGTCGCGGAATACACCGTGACGTACGGCGAGCCCTGGAACGCGGCCATGCTGGACATCAGGATGATGCCCCCGCGCCGACGCTCCCTCATGGGCCCGGCCACCGCGTCGATGAGGGCCAGGGCGCCGAAGCAATTGACGTCGATCACGTGTCGATACTTCGCCAGGTTCGTCCTGAAATACGGCCCCTCGTAGGAGGAGGCTGCGTTGTGGACAAGGAGGCCGATATCCAGATCTTTTGCCACGCGCGTCACCTCACTCAGACCGAGAGGCGCGCCAAGGTCCACGGACACCGTTCGTATCTCCACGCCCGTCTGCTCGCGCAGCCGGGATGCCGTCTGCTCCAGCGGCCCGGGACGGCGGGCAACAAGGAGCAGGTTAAGCCCGAAGCCGGCGATCTCCAAGGCGAAAGCCGCGCCAAGACCTTCGGAACCACCGGCCACGAGGGCCCACGGACCGTAGCGATCCCGAAACGCACCCGACTTTTGCATGCCGCCCCCTTTTCCACCGTTGATAATAATGTTCGACGGGGCCGGGTGCAAATGGAAGCCGTGACGCGACGGTCAAGCCCGCCTGCCGGCGCCCCACGGCTTCACCGTGACGAACCCCGCGACAAAGCCGCCAATGTGCGCGGCGTACGCAACGCCCCCGCCGGTGTCCCGCCCCAGCACGCCAAGCTCCGAGATGACCTGGAAAAGAAACCAGATACCGACGGCGAAGATGGCGGGCACCGAGGTGATGAATCGAAAAAGCAGCACCCGAACACGGTTTCGGGGGAACAGGAGGAGGTAGCCGCCAAGGACTCCGGCAATGGCCCCCGAGGCACCGAGGCTGGGCACCAGGAGGTTTCCGTGGGTAAGCTCGGTGACATACACCTGCGACAGGGAGGCCACGGTGCCGCAAAAGATATAGAAAAGAAGGTACCTGAAATGCCCCAGCCGGTCCTCTATGTTATCGCCAAAAATGAACAGGTACAGCATGTTGCCCGCAATGTGGGCTATGCCGGCGTGCATGAACATTGACGTGAGGATGGTGAGCCACATGGGCACCGGCGTGTGCTGAAGCCCCGGCACCAGGACGCGCTGTCCGCTGCTCGGATCCAGGACAACGTGGTCCCGCGTAACGATGTCCCTGCCAGTCAGGATCTTCATGGGCACGGCGGAGTAGGCGTTGATGAAGCGCTCGTTGGTGCCGAGCCCCTCGAATAGAACGAATACAACGACGTTCGCGGCAATCAGTAACCACGTGACCCAGGGGATGGTCCGCCTGCCCGTATTGTCGTCGCCGATTGGGATCATGCGCCCTCCTTTTGTCGCCGATTGACCGTGCTCCGCCGTATATTGGTCCTCATTATGCCGCTGCGCAAGGTAATCACCCTTCGCCATGCCGTCGCGTTGTACGTGAGCTCCGTCCTGGGCTCCGGCGTTCTGGTTCTGCCCGGCCTTGCAGCGCAGATAGCCGGGCCCGGGTCCCTGCTTGCCTGGGTGCTGCTCGGGGTGGCGAGCTACCCGTTCGCGTACACATTCGCCTCCCTCTCCGCCCGAAGCCCGCAGTCCGGAGGCGTGTATGCGTTCGCACGGGAAGCCTTTGGTCCCCATGTCGCGGCGGCAGCGGGCTGGCTTTTCGGTTTGTGGTTCATCGCGGGTGCTCCCGCCGTGACGCTGATTGCGGCCTCATATCTGGGATATGCGTTCCCCATGGGCAGGCTGGAGATGTACCTCATAGGATACGCGGTGATCTTCGTCCCCTATGTGATCAACCTGCGCGGCATCGTCTTCAGCAACCGGGTCCAGCTGGGAATCGTGGGGACCATTCTGGTGCTGTTGGTGCTTGCGGTGGCCTTTTCCATCGGGTCCGTGCAAGCGCGGAGCTTCACGCCGTTCACGCCGGCCGGCCTTCTGCCCGTGGGCACGGCCGCTGCCCTCATCTTCTGGTCATACCTCGGTTACGAGAACGTATCCAACGTGGCGGAGGAGTTCAAAAACCCCGAACGGGATTTCCACCGCAGCGTGCTGCTCAGCGTCGCTGTGATCGGGACGCTCTATCTCGCCGTGGCTTTTGTCACGGTGGGAACAAAGGCTTATGAGGCCGGGGGAAGCGTCGCTCCGTTTGCCGCAATATTCTCGAACGTTCTCGGCATCTATGGCGCCGCGGGAACCTCGATCCTGGCCCTTGTGATCATCTTCGGGACCGTCAACGCGTACATGACCGGCATGTCGCGCGTGGCCCTTGCGGTTGCCATTGACGGGGCCCTTCCCCGCTTTTTCGCCCAAGTCAGCCCCAGGACGGGCTCGCCGGTGCGGGCACTCACCCTGCTCACCGGCCTGTCCCTTGCCATGCTGATCGTCTATTACCTGTTCAACGTGAACCTGCAGACCGCTCTCCTGATCCCCAGCGGGGCGGCGGTCCTGGTCTATGTGATCGGCTCCGCGGCGGGCACAAAGCTGCTCAGTGTCCGGGGCGCCAAACGCGCGCTGCCGTGGATATCCCTTGCCGTCTCCGTGGCGGTATTGCCGTTTGTCGGGCCGCTGGCATCGGTGGGGGTTCTTACGGCGGCGGCCGCGGTGGGGTACAGCGCCGTGGCAAGCCGTTTGCGGCGGTAGCCCTATTTGCCCAGCGCCAGCGGCAGCATGGCGTAGAAAGCGCTGCACGTCACAAGGTCATCGATGCGGGTGTGCTCGTTGGGGGCGTGCGCCTTGTCCTCATCTCCGGGACCGAACCCTATGGTCGGAATGCCGTGCTTGCCGCAGATGGCCACGCCGTTCGTGCTGAAGGTCCATTTCCCCACTTCCGGCTCCTTGCCAAAAAGGGCATGATGGGCCTTCCGCCCCGCCGCCACCAGGGGGTGATCTTCAGGAATTTTCCACGTGGGGAAATACAGGTCCTGCCGGAAGCTGGCCCCGTTCCAGCCCTTTCCGTCGTAACCCGGCATGCCCACTTTCTCCGCGTCCTTGCCCATCGCTTTTCGCACCTCGTCCAGGGCAATCTCGGCTGTTTCGCCCCATGTAAGGCGCCTGTCCAGGTAGATGCTCCCCTGGTCGGGAACCGCGCACTGGCTGGGGCCGTGCACATCCACCTTCGAGACAACCACTGTCCCCTTGCCCAGGAACTCATCATAGGCAAGCTTTTCATTGAGCTTTTCCATGGCCAGGGCGGCCCGCGCCGCCTTGTATGCCGCGCTGTCTCCGCGCTCGGGGGCGCTGCCATGCGCTGAGACCCCGCGAATCGTCGCCTCGATCTCCATGCGGCCCCTGTGCCCGCGGTACAACCGGCAGGAGGTCGGCTCCGTGGAGACCGCGAACTCCGGCTTGAAGCCTTCCTTCTCTATGAGGTAGAGCCAGCACAGTCCGTCGCAGTCTTCTTCCAGCACCGTGAACGTAAAGTACACGGAAAAATCGGCGTCGTAGCGCAACTCATGCAGAATCCTGCCCGGCGGCGATCATGGCCGCGGCCCCGCCTTTCTGGTCAGACGTGCCGCGTCCGAGCACCAGCCCGTCCTTGATAGTGCCCGAGAAGGGATCAGTCTTCCACTGGGACTTGTCGCCGACACCCACCGTGTCGATGTGCGCGTCGATGGCGAGCTTCCGCGGGCCCTTTCCCACCCGACCTATCACGTTGCCCAGCCCGTCGATGCGGACTTCCTCGAACCCGGCCTCCCGGCAGAGCGATTCGATCTTCCGGCAGACGTTCTCCTCTTTCCCGCTGAACGAGGGGATCTTTACGATGGAAGAGAGCGTTTCGGCTGAATAGTCCCTGAGCTCCCTGGCGGCAGCCAGTACCTGAGAATGCATGTCTTTCATTGCGAGGCAATTATGAAGGGAAAGCCCCGTTCTCTGCAAGCCGAGCTGTCACGACTCAGGAGACGAAGGGATTATCAGAGGTTATCGTCGTGCCCTGAAGAGCGGCAAGCAGGTCCTGGTAAGCGCTCGCCTTGCCCGTCAGGGTCTGATAGTTTGCGGAAAAGGTGTTGCCTCCGGCCTGGACGATCTTCGAAGCCGCAAACCCGAGGGAGAGCATCCAGTAGATGTAGACGATGCCGCAGCCGGTGCTGATGGCGTTGCCATCCGTTTGTTCGGTCGTGTTGACCCAATCCGGCCGACCCGCCTGATCCCATGCGGGACCGGTGGCAAACCCCGCCATGGTGCCCGGGGGAGTGGCCTGCTCTGAGCAGAATCGGGAAAGCGCTTCTCCGTTCGAGAATCCGCAGCCCCATCCCTTGTTCTGCGGGCCCATGAAGGATTCAGAGAGCTCCGCGACGTACAAGCCAAGCTCGAGATTCAGGGAATTCGCCGCCGTGCTGGCGAACGTGGCATCGAGGTACAGATCACCGCCGGAGGAAAAATCGCACCCGTAATGGTAGGCGCCTCCCGAGCCGTCGTTGCGGCCGCTCAGGGGCGCAACGATGACATTGACCGCTGCCCCGGGCATCCCGAAAAGCGTCTGCAGGTCATTGTACGGGCCTCCGACGACGCTCACCAACTGTGCGGCAAGCGACTTGCCTTGATTCCCGAGAGCCGGATCATATAATACGGTGACGTTTCCGGCTGCGCCGACCTTCGCGGCCGGATAGTCCAGCCGGGCGGGCCGGCCCTTTCCGGCTTCCTTCCCGGCCCTCTCTTTGCGGTGTGCGCCGCTCGGAAGCAGCTCTCGACGGGGATTCATTTTCACCTCCGTTCACAGCTCCGCCACGACGCCTCGAGGAAGGCTGAGGGCGGCGGCGGGATAGCTGAATCGATCCACGTTCCTGGTTATTTTCCCGTCCCGGGCCACCGTGGTTGCGACGCCGCTCAGGTTTTTTGCGTCCACGCTCAACACCAGGTAGCTCCACTCATGGTCCACGCCCGCCACCAGGGTGGCTCCCGTATCCGGATCAGTGGTCGGGCCGTCCTTCGGATGAACGTCGGTGTTGAAATGATGGAGGTTGTGGTAGCCTCCCCCGCCCACCACCAGGAAGGGCACCGCGACGTTCCCGTGAATGCTCTTTTCGATCCGCTGGTAGTTATGCACGTGGCCGGTGAGGACGAGGTTGGGGATGCGCCGGGTGTCATTGATGGCCTGCTGGATGGCGTCCGCCATCCGCGAGCTGCCGCTGTGGTGATCGTCGAACGAGTACACCGGATGGTGCAGGGCAACGACGAAGGCCCTGTCCCTCGGCGCCTGGTCGAACTCGTGGATGAGCCATTGCAGCTGCGCGGAATCGATGGACCCGTGCTCGGGAACGTTCGTGTACATCCCGACGAGCGTCAGGAACGGCCCCGTGAGAGTCCAGTAGACATTCGGCAGGGACAGCGTAACGCGGGGGGCATCCCGTGAGACGGGGTCCACGCCGGGGGATCGCGTCATGAAATACCGCACCCATCCGTCGAGGGACGTCTGCGTCTGATCCACCGGATCCCCGTCGTGATTGCCGGGGATGGAGAGGATGGGAGCGCGGTACTGCTCATACGGCTCGTAGAATTGCGAGTAGTAGTCGTTGACCTCTCCGTTGAAATACACGACATCCCCGAGATGATAGAAAAAAGACGGGGACGGAGAGCCGCCGACCAGGTCCTCCACCATGGCGGCGGCCACGTCGTTCTGGAAGGTGGCGTCCTTGATTCCGCCGGTGTCCCCGACCGCGTGGAAGGCGATTTTCCTGTCGCGCGCCGCGCGCTGCTCGATCTCTGGCACGACGCTCGCGAGGTCCACGTGGTAGGGGGGCGGCCCCAGGGGGGCAGGAAGCGGCTGGAAGCGCTGCGAGCTGTGGGTAAGCTCGGAGAGGGGATGCACGCCCGGATGCGCCTGGGATCTGTTGCGTGGGGGTCTGTCGCGAACCGCTCCGGGAACCATGGACATACGGACCTCCTACCGACGCATCGCCGGCGGCAGCGCGAAGGCGCCTGCCATGACTTCGGTGTCAGTCCGGTCTTTCATGACCATGTCGGCAAGCTCATCGCCGTAGCGGGCCAGCTGGTTGAGAGTGTCTTCGCTCGCATCGTCGAGCGCGATCGGCCTGGCCAGGTTCACCTGGAACCGGCGGAAATCGAGCTTTCGGAAAAAGGTTTTGACCACGCGCAGCTGCTCGTCGTCAGCCGATTGCTGAAAAGCATCCAGGATGGGCGCAAGCCAGTCCCAGGGTCGGAAGCGGTCAGCATCCCCGCGCTTCAGCGTGTGAGGATCCCGGCCGGCGCCGAAGCTGATGAGCGTCGTCTCCGCCGGGTCCCATTTCCTGACGATGCACGCCTCGTAGGCGGCAAGATAACAGGGGTTCGAATAAGACCCCACGCCCCCATCCACGAACTGCCCCTTCACCGGCGGGAAGTACGTGGGGACGGCGCAGGACGCGCGCACGGCAGTGGCCACCTGCCAGTCGGCGTAATCGGACTTCCCCGACTTTATGAACCGGGTGCGGTTTTCCACGAGGTCGAATGTCGTGATGACGAGGCTCATGGGTCCGATGTCCCGCATCGTCACCGGACCGATGGAGTGAGCGAGGAATCGTTCGAAGGGCCCCGGGTCGAAACGATAGCGAAACAGGGGCCAGAGCAGGCTCCGGAGCGTGGTCTTGAAGACCTGCGGCCCCAGCGCCCGGTAGAGATCGTACAATTTCCCGCCCGACAGGCCCGCCGCGAGACCGGCGCAGATGATGGAGCCCGTGGAGGTGCCGGCGGACAGGTTGAAGACCTTGTCGGCGGTCTTTCCTCCGAATGCCTTCCTGTCCTCGAGCACGGAAAGCGCGCGGACCACCATGGTTCCCCTGATGCCGCCGCCGTCCACGGCAAGAGCGACGTGAGACCGAAACCTCTTCATGCGGCCACCCGCGAGGCGACTGTTCGGCGAAACGCGTCAAGGAGATCGGGATGGACGGTCCACAGCCGCGGACAGTCCTTCCAGCCGACCACCATGTGATGGGTGGCGATATCCGAAATGGGGTCCAGCCCGTATGAGCTGACCAGGAACGCGCCCAGGTCTGCGGCGGCCAGGAGAGTGCGTTCCGTGAAATCGCCGCTCGCGTTGATGGGGCACATCTCGATCCCGAGCGTGCAGCGGTTCGGCGAGGTTGTCGACGGAGATTCCGCATACGTCCCAAAATGCCCGCGCGCCCAGTCCGTGTAGATTTTCCCGGACGCTGGATCTGCCTCGGATGATCCGACATGCCAGGCTTCCTCTCTTTCAGGGATGCAGCGGATTATGCTGCCGTCCTGATCGATGACGAAATGGGAGGACGCGTACGTCGCCTTTGCCCCTGGTTGCTTCTGGTTCTTGAGACTTTCAAAATAGTCTCGATTGGCCTTTGCGGATGCGCCCGGATTCGCTGTCCAATGGTAGACGAGGGCCATCACTGTATCGAGCGCCTCTGCGGGCCTTGAAAACGGGTTCTTCGTCAGCAGGTCGTCTATGACAGACGGACGTGTAACCCTGCGGATCATCCCTTCCGTCCCTCTCCTTCCTTCCCTTAAAGAATACCCGACGCACCATTCGGCGGTTGTCCAGAAGACACGGCCTGGCAACGGACCATGACCGTCGTCGGTAATGATGGGAAGGGGGGAGGCGGAGGTCGGAACAATGGCATCGATAGTGAGGATCGAACAGGGAGTTGCAGGGGCGGACGGAAGCGCCTCCGGTTTTCAGATGTATCTGGATCGACTCATCAAGCTGATACCGGCCGAGGTCGTCGGTCTTTACCTCGTGGGGGTCGGGGCGATCCCCGCCGGCCAGGACGTCGGATCGGCGGCATGGACCGGGATCTGCTTCCTGGCGGTGATCCTGATCCGCGCCTGGGCGACACGTGACCCGGCCCGGGACCTCGGACCTCAGTGGGTGGCGGTGGCTGTCTCCGCGGTTGCGTTTGCCATCTGGTCCTACACGATGGGAGGACCCTTTGTCACCTACCACCTCTACGTCGGGTGGATCGGGGCGCTCGCCGTGCTCCTGTGGACGTTTGGCGTTCCGTATTTCTACAAAGGGAGTCCGCCTGATGAGGAGCCCCGGCGGCCGGGCATTTGAAATCGACATAGGTGAGCCCTCACGGGCTTTCCCTGTCACACCACCGTACATGCGGGTCCGCATACGGCGGTTCGGCAAGATTGAGCGCTCATGTGGCAAGCGACGGAAAGCCGAGGGAGTCGAAGAAAGCATTCGGCAGCGCATGGGCCAGCGCGGGGCTGTTACTCAGCCTCCATGGTCCATGTGCGCTTCCGGCCGTTTGTGCGGCCAGGGCTTTGCCGATTCCCCGCGACTTCAGTTCCTTGAAGCGGACCTTCCCGCGTTTCCACTGCTTCCACAGAAGGCAGCGCAGACGCCTTCGGGTCCATCCATCCAAGTCCCTGAGTATGCTGGGGGTCTCACAGAAGCCGAAGTATCCCCGCCATCCGAGCATGTAGGTGCGGAGCTCTCCGACCATCCGCTCGATACTGATTCCGCGTGTGCGCCGTGTCAGCTCTCGAATCCGTTCCTTGAAGCGGAGAACCGCCTGCGGCGCAATGCGCCGCTTTACTGATTCTCCCCCTGTGAAGCTGAACCCGAGAAACTTCCTATCCTTTGGCCGTGCCACCGCGCTCTTCGATTCGTTTACCTTGAGCCTGAGCTTACGTGTGAGAAAGTCTTTCACGCCTTCCATCACCCGCTGACCCGCCCGCTCGCTCTTAACGTAGATATTGCAGTCATCCGCGTAGCGAACGAAGCGATGTCCGCGTCGCTTTAGCTCTCGGTCCAGATCGTCGAGCAGCAGATTGGACAGAAGCGGCGAAAGAGGTCCGCCTTGCGGCGTACCCTCCTCCGTCGGTCCCACAAGCCCGTTCTCCATCACTCCCGAGTTCAGGAATGCTCGAATCAGCTTCAGCATCCGCTTGTCGCTGATCCTTCTGGCGGCTCGACTCATCAACACGTCGTGGTTCACGCGGTCGAAGAACTTCTCCAAGTCAAGGTCCACGACCCAGTCGTAACCCTGCTGAATGTATTCTTGCGCCTTCGCCACCGCCTGATGGGCCGATCGCTGCGGCCTGAATCCGTAGCTGTGTTCGCTGAATGTGGGGTCCCACTGTTTTTGCAGCACCTGCAGCACCGCCTGTTGTACGAATCGATCTACCACCGTCGGGATGCCGAGCTTCCTCATGCCTCCTCCCGATTTCGGTATCTCCACCCGCCTCACAGCCTGGGGCCGATAGGTGCCTGACAAAAGCTGCTCCTTGATTCGCAGCCAATTCTCCCGCAGGAAGTCTGGCAGTTCCTTGACCATCATTCCATCAATTCCTGCTGCTCCTGCGTTGGCTTTCACGCGTCTCAGCGCTTCCTTCAGATTCTCCTTCTCGCAGACCTCCTCCATCAGCTTGTCCGTGTTCGTCTGGCTTTCCGTGCTGAGTCCCGCCGTCGTGCTTTCGACCCTTCCCTCGGATGATCTCGGGGTTTCACCCCTACCCGCATCCTCGAAGGCCAGCTCATGCTGGATTTTCTGTCGCTGTCTCACGCCGAGTCGCTCCCTGTACTCGCCTTCTTGCCGTTCGGGCCTTCGGGCCAACGGCCCTACTATGCCCTCTGCTGACTTCTGGCAGACGATCAGGAACCCTCACGGATCCCTCAGTCTTCTCTTCGAGACATCTGCCAGACCTCCTGGGGTAAGCTCACCCGCCTTCGGCGCACAACCGCTGGATTTACAACCCGAGCCTTTGATGGATATGGGCTTGTCGGTCATTTGCCCGCTCGCCCAACCCGGTATGCCTCGTATCCAGTTTCTGTTCGTCGGCTCACGCCTTTGCTCCACGCTTCCTTCGGACACGCCCTCGCGGGATAGGTGCCCTTGCGTTTCGCTACGCCTTCACCTCCACCAGGTTGGCGAGGGGACTTCCACCCCAAAGCTGGTGAACATGCCCAGCGCACAAACAAGACGGGCCCCGACGGAGGGGCCCGTAGACAGGGATGCGCCAGAGGCGCCTGGCTCTGAATGTCTAATACACCTTCTTCCAGTCCTCGATGTTGTTCTTGTCGAACTTGAACGGGGGGCCAAGCAGGATCTCGGTCCCGCCGTCCGGTGCCTGCGTGATGACCTTCTCGCCAAGGCGCCCGGCGGTGAACTTCTCACCAACCTTGCCGGTGATCTTGCCGGTCACGAGCGCTGTCGCGGTATACGCCCCGAGGTATCCGACGTCGATCGGGTTCCACAGGAACATGTACGGGCACACGCCGTTCTCGATGTAGGTGGCCATCTCAGAGGGCAGACCCAGACCCGTGAGGAAAACTTTTCCACCAAGGCCCTTGTCCGTGAGCACCTTGCCCGCGGCCGCGATTCCGACCGTGGTGGGGGCAATGATGACCTTCAGGTCGGGGAAGGACTGCAGCAGACCTTCCGCCTCTGAAACCGACTTGTCGCGGATGTCGTCACCGTAGGCGATCTTCACCAGCTTGAGGTTCGCGTACTTCGGCTGGGCGAGCGTCTTCTTCATGAAGTCGATCCAGAGGTTCTGGTTCGTCGCCTGGCTGGTTGCGGAGAGGATGGCGATGTCGCCGCTCCCGCCGGACATGTCGTAGGCGGCCTCGATCAGCGTGGTGCCGATCTTCTCCGAGTCAGCCTGGTTGACGTGGACCAGACGGCTCTGCGGGTTGACGCCCGAGTCGAGCGAAAACACCTTGATGCCCTGGCTCATGGCCTTGGTGAGGACCGGCTGCAGCGCGTCCTTGTCGTTGCCGACGATGCAGATTGCCGCCACCTTCTGGGAGATGAGCTGCTCCAGGATCTGGATCTGCGCCTCGGCCGTGGGCTGGTCAGGGGCGCGAAGGATGGCCTGGAAGCCCTGCTCCTCGATGCCGGCCTTGAACCCGCCCATCTGCCTGTCACCGTATGGGTTCCCGGTGTTCTTGAACACGATGGCGTACTTTGCAGCGCCCGCCGACATGGCGCCGCCCTGGCCTTCCTTTGCGCCGCCCGCGAAGAGCGCGACAGGAAGCGCGATTGCCATGATCGCGGTGATCACGGCAGCCCTGATAAGAAACTTTCGCATAGCGTCCTCCTCCTTATGGAGTTGATTCGTTCGGATGCTCCTGGGCGGCGACCTTTTTCGCCGCTGAGGGCACCGAACGCTGGAACCGTCCACGAAACCTGATATTGAGAACGAGAACCGAGAGGATCAGAAGAAGCCCCACGATTATCAAGAGCACTTGCGCCTGGACATTCACCAGCCCGAGCCCGTAGTTCAAGAACCCGATGATGAAGATGGCAAGCAATGGACCCGCAATCCTCCCCTTGCCTCCGGAGGTGCTCACGCCGCCCAGGACGACCATTGCGATCACGGACAGCTCGTAGCCCTGGGCCACGTTCGGCCGTGTGCTGCCCATGCGCGAGGTGAGGAAAAGGGCCGTGAACCCCGCCATGAGACCGGTGAGCACGCTCACGATCATGATGATGGAGTCAGTCTTGACCCCCGAGTAGCGGGACGCTGTGAGATTGCTCCCCATGCCATAGATCTTGCGCCCGAAGCTCGTCTTGTGCAGCAGCAGCCCGAAAACCACGGCACAGACGGCGAACACGATGAGGATGATGGGCACCCTGCCCACCGAGCCCCAGCCCAGGGAGGAGTACCATTTCGGAAACTTCCCCGCGGCCTGGTCCTGGAGGATGACGTAGGCGATTCCCCGGTAGATGATCATGGTGGCCAGCGTCACGATGACGGATGACAGCTCTTTGAATCTCGTCATCAGGATGCCGTTGATGAAGCCGCATGCGCTGGCAACAAGAAGGCACAGGATGACGGCCAGCACCATGGGGAGGCCTGCGTTGTACGCCACCGCCATGACGACCGCGGAAAGGGCGACGGTCGAGCCCACCGAGATGTCGATATTCCCCAGGATGATGACCATGGTCATGGGAAGCACAAGGAAAGCCATGTCGAGGAACGTCATCGGGGTCTGGAGGAACGTGTCAGCAGTGAAATAATAGGGAGAGAGAGTGCTGTTGACGATATTGACCGCGATGAATATCAGAACGAGCAGCCATTCCCATTGCAGGAAGAACGTGCGCCAGCTCCACAGCCTTTCGACCCGAATAGACCTTTCCACCATTCACTCCCTAAATGGCGCGCCTGCGCAGCGCGAACCTCTGGTTGTTTCTCTTGACCATGACGTTGGTGAGCACGGCCGCCAGGATCACGATCCCCTGGATTGCCTGCTGCCAGAACGGGGAAACATTGATGAGCGGCAGGGCGTTGTTCAGGATGCCCAGGAGGATGGTTCCCAGGATCAATCCCGACACTTTCCCGCTTCCCCCGGCTATGCTCACGCCGCCAAGCACGGTGGCGGCAATGACGGACAGCTCGAAGCCGGTTGCCGTGTCGCTCTGTGCCGAGGCGAACTTGGCCACCCAGATCACTCCCCCCAGTCCCGAAAGGGCGCCCATGAGGGTGTAGACCAGCCAGATGATCCGCCGGCGAGGGATGCCGGAAATGTCCGCGGCCTCCGGGTTGGAGCCCACGGCATAGATCTGGCGCCCCGTCCGCATGTGGTTGATAAAATAGAAGAACACGACATTGATCACCACGGCAATGATGATGGGATTGCTCACCCCGAGCACCCCGCCGGTTGCGATCTGCTTGAAGCCGTGCGACATCTGATAGGAGCTTACCCATGCTCCCCCGCTGATGACGTAGGTCACGCCACGGATGATGTTCATGGTGCCGAGGGTCGCGATGATGGGCAGGACGTTGAACCGCGCCACCAGGAGCCCGTTGAGGACTCCCGCCACGGTTCCCACGGCAACCGCCTCCAGGATCGAAGCGACGGGGGAGATGCCGCGGAACAGGTTCACTGTCAACGCGCTGACCATGCCCGCGACGGCGACAATAGCCCCGACGGAGAGGTCGATGCCCCTCGTGAGGATCACCATCATCATCCCCACCGACATGATGCTGAGGATTGCCGTGTTGGTGAGAAGATCCTGGATATTGCCGAGGGTCAGGAAGTTGCGGTTACGGATCTGGAAAATGGCGCAGATCACGACAATGAAGGCCAGGAGACCCAGCTCACGGAAGCTCTCTGTGAATGATGCCGAGCGTCTCATGCGTGCACCGTTTCCGGCATTGCGGCGCGGAGGATCTGCTCTTGAGAAGCAGTGGCGGTGTCGAGAATCGCGGCAACCCTCCCGTCCCTCATGACGACAATCCTGTCGCTCATGCCGAGCACCTCCGGCATTTCCGAAGAGACCATGATGATGCCGTACCCCGTCCCCGCGAGGTCGGTCATGATATTGAAGATGGCCGTCTTGGCCCCCACGTCCACGCCCTTGGTCGGTTCATCGAGGATGATGACCTTCATGGTGCCGGCAAGGAGCTTGGCGACAATGATCTTCTGCTGGTTTCCCCCGGACAGCGTGGCGGCCAGGTCGAAGACGCTGCCCGCTCTCACCTCGAGCTTTTCCGCCAGCTCCTTCGTGACTGCATTCTCCTTCTTTGGATGGAGCCAGCCCAGGGTGGAGAACTTTCCGAGGGTCGGGAGCGTCACGTTCTTGGCCAGCTCCCATTCCAGCACGAGGCCCTGGCGCAGCCGGTCCTCCGGCAGGTACCCGATTCCCAGCTCGATTGCCTGGGCCGGATTGGCGATGTGGAGCTCCCGGCCCTCCAGGACGATGCGTCCCCGGTCAGGATGAGTGACGCCATAGATTGCCTCACAGACCTCGGTGCGGCCGGCGCCGATCAGGCCGGTGATGGCGAGGATCTCGCCCTTTCGCAGGGAGAAGGACACGTCCTTGAAGTACCCCGTCCGGGAAAGGCCCTCCACGCGGAAAATCTCCTCCCCGATGGCCACCCGGCGCTTCGGGAAGAACTGCGTGATCTCGCGGCCCACCATGGCCATGATGAGATCCTCGCGCCGCGCTTCGTTGAGGTTCCACGTTCCCACGTAGCGCGCATCGCGGAACACGGTCACGCGCGAAGCAAGACGGTACATGTCCTCCATGCGATGGGAAATGAAAATGATGGAAACACCCTTGTCGCGCAGGCCTTCGGTGGTCCGGTAGAGGTCCTCGCTTTCCCGCGCCGTGAGGGGCGCCGTCGGCTCGTCCATGATGATGATGCGGGCATTGGTGGAAAGCGCCTTGGCGATCTCCACGATCTGCTGCTGGGCCACCGAGAGGTTCCCCATGAGCGCCCGGGGGTCGAAGTCGGCGTCCAGCTGGGCAAGCAGCTCGCCCGCCCTCTGGTGGAGGTCTTTCCAGTCGATCTTGCGCGTGAAGGCCTGGATCTTCTCGTGCCCGATGAAGATGTTCTCCGTGACGGAGAGGTCGGGGTAGCAGGTGACGTGCTGGTAGATGGCCGCTATGCCGAGCCTCTGGGAATCCGCCGTACTGCGGATCTCCACCGGCGAGCCGTCGAAGAGAATCTGCCCGGCGTCGGGTTGGTACACGCCGGTGATCACCTTGATAAGAGTCGACTTGCCCGCACCGTTTTCCCCGATGAGCGCGTGGATCTCACCGTGCCTCAGGTCGAAATGAACGTCATCGAGCGCCTTCACGCCCGGGAATGTCTTTGTGATGTGCGAAAGCTCAAGAATGCGGTCAGCCACTTTGTCGGACTCCTGTCAACAGACCCTCAGACACTCGATTTTGAGGAGATGCGCGAGCTTGTCAACCCTGTCAGCTATGTGCCCTACCCCGATGGCGCAGTGATGCGCGGGCCCCGCCTTCGACCAGCGGTCCGTGAACTCCCGGGCGGACAGGGGGAAACGGTACCTGCTGTTGGTGTTGCCGATCTGGAGGGTCGGGCCCGCAACCGACTCTCCCTCAGCCGTGAGAAAGAATGTCGAGCCGCCCCTTCCCTGGACAACGGAGAGCAAAGTGACGGGGCCCTGACGGACGCTCATCTGGATCGAAAGCCCTTTGCCTGGCTTGCCATGGTACACGGGCAGCGGCACGAGCCCCACCGGTCCCTCCGCAATGGCCGGGTGCGCAGGGCCGTCGTGGCCCCACAAGACGACATCGTCATTGAAGTCGATGGCGTACAGCTCGGAAAAGGAACCCCCGGCACCCAGGCAGTCCATGATCTTCATCGCCATGACGTTCTTGACCTCGCACTCGCCTGCAATCGGGACGTGGTGCGCCGTGAGCAGCGTGTTTCCCGCGATGACAGAGGTGACGATGTCCTCGTGCTCGCTCCCGCTCACTCCCTCATAATAGTAGGCCATGGCGCCGAGACGGGAAGCGGCAACGAGTGAGTCGAGCGCGCAGGAGGTCCGGGCAGCGCGCTCCAGCTCATCCTTCCCGCACTCGGGGGACACACGAAACTCTTTCTGGAACTGGGCCAGCTTCGCGCGGATCGCCTCCGGGGTAACCCGGTCACGATGGCTCTTCAGCAGGTCCATCTCGATGAGCTCGAAATGACTCCCGAACACCCGGGCAAGGCGAGTCACGTCCGTATAAACGTCGAGCATGCCAGCGTAGTAGTGCCCCAGGATGCCCACGCGGGCGTCGCGAATCTGCCTGCGCACCGAAATGGCGTCGACCCAGGAGCTGATCTGGTCCCACGCCCAGTCCTCCTTCAGCCATCCGGTCACGAGGTTGTAATCGATGCCGCAGTTGTTGAAGACGTTCGCGATCTCAGGCGCGCAACAGGCCTGGCAGTGGGCCAGCCACTCCCCGGTCATGACGCCACGGTCTCCGAGGGAATTGAACTTCTGGTAATCGATGGCGGCAACGGGCTGGAGGTTCAACACGATGATCGGCACGCCGGTCTCTTGAGCAACGGGAAGCACTGTGTGCGAAAGCGCGTAAGTGGAAATGTAGAGAAAGATGGCGTCCACGGCCTTCTCCAGGAAAAGCCGCGCGGCCGCCCGGGATTTGTCGGGTGAATCGATCAGGCCGGCGTCGACCACCTCCACCCCCAGGGACAGGAGGCGCTCCGCAATGGAGCGCTGGTATCCTTCCAGGCGCTCCTTCAGCCCCTTGAATTGCGGCCAGTAGGTATCCAGACCAATGCCGAAAAGGCCGACCCTGCTTCGAGCGCTCACACCAGTCTGCTGGCGCATTACCCTGCAGTATCCAATGGAGGCTCCGCCGCTCGGAATGGACTATTCTTCCCAAGGGATGGAACTAATCCTCCATGATGGACAAAACTTGTCCCGGACGATGAAAAAAGGTATAAAGGAACTGAATGAGCGCCTTGTCGAATGGGCGAACCAGCTTCTTCCGCTATCTCACCTGGAGCGAAGAAGATGAGAAGTGGCAGCTGGTTTGCACGGACGCCGGCTACACCGATGTGGCCCCCCGGACAAGATACCCTCCGAACAAGGAAGGTCACCCGCAGGCGTTCAAGAGCGTTGCGGTGGGCCGTACCCTTGCCGAGTATCAGATCATCTATGTCACAAAAGGACGCGGGGTATTCGAAATAAACCAGAGAACCCACGTCGTCGTCCCGGGGACCGTCATGATGATCTTCCCGGGAATCCGCCACCAGTACAAGCCGGATTTCGACGTCGGATGGACCGAGTACTGGGTGGGGTTCAAGGGCCCGTATGCCGACAAACTGCTTGAGCAGGGGTTCCTCACACCACGCAAGTCCCTGTACGAAGTGGGGCTGCAGAACAGCCTCCTTGCAATCTATGAACGGATTTTCGAGCTCCTCCAGAGCCAGCAGCCCCTTTTCCAGATCC
Organism: uncultured Spirochaetota bacterium; assembly: GCA_963710335.1. Lineage (GTDB taxonomy): Bacteria > Spirochaetota > Spirochaetia > SZUA-6 > Fen-1364 > Fen-1364. The sequence goes on from CAVQAA010000021.1 coordinate 302,694, forward strand.
GGGCAAGCTCCCTGGTCATGACACTCGTCGCGGAGGTCCTGGCCCATGAGAGGAAGACGGTGCAGCATTCCAGCTCCGAAAGGCTGGTGGAGAAAGCCAAGTTCTTCATGGAGGAGAACATCTACCGCGAAGTGAACCTCAACGGAATCGGCGGGATGCTCGGCGTCAGCACCTCCCACCTCAACGCGGTGTTCAAATCCTACACGGCAATGACGCCGTACCAGTACTTCATCAGCATCAAGATACGGAAGGCCAAGGAGCTTCTGGAGGCCGGGGGGCTGCCCATCAAGGAGGTGGCCTTCCGCCTGGGGTTCGATGACCAGTATTATTTCTCCCGCCTCTTTCACAAGAAGACCGGCATAGCGCCGTCGCGGTGGGGCTCATTCGTCCACCAGTAAGGAGTGATTCATGACACGGGCAGCGTTCACAATGAAGCTCAAACGGGGATTCGAGGCAGAATATCGGCGGCGGCATGACGAGATCTGGCCCGAGCTGGTCAAAGAGCTCGAGGGAGCCGGGGTGTCCGACTATTCGATCTACCTCGACGAGCCTTCGCTCACGCTGTTCGCTTTCCAGAAGCTCAAAGACCACAACATGTCGGCCCTCCTCCCCTCCAACCCGATCGTCAAGAAGTGGTGGAAGTACATGGCCGACATCATGGAGTGCAACCCTGACAACTCACCGGTCCAGGTGCAGTTGAAGGAAGTCTTCCACATGGATTGAGCGCTGGATTCAATAGAAGCCGTACTCGTACGCCGCGTCGTACAGGGCCACGATGTTCTGCGGTGGAACGCCGTGCTGGATGTTGTGCACGTTGTTGAACACGTACCCGCCCCCGGCCTTGAAGATATCCACGTTGCGCCGAACTTCATCCCGCACCTCACCCGGAGAGGCAAAGGGCAGAACGCGCTGGGAGTCGATGCCGCCGCCCCAGAAGCTCATCTGCGTCCCGAACTTCTGCTTCAGGCTCCGGGGGTCCATGTCACGGGCGCTGATCTGGACGGGGTTCAGGATGTCGGCGCCGTTGTCGATCAGGTCCGGGATGTACTCCACGCAGGACCCGCAGGTGTGGTACCAGATCTTGGCCCTGGTCTTCGATTTGATATGCTGCACGAGGGCTTTCTGCCGCGGTTTCACGATCCGACGGTAGAAATCCGGTGAGAACAGCGGGCCGCTCTGCCCGGCAAGGTCGTCACCTATCATCACGACGTCCACCAGGTCCCCGATCTCTGCCAGGAAGCCATCGTAGAAATCCAGCCAGTATGTGAGCACGCGGTCCAGGAGCGCCTCGCAGAAGCCGGGATTCTCCAGCATGTCCATGAACCAGCGCTCGAGTCCGCGCATGTACCAGCAAGTCTCATAGATTACGCCGCCGATTGCCGTACAGAGGGCGGAGCTGGAGGCTTTCCGCATCCTGAGAGCCTCCGCGCGGAGGCCGGTGAAACGGCTGGGGTCATTTCCTTTTGGAAAAGGGTAGCTGGCAAGATCTTCGGTCGTCGCATCCGCCAGGGGATGGTACGAAATGTCCATGAAAAGCATCTGGTCTTCCGGCATGGACCACACCACTCCAAACTCGTCCTTGAGGTCGTGCCACTTCTTCCCGCCGCGCGCGGTCTTGACGATGCCGCCCGGAAAACTCTCAGGGCCGTGCGCGCCGATATACCGCGTATCCACGTGGAAACGCTGCAGGATGGCCTCCGATGGTTTGGCAAGCTGCTGCACGGGATCGAGGATGCAGATCTCCTCCTTCATGCCGAGGTGCTGCAGGAGCGCTTCATAGGCTCTTCGGTGGATACCGGTCTGGAAGCCGCCCAGATCGATTGGCACACGATCCGGCATCTTGTGGTCCAGGGACTTCGACAGACGTTCACGGGAGCTCAGGGTTTCTTTCGCGCTCATGGCTGCACCTCGGGATCGATCATACCACCAAAGCCCTTTCAACGCATGGCGATGCGGACCTCGGTGATCGCGGCGCGCGGGTCGTCTGAGCGCGTGACATAGCCGCCCACAATGATGATCTGCGGCGCAAACCGCCGGAGCAGGCCAATGCGCTGGGGCGTGATGCCCCCGGCCACGGCGACCCGCGCGCCGGGGAGCGCGGCGCGCACCTCCTCCAGCTCACCTGCCGGGCCGGAGGCCAAGGCTTGCATGTCGAACGCCGTGTGACAGCACAGGTAATGCACCCCCGCGGCCGCAATCTCCACGGCGCGCCGCGCGGGTTCGGCAACGGCAATCAAGTCCGCCATGACCTCGGCGCCGGCCGCGCGCGCTGCCTCGCAGGCCCGCCGGATAGTGACGGTCTCAGCCGCCGCCAGCACGGTCACGATGTCGGCCCCGGCCTGGAAGGCTATCCCCGCCTCCTCGGCGCCTGCGTCCATGATCTTGAAATCCGCCAGGATGACAAGGCCGGGAAACTCCTTCTTCAGCGCCCGTATTGCGGCGGCGCCCTCCCGCAGCACAAGAGGCGTCCCGACTTCCGCGATGTCCACCAGGTCCGCTGTCTTCTCCAGAACGGCGAGCGCGTCGGCCAGGGATTCACTGTCAAGGGCAAGTTGCAGCTTCATGGCGTTTGTAAGGTATACTTTGAAAATATGAGCTACGAACAGGTCCGTTTCGTCGCGGTTGATGAGATCCGTTCCGTCATCGCCCTGATCGACTCGGGAGAGATGACCCGGCTGGCCACGGCCATTCGGGCGGCGGGCGCGGTGTTTGTTGCGGGTGCGGGCAGATCAGGCCTTGCCATGCGCGGGTTTGCGATGCGGATCATGCATATGGGCAAACCGGCCTACGTCGTGGGAGATGCCACCACGCCGGCGCTCTGCGCGGGGGACCTGCTGGTAGTCGGGTCGGGATCCGGCGGCACATCCAGCCTGGTCGCAATCGCCGGACAGGCAAAAAAACGCGGCGGCAACATCGCTCTTCTCACAATCGACCCCGAATCCCCCATCGCGGCAATGGCGGGCACAATTGTCCGCGTCCCCGCACCGTCGCCGAAGTCGGCGTCGGCCATGGCAGTAAAATCCCTCCAGCCCATGGCAACACTGTTCGAGCAGACCCTTGGATTGCTCCTGGATTCCTGCGTGCTCCTTCTCATGGAAGAGATGAAGATCGGCGAGCAGAAGATGTTCGAGCGGCACGCGAACCTTGAATGACTAACCCGCCGGCCGCGGGTTCCCGGCGCAGCCATTCCACTGACCGCAGGAAAGCTTCCTCCCGGGATACGATGGGGAAATAGCCCAGGTCTTGCCTGGCTTTTGCATCCACGAAGGTGTGGTCAACGCAGGTCTGTATCACGGCGAAGCGGTTGAAGTTCGAGCGCGGAGCCGCCAGCTCAGCCATCGTTGCAAGCGCGTAGGCCAGGCGATAAGGGATTGCCCGGCGCGGGACAGGCAGATCGAGCGCGCGGAGAAACGGCTCCATGAAATCGAACAGGTTCTCGGCAGGGTAATGATCGCAGATGAAATAGCTTTGTCCGCAAATGGATGAGCCCGGCTCCAGGCGCTGGGCTGCCAGCACATGGGCATGCGCGACATTCTCCGAATACGCATGACTGAACCGCGCGGTCCCGTCACCCAGACGAAGAGACACGCCCCGGCGCGCCATGCCGATGATGTTGCCCAGGTGGTATTTGTCGCGCGGCCCGTACATGCCGACGGGCCGCAGAACGCACGTACACAGGCCGGGGCCGTTTGAGGCCAGCACCAGTTTTTCCGAGAGTATCTTGGACCTGCTGTACGCATCCTTCGGCATGCGCGCGGGGTAGGGAAGGGACTCATCGCCATCGACAATCGGCTCCCTGCCGTCCACCACTACATCCATGGAGGAGGTGTAAACCAGGCGAGGCACTCCCAGACGAAGGCAGGTGTCGATTACCAGCCTGTTGCCGGCCACGTTGACCTGTTCGTAGAGGCTCCGCGGAGTTCGCACGTTCCAGACTGCGGCCGCGGTCTGGATCACCACGTCCATCCCCCGGCATGCAAGCTCCACCGCGGCGGGATCACGGATGTCGCCGACAACCATCTCGTACGGTGGCTCATGAGAGGGATCACGGATGGGCTCGATGTCCAGGACGCGCACAAAATGCCCCCGGCTCAGGAGCTGGCGGACAATCTCGAATCCCAGCATCCCTGCCCCGCCCATGACCACGTATTTTTCGCTCACCGGGAATACCTCACGGCAATTGCTCCCCTGGGACAGGATTCGACGCACTTCATGCAGCCGGTGCACAAGGACTGCCAGAGCGCGGTCACCCGCCATATCTGCGGATTGCAGGGATCCGGCTGCCGGGCGCCGATGGTCTGATGAAGCAGGAACACGGCGGGCTGACAGGCGCGGAGACAGAGGCAGCAGTCACGGGGATCGACTCCCCGTCCGTCGCCGCACTGGGCATAGTCGATACGGATCCTGGTTCTGCGCCGCACGCCCGTCAGTACTTGCCGGCCAGCGCGGGGCGCTCGGACCGGGGGACAAGGAAAAGGGCATGGGTGTCACAGGCGTGGCGGCACACTCCGCAGCCGTAGCACGTGTCCTGGTCCACCGCGGGTCGGCCCGTTCGGCGGTCCAACTGGATGGCCTTGAACGGGCAACGCTGCACGCACTGCAGGCAGCCCCGGCAGAGGCCCTGGTGCAGGTCCGCAACGTACTCGGCCTTGTGGATGGACATGATGCCGAAGTCCATCCGAGGCCGGATGCCGGCGCATTCCGGACTCTTGCAGGAGCAAAGGTTGTTGATGTACGGGTAAGGGCCGTACCAGATGGTCCCGATGTAGCCCTTCTGGTTGTGCTCGGTGAAGCGGCGCACCGCCTCGTCCCGGCTCAAGTGATATTTCCCCTTGTCCGGGATGAACCGCGGCAGCTTGTCGATGATCTCCGACATGACGCCGAAATTAATGCAGCAGGTTTCCTTTTCCCCGCGGGTCATGTAGCGGCACATGCAGTTTTTTTCTATGATGGGTTCCGCCGCGCATGTCTGGAGGATCGCAACGGCATCCTCAAGGGGAACCACCTGCCCAATGTGCCCTTCCGGACGGAAGGGGTTCCGCGGGGGCCGCGTGCTGTGGAGCATCCGCTCCGCCGTGCGGCGCACAATCCTGCCAATGATCGGCATGCGAAACAGGTGGTCATGGCCCACGGGGCTGAAGCCGCCCACCTTTCGGACGGAGATCTGCTCGAAGTTTCTGTACTGTTCCGTGAGGAACTCGCGGAGGTCGTACTTGGCGGCGACTTCCTCGGAATAGCTCTTCGCGTTGAGGTACCACTTCCCGCCGGCGCCGTGTTTCATGCAGTGGTCGCACATCGCAAAGAGCATAGCCTACCTATGCTCCCAACGCAAGGCCATGCGTCATGGAACGCCAGGTCTTGACGTTGCCCTGCCCGAGATGGTACTGATGTATGCAAAAGTGTAACTTGTGCCATCGACGGGCAGCACCATGACAAACGCACCACGCCACGCAGGAATCGACATCGGTTCCACGACGGTCAAGCTGGCCGTGCTCGACAGCCAGGACCTTCTTGTCTTCAGCACGTATGAGCGCCATCACGCCGACATCCAGGGATCCCTTATCGCCATCATCGAAACAGCGTATGACGCGCTGCGCCGCCGCGGAGGCGACGCAACGTCTCTCACCGTCGCCGTCACGGGATCGGGCGCGCTTTCGGTCTCTCGTTGGCTCGACCTCCCTTTTGTGCAGGAAGTGATCGCAGGCACCCGGGCAGTTTCGCGTTTTCTGCCTGATACGGACGTGGCCATCGAGCTGGGCGGAGAAGACGCGAAGATCACGTATTTCACCGGTGGCCTCGAACAGCGCATGAATGGAACGTGCGCCGGCGGCACGGGGGCGTTCATCGACCAGATGGCGATGCTCCTCCAGACGGACGCCGCGGGTCTCAACGCGCTGGCCAGCAACCATACCGCCATCTACCCCATTGCGGCGCGCTGCGGAGTGTTTGCGAAGTCCGACGTGCAGCCCCTGATCAACGAAGGGGCGCGCCGGGAGGACATTGCCGCAAGCGTGCTCCAGGCAGTGGTCAACCAGACGGTTTCCGGGCTTGCCTGCGGAAAGCCCATCCGCGGCACGGTGGCATTCCTGGGTGGTCCCCTGCACTTCCTTCCCGAAACGCGAAAGCTCTTTGTGAAAACCCTGCGCCTGGCGCCCGAAAGTATCCGCACCCCTCAACGCGCCGAGCTGTTCGTGGCCATGGGCGCCGCTCTTGCATCGAAGAAAGAACGCCCCATTTCCCTGGTCCAGTTGCGCGACCGCGCGCGCGGCCTGTGCAGCGTCAGGGAGCCCGAGGTCGAGCGGATGCGGCCTTTGTTCCGGGATGCCAATGAGCTGGCCTTGTTCCGTGATCGGCACGGGAAGGCCCGGGTCCCGAGAACGGACGTTGCGCGTTCGCACGGCCCGCTTTTCTTCGGCCTTGACGCCGGCTCCACCACCACGAAAGCGGTCCTGATCGATGCTGAAGGAGCCATCGCATGGTCCGCGTACAAGGGTAACGGAGGTGATCCGCTGGGGGTTGCAACCAGCATGATCACCGAGGTGCTGAGCGCCCTGCCCCAGGATGCGTGGATCTCCCGATCCTGCTCCACGGGCTACGGAGAGGCGTTGGTGAAGGAGGCTTTTCGCCTGGATGATGGAGAGGTGGAGACCGTTGCCCACCTGGCGGCCGCATCCCAGTTCCTCCCGGACGTCCAGTCCATCCTGGATATCGGCGGGCAGGACATGAAGTTCCTCAAGATCAGCAACGGAGCAATCTCCACGATCCTTTTGAACGAAGCCTGCTCGTCCGGCTGCGGCTCGTTCCTGGAGACGTTTGCCCAGTCCCTGGGGATGCCCATCGAGCAGTTCGGCAGCCAGGCCCTGCAGGCAGCCGCTCCCGTTGACCTCGGGTCCCGCTGCACAGTCTTCATGAACTCACGGGTCAAGCAGGCGCAGAAGGAAGGCGCCGGCGTCGGGGACATCTCCGCCGGGCTCTCGTACTCCGTGATCCGTAACGCGCTGCAGAAAGTCATCCGCTTGAAGAGCCCCGAAGAGCTGGGGGAGAAGGTCGTCGTTCAGGGAGGCACGTTCCTGAATGATTCCGTGCTGCGCGCTTTCGAGCTGATCTCGGGGCGCTGGGCCGTTCGCCCCGACGTGGCCGGGCTCATGGGGGCCTACGGGGCCGCCCTCATTGCGCGCCAGAGGGCATGCGGGCAAGAGCGCAGCGGGATGCTGGGCCGGGAAGAATTGCGCGGGTTGCAGACACGCGTTTCAATGGAAAGATGCAGATCTTGCCAGAACAGCTGCCTGCTGACCGTCACGCGGTTTTCCGACTCTCGCTTTTTCGTTTCCGGCAACCGCTGCGAGCGGGGAGCGCGCGCCGGCGCAGCCAGGGCGGCGGCCGCGCCGGCATCCTCTGCGGAGCCCGTGCCCAACCTGTTTGCATGGAAGCATGAAAGACTTTTTCGCTATCAGCCGCTGGACCCTCGGGAGGCTCCCCGCGGCGTGGTCGGAATCCCCAGAGTCCTTAACATCTACGAGGATTATCCGTTCTGGTTCACGTTCTTCACCCGACTGGGATTTTCCGTTCGCCTGTCCGCCCGCTCCAGCAGGACCGTCTACGAGTCCGGCATGGAGACAATTCCCTCCGAGTCCGTCTGTTACCCGGGGAAGCTGGTGCACGGGCACATCGCCCGGCTCCTGCGGGACGGCGTCACCTTCATTTTCTATCCCTGCCTGCCAACGAGCCCCAGGGAGGACAGGGAAGCGGCAAACCATTTCAACTGTCCCATCGTGACCTCCTACCCCGAGGTGATCCTGAACAACGTGGAGGGGCTGCGGCAGGGCGCGGTTCGTTACGCGAACCCTTTCCTCCCGCTCCACCACCCCCAGCGGCTGAAGGTGCGCCTGGCGGAAAAGCTTGCCTGGGCTGGCGTGACGCAGCGTGAGATCGATGATTGCGTGGATGCCGGGCTTGCCGAGCAGGCCTCCTTCAAGGCCGAGGTTAGAGACCGCGGAGAGACGGCTTTGAAGGAAATGGAAGCAAGGGGTCTTCGCGGCGTGATCCTGGCAGGACGCCCATACCACCTTGACCCGGAAATCAACCACGGCATTCCCGAGCTCATCACTTCACTCGGCATGGCCGTTCTTACGGAAGACTCGGTCTCCCACCTGGGAAAGATCCGACGTCCCCTTCGGGTGATCGACCAATGGGTCTACCATACCCGTCTGTACGCGGCAGCCTCGTTGGCGGCCGCTCGGGAGGACGTGGCACTGGTTCAGCTCACTTCCTTCGGCTGCGGTCTGGACGCCGTGACCGCCGACCAGGTGCAGGAGATACTTTCCGGACAGGGAAAGACGTGCACGCTGCTGAAGATCGATGAGCAGTCGAACCTCGGCGCGGCGCGCATCCGCTTGCGCTCCCTCAAAGCGGCCCTGAAGGAGCGGGACGGGCGGGCCGCGGACGCAATTGCCCCCGCGAAACAGCCGCGCCCCGTGTTCTCCGAGGAAATGCGAAAAACCCACACCATCCTGGCCCCGCAGATGTCGCCAATCCATTTCCGCATCCTCGAGCACGCCTTTCGGTTCTCCGGCTATAACCTGGAGATCCTGCCGGAGGTGGACCGCAAGGCTGTGGACGTCGGGCTGACCTACGTCAACAACGATGCCTGCTATCCGTCCATTCTCGTCGTCGGCCAGATGATATCCGCGCTCCGCTCGGGCCGCTACGACCTGTCGCGGACCGCGTTGCTCATTTCGCAAACCGGCGGCGGCTGCAGGGCAACCAACTACATCGCTTTTATCCGCAAGGCGCTGGCAGACGCAGGCATGAGTCATGTGCCCGTGATTTCGGTGAACGCCCTGGGCCTGGAGAAAAATCCAGGCTTCCGCGTGTCAGCCGCATTGCTTGTGCGGGCCATGATGGCGCTGGTCTATGGAGACCTTCTCATGCGAATGCTCTACAAGGTGCGGCCGTACGAAATGGAGCCGGGCGCCGCGGACCGTTTGAGCGACGCATGGAGCAAGCGATGCGCCCGGGCCCTTGCGCGGCCCGGCGTGCGCTCGTTCCATCGAACAATCAGGGATATGGTGCGGGCTTTTGATGCCCTTCCCATTCATGATGGAGCGAAGCTACGGGTCGGAGTGGTGGGGGAGATCCTGGTCAAGTTCCACCCCACGGCCAATAACGAGATCGTTCGCGTCATCGAATCCGAGGGAGCGGAGGTGGTCGTTCCGGACCTGGTCGACTTCCTCCTTTACTCCTCCTCCGGCAACCTTTTTCGCAGGGAAAAGCTTGCCGGGAGCATCCGTGGCGCGCTCCTGGCCCGGGTGGCCGTCGCCGCCATAGAGCTTTTCCGGGTTCGAATGAAAAAGGAGCTCGCACGCTCCCGGCGTTTCCATCCCCCGCAGGGCATCCGTCGGCTTGCGCGCGGCGTGGACGGGATCGTTTCCCTGGGGAACATGACAGGCGAAGGATGGTTCCTGACCGCCGAGATGGTGGAGCTCATAGAAAGCGGCGTGAAGGCAATTGCATGCATCCAGCCGTTCGCCTGTCTGCCCAACCACGTGACGGGCAAGGGGATGATCCGCGAGCTTCGACGTCGCCACCCCGAGGTGACGATTGCCGCCATCGACTATGACCCCGGGGCCAGCGAGGTGAACCAGCTCAACCGGCTGAAGCTGATGATGGCAAGCGCCTTTGCCGCGTTGCCTCCGGAAAACCTCAACGTGTGTTGATCCCGATCAACGCAGGTTGATAGTGGTCGCACGGCGCCGTTTCAGGATTCGCTTGCCAGCTTTTTCAATATCCCCGGCAGCATGTGCGGGTCCCGGCATACCGCAAAGTCCCACCTGCCCAGGCGACCCCAGTTGGTGACAGCTTCGACCCAGCGTCTCGCTGCCTGCTGCTTTGCCCTGTCCTGATCGTTTTCCTCACCCTTCATCTCGAGGACCAGCGTCTTGCGGTTTGCAAGGCGGACAAGATAATCGGGCTCGAATTGGTGGTCGGCGCCGTCGTACTCGTAGGGAATCAGCAGGAATGGCCTGTCATTCCGGGCATAGAAGAGAACAAGGTCGGTGTGCTGCTCGAGATAGAAAGCGCCTGTCTGCTCCCAGGAGCTGTCCAGCACGACGGCGTTCAGGTGGGAACGCTGGGTGCTATGAACGTTCCTCTTCGTGGTGAAATCCACCTCCCGGGTCGTGCCGACAGGTTTGAACCGGTTCAGGATGGGCAGCAGGGGCGCCTCACCTTTGGCTTCATCGGGAGTAATTTCCGCGCGAAGTCTCTCCGTGATACGGCGCACGTATTTCTCAAGGCCAAGCTCACACTCGTTCACCCCGCGGAAATCCATTTTTTCCGCGATGTATCGCCGGACGATGCGCAAGAGTTGCGGAAACAATTCGTGCCGCGCCACGCCCCGAATCCGCGGGCTGCCCTTCACGGGAGCCTGCGACCCCTCGCCGACAAGCGTTGAGAGTATCTGCCGCGCGATTTCAAACTCGATCTCCTGGAGGTGGTGTCGGGAATAGTATTCCTGACGGTCGTGAAGCACGTACTCTCCAATGCCGCCCCCGTGGGCGCCTCCCTCCAGGTGATCGGGGATGATCCGCACAAACGTTGCGGTGGGCGTCTCTTCCGGCTGGATGACCAGGCGCTCAAGCTTCGAGAAATCTGCCCTGACGGCGAACCGCTGCAAGGCATAGACGTAGCCATCTACGTTGGGAAACTGGATCTCGAAACCCGACCGTTCGGGAATCGCGTAGACATGGTTGACAGGCTTGTCCGGCGGTGTGCGTGACGGTTTTCCCTTGTAGGGAATGACGGAAAAGGGAATGCCGTACACATCGACATACTCTTCAGGGAGCAGCTCGGTCTGAGGGTCGGGGACATAGCTTCTGCGACGCAGGCCCCGTCCCACTACCTGCTCGCAAAGGAGCTGGCTTCCGAACGCACGGACTCCGAGAATATGGGTCACATTGCTGGCGTCCCAACCCTCATTCAGCATGGCGACTGACACGACTGCCCGCACGTCCTGACCCGGCTTGCCCGGCTTGCCGACAGTGTTGACGATGGCGCGAAGCTCCCGCGCCGCATCATCGCGGGATGCGTCGGGGTCTTCGCTTTCAATCTTCTCCAGCCGCTTGCTGTCTATCCGTATGGTTGCGGTGCGTCCCTTCTCATTCTGAAACAGCTCTGGGAAAGACCTCTTCCCCGTCCCGTAGCTCAGCCGGGTCTTCGTCTTCCTGTGGGGATCAGCCTGCTCTTCATCACCCTCGCCCTTGTCGGAGATGTCTTCCACTTCCGCCTGGCCGGAGATGTTCTCAAAGAATGCCTGCGCGATATCCGTGTTGTCGCAAACGACAATCAGAACAGGGGGCACCTTGAGCGCGGTGTCGCTGGACTGTCCGATCTCGTCGAACGTTTTCTTGTACTCTCCGGCAAGTTGGACGAACGCATCCTGCGCCCGCTCCCACACGATGTCCGGCTTTGGCCTCCCGTTGGAGAGCCGCTGGCCGCTCACGAGATCCTTCGTGATGTTTCTCCAGAGACGGAAGTACTTCGGATCCGGCTGGCCGGTGTTGTCGCTCACGGGAAGACGCGGGATCTTTGTAATGCCGCTCTCGATGGCATCCACGAGCCCGAAATCACTCACGATCCACGGAAACGGCTCTCCCTCGGGGAAGCCGCTCCCCTTCAAGTAGAACGGAGTGGCGGACATGTCTATGCAGAAGCTGATGCCGCACGCCTTCCTGATCCGATCGAGGCCTTAAACCCAGAGAGTGGCCTCCTCCCGCTCCTTGCGCGCCTCGGCGTCGGTCTTCTTTGCTTCAGCCTCAGAGATCGGGGCGGGGCGGTACGCATGATGGCCCTCATCGTTGAACGCCATGATGGGTCCGCGTTCAAAGAGCAGGCCCAATCTGCCGCGGGCAAAAGCCTCGTCCGTTTCTTCGCCCTTTTGGACCACCGCATAGCTCTTCCCGCCTTCCGAATGCTCCGATTCAGGAGCAAACAGGTGCCAGTTGGTCACGAGCACCTGCCCCGTGCGAAGCAGATCGCCGTACTGGGGCGGCACCAGGTCGAACTGCGTGTAGTAGTCCTCGCTCTGTCCATCTGTTCGAAGCACCTGCAGCCGCTCCTTTATGGTCAGGTTGGGGCAGCAAATAAGGGCCGCGTGGGGGAAGCGCGTGTCGCTGGGAACCCGTGCGCGGTTGCAGAACGCCCACGTCACGAGCATGGCCATGACAACCGTCTTGCCGCTTCCGGTGGCCATTTTGCAGCACATCCGCGAAAGCGGCGGAGCATTAGGATCGGCGGGATGATCCAGCAGATTATCAAACTCGGAATCGGAAAAATCGGGGTTCCACCTCGGCTTGCCGCGGCTGCCGTCCTTTCGCAACCCGCGGATCTCGTTCAGGAATATGATGGTCTCCGCGGCTTCAAGCTGGCAGAAGAAGAAGCGGCGCGGCCTGTCCCTGCGTGACCAATGCCGAAGCAGGTCCTTGGTGACATTGGTGGCCCCCTCCCATCCGGATGTCCGCCATCTCTTTATGTCTTTGCGAAGCTTGTTGACAAGGACCAGATCCTTTCGTCCTTCCTCAAGCTCGAGCCGTATCTCGTCGCCTCGCGCGTCCTTGAAATGAAGAGGCAGCTTGCGCTGGCGCAGCTCGTCGTCGCTCAATTTGTACCAGTATGATGCGGGTCTTCGGCCGGGCTGGCGGGATGCGTGCCCTGTCTGCCGATCGAACTCCCAGTATTCCCCAGGCTCCTCATAGGGTTTGCAGATAACTGGGCTCTCAACCGGTTGTATGAGGACTGGATCTTCAGGCATACGCTACGTCTCCTCAGAAGATACCGACAGGAGCCAGCGGATCTCGCGGTAGCACTTCTCGAACGAAGGAGCACGCAGCGCCTCATTCATGTCGAACTCCTGTGTCAGGGCAGGCTGGTCCTCCGTTTCGGTGTACGGTCGGCCGGGAGGCATCCGCTTTCGAAGCCATTCTTTGGCCCCCCGAACAGCCTCCGGGTCATCGATGACCTCGAGATCCGCGCGGAGGCCGCGTTTTCCTCCGATGGACCGTGAGGCCGCGATGAACCACGCTTCGTACTCGCGGTTGGCGAGCACAACGGACACGTTCATATCTCGCCGACGCTCGCGAGCTCTGCTCAAGAGAGGAGGAGCGTCGAACTTGGGGCAACTGTCGTCCCAGTCACAATCCATCAGGATGAGAATGCCTCCTTTGCCCTCCAGCTTCCTGGCCGCCAGCTCCACGTACCTCTCAAGCTCGCCTTCCTTTCTCAGCTTGTCCTCGTGAGCCCTGAAGGGAGGGAGAATCTCCGGGGAAACGGATGCATCCATTTCTGACGCGATGCGACGGATCAGGATGGGCACCGCTTCACATTCGCCGTGACCGCCAACAATGATGGCAAGACGAGGCTGTCTCATCCAGGAGATTCCCCGAACAAGTCCGGTTGGTCTTTGTCCTGCGGGCTCTTTCCTTCCTTCTCCGGCACGAGCTGATTCTGCCGCAGGAGCTCTCCAGCGGTGAACAGCCGGTCCCTGATGGCAGTCCTCCCTGCCTCGTCGAGAGCTCCGATGCGTGTCTCCCCATTCACGCTTGTCACCCCCAGGATCAGCTCTGGGCCGATATCTTTGTCATCAAGAAGATCCGGGCTGTGGCTTGTAACGAGCACCTGGGTCGCGGCGGAAGCAGATGTCAAAGCATCCCGCAACACGCCGGCAGCCCCCGGATGGAGGGCGACTTCAGGTTCCTCGATGCCGACCAGCGGAACACGTAGCTTGTTTCCATTCGCAGACTGAAAAAGCGAAGTAAGCACTCCGAGAACGCGCAACGTGCCATCGGACATATTCTCTGCCATGAAGCGCCAGGAAGCCCCGCCCTCCACCACGCGTTGGCGGAACTCCAGCGTTTCCTTCTTTCCCAGCTGCTTTGCAGTTACGCCGTCGACTCCGGGAACAACGCGTGCCAGAAATGCGACGACTCGCAGGTAGGAGTCCTTGTCCTCTTTCTGCATGAGGTCTAGGACGCTTGCCAGATTGCTGCCATCGCGTCGAAGGACCTGGCCGGGGTCTGACGACTGCAGCTCTCGAATTGCATCCGGGTTGAAATTATAGAAACCCATCTGCCTCAATGCGTCATACAGGGCGCGAAACGGCGGCAGTCCCGCAGCCGCTACCAGGTAAAGGCGATCTCTGCTGGCGGGGGGATTCACTCGTTCGCTTGAATCCTTGATTTTGCCATCGACGACCCTGAAGACCGCCCCGGACTCACCGCCAGGGTCGAGAATCTTGCAAACTTCGTCCCTCACCATGAAGCCGACGTTCCTCGCCGAACCGACCTGGAACCCGTATGCCCCGTTCCGACCGTCCGGAAGGCGGAAATCCATTTGAATGGAGAAGTGCGTGGGATGCCCGGCAGATCTTCTGCGAACTTCCCCTATGCCACCCCGTTCGCGGAGAGCATTGTCGAGGGTGGTGTTCAGAGCTTCCGTGACAAGGCGCAAGGCGTCCAGGAAGTTGCTCTTGCCGGCCCCGTTGGGACCAACGAGAAAGCTGAGCGGCCCAAGATGAACCGAGCACTGGGCGATGCTCTTATAGTTGCGCAGCTTTACATGGGTGAGAAAGACAGGGTCACTCATCGTCGTCATCCAGCCGATGTATTCGCATAACTTCATTCCCTCTGGGGTCTATCACTTTGACGGCGATTCGCTTCTGCCTGCCCGCAGAGAATGGCAGGGAAGTCGTCCCGGAGAGCTTTTCCAGCGCGCTCTCGTCCAGCGCCCCCCCAAGCGCCCGGCCTATTTTTTCCCATGCCGAGGCATCAGGGAAGAACGCCTGGCAGACACAGAAGCATCGCCCATCGTAGTCAATGTCAAGGAACCAGGCGGCCACCTTCTCCGCTCCCGTTGAGCGCACGGAGTTGGAAACGGGATCGTACAGGTCCACACCTTCCATCTTCACAATGAACTGGCCGTCCTTCAACTTCTTGAGGCTGGTGCGAGGAGATCCGGAGACCGTGAACAATTGGCTGGCAACCGTGGTCTTCAGCAGGTCTCCCATGTTCACGTCGGGGCGTATCTGGGCCATGTGGATGCGCAGTTTGGGATCCGGGTCTTCACTGATAACGGCTTGTGCGGCGCCGTCGAATCCGAACGCGGCAAAGACCAGCTCATCAAAGCCTCGCCGGGCGGCCATTCGAATCCCTTCCTCCACCATCGGTACTATGAGAGGGCCGTACTGGGGACCGAACATGACCGCGACGCGCCGTTCCTCCCCGCCTTCTCCCCAGGTTCCCTTTGCATGGAGAGTGGAACCGTCTGCCAGAGCTTCAAGAGAGCTAAACTTCACTGCCTTATTGTGGGGGAACATGACGCCGTCCGCCCGCAGGAGCCTGATCATTCGATCAACGTAGGCCTCCGTGTTCTGAGCCTCCGATCGAATCGATGCCCCATCTCCTTCGAAAGTCTCAAGCTGCCCCGGAGCTCCCTGGATCGGCGATTCCTCGGGCTCTTCATCCTCGATACTTTCCTCTGCGGGGATGATCCCCTCCATCGTGAAAGGTCCCGATACCCTCAACGTTTCCTTTTGAGTGAAGGGTTGATCGACCAGTTCCTCCTGGTCCGCGCGGGCCGCGATGCAGGCGTTGACATCATCCATCTTGCCGCGCCACGCCTTGCGGTATTCCGCGAGCGCCTCCCGCATGGACTCAGGCCAGTCAGGATCTGAGTCGAAGGGCACTTCCCACTCGTACCATCCGTTCAAATTACTGGATACAGTCGTGTACTTCCTCCTTGCCCGATTGTCCGGCGGAAGCACCCAACGACGCTCGTCGGCATCCGTAACAGCCTTCTTGCCCTCTTTCTTCCGCTTGTCACTGAGCTTGGCAAGAAGCTTCTCTCGGATTTCCCTTGAAGCGCCTTTCTCAAGAGCCTTATTCAATGCATCCAGCTTTCCCCCAAGGATCGGTTCCCACTTTTCGAATATGGAATCGAGGGCCTGGTTTTGGGCGATGCTTTTGAGTGTTACGTGGGGAACCGTCTTGCATTCGAATGTGCAGGAGCCCTGCATCCTGCCTGTGGGATCGCTGAGCCATGGTCCGACAGGATTTCGTTCAACGTCCTCCGCGCTCGTTGGCCGAAGTTTGTAGTAATCGAACTTGGCGGTGAGGACCCGCTGACGAGCGATGGCCAGGGCCACGCGGCTTACATCGATTGTGATCCACCGCCTGCCCCATTGCTCGGCGATATACGCGGTTGTTCCGGAACCGCACGTGGGGTCGAGCACGAGATCCCCAGGGTCCGTGGCCATGAGGAGACAGCGGGAGATTGCTTCTGCCGCCGTTTGTACCGTATAGAGTTTTTCCCCGGTAAAGCCACGTTCGCCGAGCCCTAGCCAGATGTTGGATCGAGGTGTCTGGCCAAAGTCAGCCAACATCATCCGATACTCGATCCTATTGCCTATCTGGACCAATCTTCCCCCCCGCTGCAACCTTGTTAATCCCTCTTGGTTTGTTTTCCAATGACTTTTCGGAGCCAACTCCCAACTAGAGCCAATCCATTCGAAGGGCTTGCTGCCCTCTTGAGACGCTCCATCGGAAAGTAGTGGCGTACTGTCAAAAACAAGCAGATTCCTTGGAATCGAAACAGTGCCATCTCTTTCCGCCTTGGTCATGCTCCTCCAGAAGCCAGTATCTGGCGAATATACGAGGTTATAGCCCGTCGCGCCTTCCTCTCCAGGAATTTTAGGCAAGGTGAGCTGCTTGTACTTGATCCTGTCTTTATCCCTAGAATACCAAAGGATGTAATCGCAGACGGAAGGCAACAGCTTTGATGATTGCAGTCCGGTCTTGTTGAAGACAATCACCCCGCACGCGTTTGAGCGTCCAAACACCTCATCCACTACGCTTCGAACGAGGTGTAGGTTCTCTTCTCCAATCTGTACGAAAATGCTCCCGGAATCCGCGAGCAGCTCCCTGCAAAGCAGCAGCCTGTCCCGCAAGTAGGACAGATAGGAGTGCACGCCGAGAGTCCAAGTGTCGCGGTATGCCTTGACCATTTCAGGCTCACGCGTGAGGTCATCGTCCCTGTCCTTTACGTCACGACGACCAACCTCGGGCTGGAAGTTGCTGGAGTACTTGATCCCGTAGGGAGGGTCCATGTAAATCATCTGGACTTTTCCCGCAAGGGCTTCACGGCGCGAAAGAGAAGCCATAACCGCCAGCGAGTCGCCAAGGATCATCCGATTGGTCCAGTCCATTGAGTGCTTGTAGAACTGGACCGCTTCGCGATATTCCTGCTCGGGATCGGCAAAGAGATCGCGCTGGACGTCTTCCCGGCGAACGACACGCAGTATCGCCTGCGTAGAGATGCGTTCGTGGATGTGGAGAGCAACCGGGTCAGCGACGCACCACTGCTGTTCCCGTTTGCCGGACCATTCAAGCCAGGGCTCGTGGTTGCGGAATGCCTCCAGGAGGAGCTTCAGCTCATCGGGCTCCAGCTTTCGTTTTCCCGCCTGGGTGAGAAGATCGCGAACTCGATCAGGCTTGCCTTCGGCGTCGAACCGAAGCACAGGTGGGAGATGCGGGTTGTACGCGAACCTGAGATGCCCTTCCCTGGCGATCTTCCCACGTGCCGCCAATCCGGCAGGAGGTATGTTCAGACGGGAGACGCTCTTGTGGCGGTAGTCGAGGATGTCCCCGTCGGCAGCGTTCTCTTCATTTTTCTTTTTCGCCATCAATCTTTCCCTTTACAGAAAGTCAGCTCAACTTGCAGTTTAGCATGCCTCCCCTGGGCTGCAAAAGCCAACGATGGTGGCCAATCATGCACCAGACCCCAGCCTCGTGATTTGCCAGTGATGCTCGAACGACACGGGATAGCAGTCTGGGACGTGCTGGCCTACCCTACGGTTTCCGCCATAGTCCGCCTCTGGCCACGCTCGTCCGTGCGGCGGGGCCTGCGTTCATGGTTGGAATGCAGTACGGCAGCTCGCGTTTTTCAAAGGGGGCATGCGGAGAATTGCTTGGATGCGGCAGTTCGGTCTTGACAACTGCCATGAGCCGTTGTCTACTGAATCTAAAGCGCTTTAGATGCGCTTGCGAATCCAACCTGAGGAGGGTCGAAAATGAAAAGAACCTTGGGGATCATCAGCCTCTCGCTCTTGAGCGCCGGCTTGTTATTTGCCGGCGGCGCGAAGGAGCAGGGCACGGCAGGGGCCGCCGGGCGGTTTGTAAAGAAAGACAAGGTCGTCATCGGCTACTCCGTGTATGACATGCAGCAGCCGTACTGGCAGGCGTACGCAAAAGGCATCGAAGACGCATCGAAAGCTGCGGGATACGGGTTTGTGCTCGCGGACCAGAAGAGCAGCCAGCAGGCCGAAGTGTCGGGCAGCATCGACCTCATCAACCAGGGCATCAGCGCCCTGGTGGTGTCGCCGGTTCAGCCTCCCGCGCTTCCTGCAGTCATCGACGCGGCGCATAAGGCGAAAATTCCCGTCATCATCGGAGATGTCGGCGTCGCGGGGGATTACGATGCGTTCGTGCTGTCCGACAACGAAGGCGGCGGCAAGCTCGCTGCACAGTATGTGGTGAACGCGCTGAAAGGGAAGCCGGGAACCAAGGAAGTCCTTGCCATCCAGCTGCATCCGGGCTCTGCGGTGGGAGACCTCCGCATCAAGGGCTTTGTCGACGAGATCGCAAAGAACCCTGACTTCAAGGTTGTCGCAACGCTGAACGGAAACGACACCGTCCAGGGCGGCTATCAGGTGACCCAGAACACCCTCTCGGCAAATCCCAATCTCGCGGCCATCTACGCTGCCAACGATCCGGAGGCCGAGGGAGCAGTCCAGGCCCTGAAGGCGGCCGGCAAGAACGGCGTGACCGACGTGTTTGTCGTCGGCTTCAACGGCGATCCCCCGGCCATCGAGCTGATCAAGTCCGGCGACATGGCGGCCACGATCCGCCAGGATCCCTACGGCCAGGGGCAGAAGGCAGTAGAAATCGCCACGAAGCTCATGAATAATCAGCCAGTCGACTTCTCCGATCCCGCTTCGAAGTCGGCCTACTTCCCCGTGAAAGTGATCGACAAGAGCAACGCGGAGTAATCGCAGGAGGACGTTCAGTCTCTCGCGGGCGGCGGCCGGTGTCCCGGTTGCCGCCCTTTGGGCAGCTCTGATTCCAGGGCGCAGTGATCCGCGCGGGGAGAGGTGCAATGGATCCCGTCTTGCAGGCAGTGAAAATCGCAAAGCAGTTTTCAGGAGTCAGGGCCTTGAACGGGGTCGACCTGGATCTTTTGCCCGGTGAGGTCCACGCCCTGATGGGGGAAAACGGAGCAGGCAAGAGCACTCTGATCAACATCATCAGCGGCCTTATCCGCCCCACGGCCGGCAGCATTCTCCTGGACGGAAAGCCGGCGCAGTTCACCAGCTCCCTTGATGCGAAACAGGCGGGGATCAGCACGATCACGCAGGAGTTCAATCTCGTTCCCCAGCTCACTGTCGCGGAGAACATATTCCTCGGTCGAGAGCCCGTGCGCGCTGGGGGGCTCATCGACTGGAAGGAAGTGCGCCGCCGGGCAGAGGAGACCCTCAAGGACCTGGGGCTGAAAGTGTCGCTGAACCAGCGCGTCGAGTACTTCGACGTGGGAGACCGGCAGCTCATAGAGATCGCGAAGGCTCTGTGCGGAGAGTTCCGCGTGATCATGATGGACGAGCCGACCGCCGCGCTGAATGCCGCGGAGGTCGACCGGCTTTTCGAGATCATCCTCACCATGAAAAAACGCGGAGTTGCGGTGCTCTACGTTTCACACCGGTTGAACGAGGTCTTTCGCATCGCGGATCGCATCACGGTATTGCGGGACGGGGCCCGTGTTGGCACGCGCCCGCTCGCGGGTCTCAGCGAGGATGACGTTGTCACCATGATGCTGGGCCGGGCCCTCGCCCGACAGCCGGTGGCCGCCCACGCGGAGGGTGCCAGGAAAAGCACCGCCCTGGCAGTGCGGGAGCTCACCGTGCCCGGCGCCCTGCGCGACGTTTCTTTCGATCTTTCCTACGGTGAGGTCCTGGGATGCGCGGGTCTGATCGGCTCAGGCCGGTTCGAGCTCATGAGGTGTCTTTTCGGTCTGCAGCAGCGGTCCCGCGGCCGGGTGGAGATCGACGGGAAGGCGGTTGCGCTCAAGAGCCCTCAGGAGGCAATCCGTGAGGGCGTTTCCATGCTGGCCGAGGATCGAAAAACGGAGGGAATTTTCCCCGATCTTGCAGTCCTGGAAAATCTGATGATCAGCACGGCCAAAACGGGCGCCGGCAGGGGAAGGCTCCTACTCGATTCCGCCGAGGAGTTGAAGGAATACGAGGAGATCCGTGACCTTCTCAGCATCCGCGCCTATTCTCCCCGCCAGCTCATCACGAAGCTGAGCGGCGGGAACCAGCAGAAAGTCATGATCGGCCGCGCCCTTGTGAGCAAATCACGCATCCTCCTCTTGAACGAGCCGACACGCGGCGTCGACGTAGGAACGAAGATGGAGATCCACGCCCTGATCCGCAGGCTGGCCGGGCAGGGATACGCGATCCTCGTGAGCTCCTCTGATGTCCCCGAGCTGGTTGCCGTGAGCGACCGCTGCGTCGTGTTCAGCGCAGGACGGACAAAGGGAACGCTGACGAAGGAGCAGATCACGGAGGACAACATCACGGCCCTGGCGATCGGCCGCGGGATCATGGCGGAGACCGAGATGGAGGAGCGTGATGGAGATCGATAGGAAGTCGCCCGCCGGGGCAGACGCCGCTGCGCGCTCCTCTCCCTTCACCGTGCGCTTTTTCCACTACTTCGAAAGCCTCGGAGTCCTGACGCTGCTGATCCTGGTCATTGTCGTCGCCTCCCTGATTGCCAACGGCTTCTTCACGTACACGAACATCACGAACACGATCATCATCGCCTCCATCGCCGCGGTCACCGGATTTGGCATGACCTTCGCCATTGCCATGGGCGGGTTCGACCTCTCTGTCGGCTCGGTCCAGGCTTTCACGGCAATCACGGCGGCCGCGCTGATGCAGGTCACGAGCATGCCGCTGGCGATTCTCGGCGCTCTTGCCGTCGGGCTGTGTTTCGGCCTGATCAACGGCGTTTTGATCACCCGGCTGCGCGTGCCGGCGTTCGTGGCGACCTTCGGCATGATGAGCGTCATTCGCGGGGTGGCGCTGCTCGTCACGAAAGGCCAGTCGGTGATGATCACCGGGCACACCGCATTCGCCGCGATCAACAACGGCAAGCTCATCGGGATCCCTGTTCCGTTTCTCATCGTCGTGGTCGTGTTCGTCCTGCTGTATTTCCTTCTGCGCCATACCCCGTTCGGCCGGCACGTCTGCGCCATTGGCGGAAACCGCAGGGCAGCGGTGGCATCGGGCATTAACATCGATCGCACGACGCTGCTGGTGTTCGGCCTGGTCGGGCTGACGGCTGCCATCTCCGGCGTGATGCTGAGCGCGCAGCTTCTGATAGTGGACGGCACACTGGGCACCGGCTTCGAGCTGCAGACCATCGCCATCAGCGTTCTGGGCGGCACCAGCCTTGCCGGCGGGAGCGGGAACCTCGTGGGGACGCTGATCGCCTCCGTCCTCCTTGCCACTATCAGCAGCGCCCTGAACATCCTCAAGGTGGCGGCTTTCTATCAGTACCTCTACCTCGGGCTGCTCCTCGTCCTGGCGCTCTACCTGGACACTTTGCGTCGGGATCTGATTGCGAACTCCATTCTGAGGCG
The DNA here is from genome assembly GCA_963710335.1 of uncultured Spirochaetota bacterium. Lineage (GTDB taxonomy): Bacteria > Spirochaetota > Spirochaetia > SZUA-6 > Fen-1364 > Fen-1364. Next base: position 324,438 of record CAVQAA010000021.1, read on the forward strand.
GAGATAGAGCGACATGAAAACGGCACAGGATGGGACAATCCAGGGGAGCGGGCCCAGGGGGGCAGGCGGACGCAACGTCGCAGACGTCCTGCTGAGGTACTATATCCAGGCCCTGCTTGTGATCGCGGTCGTGATCCTGAGCATCGTCAATCCGAACTTCCGGCGGCCGGGCAACTACGCAAACATTCTTCTCCAGTCCTCGTTCGCCGGCATCGGCGCTGCGGGGATGACTCTCCTGATCATTGCGGGTGCATTCGATCTCTCCGTGGCCGGGATCCTGGGCGTCTGCGGCATAGCCCTCGCTATCCTTTCACCGGCCTCCGCCGGGGGCGCCGTTTTCGCCACGATCCTGATCGGGGTTGCCCTCGGGCTGGTGAACGGCTTTGTCGTCACTAGGATGAAGATACCGGCGTTCATCGCGACCCTCGGCATGATGAACGTGTATCTCGGGGTTGCTTTCATCGCGACGCAGGGGCAGGTGCTCGGCATCGGGAGCGCGGTCCTGAGGAGATTCGGAACGGATGCCCTCTTCGGCGTCCTTCCGATCCCGTTCCTCGTGATGATCGTGGTGTATGTCCTGTGTGCGCTCTTTCTGGGGAGAACGGTCTACGGGCGCTACATACGCGCCATCGGGAGCAGCGAGACTGCCAGCCGGACAGTCGGTGTTCCCGTGAACAGGATCAAGACCATCTGTTTCTCGATCGTCGGGATCTGCACAGCGATTGCGGGGATACTTCTTGCAGGAGAGCTGTCCTCCGCAAACGCGATCATGGCGAGCGGGTACGAGCTGAATGCAATCGCGATCGTGGTGGTCGGGGGCACGAGCCTCAAGGGCGGGAGCGGGACGCTGTTCGGTTCCTTCACTGGCGCCCTGTTCTTCGCAGTCATCAACAATGCGCTGAACATCTTCGGCGTCGGCGCGTACTGGCAATACGTTGTATCGGGCCTCCTTCTGATCAGCGCAGTCGGCATCGAGGTGATCAGAAGCTACGTGAGAGGCTCGGACTGAGCCCCGCGTTCGCGGGGAGTCTGGAGGTACCGCATGGAAGGAGCATCGCTCAGGAACATCGTCGAGAAGGAAGCGGGGAGAAACAACGGCATTCTGCGCCTTCGGCCCGCATGGGTCGCGCGCGATTTCCTCAGGCCGGGAAAGCGCCTGGGCCTCCCCGAGAATCAATACAGCGTCGGCAGGAGGGGTTTCATCTGCGAACGGTGGCTCGCGTCGGAAACAGAGGCGGACAATGCCGTAAAGCACCCCAACGAGGGGCTGTCCCTGCTGGAGATTGCCGGCCGGGACATTCTCCTCCGTGACGCGGTCTCCGAATGTCCGCAGCTGATCCTGGGGGTAAAATACGCCTCGACGCACCGCAGCCTGGGAAGGCTGGCGAAGATCTATGATTTTGAAAGCCGCATCTTCTTCCACTATCACCAGGTGCAGGCGGACGCCGGCAAGATCGGCCGCAATTCGAAGGAAGAGGCCTACTATTTTCCGGAGCATGTGGACATGGGGCGCCATCCGGAAACCTTCTTCGGCGTCCATCCCTACCTCGTGGAACAGAAAAAGCAGTTCGATGTGCTCCTCCCGTATCTCACGAGCTGGGACAGCGACCTCATCCTGATGCATTCCCGGGCGTACCTGAACGTCCCCGGTGAGGGCTTTCATCTTCCCGCCGGGCTTCTCCACGCGCCCGGCACCGCGCTGACCATCGAGCTGCAGGAGCCGTCAGATGTCATGGGTGTGCTCCAGGCGGTCGTGGACGGGCTGAAGGTGTCCAAGAGCCTGCTCCTGAAGGACGTGCCGCCGCAGGAACGGGAAACACTCGGTGAAAGGGCTGCTCTGAATCAGCTCCTCTGGGATCAGAATGCCGACCCCTATTTCTACGAGCACCACCATACGCCGCCGGTGTCCATCACCATGCCCCGGGAGGTAAATGCCACCGAGAGCTGGATCTATTACAACACAACGAGGTTCAGTGGGAAGCGGCTGGTCGTGAAGCCCGGCGGCCGGGTCACCTCCACGGAGAAGGGCGTCTACACCATCCTCGTCTGGCGGGGGAGCGGAACAGCGGACGGGCTGGAAATGGCGGGGGGAGAGTTCGGGCTGGATGAGCTTCTGATCACGCATGAAAGGGCGACGGCAGGCGTAAACTTCGTGAACACGGGCTCCGTCGACCTGGAGATCCTCAAGTTCTTCGGCCCGGACATCAACAACGACGTCGTTCCGGTGCTGCCCAAGTATCCCCGCTAGCCCTTGTCCGAATGCGGTTTGCCGTCGCCCGAGGTGGAGGCGCGCACGATCAGCTCGGGGCGCATCGAGCGGAAAAGAAAGCGCCTCTTGTAGGGGTCCTTCAGAGTGAGCAGCGTCATGAGGTCCTGGATGGCCAGGCGGCACATTTCCGGAACGTCCTGCCTCACCGTGGTCAGGGGGACCTCCGAGATCGATGAGAAGATGACGTCATCGAATCCCGCCACCGCGATGTCCTGGGGTACCTGGTAGCCGGCTTCGCTGACGGCGCGCTTCGCGCCGAGCGCAAGGATGTCATTGATGGCCATAATGGCGTCCGGTTTCCTTCTTCGTATGAAGCTCGCCATCCTTTCGTAGCCCTCTTTAAAGCTGGGCTCGCGGCAGCGGACGATCATATCCTCCCGGAACGCGAATCCCCTGTCGCGCAGGGCCTTTCTGAACCCATCGATGCGCAGGGCCGCCGGAATGACGCGCGTGTCGTACGGGGCAAGAAGAACGATGTCCCGGTGGCCCAGCCCGATCAGGTGCTTCGTAATGAGGTAGGAGCCCTGTTCGAGATCCGTCATGACGCAGTTACAGTCATGCCCGGGGTAATATGAAGTGAGAAACACATAGGGGATCCCCAGCGCCCGCAGACGGTCGAAGACCGAGAAATCGCGGCGAAGCCTCCGGAGCGTTGGAACGATCACGAGACCTTCCACCATCTTGCCGATCAGGTCCCTGATGCTGGTCTCCTCCCTTTCCAGGTCATCATTGGAGATCTCGAAGATCAGCCCGTAGCCGGCCTCCTTGGTGAACTGGTCCAGATACTTCGTGACAGCCGCGAAGAACGGGTTCTCGATGTCGGTCACGATGAGCCCGATCGTCAAGGATCGCCGGGTGGCCAGCTGCTGCGCGATGCCGTTGGGAGTATAGCCGAGCGTCCGCGAAACCTGGAGAACCTTCTCCCGGGTCTTAGCATTGACGCCTGGCTTGTTGTTGAGGACAAGGGAAACGGTCGCCGTTGAAACACCGGCAGACGCGGCGACGTCCTTCAGCTTCACCATGGATATCTCCCCCGAGGCTTCCTTCCTTTATTATTGCGCACCGCCGGTACCGGTGGGAGATGCGGGTTGCACGCGAACCTGAGATGCCCTTCCCTGGCGATCTTCCCACGTGCCGCCAATCCGGCAGGAGGTATGTTCAAACGGGAGACGCTCTTGTGGCGGTAGTCGAGGATGTCCCCGTCGGCAACGTTCTTTTCATTTTTCTTTTTCGCCATCAATCTTTCCCTTTACAGAAAGTCAGCTCAACTTGCAGTTTAGCATGCCTCCCCTGAGCTGCAAAAGCCAACGACGGTGGCGCCGTACCCTACAAGCCAAGCTTGACAAGTTCCGGATGTTGCAACGTATATGCTTCATGAACGGCTTCCCGCCTATCGGCTCTGCGCGGCCCCGCATCCTCATTCTTGGTTCATTCCCTTCGGCAATGTCACTCGAAAAGGGGCAGTACTACGGCAACGCGAGAAACCACTTCTGGGAGGTTCTCGGCATCGCACTGGACGAGCCGTTCCCCGAAGAGTACCACGCCAGATTGGCTCCGCTCGAACGACACGGGATCGCAGTCTGGGACGTGCTGGCTTCATGCGAACGGGCAGGGAGTCTTGACAAGGATATCAGAAATGAGCGCCCGAACCTTCTCATCGACTATGTTCTTGATCACCCAAGGATCGAGCGGATCGCCCTCAACGGCGGCAGGGCTTCTTCGTCATTCATTCAGCACTTCGCCCGCGGACAAATGAAAGCGAACCCTGCGATCGGATCGGAAATCGGATGGAGGCCTCCGGAATTGAAGGGACGCGGTGTCCTCATCGCGCGCCTCCCTTCAACGAGCCCGGTACCGACGCGGAAGTACAAGACCGCGAAAGAAAAAACGCCGGCCTGGAAGACATTCCTCCGAGCCCCGCAGCACCCTGCAGGCACCTGAGCCGCAATCCGGCGCCTCCTCCACGGTGTACGAAAGTCTGGAGGTCGTAAACATGAAGCTCAGATTTCTTGTTCTTGGTTGTGTCCTTGCGCTGGCAGGCGCCCAGGCTGCAGTGGCAGATGAGATATTCTTCGTGCAGCTCTCGGATACTCACTGGGGTTTCGACAACGTCACGGTCAACCCTGACTATGCGGGGACTCTGAAAAAAGCGATTGCGGAAGTGAATGCGCTGCCGGCCAACCCGGACTTCATCGTTTTCACCGGGGATGAGACTCACACGACGAATGATCCCGCCGTCAGGCAGCAACGCATGACGGAGTTCAAGAGCATCATCACCGCGTTGAAAGTGCAGAATATCAGGTTCCTGCCAGGTGAGCATGATGCCGGCCTGGACGCGGCAGCGGCGTATGAAAGGAACTTCGGAAAGAGGTACTACACCTTCGATCTCAAGGGTGTGCATTTCATCGCGCTGGACAACGTCACGGCTGGAAGCAGCCTGGGAGACGCGCAGCTTGCATGGCTGGGCGAGACCCTGAAGGGTTTCGACAAAAACTCCCAGATAATCGTGTTTGCCCACCGGCCGCTCCTGGAGGTTTACTCACAGTGGGACTGGAGAACAAAGGACGGTGACAGGGCATTGGCCATGCTGAAGCCCTTTCCGAAAGTGACTCTTTTCTACGGCCACATCCACCAGGAGCGCGAAGACACGGACGGATCGTTCACACAGTACGCGGCAAAGGGAATGATGTTCCCTCTGCCCGCGCCCGGCTCGGTGGCAAAGCCCGGGCCGGTTCCCTGGGACGCTGAGCATCCCTACCAGAGCCTTGGGTTTCGCACCGTCCGCATCGACCTGGCGACACACAAAGTCTCCGTGACCGAGTATCCAATCGTGGCGGACCCGGCGACAGCTCCCGCCAAGGTCAGCATCAAGGCGCACCTGGGTGAGTTCGTTCCCGATGAAATCCACTTGAAAAAGGGAGAGACGGTGAGCCTCGAGCTTTCTTCAACTGACACGATCCACGGGTTCGCTTGTCCTGACCTCGGAATCGACACAAAACTGGTCCCCGGACAGCCGCTCACGGTTCCTGTCACGCTGAGCGCACCGGGGGAGTATGACTTTTTCTGCAGCGTGTTCTGCGGAGAGGGACATGAAAACATGCTGGGAAAGATAATTGTCGAATAGGGAAGGTGCCGCTGGCCTCAACCTTCGATTCGGAAGAGCTTTCGAACGATCCGTTCGACGGTATGGTCCGGCAAGTGTTTTATGAGGAAGGCCATGAAGCGCGCATTTCTGCCCACCGGGTAGAATGCGCGCGGCCTTTGCGCCGAAAGCACGGCGATCACTTTTGCGGCGACCAGCGAGGGATCCGGCGCTTCCGCAAGGGACCGGTCCCTCACTTCTTTCACGCGGAGAATCGCCTCCCTGTACGGCGAGTCGCTTCGGAAGCGCATGTCCAGGGGAATGGTAGTTCTGATGTCGAACGGCGCAATGACTGAAACCAGAATCCCATCCTCCCGCACTTCCTGGCGCAGCCCTCGTGCCAGGGCCGTGAGCGCGGCTTTTGTGGCCGCGTAGACTGAGAGGAAGGGAACCGGAGACACGCCGGCGTACGAGCTGATGAAGATGATCCGCCCTCGGTGCCGGGCCCGCATCCCCGGAAGAAGAGCCTGCGTCAGGCGGAGTGACCCGAAGAGGTTCGTCTGGAAAAGGCCGCGAACCGCATCCAGCGGCACTTCTTCCACAGATCCGATCTGGCTTGCGCCGGCGTTGTTGATCAGGATGTCGACCTCAGGAACATTGGCGGCCAGGGAGTCGATGCTTTTTTCGTCCGTCAGGTCCAGGGGAAAATACTTGACTCCCGGGACTCGCACCTCCGGCGTGAGAGAGGCAGGGTTTCGAGCCGTGCCAAGCACCTCGTACCCGGCGCGCGCCAGAGCCGGCCGCAATGGCCCCGCCGATTCCTCGGGAGGCGCCGGTGATGAGAACGCGGGGCGCCACAGTTCCTTACCTGTTCACAAGGGAAGGTTTCTGAGAGAGGTCCAGCTTCAGCTTGTCCCGCATCTTTCGAAACGCGTCGACGGTCCTTTCCACATCTTCTTCGCTGTGGGCGGCCGTCGGGATCATGCGGAACAGGACCACCCCGGGCGGCACCACGGGAAACATCACCCCGGAAACGAATATCCCGTGCTCCTCACGCAGGAGCGAGATCATCCCCATGGCGAACTTCTCATCTCCCGTCGGCACGTAGACGGGCGTGATGGGAGACTCCGTTTCCCCGATGTCGTACCCCAGACCCACCAGCCCATCCTGGAGCATTTTCGCGATTTTCCACATCTTTTTCCTGGGCTCCGGGTCCCGCACCGCGGAAAGCGCCTTTTCGATGGTCTTTACATACGAGAGGGGGAGCGCCTTGGCAAAGACGTTGGAGCGAGCGTTGTAGCGGATGTACTCCACCACGTCCTCTTCCCCCGCCGTCACGCCGCCAATTGCGGCGAAGGCCTTCGCGAACGTGCCGAAATACAGGTCGATCCGGTCCTGGACGCCGAAATGCTGGCCGGTCCCCTGGCCCGTCTGGCCCATGACGCCGAAGGCGTGCGCGTCATCCACGAAAAGACGCGCGTTGTACTTGTCCTTCAAGTCGCAGATCTCCGGGAGCCTGGCCAGGTTGCCTTTCATGCCGAAGACGCCTTCGGTGATGACAAGGATCCCTCCTTTTCGATCCCTGTTCGCCCCCCGAAGGTGGAACTCCAGGTTCTCCATGTTGTTGTGCTTGAAAGGTCGAAAACGCTTTCCCGCCGAGGCCAGCACGGTGGCGTCGATCATGGACGCGTGGGAAAGGGAGTCGATGACAATCACGTCATCCTTGCCGACAAGAGCAGATATCGTACCGAGGACTCCCAGGTATCCATAGTTGAACAGGATGGCGGCCGGCTTCCCGCAGAACTCCGCAAGCTTTCTCTCCAGCTCGATGTGATGCTTCGTGTTGCCCGTGAGCAACCGGGACCCCATGGGAGAGCCGGGACCGAATTCCCGCATCGCTTCCACGGCGGCCTGCTTCACGTCTTCCCGGCCCGCAATACCGAGGTAGTTGTTGATGGCCCACATGATCACTTCTTTGCCCTGGAACTTCATGTGCGGGCCAGGCGTTCCCTCCAGCACGGGCTGCGTGAAATACATGTCATGGCTGGCGCGGAAAGCCCCGAAATACCCGAGGTCCGTCCGGCACTTGTCGAAGAGATCGCTCATCCCGCCGCCTCCATCAGCTCCCTGATTCTGGACGCAGGCTCCTTGTGCCCCAGGTCGGCAAGGGAAAAGCGAACGTCGGGGGCAAGATGCTCCACGGCCCTCTGGGCCTGCAGCTTGCTTCTTCCACCGCCGGTAATGTTCAGCGCAACAACGTCCCCTGACTGGATCCGACCCGCGGCGCAGGCCTGCAGGAGGGAGGCAACCGCAACTTCGGCCGCCGGGTCGATGTCGCAGCTTTCGTGCCGGGCAAAAAGGAGACCGGCCCGTGTGGACTCATCGTTGGTCACGCGATACATGAATCCGCCCGTGTCGCGAAGCGCGTCGTGCAGCCCGCCGGCTATCGCGTACGGCGGGTTCCTGTTGGCAAGGACCTGGGCACGGATGGAGCGGACCCTCTTTCGCGCAATTGCCTCGTCAGAGCAGGCGATGGTCCGGGAGCCCGCCTCCCATGCATCCACCATGGGCGTAAAAGGGGCGTTCTGGGCGAGATGCAGCTTCGTCTTCCTGGCTCCAAACCGGCCGTCCCCCAGGAGGCGCTGATTCATCTCCCATGCGGCAATGGCCCCGGTTCCGCTGCCCACGGCCTGGAAATAATGATGAGGAATCTCTCCGGCTTCCTCCACCATTCGCAGCAGGGCAGTTCCCATTCCGTCGCGGCGCGCCGCGTTCTTTGCCCCGCCTTCCGGGTAGTAGCCTTCCATGTTCGCTATGCCGTTGCCCAGGGATATTGCGTCGCTGTAATCAGCCTCCCCTTCCAGCACGGCAAGACGCACGGATGACCGTGGCCGTCCCGTGCTCCACAGCAGGGGAAGCGAATTGCCCGGAACCACGACAAGAGCCGGCACGTCGTAGCGCGAGCATGCCTGGAGGAAGGCGCGGGCGGTGTTCCCGGCGGAGGAAACCACGAGGCATGACGCCCAATCCGCCACCACGCGGCCGCACACGGCCTGGGCTTCCAGCTCCTTGAACGTGCATGTCTCCATCAAGGCGCCCTTCTCCGGCCAATAGCCGTTGAAGATGATGAAGAGGTTTTCCAGGCCAAGGAGGTTTCCGAGGCCCGTGCTTCGGAAAACGACTGGCCCGGGAGCCCCGGGGAGCTTCCTTCTGATAGGGAGCCAGTCGGAGAAGCGAAAGACCCCCGTCTGCTCGGGGTGCACAACCAGGCGTTTCTGTCGATACACGGCCTTCAGGAGCGCAGGGGGATGCGGTTCGGGGCACGAGAGGAGGAAGTCGCTGGGGGAATCCTCGAAGAGTCTCCCGCATACCGGGCAGGCCAGCTGGTAATGGCTTTTGGAAAGCGCTGCAGCTTCCCCCTTGGCATGCTTTCTCTCTCGTGCTTTCATACTCTCACGGAACAGACTGTTTTTGGCGCGGGCCGGTGTCAACAGGAACGGGGTACCGGCGCTGAAAACGGTCACCGAAGCGCGATTTTTCTGCACGAAACACGCAGTGAGAGGCGCTCGGAAAGAGGGACACCGGATATTTGACCGCGGGATCCGGTTTTTCTCCGGGGAGAAACGGGTGGAGTACAACCGCAAAGAAACTCTCCTCAAGGTCGGCGAAAGGCTCTTCGCCCAGAACGGATACCGTGACGTGAGCATCAAGGACATCACGAACGCGGCCGGGCTGGGGATGGGAAGCTTCTACACGTATTTCGGGAGCAAGGAGGATTTCTACTCCGCTATCCTTGATGTCATTGAGGAACGGGGCGTTCGGGACGTGGAGAAACACGTCAACAGCTTTCAGTCCCCTCTGTATCGGTTGAAAGCCCTGTACCGCTACACCACCCTGAGCCTCCGCAACAGCGACATCCTCCGCGGGATCTACGGTCGGGAGAAGCGCTACCTTTACCCGGGCATGGAATCCCGCTCCACGAAGGAAAACACGCTGTTTGCCCGCATCGAGTCCCTGCTTGGGGAAATCCTGGAGGAAGGAACGCGCAAGGGTGTGTTTCGCACCAGCCTTTTTCGCAATCCCAAGCGCATGCTCATCGCCATTCTCAGGACCCTTCCCCTGAGCGTGCGTGATCAGTCTACCGATGATCTCACCGACGACATGATGATGCTCATCGAGCGCGGCCTCAAAAGGTGGCTGCGTTTCCGCAGGCAGGAGCGCCTGGACTGGCGGGCGCGGCGCGGAACGTGACCGGATTGCCAATTCAAATATTCGGCGCATCAGGCGCATGTATGTCAAAACTGCTCGCCCGGAGTTAATAATCCGTTAGCTTTGCCTCAAAACACGGCCGTGCGGTTGACCGCCGCCCCTCGAGCACTCAGAATCCGTCCCCATGAGAAACAAAATCCCGCTGGACTGGTGGACTGTCATCGTGGCCTTCGCCCTGGTTGCGCTCGTTCTGGTGGGCGTGATTCCGACCATTCCCTGGTAGGAGCCGATCATGAAAAAGATCTTCGCGGCGGCGCTCGATCTGGCGCCCGGCATCTTGCTTATCCTGGCCCTTGCCGTGGGCGGCAAGCTCCTCTCCAACTGGCTCCAGGCGGTCATTGCGGTTGCATGGGTCCGTTCCCTTGCCTCCAACGTCATCATCGCGATCATCGGGGGCATGCTCATCGGCAACCTTGTTCCTCTTCCTCGTTTCTTCGGCCCGGGCATCAACTCGTATGAGTTTTTCCTGAAAGTCGGCATCGTCCTGATGGGCGCCAGGTTCCTGATCACCGACGTGGCCCGGCTGGGCGGGATCGGCCTGGCAATCGTCGTGGTGGAGATTCTTTTTTCCATCGCTTTTGTCAGTCTATTCTCGCGGTTCTTCGGGCTGCCCGAAAAACTGGGAAGCCTTCTTTCCGTCGGGGTCGGCATTTGCGGCGTGTCTGCGATCATTGGCGCCGCCGGCTCAATCGAGTCGAAAAAGGAAGAGACAGGATACGCGATTGCCGTCATCCTTGTGTTCGGCGCCGTGGCGCTCGTCGCCTATCCGCTTTTGGGCCGGCTCATGGGCATGTCGGACAAGGCCTTCGGCGTGTGGGCGGGCCTTGCGGTGGACAATACGGCTGAGGCCGTGGCAACGGGAGCCATCTATTCAAAAGCCGCGCTGGCCTACACCACCCTGGCCAAGCTGTGCCGCAACGCTCTCATGGGTTTTGTGATCCTGGGCTTCGCGATTTATTACTCCCGGCGCGGGCTTGCCAAAGAGGTCACCAACAAGGGGCTTTTTCTCTGGCAGAAGTTCCCCAAGTTCGTCTTGGGCTTCCTCGCCTTGTCCGTGCTTTTCAGCATTCTCTTCGCCGTGCTGCATTCCTCAGGGGCACGCTCTTTCCTCGCAGGGAAAACCACAGGCCTGAAGAACCTCTCCGAGTGGGCGTTCCAATTGACGTTCATCGGGGTCGGGCTGCGGACGAGCTTCCGCGACATGGCGCGCACGGGACTCTCACCGCTCATCGTCGGAGTTGCCGCGGAAGCCGCGGTGGCCGCGTTCACCCTTGGGATGGTGTTCGTGGTGCAGGGGGCGCTACCCACGCTATAGACGCCACGGGGCTGCCGACTCTGTCGCGTCCACGGCGGGCGGACCTGGGCCCTAGTCCAGCTTGTCCATGTTCTTCCAGAGGCGCTGAGCGGCTTCCCGGGCCCCCGCGTACACCGCCGCGGTGTCCATGCGGAAGCTCCTGGCTTCCATGACAATCTTCCCGTTCACCATCACCGTATGAACGTCCCGGCTCCCCATGCCGAAAACCGCGTGGCCCGCCACGTTCTCCCGCACAAGCGGGGTGGGAGAATCATAGTCCAGGATGACGAGGTCGGCCTTGTAGCCCTTTTCGACCCTGCCGAAGCTCTCACCGAAGGATCGTTTGAGGATCTCGTTTCCGTTCTGCAAAAATCTCGTGAAAGCCCCCGGCGCCAGGGTGCCGCCGGAATCCCGATGCCGGAAATACGCGAACTTCACTTCCAGGAGCATGTCAGAGCCGATTCCGTCCGTGCCCAGGGCCACGTTCTTCACGTGGGGGAGCTCCGCGTTGTACCCGACATGGTTGTTCATGTTCGAACGGCAATTGTGCGCCAGGAAGGCATCCTGCGAGTTCAGGACCTCCCTGTCCTCCGTGGTCAGGTACAGGCCGTGTGCGACGATGGACTTGTCCGTGACAAGGCCGAAGCCGTCCAGCCGCTTGAGCGCATCCTTGCCGTGAAACCGGTGGGAGTAGGAGGGATCAAACCCGTCTTCCGCAACGTGAACATGAAATCCCCTGCCGGTCTCACGGACCACCTCACCAAGCCTGGCCAGGGCATTATCCCCGAGAGTAAAGGGAGCGTGTCCGCCGATCATGGCTTCAACCAGACGCTCCTTCCCCTTGCTCTTTCGCTCTTCTTCCACGCGGAGCGCAAAATCCCGGTTTTCATGGACCCCCTGGTCCATCCCCTGGGCGCCGTTTCGGTCAGTTGTCTCGTAGCACAGGACTCCGCGCAGCCCGACTTTCTCGAAGCCCTCCTTCAGCGTGGTCAGGGAGCCTTCAATGAAAGAGGGTGAGGCATGATGGTCGATGACTGAAGTGCATCCCGCCTTGACTGCCTCCAGGGCACAGATGGTCCCGCTGGCGCGCAGGATCTCCTGGTCGATTGCCCTGTCCAGGCGCCACCAGAGGTTTGCCAGGGTTGAGACGAAATCCGAGCTTGGGGCGATGCGGGCCACGATTCCCCGCGACAAGCCGGAATAGAAGTGGTCATGGCTGCAGACCAGGCCCGGCATGAGCACCCGGCCGTCAAGGTCGATGGTGCGTTCGGCCCGCGCGTTCGCCGCGACGCCCTTGCCAACGCCGGCAATCTCAGTTCCCTCGATGAGGACGTCCACACCGACGGTCACGTCGGCCGGACTCAGGTGCACAACGGTGGCGTTCTTCAGAGCGATCATGCGTTTCTCCTCACGTAAAGAGGTAGGGGTGGGATTTCACCACTGTCTGCATCACAGCCCTGACCGACTCATCCCCGACGTCGGCCGGCATATTCCCCGCGTCATCCAGCGCGAACTCCCGCACCGAGGTGCCCTGGCGCAGAACCCCTTTCCCATTGCCGAGGAAGAATCCCGGATTCGTGCTCTTCTGGAAGTCCTCCGCGCTTGCAAAGATGGTCAGCTTGTCCCGGTAGGGCTTGCCGTCCCACGGGCAGAAAGTGGCGCAGTTGCCGCACTCGTTGCAGAACGCATCCAGGTGGAGGATCTGCCATTCATCGCGAAAGCCATTGGCCACGCGGATCATCGTGTTGGCCCGGTTGGGGCAGACCTCCACGCACTTGGTGCACAGCGCCCTGCAGCCCAGGCATCGCCGGGACTCCCGGTCCATGACCTGGTCGTCATCCGATGTCCCCGATGAGACTGGAATGAGACGATCACGCCTGCTGCGGAGCACAAGCACGTCTTCAGGCGGCAGCTTCCCGTTCCTGAACATGGTGCCGCCTTCCCGGGCGCTGATAGCGTCCGAAGCCCGACGTCCGGAAGCAATTGCCTTCACGATCGTCTCCGCGCCCTGGGCCGCGTCGCCAATCAGGAAAACGCCTGCCTTCCTGGTCTCCTGCGTGGATGGATCGACCGCGGCATCCTCCGCGGAAAGGCCCATCTCCCGGAGGATGTCCGTTTCCACGTCCACTCCGACCGAGGTGATGAGCGTATCCGCTGAAAAGGACTCAGTTTCCTTTGTGGGAACGGGCCGAGAGCGGCCGGTTTCATCCGGCGTGCCCAGCTCCATGACCCTGCAAACCAGCTCCGTCCCCGGCCCCTGTGACCACTTCTCAGGCACCCGGAGAAAGTGGAAAAGGATGCCCTCCTCTTTGGTCGACTGGTACTCTTCAGGGGAGGCCGGCATCTCTTTTTCAGTCCGGCGATACACAACCCGGACCTGCTTCACCCCGGCGCAGCGCTTTGCGGCCCGGGCGGCATCCATGGCCGTGTCTCCGGCGCCCACGACAACCACGGAGCTGCCCAGCGCGAGGCGTGAGGGGTCTTCCTTGAACTGCCGTAAGAACGCCAGGACGGGGCGCGCCCCCGCAATGCCGATATCCCTGTCCGCCTGGGCGCCGATGGCCGCAAGGACATAGCGGAACCCCTGTGTCCGCAGGTCCTGGAGCCTGGCAACCTCCCGCTCTCCGAAGTGGAATTGAACACCCTGGTCGCGCAGAAGGGAGACGTCCTTCTCTATTGCATCAGCCGGCATGCGGAAACCCGGCAGGAGATACCGGACAACGCCGCCCGGTTCCTGCTCCCGTTCGAAAACGTGCACCTCGAAGCCTTCGCGGGCCAGGAAGCACGAAGCGGCCAGTCCCGCGGGTCCTGCGCCCACGATTGCCGCCTTCACACCGCGAGGCGCTGCCTTTCGGGCAGCGGGTGTTCCGCTTCGGCGAAACGCCGTGTACCCGCGCTCGGCGGCAATCCGCTTCATCTCCCGGATCCGCACGCTGCCTTCCCAGTCCATGCGCGTGCAGTTGCCCATGCACTGGTGGTCGCAGAGATACCCCGTTATGAACGGCAGGGGGTTGCGCACATAGATGGCGTCGAAAGCCTCCTCGAACCTGCCCTCACCCGCCAGGTGGATGTATTCCGGCACGTCCTGGTGGATGGGGCACGTCACAAGGCAGGGAGCGACAAAGCAATCGAATAGAGGGAGCTTCCCTTCCACGTGGACCTTGTCCGTTCCCCGATATTCCTTTCGGAAATGCTCCACGGTCCTTGCGGAGTCAGCGGCCGCGCGCGCCCTTTGCGGATCCACCCGAGTGGCGCTCCATGTTTCGGCGTGCCTCTCAGCAATCTCTGCCATCTCTTTCAGCCGGCTGTACCCGCCAGGCTTCAGAAGGTCCGTGGCCAGGGTGAGCGGCCGAATGCCGGCGCCCAGGACTTCTGCCACGTTCCATGCCGAGACCCCGCCGGAGAACGACATGGGCAGGTTGCCATCCAGGTCCGAGGCAAGCGTTGCGGCAAGGCTCATGGTCAGCGGATAAAGCGCCCGGCCCGACATGTACATTTCCTTGCCGGGAAGCACGCCTTTGACGTTGGCGGCCGCCAGGGTATTGGAGAGCTTCGCGCCGAAGTGTCTCCCTTCCTGCCGCCCTCTCTCCATCAGCCTTGTGAGCATGGGGACTGCCGCAGAATACTGCAGGTCCTTCTGGAACCCGTCCTGATTCAGCTCGATGTACCCGTAACCCAGTCCGGAGAGGGTTTCGCGCACCCTGTCGTAGCCCAGGAGTGTCGGATTGAGCTTGACCAGGGTATCCAGCTTCTTCTGCGAAAGCATGTACGCGCAGATCGACTCTATCTCCCCCGGCGGGCACCCGTGCATGGTGGAAAGGGTGACGGAGGCGCAGATCCTGGGGGATATGCGGGACGGGAGGATCTTCAGCAGCGCTGCCCGGTCCCTCCAGGGAGTGCCTGCCAGGAGAGACGGATCCGCGGTCAGCGCGGCAAGCTCCTCCAGGTACCTCTGGAATACTTCCTCCCCGGAGGAATCAATGAGCCGGTTGATGAACCGGTCCATCTTTTCCGTCTTGATCCCTTCCAGGTCATAGCCCACGCTCATATTGAAAAGGAAGGACGGCGGCACGGCGTTCGCGCCGATCAGCGTGTCGAAAAGATGCAGGAGGATCCAGGCTTTCAGGTACTCGTCGTAGGCCTGGTCAAGGCTGAGCTCGGTGGACCATTCGACGTTGTACCCCTCGTCGGAGGCATCGATGCACGGCTTCTCGATGGAAAGCGAATCAAGTTTCTGAACCGTCTTCAGCTCGAAATACCGACCGCCGGCCAGCCAGGCGGAGATGATGTTCTGGGCAAGCTGGGTATGCGGGCCGGCTGCGGGCCCGATGGGGTTCTCCGCGCCGGAAGAAAACACCACCGCCCTTCGCGATGCCGAAGGCCGCCAGAAATGATCCGAATGAATGTCGAAGATGGAGCTCTTTGCCCGATATTCCCCCAGGCAGCGCAGCAGCAGCTGCCGAAAAGGGATTGGTCTCATGATGTCACTCATTGAAGCGGTATCTTACTCCGTATTCGATTGCCTGTCCATTTTTTGTTTTCCGCCGCCGCGGCAACGGCAGCGCACGTGAACATGGCGGCGCGAAACCCCTTGGACCTCCAGTCGGTGCACGTGAGGATGCCGGGAAAAGGAAGTGCCGGGAAGCGCCCGGCCAAAATGGGCGTTATTTCAGGCATGGCACGGCATGCGGCGTCTCTTGTTCTTCTCATGGCCCTGGCATCATGCTCCACATTCCAGGATTCCCGGAACCAGGCCCTGGGAGGGCCGACAGATCATGTCATGGTCTTCGGCTCTTTTCGGATCGACAACCTTCTTCTGGATCAGCCAATCGACCGGATCCTCATGGTCCGTGTGGACCCGGCACTGCCCAAGACGCAGATGGAGCCGTCTGTGGCGGGAAACATGTTCTTCAGCGATCCCCTTCCCACCGGCTCACGCTGGAGAATCGCTTCCGTCACCGTTGGTGAGGAGGAGCTTGCTGTTTCCTTCGACTTCCGCGCCGATCAGCCGGGGCTCCTGTTTCTTGGCAGTATGGAAATTTCCGGCGACGGCTCACAGCAAAGCCAGGTACGCAGGTTTCCCACCCCGTCAGAGCGCCGGCTCCTTCAGGATCTCCTTGATGCCTGGAAAGGAACGGCCTGGGAACCAGCTATTCGAGCCAGGATCCGCCGGATCGAAGATCACTTCTCGCAGGAGAGCTTTCCATTGTAGCGGACCGCCCATTTCGATCCCGGGGCCATGGACCGGGTCATCAAGAGGGCAAGGTGCTCTCCCGCCTCCAGGCCGACGACGTCCTGGTTCGCCACTTTGGCGATGAGCTCCTTCGATCCTCCAGTCACCAGCCACACGGAGGGGCCGTCGCTCCCGAACCCTTTTTCTCCGGCGCCAATCGACCAATATATCACGAATTGCATATCGTGAAAAAAAGCGCTTGACATTCTTTATGGACGGCCATACAACTGACTTAGGGTAACCTAAAACGGAGGCCGTCATGGAATCACCCATCGTCCAGGAGTACCTGGAGGCCATCTACAAGCTCCATCAGGAAGGCAGGAGGCTCGGCACCACGGAGCTTGGAAAAGAGCTTGCCGTCTCCCCCGCCTCCGCCACGGAAATGATGGACCGGCTGGTGGAAAAGGGGCTCGCGGAAAAAAGCAGGGACAGGGGAATCGCTCTGACACGCAAGGGAAGAAAAGCCGCCCTGGACCTTATTCGAAAGCATCGCATCTCGGAGCGCTTTCTGGTGGACGTGCTGGGAATGGACTGGAAGGACGTTCACGAGGAGGCATGCAAGCTGGAGCACGTGCTCTCCCCCGAGGTGGAGTCGCGAATGGAGGCGCTTCTGAAGAACGCGGATACCTGCCCGCACGGCCATCCCATCCCCGACAGGCTGGGCCGGACGGCGGAGGCCCCTGTGCGCCGCTTGAGCAGCCTGAAACGGAACGAGAACGGAGTGATCGCCAAGATTGCCGAAGAGCGCCGCGACCTCCTGGAATACCTTGCAACCCTCGGCATGATGCCGCAGGCCGCCGTCCACGTGGAGCAGGTTGCGCCGTTCGACGGACCGCTCCTTGTGCGAGTCAAGGGGGCCAGCTACGCGGTCGGGAGGGAAGTGGCTGAAAAGATCTGGGTGAAGGAGTCGATCAAATGAGCATCTCCTGCTGCGGCGCGGTGGGCGAGGTGCGGGGCCGCACGGATTTCGTCTTCGCGCTTGCCGGCAACCCCAACGTCGGAAAATCTTCCATCTTCAATACATTGACAGGCACCGGAGCGGTCACCGCCAACTATCCTGGAAAGACCGTCGAGATCAACATTGCAGCCACACGGCTGGGAGAGCTTCGCATCGGGCTCGTGGACCTGCCGGGGACCTATGCCCTTGGCGCGGTGTCCGAGGACCAGTGGGTGGCGCGACAGGGGATCCTGGACGGGAACCCTGACGCCGTCATCGTGATTCTGGACGCCACCAACCTCGCGCGAAACCTCTACATGCTGCTGCAGCTGCTGGACATGGGCTTTCCGGTTGTCGCCGCGCTCAACCTGTTCGACCAGGCGCGAAAGAAAAAGATCGAGACCGATGTGCCGGCCCTCTCGCGCCTGCTGGGAATCCCTGTGATCCCCACCGTGGCCACGCACGGAGAAGGACTGGAAGCGCTGCTCTCCGCCGCCGTTTCCGCGGTGAGGCACTCCCGCTCATGCGCTGATCGCGCCCCGAGGTATGGCGCGGACATCGAGAAAGTCGTCACGGAGCTTTCCGCGCACGTCTCCGCCCTTCTTGACGGGGATGCGCCCCGCATCAGCCCGCGCGGGCTGGCAATGCTCCTCCTGGAAAATGATGCCCAGTTCACCGGCCTGGTCCGTAAAGCCCGCGGCGGGCAGGCGCTCCTGTCCATTGTAGACAAGGCGGCGGCCCGCATTCGCAGCGAGCATGGAGAGGACGCGCCCCTTCGCATCATCAGGGAGCGCCACGGCCTGGCAGGGGAGATCGCTGACGAGGTCCAGAAGAAGGGCGCCGACAGGGAGCTTCTTTCCCAGAGGCTGTGGCGGCTCACCACGTCCCCTCTCACCGGGCTGCCCATCCTGGTGGCGGCCCTGGGAGGAATTTTCGCGTTTCTTTTCATCGTCGGAGATTTCCTTGCCCGGATGTTCAGCATGCTCTGGGCAGTAGCCCTCTCTCCGCTCATCCAGGGGGCCATCCATGCAATAGCGGGCAACGGGGTGATTGCCAAGATCCTGATATGGGGTCCGGATGCGGGCATCGAGGCTTCCCTGGCTGTCGGGATCCCGTACGTGCTGACCTTCTATTTCCTGCTGGCCTTCCTGGAAGACAGCGGTTACCTCAACTCCGTGGCCTTCCTCACTGACCGGATCATGCACCGATTCGGGCTTCACGGCCGCTCCATCATCCCGCTGGTGGCCGGGGCCGGCTGTAATGTGCCTGCCATCATCGGCACCCGGGTCCTGACGACGATGAGGGAGCGGACAATCGCAAGCACTCTCATCGTGCTCATCCCCTGCAGCGCCAGGACCGCGGTGATCCTGGGAGCCCTGGCCAGCCTGGCCGGGTGGCAGTGGGGAATAGCCGTGTTCCTGCTCATGGGGCTCCTCGTGGCCGGCGTGGGCGTGGGCCTCAACAAAGTGATGCCGGGGGAATCCAGCGGACTTGTCATGGAAATGTTTCCCTTCCGCATGCCGTCGCTGAAGTCCATCGCCATCAAGACCTGGTTCCGGTTCAAGGATTTCATTTTCGTTGCCACGCCGATTGTTCTGGGCGGAAGCCTGCTTCTGGGCGCGCTCTATGAAACCGGGCTTATCTGGAAGCTCGCTGCTCCGCTGGCCCCCGTCATGGAGGGTTGGCTCGGCCTTCCGGCCGTCGCCGGGCTGACTCTCATATTCGCAATATTGAGGAAGGAGCTGGCGCTCCAGCTTCTTCTGACCCTGGCCATTGTGCGCTACGGCCCTCACACGAAAAGCCTGTTGGACTTCATGGTGCCGTCGCAGCTTTTCGTCTACGCGCTGGTCAACACGATCTACATCCCCTGCGTGGCAACAGTGGCGGTCCTGGGCAGGGAGCTGGGCTGGAAACGCGCTGCCGCAATCATGGCGTTCACCATCGCCCTGGCGCTGAGCGTGGGCGGCGGCGCCCGGTGGGTCATGCATGCCCTGGGCGTGGGGTAGGAGGGCGACGTGTGGCGGAAACGAGTCAGTGTGAGGCAGTCGGGCGCACCCGGGGCCGTTTCGGGAACGGGGCAGAAAGTCCAGTGCCCGCTGTGCGGCAACCGCTTCGATCCGGCTGAAAGCCAGGCGTGCGCCCACTGCCCGCGGCTCTTCCGCAGCTGCAGGATGGTTGTCTGCCCGCGCTGCAGCCACGAGTTCTACAAGGGATGAAGCGAGCGTTTTTCCTTGACCCCTGCGCGGCGAATGATTACCGATTAACGTGAAACCAGACAAGGGAGGAACTGACCTCACTCTGGAAAGGAGCTGTTCATGGCTTTTTCTCTCAGGGAGTTCTGGACGGCCGTTCACGGCATGGCTTTCGGGTTCGGCTTCATCCTTTTTTTCACGGCAGCACTTGCCCTTGTCCTCACCCTCAAACCGGGGCTCCTGACACCGGAGGGGATCCGCCGAAATGTCATTCTCCTGAAAATCTCCGGGCTCGTAATAGCAGTCCTCTCATGGCTCGCCGTATTCGTGGGGACGTACATCGTCTATCCCTGGTACCGCGCAGCCCCTCCGTCGGGAACAACTGACCTGAGCGGCTTCCCCCGTTCGCGTCTGCTCGCCAATCCGCCGCTCAGCGGCTGGCACAATTTCGGCATGGAGTGGAAAGAGCACCTGGGCTGGCTGGTCCCCATCATGGCAACCGTGGCCGCGTACCTCATCTTCCGCTACGGTGAAAAGCTCGCCGAGGAACGGAAGGTGCTCTGGACCCTCTTTGTGATTCTCTGCGTCGCATTCGTGACGGCGGGGATCGTGGGCACGCTGGGGGCAATCATCACGAAGGAGGCGCCGGTAACATGAAAGACGGACCTGCAGCAGCGGCCGTCCTGGCCGCAGGGATCGGGCTTGCTGTCACGGGGATCATCTCCTCCCTGGCGGAGGCAATCAACTCTTTCGGCAAGGCGCTTGTGTGGGTCAAACCGGTGGGAGACCTTTCGGGCAAGACCATAATCGGCATCGTCGTATGGCTTGTCGCGTGGCTTGTTTTGGGCCTGACGTGGAAAGACCGGGACGTCAGCTACCGGCCGGTTGCCATCATAGCGGCCGTCCTCCTGGCTGTGGGCCTGTTGACCACGTTCCCGCCCTTTTTCGAGCTGTTCGCCGCGGGTTAATAGACCACTTTCTCCATATACACCAGGGTCACGCGGTCAGTCAGAGGCTCTCTCCTGAGCTCACGGTAGCCGAAGGAGCTGTACAGCGCGATGTTCTTGAGGCTCCTGTCTCCGGTGAACAGCTCGAACCTTCGGGCGCTGAGAAAGATCGACTCCACGGAGCCAAGGAGCTTTTTCCCGATGCCCTTGTTCTGAAAGTCGGGATGGACAATGAGCCTCCCGATGTAGCAGGTATCATCTTTCACGTGTGAGCGCACGGATCCTATGATTCTGCGCGATTGCACGGCCTTGAGAACGACCTTGTCCTTGAACTCCTCCCGCATGCTTTCCAGGGTCTGGTGGAGCGGCGGAATGGAATAATCATCATAGATGGCCGCCTCGCTCTGATAGCATAGCTTCTGGAGCTTCAGGATGGCGGAGGCATCACCCGCCACCGCCAGCTTTATCCTCATCCGGCGAACCATATCCTGATTTCGGAAAAAAACAAAGTCGATGAAAGGACCTTCGCCTTGACACCGGGCTAAGGGTGCGTTTTCATCGGTGCATGATCACACTCGACATGCATCCCGATGTTCGCGCCCGCAATATCCGCCGCTGCAAAGAGAAAGGCATTGTCCTCCCGACCTTTGCTCAGATGAAAGCGCCCCAGAACGCTCCGGCCGGGGTCAGGGAAGGCCTGAAGAAGACGGGACTGTGGGACGTGAACCCGCTGAACCTCTTCCGCATCACCTGGCGAAATGAACCGGTGGAAAAGGGCGGGCTCTTCGGAGACGTCAACTTCCTCGAGTTCCCCAGCTCCCTCACAGGGGTCCCCGCCAGGATCATAGCTCTGGTCGGAAAATGGTTCCCCACGGGAGCGCACAAGGTCGGCGCAACCTACGGTTGTCTTGCTCCCGCTCTCGTCACCGGCTCCTTCGATTCCACCAAGCAGAAAGCCGCCTGGCCCTCCACGGGAAACTACTGCCGCGGCGGCGCTTTCAACTCCGCGCTCCTGGGCTGCCAGTCCATCGCCATCCTGCCGCAAGGCATGAGCAAAGAGCGCTTCCAGTGGCTTTCGGGAATCGCTGGAGAGGTGATCACGACCCCCGGGAGCGAAAGCAACGTGAAAGAAATCTTCGACAAATGCCATGAGCTCTCCCGGGAGCGGGGGGATGACATCGTCATCTTCAACCAGTTCGAGGAGTTCGGCAACTACCTCTGGCATTATGAGATCACCGGTGAGGCCATTGCGCGCGTGATGGAGCGGGTCCTTGGCCCTGGGGATGAGCTTGCCGGCTATGTCTCCTCCACGGGCTCTGCCGGCACCATTGCGGCCGGTGACAGCTTGAAGAAAAAGTTCCCGGGCGTGAGGATCGGGGCGGCGGAAGCCCTGCAGTGCCCCACGCTTCTGCGAAACGGGTTCGGCGCGCACAGGATAGAGGGCATCGGGGACAAGCATGTGCCGTGGATCCACAACGTGCGAAACCTCGACGCGGTGATCGCCGTGGATGACAACGACTGTATGAACCTCCTGCGGCTTTTCAACGAGCCGGAGGGCAAGGCGCTCCTTGCCTCCGGAGGCGTGCCGGGGAAACTGATAGAATCTCTTCCCGCGCTGGGAATATCGGGAATGGGAAATCTCCTGGCGTCCATCAAGCTTGCCCGCTACTACGAGATGTCGGAGAAGAACGTGATCGTCACCATCCTCACCGACTCCATGCAGCTCTACGGCTCCCGCGTCCACGAGCTCCAGGAGCAGGAAGGCGCGTTTGACCGGGCTGCGGCCGTGCGGGCGCGCGCGGTCTCCCTTGAGGGGCAGCGATCCGACAATGTCCTGGAGCTCACGTACCCGGAGAGGAAACGGGTGCACAATCTCAAGTACTACACGTGGGTGGAGCAGCAGGGGAAGACAGTCCAGGAGCTGAACGCGCAATGGGACGATCCGGGGTACTGGAAGGGCATCCAGGAACAGGCCCCGCGGATCGACTCTCTTATCCAGGAGTTCAATCACGAGGTCGGGCTCTAGAGGCCCGGTCAGATGGCCATCACATACACCTGCACCAGCTGCGGCAGGCAGATCACAACGGATGAGGTGGTGTATCGCTGCCCCGACTGCGCCGCTGCCGGCTCCGGCCAGACACCGGGGCAGGGGTTCCAGCGGGGCAATCTTTCCGTCGTTTTCGAGCCCCGCGTCTCTTTTGCCCGCGGGAAGCCAGTGGATCCCCTTGCTTTCCTGCCTCTCCCGGTCAAACACGCATCCGGCTTCCCGGTGGGCGGAACTCCGCTTGTCGCGGCGGACCGGCTCGGGAAAAAAACCGGGTTCTCCCGGCTTTTCCTGAAGCTCGACAGCCTGAACCCCTCAGGGTCTCTCAAGGACCGCGCATCCCTTCTTGTGGCTGAGCAGGCGAAGGTCCACGGGTTCGATACGGTGACGCTTGCCTCAACGGGGAATGCCGGCGCTTCCATGGCGTGCGCCGGGGCCGCCTGCGGCCTCACCGTGGTGCTTTTCGTGCCGGCCGCCGCCCCTCGAGCCAAGCTCCTTCAGTCCCTCATGTACGGAGCCCATGTCGTGCCGATCCAGGGGACCTATGACGATGCCTTCGCCCTGTCCATCGAGTACACGCGCGCGTTCGGAGGAATAAACCGCAACACGGGCTTCAACCCCTTCACCGTGGAGGGGAAAAAAACCGTGTCACTCGAGCTGTACAACCAGCTTGGCTGCCGGGTGCCCGACGTGGTGTACGTCCCCGTGGGAGACGGCGTCATCATCTCGGGCGCCTGCAAGGGTTTCGCGGACCTCGTGCAGGCCGGCCTGGCTGAGCGGATGCCTGTCGTGGTTGCGGTGCAGGCGAAGGGCAGCAATGCCATTTCCAGGAGCTGGCGGGAAGGACGCGAGGTGGTTCTCTCGGGCACCTCTACCATCGCTGATTCCCTTTCGGTTGCCTCACCGGCGTGCGGCCGCATGGCCCTCGACTGGCTGGCCCGAACGGCGGGCCGGGCGGTGGAAGTGAGCGATGAGGAGATAAGCAAAGCGCAGGCTGAGCTTGCCGGGGAAGCAGGAGCCTTTGTGGAGCCTTCCTCCGCGGCCGCGTGGGCCGGGTTCCTGAAGGATCAGGGGAATGTGGACCCCTCCGCAACCGCGGTGGTCCTTCTCACGGGCACCGGGTTCAAGGACACGGGGGCGGCGGAAAAGCTGGTTTCCATGCCGGAGCCCTGTCGCGCGGACCTGGCCCATGCGCGCCAGCTTTTGTCCCGGCACTACGCGTCATGATACGCGGGTGATTTCGGTCTCGATCCCCTTCACAAGGCGCTGAACGTATTCCTCGAAATCCGGGATCTCCGTTCGCGGGATGCGGAACCCGATTGCCCCTTCGTGCCCTCCCCCGTTTTGGATGGAGAAAAGCGCCAGGAGGTTGCGAAGGTCATACTCTTTCCACGTGCTGGAGCGGCGCAGCCGGAACTGGTACAGCGTGCTCCGTTCGGGATTGTCGCTGTAGGCAACGAGGCCCAGCTTCCCGCTGTCCTCTGCCAGCTTGTCCGCCACCACGCGGGCCGTGGAAACCACGGTGTCGTCATCACAGCCGGCAAAGAGGGGCGCCGACTGCTCCTGGTTCAGCGCCACGTAGGTGATTGAAGGGCTGGAGCGCCGTTTGCGGGACATCATGTAGTTGAAGCAGCCCGCCTCATTGTTGGAGAGCCTCTGCAGCTCTCCGAACAGCTGGTCAGCCGTGAAAAAGTTCGTCTTCTTCGTGGTGCGCCGTGCCAGCATGTCGTTGAACATCGTGCTGAAAACACGGTAGTAGCGCTTCTCCCGATGGGACTTCAGGTACTGTCCCATGTTCGAGTCTCCGATGATCCCCGTGAGAATGGCCAGCACCAGGTTGCGGGGGAACAGCTCGGTCACCTGGTGCCGGTCCAGGAGGTCCTGGCGGCCCTGAAGCTTGAGGAGGATGTGGCCGACAAGCTCACTGGCAGAGGAGGCCTCAGTCACCAGCCTGTAGCCTTCATCCGCAAAATAGCCGCTGTCCCCGCCCATATGGTGGTCAATCTCGATACGAAGCACTCCCGGGTCAGCCACCACCGCGCGCAGCGCGGAGCTGGCGTCCATCATCTCGGGCTTGGGGGTGTCGCACAACACCACCGTGTCCACTCCCGGAGGCGCGGCATCGGTGGCCTTGAGAATGGGAATGGAGTTGTAGCGGCAGATCTCGAGAAGATAACGAAACCGTTCGTGAAGCTGTCCGCCGATGTACAGGGAGACGTCCCTGTAGAACATGTGCAGGACGAGGGCGAAGGAGATCATTGAAGAGATGCAGTCGTCATCAGGGCTCTGATGACCCAGCACCACCCAGCGCTTGCGCGTGAGGATGGCCTCGATGATGTTTGCGATAATCGCGTTTTTCTGGCGGATCCCGTGAATAGGCGCCTTGGGCCCCGTGCGCCGCTGCGGGGACGCGCATACCACCCGGTTCCGTCCCCCCTCTTTTGCCCTGTACAGCGCGGCGTCCGCGGCCGCCCGCAGAGAGCTCAAGTCTGTTGCGTGCTCGGGAAATGAGGCAACGCCCATGCTCGACGTCACCCGCGTGATGGAGCCCTTCAGGTCCTTGAGAATCTCCAGGCGGGCCACTTCCTGGCATACCCGTGTCAGGAGCTCGGCGGCCTCCGTCGATCCCATGTGCGGGAGGATGATGACGAACTCGTCACCTCCGTAGCGCGCAATGACCCCCTTGTCCTGCAGCAGGGATCGGAAAATCGCGGAAGCGGAGCGTATCGTCTCGTCACCCTTCGCATGCCCGTACTGCTCGTTGATGTCCCGGAAATGGTCAAGATCCACCATGACGAGGGAAAGCGGCGTGCCTTTTTCCCCCGCCTCCGACACGTAGCCGCCAAGGGAATCCTCCAGGAACCGCCTGTTGTACACGCCGGTGAGCTCATCCGTAATGGCACGCTTTCGGGCGCTTTCCCCCCAGAGGACCATTTCGGAAACGAACTGGCTGGTGTCCCGCAGGCGCTGCGTGGTCACGTTGAGCATGCGGTACATCAGCTTCAGGGCGATGCGCGGATGCTGGGCAATGATGTCGGTGAAAGCGTCCTTGGAAAGGCTGAAAACCACGCTGCGGCTGAGGGCCTGGCAGGTCGCGGAGCGCGGGGCATTGTCGAAGATGGACATCTCGCCGAAGAAATCCCCGGGGGCAAACTGGGCAATCTGCTGCTCGGTCCCGTCCGGGAGCCTGATGCTGATGGCTACCTTTCCCTCTGCAAGGATATACAGCTCGTTTCCCGCTTCGCCTTCCCGAAACAGGGTCTGGCCTTCGGCAAGCTCCACCATGGCAAGGTGCGCGGTCACGCGCTCCACGTCGTCGCGCGAGAGAAGGGAAAAGACGCCGACGCGTTCAAGGAAGGCGGGAGCAATGGCCTCCATCAGTCGTTCTCCCCCAGCACCCGGTTGCCGCCGTCTCCCCGGGCTTTCAACATCCTTTCGAAGCTGGTGGAAACAAGGCCTTTGGCATCCGCGGCGGAACCAGGCCAGGCGCTGGTCCCCACGCTGGCAGGGAGAGAGGCCACGGCCCCGCTGGTGAGCTGGGCAATGTCGATCCTGCCAACCGCCGTCCGAATGCACTCTCCAATCCGCGCCGCATCGGAGCCGGAGCGTCCGGGAAGAACGGCGCAATACTCGTCTCCGCGGTATCGCACACCCAGATCCCCTTCGCTCAGGCAGGACTTCAAGGCCTCCGCAATCAGCACAAGCGTCTTGTCCCCTGCTTCGTGACCGCATGTATCGTTGATGGTCTTGAAATTGTCGGGCTTCACGACGAGGAGGCTCACGGGCCGCCCGGCTTTCACGAGCCGGGGAAGCTCCTCCTCCAGGTATGCCCTGTTGTAGAGGCCGCTGAGCTTGTCTCGAAGGAGTTGCCGCTTCAGCTCTTCGATCCAGGGGGATTTTTCCGAAACGAGCTTGTCGATTGCGCGAATCCTGCCCGCAATCTCCCCCAGGAGCTTTCGGAGGATCCGGGCAAAAACGTACGGGTGCGTTTCCAAAAGCTCCTGGAACGGCACTTTGTCGGGGAACACCAGGAGAGTAGCGCGCTCTTCCGCAATGGCGGAGGCGCTGCGCGGCGCGGTGTCCAGGAGGTCCATCTCCCCGAACACCTCACCTGCGACGAATCGGGCGATATCCTGCCCCTCGGCGCTCCCGCTCTCACTCTCGGCGCGCCGGCGTATGACCACCGTGCCTTCCTTGATAAGGTACAGCTCTTCCCGGTGGCTTCCCTCGGGAAACACCAGCTCGCCCCGTTCAAAGGATCGATAGCCGCTGTAGCGCGAAATCGTTCGCAGCTCCGCCTCACGAAGCTGCGAGAATAATCCCGCCTTGCCAAGCAGAGCCAGCTTCCCCGTTCGCGCGGCACGGGAGGAGCCCGGTGCGGGCGTACCCGCTCGGCCAGTACGCCGTGCGCCTTTTTTGGGTGCCGGGTGCTTTTTCGCCACCTGCCCTTGAGCCTGGCCGCCTGCAGTCCCCGTCCTCGCCGTGGCCTTCTTGCTCATGCTTATCAAGGAAAATACTCCGAAGCCGTGTTTTCATCAAGGAGCGATCAGATCGAAGCCGACGAGGACCGTGGCAAGGCTGTTCAATGGAGAAAACCCGAACGTCTCCCTCAAATAGCCATCAGAGACAAGGGACGGGCTGATGGAGATGATCCCCCGCAGGCCCAACTCCCCGCTCACCTTCTCCAGCTCCGGGAAAGGCAGCGGCGGAAGGAGGAAGAAGCACGGGACGCGGGGGCCGCTCCTTCGCCGTGGAAACATGATGAAAGATCCCTCCAGGGGAATGATGGGCTCGGTGTATTTCTCAAGACCTCCGGTCACTTCCTCCCCGACGATCGTGTAACGCTTTCCCTCGACCGTCAGGGAATGGTCGCTTTCCGGGGGTCCAACTTCCCGGTAGCCCGCCTCGAAGGGTTCCACTTCCTCGACCATGTAGAGGCTGGGGGTCTTGGGTGGGCGAAACTCCCCTGTTTTCAGCAGCACGAAGCACGTGTTCCTTGCCATCATGAGGCTGACGCCCAGGTTCCTGACAGGCAGGAAAAGGCCGGATTCGTGACGCCGTTCCAGCTCGACAACCTTCCGCTTCTCTGCATCCTCCAGGCGGTCAAAGCTGATGACCCCCGGGATTGCCCCGAGGATCCCGGCAACTCTTTTCAGGACATCTTCGATCATGGCGCGGCCCGAGGGCCAATCCGGATAATGGCCGGCAGCTGCGCAACGATCATCCCGGCAAAGATGAGCGCGCAGCCGGACGCGCCGCGAGGTCCCAGGCGCTCGCCCAGGAGGAAGCTCCCCCCGACGGCGGCAAATACGCTCTCCATGGAAAGCAGGATGGCAGCGTGCGCCGGCTTGGACTTGCGCTGCGCCACCACCTGCAGGGTGTACGCGACTCCCACGGAGAGAAGGCCACCGTAGAGGATGGGTCCGGCGGCTCCGAGGATGCCTTCCACGGCGGGCCGCTCTCCGGCAAAGGATGCCCCCGCGCTGAGCAGGGCGCAGGCTGCAAACTGGATACAGGCCAGCTGCACTGGATCGGTCCGGGGGGAAAGCCAGCCGACGAGCTGCACGTGGGCGGCCCAGAAAAAGGCGCCCAGGAGCACAAGGAGGTCTCCGCGATCGATCCCGAAGCTCTCGTTGAAGCTCAGCAGGAAAAGGCCGGCCACGCAGGCAATGGCGCCCGTCCATGCGCTCCAACCGGCGCGTTGGCCCCACATCAGGCCGGCCAGCGGTACCAGCACCACGTACAGACCGGTGATGAAGCCGGCCTTCCCGGCCGTCGTGAAAACAAGGCCGACTTGCTGCAGTGAGGCGCCGCAAAAAAGGACCGCGCCGGCAAGCAGGCCCGCCGGGCAGCACGCTCATGGTCCGCCCGGTGACCCCAGGGGGATGCGAGCGCCTGCGAAGCGCAAGCAGCGGCAGCAGGGCCACGGCCCCAAGGGCGAAGCGCACGGCGTTGTACGTGAACGGACCGACGTGTTCCATGCCGACGCGCTGTGCAACAAACGCAAGTCCCCAGATCAGGGAGGTGAGGAGAAGCAGGGAGTCATTTGCAAGAACCGCTGGCCGGCCCTTCATGGGCGGTACCGTAGCATGCGCGGCCGGCGCTGTACACAACCGCGGTTAGTTTCTATTATCTGCCTCGACCATGAATACCGGTAAACTCGTTCGGCTCAACAGGCTTTTCTCTCATCCATCGGGGCGCTTGTGCTCCGTCGCCATCGATCACTTCATCACGTACCAGGAAGGCCTCCCGGAAGGGCTGCGGGACGTCCCGGAGACCCTGAAGGCTGTTTCCAAGGGCCGGCCGGATGCCGTGACCATGCACATCGGCTGGGCACGCTCGGTGTGGCAGGACTACGCGGGGTCCATTCCCCTCATCCTGCAGAGCTCGCTCCTGCGCGTGGACGAAAGCGAGATGGCGCAGTCAGCCACGCCTGAGGACGCCGTGGTCATGGGAGCGGACGCGTTCGCAGTCGTGTGTTTCGTGAGGGGGACCACGGAGTTCCGCCACCTGCAGAAGGTTGCAGACTGCGTCAGGCAGGCCGCGCGCTTCGAGATGCCGGTCGTCTGCCACGTCTACCCCCGCGTCTTCTCGGAGGGCAAGCCCCGCATCTCCTTTGCGCCGGAGGACGTGGCCTGGGCGGTGCGGTGCGCGGCGGAGCTCGGCGTGGACGTGATCAAGGTTCCCTACTGCGGCGACGTGGCCGCCTATGCGCAGATCGTCTCCGAAAGCCCGGTTCGCGTCGTGGCGGCCGGCGGCCCCAAAGCGGACACCCTGCACAGCGCGCTTGCCATGGCGGCGGACGTGGTGAAAAGCGGCGCCTACGGCGCAGTGATTGGCCGCAACATCTGGGGGTTTGAAAATGCCACGGCATCAGTCAAAGCCTTCAAGGCAGTGGTCCATGACCGCATGAACCCCGAAGATGCCCTCAAGAAAGCCGGACTCTAGCCAGGGACGGCGGAGCCGCGCCGAGCCCGATCGCCTGACATCCCGATTCCTTTTCCCCCACGCCAGCAGGGCTGACCGCGATGGTTTCCTGGCAGCGGGGGGAGATCTCTCACCCGGCACTCTCCTTCTTGCCTACCGTAACGGTATCTTTCCGTGGACCACGCATCCGGTGACGTGGTGGTCCCCGGATCCACGGGCAATCATCCCGCTGGACGGCGTCCATGTTTCACGGAGCCTTGGCAAAGTCTTGCGCAGGGGGACGTTCACGGTGAGCTTCGATCAGGCGTTTCGCGGCGTCATGGAGGGCTGCGCCCAGTCGCGCCCCGGGCGCGAAGAAACCTGGATCAGCCCGCAGTTCATCACCGCGTACTGCCGGCTGCACTGGCTTGGGCATGCTCATTCGGTGGAAGTATGGCAGGGGCGCGAGCTGGCCGGGGGTCTTTACGGGGTCTCCATCGGGGGTTTTTTTGCAGGGGAATCGATGTTTTCCACGGTCCGTGATGCGTCGAAAGTGGCCCTGGTGTCCATGGTGGAGAAGCTTTCGACGTCCGGTTTCGCGCTCTTTGACGTGCAGCTCATGACGCCGCACCTGGAATCCATGGGCGCCGTTGAAATACCGCGCTCGGAATACCTGCGCCGCCTGGCCGCGGCCGCGCAGCTGCCGGTGAGCTTTACCCCACCACCTCGATCGTGACCTCGTCCCCCTTCATGTCCGCCTGGGCCTTGCCCCCCGTGGCCAGGCGGCCGAAAAGAACCTCGTCCACGAAGAAGTCCTTGATCTTCGACGAGACCAGCCGGGCAATCTCGCGGGCGCCGAACTCCTCCGAGTAGCCTTTGCGGGCCAGCCATTCCATGCAGGCGGGCGTCACATCCAGGGTCACTTTCTTGGCCTCCAGCTCCGCCTGGAACTGGCGGATGGCCTTGCCGACGATCTGCAGGACGATTGCGTGATCGAGGTTGTTGAACTTCACGATGGCGTCAAGACGGTTCCTGAACTCAGGGGCAAAGATGCGCTCCACGGCGTCGAACAGAGCGTCCTCATGGACCGACCTCTCGCCGAAGCCGACAAGGGGCTTGCCGATCTCCCGGGCCCCCGCGTTGGATGTCATGATGAGCACCACGTTGCGGAAATCAGCCTTCTTCCCGTTGTTGTCCGTGAGGGTGGCGTAATCCATGATCTGCAGGAGCATGTTGTAGATGTCCTGATGGGCCTTTTCGATCTCATCCAGGAGCAGCACGGCATGCGGGTTCTTGCGGATGGCATCGGTCAGGAGCCCGCCGTCATCATACCCCACGTAGCCCGGAGGAGCGCCAATAAGACGGGAGACCGTGTGCTTCTCCTGGTATTCGCTCATGTCGAATCTCAACAGGCTCACGCCCATGATCTCCGCAAGCTGGCGCGCCAGCTCCGTCTTTCCAACGCCCGTAGGACCGACAAACAGGAGTGAGGCGACCGGCTTGTCCCGCTCACCGAAGCCGGCTCTTGACTTGCGGATGGCGCGCACCACCAGGTCCACCGCGTGATCCTGGCCGAAGATCTGGGACTTCAATCGGGCGTCCAGGTCCTTGAGCCGCTCGCGCTCCCTGCTGGAGACGCTGGCGGCAGGGATCCTGGCTATTCTGGCCACGACCTCCTCGATGACCTTGATGCCCACCGGGCGCGGCGCGCTGGCTTCCGCGGCATCGCTGCCGTAGATGCGCACCCAGGCTCCGGCCTCGTCCAGGACGTCGATTGCCTTGTCAGGGAGATGGCGGTCATTGATGAACTTCGCGGAAAGCTCCGCGGCCGCCTTCAGCGCATCCTCTTCATAGCGCACTTCGTGGTAGCTCTCGTACTTTTCCCGCAGGCCGCGGAGGATCAGCTCAGTTTGTTCCACGGTGGGCTCCGGGACCTCGATCTTCTGGAACCTGCGCGAGAGGGCCCTGTCCTTATCGAAGAACTTCCGGTAGTCCTCATAGGTGGTGGAGCCGATGCAACGCAGCTTCCCCGAGGTGAGGACCGGCTTGAGGATATTGGAAGCGTCCATGGAGCCGCCGGACACGGATCCCGCGCCGACCACCGTGTGGATCTCATCGATGAAGAGGATGGCGTGATCCTGCCTTTCCAGCTCCTTGATCACTTTCTTCAGCCTCTCCTCGAAATCCCCGCGGAACTTCGTGCCGGCCAGGAGAGCCCCCATGTCCAGGGCGAAGATCCGGGAATCACGCATTGCCCGGGGAACTTTCCCCTCCACGATCATCTGGGCAAGGCCTTCGGTGATGGCCGTCTTCCCCACGCCGGGCTCCCCCACGTGAATGGGGTTGTTTTTCAGCCGTCGGCTGAGCACCTGGATTGTGCGCTGGAGGATCTCCTCCCTGCCGATGAGAGGATCAATGCCGCCGGACCGCGCCTTTTCCGTGAGATCAACGGTGTAAGCCGCAAGGGCCCGCGCGGTCCTTTTCTCTTCGCGCGTTTCCGTCTTCTCCGCCCGGCTTTCCTCTCCGTCTTCCTCATCATCCGCCGCCGTGTCGGCGTCCGGGAAGACCGTCACCCCGTGAGAGATGTACGTGAGGAGCGCCAGGCGGTCGATCCCCTGGTTGGCCAGGAAGTGGGCCGCATAGGATTCCTTCTCCTCCAGCATGGAGACGAGGATCTCGTCGACCTCCACGGAATCCTTTTCCGAGGAGGCGCTGTGAAGAATGGCGTTCTCCATGACGGACTGGAACCCGGCGGATTGAATGGGCTTGGAGTTTTCAACAACGGGGACCCGGGTGCGGAAATACTCTTCGATGTCCTTGGCCAGGGAGTCGACATTTCCCCCGCACGACAGGATGATTTCCCTGCCCCGGTCGAAGAACAGCGACGCATACAGGACGTGCTCCGGCGTCAGGTACTCGTGCCTTCTGGTCTCAGCTTCCCTGTAGGCGGCCAGAATGACATGGTTAAGCTCTGCTGAAATCTCCATCTATGCCTCTTCGCAGCTTGCACGCAGGGGAAACTCGCTCTGGCGGGCCATCTCGTGCACCTGCGAGACCTTGGTCACCGCAATGTCGTACGTGTAGACCCCGACAACGCCACGCCCCTTCTGGTGGACGTCGAGCATGATCTTGGTGGCCTCCGCCGCGGGTTTATGGAAAACCGCGACGATGACCTTCACGACGAAGTCCATGGTCGTGTAATTGTCGTTGTGCAGAAGCACGCGGTACGTCTTCGGCTCCTGAAGACGAGGCTTTTGCTGGACACCGGCATCCTCCTGGAGAACGCCGGCGGGGTCTCGAGAGGCGGGCATGTATGCTGCTCCTTCCTTATATAATACTGATCCTGGGCCTTTTCTTCAACGCATCGCCGGCCGTGCTCACGCCTTCCGTCTCGATGGCAAAGGTCCACCGATACGACTATACTTTCACACGGAAGCTGACATGTCGCTGCTCTCACGCTACCTTGCGCCCGACCTTATACGGACCCTGCGCAGCCGGACAAAAGACGGGGCCATTCGGGAACTGGCGGCCGTCCTTGCCTCGACCATAGGGACCGTCGATGCCGAAGACGTGAGCCGCGCGGTCATGCAGAGGGAGAAGATGGTGAGCTCCTGGATAGCTCCGGGCATCGCCATTCCCCACGCCCGGCTGCCGGACTGGGACGGAATAGCGCTGGCCGTCGGCAGGAGCCGCAAGGGGGTATCGTGGGATTCCAGTGACGGCAATCCGGTCAACCTGATTCTCGTGATCGTGAGCGGAGAAAAGGACCCGGATCAGCACGTCATGCTCCTTGCCGAGATTGCGCGCACCCTGCGCGATCGCGCCCTCACGCAGCTCATCCTGACCGCGCGCACGCCCGAGGAAACATACCGCCTGCTCATCTCCCACGGTTACGTTGAGGCTGCGGGCAAGCCGGCTTCCTCCGCCAAGCTGCGCCTTTCCCGCCTGCTGTTCGCGCACGCCCTGTCGGTGGCAGAGGAGGTCAAGGCAAGGGCCCTGCTGCTCCATGGAGATGCCGTGGGAAACCTCAAGTTCATAGAAGACATCCCATCCAGCGTGGAGCTTATTCTCGTCACTTCGACAAAGGCCGAGTTCATTCTGGACGGAGTGAAAGTCTCCCACGTGCTGCAAGTCCCCTTTCCCACGCTGGACAGGTCCGACCAGGTGGAGCTTGCCTTGCTGTTCGCGGTCTCCCGAGGCCTCCTGGCCCGCGGGGATTCCGTGATAAGCCTCTCCGGCGTTCCGAACTCCGGGGCCCTGGACACGCTCCTTGTGATCGACCTTGGCAGGGAGTTTCCCACCATGCTTGCTCGTCCCTCGGAAACCCCCCTTGGCGATGTCGAGCCCCAAGTGCTGGAAAAAGTGCTGCAGATAGCCACCGACATTTCCCGGGAGGGCCGGGAAGGCCGGCCCGTGGGAACGGCTTTCGTGATCGGCGATTATCCCCGGGTCCTCAAGTACTGCAGGCAGATGGTGATCAACCCCTTCCACGGGTACCGTGAGGAGGAAAAGAACATCCTTGACCCCAGCCTGGAAGAGACCATCAAGGAGTTCTCCACCATCGACGGCGCATTCATCATCCGCGGAGACGGCGTCATCATGTCCGCAGGCACGTTCCTGCGGCCGGAGAAAACCGCGGTCAATCTCCCTTCGGGTCTCGGAGCCCGCCATGCCGCGGCCGCTGCCCTGAGCGCCTTCACATCGATCCTTGCCGTGGTGGTGTCCCAGTCAACGGGAAGCGTGACCCTGTTCAAAGGCGGAGGGCTTGTGATGAGCATGGAGAAGCCCGGGCCGCCTGAGATCCCAAAGCAGTATTGACCCTCGATCAACCCGCGCGGGTGGGATATCTCCGAAAATGGCTGTTGACACTTATGACTATTTTTACTAATATAGTCATTGAGTTTATATGCCAAAAGCTTTCAGCGAAATGGAACGGGAACACATCAAGGGGAGGCTCATCCACTCGGGCAGGCGCCTTATAAACCAGATGGGGCTGCGCCGCCTGGTTGTTGATGATGCTGCGCGGGAAGCAGGCATCTCAAAGGGGAGCTTCTATTCTTTTTTTTCCTCCCGGGAAGACTTCATCCTGTCTGTTTTTGAGTCATGGGAAGAGGAATACCGCGGAGAGCTCATTCGACAGATCACTGAAGGCACGGGAGCTCCCCGTGAGCGAATCGAGCGTTTCTTCCTTGGAGCTTTGGAGATTCTTGAGCGGGAGCCGGGGCTGGCTCGCATAACCATGAAGGACATCGGGGCGCTCATAGAGCGTCTCCCGCCCGAGCGGATGCGGGCGCACCAGGCCGCGGACAACCAGGCCCTCGGGGAGGCCTTCGGGCGATGGGCAGGCAACGGGCTTCTCTCCCCGGACTTTGCTGACGCGTTCCGAGGGCTCGTGCCGGCCCTGTTTTCCATCGCCATGCACCGCGAGGATTTCCCCGCGGGCAGCTACCAGCCGGCCGTGAAGCTGATTGCAGAGGCACTGGCAATGAGAATCGCCGGAGGCAAGCCATGACGAGCGCCATAACAACGCGGGGCCTGTGCAAGAGCTACGGACCCGTGAACGCCGTAGTGAACGTGGATCTCGATGTCCGCCGCGGTGAAATCTACGGCTTTCTCGGGAGAAACGGGGCAGGAAAAACAACCACCATCCGGATGCTCCTGGGCCTCGTGCAGCCAACGGCCGGAACAGTCGCAATCCTCGGGACCTCTCTCCGGCAAAACCGCAAAGAGGTTCTTTCACGGATCGGATATTTCGTGGAATCCGCCTCGGCCTACCCCAATCTTACTGTCCGGGAAAACCTGCATATCCAGCGTCGCCTGACCAACGCGCGGGCTTCCGCGGTGGATGAGGTAATCGAGCGCTTCAAGCTTGGAGAATACGCCGACCGGAAGGCGGGAAAGCTGTCCCTGGGAAACCGGCAGCGGCTCTCCCTGGCTCGAGCGCTTGTCCATGGCCCCGAGCTCCTGATCCTGGACGAGCCCGCCAACGGCCTCGACCCGGCCGGGATCATCGAGATCCGCGGGCTGCTTCGCCGTCTGGCCGATGAGCAAGGCGTCACGATCTTCATGTCGAGCCATCTCCTGGATGAAGTGGAGCACCTCGCGGACCGGGTTGGGATTGTGCACGCAGGGAGGCTCGTGGAGGAGGTCGACTACCTGTATCTGCGTGAGAAAGGCAGGCTTGCCATCGAAGTCGAAGTGGATGACATCGCACGGGCAGAACAAGTCCTCCGTGACGAGCTTGGCATCATCGGGCTGTCGCGCTCCGGGGAGTCCTCGCTGAGGATCACCGATCGCCTGGCCGCGCCTGCTCCCATAGCGCGCGCCCTCGTTGGCGCCGGGGTCGCGCTCCAGCGCCTGGCCCCGGTGGAGGAGGACCTGGAGCAGCATTTCATGCGACTGACCGGAGGTGTCTCATGACCTTCCCGAGCGTTCTCCTTACGGAAGTAGTAAAGCTCCGCAGGACCAAAGTGACGTGGATAACTTTCATCGCATACACCTTCATGGTGGCAATTGCCGCAGCGTTCCTGTGGATGATGAAAAACCCCGGCATCGCGGAGCAGGTGGGCCTTCTGGGACAGAAGGCCAGGTTCGCATTCGGCGGGGAGTCCGTGGACTGGGCGAGCTTCCTCACTTTCATAGAGGAAATCGGGGGAGTGGGCGGCCTCATCATGTGCTCGATCATCGTCACGTTCATCTTCGGACGCGAGTACGTGGAGGGCACCGCCAAGAACCTCCTTGCCTTGCCGGTTGCGCGCAGCCGTTTCGTGGCCGCCAAGATCGTGGTTTCCGCGGCCTGGCTGGCGGGGCTCACTGCGTGGATGGTGCTGGTTGCCGGGGCTGCGGGCGTGGTAGTGGGCCTTCCCGGCTTGCCCGGCCTCGCCGGTCCGCCTGCCGGGCTGCTCCTTGGGACGGCTGCAAAGCTGTTCCAGCTGGCGGCAATGTCGCTGTGCTGCGCCCTCCTGGTTGCATGGGTCGCCGTCCAGACTCACGGATACTTCGCTCCGCTGGGGTTTTCCATCTGCACCCTCCTGCTTGCATCGGTTTTCGGCCACACGGGCTGGGGCAAGTGGGTGCCCTGGTCCATCGTCGGACTGTACTCCGGCGCGGCAGGGCCCGTGACTGGGATCGGCGCGGGAAGCATCGTGGTGCTTGCCGCGACCTTCCTGGTCGGCACCTTCCTGACCGTCCGCCACGAGGCGGCCGCCGATAACCTTCAGTGAGAGAGCCGGGGAGACCGCCCCGTCGAACAGGCCGGGTTGACACTCCCGACGGCGGCAGGTAGTACTGGGACGATGCTCATCGTCTTCAGGGGACTGCCGGGGACCGGAAAGACGCATCTCGCGCGAAGGCTCCTGGACCGCCGTCCCGACCTCCTGGTGCTGAGCCGAGACACGCTGAGGGCAGCCATCTTTACGCATCCGACATTTGACGATGCGGAAAAGGCGTTTGTGGATGACCTCGTCATTGCAATGGCCGGCTTCCTCCTTGGCCGCGGCCGCGGCGTCGTGATCGACGGCATGGCCCTTTCCTCCGCCCGCCGACTGGATGAGTTCGCGGAGACGGCAGCAACCAACCGCAAGGCGTTTCGGATCATCGAGTGCGTCTGTTCGCAATCCACCGCCCTTGCGCGCATAGCCGCTGACCGGTCCAATCACCCCGCCGGGGACCGCGGCGCGGAGCTTTACCACCGCGTCCGTGAGCGCTTCGAGCCCGCGGAACTGCCTTTGCTCAGGATCGACACGGATGTCAATGAGGATGAGAACCTCATTGCGATCCTGGGCTACATAGAAAACCCACCGGTCTGACGAGGCGGGCGGACCCAACACCTCATGGACAAGGGTTATATCGTTCACGCAAAAGAGAAGACCCGGGCCGGCCGCACGGAGATACATCTGTTCGGACGGCTCGAGAGCGGAGAGACGTTCGCCGTCGTGGAGAAGAGGTTGAAGCCCTTCTTTCACGTGCGGGCCGGGGACGCGGCAAGCGTTCGGGAGCTTGCGGCGGCTGAGGGACCGGACATCGACGTCCTGGACAGCGACCGTCGGACCATGGACGGGTCTCCCCTGGTCAGGATCGAGGTGCCGGGCCTGACCGTGCTCCAGCGGTTTCGGGATTCCCTTCACCGGGCGGGCGTTCGGACGTACGAAGCGGACATGAAGCTTTCCGTCCAGCTGCTCATTGAGCTTGGAGTGCACGGCTCTCTCTGCATCGACGGACCATGGCGTGAAGGCCGGCGTGTCACGCGAATCTATGAAAACCCTTCACTTGCCGCGTGCTCTTTCGAGCCCGCGCTGTCCGTGCTTTCCGTCGATATCGAAACGGATCCGCGCGCGCAGAAAGTCTATGCCGTATCGTTGTATTTCCAGGACCCGGCTTCCGGGGCCGAAAGCGCCGAGGTGCTCTACAACGCTGCCGGCGGAGGAAATCCCGAAGGGGAACGGATCCGCAGCTACCCCGACGAAAAAGAGATGCTCCTCGAGGTGCGTAAGAGAATCATCGACCTCGATCCCGACGTGATCACCGGGTGGAACGTCGTGGACTTCGACCTGCGGGTCCTGTCGCGACGGTTCGCTGCGCTGGGAGCCCCCTTTGACATCGGGAGGTCGGATGAGCCCGCATCTTTTCTGGACCGGGAGGACAGCGACGGCATCACGCGCTGGAAGCGCAGCAAGGCCATTGTCCCCGGCCGCCAGGTCCTGGACGGCTTGTGGCTGGTCCGGTTTGCCGGGCATGGGGCTGGAGGATTACCGGCTCGAGACTGTTGCGCAGAGCGTTCTGGGAAGGGGCAAGAGAATAGAGGAAAAGCCCGGGGAATCCCGCACTGCGGCGGTGGAGCGTCTTTACCGGGAAGAGCCGACAAGCCTCTGCCTGTACTGCCTTGAGGATGCGCGGCTGGTTCTGGATATCCTGAAAAAAGAAGGCCTGCTCGAGCTTGCCCTGCAGAAATCCCTCCTGATCGGCACCTCCCTGGAGCAAACGTCGATGAGCGTTGCGGCCTTCGAGTTTCTCTACACCGAGCACCTCCATCAGCGGGGCTTCGCGGCCCCTACCCTCGGCGTGGACCAGGATTCCCTGGAGCGTGTAGCAGGCGGGGGAATCATCACTCCGCGCGCCGGCCTGTATCAGAATGTCCTGGCCTTCGACTTCAAAAGCCTGTATCCCTCCATCATCAGGACGTTCAATATCGACCCGCTGTCACGGGTGTGGGAGAGCCGGGGCGTCCCGGGATTGATAACAGCCCCCAACGGCGCGGCGTTTCGAAGAGAGCCGGGGATCCTGCCGGGAATCCTGGACCGTTTCTTCGAAAGCCGTGAGATCGCAAGAAAAGCAGGCAACACACGGGCCGTCTACGCGTACAAGATCGTGATGAACTCGTTCTACGGCGTGCTGGGCACGCCCGGCTGCAGGTTTGCCGCTTCAGCGCTGGCAGGCGCCATCACGAGCCTGGGCCAGCACATCCTGTACTGGACCCGGGACCTGATGTCCGCGCGCGGCCTCGAGGTCATCTACGGGGACACCGATTCGCTTTTCGTGCACA
Organism: uncultured Spirochaetota bacterium; assembly: GCA_963710335.1. Lineage (GTDB taxonomy): Bacteria > Spirochaetota > Spirochaetia > SZUA-6 > Fen-1364 > Fen-1364. The sequence goes on from CAVQAA010000021.1 coordinate 363,152, forward strand.
TGGGGCAACGCGGCCCGGGGCCGGACCAGGAGCTGGGGAGGGTCGGAGCAGAGCTGGCCAGGTTTGTGAACGAGAGCCTTGCCCGGCACGTTCAGAGCGACTACGGGGTGCAGTCCCGGCTGGAGCTGGAGTTCGAGGCGATCTACCGGAAGTTCTTCCTTCCGCCCATGCGGGGTCCGGGGGCAGGCGACGACTCCGAGGAGGAGGGGGAAAGCAGGGGCCGGGCCAAAGGGTATGCAGGCCTTCGCGCAGCCTCGGGCGGCGGCGACCAGGCCCTTGAGATCGTGGGGCTGGAAGCTGTGCGCCACGACTGGACTCCCCTTGCGCAGGATCTGCAGCGGGAGCTTCTGGCTCGCGTCTTTCGTGACGAGCCGACCGCGGCCATCGCGGAGCTGGTGCGAACCCTCATCCGCGACCTTCGCGCCGGCAGGACGGACTCGCAGCTGGTGTACCGTAAATCTCTTCGAAAGCCTGTGGAGGCCTACACAAAGTCGTCACCGCCTCATGCGCGCGCAGCCGCCATGCTCCCTCCGGAGGAGAGATCCGGACTCATCCGCTACCTGATCACCACCGCGGGTCCGCAGCCGGAAGGAAGGATGACTGCACCGCCTGATTACGATCACTACGTGCAGAAGCAGGTCCGCCCGATCGTGGAGTCGGTGGCCCCTTACATCGGGCTCTCCACGGACAATCTTTTCGACGCGGGGGGGCAGTTGGGTTTGTTCTGAACGAAGTCATCGCCATTTTGTAGTATTATGGGGAAATGAAGTACATGAATGAGCTCGAGTTCGTTGTTCGCGACTACGAGTGCGACCTTCAAGGCATCGTCAACAACGCTAACTTTCTCCATTACATCGAGCATGCCCGACACCAGTGGCTGGAATCGCTGGGGATCGATTTTGCCGCGCTTCATCAGGAGGGAGTCGACCTGGTGGTGGCCAGGATAGCGATAGATTACAAATATCCCCTGCGGAGCCGGGACAGGTTCGTCGTGCGGTCCGCATTTCAGCGGGAAGGCACGCTGAAAGTAGTCTGCAATCAGGACATCTACAGGATGCCGGACCAGAAGCTCATTGCGCAGGCCAGGGTTGTCGCGGCGGCCTTGCAGAATGGAAGACCCGTGGTGCCCGCGGCCATTATTGAGAAAATGGAGAAAGAGCTGTCATAGCCTTTGGTCGACGGGCTGAAGTATCTTTGGCTCATATGAAAAAGCCCTCCTGGAATCCTTTCATTCAGATCATCGTGCCGGCATGCCTTCTGCTGGCGCTTACCGGGTGTCCGTCGGCGCCAAAGTCTCCCGGGCAAAGCTCGTCTGCTCCGAGGTCATCCACCTCGGCCTCATCCTCGGCAGGCCAATCTTCAGTCTGGATGACCGTCGGGAGCGCCGGCCTTTCGGCGGGCGCGGTGGCCTACACATCCCTTGCAGTCTCGAATGGGGTCCCGTACGTCGCGTTTTCCGACGGTGCCAACGGGAACAAGGCGACCGTGATGGAATACAACGGGACAAGCTGGTTGGCCGTAGGAAACGCTGGTTTTTCAAGCGGAGCGGCTTCCTATGTCTCCCTCGCCATTTTCAACGGCATCCCATGCGTTGCATTTTCAGACGGTGCAAACGGCAACAAGGCGACCGTGATGGAGTACAACGGGACCGGCTGGGTCACTGTTGGAAGCACAGGGTTCTCGACGGGAGGCGCCAGCTACACTTCTCTGGCGATTTCCAACGGTACCCTGTATATCGCGTTCCAGGATGCCGCGAACGGAAACAAAGCTACTGTGATGGGATACAACGGAACCAACTGGGCGACCGTGGGGAGCGCCGGCTTCTCGCCAGGAGCAACAGCTTCTTCCTCACTGGCAACCGACAACGGCACCCTGTATGTCGCGTTCCAGGACGCGGCAAACAGAAACAAGGCCACCGTGATGGAGTATAAGTAGCACCGCCGTCATGGGCACCATCGAGCATCGACTCGTCGTGACCAACGGCATTCGGATGCACATCGCCGAACAAGGGCACGGGCCTCTTGTCATCCTTTGCCACGGATTCCCGGAAACCTGGTTCTCCTGGCGGCATCAGATCGGAGCGATTGCCGATTCGGGCTGGCACGTCGTTGCCCCCGATCAGCGCGGATATGGAAGGACGGATTCTCCTCACGCCGTCGACGCATACGACATCCTGAGCCTTACGGCCGATATCGTAGGACTGGTTCACGCCCTTGGCCAGTCGAATGCCGCCATAATTGGAAACGATTGGGGCTCGGTGGTCGCGGCCCACTGCGGCCTGCAGCGGCCGGACATCTTCAAGGCAGTCGGGCTCCTCAGCGTCCCGTATATTCCGCGCGGTCCCGGAAAACATCGGCCGACGGAAATCATGCGGCGGGTCTACCGGAACAAGCAGTTCTACCAGTTATACGTCCAGGAGCCCGGCAAGCCCGAGGCCGAGCTTGAACGCGACGTGAGGAAAACCCTTCTCATGATGCTTTATTCGCTCTCTGGGGACGTGAGCGCGGACAAGCGCTGGCGATACCTCTTCGAGGAGTCGGAGACTCTCTTGGACACCGGAGGGCTGCCGGAGCGGCTTCCCGGCTGGCTGCCGGAACAGGACTTGAGCGTGTTCGTCGAAGACTTCGAGCGCACCGGATTTCGCGGCGGCTTGAATTGGTATCGCAACATAGACAGGAATTGGGAGCTCACCGCGCCTCTCACGGATGCCGCGATACGCCAGCCGTCCTTCTTTCTGGCCGGAGAATTGGATCCGCTGCTGCCGCTCTATCGCAATTACCGGAGCATCCTGGAACAGTCAATGCCGAACTTGAAGTCGGCGATCTCCGTAAAGGGCAAGGGACACTGGGCAATCCAGGAGGATCCGGAATTCATCAACCGGGCCTTTATCGAGTTCCTGGTCTCGAATTATCCGGTGATTTGAATACCCCGCTTCCTCGTGCTAATCTGAATCAAATTCCGAAAAAGGAAAAAATGACAAAAGAGCACCGTTCATCGGACGCCGACCACTCCACGAGAGTCGACCCGGAGGTCGGAAAAGAGCTGGAGAGGCTGCGTGGCGCATCAGACGACCAATTGCGGATCCTGGACCGGGAGCGCGAGGCCAAGCGGATCATGTGGTATCAGACTCAAGATTGGAATCCCCAAGAAGGTGACCCCCTGGACAGGGCTTACCGCGTTCTCCTTCGAAAGCTCAGGATTCAAGAAGACCAGGCACCCGTGGTTCGCAGGGATGAAAGAGCCATTACGTTTCACTCCATGAACTTCTGCCCGACACTTGAAGCTTGCAAGATTCTCGGGCTGGACACCCGCAGGGTATGCAGGCTCTCCAGTGAGCGCTCCACTGACGCGCTGGTGCGTCAGGTGGACGGGAGGCTTTCCTTCTCCAGAAATTACAGGAAAATACGGCCGCACTCGCAATACTGTGAGGAGTCCATCTCATATAGAAACCAGCTTCACGTCTTGCCGGCCTCCAATGGCGCAGAAGCAGGCGCAGTGCACTCCTTGAATCTCAGTGCAAGTCGTACGCTGCTATGATGTCTTCAATCGACTTGGGCGAATTCGGCGGAAGTTTCTCCGGGCATTTTCCCGTCCTCTGCTTTACCAGATATCGCTTGCACTTGTTCCGTCCCTCGACACCTGCGTTGCAGTACAGATTGCGATACGCCTCGGACGTGAAGGAAAAGTCTTTGAGGATCCCGTTGTAAATCGGGCACTTCTGATAGTTCATGCATACATCATCCATCTGAAAACCTCCAAGTTGACGTGTTCCATGACATTCTACTACAAAAACCTCCGGCCGCAAGGACATTACTCATTCCCTGTTTTCGCCACTTTGCAAGCTCATGAGAATGTTCTATTACCTCAGCAGGGGAGGTTCCATGGAGGTTTCGCTGGAAGGAGTTTTCCTGCCGGTCATCACGCCCTTCTTCGAGGGTCAGGTGGATTTCACTTCCTATGAGAGACTGCTGCAGCATTACATCTCAAAAGGCATCAGCGGCCTGATCCCGCTTGGCACCACCGGCGAAGTGCCCACCATCGACGAGGAAGAGTACTTTCGTATCGTGGACGCGACCGTGAGGATCGTGGACTCCCGAGTGCCTGTTCTTGTCGGGGTCAGCAGCAACAGCACGATGAAGGCGCTGCACATTGTCGAAGCGCTCGCCAGGTACCCGGTTCAGGGGTACCTTGTCACCTCCCCCTACTACAACCTTCCCTCGCAGCTGGGGATTTATGAGCACTTCCGGACCCTTGCAGGTTCGACCGATCGGAAAATCGTCATTTACAACATCCCCTACCGAACGGGGCGCAACATCGAGAATGATACGATCTTTAAGCTCTCCAAGATTCCGAACATTGTGGGAATCAAGGATTCCTGCGGCAATATTGCTCAGACGCTGGAGCTGCTGCGTGATCGCGATCCTGGTTTTTCAGTCTTGACGGGCGAAGACACTCTCTTCTATTTCAACATCGTCAACGGCGGCAGCGGCGGGATCCTGGCGGCCGCCCACCTGCGGACTGAGTGTTTCACAAAGACACGTCAGCTCGTCCAGCAAAACGATCACCACAAAGCCTTGCAGGAATGGAACAGGATTTCGAAGATCATCCCCCTCCTTTTCAAGGAGCCGAACCCGGCGCCCGTGAAGTACGTTCTGGCAAAAAAAGGGCTCATACGGTCTGAGGAGGTCAGGCTGCCCCTGGTATCTGTTTCTGACGGATTGAAGAAGACGTTCGACAAGCTGATCGACGACGGGACGGTCTGACGCGCCATGAGCTCTGTGCCGCCGGTCTTTTTGGAGCAGCGCCAGGTCGAGTCTTTCGACGTGGACATCAAGGGAAGGCTCAAGCCGCATGTTCTTTTTGCATACCTGACCAACTGCGCGTGGAAGCATTCCTCGCTCACCTCTCACGGATACCAGGACCTGCTGGACCGCAACCAGATGTGGGTCCTCGTGAAGTTCCAATGGTCCGTCCTGCGCTTTCCCCGGTGGGGGGACCAGGTGGTCACCGAAACCTGGGGAAAGGGAATCCATAAGCTCTATGCCTTGCGGGACTTCATCGTCAGGACCCCGGAGGGGGAGAAGCTTGCTTCCGCCACGTCGGCGTGGCTCGTTCTGGACAAGGCCAGCCACCGTCCCGTGAGGATAGACCAGATGAGCTTTCCGTGGACACCGGGGAGAAGCGAGCTGGAGACCGACCTGGGGAAAGTTCCCGAGCTGTCTGATGGCAGGTCATGCGCGCAGTTTCGCGCGGTCTTTTCAGACCTCGATGTCAACGAGCATGTCACCGCGATGAGGTACCTGCAGTGGATCATGGACGGCCATCCGGAAACGGTGCTCCATGAGAAACAGCCGCGTTCCCTGGAAATCAGCTTCCTGGGAGAAGCCGCAATGGGCGATGAGGTGACCGTCTTCTGTGATCCGCAAGCCGCCGGCGGGGAGCTGTGCAGCGTCAGGCGTACGGTCGACCAGAAGGAGCTTTGCCGTGCCCGAATCGAGTGGGCATAGCCCCCGGCGCTTTCCCTTTGCCGCGGGCCATAGTATCCTGCCGCAATGGAGTCCGCGCTGCCAGCTCCCCGAGATCTGCCAGGCCCTGAGAGGTTGACGTTCGACTCCCTGACCGGCCTTCGAAACGAGCATCTTTTTCGCCTGCAGCTCCCCACGGAGTTCGCGCGTGCCCGCGATGCGGAGACCAACGGCGCCATGGTGGCCATCAAGCTTGACAACATCCTTGCCATCAACGCGCAGCACGGGAGGAGCGGCGGTGATGAAGCGCTGCGGGCCGTCGCCTTCGTCCTGGAGAGCTACCGCAGCGCAGGACCGCGGGACAGCCACCTGGCGTTCAAGCTCAGCGGCCCCGTATTCGGCTACTACGTCCCCGCCTGCAGCGCCCCGCAGGCGCGTTCGCTCGCTGAGGAGATACGGGACCGGGTGACGAACTCCGAGCTGTATATCGGCAAGCTCTCGGGGCGGAGGGCGAGCCGGGAGGAGATTGCCCAGCTGATCGAGCAAGACCGCTTTCCACCGGTTGGGAATTGCGGAACGCACCGGGGGAAACACCATCTGCGACAGCTCGGACGTCACCGAGGCTGCCGTCTCCGCCCGGCCGGTGGTTCTCATCGTGGATCCGCAGCCCCCTTCCGTGGAGCTGCTTGTGCACGCGCTGAAGGCGGCCGACTTCACCGTGAAGACGAGCACGGACGGGGAACAGGCGATCTCTGTGATCCAGTCCAGCCCGCCCAGCGCAATCCTCTGCGAAGCCATGACCCCCGGCTTGACGGATTCGCCATCCGGGATCGGATGCGCGCGAATGCCCTCTGGAACGCAATCCCCTTCATCCTGGTTTCGCATAAGAAAACCGAGGATTTCATCCGAAAAGCGGTGGAAGGGAAGATCCTGCATTTCCTGAAAAAACCTTTGTCGGTCACCGAAGTGGTCGGGCTGGTGACCAACCTGACGCGGAACAGGACGTGATGCCGGCGGCGGGTGGCGCATGGATTATCCTGCTGGCGACGGTTCTCCTTGTCTTCCTGGCGGCGGCTGTTTTCCTCATGCAGCAGCTGCGGCGGCAGGCCCGGGAGCGCAGGCGGGAGCGCGCGCGCCAGATCGCCATTGCAAGCGCTTCGGGAAGAGTCTCGAAACGGATGGACCGCTTCATACAGCGCCATCCCTGGATCTTCCTGCGGGAATGTTCGGCAGTTATTGACGCCATAGACCTTGGCGACACGCAGAGAAGCGGCCTGCGCGCAGCCATCGAGCGCGCCCGGTCTGGATTTCCGCCTGATCCGAGACTTGAGCGCCCGCAGCAGGCACCGGCGAATTCGCGCTTCCATCTACCTGCCCCTCGTTCCCTCGGATGCCGCGCGCTGGCTCCTGGTCCACGCGCTGGAGCGCGAGGGCAGCCATTCGGTCAAGCTCTTTCTTGCCGCCAGCCTCAGCGCCCTGGGTGAAGACTACGCCATTCCGAGTCTCATCGACTCAATGGCCGGAGAGTCCCCCCGGTACCAACGCAGCCTGTGGGGGCTGCTCGCGGGGTACGGCCAGGACCTTGCCTCCCTTCTTCCGATGCTTGCCCCGCGGACGGAGAAGGAAATCCAGTTCCTGCTCATCGACTTCGCCGAGCGCTACCGAACGGCTGCTTTTCGCGATTACCTGGTCTCCCGGATCGATACGCCGGATCTGGATGTCACTCACGCGGCATTTCGGGCGCTGTGCGCCGCTTATCCCTCGACCCTCGACTATCGCCGCTACCTTTCCAACGACGATGGGTACATACGGAGCCTCGCCGCCGAGTCCCTGGGGAACATGCCCACGGCCCAGTCCATGGGTCTGCTTTTCGAGCACCTGGAGGACGCGCTCATGAGCAGGAGCGTCACGCTGGCCCTGACGGCGATCATACGGGCCAGGCCCCAGCACTTCCGCACCCTGATGCTGCGCTGCCTCAACGAGGAAAGATCGGTGGCGCGCGCCACCCTGGTCCAGGTGCTTTCAGGCTTTGTCGAATACCTCATGGAAAAGCTCCTCACCCCCGATGCCCCGCTGATCGAACGGGTCCTGACCGCCATCCTCCTGCAGGGCCGAACGAGCGATGTCGTCAATTTCCTCAACCGCAACACGAACTCCCGCATTGAAGCCATCATCCTCAATCTCCTGCGCGGCGTCATTGCTGAAAATCCCTCGGTGGAGGAGACGCTTCGCCAGTTCCTCGATCCGCGGCTCCTTGCCAACCTTTCCCTGGAGCCCGCGGCCCCGCGCAGATCCGGCCGCAGGATCGAAAAGAGCACCCGAACCTGGCGCTCCTGCGCCTTTTCCTGGTCGTGGGAGTGGGGCTCATTCCGGCGCTCTGCGTCGGTGCGGCGTTGCTGGGACGCCCGGCTGCGTTGGCGGCCCCCGGCGTGTTGAGGAAGTTCCTGGCGGATTTCAACGCCGTTTTCGCCATCTACGCCGCCGCCCTCAACGGCCTGTACCTGTTTCTCCTGGCATTCTCCTTTGTCGGCGTCATTCGCCAGGGACGGGCCACGGCGCTGATGCATGCCTCGTTCCTGTTCAAAGAGCACATACTCCCGTCCATCTCGATCATCTCACCGGCGTTCAACGAGGAAGCCTCCATCGTCGAAAGCGTGAGCTCCCTCCTTACCCTTCGGTATCCCGACTACGAGGTGATCGTGGTGAACGACGGCTCACGGGATGCGACGCTGGAGAGGCTCATTTCCTATTTCGAGATGGAGCGCAAGGACCTGTTCGTCCATCGCTACCTCAACACGCAGCCCATTCGCGCCATCTACGCGAGCAAGCGCTACCCCGAGCTCCTTGTGGTGGACAAGGAGAACGGCGGCAAGGCTGATTCCCTGAACGCCGGCATCAACGTGGCGCGCAAGGAATACTTTGCGGGAATCGACGCGGATTCGATGCTGGAGCACGACGCTCTTCTCAACCTTGCCGGTCTCTTTCTGCACTCGGAGGAGGAAGTCGTTGCCGCCGGCGGCAACATCCTTCCCGTCAACGGCTGCACGGTGAGCAAGGGTGCGCTGGTGGAGACACGGATTCCGCGGCGGGCGCTTGCGCGGTTTCAGACAATCGAATACCTGCGCGCGTTCATGGCCGGGAGGGTCGGCTGGGCCACGCTCAAATCCCTTCTCATCATCTCAGGCGCGTTCGGTGTCTTCCATCGGCGCCGGGTGGTCGACGCTCACGGCTACCTGACGCGCGCCGAGCACTACATGAAAGACACCGTCGGGGAGGACATGGAGCTGGTGGTCCGCCTCACGCGCGGGCTGCGGGAAAACGGCACACCGTTTGCAATCCAGTACGGCTATGACGCCAACTGCTGGACCGAGATCCCGGAAAGCATGAAAGTGCTGAACAGGCAGCGGGATCGATGGCAACGGGGTCTCCTGGATATCGTCACTTTCCATTCCAAGATCATCTTCAACCCCCGCTATGGCAGGACGGGGATAATCGGTTTCCCCTACTTCCTTATCTTCGAAGTCCTGGGACCGTGGTTCGAGGCGGAGGGGTACATTGTCCTGGCAGCCTCACTGGCCATGGGAATGATCCGACTCCCGCTCTTTCTCCTTCTTTTCACTGCAACCGTCCTGCTGGGGCTGCTTGTGTCAATCACATCCCTGGTCCTGGCGGAGCTTCGCAGGCAGTATTTCCCCATGAAAGACAAGCTGGTGCTGCTTGCTTTCGCGTTCCTGGAGAACTTCGGCTTCCGGCAGCTCATGAGCATCCTGCGCGTGCGCGGCTTCCTTCGCATGCTTGCGCGGGTGGGTGGCTGGGGGCAAATGGAGCGCCGCGGGCTCGGTGCCAAGGCGCCACGGCCCGCCGGGCAGCGCATGAAGGCGCGCGCTGGTTCAAAGCCTGTCGATGAACCCTGTCTTCAAGAAAACCTCCGTGGCTATCTTCCTTCTCTCCGCAGGATGGAACATCATTCGAACGAGCATCTCGATTGCGGTGAATCCAATTTCGGAGGTCGGCTGGGTGATCACCGAGATGGGGAACTTCAGATAGTCAAGCCATTTGTTGTCATCGTACGTCACAATCTTCATCTGTTCTGGGATGCCAATGCCTATCTCTCCAAGGCTTCCTATCAGCTGGTAGCAGACATCCGATGTCGCGCAGAGGACGCCATCGGGACGGACGCTTTCAACGAATTCCCTTATGAGCTTGTTCGAGTCCTCTTGCCGGTAGTTCAATTTGAGCACTCGAGGCGGGCAATCAGGCAAGTGTTCCTGAAGAAAATCGCGATACCCGATGGCGCGCTGATGCACGGTGTACACGGTCTCGGGATAGCCGATGAAACCGATCGTCTTGCAGCCTTTTGACGCGAGATACTCCGTCCCGATGTATCCGGACTCGAAATTATTGATGCCGACGAATACCTTGTCGTGCTTATCGTACTTGCGGTCGACGAAAACCACTGGAATCTCCGCATCCTTTATTTCTTTGGGATATCTCTCTGAATTGACAGGGGAGATTATGAGTCCTCCAATGTCTTTGTCGAGGATATTCTTGATATTGTGCATCTCTTTCTCTGTGTCGTCCTCCGAGTCGCAGAGCAGGATGGAATACGACTGCTCTGAGGCATACGTCTCGATGGCCTTGACGACGGAGATGTAGTAGTCCTCGGTGATATCGGCAACAATGACACCGATCAGCTTCGAGCCATTCTGTTTTGCCTTTGGCTTCCTGATATCATAATTCATCTCGTCAAGGATTTTGAGCACGAGCTCGCGGGTCTCCCGCTTGACGTACCTCGTCTTGTTGATCACATGGGATACTGTCGTAATCGAAACACCTGCCTTTTGGGCTATATCTTCTAGTCGAACTTGTTTGTTCTGCATTATGTTTCCAAGAATATAAGGATAGCTATGGCATCTCTGGCATCGGACGTTTGCATATTTTAATGGCCGATGATCCCGGCGTCAAGCGAAGCGCTCCGTCCGGGCACAAGGCCTGGCCGGAGCGCCGATCCTTGTTCGAGCATGCGCGGACCTATTTGGCGGCCGCGCCCCTAACGAGAATTCTCGTCCGTCTGCTCTTGCTCCAGATGTCATATATGACAGCTAGCGCGATAATCGCACCGCGGACAATCTGCTGCAGATATGAATTGACGTTGGCGAGATTGAGGATGTTGTTGAGGAAGCCCACGATGAAGGAACCGACGACCGTCCCGCCCGCTGTTCCAATTCCGCCTGTGAAGCTCGTGCCTCCGATTATCGATGAGGTGAGTCCCTGGAACTCATAGTTGATCGCGCCATTGGGCAGTCCCGCGTTGACCCTCGACATGAAGAGGACGCCGGCGATTCCGACGAAGACGCCGTTGACCATGAATGCCGTGACTTTGGTCCGTCTCACGTTGATCCCGGAAGCCGTGGCCGCTTCCTGGTTCCCTCCGACGGCATAGAGGGCCCGACCGAATCGAGTATTGTTGAGTATGTACCAGGTCAGCAAGAAGAACCCTACAAGGAAGAGGAGGGGAATCGGTATGAAGCCGACCGAACCCTGTCCGACCTCGGTATATTTGCCGATCTGATAAACATCCTGGCCCTTTGTCAAAAGTAGAGCGCAACCTCTTGCCATCGTCTGCATCGCGAGTGTCGCGATGAAGGCTGGAGCGTTGAGCAGCGCTACCATCATCGCGTTGAGACAATTGCAGAACAACGAGACGCCGATTGCCACCGCGAACGCAAGCGCCATGGAGCCCGTCGCCTTGTAGCTGATTACCGACAGGAGCCCCGCGAGCGCCAGCACCGATCCACACGACAGATCGAGCATTCCGCAGATGATGAGGATCGTCTCTCCGAAGGCGAGGATCGTCGTGACCGATATCTGCCTCGTGACATTGGAGATGTTCTCCGCCGAGAAGAAGTTCGGGTTGATGACCGAGCTGAGAATGATCATTGCGAGAAGAGCGAAATAGATGCCGTAGCTCCTGCTGATGGTGGACCAGGAAAAACGAGCCTTGCCGATCCCGTTCACGATGCCTCCCTCGTCAGCTTTTCGAATCCCATCGCCAAACGCATTATCGCCTCCTGCGTGAACTCGTCGCGCGCCAACTCGCCTGATACCTCGCCCTTGCACATGACGTAGATCCTGTCGCACATGCCGATGAGCTCCGGAAGCTCCGAGGACACCATGATCAAGGCCCTTTTCTCGGCGGCCAGATCGCCCATCAGCTTGTAGATTTCGTATTTTGCCCCGACGTCGATGCCGCGTGTCGGTTCGTCCATGATGAGCACGTCAGGCTCGCTCAACATCCATTTCCCGAGCACGACCTTCTGCTGATTCCCGCCGCTTAGCGCCTCAACCGCCGTACTTAGCGAGGGCGTCTTTACGTTCAATCGCGCGCAGATATCCGAAACGAACTTCGTTTCCTTCGATCCATGCAGGCGTCCGCCATAGATGAACTGCCGCAGGTTGGAAAGCGAAACGTTTTCACGTACGCTGCGCACCGGCACGAGTCCATATCTTCGCCGGTCTTCTGAGAGCATCACAATCTTCGCTGCTTTGCTATCCCTGACCGAGGCGATCCGGACACGCTTTCCGCGAACTCTGATCTCCCCCGAAGCGAACCTATCGAGGCCAAAGATAGCGCGCATAACCTCGGTCCGGCCGGCGCCCATGAGACCCGCGAAACCTACAATCTCGCCCGTCCTTACATAGAAGCTGATTTCCCTGAAGACACCAGGGGCGGTCAGTTTTTCCACACGCAGCGCCTCTTCCCCTATCTCGATCTTCCGCTTCGGGAAATTGCTCTCCAGTTTCCTCCCGACCATCAGCGAAATGACCTTGTCGATGTCCAGTTCCTTACGAGGCCGCGATTCGGCAACCTTCCCGTCTCGGAGGATCGCTATATCGTCCGCGATCCGGAATATCTCGTCCATCTTATGGGAGATATAAATGATGCAGGTGCCACGTGCCTTGAGTTCCGCGATCTTGCCGAAGAGCCGTTCAATTTCGCGCTGTGAGATCGCGGAAGTCGGTTCGTCCATGATGATAATGCTCGCGTCTATTGAGATCGCCTTCAGTATCTCGAGCATTTGTATGTCCGATACCGACAAGTCCTTCATCCGCATCGTTGGTGAGTATGGAAGGTTCTCCCTTTCAAGGAGCTCGAGAGTTCGCCTGCGGACAGTCTTCCAGTCGACCCTCCTCCCGGCCTTGGTGGGAAGGCGCCCGCAGAAGAGGCTCTCCTCGACGGTCATCTCGGGGATGGAATTCAATTCCTGGAAGATCATCGAGATGCCGAGTTTCCGCGCGTGGATGGGGCTTCGGACATGGACCTTTTTCCCATCTATCAGTATCTCGCCTTTATCAGGCTGGTATACACCATCAATGATTTTCATCAAGGTCGATTTGCCGGCCCCGTTCTCACCGCAGAGCACGAGGACGGAACCTGCTTGAGCGTTCAGGCTTATATCGTCCAGTGCCAGGACACCAGGGAATGACTTGCTGATGTGATGGACCTGGAGTTTGTAGGAATCCATATCTACCTCGAGCGGGGGTTCGAGAATGAAGCGGGCGCCCGGGAAGTCAGCGGCCTCCCGGGCAGCCCTTTTCGCATCCGGCGACCGTTCTACTTTATCGCGCCGGCCTTCTTGTGCATAGCAATGTACTGATCGACATTGGCCTGCGTTACGAGGGGGCAATCAATGTCCGTGTTGATCTGTCCCTGCTGACCAGTGACGAGCTTGTGAGTGGTGTCTAGGATCTTCTCGGCCAGGGCATAAGCGTTCTGGAGGCAGGTGGCCGTCATAGTGCCCGCTTTGATGAGGAGGCAGGCCTCGGCAGTGCCGTCGACGCCGTAGGAGAGGATCCCCTTGTAGCTGGGCTTGTCCTTCACCACCTCAAGGGCGCCCGTAGCCATGTTGTCATTCATGGAGATGATCGCGTCGATCTTGGGATTGGCCTGCACCCAGTCCTCCATGTGGTTCATAGCCTCATCCTTGTTCCAGTTCGCGATCTGCTCGCCGACGATCTTCACATCGGGGCGCTTGTCGAAGAATTCCTTCTGCCAGCTCACTCGGCGGGAATCAGCATGGAAGTTCCCGGGAGGGCCATCGAGAACGACGACATTGGCATTCTTGGGAACCTGCTTGAGCGCCAGTCGGGCGCCGACAGCGGCCTGCATGTAGGGGTCGGCATCCACTGAAGAGGCTCCCGCAATTCCAGCGATTCGGGCGTTCGTTGTGATGCAGGCGATCCCAGCCTGGACGACCTTCACAGCGTAGGGCCGCTGGGACTCGCCGTTGTTGGGCTGGATGATGATGCAATCAAACTTGTTGGTGATGGCATTCTCGATGAGTGAGTTTTCGACGTCGTCATTGGCCTGGCCGTCGAAAACAGTCAATTTGATGTCCTTGTACTTCGTGGCTTCTTGCACAATCGAATTGGTCAACCATGCCGCGAAGGCATCCGCCTGCGCGCGCGCAACGAAAGCTACCTTGTACACCTTCGCTTGAGCGGAGACAGTTCCTACCAAAGCCAATGCGACAATCGCTGCAAGGAACAGTTTCTTGAGCATCTTCAACCTCCTGTTTCACCACGTCCCGTGGTTAAAAGAATGTAACGCCTTCGAGAACCGCAATAATTTGCAGATAATTTGCCGCAAATATTGCCCTCGTTTGCGTTTAGTTTCAGCATTATAGGCGTACCATTCGAGTTTGTCAAATTAATATTTGCAAACTTTTTACGGATTACTTTTCGTCTGCTAACTTTCATGTATTTATATATGAAATAGTACTTTAGAATCAATTTGCCGTCTCATGCCGCCCTCGTCACTACTGCCGGGGTTTATTGCGCAAATAGATGCCAATTTAATCGATTTTTTGCTATTGACAAGTGTGTCCGTTTAGTGAAGAGATTGCACAAGGCTTTCCTTTGCTGTGGCAGAGGCACGTGTACGACGAATGGAGGCCGCCATGAAGGCGCTAGTTCTAAAAGGCAAGAATAAGCTCGCGATCGAGGACTTCTCGATGGATGAACCCCTCACATCGGACGACGTCAGGATCCAGATCAAGGACGTGGGGATCTGCGGCAGCGACGTCCATTATTATCTCCATGGCCGTATCGGCGACTTCGTCGTCGAGAAGCCGATGGTTCTCGGCCACGAGGCCAGTGGTGTGGTGCTCGAAGTCGGAAGCAACGTAAGGCATTTGAGAGTCGGCGATCGGGTATGCATGGAACCGGGTATCCCGTCCCCGGGAAGTCCCGCTACCTTCGCTGGCTGCTACAATCTCGATCCGGCCGTGAGATTTTGGGCTACGCCGCCGATTCATGGTTGCATGCGCGAAACCGTCGTGCATCCCGGCAATTTCACCTTCAAGCTTCCTGACAACGTTTCCCTCGAAGAAGGCGCTCTTGTCGAGCCCACGGCGATAGGCGTCTATTCGGCGAATACAGCCGGCATCCAGCCCGGAGACATCGCCCTTGTTTTCGGCGCGGGAACCATAGGGATTGTCACGGCTCTGGCGGCCCTCGCCTCGGGCTGCTCCAAGGTCGTTGTCGTCGACGTGAAGGAGAAGAAGCTCGACATTGTGCGCAAGAGCTTTCCGGAGAACATCATCTGCGTTAATTCTGCGAAGCAGTCCCTCGATGACGCTGTTTTCTCCGTTGCCCGGGAGGGTGTGGACATCGTCTTCGAGGCCAGCGGAAGCCCCGCGGTCATCGGAAGCTTCGTTCGGCATTTGCGCCCCGGCGGTCGGGCCGTGATGATAGGCATGCCTGCGGCCCCTGCGCCCTTCGACGTGGTCGCCGCTCAGGCGAAAGAGATACGGATCATGCACATATTCCGGTACCGGAATGTGTACCCGCGCACCATCAAGATGATAGCCTCAGGCACACTGAAGGTCAGACCGCTCATCACCCATTTCTACGACTTCAAGGATGCGATCGAGGCATTCGACTTCGCGGCCGCGATGCCGGATGCGGCGATAAAGACGATGGTGAGAATGTAGCAGGAAGCCTCTCTCTCGTTAATCCCGGGATCCCTGAATCCCAATTGCCCGATCCTACTGTATCTGATAGAGTACGTTGCACGTCTATGCTAAATACGGTTTCGCTCCTGGTGATATTCGCGGCAACGCCCCTTGTCTTCATCCTCCTGTATTTTGTAACGGCTCCCTATGGAAGACATTTCAGGGACGGATGGGGCCCGTCCATGGCGTCACGGGCAAGCTGGTTCCTCATGGAGCTGCCGGCCATGGTGGTCATAGCAGGAGTGGTCCTCTTCGACCAGAGGAGGGCAAGCCCCCTTGCCCTGGTCCTTCTGGGGCTGTGGGAGATGCACTATATCTACCGGACCTGCCTGTTTCCCCTGCTCATGAAGGACAACGGCAAGCGTTTCCCGGTGATCCTGATATTGTTCGCCGCCATTTTCAACTCCCTCAACGGGTATGCCAACGGCCATTTCCTTGCAGGCTTCTCCCTTTCTCCGAACGGCGGCATCATCCCGGCTGCGCGCGTCGGCCTGGGAATGGCCCTGTTTGTCGCCGGGTTCGTCACGCACGTGAGGGCGGACGCAGAGCTTCGCAATCTGCGGGAGAACGGGGACGGGGGGTACAAGATCCCCCGGGGGGGCCTGTTCGAGTACGTGGCCAGCCCGAACTATTTCGGAGAGATCGTCGAATGGACGGGATGGGCGCTTGCCACATGGTCCCTGCCGGGCCTTGCATTCGCCCTTTTCACCATGGCCAACCTTGTCCCCCGGGCGCACGCCAACCGCGTCTGGTATATGGACACGTTTCCCGACTATCCGCGCCAACGCAAGCGAGTGATACCGTTTGTCTACTGACGGGAGTCATCCATGTTCGACCTGATGTGTTTCGGAGATTCGAATACCTGGGGCTATTCGCCCGCAAGCGGACAGCGATATCCCAGGAACGCCCGCTGGACCGGCGTGCTCCAGGCGGAGCTGGGAAGCGACTACATCGTCATTGAAGAAGGGCTGAACGGCCGGACCACGGTGTGGGAAGACCCGATCGAAGGTGACAAGATGGGCAAAAGGCACCTCCTCCCGCTTCTCCAGTCGCACGCGCCGCTCGACCTCGTCGTGGTGATGCTGGGGACCAACGACCTCAAGAAGCGCTTCTCCGCCCACGCCTCGGACATCGCCGCGGGCGCGGGTGCGCTGGTGGATATCATTCTGGCAAGCCAGGCAGGCAGGGCGAACGCCGCCCCGGCCGTGCTTCTCATTGCGCCGCCGCCGCTGGGGAAGCTCTCCGGCTTTGGCGGCATGTTCGAAGGGGGCCCGGAAAAGTCGCGGGATCTGGGCAAGCACTACCGGGAAGCGGCACGCCTGCGCGGCTGTCATTTCCTGGACGCCGCGGAAATCATCCGCTCGAGCGATCTTGACGGGATACACTTCGAGGAAAGGGAGCATCAGGCTCTCGGGCAAGCCGTTGCCCGCCAGGTGAAAAAGATCCTCCGCTGATTCGCCCTGTCACTCCGGCTCACCTTGCAGGCGCATGAGCTCCCGGGTGGACAACATGCCGCATGCGGCCTGAATGTCCAGGCCGCGAGACTGCCGGATGGTTGTGAGTATTCCGCGGCGCTTCAACTCCTGCTCGAAATGCTCCATTGTTTCCCGGGAGCTGGGCGCAAGAGGCGTGCCCGGAATGGGATGGAACGGAATGAGGTTGACCCTGCAGCGGATGCCGCTGAGGATCTTTGCTATCTCCCGGGCGTGTCGGTCGCTGTCGTTCAAGCCGTCGAACATGATGTACTCGAAGGAGACCCGCCGCTGCCGCCCCAGGGGCCTGTCCCGAAGGACAGCGAGGACCTCCCGCAGGGGATACACGTTCTCCACGGGCATCAACCTTCGCCTTTCCTCCTCGAAAGGCGAATGCATGCTCACGGCCAGGTGGCAGCGCGTTCGCTCCAGGAACTCACGCATGGCAGGAATGAGCCCTATCGTGGAGACGGTGACCCGGGAAGGGCTGAGGCCGTACCCGTAGGGAGAACAGAGGACCTCCAGGCTTTCCAGCACGTTCGACAGATTGTCCATGGGCTCACCCATTCCCATGTACACGATATTCGTCACCGAATCCCGCTCCGGCAGGCTGCGATACTGGTTGAGGATCTCTCCCGCTGAGAGGTGTCCCTGGAAGCCCTGTTTCCCGGTCATGCAGAACAGGCAACCCATCTTGCAGCCCACCTGGACCGAGAGGCACAGGGTGGCGCGCCTGCCCTCCGGTATCCAGGCCGCCTCAACGAACCCTCCGCCGGCCGCAGGAAACAGGTACTTTTTCGTCCCGTCCTGGGATTCGCGTGACCTTCACGTGCCCGGGGGTGTCAATGGTGTAGCGCTGGGCCAGCCATTCACGCGCGCGCCGGGGGAGGTTGAGCATATCCTCGAAGCTCGAGGCGTTCTTGCCGTAAAGCCAGCTGCAGATCTGTCGCGCGCCGTACGAGGGAAGCCCGGCGTCCGTTGCGACGTGGCCCAGGCCAGCAAGTGTTGCTCCGAAGAGACTTTCCGGCATCCCCTTCAACCCCTTCAGAAGTAGATTTCCGCCACCACGCGGCTGAACGGCACGCCTTTTGCGATAAGGATGTCGCGGGCGTCAACAACCATCCTGCTGCTTCCGCACAAAAGGTATCGCTCCGCGCCGGGCAAGTCCGCCGAGGTCAACCACGCCGTGGTCCTGCCCGCAAAGACCCCCTCATCGCTTTCGCCTGAACAGCAGGGAACGTATCTCCCGTCGAGCACTGAGGAAAAGTACCCGCGCAGGTAAAGTCCGGCAAGCGTTCGGCTTCCCTGGATCAAGGTCTTGTCCGCCACCGTGCCTGACCGGGCCATGGAGGCAAAAGGCGCCACCCCGGTGCCGGCCGCAATCCAGACCGATGCCCCTTCCCCGTCGCAAAAGGCCCCGAACCCCTCCGATGCCAGAAGCGCATCACCGGGACCCAGCCGGGCAAGCCGCGGGGTGAGCTGCCCGCCGGGCACCAGATCATAGAGGATTTCAACGAGGGGGTCATGGCTTCCGCTTGCAATGCTGTAGTAGCGGGCGGGGATGGCGGGATCCGTCGTGAGCGCAAGTGTCTGTCCGGGAATGAAATCACGCTCGCGAGGAAACGTGAGCAGGAAAACTCCGGGTGCAATCTCCTCATTGCTCGTGACCGCGGTCTTCTGGAGACGCAGGCTTTCGATCGAAGGTGTGCTCATCACGCAAATTTACACAATTTCGCCCTTGAGATACTTGCCGAACGCTGGGCCTCGGACGTATGTTCGCTACACACTATGGCTGAAGAAAAGACCCCGGCCAGGAAGAATGGCGGGAAGGCAAACGGCGCCGGTCCATCCGGTGCTGCCGCCGATTCCGCAGCCGGGGAGCAACCCCCTTCGGGCTCGGCGTCAGAGACACCGCCGGCCACCTCCTCCTCCGAAACGTTTCCTCTCTTTCCAGAGCCGCCCTCCGCCGCGGGGTCCTTGCCCGGCCCGGCCCCTTCCACCGCCCTGGCGGCAGGCCCCCGCCCGCAGAGGTTCCTGTTCATCTCCAAGTACGGGCTGATCCACGATCTGGCCTGGGAGGTGAAGAAAGAAGGGCTGGATGTCCGATACCACATCGCCCTGAAGTCGGAGAGGGACGTGGCTGACGGCTTCGTCGAGAAAGTGGACAAGTGGGAGGAGTGCAAGGACTGGGCGGATGTGATCGTGTTCGACGACTGCGAGTTCGGCAACGTGGCGGACAAGCTGAGGGCGGAAGGGAAGACGGTGATCGGCGGCACCCCTTACACGGACCGGCTCGAAATGGACCGGGATTTCGGCCAGGAGGAAATGAAGGCCGCAGGCATCACCACGCTGCCGCGGTGGGAGTTCGACTCTTTCGACGCGGCCATCGTCTTCATCAAGGCAAACCCCGGCCGCTACGTCGTGAAGCCCAGCGGACGCGCGCAGAATGAGAAGGTGCTGTCCTTTGTCGGTCAGGAAGAGGACGGCCTGGACGTTCTCACCATGCTGGAGCACTACAGGAACGGCTGGAGCGGGAAGATCAAGAACTTTCAGCTTCAGAAATACGCTTCCGGAGTCGAGGTAGCGGTGGGCGCTTTCTTCAATGGTAGAGACTTCCTCCAGCCTGTCTTCGTCAACTTCGAGCACAAGCGGATGTTCAACGACGACATCGGTCCGCAAACCGGTGAAATGGGGACGTCCGGCTTCTGGCACGGCTCCAGCACTCTTTTCCAGCAGACTCTCTTGAAGATGAAAGACCGCCTGGCGGCGGTGCGCTACACGGGCTACATCGACATAAACTGCATTGCCAACTCGCGGGGGATCTACCCGCTTGAGTTCACCTGCCGGTTCGGCTACCCCACGATCAACCTGCAGATCGAGGGGATGCTCTCCCGATGGTCGGAGCTCCTTGCGGCCATGGCGCGCGGGCAAAGCATTACCGTTCGCACCAAGAAAGGGTTCCAGATCTGCGTCGTCATTGCAGTGCCTCCGTTCCCGTTCGTGGACTCCGAGGCATTCAAGAAGTTCTCCGAGGACGCGGTCGTCATCTTCCGCAAGCCCATGAACGGAGGAATCCACCCCTGCGACGTTCGACTGGTGGAGGGGGACTGGCGCCTGGCCGGCAACTCGGGCTATGCCCTGGTGGTCACCGGCTCCGGGTCCACCATGGATGATGCCAGAAAAGAAGCGTACAACAGGGTGAAGAACATCGTCATCCCCAACATGTTCTATCGAACCGACATCGGTGAGCGGTGGCACCGGGACGGCGACCTCCTGCAGACCTGGGGATACCTTCTTTAAGAGTGGCTACGCCACACCAGAAGAGTATATTCGAGGCACAGGAGGCGACGATGGGCGCAGTCCGCCGATTGATGCTGGGAGCACTTGTATTCTCCGCGCTGGCCGGTCCGGCAGCCCTCTTTGCGCTGGACGGCCAGGTGATCTACACGGAGGGAATCGTAACCGTGACGAGCGGGGGCAGCGCTCAGGACGCCGGACCCGGCACCAGCCTGTCCCAGGGTGACGTCGTCACCACGGGCTCGGACGGCCTTGCCGTCATCGATCTTTCCAACGCCACGCAGCTCAAGCTCAGGGAAAACACACGCGTCGTCATAGATGCAATCGGCAACGATACCAGGGTCTCCCTCACCACGGGCGCCGTTTTCACTCGAATCCTGGGAAAGCTCTCCGGCAGCTTTTCCGTGCAGGCGGAGAGGGTTGTAGCGGGCGTTCGAGGGACGGAGTTCTTCGTGGCATACGGAAGAACCGTCGACAATCAGCGCGACATATGGCTGTGCGTCAACTCGGGAGCCGTTGACGTTTCCGTCCCATCGGCAAACCAGCGCACGCTGGTCCCGGCCGGCAAGGGGATCAACATCCTGGGCGGTGAGAAGCTCACGCCGGCGCGAAGCTACAAATGGACCCGGGGGCTCAACTGGAACATGGACTCCTCCGCGGGCACCGTGGAGGACCACACTGGCCTGGAGCAGGCGTACAGCGACCTGCTCAATCACGACTACCAATGAGAGCATGCTCTTTCCTCCTCCTGGTGTTCGTCGCTTCAGCTCCCTCCTTGCCCGTCTTTGCCGACAGCCCGCCCTCCGCCCCGAACGGAATCCTGGAGCTGGAGGGACGGACCGCTCTCATTGTCCAGTCGGGCAACTTCGATTTTCTTGCCGACCTCACCGGCAGGCTCGAGGACGCGGGTTTGACTTTCCAGTATCGTGCTTTCACCATCGGGGGCTACTACCGGCCTTTGAAGAACCTGAAGGTGGGAGCGTTCTATCGCCTCCAGGCCGGGGTGCGGCATGACGACGACTGGACCAACCCGAACCCCCTTACCTGGTCCTGGCAGAGCACGGTCGGACGGTTGGAGAACGAGCTCATGGTCGATGCCAGCCCGCGCTTCCTCCTGGATTTCCTTCCCGGCCGCTCCTGGGTGCTCATGCTCAAAGGCCGCTACGTCTACAACACCTTCGAGAACCAGCAGTCCGTCATGGTGCGGCCGGAGCTCACTTTCTTCTGGCTGGTGGATCGACAACCCTTCATGGATTTTCAGGCCGCATGGGAGGCGTGGTTCCCGCTCAACTTCGGGACCACTCCCATCTATGAGAGCTACCCCTGGGTCGGCGTTCATTACCACCTCACCCCTGAGCTCATGCTTGAGCTGGGCGGCTCGTACAAGGCAACGGTCTGGAGCTCCTCACAGCAGTGGCTGGCGGCGGGCAACAATCCTTACCAGGTCACCTACGGCAGGTGGGTCACGTCCTTTGGCGTGATCTATGTCCTGAATCCCTGAGGCGTCCATGAGCAGCGCACCTTTGAATCAACCGCAATTCGATCCCGGCATCACTCAGACGTACGCCGGTGAGCTTCGCAGGATCATCAACAGGGACGGCACGTTCAACGTGCGCAGGAGAGGCTGGAGCCTCAAGGACCTGCACGTCTACCAGTTGCTGCTCTCCCTGTCGTGGCCGGCGTTCATGGGCCTGGTCCTTGCGCTCTTCATCGCGGTGAACGTGATTTTCGCGGGCCTCTACGTGGCCGCGGGCCTCGGGAACCTTTCCGGAGCCGAAGCGCCGACGCGCACGGAGTCGATTCTGAACGCTTTCTTCTTCAGCGTGCAGACGCTGACCACGGTCGGTTACGGGACCATTTCACCGAAGGGAATCACAACGAACGCGATTGCCAGCCTCGAGGCGATGATGGGAGTCATGGGGTTCGCGTTTGCCGCGGGCCTTCTTTACGGGCGGTTCTCACGGCCGTCCGCCCGGATACTCTTCAGCGACAAGGCGATCATCAGCCCTTTCCGCGACGGCACCAGCCTGCAGTTTCGCATTGCAAACAGGAGATCCAACGCCATCGTCAATCTGGAGGCAACGGTGCTGTTGATGACGGTGGAGCATTTGGCTGGCCAGCAGAAGCGCACGTACGAGCGTTTGGAGCTGGAGCGGTCCACCGTCTACTTCCTTCCCCTGACGTGGACCATCGTCCATCCCATCAACGGCTCCAGCCCCCTGATGGGGCTCACCCGGGAGCAGCTTGCGGAGCGATCCGCGGAGCTTCTGGTTCTCATCACGGGCTTCGATGATTCCTTCAACCAGGTGGTGAACGCCCGCACCTCGTTCCGCTGGGACGAGATCGTCTGGGGGGCGCGTTTCGTTCCTGCTTTCCACGCGGATGATCGCGGCGAGCTGATCCTTGACCTTACGCGGATAAACGAGACGGTGCCTACGGAACTATGACCGTCCGGATCCCGCCCTCGTACCTTTCCAGGGCGTCAAGGGCGCCGTTGATTGCAGCCGGGTCCAGGGGGATTGTCCGGGTTACCACCTGAGAGGTGTCAAGAATGCCCCTGCGGGCCATCTCCAGGAGCAGGGGGAGCTCCTGCAGGAGATGATCGTTGGAGCCGATCAGCTCCGCCTCGTTCCCCAGGAGCTCTCGGTACGTGTCCACGGAAAGGGGCTCTTTTCCGATTCCCACGATGACCGCGCGGCCCATGGGGCCGAGGCACCGAAGCGCCTGCTGCATGGTTGACGCGCGGCCTATCACCTCCAGGGCCACGTCCGCGCCCCGGCCGGCCGTCATGCGCCGGATCTCTTCCACGGGATCTGCCCGGGAGGCGTTCACGGGGACGGCGCCGTAGCGAGCCGCCAGCAGCAGCTTTTCCTCCCGCCGGTCCACGGCAAAGACCTCGACCGCGCCGAAGGCCTTTGCCAGCTGGACCGCGGACAGCCCAAGCCCGCCGATCCCGAACACGGCAACTCTCTCCCCTGCCCTGAGCCTGGCCTTTCGAAGCGCGTGGAAAGACGTGGCGGAGGCGCACATGAGCGTGGCTCCCTGTTCGAAGGGGATTTCCGGAGGAAGGGGAAGCGCATTGCGGGCAGGCACGGCAACCAGCTCGGCATATCCGCCGTCGGTGAAATGGCCGAGCATCAGCCCGCTCGGACAGAACTGCTCGTTTCCGGTGCTGCAGAAGTAGCAGTCACCACAAGTGATGTTGTAATGCAGCACGACGCGGTCTCCCGGCTTCACCCTGCCTGCCGCGGCGCCGGTCTTTTCCACGACCCCTGCAACTTCATGCCCCAGCGTCATTGGAAGAGGCCTCACCGGCGAGACGCCGGCCCGGTAATGCGCATCCGAATGGCAGATACCGGCTGCCTTCACGCGGACCAGGACATCTTTTTCCCCCACGCGCGGAACGGGGACTTCGAAGGCCTCCAGGGGCCTGCCGACAGCGACCATGCGGACTGCTTTCATATGCCGTGAGTATACCATTTTCCAATTGCTTGTTGCCGGCCCCCGCGCTTACATTTGAGGCGGAGGCGAAGAGGTGGAGGGCAGCGTCCTCATCATCGATGATGACCGCGAGATTTCCGACGTGGTTGCCATGAACCTTCGCGACCTGGGGTTTCGCACCGAACGCGCGCCCGACGGAAAGGCCGGGCTCCAGAAGGCGCTCACCGGCGGGCATTCGCTGATCATCCTGGATTTGATGCTCCCGGAGCTGGACGGCATTTCCGTCTGCAAGCGCATCAGGGAGAGAAACCCGTACACCCCGATTCTCATGCTGACGGCGAAGTCGGAAGAGGTGGACAGGATCCTGGGTCTGGAGCTGGGCGCGGATGAATACATGACAAAGCCTTTCAGCGTCCGGGAGCTCATGGCCAGGGTCAAGGCGCTCCTCCGCCGGGTGGAGACGGACCGCGAGGCCGCGGCCGGCAAGCCCGCCGGCGGCCGGGTCCGCGTGGGTGAGCTCTCCATTGATTTCGAAAAACGGAAGGTGACCCTTTCAGATCGGACCGTGGAGCTGACGGTGAAAGAGTTCGATCTCCTTGCCCTTTTTGCCCGCAACCCGGGCAGGACATACAGCAGGACGGATCTGCTCAACCTGGTCTGGGGCTACCAGTATGACGGCTACGACCACACGGTGAACTCGCATATCAATCGCCTGCGAAGCAAGATCGAGGATGATCCGGGCCGGCCGCGCTACCTGAAGACGGTCTGGGGCGTGGGGTACAGGTTCGCCGAGCCCTCGGAGCTTTCCAAGTGAGGCAGATCTTCCGGTCTTTCTACGCGCGCATCTCAACGATCTTCCTCCTTCTCATCGTGGTCCTCGGCCTGGGCTGGGTCGGCATCGCGTTCAACTCGGCCCGCCAGCTTTTCAGCGAGGTGGAGCAGGTCCTCAACAGGGAGTACGCGCGCAGCATTGCCGCGGAGATCCAGCCCATGGTGGCCGGAGGGTTCGACGAAAGCCGCGTGCGCGGCGCCATCCACTACATGATGGTGCTGAACCCGATGGTGGAGATCTATCTCCTGGATGCGCAGGGAAAAATACTGGCGTATTTCACGGGACCTTCCGACCGGGTGCTGCGAAGCTCCGTGAACATGAAACCCGTGCGCAAGTTCGTGGACTCAGGCGGAGAGCGGCTGATCCTTGGTGACGATCCGCGGAGCACCGGCGGGACAAAGCCGTTTTCCGCCGCGCCGCTGGCCATGGGCGACGCAACCGGATATGTCTACATCATCCTGGGGGGGAACGCTACGATGCGACGCTGAGGATGATCCGGCAGAGCTATATTCTCCGCGCCGGGGTCGTCGCCCTTCTCCTTGCGCTTTTGTGCACGCTCATCGTCGGGCTTTCCCTGTTCTTCCTTCTCACCAGGCCCCTTCGGGCCCTGAGTGAAGCCGTGCGTGCGTTCGAAAAAGGAGAGCGCGGCCGACGGATGGACGTTCACGGCAGGGACGAGCTTGCCGGGCTGGGACGATCCTTCAACGAGATGGCAGCCACGATCGAAGCGGACATGGAGAAGCTGCGGGAAGCCGAGCGCATGCGCAAGGAGCTGATTGCCAACATCTCCCACGACCTGCGCAGCCCCCTTGCGTCCGTCCGGGGGTACCTGGAGACGATATTGCTGAAGGACGCTTCCCTCTCCCCCGATGAGCGTCGAAGATTTCTCGAGATCAGCTTGAAGAATACCGCCAGCCTGCAGAGGCTGGTGGAAGAGCTTTTCGAGCTGGTCAAGCTGGACACGCGCCAGGTCCAGCTGAAGCGGGAGCCTTTCCAGGCCGCGGAGCTGGCGCAGGATGCGGTCCTGAAGCAGAAGCCGGGAGCCGACGGCGCGGGGGTATCCCTCACCGTGGAGGGCCCGCGGGACCTGCCCCTTGTTCAGGGGGACATCGGCCTCGTGGAGAGAGTGCTCACGAACCTGATCGAGAACGCTCTGGCCTACACGCCCCCGGGGGGCTCGGTACGCGTGGCTCTCTCACGGGACAACGGCACGGTGAACGTGAGCGTCATCGACACGGGAACCGGGATTCGCCCGGAAGACCTTCCCCACATCTTCGATCGATTCTACCGGGCGGACCCGAGCAGGGACCGCTCCCGTGGAGGGGCCGGCCTTGGCCTTGCAATAGCCCGGGAGATCGTGGAGATGCATGGAAGCTCGCTCCAGGTGGAAAGCAGGGTGAACGGGGGAACTCGGTTTTCTTTCATGCTGACCACGGATTAATTTGCGGGGCGCCCGCGCAGGTACTTGCTCAGCCAGCCCAGGATGGCTTCGCGCAGCCCGTTCCAGCTCGAGTCCAGAAGAGCTACGCCGCTCTCGGTTGAAGCCAGCACGGCAATGTCATGAGGGCCGGCAAGCATGCCTGCCATGTCCCTGGCCGCGGACAGCGCGGGCACGCTGGCTTCCTTGTCCCCGCAGACAAAAAGCACGGGCCGCTGGCCAAGCTGGGCTATCTCCGGGATCCTGGCGCTGGAGACAAGGACCACGGTCCGAACATCCGGGTTCGCGATACCTGCCAGAGCGGCCGGCCGCGTTGCCTTCATGGCTCCGACCAGGCTCACCCGGGAATGATCAACGCTTTCCAGGCCGGCTGCATATTGGAAGACGGCCTGGAACTCCTGAGGGGTGAACTTGGAGAACACGACGGCAAGGGAGGCATACCCAAGCCTGGCAAGATCATCGTTGAGAAAGCGCCAGTCATCCTTGATGGAATAGTCGGCATGGCCGGTAGCGGCAAAAATGACAAGCGGAAGCTGCTTTCCGCCTTCCGGCGCGTAAAGGCTCGCGGCCAGCGGCCTGGGCTGGGCGGGTATGCTTACCTCCGTCCGAATGACCCTGGTCAGATGCTTCTGCCCAAGGGGCCCCAGCAGGGGCGGACCGGCCTCTGCAAGCTCGCGGATGCCGTCCACCGTCGTGGAAACGGCAATGAGGTTGTCCTGTCCGTAGCGCAGCAGGCTGCTCACGTCCGCGCTGAGAGCGTTCGGAGGGCCGTCCGGATCCACCTCCTGGCCGTTGACATACACCAGGGAGTCCCCGGCGCAGAACCAGGCGCTGATGCCGATCTGCCTGCCCTGCCATTCAGCGGCGACCTTCACGGTGCGGCGATACACGACAACCGGCAGCTTCTCCGCGTTCACCTTCTGGTCTGCCCACCGGGCCGGGGCCTGAACGCTCTGCCATGCGCCGTCATCCGTGGCGGGCGCGAACAGGGAGTCTTCCACCTGCGCCACGGCCTTGCAACGCCACGTGCCGCTCAGGTCGATGGCGCCTTCACGAACAACTCCCGTGACCGTCTCATCCGCTTGAGCCCGCAGCAGCGGACATGTGACGGCAACAAAAACACCCAGGACCCAGGCAGCACGACGCATCATGTCTTCAACCCCGTCATGGTGATGCTTTCTATCAGGTAGCGTTGGGCAAAAAGGAAAATAAGGAGAACGGGAACGATGGACATGGACACTGCTGCGACGATCCCGGGAGCGTCAGCGCCCATTCCGCCGGCTTCCACGTAGCGCCCGGCCATGATCCCTATGCCGAGGGGAAGCGTCATTTTTCCCGGGCTGTTGATGAAGATGAGGGGGGAGAAATAGTCGTTCCAGAAAAAATTGTAGGTCAGGACGGCAAGTGTGGCCAGGGCGCCGCCGGAAAGGGGCAGGATGATTTTCCAGAAAATCAGCGGAGGCGTTGCGCCGTCCATCACCGCGGCATCCTCCAGCTCCCGCGGAATGGTGAGGAAGAACTGGCGAAGCAGGAACACGCCGAAGGCGCTCACCAGGGGCGGCAGGATGAGTGCCAGGTGGCTGTCCAGGAGGTTCAGCACGCGCATGATGATGAAGATCGGAATGATCGTCACCTGGAGCGGGATCATCAGCGCGGAAAGGAGGATCATGAAAAGCGTGTTCCGGCCGGGGAACCGAAGCCGGGCGAACGCATACGCGGCAGTGGAACAGGTAAAAAGCTGCCCTACGGTGACCAGGGAGGCGATCTTGAAGCTGTTGAGGAACCACGAGAGAAAAGGAAGCTCCGTGAGCACCCGAAGGTAGCTTCCGAACTGCACCACCGATGGTATCCAGCGCGGGGGAACGACGAACACCTGGGATGGGCGTCCCACTGAAACGGAGAACATCCAGACGAAAGGCGCCACCATGAGCGCCATGATCAGGACGAGGATGAGATAGAAGAGCGTCCGGCCCGCCCCGTGGGCAAGGAGATCGGAAAGCTTCCGCCGGCGCGGCAACGGGGGACGGGTCAGCGAGCCTCCGTTCACGGCGGATTGACCGACTATGCTACTGATAAAACACCCACCTCTCGCTGGCGCGAAACTGCAGCAGGGTCAGGCCCGCCATGACGACGAACAGCATCACGGCAACCGAAGAGGCGTACCCCATCTGGAAATACCGGAAGCCCTGTTCGTAGATGTACATGACGACGGTGCGTGAAGCGTCTCCCGGGCCTCCGCGGGTGAGGATCTGGGACTGTGCAAAAACCTGGAAGCCGTTGATGAGCGCGATCACGACGGAGAAGAAGATGCTTGGAGTGAGAAGCGGCAGCGTGACGTGGCGCAGGAGCTGCCTCTCGTTCGCTCCGTCAACAATGGCCGCTTCCGTGAGCTGCACGGGAATGTTGTGCAGGCCGGCAAGGAAGACCATGGCGTAAAACCCGACGTTCTTCCAGACATCGAACAGGACCACGGACCGCAGCGCCCACCGGCTGGAGCCCAGCCATGGGATCCGGGGAAGCCCGATGAGATGCAGGTAGTAATTGAGAATGCCGAGGTCCTTCTGGAGGAAGAAGATCCAGATTGCCGCGGCGGAGGACACGGAAACAATGACGGGAAAGAAAAAAGCCAGCCGGGCAAAGTAGCCGACCGCGCGAGGGATCTTTCCCCTCAGCAGGAGCGCAAGGGCGATCCCCAGCAGCATGTTGAGAAGCACATCGGCAATCACGAACAGAACCGTGTTCCCCAGGATGAGGCCCAGCCGGGCGTCCTTCACGAGCGACGCGAAGTTGGCCGCGCCGGCGAGCCTGGGCGGGCTCAAAAGGTCCCATTTCAGCGTGCTGATGCCCAGCGCCCCGAGCATGGGTCCGAGAACGAAGATCACGAAGCCGATCGCTGTCGGAAGGAGAAAGATATAGCCCCAGAAGGCCTCCTGGCGGGCCAGCCGCCTCATGGGCTCTCGTCTCGCTTCCTCACTACCAGCCATATCGATTTCCTTCATCAGGCATGGGATTCAGCCTGGCAGCCGAAAGACACCCGCGCCCGGGAAGCCGGACGCGGGTTTGCATGAACGACACCAATCTATCTGTTTTCGTCCAGAACCTGCTGGAGCTCAACCTGGGCCTTTTTCAGCGCGTCGGGAACCGACACCTCGCCTGACGTCATCTGCGATACGTAGCGAAGCCAGATGCTCTCCACCTTGTTGAACCCCGGAGGCGCGGGAACGGACTTGGCGTTCTGCAGCGAGGCATAGAAGACCTTGAAGTTCGGAATGGAGGCCATGTCCGAGCTGGTGGCAAGTGACCTGCGCGCCGGCACATTGCCAACGGGCTTGTCCATGGTGCCGACCATCTGCGACTGGACGTCCTTTCGCGCCATGTACTTCATGAGGCTCCAGGTCGCCTCGACGTTGCGGGAGCTCGTGAACATGGGGAAATTGTCCACGCCGTACTCGGTCAGCTGTATCTTTGCCTTCGGCCACAGCTGCACGTCGAAGTCCTTGAACGACGCATCCTTGCTGAAGGTCAGGATGGGCCAGCGTCCGGCGCCGAACATGGCCAGCTGGCCTGCCTGGAACATGTTGAACGTGCTAACGCCGGCGGGATCCGGCGCCACTTTGTACTTGCGCACAAGGTCCACGAGGAACTGCATGGCATCGGCGACTTCGGGAGTATCCGCGGTTGCGCGGGTGAAATCCGCGTTGAAGAGGCTGCCGCCGTTGGCGAAGATCCAGGGAATGGTTCCGACGAAATACGCATTCTCCACCGCGTAGCCGTACAAGTTGTCTTTCGTCAGCTTCTGCGCGTAGCGAAGGAAGTCTGCGCGGGTCCAGGTGGCGCTGGGTATGGGCAGACCGGCGGCCTTCACGAGGCTTGGCCGATACCAGATGACCATGTTGTTCCAGCTGTAGGGGAAGCCATAGAGCTTTCCGTCCACGGTGGTGCCCGCAATGAGGGACGGGGCCACGTCATCGAAGTAATCCTTCAGCTCCGCTTTGTCCCGCGCTACGAGGTCATCGATGGGACGTATGAGGCCCTTTGTGGCGAGCTGGCGGATCCCTTCCGTGGCGACCCAGATCGTATCCAGCTTCTTCCCGCCGGCAATCATCGTTGCCACCTTGTCGAGGTATTCGCCCCAGCTGTTTCCCTGGGCCCCGACCAGGTTCACCGTGATCCCGGGGTTCGCTGCTTTGAAGTTGGCCAGGGTCGTATCCCAGCCTTTTTGAACGTCAGGACCGTAGTCCCAGAACACGAAAGTGACGGGACCTTTCGCTTCCGGCGCCGCGGCGGATGTCACGGCCGGCAGCAGGAAAAGAATCGCAGCCGCTGCGGCAGCCAGGAGCAAGCTCGGTTTTCGATGCATAGGATCCTCCTTCAAGTCGACAATGTTCCTACTTCTACAATTCCGTTATCGTACACGATGCTATCATGCCAGATGAACCAGGTCAAGAAAATATTTCCGGAAATGTTGCAATTTTATATTTATATATATTACAATTAAATAGGCTACTTTTTTCTCAACAGATACTAAGGTCTTGACAGGATCTGTCTTCGGCCGTAATGTGAGTATCGTACACGGAGATGAAAAAGCATCGCGTTTTTCCTAATACAGCAACAGAGGCAGCCTTTCTGCTTGGCGGAATCGGCACGGGAAACGTCTCGATCGGCTCCCGGGGAGACTTTCGTGACTGGGAAATCTTCAACAAGCCGGCAAAAGGATTGAAAATCCCCTATTCCTTCTTCGCTGCCTGGTGCGCCGACGCAGACGGCAAAGAGCGGCATTCCCGCATCCTCGAGGCTCCGGTTCAGCCCCCGTATTCCCTTTCTCACGGGTTCAACACGGGCACAGTCGCCGGCCTTCCTCATATGATGTCCTCCGAGATGACCGGCGAGTATCCCTTTGTCTCGATTGAGTTTCATGATCCCGATCTTCCTCTCGCCATCTCAATGGAAGCGTTCACCCCGTTCATCCCGCTGAACGCGGACGACTCCGGGATCCCGGGAGCAATCCTTCGCTACCACGTGAAAAATCTGTCCCCGGGGAGCCTGGCCGTATCGATTCTCGGATCACTGGCGAACGTCGTCGGCTTCAAGGGGTTTGATGCCTTCAAGAACCTGCTGGTGCGCGGCGGCGGCAGGAACGTGTTCCGCCAGCAGGGGTCGCTGCGCGGCTTGTTCTATTCCAACTCCTCTCTCCCCGCAGACTCGCTGGAATACGGCACCATGGCGCTCGCCACGACGAGCCCTTCAGTGACTCACAAGGAAACCTGGCTGGAAGGGGGCTGGTTCGACGGCGTCCAGGATCTCTGGGATGATTTTTCCGTTGACGGCAAAGTCTCCGCCCCCCCTGACCTCCTGGCTCCGGGAAGCAGGATTCGCTACCAGGAGGATCGCCCGCTGGTGGGAAGCCTCTGCGCGTCGGAGGTCCTTGGTCCAAAGGAGGAGAAGGTCTTCGAGTTCCTCCTTGCGTGGCACTTCCCGAACCGGCTGAAGGGCTGGCACGCAGGCACGGGCCCTCAGGAGGTCATGAGAAATTACTACGCCGTGAAGTTCTCCGACGCGTGGGAGGCCGCCTTCTACCTGGTGGAGAATCTTCCGACGCTGGAAAAACGCTCCCGGGACTTCACCGGCGCGCTCTTCGGCAGCACGCTTCCCCCTCACGTGGTCGACGCCCTGGCCAGCAACATCACCGTCATCCGAAGCCCCACGTGCTTCCGCCTTCCCGACGGGACCCTGGCGGCGTGGGAGGGGTGTCACGACACGGCCGGCTGCTGTGAGGGAAGCTGCACGCATGTCTGGAACTACACGCAAACCCTCGCGTTCCTGTTTCCCGAGCTGGAGCGATCCATGCGGCGCGTCGAGTTCAACGTGGAGACAGACGATGACGGCAGCATGGCTTTCCGTTCACGCAGGATTTTCGGCCTTCCCAAATGGCAGATGCTCCCGGCAGCGGACGGGCAACTGGGCGCGGTTGTGCGGCTCTACCGGGACTGGAAGCTCAGCGGGGACGATGAGTTCCTGCGATCTCTCTGGAGGAATGTCGCCCGGTCGCTGGACTTCGCTTTTGATTTCTGGGACAGCGACGCAGACGCGGTCCTGGACAGCGAGCAGCACAACACTTACGACATAGAGTTCTACGGCCCCAACTCCCTCATCGGCTCGATTTTCTATGCCGCGCTGAAGGCGGGCGCCGAGATGGCCTCCGTCATGGGAGACAGGGAGCGGTCGGTCCGCTACCGTCGCGCGCTGGAGGACGGCAGCAAACGGATGGATTCCCTCCTGTGGAACGGGGAGTACTACATCCAGAAGCTGCCTGACGTTGATGCGTATCGCTACCAGTACGGTGAGGGCTGCCTGTCGGACCAGCTCCTTGGGCAGTGCCTTGCGCACGTTGCGGGGCTGGGCTACATACTCCCCGAAGATCATGTCAGGACCGCCATCCAGTCCGTTTACCGGTACAACTTCGTCGCTGACCTTCGGGGCAGGGCGAACGCGCAGCGGACATATGCCCTGGACGGCGAGTCCGGGCTCCTCCTGTGCACGTGGCCCCGGGGCGGCCGGCCGCGCCTTCCCTTTGTCTACTGCGACGAGGTGTGGACGGGGATCGAGTACCAGGTGGCCACTCACCTGATCTATGAAGGCCTGGTGGACGAGGGGCTGCGGATCGTGGAAGCGGTCCGGGACCGGCATGACGGGGTCAAGCGCAACCCGTGGAACGAGGTGGAGTGCGGCCATCACTACGTGAGATCCCTGGCAAGCTGGGGGCTGCTGCCGGCCTTGTCCGGCTTCCACTATGACCTCGGACAGAAGAGAATCTCCTTCTCTCCCGTGGTCAACGCCGCGAGCTTCTCCTGTTTCTTCAGCACCGGCCGCGCCTGGGGAATCTACAGGCAGAAAGTGGACGCCCGGACCGGGAAGCGGACCTGGGACGTCGAGGTCCTGTATGGCAGCCTTGACGGGATCACTGTCAACGGCGGGGAGGCGACGTGAGGATCACTTCCCGTGAGCTTGCCAAGATCTGCGGCGTCTCCATTGGGACGGTGGACCGGGCCCTCAACAACCGGCCGGGGATCAATCCCGAAACCAAGGAGCGAATCCTTCGGGCAAGCCGCGAAGTGGGGTACCGTCCTCACCTTGTGGCGCGCAGCCTCAAGACGGGCAAGACTTCCACGGTGGGCGTCGTCGTCTATGACCTGGACAACCGGTTCTTCGCTCAGCTTGTCAACGCCATAGAGAATGTTGCCCGGGAATCCGGCTATTTCGTCTACCTGACCCTCTCCCATCACGATCTTGCGCAGGAGCGGGGATGTCTTGAGCACCTGGCAAGCCTGAACGTGGACGGCGTGCTCATCGTTCCCACCAACAAGGGCAACGAGTTCATCCGTTTCGTGAAAAGCCTGCCTGTTCCCGTGGTCACAATGGGAAACAGGATCTCGGCAACGGTGCCTTTTGTCGGCTTGCAGGACAGGGAAGCCATCCGCGCCACCATCGGCGTGATCGCTGAGAAAGGGTACGACCGCGTCATCTACGTGAGCCCGCCCCTTTCCTACGGCGGAAAAGAGAACATCTACGAGGTGGAAGAGCGCTACGAGGGATTCCGCGAAGGCGTCCGCCAGTATTCCCTCCAGTCCGCCGTGATCCGCGACAAGCACTTCGAGGCGGCCCTGTCGGAGGCGGTCAAGACGGACGGCGCGGCAGACGGCGGGCGCACCGCAATCATGTGCTCAAGCGACATCTACGCCCTGGAATGCCTGCGGCTCCTCGGCACCTGGGGACTGCGAGTTCCACAGGACGTGGGGCTGGTGGGATTCGATGACATCGACATTTTGAAATATGTCCGTCCCTCCCTGACCACCATCTCCTACCCCACGGTGGACGTTGCGCGGGAAGCGTTCGCGGTTCTCAAGGTTCTCATGGATGGGGAGACGGAGTCCTGCCCCTCCCGGCTCATCGAGCCGAGGCTGGTCCTGAGGGAGTCCCTGTAGGCATGAGGGTTCACCTGGTAGGAGGATTCCTGGGAAGCGGCAAGACAACCGCAATCGTCGCGGCAGCGGGGACGCTGCAGAAGACAGGCGTCACGGTGGGCGTGGTCACCAACGACCAGGGTCGGTGCCTCGTGGACACGAAGTTCGTCCGGGCCGGTGGGATCACCACATCCGAGGTCACGGGCGGATGCTTCTGCTGCAACCTGCCTGACCTGGAATCCATGATCGACCGGCTGGAAAGCATTTCGGCACCGGCGGTGATTTTCGCCGAGCCGGTGGGCAGTTGCGCGGATCTGATTGCAACGGTGTTGAAGCCTCTCATCGCTTCCGGCCGCGCAGGCAGGGAGGTGGGGCGGCTGTCCGTGTTCACCGATGTTCGGTTCCTTCGCCAGCGTCTGCTTGGCGGTGCGCTCCCTTTCAGCGAGGATGTCCAGTACATCTACGATTGCCAGATCGAGGAGGCCGAGATACTTGTCCTGAACAAGTCCGACCTTCTTCAGCCGCGTGCCGCGCGGGAAGTGATGGAAGCCGCACGGGCGCGTTATCCGGAAAAAACAGTTCTCCTTCAGAGCTCTTTCGACCAGGCGGACATTCAGCGCTGGACGGATGAGCTGGACAGGAAAACCGAAAACCTCGGGCACCACGCCATCCCCGTGGACTATGACAGGTACAGCCGCGGTGAGACGGGCCTGGCCTGGTACGACGCGACACTGTCCATCGATCTCTCGGAAGACATCGGGAAGGAAACCGCGCGCCGCCTGCTGGAAGAGCTTCGGGACTCAGTCAAGCGCAGGGGCAGGCCCGTGGGCCACCTGAAAGTCCACCTGCGGCACCCGGGAGGCTCCGTGAAAGTGAGCATCACGGATGAGGCGGCGCCAACCGCGGAGATGCAGAAGGTTTCCGGCAGGCATCTGGAAGTCACGATAAACGCAAGGGCGGAAGACAGCGCTGATGACCTGAAGGCCGCCATTCGCGAGGGGACGCAGAGGGCCCTCGCAGGGGCGGGGATCGTGTGGGCAATCTCCAACGAGGAATCCTTCCACCCGGGGCGGCCCCGGCCTTTCCTCAGAATCCCATAAGTCATTACCCCAGGGCCAGCTTCACTGCCGCAAGCGCATGGATCCGCGTGGTATCGAACAGCGGCACCGAGCAGTCGCCGTCTTTGACAAGGAGCCCGATCTCCGTGCACCCAAGGACAATCCCGCGGGCCCCGCGGTCGACAAGTCCGTTTATGATTCGCAGAAACGCTTCCTTGGATTCCATTTTCAGCTCTCCGGCGACAAGCTCGTCATAGATCACTCTGTGCACTAGCTCCCGGTCCGGGGCCTCGGGCACATGGACATCCAGCCCGTGCTTCTTTGCCAGCCGTCCCTTGTAGAAGTCCTCTTCCATTGTGAACCGGGTGCCGAGGAGCCCGACGGATCGAATGCCGTTTTTCTTCACGGCATCAGCCGCCGCATCCACCACGTGGAGGACCGGAATCCGGATGCTCTCCTGCACCTCCTGTGCCATTTTGTGCATCGTGTTGGTGCAGATGACCACGAAATCCGCCCCGCCTTTTTCCAGGCGCTGCGCGGCTTCGATCATGCTCCGCGTGGCTTCCTCCCATTTCCCCTGGCGCTGCAGCCTCTCGACCTCCGCGAAGTCCACCGAGTACATGAGGCTCTGGGCGGAGTGCAGCTTGCCGAGCCTGTTCCTGACTTCCTCATTGATGATCCTGTAGTACTCGATGGAGGATTCCCAGCTCATGCCCCCGATCAGGCCGATGGTTTTCATCCCTTATCCTTTCGGCGTCAGACGGATCCAATGGTCCGGCCTCTGCGCCCCGTGATGATATTCCAGGATCTGGCACTGCGGCTTGTCCACAACCGTGCCGTCACTCACCTCCGCGCGAAACCCGCGCGGGTAGTGCAGCCGGGGAACGAAGATTTCGGTGGGCGCGCTCGCGCGGGGGTCGTGGCGGAACGCCAGCTCGAAGGTTCGGCTTCTCATGTCGAAGGAGAGGCGCAGAAGCTCCCCCGCCGTGGCGCGCGGATACGGCCGCACGAACGCGCGCAGGCCGCGCCCCCCTGAATTGATGTCTCCGGCATCCCTGCGCTGGTCCCGGCTGAAGATCGACAAGTCCTCGGCGTTCCACAGGTCCCCGCGCGCGTTCGTGTTGTCGGCGCAGTAGTTCCAGATCACGCAGTCCAGCAGGTTCGCCTCTATGGCGGTGAAGCTCCGATCCAGGGCTTTCTCCTGGGCGCTGAAGTCCCCCGTCCTGTACGCCCTGCGCCCGTCAAGGTCGAACGGCGTCCCGAACTCCGCCAGCACAGTGGGGATGCCTCCGGCACGGTCCCGCGCAGCGCGTGAAAGCCGTGCCAGCTGGGCGCGCAGCGAACGTCGGACCGCCCTTCGGCCGATCACGATTTTCATGACCGCGGAGTCCACAGCCATCCAGGCGTAGCAGCGCTTCTTTGCGAGCACAAGGTCGTCATACCAGTGGGGAGCAAAGGCCACGCTCGTCCCGTCCTCCGTCGACCAGCTGGGAGGTCTCCTGTTGGCCTCCGCCTCGATGAAAATCACCGCGCGAGGATCCACCTCACGGATTGCGCGGGCGAAGCGTCGGGCAAACGGACGGTAGTAGTGGTTGGCAAAGTCGACCGGTCCGGCAGGTCCTTTCTTGAAGTGGTCCGGCCGAAGAAGCGCGGGTTTCCCCGCGCTGTCCACGCCCCACACCCCATTTTGCCGCCAGGGGCAATCATGCGGCGGCAGCCACGCCTTGGCGCCGCCGGCGTTCAGGACCCTTGTTCCGACGCGCTTGATGCGGGCAAATCCGAGCCGCCTCACTTCCACCTCCTGGGGAATGCCGGCGCCAAGGAGCATGCCCTGGAAGGCCGTAGGGCAGTTGCCCAGCGTGACGATCCCTCCCGCCGCATTCAAGTCCCCCCACCCGATGTAGCCGGGAAGCGGCTCGTTCATTGTGTCGTATCCCACGACATTCGGAAGGTCTTTGAGGCGTTCCGCCACGGCACAGATGGCCGCGATATAATGACGCTGGAGGTATTCCTGGATCGGTTCGTCCTCCACGGTCGTGCGCGGCGCGAAATCATTTCCACCGAAAAACAGCGTGAACATGGTTGCGGCCGCCAGCTTCCCGCTGTTGGTTGGCCAGATCATGGGCGGGAGAGGGTCTCCGATGGCCTGGTGGGTGATTGCAGCCCCCGTCTCATCCAGACGTGCAAGGTCGAACCCGGCAGCCTCCAGCGTCCATCCGGGCGCGCCGTCGCCGCCGCACCACCTGCTCCACACGTCCTGGTGAGGATCGATGAAGAGGGAAATGCCGTGCTCGTTCGCCTTGCCGATCACGGCGCGCAGGTAGTCGAGGTACTGCTGGTCATGGATGCCGGGCCCGCCGTGCTCCACGGCCTCCCAGGTCACCACGAAACGAAGAAAAGTCAGGCCCCATTCCTGAAGCCGGGCAAAGTGCTGGTCCGCCTCATCCAGGGGAAAAGGCCGGCCGACGAAGGACACGTCGCGGTGATCCAGGAACCCCTCACGCACGTGCGTGGCGCCGTCCGGCATGCGCGGGACCTTGCTGGACCCGCCAAGGTTTGCGCCGCGCAACATGAGCGCGCGGCCGTGCCCATCAATGAAGCGCGGTCCGGAAACGGAAATCATGCGGTCCATAATAGCCGGCCTTGACGCGCGGGGGCAATTCGCGTATGAAGGACCTGCGCTGTTTGTTCCAGGGACAACGGAATGCGGTGCAATTCCGCAGCGGTCCCGCCACTGTCATCGGGGATGAAAGCAGCAGGAACGGCGACGTTCTGACAGCCATCACCTCGTCCAAGGAGGGGTGAGAAGGCGCTGCAAGTAAGGTGATCCGAGAGCCAGGAGACGATCCCGGGAACCCGAGTGCCTTCGAGGAAGGGGTTGCATGGCGCTGTCCTTTGACTGTTCATCACCACACCTTTCACATCCTGTCAGGATCCGAAGCGAAGGCCCGGAGAGAACGGCCGGGGAGTCCGTATGGACAAGAGGATCGCGCTTTTTGCCGTGACCCTTCTGAGCGCTCGCGTGTGGGCGGGAGACCTGCCTGAGCTGCCGGAGGTGGTCATCACGGCCACCCGGGAACCCACAGACATTCTCAATTCGCCGAGCTTTGTCACGGTCATTACGCAGAAGGAAATCCAGGAGACCGGTGCCGCGGATCTGTCCGCGGTTCTTGCCGCGCAAAGCGGCGTCGTGGTCAACGATTACGGGCCGCAGGGCCAGACCAAGACGGCAAGCATCCGCGGATCCACATCCTCCCAGGTCCTGGTCCTGGTGGACGGCAACAGGCTGAACTCGAGCTTTGACGGGTCCGTGGATCTCTCACAGATCCCGGTCGACAACATCGACCATATCGAGATCGTGCGCGGAGGGGCAAGCTCCTTCTGGGGCACCGGCGCGGTGGGAGGCGTGATCAACATCATTACAAAGAAAGTCGACAAGCCGGGCATGACCTTGAGCATGACGAACGGCAGCTACATTCCCCATGACGGGAACGGGGTCAATGAATCGGGGAGCTACTTCGTCCCGGCATCCGCGGCAAGCCTTTTCGACAACCAGAACGTGGACCTGTCCTTTGCCGGCAAGCTGGGGGACGCCGGATTGACCGGGGGCGGTTCTTTCACGCGCGCCATGAATGCCTTTGTGTGGGACGACACGGCCTCCCTCGGTGACTGGAGAGTGAGGAACAACGCCCAGGACCTTGCCCAGAGCGCGTACGCCGGCCTTCAGCTTCCGCTCCTGGGCGGCTCCCTCTCCACCAAGGCCGCATTCAATCATTCGTTCATCGGCGTGCCGGGCTCCCTGGCGGGTGTCAGCAGCCAGGAGACGCAGGAAGATACATCCGCAAACGGCTCATTCTCCTATGGAACGAGCAGCTTCTTCAGTGACAAGCTCTCCCTGGACGTGAACGGCTCGTATCGGTACTTCACGGAATACCTTCAGAACCCCGCTCAATACTCCGCCTTCACAAGCACCCATACAGGGAACGCCGCGAACATCGACGTTACCCAGAAGTTCGCTTTTGCCGATGCAGCGTCCGCAATATACGGAGGCGCGGGTTCGTACGAGGTGGTGGACAGCAGCAATCTTTCCTCGCAGAAGGACCGGCTCACGCTTGCCGGATTCCTCTCTCTGCCCTTTTCACCCCTGCAATCTCTCACGCTCACCCCTTCGGTGCGCTACGACTATTACTCGGATTTTCCCGGCTTCCTCTCCTTCCAGGTCGGGACCGTGCTTCTTCTCTCGGACGTGACCTCGCTCAAGGCATCCTTCGGCAGCGCATACCGGGTGCCGACTTTCGAGGACCTTTACTGGTATTCCTTCGACGGCTCGTATTCCGGCAGCACGTACTATTCGTACGGCAATCAGAACCTGCAGCCGGAGACCTCGTATAACGGCGAGATTGGAGCGGCATACTCCGCGAAGCGTCTTTCCTTCGAAGCGGCTGTTTTTGCAAGGCTTCTCTACAACCAGATCGGCTGGGGCAGCTACAACAATTCAACGAGCCAGCCCACCGTCTTCATCGAAACCCCGGCGAACATCCAGCAGTCTTTTCTCCCCGGCGCCGAGATCCACGCGAAGGCTGCTTTGACCGATCAGGTGTCGATCACCGCCAGCTACACGTTCATCTACAGCCTGCTCCTCCAGTACCTCGGGCAGAGCTACGGCCTTTCCGATAACTTGCGAGTTCCCTATGTCCCCGTGCACAACGCGAACGTTGCTGCCCGGTACCAGGACAAGATCAACACTGCCGGAATAGAGGTGCAGTACGTGGGACAGAAGTTCATCAATCCGGTCACCTACCCGTCATGGACGCTTCCCGGATACGTTCTCCTGAACGCCGAATACGCGCTTGCCGTCTCGGAAAGCATGTCT
Organism: uncultured Spirochaetota bacterium; assembly: GCA_963710335.1. Taxonomy (GTDB): domain Bacteria; phylum Spirochaetota; class Spirochaetia; order SZUA-6; family Fen-1364; genus Fen-1364. The sequence goes on from CAVQAA010000021.1 coordinate 403,005, forward strand.
TTGTCGATAAAGCTCCTGAACATTTTGAACGTAACCTACTACACTGAGGCGGGCTTCAGCTCCTCGGATCCCGGCTATCCCATGCCCCCGTTCTCCATCGTGACAGGCATGCAGCTGAAACTGTAGGGAGACAATGAAAGAAAAGGGCGGTCATTTCGTCAGGTCGGTCGCGCTTGCGCTTGCCGCGCACGCCCTTCTCTTTCTGGTTTTCGCGTGTCTTCTTATCCGCCACAATCCGATTGTCGCTGCGGCAGGGATCGATCTTGTAGAGATACAGCTTGCGGGAGCCGGCGGGCAGGGAGGGGGCGGAGGAACGCCGGCGCCCGGGGCACCCGCGGCGCGAGCGCGGCCGCGCTCTCCCGCGAAGCCCGCGCCGCGGCCGTCCGTGCAGCCTCCCGCGCCCCCGGTGCCTTCGCCGGCGCCATCGCCTCCCCCGGTTGCAACTCCTTCAACAGTCGCCCAGCCTCAGCCCGACACCCGCCGTGCCGCAACAGATGACGTCATAGAAAACGGCGCACGCGTATTGCCTTCGTCAGCTGCAGGCGCGCAAGGTTCAGAAGGCACAGGGGGGACCGGAGGCGCCGGATCAGGAGGCGCGGGAACTGGCGGATTCGGTCAAGCCGGCGTATCGATCTCCGGGCCGCAGGGAGAGCTCCCGGCAACAATCGCCGACATCGATCCTGTGCCCTTGCAATCCATCTCGGCCCCCTACCCCGCTTCTGCTAAGAGGCTCGGCCAGCAGGGTCTGGTCAAAGTCCGCGCGGACGTTGACGAGCAGGGAATTGTCATTGGGGAACAGATCAGCGTTTCCTCTGGATTTGCATCCCTCGATAACGCTGCTCTTGATGCCGTAAAGAATGCGCGGTTCCTGCCGGCAAAGAAAAACGGAAAATCTGTTGCAGCAAGCATCATTGTCAGGTTAAGATTCCAGCTGTCGCCGGATTAAGCAATCATCGCGGATAACTGCTTTTCGAAACCGGTTTTTCTAAATTTGTTCAATTATATCCATTTCGGTGGTATAATGCTTCTCTAACTCTCAGACTCGATGGGAGATAAAAACATGAGGAACATCCGCATCGGCTTCAAGCTGGTCACCGTAGGCACCATTCTCATGATCGTTCCGCTTGCGTTGCTGGCCTTTCTTGCCATCACGAGATCCAGCTCGGCGCTTGCAAGACTTGGGAATGATCAGCTGATGAGCCGATCGCAGGAGATCACCCGGAACATCGATCGCGTTCTCATCGAGGAGCGGAGGTTCGCCCTGGTCCAGGCCAATGATTTCGATGTCATTGAGGCCGCAAAGACCGTGGACGAAAAAGGGCTGGCCAAGGCCGGGACCATCGTCGCCGAGATTTCCAGAAAGCTTTCCCCTTTCGAGACAAACCCCCTGATTCACTGGACCTACGAAGCCGCCGTCGTAGCTGACAAGAACGGCAACGTCTTCTCCTCCTCCAATCCTGCCTGGGCAGGCGCCTCGATTGCCGACGCCCCCTATTTCCAGCAGGCGCTCAACGGGGTGACGAACATCAGCGAGATAGCCTCCAGCAAGGTCACGAACCTGCCGGTCGTCCCCATTGCAACGCCCATCCGCATTTCCGACAGCGGCACGATCGTCGGCGTCTATGTCATCCTCATAAACATCAGCTTCCTCAATGAGGTCATCACCGATGAAAGGGTCGGCCTCACCGGCTATGCCTTCGTCCTGGATCAGAAGGGCGAGGTCATTGCGCATCCCGAGGTGAAATACATCCTGAAGCTGAACGCGCTCCAGGACGCGGGAATGAAGGACCTTGCAGCGGGGATGGTCGGCGGCAAAACGGGCGTCGGCCTGTTCTCCTTTGAGGGGCAGCGGAAAAAGGCGGGCTACGCTCCGGTGAAGAGCGTCGGATGGAGTGTTGCCCTTTCGATGGATGAGACGGAAGACACCTACATCCTCACCGCCGCGGGCCTGCGCAACCTGTTCCTGGTCATCAGCGCCGGCGCGCTTATCGTGGCCTTCTTCATCTACCTGCTTTTCTCCCGCTCCATCACCATTCCCCTGGCAAAAAGCGTGGCTTTTGCCCAGGCCATCGCCCTGGGGGACTTCGCGCAGCGGCTGCCCATCAACCAGCGTGATGAGGTGGGCAAGCTGGCCCAGGCGCTGAATGCCATGTCCACGCGGCTGGCCACCATGGTGGCCACGGTGCAGGAGAGCGCCCACCAGGTTGCCTCTGCAAGCGGGCAGATTTCCGCCAGCGCGCAGTCGCTGGCCGAGGGAGCGCAGAGCCAGGCCTCCACGCTGGAGCAGACCTCGGCCTCGGTGGAAGAGCTTTCCGCCAGCGTGGACCAGGTCAGCGAGCATGCCAAGACGCAGGTGGCGGCGGTCAACCAGGGGGCTGCCTCCATGCAGCGGGTGCAGAAGTCCATCGATGAAGTCTCCCACAGCCTGGGGGAGATCTCCACGCTTGCCAACCAGTCGGTGGAGAAGAGCCAGGAGGGGGCGCAGGCGGTGGGCCAGGTGGTGCAGGGCATCACGCGCATCGCCGAGAGCTCGCAGAAGATCGGCGGGATCGTGGAGGTGATCTCCGACATCGCCGACCAGACCAACCTGCTGGCCCTCAACGCCTCCATCGAGGCCGCGCGCGCCGGGGAGCACGGGCGGGGGTTTGCGGTTGTGGCCCAGGAGGTCAGCAAGCTGGCTGACCGCTCCTCGGCCTCCACCAAGGAGATCGAGGGGCTCATCCGGGAGAGCGTGAAGAACGTGACCCAGGGGGTGGAGATTGCCAACGGCTCGGCGGGGGCCATGGAGCAGATACGGCAGAGCTCGCAGAAGGTTCAGCAGATGATCGGGGAGCTGTCGGGGAGCATGTCGCGCCAGATTGCAGCCATTCGGGAGCTGGCCAGGGCGCTGGAGAAAGTCAGCCAGATGAGCCAGGGAATCTCCGCGGCCACCCAGGAGCAGACGGCCAACTCGCGGCAGGTATCGCGCGCGGTGGAGCACGTGAATGAGCTGACCCAGGCGGCCGCCTCCTCCGCTGAGGAGATGTCGGGGGCCACCGAGGAGCTGTCAGGCATGTCGCTGGAGCTGCAGCGGCTGGTGGGGCAGTTCAAGATTGCAGCGAATGCCGCCGGGGTGGCCAGGGCTTTCGCCGAGGTCCCCGCCAAGGGCAATTCGGTTCCCGCGGAGGCAGGCTTGCCGACAGCCGCCTCGGCGGACGGACGCGTACGCTTCATCACCCACGACGATCAGCAGATCCTGTACGTCGACTTTTCCAACGGGAGCCTTGTCGACATGCACACCATCATCGAGGAATCGATACCGGTGGTCCGGACCCAGCATGCGAAATCGCTTTTGATGCTTACGAATGTTCATGACCTGGCGTTCAATCCCGCTTCAGCCGGAGAAATGCGCAAATATGCCCAGGGGAACGAGCCGTTTGTTTTCGCGGCCGCCGTCGTGGGGTTGGACGGGCTCAAGAGAATCGTCTATGAGACCATCCGGAAGGCCAGCGGGCAGAACATGATGGCTTTCTCCGACATGAATGAAGCGAAGCAATGGCTTGTTGATCGCAAAAAAGAGCTTGCGATGGTCTGACGGTTGTTGCACAATGGTCACTGAGAGGCCAAAGTCCGCCGAGGCCCCTCCCAAATCAGGCGGACTGGAGATGGCTCTATGAAGAACATCCGCATCGGTTTCAAACTGGTTGCGGTGGGCACGATTCTTATGATCGTTCCGCTTGCGCTGCTTGCCTTTCTTGCCATTACCCGATCGGGCGCCGCCCTTTCGCAACTGGGCAATGATCAGATGATCGGCAGGTCGCGTGAAATTGCCCGGATCGTCGACCGGGTGTTCACGGAGGAAAGCCGGTTCGCTCTCAGCATAGCCAGTGATTCCGACGTCATCCAGGGCGCCACGCTCGTGGATGAAAAAGGTGCCGCCAAAGCGGGCGACATTGTCCAGGAAATCTACAAGAAGCTTTCGCCGTTCGAAAAGAACTCGCAGATCCACTGGACCTACGAGGCGGCAATTGTCGCGGACAAAAACGGAGACGTCTTTGCCTCCTCCACCGTCGCCTGGGTGGGAATGTCGATTGCAGGCACCCAGTACTTCACAAAAGCCCTTGCCGGGACGCCCAACATCGGGCAGGTCTTCTTCAGCAAGGTCACGAACATGCCGATTGTCCCCATTGCAACGCCCATCCGGGATTCCGAGAACGGCATGGTCGTCGGAGTCTATACAACGCTCATCAACATAAGCTTCCTCACGGAAGTCATCGGGGACGAAAAAATCGGCGCCACGGGCTACGCGTTCGTCGTCGACGACAAGGGGGAGGTCATTGCCCATCCCAAGCCGCAGTACATCCTGAAGCTGAACACCCTGGAGACGGACGGAATGAAGGAGCTGGGCAGGGCAATGGTGGACGGGAAGTCCGCGGTGCTCTCCTACGTCTTTGAAGGGTCTCGAAAAAACGCGGGTTTTGCGCCCGTGAAGACCGTTGGATGGAGCGTCGCGTTGAGCATGGATGCCGCGGAGGACGAGTATGTCCTCACCGCCGCGGGCCTGCGCAACCTGTTCCTGGTCATCAGCGCCGGCGCGCTTATCGTGGCCTTCTTCATCTACCTGCTTTTCTCCCGCTCCATCACCATTCCCCTGGCAAAAAGCGTGGCTTTTGCCCAGGCCATCGCCCTGGGGGACTTCACGCAGCGGCTGCCCATCAACCAGCGTGATGAGGTGGGCAAGCTGGCCCAGGCGCTGAATGCCATGTCCACGCGGCTGGCCACCATGGTGGCCACGGTGCAGGAGAGCGCCCACCAGGTTGCCTCTGCAAGCGGGCAGATTTCCGCCAGCGCGCAGTCGCTGGCCGAGGGAGCGCAGAGCCAGGCCTCCACGCTGGAGCAGACCTCGGCCTCGGTGGAAGAGCTTTCCGCCAGCGTGGACCAGGTCAGCGAGCATGCCAAGACGCAGGTGGCGGCGGTCAACCAGGGGGCCGCCTCCATGGAGCGGGTGCAGAAGTCCATCGATGAGGTCTCCCACAGCCTGGGGGAGATCTCCACGCTTGCCAACCAGTCGGTGGAGAAGAGCCAGGAGGGGGCGCAGGCGGTGGGCCAGGTGGTGCAGGGCATCACGCGCATCGCCGAGAGCTCGCAGAAGATCGGCGGGATCGTGGAGGTGATCTCCGACATCGCCGACCAGACCAACCTGCTGGCCCTCAACGCCTCCATCGAGGCCGCGCGCGCCGGGGAGCACGGGCGGGGGTTTGCGGTTGTGGCCCAGGAGGTCAGCAAGCTGGCTGACCGCTCCTCGGCCTCCACCAAGGAGATCGAGGGGCTCATCCGGGAGAGCGTGAAGAACGTGACCCAGGGGGTGGAGATTGCCAACGGCTCGGCGGGGGCCATGGAGCAGATACGGCAGAGCTCGCAGAAGGTTCAGCAGATGATCGGGGAGCTGTCGGGGAGCATGTCGCGCCAGATTGCAGCCATTCGGGAGCTGGCCAGGGCGCTGGAGAAAGTCAGCCAGATGAGCCAGGGAATCTCCGCGGCCACCCAGGAGCAGACGGCCAACTCGCGGCAGGTATCGCGCGCGGTGGAGCACGTGAATGAGCTGACCCAGGCGGCCGCCTCCTCCGCTGAGGAGATGTCGGGGGCCACCGAGGAGCTGTCAGGCATGTCGCTGGAGCTGCAGCGGCTGGTGGGGCAGTTCAAGATTGCAGCGAATGCCGCCGGGGTGGCCAGGGCTTTCGCCGAGGTCCACGTCGCGCAAGAATCCCCGGTTCTGGCCATTCCTCCAAAACCGGATCCGCCAGGGTCGGGCAGCGCGCAACCCGTGGCTTGATTCCGGCCCCCTGAACCTCCATGAATCGCAGTCCCATCCGTGCCCTGTTCGCAGCATCTCTGCTTTTTTTCGGCGCCCTGTATACCTACGTGCCGGCCCTGCCCGGATATATCGCCCCGCGCACGACAAGCCTTGCGCAAGTCGGCCTGGTGTTGTCCATGTACGGCCTGTGGATGGCTTTGCTTCGGGTGCCCCTGGGCGTCATAACGGACGCCACCGGGCGAAACAAGCCCTACCTCGTATCCGGCGTCCTCATGGCCGGGGCGGGCGCCATCGTCATGATGCTGGGGCGCTCAGTCGGACCGCTTGCCGTGGGCAGGGCACTGACGGGGGCGTCTGCGGCGGCCTGGGTTCCCTTGATGGTCGCATTTGCCGGCCTCTTCCCGCCCGAGCAGACGATTTTCGCGACATCCCTGGCCTCTTTTGCCTCATCGTTCGGCCAGATGATCGGGACAGGCTCCACGGGCTTTCTGGAGACCCTGGGGGGCCGTGACCTGCCCTTTTATGCCGCGGCTCTCCTGGCCGTCGCGTCGACGGTCATCATCTTGTTCGTGCGGATTCCCCGCAAAGACGCGGCTCATCGGGGGATGGTCAGCGCCCGCTCCATCCTTTCCATTTTCTCCCGGCGTGACGTTCTGGTTCCATCGTTCACGAATGCCCTGTGCCAGTTCGGCGTGTGGGCCATCACGTTCGGGTTCATGCCCCTCCTGGCCCGGCAGGTGGGCGCGGGCAGCGTGGCCGTGAGCCTGCTCATGACCCTGAACATCGCCGCAAACATGGTGGCCAACCTCTTTGCAACCGTCATTGCGGGGCGAGGCGGAAAAAGGATTCTTCTCTATGGCAGCTTCGCGGGGTTCGCTGCCGGCGCCGTGCTTGCCGCGTTGTCCGGCTCCGTGGCCCTCCTGTTCGTTTCGACGGTGATCATGGGCCTTGCGAACGGCTTGTTCTTCCCCATCCTGCTGGGGCTCTCGATCGAAGGAGTGGACGCCTTTCATCGCAGCACGGCAATGGGGATCCACCAGGCGGTCTACGCGGTCGGGATGTTCAGCGGGCCGTGGATTGGCGGGATCCTTGCGGACGCCGTAGGGATCCGAGGCATGTTCGCCATTGTCGCGGCATTCTCCCTTGTCGCGCCGAGCCTTCTTATCAGCCGCAGCCGCGGGAGCCCACCGCAAGGGACGCAAGCCCGGCAAGCGAATCGCTGAACGGCGGGCAGGCGACACCCTTCTCCGTCACTATGGCGGTGATCAGCTCATGGTCGGTGACGTCGAAGGCGGGGTTGTAGACCTTTACCCCCGCCGGCGCCATGGGCCGGACGTACCACTTCTCCGTCACTTCCTCCTCTTTCCTCAGCTCTATGGGGATGTCGGCGCCGGTGGAGCATTTCATGTCGACCGAGGAAAGCGGCGCATGAACGTAGAAGGGAATTCCATAATGTCGGGCCAGGATTGCGACACCCGAGGTGCCGATTTTATTGGCGGTGTCACCGTTTGCCGCAACTCGATCACAGCCCACGAGGACCGCCTGAACCCGTCCCTGCTTCATGACGATGGAGGCCATGTTGTCGCAGATCACCGTGACGTCGATCCCTGCCTGCGACAGCTCCCACGCCGTGAGCCGGGCGCCTTGCAGGAGGGGGCGCGTCTCATCCGCGTAGACCTTGAAGCCGTAGCCCCGCTGGGCGCCTAGGTACATGGCCGCGGTTGCCGTGCCCCAGCGAGAGGTGGCCAGGGCGCCCGCGTTGCAGTGCGTGAGGAGGCCCCAGCCTTTCTTCAACAGCGTCAAAGAGTGCTCTCCGATGCTTCGACAAGCCTCCTCATCCTCGGCGCGGATGGCCTCCGCTTCGGCCCTCAGCTCCGCCTTGGCCATCTCAGGAGCCATTCCGCGCGCCCCGGCCAGGCGCGCTTCCATCCGGTCCAGGGCCCAGAAGAGGTTCACGGCCGTGGGACGCGCTGAAGCCAGGCGCTTCTTCACCCGGGCAAACTCCTCCGTCAGCTCCGCGTGGGTCCTTGCCGCGGAGGCGCGAACCCCGAGGTAGGCGCCGTACGCGGCCGCAATGCCGATTGCGGGAGCGCCCCGGACACGAAGCTGATGGATGGCTTCCCATATCTCTTCCTGGCTGACCAGGCGAAGGTAAACCGTCTCACCGGGAAGACGGGTCTGGTCCAGAATGACGAGGACGCCGGCTGCATCATCCAGCAGAACAGGATCGATCTTGCTCACATCCGATTATGGAATCCGCCTTCACGCGGCGTCAAGACGACCTTTAGATTATGCGCGCGCCGCCCGATACCGGTGATACCGACCGTATGAAAAAGAAAAAACGACTGCTGATCGGATTGCTCCTGGCGCTGCTGATCCTTCCCGCAGGCGGCGCCATGACCACCCCCGCCATCGCTGATTCGGTGTGGAGCTCCCGGCTGTGCGTGAAGGACGGCGTTTCAGATTTCGGAAACCGGACCTTTGGCGCCCTGTTTCGCGACGCGAAGTTCCAGCAGGTGGTCACTCGAGACGGAAGCACCGTGAGCTTCCAGCTCGAAACAAAGAGCATGAACGGAAACGAAGCCGTCATCGATTTCATCATGAAGAAAGACGGCGTGGAGAGTGAGCGGTTCACCTTCTCATTCCGCTACCTGGGCAACTACACCCTCTTGTACAGGCTGTCCAGCGCTCGCGGAACCGTCGAAGGGCCGGACGAGCTGCTGAAGGCAATGCAGCGTTTCTATCTGCCCTGCCTCCTCGACGAGTGAACCGGCCCCGTCACACCGCGAAGCGCCGCCCCTCGTCGATCATGCTGAGGTAGTTGTCCAGCGGCACATAGTTCGCAACGGTGTTGCCCGTCCCGAGGCAATACCCGCCTCCCCGCGTGCAGGTCTGGAGCGTTTCCCGCACACGATTTCGGATTGATGCCTCGTCCGACCTGCATAAGAAATCCATGTCGATGCCGCCAAGAAGCGCCACGCGCCCGCCGTAGCGTTGCTTGGCCTGGGTGACCGGGAGGATGGCGTCTTCGAAGGAATGCTTTCCGTCGATGCCAACATCAGAGATGAGATCTTCCATGATCTCATCCAGATTCCCGCAGGAATGAAGCAGATACGGCTTTCCCTTTGCGTGGGCGATCTCTGCGCAGCGTTTGTGCCATGGAAGGATCTTCTCCCGCAGGAAGGCGGGCGACATCATGGTGCCTGATCTGAACCCCAGGTCATCCGAGCCCCAGACAACCGCAACGCAGGCAAAATCCACCAGCGCCGTGGTGAAATCGACATAGAAGCTGCCGGCCTTTTCCAATATGGCGTCCACGAGATCCGGTTGATCGACAACGGCATAGCAGAGAGTCTCATATCCCAGGAGAAAAGAGAGTATCTCGAAGATGTGGGCGGTCAGCTCGTAGCAGCCCATGGAGGTGGGCAGGTTATGCTCCAGCCACTCCAGGGGGGAAAAGTTGATATCCGAGACCCTGGGCCAGTGGTAGCTTTCGAAATCTTTCCAACCCTGGATTGGCCCTGCGTGCTCTTCCTGCCAGTCCCGCGCGGATCTCTCCTGCCCTGCCTGGTTGGTGGTATCAGCGGCGGAAATGGTTGCCGTGGGAAAGACAGTCTTTCGTGCGACGCCGACCCTGAACACGTCATAGCCCAGGAAGGAATGCAGGGCGAAGTCCCGCTTTGTTTCGAAAAGAGGGTCCGACCTGTCAAGGTCGGGACAGAGCCCGAAGCGCTGGACCACCGCTTCCTTGATCTCCGCGTCCAGGAAGAGCTCGATGTGATGGACCCGTGCGGGAAGTCGATGTCGAAACAGAACGTCCAGCAACTCCGAGACATCAGGCTGAACCTGGCGGGAGAAGCCTTTCACGCTCATGAAATTGCCTCCTCAGGCTCACCCGGTCTGCGTATCAGCGCGATCGTATCTCCCGCTGTGGCCCTGGCTCCGTCAGCCACCATGCGCTTCACCAGAACTCCCGCAAGGGCTGATTCGACTTCGCTCACGCCCTTGTCCGTCTCCGCTTCGAAAAGGGGCTCACCAAGGGCAACGGCCTCCCCTTCTGACTTGAGCCAGCGGACAAGTGTCACCCGCCCTCCGACGGTGCCCAGGTCAGGCATGCGAAGGGGAGTTGCCATTCAAGCTCGCGGAAATGCCATAAGCAGGGCTCAGCGCCGTGAGAAACGCTTCTGATTCAGCCGCGGCGGGGATTCGGATGATTCGCGGCCTTCGGCCTTGGTCTGACATCATTCTCCTCCGCCTCGTGTTTGCCAGAATACTCTCACGGTTTCGGTATTTCAAGGGTAGGGAGAGATACCCGAAAAGAAGCTCTTCATGTCACATGCAGCGTAATCCCGCGGGAGCGCGCTATCTCCACGTACTCGAGGGAGATTCCCGAGTCTGTGACCATCGCATCAAAGTCATCAAGCGCCGCGAACCAGGAGGGCGTGACACGTCCAAGCTTGCTCGAATCAACCAGGAGGATCCTCGATTGAGCCGACTGCATTGCAGCCTTCTTCAGCTCAGCCTCCGAGCCATCCACGCAGGTGACCCCAAGGGAATCGCTGACGCCTCCGGCGGAGAGAAACGCCTTGTTGGCGCGATAACGCCGAATGAGCTGGATCCCCTCAGCGCTTTCGCAGACAAGCGTGTCGCTGCGCAGGGTCCCGCCGGCAAAGACTACCGTGCATTTTTCGCGGCTTCCCACCTCCAGGAGGATGTTGAGCGCAAAGCAGATCACGGTCAGGGGCATGTCGGTGGGCAGGTTTCGCGCAAGCCACTCGGTCGTGGAGCCGGAGTCGATGATAACAACGTCACCGGGCTCCACCAGGGAAGCCGCCTTGGTTCCGATCCTGATCCTCTCCTCTGCCCTGGGCCCCTGGTCTGACGCCAGGGAGTAGCCGCTCTGGGGAGCGTCAAGGAATCCCGAGCGGAGGATGGCCCCAGCCCTGACGAGCCGCACCTTGTTTTGGGCTGAAAGAAGCGTCAGGTCGCGCCTGATGGTCATTTCGGAGACAGAAAGTCTCTGGGACAGCTCCTGGATGGTCGCCGCCCTGCCAGTCCGAAGAGACTCGAGAATCCTGGTAATCCTTCCTTGCCTGTTTCTTGTCGCCATCAGGTGGCCAACCTCAAGGGGCGTTTATAGTAACATTTGTATTGTTATTCAACAACAATATTTTCGGCAAAACTGGTGCTATTGTTTAATTTTGATCTTGACAACTGTTTAAAAAGAGTCAATTATCGCTGGGATTGTAATAGAAATAACAATTGTTAAGCCCGTGAACTGAACCCTTAACTGGGAGGCTCGTCAGCGCTGACGGGGGACAGCTCACGGGCCTTTTTTTGCTCTTATCCTTTCCTATCATTGCCTGAATGAATCATTCAGTCATATATTTGCTACATGAATGAGACCAAACAAGCCTCTCGAATAGATCAGCTCATGACCGCAGCAGCAAAGGTCTTCATTTCCCGGGGCTACCGCCGCGCCGCGATGTCCGACATCGCGAAAGAAATGGGCGTGGCTCCCGGAACGATCTACCTCTACGTCGAAAGCAAGGAGGCTCTGTTCCACCTGCTGGCCCTGCACACGGCGATCAATCCCGGCGCAAGGCTGCCCGAGCCCCCGATACAAACGCCGCCGCAGGGCACCACGTTGGACATGCTCCGCAAAGCCATGACACTGGAGGCTTACGCACCGAGGCTCGCCTCCGCGCTGAGAACCTCCGCGGCCGCTGGGGCTTTTGCCGGCCTGGAAGCGCTCATCAGCGAGCTCTATGACAGCGCCTACGAGCGCCGGACCGGCATCAACCTCATCGAGAAATCCGCAATCGACTGGCCTGAGCTGGCTGAGGTCTTCTACGAGGGGCTGCGGGTGCCGCTGGTGAAGGCGCTGTCGGTATACCTGGAGCGCGGCATCGCCGCGAGGGCTTTTCACCCGGTGCCAAGCATCCGGGTTGCCGCCCGGTTCATCGTGGAGACAATCGCCTGGTTTGCCATCCACCGGCATGGTGATCCGCGCCCGAAGGACTTCGGTGACGATGAAGCCCGCACGGGCGTCATAGAGATGCTGACCGCGTGCATCCGGGGAAACGCGCCCGCGCGTCAGTGAGAAAGCGTCGTGAGCACAGTGGCAGAAATGGGCGAAGCGCCGGTCGGCTCTTTGCTCTTCAAGTTTTCTCTCCCCACCGTCGCCATGATGGTCGTCAATGGTCTGTACAACACGATCGACCAGATCTTCATCGGGCACAGCATGGGAACGGCGGGCATGGCTGCGGTGACCGCGGCGTTTCCCGTGATGCTCCTTTCCGTGGCAGTCGGCAGCCTCTTCGGCGCGGGAGCATCCACCCTCATCTCGATCAGCCTCGGCGCCGGCCGCGAACAGGAGGCACGGTCCCTGCTCGGCCAGGCATTCGTGACGTCGATCTTTGCCGCGGCCGGGTTGGCCGCACTCACTTTCTTCTTCATGACGCCGGTCCTGCTGCTCCTTGGCGCCACGGACTCCCTTTTGCCGCTGACCCGGCAGTACCTTGGAATCGTCTCGGCTGGATTTCTTTTCCAGATCCCGTCCATGGCGGCCGGAGGTTCCCTCCGTTCCCAGGGAAGACCCCGGGCAGCGATGATGTCGGTGATCAGCGGCGTGATTGTGAACGCAGGTCTTGCGCCGGTTTTCCTGTTCGGCTTTCACTGGGGTCTTGCCGGTGCCGCCGGCGCCACGGTGGCTGCGCAGGCGGTCGTCCTTGCCCTGACCCTCATTCTCATCCAGGGCAGAAGGAGCAGGCTCAGGATTTCTCGAGGGGCGATGAGGCTGCGGGCGGCATCAATCGGGAGGATGATGATCATCGGCGCCCCCGCAGCCCTGACAAACATCATTCAGCTGGCGGTCTTCGGAGTTGCGAACGCAAGCATTGCTGCGTACGGGGGCGCGCTCGGGATCGCAATGGTGGGAATCGTCAACGCCTTGTATCGGCTATTCAGCTTCCCCGTGGATGGGATCACGCAAGGCGCGCAGGCCCTCTGGGGCTACAACTTCGGCGCAGGAAAGCCGAAGCGCGTAATCTCCGTGACTCTTCACGCCCTTGCCTGGAGCACGGCCATCTGCATCCTGTGCACCGTGACAATCGAGCTTTTCCCGAAGTCCTTTGTTTCGCTTTTCACGACGAAGGATCCGCGGTTTCTCATCCTCGGCGCGCACGGCCTTTCCATCTTCTTCCTCGGTTTTTTTTCCTACGGATTTCGGTCCGTGTCCGCCCAGCTCTTCCAATCCATTGGAAGACCCGTGGAGACGGTCGTCCTGCTTCTAGGCAGAAACGTCCTTCTCATCCTCGGGATGGTGATCCTTCCCCGCTGGCTCGCCCTGGATGGCGTGCTCTGGGCAGGGTCCACAAGCGAGCTCCTGAGCGCCGCCGTGAGCGTACCCTTTCTCGTCTGGGGATTTCGCGGCATACGCGGCGGACGGCGTTGGACGCGGCCCTCCTAATCCGCTACTATCGCCTTCATGCAGGAAGACGAAGCCAGGTTGCAGATCGTGGAGGCGGGCAAACGGCTGCGTGACCGTTTTTTCGTGGCCGCCAATGACGGCAACATCAGCTTCCGGCTCTCGCAGAACGAGCTTCTCATCACCCCGACCACGGTGAACAAGGGAGACGTCACCGTGGGACAGATCCTGAAGATCGACATGCAGGGCACGGTCATCTCGGGCAACCTGCGGCCAAGCTCGGAGACAAAGATGCACCTGGCCGTTTACAGGACCAGGCCGGACGTAACGGCAATCGTCCACGCCCATCCCCCCGCGGCCACGGGGTTCGCGGCGTGCCATATCAGGCTGGACTCCGATGTGATCCTTCCCGAGGTGATTTTCGGGCTCGGCAAAGTCGGGTTCGCCGAGTACGGGACTCCATCCACCGAGGAGATCCCCAACGCGGTGGAGAAGGAGATCCCCGGCTGCGACGCCATGCTTCTCTCCAACCATGGGGCGCTCACCGTGGGGGCTGACGTGATGCAGGCGTATTACCGCATGGAAGTGCTTGAGATGTATGCGCGGGTGCGGCTGGTCACGAAAATCCTCGGCGAGCCCAAGCCCTTGAGCCAGAACGAGATCAGCACCCTGTACAAGGTGCGCGAGCAGCAGGGATGGGGGAAGCCGAAGCCGGGGCTGGAGGACGTGGATCCGCGGCTCGTGGACATCATTGCGCGGATCGTGATGGGAGTGCTGGAACAGACAAAGGGATCCGGCTGAGCCGCGTTTACTGGGCTTGCAGCACCTCGATCATGGCGGCGATATTCTCGGGCTTCGCATCTTTGGGGATGTCGTGCGCCGGAGACGCAATGTAGCCCCCGTTCCTGCCAATGGCCTCCAGGAGACGCCTGACCTCGTCCTTCACCTGCTGGACGGTTCCATAGGGAAGAGTTTTTTGCGTGCTGATCCCGCCGAAGAAGGACAGCCTGTCCCCGTAGCGTTTCTTCATTTCGTACACGTCCATGACTTCGGGCTGGAACGGGTTGAAAACGTCGAGGCCGCTGTCGATCAGGTCGGGGAAAAGCTCGTCCACCTTTCCGCAGGAGTGGATGAACACGCGCTTGCCTTTCGACTTTGCCAGGGAATACATCTGGCGGACCCGAGGTCCGATCAGCTCACGCCACAGGATGGGACCCATGATGAGGCCGCGCTGCTGGCCCCAGTCGTCGCCAAAGCGCATGGCGTCGATCGGAAAAGAGCAGGCCTTGTCGATGAGCTTCAGGTTGAAATCCAGGATCCTGTCCAGGAGATCGTTCAGGAAGCTCTTGTCATCCGCCATCGCCATGAGGACCGTTTCCATGCCGGCAAGGGTCCACGCCCGTTCGAACAGGCTGAAGCCCAGGTTGGCAATGACGAAGGAATCACTGCGGCGGGCCAGAAGAGCGCCCCAGTCCTCGAAGCGCGAAGGGTCCAGAGGATCAGGGAAGGGATAGGCGCGGACGTTCTCTGCGGTGAGCGGTGAGTTGCAGACCGTGCCGATGTCCGCATCGATGGTCCTGTCCCACTGAACGCCGAACTGGTCCTCCCAGACCTCACCCTGCACCCGGCGCCATGAGTTCTTCGGCTCGGTTTCCAGCAGAAGCAGGCAGTTTCCCAACGACGTCTCGAAGCTCGGATCCCCGTACCAGCGGGCCATCTCCTCACGCGCGGGCACCGTGAAGCTGATATGGTACGGGGTCTTGTCCGGCTGCCTGTGTCCGATTGCGGCCGCAACCCTCTCCCGCCTGTTCATCTGGCCGGCTCCTCCTTGCGGATGCTGAGGTGCAGGTCCTGCAGCTGCTTCGGATCCACCTCGGAGGGAGAATCATCCATGGGGCATTGGCCCAGGGTGTTCTTGGGGAACGGGATGACTTCACGAATGGTCGCCTCCCCCGCCATCATGGCTACCAGCCTGTCGAAACCCGGGGCAATCCCGCCATGAGGAGGGGGTCCGTAGCGGAAGGCTTCCAGGAGGAAGCCGAAGCGGCTCCGCGCCTGCTCCTCGGAAAGGCCGAGGAAGCTGAAGATCCTCTTCTGCAGCGCGGGATCATGGATCCTGATGGAGCCTGATGCCAGCTCAACGCCATTGCAGACCAGGTCGTAGAGATCTCCCTTGACCTCGGCGGGCCTCTTCTCGAAATCCGCGAGGAACCTCTCCTGCGGCATTGTGAACATGTGATGCGCGGGGTCCCATTTCTTCTCCTCTTCATTCCATTCAAAGAGGGGGAAATCGATTATCCAGCAGAACCGGAAATCTCCTTCGTTGGCAAGCTTGAGATCCCTTCCAAGCTGCGTGCGAACGGCGCCCAGGGAAACGCAGGCCTTGCGTGGATCCGCTCCCACCATCAGGATCAGGTCACCGGGCTTTGCGTCCAGGGTCTGGCAGATGCCGGCCGCCTGTTCCGCGTAGAACTTGGACACCCCGCCTTCCAATCCCTGCGCGGTGACTTTCATGGAGGCAAGCCCCGCGGCTCCGTACACCTTGGCCACCGCCTCCAGCTCTCCGATCTGCTTGCGCGAATATTCTCCGCACCCCGGGGCAACCAGGGCCTTCACCACGCCGCTGGATTCAACGACCTTGCGGAACACCTCGAACGTGCCCTTGCGGGCGAAATCCCCGAAATCCTTCAATTCAAGCCCGAACCTGAGGTCCGGCTTGTCCGAGCCGAAGCGGTTCATCGCTTCATCAAACGCCAGCCGCTGGAACGGAGCGGTGATCTCCTTGTCGATCGACTTCTTGAAGACATGCGCCATCAGCCCTTCGACCAGCTGGAACACGTCCTCCCGGGACACGAAGCTCATCTCGATGTCGATCTGGGTGAACTCCGGCTGCCTGTCCCCCCGCGCGTCCTCGTCGCGGAAGCACCTGGCAATCTGGAAGTACCTGTCGAACCCTGAGACCATCAGGATCTGCTTGTACAGCTGCGGGGACTGGGGAAGCGCATAGAACCGACCGGGGTTCAGGCGGGAAGGCACCAGGTAGTCACGAGCACCTTCAGGGGTGGACTTGATGAACATCGGCGTTTCGATCTCGTAGAACCCTCGGGATACCAGGAACTCACGTGTGGCGAAAGCCGCCGTGTGTCGAAGGGCGATATTCCTCTGCATCCGCGCGGTTCGCAGGTCGATGTAGCGGTACGTGAGCCGGGTGTCCTCTTTCGCATCCGCCTTCTCGTCCACCATGAAGGGCAGGACCTCGCACCGGCTGAGGATGGAGATCTTCTCCGCCTTGACCTCGATCTCCCCGGTGGGCATCGCCGGGTTTGCCATTGCAGGCGGCCGCGAACGCACCGTTCCCTCCACGGCTACGCAGAACTCGAACTTCAGCTCCTTGCCCGTTTGCGCCAGCTCCTCCGTGGCGTCGGAGTCCACGACAACCTGGGTCACGCCATAACGGTCGCGAAGGTCGAAAAAACGGATCCCGCCATGATCACGGTGCCTGTGGACCCAGCCGTTCAGGGTGACGCGTCGGCCCGCGTCTTTCGCGCGAAGCGCGCCGCAGGTGTCGGTTCTCTTCATGTGCTCCATGGGGGCGACTATAGCACAAAGACCCATCAACGTCGTCGGCGCGGCGTTCAACCGTTTCGTGTCGCTTCCCTTGACATTGCAATTTCAGGGGATATGGTTGATGGCGAGAATCCGAAAGAAACTTTGAAATTGTGCTCAGGAGGTAAAGTTATGTCCCGCGCGTTGTTGAAGTTCGCTCCACGGTTTTTCTCAATTGTTGCCGGCGCATCGATCCTCCTTGTCTTGGCAACATGCTCGCAGCCCAGCAGCTCCCAGACAAATCCTTCCGACATCGCGAGCGTGGGTACCGTCAGCCCGTCCGCATTGGCAAACAGCGGTGCCACGAGCACACCCTCGACACTCTCGGCAACAAAGGCCGCCCTTTCCGCCATACCGAGCAGCGATGTGCTTCTCAATGATATTGGAACTTCTTTGAACACGATAGGCTCGATGTCGATCACCGGCGCAAAAGGCGCTCCCCTGCCCAGAGGACCGGGATCCCTCACGAAAGCGCTCAGCGCCTTCAATGGGCTGGTGAACAAGAGCCTCAGCAGCGATATTACGAGCCAGCTGAGCAAGATAATGACGGATATCAAGAACTTCCCGACGAGCAAAAGCCTGAACGAAACAATCAACCTTAACGGTGACAGCCTTGGTCAGTACATCAAGCTTACCACGGCAACCAGCAACTTCTCCGCCTCCCTGGTTACCAGCGACGGCGGTCCACTCAATACGTCAAGCATGGCGAACTTCCAATCCGCCACCGGCCAGGCAACACTCTCCCTGGTCGTCGATCCGCAGAACCTCACGGGCTCCGCCGTAAAGGACTTCAAGCTTCGCATCAACGCGGGAGGCAGTTTCAGCCTGGGAGCCACAACCGTCAACGGACTCGTACAGCCCGCCAACTTTGTTTTTGATTACGCAGAGAGCGCTGTCCTGGCCTTTTCTTTCCTCAATCCAGACGGCATCACCGGCGGCAAGGTTGTGATAACCGCAAACGCGAAGAACAAGGGCACGCTTGCCGACCCGACGACCCTCGGAGGAAATCCGTCGACCGTTGCCCCGAACATCACCGTGTCTGTCACTGTTTGCGACGACAGCGGCAACACCAGGTACACTCAGACGTGGACGGACCTCGCCTCGCTTGTTACCGATTTTTCAGCGCCCTAGCGGGCAACTGATCGACGGCAACTTTCAAGAGTCGCGGCCCCCGGGACGCGACGACTTTTTGTTTCACCCGACGTTCTTATCCGGGCTCACCTTCTTCGTCGCCGGAAGTTTTCAAGGGCAAAGCGATCGCACGCGGTCTCAGCCTGACCCTTGCGGCCAAGCACGTCGTGAAGGTAGTAGTGATAGTACTCGTGGCAGTACAGGAACCGGATCACCTCGGTCTTGTTTCGAAATATCACATCACGGTAGAACCATCGGAAAGCAAACCCGTTTCCGAAAGCCGTGCGACCCTTGATCCGTTGGGCCCGGTAGGGGACGCGCTCGCGAAACGGGCGAAACGGCTCAGGCACCTGCACGGTGATGACCTTGTTCGTCCAGTCGCATAGAGCCTGCAGGTGCGGCCTGGTGCGATATCGGAGAGCCTTGACCTCCAGCCTGTATCCTGAGTCAGTCGGCAGGTCGGCAAGGATTGCCGCAAGGCGTTCCGGAGTGAGCTCTTCCACGGTTGAGACGATCGTCATGGGCGGACCGGGAAGGAACGGTCCCGCGGCCCGCGGCAAACCGCCGTTCTTTGAAACCATGATACTGAGCATGGCAAAATTTACGTTTGCTTCGTTGAGGTTCTATTGCGGCCATGTTAAGTTTTCTTAAAGCGCGTCAGTCTGGTATCCGGCCGGTGCAACGTAGATGGAATTGGCATACCCCGCGGACGTCCCACCGGGCAGGTCGGTCTTCCTGCCGTTGTCCCAGTAGCAGCCGATCCACGCCGTGCCGTTGGAATAACCCCCCGCAACGTAGGTCCTCCCTCCAAAAACAAAAACAGAAGCGGCCTCGGATCCGTGGTCCGCTGTCCCGTCACCCGGGAGGTCGGTCCTTTTTGCGTTGGCCCAGGAGCAGGCAACCTCCGTGCGGTTGACCCCTCTGGTATCGATCCCTGAAGCGTATATGATGCCGCTCGAAACACAGATCGATGTTGCATACGCCCCGCTGGATTCCGGCTCTATCGGCAGGTCGTGCTCGGCGGAGACCTCCCAGTAGCAGGGGATATAGGTCATGAAATCAGTGTAATACCCTGCGGTGAAGACCGCGCCTCCGGATAACCAGATAGACTGCGCATACCCGCCGGTTGATCCGGCGCCGCCGGCGAGGTCGTGCCCGTCAGTACCTTTCCAATAGCAGGGAACATAGGTCGTTCCGTCGTAGTACGAGCCCGCTGTGTAGACAACACCCTCCGATACATGGATGGCATTTGCGTGTCCATGGTTTGCACCGAGGTCGGTCCTGATGGCGCCCGTCCAATAGCAGGGAATATCGATCGAGCCGTTGTTGTAGTAGCCCGCCGTGTAGACGGTCCCTCCCCATACGTAGATGGCGCTGGCGCGTCCCGGTTGCGTACCCAGGTCGGTCCTGATGGTGCCCGTCCAATAGCAGGGAATGTCGATCGAGCCGTTATTGTAATACCCCGCCGTATAGACGATGCCCGCCCGCACGTAGATGGAAGCTGCGGACGAGGAGTGCGTGCTGACACCGTCTCCGGGCAGGTCGATTTTTGTGGTGCCCACCCAAGCGCAGGCACTCAGGGAAGCGCCGTCGGCGGAGTACCCCGCGGTGTAAACCGTCGGCGGCTGTTGCGGGGCCTGGTTCCTCTCCGGCAGCAGGCAGCAGGCAAGGGAAGGGATTGTGAAAACAACCGCAATGATCTTCTTCACGCCATCATTCTGGCGGCAACGGCGGCCGCCGCGGTCCTTGGGATGAAACGGGCGCTGAACACGAGCACTTTGTTGAGAAAGCCGGTCACGATCTCAGCCTTGCCGCGCAGGAGCGCCCGGACCGCCAACTTTGCAACGGGAGTCGCCGCCATCATTGTCGCCCGCTTGAACGCGTTCGTCTCATGGCCTGAAATCCGGTGGAACTCGGTATCGGTCACACCGGGGGAAAGCACGGTGACCGTGACGCCGGACCCATGCAGCTCGCGCCTGATGGCGTGGCCGTAGCTGAGGACAAAGGCCTTGGCGGCGCCGTACGTGGAATACAGCGGAGTCGGCTGGTAAGCTCCGGTTGATGCGGTGAGGAGGACCCGTCCGAAGCCAGTGGCGCGCATGGGTCCGACAAAGAGCCTTGTGATGCGCGCAACAGCTTTCACGTCCAGGTCGAGCATTGACTCCTCGGTTGCCGCATCGATTGAATCGAAAATCCCGTAGGCGCCGAACCCTGCATTGTTCACGAGGATCGAAACCACGATCCCCCGGCCGTTGAGCGTCTGGAAAAGCCTTTCGGGCTCGCCTGTCCTGGCAAGGTCGCACGCCTCCACGTGGACCTCGATCCCGTGCTGTTTCGCCAACTGCGCCGCCAGCGAATCCAGCGCCTCCCGCCTGCGGGCCACCAGGACGAGGTTTGCCCCCCGGGATGCGAGCTCCCTGGCCATCTCGGCGCCGATTCCTGATGAGGCGCCGGTCACAAGCGCCCACGCCCCCTGACTTGCTTTTCCACGAAAGCCTCCTTGTTACTGACTTCAAGTCAGAATATAACCCAGCGTCATTAATGAAACGCGCATCGACGGAACAGAAAAAGGAAGAGCGCCGCGCGTCCATCGTGGAACGCGCCCGCGCGTATATCGCCACCCGGTCTTTCGACGAGATCCGGCTCAACGATCTTGCCCATGAGCTCGACCTGGTGAAAGGCACGCTGTACCTCTACTTCCCCACCAAGCAGGACCTCTACGCCTCCATCCTGGTGGAAGGAGTTTCTCAAGGGACGGGCAACCGGATCACCGGGGAAGGACATGACCCGCGGCCTCAGGGACCGCGGCCTCCTGGTCCGACTTCTTGCAAGTCTCCACATGACAATTGAGCCCGGCCTGAGCCCCGCCGGGCTCCGCAATGTGAAAAGCTGGTTTCGTGACTTCGCCCTTCGCGCTTCCCTAGACCTGGAAGCGAGATATGAAGGGATCAAAGGACACGGCTTCGAGCTTCTGATGAGCATCCACGCCACGACCTTGGGCGCCGCGCAGCTTGCTTTCCCGCCGGAGAACGTGCGGGAGCTGATCGACGCCGACAGGAAGCTGGCTCAGTTCAGGATAGAGTTCGTTACATTCCTTTCGCATTCCATCGATTCGCTGTATCGAGGGACCCGGCACGGCGCGGGGAGAAACAAATGAAAATCGAAACCCTTGCCCTTGCAGGCGTGCCCATATTCGCAAGATGCTGGATGGCTTCATGGCCTCCGTGTCGGCTGCGCGGTCGAACCTGGAGTCTCTGCGAAAGACCTGAGGGATCTGCCCAGCTTCATATGCTGGGCTAGGCGGGCCAGGCCCGGGCGACTGTGACGAAAGAATCCCCTGTATGCGGGGCACAGATAGCTCAGGCCCGCCTCACCTTCCGGCGTGGCCGCTATTCGGTCCTTCGGACAGCCGCCATTGCAGGAGGAAAGCACGTCGCATTCCCGACACATCCGGGGAAGCGCGTCGCGCTTGGCCTGGCCGAACCGTCTCATGCGCGGATCCGCCATCATATCCGGGAGCGTCAGCTCTTTCAGGTTCCCAATGAGGTGATCCGCGTCCACGAAGTGATCGCACGCGTAGAATCCGCCGTCATGCTCCAGGACAGCGACATCACCGCAGGTTTCCCTGTGGATGCACAGCGCGTGCGGGATCCCGTAGACGGGGCGCAAGGCCTCGTCAAACGTCTGGACCACGATCCGTCCCACGTCGCTTTGCAGCCACATGTCGAAGACGCGACACAGGAAAGCGCCAATGGCTTCGGGGGAGGCGGTTGGCGCGCTCACCCCGCCTCCTTCTGCCGGGATCACCAGCGGAAGAAACTGCAGGTACTTCACTCCGAGATCGCGAAAAAAGCGGTACACCCGGTCGGGCTCTGCGGCGTTCCCGGAGTGGAGAACACATAAGGCATTGCAGAATACCCCATGCCGCCTGAGCAGGCGGAAAGCGTTGGTCACCTGGGCATGGGTGGCGCCATTCCCTGCCGTCCTCCGAAATGCATCATGAATGTCCGCGGGCCCATCCATGCTCAGCCCGACTGAAAAGCTTTCCTCACCGAGAAACCGGGCCCAGGCCTCATCCAGAAGCAGGCCGTTCGTCTGGATGCCGTTGGACACTCTGCGGCCCGCGGGACGATGAGCCTTCTGCATCCGCACGATCATGCGGAAATAGTCCAGCCCCAGGAGGGTAGGCTCTCCGCCGTGCCACTCGAAATGGGTTATCGGGCCGACGGAGGATTCCAGGCGCTGGACGATATAACGCTCCAGGAGATCCTCCGGCATGCGCCAGTGGCCCTGCGGAAAAAGGGCGGATTTCCCGAGATAGTAGCAGTAGGCGCAGCGCATATTGCAGCCAGGACCGGCGGGCTTCGCCATCACCAGGCATTCAGGGGGCTGGCTCATCCCGAAGGCCTACCCTGCAAGTGTCCTGGCAAAAAAAGCGAGCAGCCGGGCAAAGGAATCCCGCGCGGCCTTCACGTTGTATCTGGGTCCGTCATCATTGAAGAAGGCGTGCGCGGCATCAGGGTAGATGTGATGCTCAAATGACTTCCCCCCTGAGCGCATGGCCTCCTCGAAGCCGGGTATTCCCGCGTTGACGCGCTGGTCTTTTTCTCCGTAGAACGCGATGACGGGGCAGGCAACCTTTGCGACCTTTTCCGCCGAAGGGGTGTTCCCGTAGTAGACGGCCGCGGCCGACAGTTCAGGCTCTTCGCAGGCAAGCAGCGCCGAAAGTCCTCCGCCCATGCAGAAGCCCACGCATCCCACCGGCTGCTGCCGGGTCTCCGGGCGCGCGGACCTGAGATAGCGGACCGCCTGGCGCAGCTGACCGACCATTGCCTCCATGCGCGCGGGCGAAGCGGAGCCCCAGGTCTGAGCGAAGGTTTCCCCGATCTGCTGACGATCCGGTTCGGGAAGTTTGGCCATCTCCGCGTCCCGCAACGCCGGATCTGCCATGGCCGCCGGGGGCAGGCGGCCCATGAAAGCCATGGCCTTTGCCACCCGCTCCCGAGTGAGCGCCGGGGGCCTTTCTCCCTTGATGCTGAAAAGGTCAGGAGCCAGAGCGACATAGCCTGCCGCCGCGACGCGGCGCGTCACGTGCTCGATGTGCTCCGTCACGCCCATGATCTCCTGGATCACCACGACACTCGGCAAAGGCGTGGCAGCCCGTTCCGGCAGGGCCAGGTAGCCGATCTCATCCCCGTACCTCACCCATTCAGTCTTGATTGCCATTTTTTCCCCCGAACTGTTTTTCAGATTTTGTGCGGCTTTCAGTATATCACACCGCTCCGGGGTGCACCGGCTCGCGGCGCATCAGGCCCTCTCACGGAAGACAAGCACGTCCGCCGGCGCATGATCCACAATGAAGCGCGCCGTATGCCCGATGGAGGGGGGGCCCTGCAGGGGATGGCCCTGCGGCATTTCCCTGGCCAGGAGCGCAACCATGTCCGCCTTCAGGTCGCGCGTCAACGCCACGACAACCTGCTCCGGCCTTCCCCGCTCCAGCCTTGTCGCGGCCGGGATTCCGGCCCGGCCTGCCTCCTCACCGGCCTCTTTCAGGGTTGCGCTCCCCGCTTCCTGCTCAGCCGCGTCAAGCTCGCGCTGCTGGTCGTGATGAGGACGGATGGTGCCTTCCAGGTGGTTCAGGTCATGGCGAGGCCCGGTATCCAGGACATGCACGATCACAAGCTCATCGCCAGGCCGTGCAATCCTGCAGATCCGCCTCACCAGCTCCGCTCCGCGTCGAATGCCTACTGCGCAAAGGATACGCATCCACCACCCTCCTCTTCCATTACAACTTCCATTATAATCGCGCCCAGATAAGCAGGGAGCCCAGCGCAATGAGAGCCGGGACGAATGTAATACCAAGCCTGAAGTACTGACGCGTGGACACCTCCAGCCCGCGCCGCCGAAGGATCACCAGCCAGAGCATCGTTGCAAGGGATCCGACGGTCGTGAGGTTGGGGCCGAGGTCAGCTCCGAACATGGCGGCATAAGCAAGCGACTCGTGTCCGGGAAAAGCCGGCGGCAGGCCTTGCAGCGCCGAGCTCATCACGAGCGCCATCGGGACGTTGTTGATGAGGTTCGCGCCAAGCGCGGTGCCGCCCGCCACCAGCAGCACTGACGGCAGAGGCCGCCCGCCCGCCAGACCCAGGAGCATGCGGCCGAAGGCGGCGGTGAGCCCGAGGTCCTCAATCGCCCTGACCAGGATGATCATGCCTCCAATGAAGGCAAAAAGCGACCAGGAAATCTTGCCGGCAAGCACACGAGGCTGAAGATGCCCCAGGAAAAGCGCCGCGGCAAGCATCAGGATTGCGCCTCCCAGGGCGACCAAAGACAACGGGACGCCGGTCAAGGAGGCTGCGAGGTAGCCGGCGGCGATAAGGGCAAGGATGCTTGTTGTGACGGTGAGGTAGCGACGGTCAACTGCGCGCGGGGCATGGAGCGCGGAAATCGAATAACCCTGGGTAAGATCGCGGCGGAAGAGCCACAGGAAAAGGAGGCAGTTCAGGACGACGGCCGCGATGCTGGGAAGGGCCAGGTAGCGGAGGAAAGTGGCGAGCCCGCCGCCTGAGGAGTGCAGGATCAGGATGTTGATGGGATTGCTGACGGGAAGGATGAACGACGCGGTGTCCGCAATGAAAGTACAGGCAAACATGAAAGGGAGAACGGGCAGGCGCAGGCGCGTAACCAGGGCATAGACCACGGGCGTGAGAATCAGGGCGGTCGCGTCGTTGGAAAGGAAAGCGCTGATGACGGTCCCGACAAAAAAGATCGCAACGTAAAGCCGGGCGGAGCTCCCTCTCCCCCACCGCGCCGCCCGGTACGCCATCGCTTCGAAGACGCCTGCTTCTTCGGAAACGGCGGATATGGTCATCAGCCCCAGGAAGAACCCGAGCGTGTTCCATTGACCCGCAAGCACGAATGCGGCCTCGCGGACGCTCACGAATCCACCGATCAGCATGAGCACGGCACCGCCCGCGGCCGCCATGGCCTCCGTCACCTTGTACGGCCTGACCATGACGACGACAAGAGTAGCGATGAAAATGACGCTGCCGACGATCAGCCTGGGCATGTGTCCTACTCGTCCGCGGGGCTTCCCTCGGGAATCCTCAGCACGTGCTCTTTCAACTCCGCGGGAGCAAGCAGGTGCCTGGGCAGGAAGGCCCGTCCCGCAATAAGGGTGGGAATGACCGCGCTGCAGATGACCGTGGCCACCAGTGCAGAATACTGGGCCTGGTCGATGATCCCATGGCTCAGCCCATAGAGGGACGAAATGGTTCCGAAGGTGAGCCCGGTCGACATCATGAGCGTATAGTACCATCTCTCCTGCCGTTGCTGCTTGAAACGGGAAATCAGGGGATACAGGCCGAAGATCTTCGAAAGCACTTTCGAGAGGAAAAGCAGGAGGACAGCGCCGGGAGCTGCAATCAAAGCGGGAACGGAAATGAAGGAGCCGGCGCGGATGAAATAAAACGGGGTCAGCAGGCCGGTTGTCAGGGTTCGAAGCCTGCGCAGCCATGCGTGCTCCGCGGTGACGAACTCGGCAAGCACGATGCCGACAACGTACGCGGGGAGAACGGCTTCACTTCCCGACCAGTAGGCAAGCGTTCCGAGGGCAAGGAGGACCGCAATGATCCACTTGGTCCTGATTGCCGCCGTCCTGTTTCCGTAGACGCGCGTGAGAAACTTCGTGACCGCGGGAAGCGATGCGATCACAACGGCGCTTACCCCAATGAACACAAGCGTTTTATAAGTGAACGGAGAGAACATCAGACCCAGGGCGACAACCGTCCCCAGATCGTTCACGAAGCAAGCCCCGAGGATTCCCTTGCCGAAGTCCGTCTTGTTCAGGCCGGTCTCCAGCATGACCGCATACACAACGGCCATGGAGGTTGTGGAAAGCGCGATTCCTCCCAGAAAGCTGGAAGGAATCGACCAGCCCAGCAGAAATCGCGCAACAACGGTTCCTCCGGCAAATGGCGCCAGAAAACCGACCAGCCCAATGACGCTCACTTCCCTGATCTTGGTACGCATGACAACCGGATCCAGCTCGGCGCCGGCCAGGAAGGTGAGCAGGACAGCGCCCGCGGAAGCCAGGAACTGCAGCCACTGCTGACCGGCCCCGAGGGAGCCTTTGCCGAAGAAATGATCTGCCACCGCGGCCGCCACAACCCCGAGGCAGATTTCCACGAGGGCAATCGAGATATCGAGATGATACGAGATGATTGCGGCAATGACCGAGATGCAGAGCCAGACGCCGGGCAATGAGAAAGACTGGTTCCATGGAGCTCCTCCCGCTGGCAGAAATGTGTCAGGTAGGAGTTATCAGCCCCACGGGGGCATTTCTACGGCGAACCCCATCGCCTGTCGTACGCCGCGAAGTTAGCCAAAACCTTCACGAAGGTCAAGCTCACCCGCTCACCCCCGGCTCAGGTACGCGGTCAGCCTGGAGCTTTCCGCCTGGCGCAGGCGAACGTTCACGCTGAGCCTCTCCAGCATCTGCGACACGGCCATGTCGCCTTGAGGCACGGTGGTCCGTGCAAAGAACTGCTCCACCTCCGCCGCAAGCTCCGGGGTGTCCAGCGCAGAGCACCCCTCGATCATGCGGACCGTGCCCGATGCCGGGAACCTCTTCACGACCTTCCCCCACCCCTCACGGATGGCGTCCCATGTTGCCCTGCCGGCGTGCTCGGAGGTCAGGTATGCGCCGAGGATAAAGGGGGCGTCATCCGTCTTCACCTCGCTCATCATCATGTCGATTGCCGCTTTGAACAGCTCCGGCACGCGGAACTCGCCAAGGGTCCGCAGGAAGCGCAGCTTCTCCTGGTCTGTGCGAGCCGCGCGCGAAAGGGCCAGGAACTCGTCGAAGCGCGCCTTGTCCCCGGTGTACGCCAGGGTCGAGATGACGGCGGGAACCACATTCGGGTCGACAGAGCGGCGGTCTTTTTTCCAGGAGGCAAAGAGTCCCGCGGACGCGGACTGGACTTCAGCGTCCTCCCCCACGGTGCCAAGAAGCGCGGCCAGTGAGCCGCGAAGCTCGCGAGCCGCCGTTGACTCCTGCGGCTTCGACGTCCAGCCGAGCTCCTTGAAGACAGGCCGTCACGAGATCGCGGATGAGCTTCTTGAATGCTGCTCGATCCTTGCCGGACGTGATGCTGTGGAGCGCCTGGAGCGAGCCTCCAATGACGCTCCAGACACTCGGGTCCCTTTCCCCGGAGAGCTTATGCACGAGGTCGAGGTAAACGTCGGAGCCCAGCTTCTGCGCCCGCACGAACGCCCACGAGTCATTGACGAGGTTGAAGCGCTCGATCACTTCCAGTCTCTCGAATGGCGCGGTAAGGAGGGCTGACAGAAGCTCCTGCGCGTACCGCACGCGATAGAACCCTGAGCCGCCCGCGTTTACCGCCACGTAGTGGAACCCCTTGTGCAGGGAAACTTCCTGCTCCCTCTCTGTCAGAATGAGCTTGTCCGTTTGAACGGTTCCGTCCTTCGCGCCGTAGCGCAGCTGGAGCGGGATTGGCCAGAGCTGCTCGGCATGGCTGCTCCTGGATAGAAACGCAAACCGCTCCTGGGAGAGCTTGATGAAACCGGGCTTGCGGGACGGCGAGACCGTTACAACCGGATGGCCATCGGTGAGAAACCACGCGTCCATGATCTGCCGCACGGGCACCGTGAGACCGGCCCGTCTCACGCCCTCTTCGAGTGCATCCCACAGATCGGCTACCTCCGCGTTTCCGTGGCTGTAGCGCGTCAGGTAGACATGCGCGCCGTTGTAGAAGGGAGCGGCGCCCACGAACTGGTGGAGCTGGAACTCGAGGCTTCCGCCCTTCTCATACGTGATCTTGTCGAAGCGCTGCTCCACCTCGTCGGGGTGTCCCACGGGCGCCCAGCAGGGATGCGTGCTGTTGAGCGAGTCCAGGGCAAATGCCGCGGCGCGGTGCAGCCCGAAGGAGTTGAAGATGCGCCACTCCGGCTGGAAGTCCTCCATGACGAAGTAGGCGAATATGGTGGCGTTCGACTCGTTGAGCGGAAGGCCGTCCCACCATGCCATGGTGACAAGGTTGCCGAACCACATGTGCGCCAGCTCATGGAAGACCACCTCGGCAACTCGCTGCAGCTCCGCGACGGTGGCGTTCGGCTCATCCACCAGGAGCGCCATGGCACGGTACGTGATGAGCCCGGTGTTCTCCATGGCGCCCGAGCGGAAGTCCGGTATGGCGATCATGTCGATCTTGTCCCCGCCGAAGTAGGGAATGCCGAGCGTGCGCTCGTACCATTCCACTCCGTACGCTGCGCACTTCAAGGCGTATCCTTTGAGCGCGTTCTTTCCCGGCACGGACCAGATGCGGAGCTCTTTGCCGTTGGCCCACCCGGGCTCGGAGCTTTCGAACTCCCCGACGCACCAGGCCAGCAGGTACGTGGACATCCGCGGGGTAGGCGCAAAAGTCACGGTCTTGCTGGCGTTCTCCACCGTCTCCCCTGTTACGCGCATGTTGGAGAGCGCCGTCAGCCCCGCGTCTATGACGAGCGTGACGGCATAGGTTGCCTTGAGGGCCGGCTCGTCCCAGCAGGGAAAGGCGCGGCGCGCATGGGTTGCCTCGAATTGCGTCGTTGCCGCCCAGTGATCGATCTTTTTGTCATCCGTCCACTTGCTCCTGTAAAAGCCTTCGAGGCTTGGCTGAACCAGGCTGCCCTCATATTCAGCCACGAGCTTCCAATCGCCTTTTTCGAGAGCTCGTGAGAAGGAAAAGACGGCCGTCTGGGCTTTTTCGTCAAGCGCGGCGGCGCTGGCGAATCGCTCTTCGACGGTCTCTCCCGTTTTCGGGTCGACGAAGCTCACGGCGGCCTGCGTCGAGACGGCCTCAAGGCGCGCCCCTCTGCCGTCAACCACGTGGGCCGCGGTGATCTTCAATCCGAAGGAGTTCACCGTGATCATGCTCACCGGCTGGCGCACCTCCACATCAACGGCCACGCGACCGCTGAAACGGAACGAGCCAAAGTCCGGCCTCATCAGGATGTCGTAGTGACGAGGCACCACGCTGCCGGGAAGCTGATACTGGGATGTGTCGCTACGTTCGTTCATGGGGAATAATATGGAACATTGCACAAAGGCCGGCAATGGCTCTCGACGATTGACAGACCCGTTCCCCGCCCCTACCTTGCTGTGGGGTGAGGCATGGCCGCAAAAAAATACGAGAAGCATCTTGCGTATTACCAGATATTGGAGACTCTCCGCAGCGCAAAGCGCTGCGCTTTCTGCGAGCTGGAGCGCAAAGGAATCCAGAAGTTCTTCGACGGCCTTTTCTATGAAAAGGTGAATGACCGCGGCCTGCGGGACGCCCTGGTGAAAAGTCGTGGATTCTGCGCCAGGCATGCTCATTTCCTGGTGAGCTTCGGAGACGGCCTGGGCACAGCCATCCTGTACGCTGATCAGGTGGAGCTCCGCATGAAGTCCCTGGACAGCCCGGGCGCGGCTCGACGCAGGAAACGGCCAACGCAGGACGGCATCTGCCCCGCATGTCGCGCCCTGGGACGCCTTCGCGCGGGTTTCGTGCACACCCTGCTCCAGGGCCTTGCGGACCCCGAGATGAGCGGCGCTTTCGCTACATCAGCCGGTCTGTGCTTTCCCCATTTTCAAGCCGCCATTGAGGCGGCGCAGGATTCCGAAGTGAAAAAAGAGCTGGTCAGGATTCAGAAGGAAAAAACGCAGGCCCTTCTGTCTCAGCTGAAAGAGCTGATCGATAAATACGACTACCGCCGAATCGCGTCCGGGTTCAAGGAAGAGAAGGATTCGTGGATGCGAGCCGTGGAAATGGTCTCAGGGCTCAAGGATGTGTTCTGAAGCAGGAGCGCCTGACCGGCGGTGTCTCGCGTGCTCACGGCGGGGGCCCGAGTCATTTCGGATTGGCTTTTCAATCCACGGGGATGATCGCCGGGTCATTCCTTCCCGTGAGAACGTCTACGACCCTGAGAAGCGCTTCCTGGTCCCCGACATTGCCGGGAAACACCACGTAGGGGATGTCGCTCCATTTCGACCCGGCTCCCAGACGCCACACAGGAACTCCCTTGATGAGCTGTCCAATAACCAGCGCCTCAGTGCACCCCAGCGCGGTCCTTGCCAACGCGACACTGGTGATTCCGCCCTTTGCAACAAGGAAGCCCGGCTCCCCTTCCATGGCCGCCAGCACCTCGCAGAGCCCCGCCATGACGCTGCGGCCGACAGCAAGGAAATCCGGAGCGCTGTGCCTTTCACGCGTCGTGAACAGGAGAGGGATTTTACCCTGAGCAAGCGAGTCGGAGGCAGCCTGGCTTGCCCGGCGGACTTCCCCGTGCCTGGCCTGCGCGTCAAGAAGAAGCTGGACAGATATTTCGATGGGCAGGACGCGCCCTGATGCTGCCAGCCTGTCAATCTGGGCCGATGTTCTGGCCACGTACGAGCCCGCAATCACGACTCCAGGGCCCGGACCCGGCTTCATCTCGGACCGGGAGAGAAGCGGCCTGTCGTCGATCCCGGCCCGGACCTTGACGAAAGATGCGCTTGTGCGATAGATGAAGGTCCTGCCGCGTTCCTCCGCGGCCTGCGCGCCAAGGGCAACCACTTCCAGGTCTTCGTCGCACGCTGCGTTTGCAACGAACACGGTGCCTTGTCGGGCGTTTCCGAGTATCCCGGCAACTCCCTCCGGCCCGCGCCGACGTATGTCTTCGATGGAGATGCACGCGACCTGGTCCGCCCGGATGCGGCCGGTCGTCTTTTCCTGGACCCATTCGCGAAGGTCGCCGTGCGCGTACCCGAAATCAGGATCCTGAGCGAACTCCGTCTTGTGCGCGGGAACCAGCTCACCATCCATTTCCACCCAGTGCACATTGTCGATCGTGTAGCGGCCGGCATCGAAGAAGGCCGGAACAAGGATCACGCCGTCGATCGACCCGGGAAGCTCGGCGGCCAGCGCGTCCACCTCCGCGGGGAAGTGGCCGCGCAGCGTGCTGTCGCTGCGGGAAGCAACACGGAAACGGGCAGCTGCCTGCTGACTTGCCGCGCGCAGGTTGCCCCCGACCTCGCGCGCAAGCGCTTCGGCGTCCGCGCGCGTCATGCTCCGCGAGTTGGTGGAAATGAAAAGCAAAGGATCAGGACTGGCAAAGGCGCGGCGGAGAGTGGCAACAGACCAGTCCATGAAAACGCGCGTATCATGCACGGTCTGCGTGCCGGTGGGATCATCGTCGATGACGACAAGCCTGGTACCGGAACGGATCAAGGCATCCCGGATCGAACGGCGCGCACCGGGTATCACCAGGGTAGGCGGGAGGGACGCAAGCCGTTCTGCGAGGTTCATGCTGCCGGGCGCCGGCCGGACGGCATGGTGCGATCTATCCCCCGGGCTCCAGGACTATGTCGAACGCTCCGGTCGCGCTGCCCTGATGTGGGAAGCACTCGGTCTGGATTGGCAGGAAGCCATCCGCCGCAATCCTCATGTGGATATGGGGAGGCCGGCCCGTGGAAGCGGACGGAAACGGGCTCTGGAACCGGTAGTGGCCGCTCTTGTCCGCAACCACGGTCCCCGAGTAGTTGTCCGAATACCCCCCAGGCCCGGCCAGCCACAGCTCCACCGTGGCGCCCGGGATGGGGAGGCAATCCCCTGAGGCGCGCACCGTTCCCGTGAGGACGTACCCCATTCCTACGCTTACGCGCATTGGGGCCGCGGGTTTGTAGGAGGCGTCCAGGAGCTCTCCCTGGGTGGCAGTGCATTCAGCGGCGAGATAGCCCGCGGAAAAAACAACGAAAATCAGGCTTACAGCAATCACAAATGCCCTGTTCATATCGGCTCCCTGTCCTTTCTCAGTTGGCCACGGTAAAGCGCCTCCCGGGCAATGCGGCTTCCGATCCTCCCGGTAATCCCGAAAATTGCGATTTTCATAAGGTTATTTCCAGTCCGATGTTCCACGGATCGCGTGCGCGCAGCACGCCACCGGCTTCGGTCGCCTCGATTCCTGCTTCCCGCAACCGCCCGGCAAGGCGCGCCTGTTCCTCCGCGGTCGGCACCTTGATGACAAACGACTCGATGCCGGAAGAGCCCTGAGGGGCCGGGGGCGCGCCGCGTGAGCTCCAGCTGTTCAGCCCCAGGTGATGGTGGTAGCCGCCTGCGCTCACGAACGCGGCTCCCTGCCATGCCGCAACAACGTCAAAGCCGAGGATGCCGTTGTAGAACTGCACGGCCTTCTGCACGTCGGAGACCTGCAGGTGGACGTGCCCGATGCGCGTACCCGGGGGCAGCTGATCCGGCGCCGCCGGCTCGCTTTCAGCCTCCCGAAGCAGGTCTTCGAGGTCCAGGGGCTCGGTGGCCATCTGCACCGTGCCGTTATTCCATTTCCACTGGTCGCGCGGCCTGTCCCGGTAGATCTCTATCCCGTTTCCATCGGGGTCCGAAAGATACAGGGCTTCGCTTACCAGGTGATCTGCCTCGCCGATGGACAGCTCAGCTTTTGCAAGCATGCGCAGGGCCCTTCCCAGGGCCGGACGGCTGGGCACAAGGATGGCAAAGTGAAAGAGGCCAGATGCATGGCGAGCGGGAACGGCCCCGGGAGTGTCCTTCAGGAGCACGAGAGGGGAGCCGGCCGCGGCTCCCTGGTCGCTCATAACGCCCAGGGCCGGCAGGCCGGCAACGTCACTCACGGCCTGGAACCCGAGGGCCTCCGTGTAGAACTGCGTTGAGCGCGACACGTCGGCAACACGGAGCGTGACCGGCCCGAGCGTCGTCGCCGGGTGGATTGACCGGGCAACCGACGTCGGAACAGGAGAGTTCATTGTATGCCTCATCGATCCTTAATATACTCACATTAATGCGGATACGGTTTTCCGGGATCTTCATCCTGTTGATAGGCGCCGCCTCGATCCTGTCGGCGCAGGAGCAGAAGAAAGGGCCCATCGTCGACAGGGTCCTGTTCGACGTCCGGATGCAGGAGGACATCGCCCTGAAAGACGCCGCGGAAGGCAGAACCGATGTTTTCATGTACCCGGTCCAGGGCAACACGTTCAGGTCCCTCCCGGCTGATACTCAGAGAAAACTTGACGTCTACAATGTCCCTTCGGGCAGCTGGTCTCTCATGCTCAATCCCATTCCCGACGCGGCCCCGTACACGGTGACGGTTGACGGCAAGGACTTCTTCAATCCCTTTGCCATCAGGGAAGTGCGCTACGCCCTGAACTTCCTCATCAACAGGAAGTACATCGTGGACGAGATCCTGGGAGGAGCGGGCGGACCGATGTTCACCATGGCAACCCCGGGCCAGCCCGGCACATACCGCTACAACCTCATCCCCGTGGAGCTCGGAATGACGCCGACCGGGAACGAGAAGAAGGCCATCAAGGACATAACCGCGGCGCTGCAGAAGGCATCGGAGCTGCCGGCTCTGCAGGGAAGGCTCGTGAAAGGGGACAGGTTCTGGCAGTGGAACGGCTCGGACCTCACGGTGAGATTTCTCATCCGGGTGGACGAGCCGAACGGCCGCTTGAAGGAAGGCCGCTACATCGCGGACCAGATAGAAAAAGCCGGCATCCGTGTGGAGAGGCTGGAATGGGACAGGGCGAAGTGCGTCGAGGTGGCCTACAAGGGCGATCCTGCCCGGTATGAATGGAACATCTACACCGAGGGCTGGGGCGCGGGGGAGACCCGCCAGTACTGGGACAACATCGTCTCACAGTGGTACGCGCCATGGCAGGGCTACCAGGCCGGCGGGGCTAATCCGCATTTCTGGCGTTTCAAGAACGACGAGATTGATTCCCTCACCCGCAGGATCCAGAACGGACAGTTCAAGGACGCCCATGAATACTGGGATGCAATCCTTCGGGCAACGGAGCTGGGCCTGAAAGAAGCCACACGGATCCAGGTCTCCTATCAGTCTCAGCTGTACGCGGCCAACAAGGCCCGGTTCCTGAGGCGCATGGTGTACGGGTTGGGTGACGGCCTGGACTCGTGGTCCCTCGTGACCGCGGACGCGAAACCGGAGAAAACCGGAGAGAAGGTCCTGCGCGTCACCCAGCTTTCCGCGCGAGGGTCGCTTTTCACAAGCGCATGGGATCCGGTAGGGGTGGACGGGTTCAAGGACATGTACAGCCTGTTCATCTCCGCCCCGACGGTGGACAGGGCCACGTTCGTAACCCCCAACACCGCGGAGGACGCGCCGCTTCGGGCCAGCTGGCGCGACGTTCTGACGAAAGTGACCATGGGCACGGGCGACAATGGCGAGCCCGTGGTTGACGGGGAGATTCCGGTTCCTCCGGACGCTATCGTGTACGACCCCCGGGAATCGGCGTGGGTGCAGGTCGGGCCGGGGGTGAGCTCGTTCAGCAAGGCCACCTACACGTACAAGTGGGGAAACTGGCACACCGGCATCCCCATCGGCATCGCCGATATCATGTATGCCCAGGCCTTCATCTGGAAATGGATCACGAAGGTCGGTGACAGGGACCGCCTCTACGACGCCGGCTATGAAAGCGTCATGCGGCCGGGGCAGGACACCCTCAAGGGCATCGTGATCAACCCGGACAAGAGCATCACCGTCTATTACAACTTCAACCACATGGACCCGGACCGCATAGGCGCATCCGGGGCGCTGTAT
The DNA here is from genome assembly GCA_963710335.1 of uncultured Spirochaetota bacterium. Lineage (GTDB taxonomy): Bacteria > Spirochaetota > Spirochaetia > SZUA-6 > Fen-1364 > Fen-1364. Next base: position 437,576 of record CAVQAA010000021.1, read on the forward strand.
ACCTCCGTGAGCGCCTCGGGCCAGCAGGTGAACTGCTCCTGGGAGATCGTCGAGGCGCTGGCAAAGATGGTGGCGGAAGGCGGAAAGTCAGGCACCGCGTGGAGCTTCTCCTCCGACCCCGCGTACACGGAGGTGGATGTCCTGGCCCCCAGGTGCCTGGAGGACATCAAGGCAAAGCTCCAGGAGTTTATCGACGCATCCTACGTGCCGGCCTCCATCAGCCAGTTCACGACGCCGCAGGAGTGCGTGGCGCGGTACAAGGCGGCCATTGCCTGGATAGACGCCCACCATAACGCGTACATCAACAACGGCCCGTTTTTCATCAACAACGTGGATCCGAACGCGAGCTTTGTCGAGCTGAAGGCCTTCCGTGATCCGTCCTATCCCTTCGAGGCCGGCTACTGGAACAGGTACTTCAGGACGGCCACAACGAGGATCGACGCGGTCACGCCGCCCCCGCTTGCCCTGCGCGGGAAGCCGCTTGCCGTCAACATCAAGGTCTCAACAATCGTGTATCCCGAGACCGCGACAGCTCCCGCCGATGCAACGGCGCGCGTCAAGCTCACGCTCGTTCTTCCCGGCGGGGGAAAGGCGTACCCGGGAGTCTTCTCGCGGCCGGGGCAGTACACCGTGATCATCCCGGCGGCGGACACAAAGTTGCTTGCGGCGGGGACGTACACCGTCATAGCCGATTCGCAGCTCCACGGGGAGACTCCGTCGGTGGAATCATCCACCATCGTCCTGTTCTAGGAACCCCTGATGTACCTGCGGTACGCTGTTCGCCGGGCCTTGAACGCCGTTGCCATTTTCGTGATCGAGATGTTCATCTTCTCCGTTCTTTTCACGGCCACCGCGGAGAGGACCCTCCGGGCGCAGATCGAAGAGTCCCTGCAGCCCGAGGCGGCAAGGCTCAAGAATGCATCCGCCGAGCAGGTGCAGAAGTTCGTCGAGCAGAGACGGGCCTACCTGTACCATGTCTCCCATCTCGACCGGCCCATGCCGGTGCGGGTCCTCTGGCGAACGCTCGACACGGTGACTTTCCAGTTCGGAAACTCCATCACAATCAAAAGCTCCCAGGGGGAGCGCCGCGTATGGCGCATCATCATGGAGACCGTGCCTCGCACCGCGCTTCTGTTCACCACCTCCATAGCGCTGCAGGTGCTGCTGGGAGTCTGGCTGGGCCTGAAGCAGGCGCAGAAGGCGGGCAGGACCCTGGACAGGTCCGCTTCCATCGTCACCATGGTGGTCTATGGTCTTCCCACCTGGTGGGTGGCCATGATCTTCATCATGCTCCTGGCGTACAGGCTCCCCATCTTCCCGTCCGGCGGAATGCACGCCCTGCCGCCCCCGGCCGGACTGGCCGCAGTGATCGATCTGGCCTGGCACATGGCGCTGCCCGTCATCACGCTGGTCCTGGTTAACTTCTGGGGCGTGGCGCTCCTTGCCCGCAACATCGTGCTGGGCATCCTTCAGGAGGACTACATCAGCGCTGCCCGCGCGCGGGGGCTGTCGGAGCGGAAAGTGCTCTTTGGCCACGCCATGCGCACGGCGGCGCCGCCCCTCACCACCATTGCCCTTCTTTCCTTGCTGTCCTCGGTGTTCGGGAACATCATTTTCGAGGGGATCTTCAGCTGGCCGGGCATGGGGAACCTGTACTGGATCTCCATTGAGCAGGGGGACACGGCGGTGACCCTGGGTCTCCTTGCCGTGACCACTGCCCTGTATATCGCCGGTCTGGCTTTCCTTGACCTCGTTTACGGGCTCCTGGATCCGCGGATAAGGACCGGGGCTTCCAAATGAGCAGCCCGGAGCTTCCACGACCCGCGCGCGCGGCGCAGACGGCGCGGCCGCCGCGGCCATGGCTGCGCGACCTTTTTGCGGAGCTTGGCCGCGAGCCCGCGGGGGTTGCGGGCTTCCTCATGCTGGCCATGTTCCTGGCCGGCGCGGCTTTCGAAAAGCGCCTCATCACGTTTCCCGAAACAAGCTCTCGATGGCATGACATCACGTATTGGGATGAGCAGCCGGCAAACGCCGCGCCGGTGTGGACAAACGCGTTCGCGCGGCAAAAATCCGCGGTCTCCCTCCTGCTTTCTCCTTCTCAGAGCAGGGAGGAAACCTCGGACGGTGCCCGCCTGGAGACGTACGTCTTCGCGTACCCCTGCGGCTACGATCTTCCCCCCCGGGACCTCGTTGTCCGTTTCGCGGGAGCCGGAGACATCCCCATTGCGGTTACGCTGGCTCGTCCGGACGGCCAGGAGATCACCCTGGATCAGGAACAGGTTTCGGCCGGCAGCGCAACGAATGTGCGAATCTCCGTGGACAAGAGCGCCGGACAGGCGGCCATGGGGTTCCTCCAGCAAAACGAGTCTGCGGAGGCAATGGCCGGAGTGGATGTTGACCGCATCCGTCCGACGACCGTGCTCTTTTCCCAGGCACGGCCGGAAATGCTGACCCGGCCCCAGGCGCTCAAGGGCGAATACCGGATCACTCTGCTCGCCATCCTGACCACGGAGGCCGCGCAAGTCTCGAATCCAAGGCTGTTTGTCACGGGCCGGGTGAGCGGCCTGCTGGGCACGGACAATTCCAAGAGGGACCTGTGGAGCGGCGTGATTGCCGGCATCAAGTGGGCCCTCCTCATCGGGCTGCTGACGGCGTTCGTGTCCGTGGCTATCGGCGTGGTGTGGGGAGTCACAGCCGCGTATTTCGGCGGGCCGGTCAATTGGCTCATGCAGCGCGTGTTCGAGATCTTCTCCAACCAGCCGGTCCTCCCCCTTCTCATCGTCATCAGCGCCATCTTCAAGCCCAGCATCTGGTTTCTCATCGTGATCATGTCCGTCTTCTTCTGGACAGGCCCGGTGAAGACCGTATATGCAATGGCTCTGTCGATCCGCGAAGAGACGTATATCGAGGCCTCCCGGGCCCTGGGGGCCGGAAGCGCCCGGCTGATCTTTCGACACATGGTTCCGCTGCTCATCCCGTACGCGTTTGCCTCCATGGCCCTGTCGGTCCCCGGCGCCGTGGTCTACGAATCCACGGTCAGCCTTCTGGGCCTGGGGGATGCGACAATCGTGACATGGGGACAGATCCTTCATGACGCATTTACCGGGGGCGCGGTGCTGGGCGGGCTGTGGTGGTGGGTCGTACCGCCCGGGCTCATGATCGCCCTGATGGGCATGACGTTCTCCTTCATCGGTTTCGCGATGGACCGGATCCTCCACCCGAAGCTGCGGACGCGATAGGAGCCAAGGAATGGTCGACCCAGTGATCATTGTCCGGGACCTGGCGCTGCACTATTTCACGCAGCGAGGCCCCGTCCGCGCAGTGGACGGCGTGAGCTTCGAGCTTGTGCGAGGAGAAACCCTGGGGCTCGTTGGGGAGTCCGGCTGTGGAAAAACCAGTCTGGCCACGGCGCTGCTTGCCATGCCTGCGCCGCCGGGGAAAATCGTGGCGGGAAAAATCCTTGTCGACGGAACGGACATCCTGTCTCTCAGCGACGACAAGGTGCGCCAACAGGTCCGGTGGGAGAAAGTCTCCATGGTTTTCCAGGGCGCCATGAACAGCCTGACACCGGTGTACACGGTGGGCAAACAGATGCTGGAGACGCTGCAGCGCCACAGGGCGATGCCTCGCGGCCAGGCGCTCGCGACCATTGAGCGCTACCTGGGGCTCGTCGGGCTTGCTCCCGAGGTCAAGAACCGCTACCCTCACGAGCTTTCCGGCGGGATGAAGCAGAGGGTGGTGATTGCCACCGCGCTTTTCCTGGAGCCGCTCGTGGTGGTGCTGGACGAGCCGACGACGGCCCTGGATGTGATTGTGCAGGCCCAGATCCTCAACATGATCAAGGAGCTGAAGCAGCGGCTCGGCCTGTCCCTCATTTTCATCACGCATGACCTTGCCACGGAAGCGGAGGTGGCGGACAGGGTGCTGGTGATGTACGCGGGCAAGGCCGTGGAGATTGCGCCAAATAATGCGATCTTCGGCGGTCAAGCCTGCCATCCTTATACGAAGATGCTTCTTGCAGCCACGCCACGCCTCCGGGAGAAAGTCAGCGAGCTTGCCTTCATCCCCGGCACGCCACCCGACCTGCTGGCTCCGCCTTCGGGCTGCCGGTTCCGCCGGCGCTGCCCGGTTGCTTTTGACCGCTGTGGCGATGACCCGCCTTTGCGGGAGGTGGCCCCGGGACACGCGGCCGCCTGCTGGAGATGCGGCTGATGCCGGAGATGCAGGGGATGGCGGAGGCGCCCGTCCTTTCAGTCAAGGATCTGGCCATGCACTTCAGATCCTTGCGCGGGAAACGGGTAGTGCGCGCCGTGGACGGAATAAGCTTCGAGATCCGGCGCGGGGAGATCCTGGGGCTCATCGGGGAGTCAGGCTGCGGGAAGACCACCACGGGCAGGATGGTTGTGAAGCTCCTCTCACCGACCGGGGGTGAGATCCGGTTCGAAGGAAAAGACATCGCAAAAATGTCCCGTTCCGAGACCGCCGCCTACCGCCGGCGGGCGCAGATGATCTTCCAGGACCCCTATGCGTCCATGGATCCCCGGTTTCGAATCCGCGATGTGCTGCGGGAGCCGCTGGTCATCCATCGCATCGGCCGCAACCGTTCGGAGCAGGAGGACATGGTCCGCACGGCCCTTTCCGAAGTGAAGCTCCAGCCGGCGGAGGAATACCTGGACAGGTTCCCCCACATGCTTTCCGGCGGGCAGAGGCAGCGAGTGGCCACCGCGCGCACGCTCATCCTTTCCCCGGGTCTGCTGGTTGCCGACGAGCCCGTGTCCATGATCGACCTTTCCACGCGCGCGGAAATCCTTTCCATGATGAGAGAGGTGCAAAGGGCGCGGCAGCTCAGCTACCTCTATATTACGCACGATATTTCCACGGCAAGGTTCTTCACAGACAGGCTGGCCGTCATGTACCTTGGCCGTATCGTGGAGATCGGCTCTGCGGACGACATCGTGGACCGGCCGGCGCATCCTTATACCCGGGCGCTGATCCAGGCCGTGCCGGAGCCTGTCCCGGGCCGGGTGAAAGAAATCAGGGAGCTGCCGATCCGTGGAGAGGTGCCCTCCGGTTCGGCCATCCCGCAAGGGTGCAGGTTCCACCCCCGGTGCGTTTTTGCCACGAAGGATTGCAGGACCGCGCCCGAGCCCGCACTCGTCGAGGTGGGTCCGGGGCACCGGGCGGCATGCAGGCGATGGAGGGAGATACCATGATTGATCCTCAGCTTGTGCGCTCTCATTTCCCGGCCCTGGCGTCCGGCGTCATCCATTTCGACAACCCGGCGGGCACGCAGATTTGTCGTGAGGCGCTTGAACGGATGAACGACTACCTGGTTGCCAGAAACGCCAACCACGGCGGGGCGTTCAAGAGCAGCCGGGAGTCGGATGCAATGGTTTCCGAGGCGCGGCGCGCGCTTGCCGACTTTCTGGGCGCCGGAAGGCCGGAAGAGATTTCCTTCGGCCAGAACATGACCTCCCTCACGTTGCACATCTCGCGCAGCCTCGCGCGCCAGCTTGCCCCCGGTGATGAGATCGTGGTCACCCGGCTGGACCATGACGCCAACGTCACTCCCTGGGTCCTGGCTGCCCGGGACAGGGGATGCGTCGTGAAGTACGTGGACTTCGATCCTGGTGACTGCGCCTGGCGGGATGAAGACCTGCAGGAGCAGATCGGCCCGCGCACAAAAATCGTTGCCCTCGGGTTCGCCTCCAACGCCACCGGCACCATTTCGCCGATCGCGCGGGCAGTCCGGATTGCCCACAAGGCCGGGGCGCTTTGCTTCGTGGATGCCGTGCACTTCGCTCCGCACGGTCCCATCGACGTTGCCAACCTGGGATGCGACATCATGGTCTGCTCCGCGTACAAGTTCTTCGGCCCGCACATCGGAGTCATGTATGGAAGACATGACCTGATGGAGAGCCTTTTCGCATACAAGGTGCGGCCGGCCGGGGATGCCCCGCCGGACAGGTGGGAAACGGGAACGCAAAGCTTCGAGTCCATTGCCGGCGCCATGGGCGCCGTGGAATACATAGAGTGGCTGGGAAAGACATTCGCCAAAGCCGGCGGCTCGGGCCCCGGGCCCGCGGGCCGCGTCGCCGCTGCGGCCCGCGCTCAGGCGCTCAGGGCCGGCATGTGCGAGATCAGGGAGTGGGAGGCGCGGCTTGCGCGGGAGATGCTGAGCGGCCTCTCATCGGTGAAAGGCTTGAGAATATACGGAATCACCGACCCGTCAAGGATGGCGGACCGGGCGCCGACATTCGCGTTCACCCTGGACGGCCTGCATCCTCGGCGAATCTGCGAAGAGCTGGACAAGAAGGGGATCTGCGCCTCGGACGGGAATTACTATGCTCAGGAGGTCACGACACGGCTGGGGCTGGAGGCTTCCGGCGGCATGGTGCGGGTCGGCGCGGTTCATTACAACACAGAAGAGGAAGTCGCCGGACTGGTGGATGCTCTCGGGAGCATCAGAAGATGACCGAAAGAGGATATGGCTGGGACGCGGAGCAGTACGCGCGCAATTCGAGCGCGCAATTCCAATGGGCTCTGGAGCTGATCGGAAAGCTCTCTCTTCGCGGCGGGGAACGGATATTGGACATCGGCTGCGGGGACGGCAAGGTCACGGCGGAGCTTGCGCGCCGCGTGCCCCGCGGTGAGGTGGTCGGCGTAGACAGCTCGGAAGAAATGATCCGCAAGGCATCCGCTGCTTTTCCTGGTCTTCGTTTCCTCACCATGGACGCCCGCGCTCTTTCCTTTGAAGGCACCTTCGACGTGATCTTTTCCAGCGCCGTCCTCCACTGGGTCCGGGATCATCGCGCGGTTCTGGACGGCGTCCAGAAAAGCTTGAGGCCGGGAGGCCGGGTTCTTTTCCAGATGGGAGGCAGGGGGAACGGGGAAGAGATTTTCACCGTCGCCGAACAGATGCTGAAGGACAAAACGTGGAATCCGTTCTTCACCGGCTTCGAGTTTCCCTGGAGCTTCTACGGGCCTGATCAGTACCGGCCGTGGCTGCTTGAGGCCGGCCTCCTGCCCCGGCGGGTCGAGCTCCTCCCGCGCGACTTGCGGCAGAAAGGAAAAGTCGGCCTCCTGGGCTGGATACGGACCACGTGGATGCCGTACACGGAAAGGCTCCCCGCGGATCTTCAGGAGCAATTCCTCTCGGAGATCGCGGAGCGCTTTCTTGCGGACCATCCCCTGACCCCGCAGGGCGAGGCCGTTGTCAGGATGGTGCGCCTGGAAGTGGAAGCGGACAAAGCCCAGGCTCAAGGAGACGGGTGACATGGAAATCCTGTGCACAAACGATGACGGTGTCCTGTCCCCGGGCCTGGCCGCGGCCGTTGAAGCTGCCCGGGAGTACGCAAACGTCTGGGTTGCCGCGCCCTCAAGGCAGAAGACCGGCGCCGGAAGAAGCCTGATGGGCAACAGGACGACGCCGTTTTCGGCGGCTCAGATACGCGTGGGCGCGGGGGAAGTATCCGCCTATCACATGGACGCGACTCCCGCTCTTGTTGTCCGGCACGCATTTTCCACGGTGCTGAGAGACGTAAAGATCGACCTGGTTGTTTCGGGAATCAACTATGGAGAAAACATCGGGTATGACATCGGCACTTCGGGAACTGTCGGTGCCGCTCTTGAAAGCGCGGCACGAGGAGTGCCTGCAATGGCCGTTTCGATACAGACCGAGGTCACCGGGCACAGGAGCTACGGGAACCTGGACTGGACCGCGGCGCAGCGCTTCCTGGGAATGTTCATACGACGGTTCATCGAGAAGCGCGGATTTACCGGATTCGACGTATTGAAGATCGACGTTCCCATGGGCGCGGACACGGGAACCGGGTGGAAAGTGTGCAGGCTCCAACGCAGCCCCTACTACCTGGCCAGGATGAGCAGACAGTCAGATGACGCGGTGGTGGCTGATGCCGCCCTCTCTGTCGACGAATCCCGCTACGCGCCGGGGACAGACGCGCACGTGCTCGTGAAGGACAGGAAGGCCGCCGTGACCCCGCTGATTCTCGATTGGACGGCTCCCCATACCGGGGATTTTTTCACCTGACCGAGCCGGACGAGCGGGTCTTTCCGTGGCTCCGCGTGGCCGCGAAGACGCGTGCCAGGCGCTTCATCCCCTCCTCGATCATGGGCTCATCCGCGTTGGAGAAGTTCAGCCGCATGGTGTTGGCGCCGCAGTCATCGGTAAAAAAGGCCTGGCCCGGCACGAATGCAACCTTCTCCTGGATTGCCCTCTCCAGCAGCTCCATGGACGACATCCCCTCCGGCAGCGTCATCCACAGGAACATTCCGCCCTGCGGCCTGGTGCACTGCACGTCCGTCGGAAACAGGGTCTCCACCATGCGCACCATGAGGTCCCGCTGCCCGCCGTATGCCTCCCGGATGCGTGAGATGTGCTTGTCCACGTCGTTGTCCGCAAGGTAACGGTGCAGCACCCTTTGCGCGAATCCGTTGGAGTGGAGGTCCGCTGCCTGTTTTGCAATGATGACACGTTCCATGATCTCATGACCCGCGCACAGCCATCCCAGCCTCAGGCCGGGGGCCACGGTCTTGGAAAATGTGCCAAGGAGAACCGCCCAGGGCTGGAGGGTTCCGTCCCCTGCCAACCCCATGGGGGGGACCGCCTGCCCGGCGAACCGGAGCTCTCCATAGGGGTCGTCTTCCACCAGCACGGTATTGCTTGCCCCGATCAGCGAGGCTGCCTCCCGGCGCCTTGCTTCCGACCAGGTTATGCCGGAAGGGTTCTGGAAGGTCGGTATGACGTAGAAAGCCTTCGGGTCGTCCTCTTTCAGCGCCCTGGCAACCAGGTCCGCCTGCACGCCGTCTTCACACAGCTCCAGGGCATGGAAGCGCGGCTCGAACAGGCTGAACGCCTGGATGGCGGCAAGGTACGTGGGCCTCTCCACCAGGACCGCGTCCCCCTGGTCCAGCAGCGCTTTGCCGACAAGGTCCAGCCCCTGCTGCGATCCGTTGGTTATGAGGATGTCCTTCGCCGGGACGCGCACCCCCCGGCGCGCATAGCGGCTGGAAATATATTCCCGAAGAGGCGGGAACCCTTCGGTGGTTGCGTACTGCAGAGCCGCGGCACCGCCTTCGGACAATGTTTTTTCAGTGGCGCGTGAAAGCTCCTGCACGGGGAAGAACCTCGGGTTGGGCAGGCCGCCGGCAAAGGAAATGATGGATGGATCCTCGGTGACCTTGAGGATCTCCCGGACAAACGATCGACGCGCCAGACCCATCCTGCGTGAGAATCTCGTCATATCAACCTTCCTCCCCTATGACTTGTCGGGCTGCGGCCTTTTCCTCAGCCTGCGCACCAGGGACCAGATCCCCTGGGCCAGGAGAAGCCCGATGATGATGTATACCCACCAGGGAAGATTCCTTCCGGCAAGCAGGACGTACAGGTACGGAGCTGCGGTGGAGAGCAGGAATATCATGCTCCACAGAGTGACTCCGTTCAAGTGCTTTTTCGCCACGGCGCGCACCATTCTATAGATGGAATAGTAGAACACCGGGCTTGCGCCGAAGAGGATGACAAGGAAGACAACCGGGTCGACCCCGTAGTTCTCTCGGGCCGATGCCATCACCTTGTCCATCCACGCCAGGAGGGCGTGCACGAGCCACTGCATCCTAGTCCAGCCTCCGTACGGAGGGCACCAGGAACGCCACTACCAGGGCGCACAAAAGCGTGCCCGATGCGCCGATCACGATGGTGGTCGGAACTCCGATAACCGTCGCAAGTGCGCCTGCAAGCAGGGCGCCCATGGGCATGAAACCGAAGAAAGACAGCATGTAGATGCTCATGACACGGCCGCGCACCGCATCAGGGGTCAGGGTCTGCACCAGCGCGTTTGCCAGGTTGTTCACCGTGATGTTCGCGGCTCCCACCGCAAGGATGGCAAGGAGGGACAGGGGAAGGGCGCGGGTCAGGGAGAAGAGGACGAGCATCACGGGGAACAGGAAGCTTGCCAGCGTTATGGTCCGCCCCTTCCTGCGGCGGTGGGCGAAGGATGCAATCCACAGCGCCGCGCACAGCGCCCCGATGCCGCGCGCGGACTGCAGAAAACCGTTGATGCGCGAGTCCCCGTGAAGGATCTGGACCGCCCAGGCGGGGATGAGGGTTGCGAACGACATGCCGAAAAGGCTTATTGAGCCCATCAAGCCGGTGATGGCAAGGATCCGCCGCTCGGCAAGGACGGCGCGGAATCCTTCCCTGATCTCTCCGAAAGTCGATCCCCTGCGGGCCGGCGGCTTCCACGGGCCAAGGCGCATGGCCAGGAGCGCGCCAATGACGGCAACGAAAGACAGCCCGTTGATGGCGAAGCACCAGGCAGGTCCGAAAAGCCAGTACGTGAGCCCGCCAACCATCGGCCCGACTGCTGTGGCGGTGTTGAACATCATCGAGTTCAGGGCAATGGCGTTGGTAAGCACGGGGCGGTCCACCATCTCCAGGACAAAGGATTGACGGGCCGGGGCGTCGAATGCATTCACGACGCCAAGGAGGAAGGCCAGCAGCACGATATGCCAGGGGGCCACGACGTGCAGGAAAGCCAGAAAGGAGAGGACGAACGCCAGGAGCATGCTGAGCGCCTGCGTCACGACGATGAGGTTGCGCCTCGGCACCCTGTCTGCAATCGCGCCGCCGTAGAGCGTGAACGCCCAGGTTGCCACCCCGGAAGCAAACCCCACGTAGCCCAGGTACGCCTCCGAGTGGGTAAGCTCGTAGACAAGGTAGCCCTGTGCCGTGGTCTGCATCCAGGTCCCGAAAAGCGACGTCATCTGCCCGAAAAACCAGAGACGGTAGTTGGGGTATGCGAGAGCCGCGAAGGTCCGGAGCGGCTGGGGTCCGGCAACGTCCTTGCGTTCCATCCAAACCCACTATAGTCGGAAACGGGCACCTTGGAACAGCGGATGCAGTACATTGGAGGTGATTGGAGGAACGCGGTGGACGATGGAAAGGTTCGCGAGCAGCTTGCCGAAACGTTGCGGGGCAAGGGCGCGCACGTCCCGTTCGAAAAGGCCGTGGAGGGCTTCCCGGTGGAGCTGGCCGGCCGCGCCGTTGCGGGGCTCCCGCACTCGGCATGGCAGATCCTGTACCATCTCTGGATTGCCCAGCGGGACATCCTGGATTTCGTGAGAGACCCGGCATACAAGTCTCCCGCGTGGCCGGAGGGCTACTGGCCGAAAAAGGCCTCTCCCGATGCGGCCTCCGATTGGGACACCACGGTGAAGAAGTTCCGCTCCGATCGCGCGGCTTTCATCGAGTTCGTACAGGATGCGAAGAACGATCTTCTTGTCCCGATTCCTCATGGTGACGGCCAGACCCTTCTCCGCGAGGCGCTCCTTGTCGTGGATCACAACTCCTACCATCTGGGCCAGCTCATCGACATCCGAAGAGGCCTGAATGCCTGGCCCAGGAAGTAATATACTGGCAACGTGAGCGATCTCGTACGGGAGGCCCAGGAGCTTTTCGCGGAAGAAGCCAGGTTGGAAGCCCTGGTGCAGGACCTGGATTCCCGGCTGTCGGGCCTCAAGGACATCGACCTCACGTTGACCCTGGCCGGAATCAAGCTGCGCCTGTGCCTCGCCCTTCTGAAAAGAGGCGCGAAGGGAGAGGCCGGCTTCGAAGAAATGGCTGCCGCAATCGGCAGGAGGGCTTCATCGGCAATTCGTCTTGTGGACGGCCTGGCGTCGCAGAACGTCTCCCTGGATCAGAAAGGGGTCGTCCAGGAGAGCGCTCTTTTCGCAGAGGTGAAGGGGCTGTTCGAGGAGTTCCTTGTCCAGGGCGGCGGAGCATTTCTTGAATCGCCGCAGATCGATGACCGCAGGAAGCGAATCCTTTCGCGCACCGTCGTCACATCCATCCGCAAGTTCATGGGTGAGGACGATCGCTATCCTCCCCTGGACATCGAGGGTTATCCGCTTTTCGTACAGAAGATTCTCCTTGCCCTTTTCCCGGTGATGATACGGCTGAGGCCGCAGAAGCCCCCGTACGGGATCGAGGAGGGAGAAGAGGTGACATATACCTCACGTGCGATGCGCCTTCCCCTGTCCCAGGCAGTCGACTACATGGAGAACGCGCTTTTGCCGGAGCTGGAGCGCCGTATGGCCGAGCAGCCGGGCAATCCCGGCCTCCAGGAAGAAGCGCGCCGGATGCGCGAGCAGCTGCAGCAGTACAAGAGCCTGAAAGTCTCACCGCGAGCCGCGCCTGTGCTCCCCCTGGAAAAAGGCTTCCACACCGAAGGAATGACCGGATTCACGCCGGACGGAGAGATCCTGGTCTCCATTCCCCTGCAGGTCAGCTTCCGCAGCGGGACAAACCTGGACAGGAAGATGGAGCTGGTTCGGATGGACGTGGTGCGCCGTGTGGCGGGCCGCGGAGTGAGCGCTGAGGTCGACAGGGAATACCGCCGGCTTCGAAGCATTGAAAGCGGACCCCGCGGCAGCTCGCGGACACCGAGCTTCAAGCTGGATCCCGGGTGGGGCTACTGGGTCTTGCGCCGCACCTTCCCGTTCCTTTCGCGCCTCTCCGACAAGAAGCGATTCCAGGAGCTGGTGCGCATGGTGGGATCCGGGCCAATAGGCGCGGCGCAAAGACGCGTCTCCGCCCTTGTAGAGCAGGAGCAGGAAACAAAAGCAGAGTTGCCGTCAATCACGGCAACCTGAGCCTTGCGCTGTCAGAGAAACCTTTCGAATCGCTCTTTTTTCGCCTTGCAGATAGGGCAGACCGCGGGGGGCTGGTCCCGGGCGCACAGGTAGCCGCAAACCCGGCAGCGCCAGACGGGGAACCCGAGCGCCTCACGGGACCCGGCGGCGCCACCGCCCGGAGCCGCCGAGGCGCGCTCGGGCCTTTGGCCCTCGGGTCTGCGCTCGGGAATCCTGGTTGCTTTCTTTTTCCCTTCCACCACGTCCTGGGACACGTACAGGGCGCAGTAGCATGTGTCGTATTGGTCCAGATCAGGGTCCCGGTAGTCGCACGGGCAGATGATGTCGAGGTCCTCCTCCTTTGAGCCGGAAGCCAGCCTGCACGGGCACGCCCAATAGCCGTAACGCGCCTCGTTCACAAGGAGCCCTTCCACCAGCCCCTTGGTAAAATCGACGTTCGGGTTCAGATGATAGCCGGCGCTCTCCGCTTCAGTCTTAAGGCGCTCGAACAACTGCTGCACCTGCTCAGGTGTGATGGCAGGGTTCCCCCCTTCCGCGCTCATCCGGCCTTCACTCCGATCTTTTCCTTGATTTCCGTCTCATCGAAGCCTGATACGCATTCCTTGTCATTGATGACGATTGTCGGGTAGGAGCCATCGGGATTCCACTTGCGGATCTCCTTCTTGACCGAGTCCTTCTCCTCAACGGGCAGGAGATCCACGTCGATGTACTCGTAGCCGACCCCGAGATCCTTCAGGAGGTTTTTCGCCATGCGACACCACATGCAGGTGCTCAGGGCATACACGAGGATTTTCCCCTTGTCAGCCCCTTCCACGCGCTGAAAAGACACGTTGTCCCCCTTGCTGGAAGGATAACGACGAAACCGGGACGGATCAATCCGTGCGGTAGTGCGCGGTGAGCTGCGGATATTCCGCAAGCTCGCGCCGGCCGCGCGCGCTCAAGCTGTAGACGCCCCGATGCACGCGCTTGAACCAGCCGTACACGTTGTCACGCAGGATGGACTGCGTCTTCGGGCCGGTGCCCACGGCGCGCAGGTCCGCGGGCGCCATTCTGCCGCGCGACAGGAGACAGCAGGCAATGCGGACGGCGTTCTCGCGATATGCGGTGACCAGCTTCGTGCGGTTGCTTCCCGCCGTATTGTAGTCCGCCACCCTGCCGGAAATCTCGGCAAACACGGCGCGGCGGGATGGCGCCCGCCTTCTGCGCGCAAGCGGCCGCGGATGAAACACGACGTCCACGGGCGGCGCGCCGTTGGAAGGGGACACCAGGATAAGACCAAGCTCGAGCCTGCGCAGGAGATGGAAAACTCCCCGGCTCTCCTTCCACCATTTCCATTTACTGGTGGGCCGGGGGACCGCCACGTAGACCTTGTCCGTCATGCGCTGGCGCTGAACGGCCTGGACAACCAGGGCAAGGTTCAGTGTCTTCTTGATCTCCACGATGAGAAGCTCATCGCCCCGCAGAGCGGCAATGTCGCAGTCTTTGACCTCGCTTCGCACCGTGTAACCCTGCCCGGCAAGCCAGTCGCACAACGGCTGGGCCAGGTCCGTCTCCGCCAGGGGCCTGGTGGTTGCGCTCATGGACGTGAATCCACGGCGCAGGAGGCCGGCCGCATATCTTGCAGAAGGGGAAGCCTTTCCCGAAAGGAATCCACGGCCCGTTGATCGCACTCCGCGGTAATGATCCGCTCCTCGCCCTCCGAGGCCGCGGCCAGGACGTTCCCGTGCGGGTCCACGATGAGGCTCCCGCCGTGGAACGCGGCGTCACCGAACCTGCCCTGTACCGCGGCGCCGGCAACGAAGATGCCGTTGTCCAGCGCGCGCGCCCTGGCCACCAGCTCCCACTCCGCCGCGGGGCCAAACCAGGCGGAACCGACGAACGCCAGCCTGACGCCGTCCAGGGAGAGGGCGCGCGCGGCCTCGGGGAACCTGCAGTCATAGCAGATCCACATGCCGCAGCGCAGGCCGTCCATGCCGAAAGAGACGAGCCCATTCCCTTCGGCGGCCCAGCCCCTCTCCGTCACCCAGAGATGGATCTTCCGGTAGACAACGGGCGCCGCTCCGTCCCGGTCGACGAATGCCATGCTGTTGTACAACCCTTGCGGGGCACGCTCCGGGAAGCCGAAGCACAGGGCCACCCCCGTTTCCTTTGCCACGGCGCGAAGCCGGGCAATCTCCGCGCCGTCAGCGGGGACTGCCAGCCGCAGAGCATCCGTCGGGGAAAGGTAGCCGCTGAGGCAGAGCTCGGGAAAGACGAGCACCCTGGCGCCTGCGCGCGACGCCTGTGCCGCCATTTCTTCCATGCGAGACATGTTTTGGCGAATATCGCCGGGGGCGCAGGCAAGCTGCGCGCAGGCTATCACGACGCTCACCAATCCCCTCCTTCGGCGGCTATCGGTCCGCCAGCGACCGGCTGGCGTTGATGAATCCCACGCCCATTGCATCCAGCTTGTCGGGAATCGGGTAGATTATCTTGTTGTTCGTGAAATCGAAATACTCCCGCATGTCCCGGTTGAAAACCTTGCCTTTCCCCTCGACAAGTCCGATCCATGTTTTCTGGTAGCTGAAGAACACGATGTGGCGAACCTCGAGCTTGTCCAGGACGTTGCTGAGCAGATAGACCAGCCAGTCATCTATGTCGATGAGGATTCTCCCGTCCGCAAGGGAAAGATCGTAGACGGGCGTATAGGCCGACGGATCCTTGGGATCCGTATACGCCGAGCGGGTGACCCGGAAGTTGACCCTTTCCGTTGCCTTCAGGGTGCCGGGGTGATAGCCAAGGAACGAATAAGGGATGGGGATGAGCACATCACTGGTGAAAATGAGGGAAATGGTACGCGCTCCGGAATCGAGCTCGGTATGCTGGATCACGCGGGTCACCATGTCGAAGGGAAACTTGAGCTTGGATTGAAACTCCGTCAGGATGGCCCTCATCTGGGCGTTGTCGATGTCCACCTCGAGCCCGGTGAGGACGATTCCCAGCACGTACGAGAAGAAAGTGTCCTTGACCTGGGAAAGGCTCACCCGCCTGCCCGGAGGAGAAGAATTGGATGCGGGGAGGCTTTGTGCGAAAAGCTCCCGCCCCCCGGCCGCGGCGAGGCACAGAGCAAGCGCAAAGATGGGGATTCTCAATTTCATCAACGGCGCCGGGGATGCCATGCCTCACGAGTCGTGGATCCGTCCTCCTGGATCCTGCAGACCTCGAAACGCACCCGGCCCTCCTCCACCGAACGCGCTATGCTGCGCTGGAAGGGCGAGAGGACCGATTTGCCCTGCTTGACCTCCAGCAGGACAACCTCCAGCCTTTCCTCTCCCGCCCCCTCGTCCCTGAGACCCGTATACCCGTTGAACACGACGTAGTCGATCGGGTCCCCCAGGAACCGCGCATCCGCCGGCAGGTAGAGGAACCCCGGCAGGAGAGGAGCCATCTGCTCCGCGATCTGCCCCTTGAGGGAGCTCCTGGCCTTCTCCACGCTTTCCTTGCGGGCAAAGAGAAGGTCCTTCTCACGATCCTTGAGAAGCTCCTCGATGCGGGCGTTGGTGCGCCTGCGCTCCGACTGCCAGACAAGAACGACGATGATCACGGCAAGGATGGCAACCAGGGTGAGCAGGGCGAGGTAAACGACGGCTTGCGGGTCGCTCTGCATGGCGGGCAGCTGCGCTACGGCGTCTCCTTTTCCAGGATCTTCTCCAGCCTTTCCCGCAGCTCGTCATAGGCGCGCGCAAGGGTCCGGTCATCCGTATGGTTCGACTCGGAAGCAAGGCCGTTGACGATCCCCTGGAGCTCGGCGGCAGCGAACTCGATGTGGTATCGGTTGCCCGTGATCCTGGTTGAGACGAGTTTCTTTTCGACCTCCGGGCTGATGTGGAGGATGTTCAGCACGAGCTCCCTTTCGCTTCGTGAGAGCTCCACCGCGAGCATGTTGTCCATACGCGGATACTAACCGTTTCTCCCGGCGTGTGCAATCACAGGGCGAAGGGGTTGTCCATGAAGTAGAAGCATCGGCGCTCCATGCCGCCGGAAACGAGGATCGTGTCGAACCACGCGAAGCGGTACCCGTGACGGAACAGCTGCTGGAACACCCGGTGCATCGTGAAAAGGAGCTCCGGGCTGCGCTGGGCAAAGTCCGCAAGGTCGTCGTTGGTCAGGTCGGGCAGCGGCAAAAAGAGGGATCCGGAATAGACAAGGCCCTTGCGGGGCGCCGGGACAAGCCCTGTCCAATCAATGGCGCTTCGCGCCTCCAGCTCATCCAGGCTGAGGTCAGGAGGCTTCACCAGAGGGTCGTCCAGGTCCCACTCGCAGGAAACGTACGGCCAGGGCTTTCCGTCTGGAGTCCTGACCCCTTCTTTCCACGAATAGCGCATCCCGAAGTGCCTCATGTAGAGTCCGGCGTTCCACGTGAGCAGAGGGCTCGTCTCGAACTTCAGCCTCGCGGTCTTGTGCTGGCGCATGTAATCGCCGGCCTGGCTCACAAGCCCCGTGCCGATCCCCATTCCGCGCCATGCGGGCAGCACCTCGATGCCGGCAAGGGCGAAGTACGTTCCGCCCGCGTCCCTGTCCGGGTAGAGAGATATCCAACCCAGGGGCCGCTCGGACTCGGGATCAACCGCGACAATTCTCTCTCCGCGCCTCTCCCGCAGCCGCTGGAGCTCCTGGCCTTTGCCAAGATCTTCGCGCCGGGAAGAAAAAAGGCGCACATAGGCGACTTCCATGCTCTTCGGCCCGCTACTCTGAATATCGGCATGCAACCACGTGCTTGTTGACCCGCCTGGTGCTAAGCTACAATCTTCACTCATGCCCCGCAAGGAAAGGCTTCCAAGCCGAGAAAGGGTGGCCCTTGCCCTTCAGCACAGGACAACTGACCGGATTCCGGTGGGCATGGTCTGCGCCGGCATCAACCCGCCTGCCATGCAGGCGCTGGCCGACTTCCTGGCGTCGGAGAAACGGCTGTCGGTGGAGGAATATCTTGCCCCTGTCGTGGATATCGTGGAGGTGAGCCCGCGCTATATCGGCCCTTCCCTGCCGCCGGATACGGACATCTGGGGCGTGCGCCGCCGGGTAGTGAGCTACGGCTCGGGCAGCTACAATGAGATCGCGGATTATCCCCTTGCAGCCCAGGGCGGGATCCCGGACCTGGACGCGCATCGCTGGCCAAGCCCCGACTGGTTCGACTACGAAGGCCTTCCCGCGGTGATCGACGCGGCCCTCGCGGGCGCCGACAAGTGCGTCATGGTGGGCAACGGCAACATCTTCGAAACCTCCTGGTACATGCGCGGCTTCGAGCAGATGCTGATGGACGTGATGACGGAAGAAGACCTTGTCCACAGGATCATGGATCGCGTCACGCGCTTCTACGTGGAGTTCTTCACCCGGGTCCTCCAGGCGGCTCCCGGACGGGTGGACCTCATCTTTACCGCTGACGACATCGGTGACCAGCGCGGCCTTCTCATGCCCTTGGAGAAGTGGGAAAAGCTTCTCAAGCCGTATCATCGCCGACTGAATAAAGCCATCCACGGATTCGGCGCGAAGGTCATCTATCACACTGACGGATCCGTCATGCAGGCTGTTGACGGCCTCATCGACATGGGCATCGACGTGCTCCAGGCCCTGCAGTTCAGCGCCGACAATATGGATCCCGTCCGCTTGAAAGGCATTGCCGCGGACAGGCTCTGCTTCGAGGGCGGCGTCAGCGTGCAGACAACACTCCCGTTCGGAAGCCCTGAGGAGGTGGCCGGCGAAGTCCGGGAGCGCATTGACGTGCTGGGCAAGGAGGGAGGGTACATCCTGGGGCCTTCCCACTGGATCCAGGCAGGAACGCCGCCTGCCAATATCGTTGCGATGTTCGACACGGCCATGGAGTATTACCCGTTCCGTCACGGGTGATACCGGCTTTTTGCAATACGCGATTATCGTTACTATACTTGTGTGGAGGGCTGAAACATTCTGATAATAAAAATTGACGGGATTGTCGCTGCATGAAAAAGGTAAAGGTAACCAATGGGGTCTACTGGGTAGAGATACCCGAGGTGGATCTGTTCATCCTGTGCGGCTGCCCCGCGGACAGCGTCAAGCACCTCATGAAGGCCGGCCATATCGTGGACCGGGAGAAAAACGGCGTCCCTGCCCAGACCGGGCCCAACGCAATACTCCTGTCCGACACAACGATGCAGCATGGGAGCTTTTCCAACCTGGCCGAGTTCCCCGTTCTCCAGATGCTCTACCTCCAGGGGATGATCCTTCCCAATCACCCCAACAACACCGGCCGCAAGCCCATGTTGATCGGGCTGGAGGACCAGGTGAGGAGCCAGAGCGACTACATCTATCGCGGCACCTACGGCCTGGCCTCGCTTGCGGAGATCATGGAAACGGGTGTGCCGGAAGACCTGGCCCGCGACATGCTGCGGATCAAGAGATGGTTCGCCTTCGACAATATCCGGCGCACCGAGGACCTGCTGGACCTGCGGATCGTGGATGCCCCCGCGGTGGAGCTGCGAGAGCGCGCCTTTGTGCGCCGGCGGGGCTTCAACCGCTATGAGTTCATCTACAAGGGAAGCTCGGTGACCGTGGACCTCAATCTGGCCGAGACAGAGGACTACCTGCCCACGTATCAGCTGGAGCAGAAGCGGGTCCAGCGGGAGCATTTCTCGATCATTCATGTAGGCGAAGGGGACGGGTGGGACGTCACACGGCCCTGCATGGGGAGCATCGTCTGCTTCCAGGGCAGGACATATCTCATCGACGCCGGGCCCGGAATCCAGCACTCCCTTGCCGCTCTGGGCATAAGCGGCAACGAGGTTGCCGGAATCTTTCAGACTCACGGCCATGACGACCATTTCGCCGGGCTCACCTCCCTTGCCAGGGCGGACCGGCGGGTGCCTTACTTCGCGGTTCCCCCCGTGCGGGCCAGCGTCGTGAAGAAATACGCGGCCTTGACGGGAAGGGCGGAAGACACGTTCTTTCATTACTTCGAGCCCAGAGACCTCATGCTGGAAAGCTGGAACAGGCTGGAGGGCGGCTTGGAGGTTCTGCCCGTGTTCTCGCCGCATCCCGTGGAGACCACTGTTTTCTTCTTCCGGGTGCAGCACGGCACGACGCACAGCTCGTATGCCCATCTTGCGGACATCAGCGCCTTCGAGGTCCTGAGAAAAATGGTGACTGACGACGTCAAGAAGAACGGCATCTCCCGGCAGTTCTACGATGCGTGCACGGCAAAGCTGCTTGCCCCCGTGGATGTCAAGAAGATCGATATCGGCGGGGGCCTCATCCACGGCAAGGCTGAAGACTTTGCTGCCGACTCCTCGCGGAAGCGCCTGCTCAGCCACACCTCCTCACCGCTGACGGAGGAGCAGAAAAAGATCGGGATGACGGCGCTTTTCGGACAGGAAGACGTGCTCATCCAGGCCCAGTACGAGGCCCTGAGACTGGAAGCGCAGCGGATTATCCTTTCCTACTTTCCCGGGCTGGCCATGCGCGACGCGCAGACCCTGGCAGCGTTCCCGCTCATGCACTTCGCCCCGGGAACCATCATGCAGACCCCGGATATCCCTGTGGCCAACGTCCTTCTCCTGGTGAGCGGCATCGTCAACCGCGGGGAGTCCCGGGACGGGCCCCACGCCGTGCTGTCCGCCGGCTCGCTCCTGGGAGAGCTGGAAGCGCTTCACGATCAGAGCACCAGCGGGATCTGCTGGGCGGCAAGCCATGTCGCCGCGCTGCGCATCCCGCGGGACGCATGGCTGGACCTCATTCGTCGCCGCGGCCTCATGGAAAGCCTGCAGGAGACGCGCGCCCGCCGTGAGTTCCTCCAGAGCACATGGCTTTTCGGAGAGGTTGCCTCCTTCCCTCTGCAGAACAGGATTGCCGGCCTCATGGAGCGCCGGGTCGTGAAAGAGGATACGGTGCTGCGCCCCGAAGGGCACGCCGAGCTTCTCCTCCTGGCTGACGGGCTTCTCACGATTTTCCTGGGCAAGATCCCGATCGAGAACGCCACGCCGGGGGATTTTTTCGGGGAAGAATCGATCCTGCGGGGCGCGCGGGAGCTGCCCCGGGGCTGGGAAGAGCGCTTTGCCAGCCAACGGCAGCGGGGCAAGGGGAACAAGGCGGTCGATCTTTTCGAGGCGCGCGCGCTTCTGGATTCGACCCTGTACGCAATACCGGCAAAGGCCCTGGATGACATCCCCATCGTGCAGTGGAAGCTGATGGAGACGTACGAACGGAGGTTGAAGAGCTTCCGCTCCGAGGTGCGCTTCGAGTGGAACGACTCCTACGGGATCGGAATCCAACGGCTCGATGTCCAGCACAAGGAGATGTTCCAGATCCTCGACGGAATCTCCGCAATGGCGGAAGGGCGTGAGCCGGGAGACGGGGCGGCCGGCATGGTTGACAAGTTCATCAGCCTGGCCCGGGCCCACCTGCAGTACGAGGAGACGCTCCTCAGCAGGGAGCCGGCGTCCGGCTTCGAGGCGGTGGTTCGCGGAAACGAGGAGTTCCTTCGCAAGCTCGAGGGTGTGAGAAAGTACCTGGAAAAAGCGCCCGCGGACGCCCTGCAGACGACGATTGCCTTCCTCAAGGACTGGGCAATCGATCACTCGCTGGTGGAAAACCGCCGCATGAAAAGCTCTCTCAGCTGATCTCTTCCTGGGGCACGGACTCCACTCTGGCCACTTCCGGAATCGAAGCCTTGAGCCTGCTTTCAATGCCACGGCTCAGCGTGATCTGGGACATAGGACAGCCTCCGCACGCGCCGGTGAGCCGCACCTTCACGACTCCCTGGTCCGTCACATCAACCAGCTCGACATCTCCGCCGTCAGCCTGGAGCATGGGCCGTATCTCGTCGATGACTTCCTGCACTCGTTCGCGCACGTCTTTCTCCTTTCGACGCTATGAGCAACTTGTCACCGCCAGCCAGCCGTCGGCGCGCCTGGCGATGCGGGGGATAAGGTCGGCGATGGAGGTCTGCGCAAGCGATTCGGCCATCTTTTCCCGAGCCGTTTCGAAGGCGGCCGACACCGGACAAGGGGTCTCGCTGCACCTCTTTTTTTCCTTCACGCAGCACCAGGTGGGCAGGCTGCCGTCCACCGCTTCAACGACGTCCCGCAGGGTGATGGCGTGTGCGTCACGAGCAAGGGAGAAGCCCCCCTTCACGCCTCTGTGCGAAGCTACAAGCCCGGCGCGCGCAAGAAGCTGAAGGACCTTTCGCAGGTAGCTCTCGGGAACCTTGATGCCCTTTGCAATGTCGCCTACCAGGACTGTCGTCGTCGTCCCGCCCGCAATGAATATCAGGCCGTGAATTGCGTATTCAATGCTTGTTCCGAACTGCACCGGGCTCAAGCCTCCTAAAACAGGACAAACTGTATCTTGTTTATCTTTAAATGTCAAGATGACCGGCCGCTTTTAACGGCCAGCCTCATCCGTAGCTGTGGAGCCCTGCCATCAGGTAATTCACGCCGAAAAAAGTGAAAACCGTTGCCGCAAAGCCGGCAATTGCGAGGGCGGCCGACCAGGAGCCCCGCATGCGGCGCACCAGCCTTGTGTGCAGATACGCCGTGTAGATCAACCACGTGATGAGGGCCCATGTCTCCTTGGGGTCCCAGCTCCACCAGCTCCCCCACGCGGTCTCCGCCCAGACCGCTCCGAAAATGAGCGCCCCCGCCGTAAAAACCGGGTACCCGATTCCGATGGAGGTCGCGACAAGACGATCCATCTGTTGGCGGGTCTCAGGCTGCCCGGACGCAAAGAAGCCGATTGCCGCGGCGAAGCTGAGCACGAAGAAGGCCTCTCCGATGAACGCGAACGTCACATGGAGCGCAAGCCACAGGGAGCGGAGAGCGGGGATGGGCGGTTGGGCATCACGCGGGACGAGGGGAGAGGAAGAAAGCGCAAGAAAAACGATGCACACAAGAGTCATGCCGAACTGAACCCCGGGCGGCAGTCCGCGGGGCCCGCGCACCGCGCGCAGAACAAAGAGCAGGACGCAGATTGCCGCGCTGAAGAACACGAGCGACTCATACGTATTCGTCACTGCGGCAAACCTGATGCGGATGCTTCGCTCCACCAGGGACGCAAAGAGCAGAAGAGCGGCGGCTGCAACAATCCAGTGAGATACGGGGTCAGGACGGGTGTCGCCGCGCAGAAGAAAGGCCGCCTGCGCGACCGCGGAGGCTGCAAGGAGCGCCAGGCCAACGGTTGCCAATCCGATGCTTTCTGTCACTGGCGGGAATCCCTCCACCCCTGGATGAAAGTCAGCGCAAGCCCTGCCCCAAAGACAACCAGCGCGGCAATCACGACGGGAAACCCGGGGTCCCTGACCGCCTTGAGTCCCGTCACCTCGCGAGCCGTGACTCGAACCACGGTGAAAGGCCCGATGGTGCCGCTCGCCTGCACTCTACGAATGCCCACTTTTTCCCGGCCTTTCCACTGTTCGAAGACTGCTGACAGTCCCTGGACCGCGGGCTCTACGCCGGCAAAATACCACAGGAAGCCGTCATGCTCGAAACCCTGGCCGGTCGTCGCGCCAAGCCGGGCGCCGCTTGCGTCGGTCAAGTCGAGGATGCCCTGCGTGGCCCACGAGGCCTGGTACACGTTGAGTCCCCGCAGCCGAAGGGGTGCATTCACGCGGATGGGGAAGGCGGGAATCTCAGATGAACCGCTTCGCGTCACGGCAACCGTGGAGACCCAGTCACGGGGAGAGCCGTCGGGGTAGCGCTGCACGGAAAGGGAGAGCAGGCGAAGGGTTCGCGAAGGGCTGATCTGCGCCTCGTCCCCGGTTGCCATCATGTATGTCTTCTCCTGACGGCCCAGGGTCGAGATAAAGCCTCCGCAGACAAGAGCAAGAAGCCCGAGATGGATGAGGTCGGGCCCGAACCTGTGCCGTGCCCCGCCGCGGATCCTGTCAGCCATCCTGCCCACCGCGCATGCTCCAAGGCTGACAGCAAAGAGGGCGACAGGGATGAGAAACAGGGGTGAGTGGACAAACGTCGCGAGGATGGAGGAGGCGATGCCGAGTGCAAGGAGGACCACGGCCACCCGGGGGGACCGCGCCAGGGCGTACGGGGATTTCACGCTGGAACTATAGCGCATGCGCGCCGGGCGTCAACCAAACGTCTAAAAAAGCCGGATCATGGCGGTCAGGCCAACCCAGGGCTTCATGCTCAAGACGCTCTGGAAGTCCCAGATCGACTGGACGGGGTAGAATGCCACGACCCCGATGGCAACAGGCCCTAGATTGATGTCACCGGAAAGCTTCAGGTTTGCAATGGACGTACCGGACACCGCGGGGCCGCTCATGGGAATGAAGAAATCCGGCCCCATGCCGGCCCCGAAGCGCAGGAAGAAAATGTCGAAGGAAAGCCCGATGTCCGCCAGGGCCTGGATGTAGGACGAGCCCCCGACGAATGGCGGAGTATAATACAGGCCGGTCAGGCCGACCTGGAGGACGCTCAGGAACTTGAAACGGGACTCCAGCCCGTACGCAAAGTCCGCTGAAGTGACCTGTTGGGAGCCCAGCGCCGTGATGTCCCCGTTGTACATGGCCGCGCCGCCGAGCTGGAAATCTGCATATGTCAGTGCCGGGGCAAGAGCCAGGATGAGCACCGCCAGGGCCTTCTTCATGCGTGGGAAGCTCCTTCGCGTGCGCGCGAACAGTTCCGCACGCAGAACAAGAAAGTATCTCGCAGGGAGCGGTATTTCAAGCTCCGGCCAGGGAAACGATTTTCCGCGCGGCCCTGCGGCATGCGTCCCCCAGCCGTGAGATGTCCGAAGCAGTATGAGCGGTGGAAACCGAGCCCAACCCATGCATGACAAAGACGTCTTCCAGAAGAAGCGCGAGCTGGAGAACCGTATCGGACAACGCGAGGTCGCAGACCTCGGGGTTGCGCGTCTGTTCCGGAGAGGAGCAGGGGCAGGATTCATCGAACGGAAAATGGACCGCCGCCATCGAGCCGCCGGGCAGGGCATCGTTGGCGTAGCCGGTGCATCGCGCCCGCAAGCCTTCTGAGCGCAGGGATTCCTCCACGGTCCGGCGGGCCTCTTCGCCCAGGCTGGCCAGCCGGGGATAGATCTCCGCCTCGTGTTCCACGAGGTGGCGCATCATGGTGATGGAGGCGAGCATCGAGGCGGGGTGGGATGAGTATGTTCCCCCGGAGAACTTGACGCCTCCCGCTTTGCCGGCAAGGTCCATCACCTCCGACCTGCCGGCCACTGCCGCCACGGGCATGCCACCTCCCATGATCTTGGCGAATGTCGCCAGGTCGGGCTGGACCGAAAACAACCGGGAGGTGCTGCCGGCGCAGAAACGGAAACCCGAAATGACTTCGTCAAAGATCAGGAGGGCCCCGTGCTTTCGGGTCAGGTCCCGCGCGGCCTTCAGGAACGCCAGGTTGGCCGGGAGGCTGCCGCCGGACCCCATGAAAGGCTCCACAATGAAACACGCGATGGCGGATCCGTGCCTGCGAAACTGCTCTTCCAGCATGCCGACATCGTTGAATCCCGTTACAAGCACCTGGTCAACCACCGCGCTGGGGAGCCCACGGCTTTCCACGTGCTGGAAGCTGTGACTGTTCTCTGCGTGATAGTCGACGCCGACCAGTCCCCAGGGCTGGGCGCCGTGCCATCCCCCGCCCACCTTCAGGACCTTTTCCCGGCCGGTGGCGGCTCGCGCCAGCATGATGGCATACATGGTTGCCAGGGAGCCGCTGGAGGTGAGCCGAACGCGTTCGGCCCCTGCACGGCTGCACAAAGTCTCCGCCACCTGCACCTGGAGGGAGTCGGTGAATCCAGACTGCAGCCCGAAGCCTTTTGCGAACGCTTCCGCCAGCGGCCCGGTGATTTCCCGCGGGTTGTGGCCCAGGATGTTGGCGTGATGGCCTTGCCAGAAGTCCAGGATCCGGTGGCCGTCCTCATCCGTTACACAGGCACCCTGCGCTTCACGAATGCGGGGCGGAAAAGGCCGCAGGAGACGGATGGCGTGACTGCCGCCGTCCACCAGCACGCGAAGCGCATCCTTGTTGATCGATGCGCTGCGCGGTGAGCGGCGCGCGTATTCCTCCCCCAGGACCGCCAGGACCCGGGAGTAATCCCTCGTCTTCATGATTGAGGAGAGTATACGGCAGTGACCAGGACGGCAGCAAGGACCAGGACGCCGCCGGCAATCCTGGCCGGGGTGACGGCTTCTCCCAGCAGGAGCGCGGCCAGCGCCACGGCAACGGCCGGCTCGAACGTGGAGAGAATGGATGCGCTGGTCGGCCCCACGCGCTCCAGTCCGGCGAAAAACAGGGCTATTGCCGCCACTGTGGAGACGAGCGAGAGGGCCACAACGGACAGCCACCCCGCCGCCGTCCCCGGCCAGACCGGCCCCGTGGCCATGGCGATGCCGCCATAGACCACTGCGGTGGAGCAAATCACCACGGCTGCGGCTGCAAGGGACGAAACGTTTCTCATTACCCGTGTCCCCACCAGAATGTAGACCGCGTATATCGTTGCGCCGGAGATTGCAAGAACAATGCCGACAGTTGTGCCGCCCCGTTCGAATCCGATCATCAGGGCGGCGCCCCCAAGGGCAAGGACAAGGGCGGCTGCGCGTGCAACGGTGAACCGCTCGTGAAAAACGACTGTTGCCCCGAGAGCAACCAACACGGGATACAGGTACAGGATGAGGGCAACGAGGCTTGCCGGCGCCCGGGTCAGCGCCGTGAAATAGCAAAGGGCTTGCGCGACATAGATGACCCCTCCCAGGCCGATGAGGGCCGCAAGGGCAGTGCCCCGGGGCAGACGGACCCGGCGATACGCGACCAGGCCCAGCATGACGGGCGCGGCAAAAGCAAAGCGCAGGAAGAGGAGCGTGACCGGGCTCACCCCTGACGTGTAGGCGAAACGCGCGAAGATGGGCATGGCTCCATAACAGGCTGCGGAGGCAACGATGAAAGCGGCACCGGCGTTTCTGGGCATGCGGGGTGAGTATATTATCCATGATATGAAAAAGCTCAATCCCCTGACGCCGGAAGAAATGCGCGTCATCGTTCATAAAGGCACGGAGAGGCCTTTCTCAGGCGAATACGAGCATCTGTGGGAAAAAGGGACGTATGTCTGCAGGCGCTGCGAAACCCCTCTGTACCGCTCGGAGAACAAGTTCGATGCGCAGTGCGGGTGGCCGAGCTTCGACGAAGAGATCCCCGGCGCCGTGAAGCGCTCCCGGGATGCGGACGGCATGCGAACTGAGATCACCTGCGCGGCATGCGGCGCGCACCTTGGCCACGTCTTCGAGGGCGAAGGCTTCACCCCCAAGAACACGCGGCATTGCGTGAACTCCGTCTCCATGCGGTTTGTGCCCGAGCGCTGATGGTCTATACTCACATGCGTGGGGCCGACGCATGACAGCGGGGGACTTGCCATCCTCTACGAGGACAACCATCTCATCGCCGTCAACAAGCGGCCCGCGGACATCGTCCAGGGCGACAAGACCGGCGATGTGACCCTTGCGGACAAGGTAAAGGACTACATCCGCGCCTCCCGCGGCAAAGAAAGGGAAGTGTTCGTCGGAATTCCTCATCGCCTGGACAGGCCGACAAGCGGAGTTGTCCTTTTTGCGCGCACCAGCAAGGCGCTTAGCAGGCTCAGCGAGATGTTCAGGACCGGCGAGGTTGAAAAGACCTACTGGGCCCTGGTGGCGGAGAAGCCGCCCGCTGATTCGGGAACGCTTGTGCATTGGCTTACAAGGAACACGGAGCAGAACAAGTCATACGCCTGGGACGCAAAAAGGCCTGGCGCGCGGGAAGCGCGGCTTGCCTACAGGCTGCTCTTCAGCCTGGAGCGCTACCATCTCCTGGAGATCCACCTGGAGACAGGCCGGCATCATCAGATCAGGGCGCAGCTTCACGCCGTGGGCTGCCATATCAAGGGAGACTTGAAATACGGCGCGCCGCGCTCCAACCCCGGCGGAGGCATCCACCTTCACGCGCGCGGCGTTTCCTTCATCCATCCTGTGAAGAAAGTGACCGTTACGATTCAGGCTGATCCGCCGCGGGATCCGCTCTGGGATGCCGTGATGGCCAGGTTGAAGTCGCAAGAGTAGAGAGCGCCAGTTGCCTGGCATCTCACCGCATTGACCCGGTGGTTCCGTCTATCTGATCCTCCAGAGAAAGATGATATGAATTGAAGAAACTAGACCAACTCTCACCAAACAGAGCAACGCGGAGTATGTCGGCACGTGGCAGGGTTCCGGGGGCGGGTTGACGGTATCAGTGGTCATAACGTCGACAACTTTTTCAATCGATGTTTCCGGCTCCACCACCGCCACGCTTGCGGCTTCCATCCAGTCCGCTGACACGGGAGCAAAGCACATTCTGATATCCCAAACCTCGGGAACGGGAGTCTACGGCGTGTTTCCTCCCGGCACTTTGTGGTACATAACATAGAGCGTGAGCGGGAATACAATGTACTTGAGCACGGACCAAACCAGTTATCCATCATCAGCGACGGGCGGGCCCTACACAAAGCAATAACTGCGCTATACTATGACGTACGGGGGCACGCTACGCGAAGAAGCAGGGTCGCGCTGACATTGGGAGCCGCGTTTGCCATCGCGAGCGTCATGGCCGGATGCTCCGTCGGCGGCGCGCCTGCCGTTGCCTACACCGTCCCCGGTTCGGGAACCGGGAGCTTCTCCGCCAGCGGCAGTATCACGGTGACCTTCTCACGACCAATGGACAGCTCTACCATCAACGCTTCCTCTTTTCTGGTGAGCAGCGGATCGACGCCGGTTGCCGGGACCGTGAGCGCCTCGGGAAACACCGCCACTTTCCAGCCCACGGGAAGCCTTCCGTACAATTCTCTTCTGACGGCGACCATCACAACAGCGGTCAAGGACCTTTCCGGGGACGCGCTGACCGCCAACTATTCGTGGCAATTCTCCACACGACAGACTTTCGCGGGAATGGCGCTGCATTGGACCACGACTTTGTATCCTGACAAGTTCACGCGGTACGACACTCCCGCGAACCTCATGAGCGGCGGCAACGTCGTTTCGCAAACCATCAACGCGGACGGGTCCATTACGCTGACCATCACCAGCGCCCCAAGTCAATACGAGGACGTCGGCTTCTACTTTTTTGTCGGTGCCCTCCAGAGCTTCAATTCTCTCACCGTAACGGCGGCCTCGGGGTCCGGGCCGTTTTCCGCAAACCTCTACCTCGACTGCAATAATGATGGTGATTTCTTTGCCTGGTCGCCGCCGAATGTCTTTTCCAACCTGGGCGGGGACCAGTACTTCAGCGGTCCTTCCGCCGTGGGCAACACGCTCACCATCAATTCGACATCTACATTCGGCGGATACACGCTTTCGCAGCTGAAGGCTGGAAGCCTGGCAGGGGTGTCGGGCACAACGGTCGCCGGGATCTGGCTGGGCTTCTCCCTGTCATCGGGCAGCCAGACAACCACGATCACAGACATCCAACAGCAATGAAAGCGCCACGAGTCCTTTGCCTGACCGTCATGTCGATCTCCATCGTGGTTTCAGTGCTCACATGCACCTTTTTGGGAACTGACATCCATGAGCGCATCGACTTGTTCATAGGCGGCTTGAACAACTCCGACAGGTCAGCCATCAATTCGAACTTCGACCAGTTCCAGACGCAGAACCTGGCCAGCATGACGACCGCCTGGTGGGACGCTTTTTTCCCGGTCCCGCCGGACGCGGACCACCAGTACTTCGTCTCCCTCCTCGACTACTCGAATCCTTCGAATGTCGTCGCCACGATCATGGGGCCTCCCGCCTTTATCTCAGGCACCGGCGTCCCGCTCAACGCTGTGTTCGTCATGAGCAAGGAAGGTTCCGACTGGTATATTCAAAAGCTGTATCTGAACGGAAGCAGCACGCCAATCATTCAATAGGAAACGGCGAGATGAAGCCCTTTGGAATGGATTTCGACCTGATCCACGGGATCATGAAAGATCCGGAAAACCACATAGTTCGCCGTGCTTCCAGCATGAGAGGCCATTACCGGGACGCAGAGGCCCTTGAGGAGCTCGTCTCAGCCGGGGATCCTGTTCACTATGAGGTTTTCGAGAAGAAAGTGCCCGAAGAGCCGGGTCAGCTGCAGTTTTGCATCAGCAAGACCTACCCAGGAACCGTGGGACGGGAGTGTTTCATGACAAAAGGTCATTATCATAAAGTCGCCGGCACCGCTGAGATCTACCTCTGCCTGCGTGGGGAAGGCTACATGCTGATGAGGCTCCCCGGGGGAGAGTCCGCGTATGAGCGCTTCCTGCCGGGGCGCATGGTCTACGTGCCGCCCTTCTGGGGGCACAGGACCGCGAATACGGGGGACGAGCCGCTCATCTCCCTGTGCGTGTACCCCGGGGATGCCGGGCACAATTACGGCGACATAGAGAAGGAAGGTTTTCCCATCCGCGTGTTCAAGAATGCCGGCAAGGTCGAGATCTTGAAAGGCTGACGCATGGCGAAGATCCTCATCACGCCCCGGTCCCTTACCAGGGACGGGGACCCGGCGCTCGAGCTGCTGAAAAAAGCCGGACACCAGCTGGTCCTCAGCACTCCGGGAAACATGCCCGACGAAGAAGAGCTGCTGCGCCTAGTGCCCGGCTGCATCGGCTGGCTTGCCGGGGTGGAGAAGATCACCGAAAAGGTCCTTCGTGGCGCGCCGGGCCTGAAGGCAATCAGCCGCAATGGCAGCGGGGTGGACTCCATCGACCTGGAGGCTTGCAGGCGTCTCGGGATAGCGGTGCTGCGGGCGGAGGGAGCGAACGCCCGCGGAGTGGCAGAGCTCACGTTGGGGCTCCTGCTCTCCCTGGTGCGCTCGGTCCCGGCAAGCTGCTCGCGCATGAAATCCGGCGGATGGGAGCGCCGGCAGGGAGTTGAGCTTGCCGGCCGGACACTGGGCATCATTGGGTGCGGGAGGATTGGGAAGCTTGTCAGCCGATTCGCGCTTGCCCTGGACATGCAGGTCCTGGGCCATGATGCATTCCCTGACGCCTCTTTTGCGCCGTCTCCCCGGTTTCGCTTTGCCCAGCTTTCGGATGTTCTTGCCTCCTCTGATGCCGTCAGCCTGCATTGTCCCCACACGGCGGGGGAGCCGCCGCTGATGAACCGGGCAGCCATCGCCGGGATGAAAAAAGGCGCGTACCTCATCAACACGGCGCGCGCAGGCCTTGTGGATGACGCGGCCGTGCTGGAGGGGCTGGAAAACGGCCGAATTGCCGGCTACGCGGTGGATGCGTACGACAGGGAGCCTCCGTTGCCCAGCGCGCTCCTGTCCCATGAAAGGGTCATTGCCACTCCCCATATAGGAGCATTCACGGCGGAGAGCGTCTCTCGGGCCACGCTGGCAGCGGTGGAGAACCTTCTTGCCGCGCTTTCGGGAGTCTCCCAGTGACGGCAAAAGACGTTACGGTCTGCATCCGCTATCTCTCCGGGCTGCGCGACACCACGGGCACCGGGACGGAAGAGGTGCGGTTTCCACCTGGGACCCGGCTGCGGGATCTATCCTTGTGGCTCGCGAAGAGATACGGTGTGGAGGTCCCGGGCCCCAGCGTCATGGGCACGGTGAACGGCCGTGGGTGGAGCCGGACATCACAGGCACTGGAGACGGAGCTGCGCAACGGCGACGAGATATCGCTGTTTCCCCTTCTGGCAGGAGGTTGATACATGAGCAATCAGGATGTGCTGGAAATCGTGCGCAGGCACGCAGTGATCCCCGTCATCGCAATCGATGATCCCCTTTCGGCAATTCCGCTTGCCGACGCGCTGATCGAGGGCGGACTCCCCGTGGTGGAGATAACTTTTCGCACCGCCGTTGCGGAGGAAGTCATCTTGAAGATCGCCCGGGAAAGGCCCGCCATGATCATCGGCGCAGGCACCGTGCTCAGCGCAGAGAACGTTCGCCGGGCAAAAGATGCGGGAGCGCGCTTCGGCGTGGCGCCGGGTGTCAGCGCCGCGGTCGTGGGGGAGGCCAACCGGCTTGGCTTTCCCTTTGTACCGGGAGTTCTCACGCCCACCGAGATCGAAGAGGCCCTTTCTCTGGGCGCGAAGCTCCTGAAGTTTTTCCCCTCCGAGGCATTCGGCGGCCTGAAAGTGATCAAAGCCCTTGCCTCGCCCTTCGCGCATACGGGGGTGAAGTTCATGCCTACGGGAGGCGTCACGACGGCCAACCTGCCCGATTATCTGGGTTCCGATATCGTGGCCTGCGTGGGCGGAACCTGGATCGCCCCTCGTGAGGCGATAGCGGAAAAGAAGTGGGCGCAGATCAGGGACAACTGCAGGGCCGCCGTGGAGCTTGTCAGAAAAATCCGCGCGTAGATGAAGCGTTTCGATGGGCTCCGCTCTTGACAATTCTTATGTTGTAGTGTACAACTGTTTCATTCTACATCGGAGGCATTGATGGAGCAGCGCGTGATCGGTCCCGCTGGCAACGTCGCAGTTCGGGACTTCAGGAAAGACCTGCGAGTGCTGGAACGCGAGATCGAGCTGACACTCGCTTCCCAGACGGGGTGCTGCGGGGTAACCGTGGCGCAGTGCCATCTGCTTCTGGAGGTGGAGGAACGCGGACAGACCAGCGTCACCGAGCTGGCGGGCGCGCTGGAGCTGGACAAGAGCACTCTGAGCCGTTCCGTGGACGGGTTGTGCCGGGCAGGTCTCCTGGATCGGGAAACCGATCCAGCCAGCAGGCGTCAACAGGTCATAAGGCTCAGCCCGCAGGGCAAAGCGAAGGCGGCATCGATCAACAGGCTGTGCGATCGGTTTTATTCGCGCCTCCTGGACTCCATCCCCGCGGACAAGAGACTTGCGGCAGTGGAGTCTGTTGCCTTCCTTGGCGAAGCAATGAAGGGCGTGAGAAAAAAAGGAGGAAATCCGTGCATTCAGTAGCACAGGGTATCCCTGTAGTGTCGACCAGGCTTTCCCTCGGCGACATCCTGGGGGGATGGAAAGTTCGTTGGAACGTCGGAAGAAGCCGCTTCATCGTACAGCCCGGGCTCTACGCCGTGGGGAAACCTGGCCCGGAGTCTCCTGTCCTGGTGACCGCAAACTACAAACTGACCTTCGACGCTCTTCGCTCCGAGCTTTCCGGCATGGATGCGTGGATCGTGGTCCTCGATACGAAGGGCGTCAACGTATGGTGCGCGGCGGGCAAAGGAACGTTCGGCACACGTGAGCTGGAGCAGAGAGTTTTCAACCTTCGCCTGGACCAGGTCGTGTCCCACCGCACGCTGATCCTGCCGCAACTCGGCGCAACGGGGGTTTCCGCGCCGCAGGTGCAGAAGGACACGGGCTGGAGAGTCGTCTTTGGGCCTGTTCGGGCCCGGGACATCCGGGCATTCCTGGACGGCGGCATGAAAAAAGACGCATCGATGAGGCGCGTCGAGTTCCGTTTCGCCGAGCGCATGGCCGTGGCCCCCGTGGAGCTGGTTCAATCCTGGCCTTTCCTGGCGGGGGTTGTCGCGGCATCCGCGCTGCTGGCGCTTCCATTCGGCCCGGCCTACGTTCGGCAGGTCCTGAGCATCTTCCTCCCTCTTGCCGGCGCCGTGCTTGTGGGCACAATCGCTTTCCCGGCGCTCCTGCCGTTCCTTCCATTCCGCGCCTTTTCCCTGAAAGGCGCAGTCATCGGGGCGGTGTGGGGAGCCGCGGCGGCGCTTGTTCTCAGGACAAGCGTTGCGGGAACCCTGGCCCTGGTCTTGACGGCCGCACCCATTGCCGCCTTCCTGGCCATGAACTTCACCGGCGCGTCCACCTTCACCTGCCAGGCAGGCGCGGAGCTCGAGGTGCGCCGCGGCACGGTCCCCATGATCGCCTCGCTTGTCCTGGGAGTGGGCCTTCTTGCCGCATCGAGATTCCTGGGCGTTTAGGAGACATCCCATGAGAATGACGTACATCAGAAACGGAGAGACCCTGGCTCTGGATCAAAAGCTGTGCAACGGCTGCAAGCGTTGCATCGAGGTGTGCCCGCACGAGGTGCTGGCCATGGAAGACGGAAAGGCCCGGATCAGCGACAGGGAAGCCTGCATGGAATGCGGAGCGTGCGCGAACAACTGCGAGCCGGGAGCCATCAAGGTCCGCGCCGGAGTGGGATGCGCGTCGGCGGTGATCCAGGGAATGATGCGGGGAACAAGCCCGCAATGCGGGTGCGGCGGTGACGGCAAGCAGACGGGCTGCTGCGGGTAGAGGAGAGCAAAGCCCGCGCGTTCAGGTCCGGTGGGCCGCCTGCAGGGCGAAATCCCTCACTTTTTCCTTGATCTCATCCCGCACCTCTCGCACGCGCGCCATGACTTCTTCATCGGTTCCCGTGAATGCGGCGGGGTCGTCAAAAGGCCAATGAAGCCTCTGCGTGATGCCGGGGAAGATGGGGCACCGGTCAGCGGCCTCCCGGGAGCAGACCGTGATCACGTAATCGTAGCGCCGGCCGGCCTTGTACAGATCGAACACCCCCTGGGTTTTTTTCCCGGAGATGTCGATCCCTTCCTCCGAAAGCGCGCGGACGACAAACGGGTTGAGCTTTCCCGGCTCCAGCCCGGCGCTCTCCGTCTCGAACTCCGTCCCTCCGAGCTTTCGCAGGTAGGCTTCCGCCATCTGGCTGCGCGCAGAATTGTGAACGCAGATGAAAAGCACCTTCTTCAAGGCTTTCCTCCGCCTGCAATATAGGCTGGCTTTGTTAGCTTTCCGTGAAGGGGAGCGTGAAAACGAAGCGGCTCCCTTTCCCCTCCCCTTCGCTTTCCGCCCACATCCTTCCCCCGTGCAGCTCCACAAGCTTGCGGGACAGGGACAGCCCCAGCCCCGACCCCTGCTCCTTTGCCCTGCCGCCGCGCTTGATCTGGTAGAATGCGTCGAAAATCCTGTCCAGCTCCAGGGCGGGAATCCCGATTCCCGTGTCCGCCACGCTGATCTCCAGCTCCGCCCCCCGGCTCTTCATTGCGACGTCGATCTGTCCGTCCTCAGGGGTGAACTTGATGGCGTTGGACAGCAGGTTGAAGAGCACCTGCTTGAGCCGCCTCTCATCGACGCGCAGCTCCAGGCCGGAAAGCTCGGCGGGCAGGTGGGCGCTCAGGCCGATGCGCCGCCGGTCGGCAGTTTCTTTCAGCATCGTGATGGGGTGCTCGATGAGTGAGCACATCTTCACGAGGGTGGGCTCCAGCTCCGTCTTCCCCGACTCGATCTTCGAGATGTCCAGGATGTCGTTGATGAGGTCCAGCAGGTGATGGGACGCCTGCAGGATCACCTCGATCTGCTGCCTCTGCTTGTCATTCAGGGTCCCGAAGTATTCATAGCCCAGTATCTCCGCGTACCCGATGATGGCCGTCAGGGGAGTGCGAAGCTCATGTGACATCCCCGCCAGCAGGTCCGACTTGGCCCTGTTGGCTGCATCCGCGGCCTGGATGGCAAAAGTGAGCCGGTCCTCCGCGCGTTTTCGGGCGGTGATGTCCCGCGCCACAATGGTCACCCCCGCGAAGGTTCCGCTGTCGTCTTTCAAGGGTGAGACCTTGGCGTTGTACCACGTCTGCGATCCGCCTGTGGCCAGGCTGTAGTCGAACTGCTCCACGCGCTGGGAGGACTGGACCGCAAGAAAAGCCGCGTTGAAGCGCGCGGCAACGGCCTCGGGGAAAACGTCGCGGAAGGTCTTGCCCCTCCACTCCGTGGCTGTCGTTGCGGCCGTGGCTGACCGGGAGGGCGCGCGGGATGCCACCAGGAGGCCGTTTCGGTCCGTCACAAGCACCGCGTCGTCCATTGACATGAGGATGGAGCGCAGCCTTTCCTCGCTCTCCCGGAGATCGGCCTCGACGCGGAGCTTCTGCCGCGCAATCTCGGCCTGGCGGATTGCCCTCTCGATGACGGAAGGCAGGAGACGGAAGAACTTCTCGTAGCTCTCCTTGTGGATGTAGTCGGCGGCGCCCAGTTTCATGGCGCGAACGGCCACTTCCTCGTTGCCCGCGCCCGTGGCCATGATCACGGGAACGCCGGCCTTTCTCGACACCAGGGCCTGCAGCACGTCCAGCCCGTTGCAGTCCGGAAGCTGGTAGTCAACGATGACCAGGTCATGGATGGCTTCATCGAACACCTGGAGGCCTTCCCGCCCGGTGGCCGCGCTGTCCACCTGGTAGCCCTCCGGGGCAAGCTTGGTCTGGACCAGCCGGGCAAGCCCGGGATCATCTTCGATATAGAGGATCCGCATCTCGGGACGCATTTCCTCCGCCCTCACCCTCCGTTACCCAGGAACCGCCGCACGCATCGAAGGAGGTCCCTCGGGTCATAGGGTTTTGCCAGGGTCTCCTCCACGTTCGGCCGTGCAACCGATTCCTGCACGCCCCACGCATAGCCCGTGCACAGGATGACCGGGAGGGAGGGGCTGGTCTCACGGATTCGCTCAAGGACCGTGCGGCCGCTGAGCTTGGGCATCACGTCGTCAAGGATGGCGATCCGGATGACCTCCCTGTTTCGCTGGAAAAGCTGGACTGCTTCCTCTCCGTCGCGGGCCGCAAGCACGCGATACCCTTCTTTTCCAAGCACGCGCGAGGCAAGGTCTCTTACCCCCGTATCGTCTTCGGCTATGAGGATGGTGCCGCCGGCCAGGGCAGGCGGAGCTTTCATGCTCTCGGTTCGGACAGGGAGCGTGATGAGGAACTCGATGCCTCCCGACGGGGGATTGTGCAATGAGATCCCCCCTCCCAGGAGGGAGACGGTGCCCTGAGCCGCGGCCAGGCCCAATCCCATTCTCCTGCCGGTGGACGGGGAGACGTAGAACGGCTCGAACACATTGGTTTTCTCATCATCCGAAACAACGGCCCCCGGAGCGGTCACCCTCAGCACGATGCGCTGTCCCGTGGGAGGGCTTTCCGATGCCAGGCTCGACTCAACGAACAGCCGGCCTCCCTTGGCCGTCCTCTCGGTTGCGTAAGTGACCAGGCTTGCGATGAGCCTCTCCACTTGGTCCGCGGAGGCAAGGAGGCGCGGGATGCCGGCGCCGGCGACAAAGCTTGCCTGGAAGCCGCCGCCCCGTGAAGTCCGGACCTTCTCCAGGGCCCGGCTTATCGATTCGTTCAGGTCGATCTCCCCCAGGGACGATGAGGCGCGTCGGCCCACCGAAAGAAGCTGGCCAACGAGCTCAGAGGCCCGTTGCAGCGCGGACATGACTTCCTGCAAATGGCCCCTGGCCCCTGCGCCCAGGTCGTCCTCCCCGAGGGCAAGCTCGGCGTATCCGCGAACCACGAGCAGGATGTTGTTGAAATCATGAGCCACCCCTCCGGCCAGGCGCTCCACGGTGTCCGATGTGGTATCACGCGCGGCGCTCGGCGCGGGCAGGCTCGACGCCGGGGCACGACGGCCAAGCAGTGCGCCGAGGCTCTTCAGGAAAGTTCCGTTATTCGCCATCAAGTGTCTCCCGTACCTTGCGCGCAAGGGATTCCGGCGTAAAGGGCTTGGGAAGAAAGTGGACTTTCGGTCCCAGTCGGCCGAGCCCCAACCCCTCATCATCCGGGTATCCTGACATGAAAAGTACTTCCGCGGACCGGCACAAGGGGAGGACCCTGTTTGCAAGCTCGCTGCCCCGCATTCCCGGCATGACGACATCGGTGAGCAGGAGCTTGATGGATTCCCCCGGCGCTCCGCAATGGCAATGGCCTCGGTGGGGACCGCTGCCTCCAGCACGGTATAGCCCCACCCGCTAAGGAGCGTGCACGTGAGTGTTCGAACGGCAGCCTCGTCTTCCACGAGCAGGATCGTTTCCCTCCCCCGGGGAAGCTTTGCGGAGGACGGCTCCCCCTCTTCCCGGGAGACGCTGCCGGGCACCCGGGGGAAGTAGAGCCGGAACTCCGTGCCCCGGTCCGGCTGACTGGACACCTCGATATGCCCCTGGCTCTGGTTCACGATCCCGTAAACGGTGGCAAGACCCAGCCCCGTCCCCGCCCCCGGCTTCTTGGTGGTGTAAAAAGGCTCGAAGAGGTGGGACCTCACCTCCTCGCTCATTCCGACGCCGGTGTCGCGGACCGTGAGCACGACAAGCTCGTCCGGCGACGCCGCGCAGGCGGAATCCCGGCGCAGGTTGTGCGTTCGAAACGTGAGCGTGCCGCCGTCTGGCATGGCGTCACGGGCGTTGACGGAGAGGTTGAGTATCACCTGCTCAAGCTGTCCGGTGTCCGCCAGCACCGGCCACAGCTCCCGCGAAAGCTCGTACTCCAGCTGGACGTCCTCCCCGATCAGCGGGCGCAGCATTGCATGGAGGTTCTCTATCACCGCGTTCAGGCTCACCAGGCGCGGTGAGATCACCTGCTTTCGGCTGAACGTGAGCAGCTGACGCGTCAGGCCCGTGGCGCGCCGGGAGGCGGCAAGGATTTCCCGAACCTCGGCCGCGCGCGGATCCTCCTCACCCAGCCCGGTGAGCAGCAGGTCCGCATACCCGGTGATCGTGGTCAGGATGTTGTTGAAATCATGCGCCACGCCGCCTGCAAGCCGGCCGACGGCCTCCATCTTCTGCGCATGGCGGAGGCGCTCTTCCAGCTCCGTCGCCTCCGTTACGTCGCGCTTGACGGCCACATAGCTCACGATCCGGCCGTCCCTCGCCTTCACCGGGCTGATGGTGGCCTCCTCCAGGTACGTGCTTCCGTCCTTCCTGCGGTTGAGCAGCTGGCCGCGCCAGACCTCCCCGGCAACGAGGGTTTCCCACATCCGCTTGTAGAAAGCGTCGTCCTGCCGGCCGCTTTTCAGCAGTCGGGGAGACTTGCCTCTTGCTTCATCCCGCGAGTACCCGGTGACGCGCTCGAACGCGGGGTTCGTATAGGTGATCATGCCGTCCGCGTCGGTTATCAGCACGTATTCGGCGGCCTGCTCGATCGCGGTATACAGCCGGGCCCGCTCTTCCTCCGCTCGGCGCCGCTCCGCGTTCTCCGTGGCCATGGCCACGGACATGCGCGCGCGCTGGAGCGCGGAGCCCATCTGGAGCGCAAACGCCGTGACCGCCGGCAAGTCTCCTTCCGTCATGTCCGCGTTTTCCAGCGCAATCATCCCGATGACCGAGTTGTCGTCCGCAAGGGGCGCCAGGATCATGCGTGGCACGGCAACGGCTTTCACCACCTGGGGAACCGCGTGGCGCAGCCCCGGGGGAAGAACGGACTCCAGAAGTCGGGCGATGTTCGTGATGAGGATGGTCCTTCGACCCTGGACAACTTGGGAGAACTCTCCCCCGTCCCGCAACGAAAATGGGGAGATGGCAACGGGCATCCCGAAGATCTTTGCAAGGTCCGCAGCCGTCCCGGGCCTCTTCCCCAGGAAGCTCAGGGACAAAGTCCCGTCCGGGTTCAACGTGAACACATGCATCAGGAAGTCGATGGAAGCCAGCTCACGAGCCACGGCCGGGAAAATGGCGTTCGGATCCAGCGGGCCGGCCATTGCGGCCGAGGCCCTGTTCAACGCCTCCTGCATCTGCCGCTGCCGGCGTGACGGCGTCGCGTCAATGATGAAATGGAGAGTAGCGGCCCTGCCCGCCCAGGGGATCAGGATGGTGCTTGCCTGGAGCCAACGCACCCTGCGCTGGCGATTGACGATACGAAACTCGTACAAGGAGGCGAACGCGGGCTCCTCCCCGGAAAGGACCTTGACGAAATCATTCCGGACCCTGCGCCGGTCCCGCGGATGCACGACCTTGTCCACCGCCAGGCCGGTGATTTCCTCCTGCGTGGCGCCGAAGATCTCCCTGCCGCGCCCGTTGACGTAGACGATGGTGCCGTCCTGGACCACCACCACGGCCTCCGCGGCCGTTTCCGTCAAAGCGCGCAGTCTTTCCTCGGAATCCGGCATCTCCATGGGCGCAAGGTCCGTGTGGTTGATCCATTCGTACGCGCCAACCACCCCGACAACCTGCCCCACGCTGTCGCGCAGGGGGACCTTGGCGGTGCGCATGAAAACACGCGTTCCGTCCCGCGTGGCGGTGACCTCGTCGTACGCCCGCCACGGCTCCCCGGTTCGCAGGATCCGCACGTCCTCCTCCCGGAACCTGCGTGCCTTGTCCGCCCACGGCATGTCGGCGTCCGAAAGCCCCGTGACGGCTTCAGGGCGGGGAAGGCCGGCCGCGCGCGCGAAGAAGTCATTGCATCCCAGATAGCGCGAATCCCGGTCTTTCCAGAAGATGGACAAAGGAAGGGCGTCGATAACGCTTCGCAAGGGAACGCCCTGTATCGCCTGCCTGCCGTTCATATGCGTCCTCAGCCGCTCTGGGTTGCCCCGGTGGGGGGCAGCCGGGGCCTGATGAGGTCCCATTGAGCAAGCACCTTCTCATTGATGGGGACGAGGGGGACGTTTCCGTCCTGCGCTTCCCGGCACAGGCTCTGCAGGCTTTCGAAGCATATGGTGATCTGGCGAAGCACGTCCGGGTCCACGGTCACGACCTCTGAAGGCGCGGCAGAGAGAGCGCTGGCGGGGGTGACGGCAGCGCCGGCCGGCCTCTCGGCAGGCCGCCCCGCGGCCTTCCCGCCCTTCAAGGGGTCCAGAGCCGCCGGAAGGTCGAGCACCACCTCGTAAGGCTCGTAGACCCGAATGGGCTCCGAGATGTTCTTCACCGTGATCCGGCCTATCTCCCGCGCGTGGACATAATCCTTGACCTTCTCATGGACCTGGTCGGAAACGAGAACGGAGCCGGGTTGCGCCGAGCTTTCCAGGCGCGAAGCAATGTTCACCGTGTTGCCCAGGACGTCTCCCTGCCCTTTGCGGACAACCTTGCCGCAATGGATGCCGATGCGGATGACGACTCGCGAGTTTTCATCCCGGTAGCGATTGAAGCGGCGCAGCGACTTCTGCAGTCTGATGGCCGCCAGCACGGCGGCAAGCGGCTCTTGAAACACGAACAAGTGACCGTCGCCCATGCGCTTGATCAGCTCCCCCCTGTGCGCTTCCGTCAGGGCAAGGAGGATCTTCTCGTAGTCCTGGATCAGCGTGGAGACCTGCTGCGGCGTGAGAAACTGGGCTTTCTTGGAGTAACCCTGGATGTCGGTGAAGAGGATCACGAGGTCCTGCACGTTTTCCCGCTCGAACTGGAACGCGTTGCGCTCCGTGCGGAAATCCACGGCTGCCCCCGGGTCCTCGGAGAGAGAGGCTTCCGCATCCTCACCGGCGGGAGTGCCTCTCAGGCGAAGCGCAAGCTCCAGCACGCCGGGGCGCAGGTCCTCCGAGGCGCCCAGCAGGAGCTCGCGAAGCGGTTCGTGGATGAACGGGGCTTCCGACGCCAGCAGAGGGGCAAGGAAAGGCAGAAGCTGCGGGCGAAGGAGGCCTTTGAGACCACGCAGCGTTTCTGCCCTCTCCTCCAGGGCGCCGGAGGAGAGGAAATCCCGCAAAACTTCCGGGGCGTAGTCGTCGCCAAGCCTCCACAGAAGGAGCCCGGCGGCGCGCCGGTGCGCAACGTCGTCTCCCCGAAGAATCTTGTACAGGAACTCGATGGTCCCTTCCCGGTTGCCGATGAAACCGGACGCTATCCGGCGGCCCATGATTGCCAGAACCGCGGATTTACGCGTCTCGTCCCCGCCGGCGTACATGTCTCTCAGGCTCTCCATGAGGTCCAGGGATGCCTTGTCCCCCAGATAGGCGCTGATGGACTCTATCACCTCCCTGCTGGTGGAAAGAGACAGCCGGGTCAGGAGCGCCTTTGCCAGGTCCCCGTTCGATGAGGCGGGAAAAGCCGTGATTGCCTCCACGGCGTTGAGCGTGATGTACGGGTCATCCTGAACTGAGAGAAGTCGGGCAGAGGAAGGCTCCAGGTCGGACGGGCTGAGCTCCCGCAGCAAGTGAAGAGAAGTGATTGCCAGCACTTTGCTGGCCAGCGGCGGGGTCAGGCATTCGTTGCATGCCGCCACCGCATCAGCAGGGTTCACTCGCGCGAACGCCCAGAGCGCGGCTTCGGCAAGCCGGAACAGCTTCTCCCCCCGGGCCCAGGTATAAATCCCTTTCAGCGTGCTCTCCGCCGTCGGCCCGGCGGACGGGCTCAGAACCACGGTGGCCAGTCGAATCGCGCGGATGAGCTGCCAGAAAAGAAGGCCTTTGCCGGGTTTCGCAAGCGCAAGCTCCCGGGCTACCAGTCCCATCCCTGTTCTCTCGCGGTTCTTGATGACTTCCGCGAGTGCCGTGTAGCCGTCGAAATGGCGCACCTCAACCCGTACCGCGGTGGCTTTGAGCTTTTTCAGCAGGTCATCGTCCGAGTCCGTTGACGCGCCCTTGAGGTAGCGCAAAAGCGCGGCCTTGAACTCTTCGTCGCAGTAGTATTCCAGGTACTCCTTCGACCTCATGATGAGCCAGCCCAGCTCGTGGGACTCACTGGCTATGTGCCGTCCTTCCTCACGCAGCTTGCGGAAATGCTCGATGATGAAGGTGATCACCCGGCCACGGAGCGCCGTTGACACCGTGCGAGCGACCCCCTCGGTTCGCGCCATGCGGCTGATTGCCTCGTGAGCCTCGTCCTCCAGGGCGGCGTTGCTCTCCGCCCGGCCCAGGAGGCATTCGATGAAAGTCGGGAAGAGCTTCTGATGGTGCTCGGCGGTGGCAAACCCCACGTAGCCGGCGCGGCGCACATCCGCCACCGGGTCGGCAAGAGCGTCCCGCAGCAGCGCGGCAGATGCCTCCAGGTCCTGGGTCAGCGAAAGGGACACAAGCTCCGCGCGTATGCGGGCCGGAAGTGTCTTGAAACGCGGCGCGTATTGGGCCACGGCCTTGGCGGCAAGGGCCGGCATCTCGGCCGCGGATCGGAGAACCTGGTCCGCGGTCTCCTCACGGGAGTCACCCAGAAGCTCATCCAGCGCCGCCTCGCCGCGCAGCCGGATGAGAAGACCCACCGCGTGCGCACGGGCCCCGGCAGAGGCCAGCGGAGAGCGGGCAATCTGGCGCACAAAACCTGCCAGCTCCCGGTCCTTGGGAACGGCAACGGCCAGCGCATCCAGAATCTCGCGGCGCAGGCCCTCGTCCCGCGTGGTCTTCAGCAGGTCCACGAGCGCCCGGGCCGAGCCGGGGTGGCGTACCTTCCCCAGGGCCCTGACCGCCGCGGTCTGAAGCTCACCGCTTCCGGACGCAAGGACCCTTGTGACAAAAGCGAAGCTGACCGGGTTGGCAAGGGAGGCAACCGCGTCCAGGGCGGAGAGCGCCACCTCGGCCCGGCCGTCGAACAGGTCGCCGTGCAGCCACTCCAGGCCCGTGGCGTCCCTGTCGAACGCGGAAAGGAGCCGATGGGTGGTCACAAGCGGCTCAACAGCGAGCCGGGGGACTCCGGAGAACCGGGGCTCATGGGCTATTTTCCTGCCTGATCCCCCGCCGGCTGTTCGTGCAGGGAGCCCAGCTG
This sequence comes from uncultured Spirochaetota bacterium, assembly GCA_963710335.1. Classification (GTDB taxonomy): domain Bacteria; phylum Spirochaetota; class Spirochaetia; order SZUA-6; family Fen-1364; genus Fen-1364. The sequence goes on from CAVQAA010000021.1 coordinate 480,547, forward strand.
CGTTCTCTCCTCCGCGGTGAGAATTGCGTCGCTGTTCAGGAGGATGATCAGCTTGTCATCGATTTTCCCGACGCCGGTGATGAAATCCTGCGCTACCCCGCCGAAAACCGGAGGGGGCGGGTCGATCTGGTCCACGGGGATCCGCACGACCTGGCTTGCGGAATCCACCACCATCCCGGTCAGCTTTCCGTCAACCTCGACGACGATGACCCGGGTCATTGCGGTGGCTTCCTTGGCCTCGAGACCGAACTTGTCCCGCAGGTCGATGATGGGGATCACATCGCCGCGCAGATTGATGATCCCCTTGACGAAGCTGGGCGCCTTGGGCAGCCAGGTGATCTCCCTGACTCGGATCACCTCTTTCACGGTCAGGAGCTCAAGCCCGTACTCCTCGTCCCCCACGGAAAAACTGATGAACTGGCGAAGCTCTCCCCTCGTGTCCGCCCTGTTCTTCAAAGCATCCATTACTCGTACCTCCGCTCTCAAAAGACCGGCCTTCACACCGGTCAGGCTGTTGCTTGCATCCGGCCCTGGATCAACCAGGTGGATTCGGATGCGCGCAGAAAGATCGACAGTATTTCCGGATCGAATTGTGTTCCGGCCTGGCTCTCCAGATCGCGGCATGCGTCCGCGAACGGGACTGCCGGGCGGTAGGGGCGCTCGGACGTCATGGCGTCCAGGGCGTCCATCACGGCGAAAATTCTCGCGTGCAGGGGTATGTCGGTGCCCGCGAGCTTCTTGGGGTAGCCTGTCCCGTCGAACCTCTCATGGTGGGAGAGCACGACATCGGTGGCATAGCTGAGGAAGTCGATCCCCTGCAGCATGGTCCACCCCATGAGGGGGTGCCTCGCCACCACGGTACGCTCCTCCTTGCTGAGGTCCCCGGGCTTGAGAAGGATGTGCTCGGGCACTCCGATCTTGCCCACGTCATGGAGGTAGGCCCCCCACTTCAAGTTCTGCAGCTCGAAGGCTGAGAGGGAAAGCGTTTCACCCAGACGGACGCTGTTCTGGGAGACCCTGCGACAATGGTCGGAGGTCTCGTGGTCCTTGAGGTTCAGCGCGGCCCCCAGGGCGGCCACCGTCGAATCACGGACCTCGTTCAGCTGTCGGGAGGTCTGGGAGAGCTCGTTCGCCTTGACCATCACCAGGTTTTCCAGCGCGCGGGCGTAGTAGCGCGTGTTGGTCCGGCTCTTCCATTCCTCCATGGCCCTGTCGAGGCGCTGGAGGAAGTCCCCCACGGTGAAAGGCTTCGTGATGAAATCGATGGCGCCGTCCCGGATGGCCTGCACGGCGGTCTGGATGTCGCTGCACCCGGTGATGACGATGACCAGCGGTGAGGAGGTGCTTTCCTCCGCAAGGGAAAGGCCGCTTCCGTCGGGAAGGTTCACGTCGAGGAAATACATGTCATAGACGGCTCGGGCCACCATCCCGCGGGCCTCCGCAAGGGTCCCTGCCGTGTCACATGTGAACCCCCTGATCTTGAGCATGGCGGTGATGAGGGAACGGATCTCCGTCTGGTCCTCAAGGACAAGGATGTGGGGCGGCTTGATCTGAGGTGGAACGGCTATCGGTACTGGCCTTGCTCCCGGCCCCGCAAGATCCTGCATAGTCGGCTGCTCCTTAACTGTGATGGGGATGGTTCTTCAGCTTCTTCAGGCCGGAGTCGAGGGCCAGCTCGATCTCCACCTGCAGCTTGCGCACGGCCTCGGGCCGCGGCATCAAGGGGGCAAGAAGCGAGGTGTAATACCCCGGCTTCACGTGGTTCAAGGTCCACGCGGCCAGGTCCAGGACGCACTCCTCGCAGGTGCACATGTCCCTCCCCTTCTCGATCTGCTTTTCGATGGCCTCGAAGACCATCTCTTCCGCCCTGTTCTTCATATTGTCCAGGTTGTAGCGCTCACCCAGCTTCATACGGCGCTCCTTGCTGCGCTCCCGCCACGGACGCAAGCCCGCAGGCGGGAGGCAATCTGGTCGACAGGGACGACTTCGTGGGCGTCCCCGTTCTGAACCACCTCTTTGTTCATCCCGTAGATGACGGAAGTGTTCTTGTCCTGTGCGATGATGCGCCCGCCGCGAGACCGAAGCTCCCGCAGGCCTTCGGCGCCGTCTTTGCCCATGCCCGTCATGATGACGCCGACGGCGTGGGAGCCGAACTCCCGGGCCACGGAGCGCATCAGCACGTCCACCGACGGGCGATGGCCGTTGACTGTATCGTTCTGGTTGAGAAGGACGCGGGGCTCGATGCCGAGCCGGGTGACCGTCATGTGCCAGTTGCCCGGGGCAATCGGCACCCTCCCGGGCACGATGGCGTCCCCGTTCTCCGCCTCCTTCACCCTCACGGCGCAGCACTGGTCCAGCCTGTCCGCGAAAGCCCTGGTGAAGACCGGCGGCATGTGCTGGACCACCACCACTCCAGCGGGAAAATCCCCGGGGAGCTGCATGAGGACGGTCTTGAGTGCCACGGGGCCGCCTGTCGATGTCCCTATGGCCACCAGGTCGCCAACGTCTCCCTCGAATGCCGGCAAGGCGACGGGCGCGGGCATGGCAGGGCCGGCGGCTCCTGTCACGGGCTCCGGAGGCTCCGCGGGAGCCTGGAGCGGGGTGTCCAGGCCAGCCCGTGGGGCCATGACAATGCGCGCCGCGTCCCTGACCTTCTCGGTCAGCTCACGGGCAATGGCGGGAATGCCTCCGGAAAGGGAATTGGCGGGTTTGAGAACGAAATCCACGGCCCCGGCCTCGAGGGCCTGGAGCGTAAGGTCCGCGCCTTTGCGGGCGTGAGCGCTCATCACGATGATGGGCGTGGGCCGCAGGCTCATGATCCGGCGTATGGCTTCCAGGCCGCCCATGCCGGGCATCTCGAGGTCCAGGGTGATCACATCGGGGCGTTCCCGCTCAAGCTTTGCCAGGGCGAACTCCGCGGTGGCCGCGGTGGCAGCAACCGTGATTTCCGGATCCGAAGAAAGAATGTCCGTTGCAATCCTGCGAACGAGGGCCGAATCGTCGACAACCATGACGCGTATCACGATTCCGTCTCCTTCTTCATGCGGTAGATGGGCGCCTTGAAAGCGGCCATGTAGCGGAACCTGCGGCTGAAGCCGCTCAGGGATTCCGAGTGCCCGATGAAGAGATACCCATCGGGATCAAGGGCGTTCGCAAAGACCTCGTCCACCAGCCTCGTCTGGGTTGCCTTGTTGAAGTAGATCATGACGTTGCGGCAGAAAATGATGTCGAAAGGCCCGCCGGGCAGAGGGTCCTTGAACAGGTTATGCACACGGAACTCCACACCGTCCCGCATTTCCCGGCTGATCTGCCGCATCCCGTCCTTTGCCGGGGCGAAGTTGCGCTCCAGGGCGGCCTGCGGAACAAGGTGCAGGGCGCGCTCGGAGTACACCCCGTTCTTTGCCCGGGAGACCGCCGAGGTGCTGATGTCGGTGCCCACGATGCTCACATCCGCGCCGGGCTGCTCACAGTCCGACAACGCCTCGTTGACCACGATCCGCAGGGTGTAGACCTCCTCACCCGTTGAGCATCCGGCGCTCCAGACCCTCACGTGGCGTCTGCGCCGGAGGATCTCGGGGAGAATGGTCTTTCGCAGCACGTTGAAATGGTTGATCTCCCGAAAAAAGTAGGTCTCGTTCGTGCTGACCGCGTCGATGAAGTTATGAAGCTCCCCTTCCCCGGCGTGGCCGGAGACCAGGAGGCGGTAGTATTCCTCATAGGAAGAAAGGTGCAGGGCTGCCAGGCGCTTTCGCAGACGGTTGGAGATGAGGATCTGCTTTCCGTCGCGCATGTGGATGCCGGTCTTCTCGAAGATGAAGGCGCGAAACTCGTTGAAAGTCTCATCCGAAATGATGGGAAGCCCCAGGGTGGAGAGCGCTTGAGTGTTCACGCTGCCCCTCCCACCGGTACGGTGGGGCGGAGGGTGTGCACCGAGACCTCCCCGCTTTGATTATTGAAGATCACGGTCCTGCCCCGGGTTCCGCCGGTGTCCTCGAACACGATGGGCACGTCGGCGTCCTCCAGCACCTTGCGGGCCGCTTCGACGTTCTGGTCCCCAATGGAGCCGATCCCTCCGGAAGCCATGGGGAACATCTTGGCCCCGCCAATGAGGTACGCCTGGAGGGATGAAGCGCGGCTTCCGTTTCCTGCCATCATGGCAAGAAGCGCAGGTATTGCGGTATCCGCGTACTTCCCGATCGACGAGTCCCTTTGCGTGCTCCGGGGGAGCATCACGTGCGCCAGGGCGCTGATGCGCTTCACGGGGTCGTGCAGGATCACCCCGACGCAGGAGCCGAGGATGGTCTTGAGGCTGTGCGAGTCCCGCACCATGTTCATCTCCGCCATTCGCACGTTCACGATTTCCCCCGTCATATCATCCCGCCGCGCCCGTGGAAGGACCCGCTTCAAGGGCGTCCATGAGCTTCTTCAGTGAGTCCGGCTCCAGGAAGAGCACGAGGTGACATACCACGTTTTCCGAGCCCGAGCCGTAGATGACAGCCTCGGTGATCAGGATCTCGTCGCCGGGCTGGTTGAAATGGGCCAGGACGGAGTCGATCACGGACAGGCACATGTCCACGCTGATCTCAGGCACCCCGGGGGCAACCATGAGATTCGTGCTGTCAGCCATCGTGTTGATGAAGCTGGCCGCCAGGATGTTCCCCATCTCGCACATGGCGGACAGGTCGACGCCGGCCAGCTCCTTCGTCGTTCCCACCGACTGCCCGTGCACCAGGTCCTCCATCTCCAGGAGATTGTCCAACGGGAGCACAAGCAGGATGCCGCCTCGCAGGTCTCCCTGGACCTCGACATAGATCCCGCCCACCGAAGCTTCCTCTCCCCCCATGGTCTCAGCGACCTCGCTGATGGGGATGAGCCGTGACTCGGGGAAGCTCACGCGGATCTCGCGGCCCGTGAACTGGGAAAGGGACATCGAGGCCTGGATGGCGCTCGTGTTGTTCACCACTTCCAGCGGAGTACCCTGGCTGTAGATGACTTTTCGGGCCAGCTCTCCCAGCTCCGTCATCTCGACGGGCTCAAGCTGCTCCACCAGGGAAGGCTCCGCCGTCGGCGCAGGGGCTGGGTTGGGGGTGGGGGCCTTCGCCGCGGCGGGCGCGGGGACATCTGCCGGACGAGGCGCAGGGGGAGGCAGGGGCGCAGGCTGCTGAGGCATCCGGGCTTCCTCGTAGCGTGCCTCGATGTCCACGCTTCCCTTGCGGCCCAGCCGTCCGTTTCCGCCCTCGCCGTGATAATGCTGGCTGACCAGCGTCTCGACGTCCACAATCAGGGCGATCTTCCCGTTGCCCAGGATGGAGGCGCCAATCAGGCCGTCGATCTCGCGGTAGTGGCGGCTCAGGCTCTTGATGACGATCTCCCGGGTCCCGATGATCTTCTCAACCTCGAGGCCGATCTTGCGGCCCTCGAAGTCCACGACCACGACGGGCATCCCTTCCGTTGCGGGCTGCTGCTCGGAGTCCTTTCCCGCTTTGAGCGCGTTGCCCAGGTGGACAAGGGCAAGGATCTCCTCACGAACCAGGATGACCCTTCTGCCTGCCACGCTCTTCAGCGCATCCAGCCGTATCTTCAGGATTTCCCGCACCGAGGAGAGAGGCACGGCGAATGTGGCCGCGTCCACCTCCACCAGCACGGCGGAGATGATGGCCATGGTGAGGGGAAGGGTGATTGTGATTGTCGTGCCGACACCCGGCGTGGAGCGCACGCGCAGTGTCCCGCTCATTTCCTCGACAGCGGCTTTCACCGCGTCCATCCCGACCCCGCGGCCCGATATGTCGGAGATTCGCACGGCCGTGCTGAACCCCGGCAGGAAAATGAAGCCAAGGATCCGTTCCGTGCTGGCTCGCGGCGCCTCCTCAGGGGTGAGCAGCCCTTTCTCAAGGGCCTTGCTCAGGATTGCCGCCCTGTCCAGCCCGCGCCCATCATCGGAAACCTCGATGCAAATATGGTCCCCGTCCTGGTAAGCGCCCAATCGCACGCGGCCCTCCGGGTTCTTGCCGGCGGCCGTGCGCTCTTCAGGGCCCTCGATGCCGTGATCCACCGCGTTCCTGATGAGGTGGACAAGCGGCTCTCCAATGCGGTCGATCACCTTCTTGTCGATCTCCGTCTCTTCGCCGAAGATCTCCAGGGATACGCTCTTGCGGCTGGCCTTGGAGAGGTCCCGTACCACCCTGTTGAACCTGTTGAAGACATTCGCCACGGGAAGCATCCGCGCCTTCATGATGCCTTCCTGCAGGTCACGCGTTATCGCGGACAGGGCCTCGGTCTTCTGTTCCAGGTCATAGATGAAGGGGGTCTTTCCGTACTCCTCCCGCAGCTGCTGGGAAAGGGCCACGAACCCCGAGTTGTGGATGACCAGCTCGCCCACCAGGTTGAGCAGCGTATCGAGCTTGGCGACGGAAACGCGCACAACCTCGTCCATGCGGGAGGGCTTGACTACCCGCTGGTCAGAGGAGGCGGGAGTCGGCTCTTCCACCCGGCCCGGGCCGCGCCCGGCGCAAGGGCCACGGTCACCTGGTCGATGTTGATGCTGCCGGGGATCGAGGCAGGATCAACTGCGGTCTCGAGAGTGACCACGTAAGAGAACGCACCGGCGCTGTCCTTGAGGGATTCCAGGGACGGATCGACGGCAAGGATTCTTCCCATGCGCTCGATCCTGCTCTTGACGAGAAACGCCCTGAGATACGCTTCCCGGGCGGCGCCGTCGATGTGGACCGCGAGCCTGCACGCGCAGAGATTGGCCGGTCCCGCGGCGGACACAGGAGGTGCGGCGGCCGACGCGGGCCCGGCCTGCGCGGCGCCGCCCGCCGGGCTTTCCGCGGGGCGGATGGCGCTCAGGCGGGCCAGAAAGTCTCTGGTATCGACCGCTGCTTCCCGGCCCTCAGTAAATGAGTCGATCATGGACCTGCAGAGGTCGAGGCCCTCGAAAAGGAAGGAGGCGGCCGTGGAGTCGAAGCTGCCTTTTGCTTCGCGCACTTGCTGGAGGGAGGACTCAAGGTCATGCGCCAACCGTGCCAGCCCGTCGTAGCCGATGAAACCCGCCGATCCCTTCATCGTATGGATGGCGCGGAACATCCGGTTGATCTGCTCGCCATCCTCAGGGTTTTTTTCCAGCGCAAGAAGGCTTTCTTCCCACTCCTTGAGCTGGTCGGCGGCCTCTTCGCAGAATATGGTTCTGTATTCCGCCTTCACTTCCATGAATCTTCCTCCCGGCTCAGGATTCGGTCAGAACGTCCTCGAAGGCGTCCGTTTCGTTCAGGGTCTCTTTCTCCTCGACCGCGATGCTGATCTCGATGGGGCCGTACTGCGTGATCAAGCCCAGGACCAGCGCAGGCTTGGGGACAAGGTGAATGCTGAGATTATCCCCCGCCGCGATTGCCGGAGTGGTGATGCTCAGGACCTGGTCCTGCTTCTGGTTGAGCAGCGCCGTTGCATTGCCGGTGATCATGTTGGCCACCTCCCCCAGGGAGTCGAGGAACATGATCTTCTTCTGCTGCGGGGACTTGCCCTCAAGGAGCTTGTCCACCAGCCGCTCGGCAAGCTTGCCGTCCAGGCTGTAGACGATCTGGCCGGTCAGGAACCCGTAAATCCCGATGATGATCGACACCCCGAAGGAAGGCTCGACCTTCGCCTTGTAGGACAGGTGTCCCCTTCGGACCTCGATGCCGGCCACCTGGCTGACGACCTTCATGGCCGCCTCCACGAAAGGATTGACGTGCTTTGCGTTGATTTTCATCTGGGGCATTCCTTTCTAGACCAGCGCCTTTTCGACAGCGGACAGGATGCGCTCTGCGGTGAAAGGCTTCACAACGAAATCCCGCACGCCGAGGGCAATCGAGTCCAGGAGCATCTTCTCCTGGCCAAGAGCCGTGACCATGACGATCCGCGCGTTGGGGTCAGCGGCAAGGATCTCACGGGCCGCCTGCAGCCCGTCCTTCACCTTCATCGTTATGTCCATGGTCACCAGGTCGGGCTTCAGCTGGTTGTATTTCGTCACTGCCTCGGCCCCATTGGTCGCCTCCCCGCAGATCTGGAAGCCCCGGGGGGTCAGTGTGTCTTTGACGATCATGCGCATGAAATTCGCATCATCGACCACGAGAACTCTTTTCGCCATTTTTGCCATCCTCCCTCGTGCACAAAAGTGTACTCACTTATTAAAGCAAACAGCGTGCCAATCAGGTATCGGCCTGCACCTGTCTATATCCTCCAAATTACGCTAAAAACTCCAAGATAAGAGGCCTTTTCTGGCCAAGGATGTCTAATCAGGGACAACCGTGTGCCGCAAGTGCAAGCCGGTGTATCCGAATGGAACAGGCTGTTCCAGGCTCTGGAACAGCCCTGGAACATCACTGCGGCAGGTCAATCCCATACTTTTTCATTTTCCTCCATAGAGTGTTGCGCCCCATGCCGAGGATCCTGGCTGCCTTGGTCTGGTTGCCGTTTCCCTGCTGAAGGGCGCGCACAATGGCTTCCCTCTCCTGCTGCTCCCGCTCGGGGGCGCCAGGAGTGCCCGCCGGCGCGCGCTCCATTGTCTGGGTGGGTGCCCGGCCCAGGGAGAAGATCCGGCCGAACTCTTCCGCCGTTATGTGCGCCGCCGAGGAAAGGGTGACCGCGCGCGCGATCACGTTCTCCAGCTCCCGGACATTGCCGGGCCAGGAGTAATCCAGCATGGATTCCATGGACACCGGGTCCAGGGTGGGAATCTCTTTTCCGAGCTTTGCGCTATGAACCGCCATGAAGTGGCGGCACAGCGGCTCGATGTCCTCCCGCCGCTCGCGCAGCGGCGGAATTGAGATGGGGATGACGGCCAGGCGATAGTAAAGGTCCTCCCGGAAGCCCCTGGTGCGGATCAGCGAGGCCAGGTCCTTGTTCGTGGATGCAATGATCCTGACGTCGACTTTGCGAACGGATGCGCTCCCGACCCTTCGGACCTCCCCTTCCTGCAGCACTCGAAGCAGCTTGGCCTGCAGGGCGGCGGGCATGTCGCCAATCTCATCAAGGAGCAGCGTTCCGCCCTCAACCTCCTCGAAGAGGCCCTTCTTCTCTCCGCTGGCCCCGGTGAAAGCGCCCTTCGCGTATCCGAAAAGCTCGCTTTCCAGCAGGGCTTCAGGGAGCGCCGCGCAGTTCAGCGCAATGAACGGGCGGCCGGCCCGCGGCCCGCGGTAATGGATGGCACGAGCCACAAGCTCCTTGCCCGTGCCGCTTTCGCCCTGGATGAGGATGCTGGAATCGGAGGTCCGAACGATATTCACCATCTCCAGGACCTTGCGCATGCCGGGGCTCGCTGCCACGATGTTCTCAGGAGCGTATCGGCCCTCCACGGCGGTGCGCAGCTCACGGACCTCCCGCTTGAGGCTGCGCCGCTCTATGGCCCTGTCCACCGCAAGGAGGAGCTTCTGGGTTGACAGCGGCTTTGTGAGATAGTCGAACGCCCCTGCCCTGACCGCCTCAACGGCGGAGTCGATTGTTCCGTACGCGGTGATGAGAAGGACCTCCGGCTGGTAGGGCCGCGCGCGGGCCGCCAGCAGGACGTCCAGTCCGCTCCCGTCCGGGAGCATCAGGTCCGTCAGCACGACCTCGAACTCACGGTCCCGCAGGGTCTGGGAGGCGGCTGCCACACCCGGCGCTTCCTCCACCTCGAAACGGTTCACCTCCAGGAGGTCACGCATGAACTTCCTGATGATCTCGTCGTCATCGACGACGAGGACCCTGTGTCCTCCCGGCATGGTGTGGCGATCACTCCTTTCTCGACGACGTGCGATGGATATGGCCGGCCACCTGGGCCAGGAAGACGCGCGTGGAAAGCGGTTTGGCAATGAAACCGTCACAGCCGGCGCGCATCGCCCTTTCCGAATCCTCTTTCCGCGCCTGCGCGGTGAGCGCAACCACCGGAACAGTCCGCGTGGCATCACGGCTTTTCAGGATCCGCGTTGCCTCCAGCCCGTCTATCCCCGGGAGCGCAATGTCCATGAGGATGAGATCAGGCGAACGGCTTGCCGCCAGGGCTATGCCGGTCTCCGCGGTGGACGAGGTGATCACCTCGTAGCCCTCTCTTTCGAGGAGGATCACAATGAGATTCGTAATGACTTGATCGTCCTCGACCAGGAGAATCCGCTTCATCGCACGTGCTTCTCATAGTATGCATCAAGGCTCCTGCAAATGCAAAAACAATCTCCGCGAAGCTCGCCGACGGCCGGCGCAAAGAGATACCTTCAATGAAAAGGAGCCCGGAGATGAAGAGAATCGTCGCCCTGGTTGATGAGATCTACGAGGACCTCGAGCTGTGGTACCCGAAGATCCGGCTCGAAGAGGAGGGATGGCAGGTCGTGGTTGCCGGCCCGCAGGCGGGCCATGAGTACCACGGAAAGCACGGCTACCCGTGCAGGACGGATGTCGCAATCGACGCCGTCAAGGAGCCGGATTTCGATGCGCTCCTTGTTCCCGGAGGCTTTGCGCCGGACAAGCTGCGCAGGATAGAGCACGTCAAGGACCTGGTGAGACATTTCGATGAGGAAGGCAAGCTGATTGCCTTCATCTGCCACGCCGGCTGGGTCCTCGTCTCCGCAGGCATCCTTCACGGGCGGAGGGCCACCAGCACGGTGGGAATCCGTGACGATATGCTGAACGCGGGGGCCGTCTGGGTTGACGAGCCCCTGGTCGTGGACGGCAACCTTGTGAGCTCCCGCACTCCCGCGGATCTTGCCAGGTTTGGCCAGGGAATGGTGGATTGGCTGAAGCAGGGCGAAGCCGCAACGGCGGCGCGAAGATGAAAAAAGCGGGGCTCCTTTCCTGTCGGCCGCCCCGCTTCAGGTGCTACTTGGAGAGTGTCAGGCTCGTCAAATTTCGATAGCTGTGATACTGGCTGAAGCTGCCCTGGTCTCCCATGGCGAAGATCAGGTCCAGCGACGATTGGCCGGCCTTGATGTATGAGCCGGCCTTGAGAGCCACCTCGAGCGTCGTCTTGCCGCCATTTTCCTTCAGCGAATAGGATTCCACCGTGGCACTGACGTCCGCGGGCGCATCGCCATGCCGGTGCCCTTTACCCACCTGGGCTTTGAACGAGGCCTTTCCATCCTTGACGAACCCCATGAAAATGTCGGCCCCATCCATTTTCTGGCCAAGCCCAAGGGCAACCCATCCGGAGGTATTGCCAACCACCGCAAGATACAGGGTGGTGGGGGTGCGGCTGGCGTACAAGGTTATCTGCTGGTCGAAATCATGCGAGTAGCTGTACTCGTTGGGTTTGACTACCCCGTCCACGGACGGCTTCCGGGAGCTCATCCCCAGCGTATCCTGGGCAAAGGCAGCTGAGCCCGCCATTGCAAGAAGCGCCAACGCTGATGCTACCGTCATGACCCGCAATTTGCTCATCGTGTCTGTCTCTCCTTTCAGGGAAAGATAATGAAGCGCTTGCAGCGTTGGCAACCAATCGAGAATGCAGTCATTTCTTTGTTTTGTGTCGTGATCGAAAGCACGTTTGCGGGTCAGGGGAATCCCGCCGGTCTGTCCTACTTCTCCCGGGAGACTCTTGTGAGCTGGCCCGCAAAGTAGTCATGCACGTACTCGATGCGCTTGAGAAGGTTGTCGGTGACGGTCTTTGCCAGGTCGGCATGGTCCGGCTGAAAACGCAGGCAACCCTTGCAGAGCTCCAGGAGCATTTTGCGCCCCACTTTGGCGAACGCCTCGAAGCGCATGTCGAAGAACTCCATGTCGTAGGCCTGGAAGTGCTCGACCTTCAAAGGCGTGAGGCGGCGCGTTTTCTCGATCTTCTCCCACCCGAATGACTCCTGGCGGCCCTTGATTTTCGTGCCGGGGAACAGCAGGTCCACATTCGAAAAATCCACGGCAATCACGACCTGGTCCCCCCGCGAGGTGGAGCGGACGAGGTAGGTGTTGGGGTTCCTGTCCTCGTCGCAGTAGATCCAGCGGTTCACCAGGTCAAGCAACAGCTGTTCCTTGATCTGCGGGGTATCCGCGTAGCCTGCCCCCGTGAGCTGCTCGGTCCTGGTGATGATCTTGGCGGCCTTGTACATCTTCCCGCCGATGCGCGTGACCACGGTGGGGGCGGAAATGGTCCTGGTGAAAAAATCCAGGAAGAAGGAAATGGACCCCATGGCCGCGCCCAGCGCATTGTCCTCCGACACCTGCTTCACGATCCAGCAGTGCTGCGGGTCCGCCTTGTCCACGGCGCCGACGTAGTCACGCACCTCGGCGAAAAAGGGAATCTTCATTCCCCCGTCCAGCGCAAGGAAATCATCCACAAGAAAGCGTTCCAGCAGCTCGGTGTACGCGAGGTCCGCGCAAAGGATGTGGATGAGGTCCTGGTCGTGGAGAAAAGCCGCACGATCGGTGTAGTCGAAATAGCTCATATCAGATGATCCGTTTTTCTGGTGGTTTTCGGCAAAGGGCGCTCCCCCGGGATGATTGCGGTCTCGTTGGCGCCCTCATAGTGGTGAGGAATCAGATGAATGTCAACGCTGGCGCACCGGCCTGGGAGCGGGCAAGTCAGGCCTGCGAGTACTCCGGCTCGTTTCCCGGCTTCCACTTGATGCCGCATCCAATGCTTGCGCGCTGCTCCCCCGCAACGGGCTTGCCGGCAAGAACGGCGTCCAGGGCTCGGCGCAGGTCCGCCCCCGTGACGGGGATGTTGTTCCCTGGCCTGCTGGCATCCATCTGGCCCCGGTAGACGAGCTTTCGCTTCGCATCGAAGAGAAAGAAATCCGGCGTGCATGCGGCGTGGTACGCCTTCGCGACCTGCTGGCTTTCGTCGTACAGGAAGGGGAAAGTGTAGCCGATCTCCCGGGCCACCTTTGCCATGGCCTCGGGGCTGTCATCGGGCTGGCTGGAGATGTCGTTGGAGCTGATGCCCACCACCGCCACGCCCTTTGCCTGATAATCCTTCACAAGGGCTGCAAGCGGCTTCTGGACATGCTTGACGTACGGGCAATGGTTGCAGATGAACATCACCAGCAGAACGGGCGCCTCGGTGAAATCCTCCAGGGATACTGTTCCGCCCCTGCAGTCAGGAAGGGAGAACCGTGGAGAGATTGTACCCAGGGGAAGCATTGCGGAAGTTACGGACATAACGGCTCCTTTCGCTCAAGGTACTGAAGGCCGAAGCATGGCGTCTATCCTGGCCGCCATGATGAAGTCGTTCTGGTGCAGGCCGCCGATGGCGTGGGTGAAAACGGTGACTTTCAGCCTTCCCCATGCAACAAGGAGATCAGGATGGTGACCCTGCTGTTCGGCGATTTCCGCAATCTGGTTGGCAAGCGCCATTGCCTGGCGGAAGTTCTTGAGACGTATCTCGCGCTCCAGGTGGTGCCCTTCGATCACCAGCCATTCGGGAGAGATCTGGCGGCGGAGCTCTTCAATTCCTTCTGCTCCCAGCGGCGGAACTCCTCCCCTGCAGGGAACGCAGTCCATGCCCGCCAGGTCCTCACTCACACAAGGACCTCCGCAATCGAATCGGCGGAAGGCCGGCGCTCGGGCGCCGCACGAGGAAGGCGGATGCAGAAAGTGCTGCCCTTGCCGAGCTCCGACTCCACGCTGATCAGGCCTCCGTTCAGCTCAACGAGCTCCTTGCAAAGAATAAGCCCCATCCCGTTCCCCCGCTCCTGATCCGTGCCGAGGCAGGAAAAGTGAGTGTCGATGCGGAAAAGCTTCTTTATATCGTCCTTGCTCATCCCGACGCCCGTGTCGCTGACGGAGATCTTTTCCCAATCCCCGAAAGCGTCCGCCGTCAAGGCCACCTGGCCGCCTCGGGGCGTGAACTTGATTGCGTTGGACAGGAGGTTGCGCAGGATGGTAGCCAGCATGTTCTCATCCGCAAAAGCCACGGCACCCCCATCCACGGTGGAGCGCAAGCTGACGCCTTTGCTCCCGGCCGCGCTGCCGAACAGGCCTACAATACCGTCGCAGAGCTCGGAGAGCGTCACAAGGGCGGGCTTCACTTCCAGCCGGCCTGTCTGCGCGCGCGCCCACTGCAGGATTGCCTCCAGGAGCTCGGCGCCGCTGCGGGCGCCGTCGTGGACGAGGCCGCACATCTCTCGGATCCTGCCGGGCGAAAGCGTCTCAAACCTCTTGGCCAGCACCTCGGACAGCGAAAGGATGCCGCTCATGGGGTTTCGAAGGTCATGGGCAAGGATGGAGAAGAACCTGTCCTTGGAAAGATTCGCCTTGCGAAGCTCTGCCTCGCTTTTCTCCAGCCTGGTCTTGGAAGCTTCCAGCTCCGAGATCACCTTGATTCGCCTGCGCACCTCCGAGGCAAAAAGGGCCTGGTACGCCAGGTAGAAGGATCCGATCTTCAGGTAGTGGCCGATAAGGTTCTGGTACCCGTATGCGCTCACGTACAGCGTGAACACCAGCTCGCCGGCAATGTTGAGGGCGAATGCCGCTGCCAGGAGGTTGCGTTCCTGCCTTCCGATGGAAGAAGACTTCCCGTACAGAAGGAGAACGGAGCCTGCAAGGATTGCGGAGATGACATATTCGCTGGCCTTCTTGAACGGCGTCACCCCCTGCCCTTCGACAAAGCACAGGGGGAAGATATTCCACCAGAAGATGGCCATGATGCATGCGGCCGTGGCCGCGCCAATCAGGACGAATCCGAGCCAGTGGGGAGCCACCCGGCGAAACCGTGCAAGGAGGACGAATGCCAGGGTGACGAGGGCCTGCAGCCCCCGGGCGGCAACCCACAGCTTGGTGGCATAATCATGCCCTGAGGGCAGCACGCTCATGCCGCTGTACGTGAGTGTATGCAGCAGATCGAGGACGGCGACGAACAGGTAGCCGATGCCCAGGAAGACGAAGGGACGTGTCTGCAGGTATTCCCGTGAGCTCCAGGAGAACATGAAGACGGTGCACGCCACGGCTATGCTGAACATCTCCGTGACGCTGTGGAAGAGCAGGTAGTCGTAACGGCTTGTGAGCCAGAGCGCCGCGCCAATCCCCGCGACCAGCGCGAATCCGAGGGTAGCTTTTCGCCACGGGTGGTTCACGGGCGCCACGGCAAAAGCGTCCATGCGGCGAGTGTATGCTCATCCCTGCGGGCTGTAAAGCGAGCGTTGACTCCGCGCCCGCCGGGCTCTAATGTACCAACCCATGCGGGAGAGCCGGCACAAAATGGTTCGGGGAGATGCAACCCGCCTGTCCTTCCTCGGCGATTCATCAGTGGCCCTCGTGATCACATCCCCGCCCTACCCCATGATCGAGATGTGGGACACGCTCTTTCGGGCGCGTGACCCTGGGATCGCTGCCGCCCTGGATGCGGCTGACGGGCTCACCGCCTTCCGCCTGATGCATGACTATCTGGACCTCGCGTGGAAAGAGGTACACCGGGTCCTTGCCGAGGGCGGATGGGCGTGCATCAACATCGGGGATGCCACCCGGACGCTGGAGGGGAGATTTCGGCTGTACCCCAACCACGCGCGGGTGCTTTCCGCGTGCGCGTCCCTGGGATTCGACATCCTGCCATCCGTGCTGTGGCGGAAGCAGACCAATGCGCCGAACAAGTTCATGGGCTCCGGCATGCTCCCGGCCGGGGCGTACGTCACGCTGGAGCACGAGCACATTCTGCTCATGAGGAAGGGGGCAAAGAGGGAGTTCGCGCAAGGCGATGAGAAACAAGCTCGCAGGCAAAGCGCCATCTTCTGGGAGGAGCGTAACCGGTGGTTCTCCGACATCTGGGACTTCAAGGGCGCGCGCCAGGACCTGTCCATAGGAAACTCACGGGAACGAAGCGGGGCGTTCCCTTTCGAGCTTCCTTTCCGGCTCATCAACATGTACTCGGTGCGCGGGGACACCGTTCTTGACCCGTTTGTCGGCACGGGGACGACGATCCTTGCCTGCATGGCAAGCGGGCGCAATGGCATTGGCGTGGACATCGACGAAACGATGTTTCAAACCCTGGGCACAGAAACAGAAACAACGGCTGAGCTTCTCAACAGCTTCCTGGAGGAGAGGGTTGCGGACCATCAAAGGTTTGTCGAAGAATACCGCCGGGACAAGGGTGAGCTTCCCCACGTCAATCGACCTCACGGTTTTCCGGTCATGACCAGCCAGGAAGAGGAGCTGACCCTTGAGTACATTGAGCAGGTAAGCCTCTGCGGCGACGGGTCAATCCTGGTCAGCTACAGCGGCTCTCCAATGACGCGCAGGAACTCCTGAGGTGTCTCCTGGTGAGGCAGGTGTCCTGCCTCGGGTATGATGGCCAACTCGGCTCCCGGGTGCTTCAGGCTCGTCGCTTTCGCTGTTTCCACGGGGACAATGTGATCCTGGGCGCCCCAGACGTAGAGGGTTGGCACATCGAGGGCGCGTGCGCGTGAGGTGAGAAATCTTCCTTTGAAGAGAAGCCAGCGGACAAAACCCCTGAAGAACGAAAAATAGGCGCGCATCTGGTCCAGGCTTGCCACGCGCTCACCGACACGCTCGCGGAGGAACTCACGCTCCTCTTTTGGCAGAGTCTCGAGGCTGGCGTAGTATGGCCGGAGGGAGGCGTAGGCGGCATCGAGGTCCCGCGCCAGCCTTCTGTAACGGCTTTCCCCGACTCCAGGCACAAGCCCGAAAAGCAGCCCGGCATCCAGTTGGGCTCGGGCAAGCAGCCCTCCGTCAACCAGGATGAGACGGGAAACCAGGTTCGGGTCAGCCAATGCCACCACCTGCGCAAGGGCCGCGCCCAGAGAGCTGCCAACCAGCGTCACCTGCCGCATGCCCAGGAACGCCATGAGCTTGCGCAGGACGGACGTGAGGTACTTCGGCGTGAGCCGATGGGGCGGGAGAGCACTCCTGCCGAACCCGGGAAGGTCCGGCGCAACCACGCGATGGCGCCGTGCCAGGGACGGAATGATGCGGCGCCACGTGTCTGCCTCATCCCCCAGGCCGTGCACCAGGAGCATGCCCGGCGCATCGTGCGCGCCCGCTTCGTAGTAGAAGAGAGGCACGCTGGAGCCGGGGAGTATCACCGTGCGGGCATAGGAGTCGAGCACCGGAGGTACATGCATGAGGGGCACGATAGTTGCCGGGCGCCTGTCGATCAAGAGGCCATCAGTCCCGGCCTCACGCGCGAAAAGCGCATCCACCACCTGGGGATCCAGGTGCGTGCCTCTCTTCTCCGCGACGGCCATGATCCGCGCGGAAAGAGTGCGCCACAATGTCTTTCAGCATTGCGCGCTGCGTGACACGGCGAGCCATAAGCTTTTATTAATATACCCGTGATGATAGAGTGAGCGCCATGAGTCCCGAGGAGGAGCTGAAGAAGCTCGACCATCTCATCCACCAGTACGAGAGCGTCTATCAAACAACAAAAAGCGATGAGCAGAGGGAGCGGGTAGAGAAGCAGCTCAAGGAGCTGCGGACCAGGCGACAAATGATTCTCGACGTGAATGTCATCGATGTGGAGTCGATGCGGCAGACAGAGGCGCTGGCGGAGTTTGGACACCTGAGAAGGCTTCTTGAGGCGGAGAGCCGCCGGCCGGATGGAGAACGCCTGGAGCCCCTGGATGCGGAGGAGATTTTCAACCTCATGCTCTATGTTCGATTCTTCCAAAGCGAGTTTCTTCCGTTTCTTACCGAGAAAAGGCTGAAGCTCGACTACAAGTTTTCCCTGGATCGCAGCGGCTTCTACGGCAAGTTCAAGGAGCTCGAGCGCAAGCTGGGCAACTTTCGGGAGGAAAACGAGCGCCTGGCAAACGAGGTCATGGGCCGCGAGATGCAGTCAGAGGTCCGCAAGCGCAGTGAAAAGCTCAAAAGGCAGCTCAAGTCTGACGCCGCAAGGCTGTTCCGCGCGGTCCACGGCTTCGCAGAGGAGCTGGTTGAGGACGCCCAGGGAGACGGCGTTAAGTGTCTCAACGGCAACGAAGAAATCGCCTTCGAGGATATTGAAGGCAGGCATCTTCTGGCGGGGATGAGGGTGAGGGACGCTCTTGCCGTTCTCATGGGGTTTGCATCGGAGGTTGTCTCTTATTTGAAGGTCCCGGAAAGTGACAACTAATGGCTGAAACCAGGACGGGCCGCTTGCCGGCGGGGTTCCGCAAATTGGACATGGACAAGCGGCGCGAAGCGCTTCGCGGCGCTTTTGCGTTTTCCGACGATGAGTGGGCCGGCATCTCCTGTCCGCCCGAGCTGAATGAGCTCCTGGACGTCATGGTTGAGTCCGCTGTCGGCTGCGTTGCGCTGCCGCTGGGCATCGCGAACGGGTTCCTGATCGACGGTGAGGAGCTCTGCATCCCCATGGCCGTGGAAGAACCCTCCGTCATTACTGCCGCCTCCTTTGCGGCAATGCTCGTCCATGAAGACGGTGGTTTCCAGACTTGGGCATCCGAACCAGTGATGACCGCGCAGGTTTTTCTGGAAGGCGTGACGCCGCAAGGGGAGAAGGCGCTGTCGGAATGCGACGGCGAGATTCGCCAGGCGCTTGCCGGCCCCCTGGCCTCCCTGTCCAGAAGGGGCGGCGGATACCGGGAGCATCACGTTGGGCGCCTGCCCTCGGGCAGCGTGAAAGTGGACCTCGTAATTGATGTGCGCGACGCGCTGGGGGCAAACCGGCTCGACACCGCGGCTGAGAGCGTCCGTCCACTGTTGGAGCGGATAAGCGGGGGCCGATCCCTCATGGCCATCCTCACCAACGCGGCATCGCGGAGGCTGGCAGGGGCGCGCTTTTCAATTCCCGTGGATCGCCTGGCGCACGGCCTTCCTGCCGGAATGACCGGCCAGGAAGCCGCCAGAAGGATTGCTGCCGCCTCCGTCGTTGCGCAGGAAGACCCCGAGCGCGCAGTCACGCACAACAAGGGAATCCTGAACGGAATTGCAAGCCTTGCCCAGGCAACGATGAACGACACGCGGGCGGTGGAGGCCGCAGCGCATTTGTGGGCGGTCCGGGACGGCACATACCGGGGCCTGAGCAGCTACGGAACGGACGGCGGGATCCTGAACGGAGAGATCGAGCTGCCAATCGCGCTGGCCAGCGTGGGCGGGTCCGTGGGGATCCATCCGGCAGGACGTGCGTCTCTCAGGATCCTGGGCAACCCGGATGCAAAGCGTCTTTCCCGCATCGCCGCTGCCTTGGGACTGGCTCAGAACTTCGCCGCGGTCCTTGCCCTTGTGACCCACGGGATCCAGAAGGGGCACATGAAGTATCATGCCGCTCGACTGGCCTATCAGGCTGGCGCCCGGGGCGCGGAAGCAAGGCTCCTGGCAAATGAGCTTGTTTCAGCAGGCGCCGCGGACCTTGCGGCGGCCCAGGATCTTCTTAAGGGCCTGCGAGGTCGGAAGCACGGATGAGCCTGTGGACGGCCTGCAGGGCTTCACCCAGCCTTGCCTTGCTGAAGTACTGGGGAAAGCTCGATACAGGGGACAACCTCCCGGCCACACCGAGCCTTGCCGTCACGCTAGGCGGGCTGTACACCGACACATCGGTGCGAATGGCCGCTGAGGATTCCGAGGATTCAGTCGCTGTTGGCGGCACCCGGCAGGATCCTGGCCGCTATTCGCGCTTCTTCGATTGCGTGAGGTCGCATCTTGGCGTTTCAGGCCGGTTCCAGGCCCGCAGCATAAACTCTTTTCCCACTGCAGCCGGTCTTGCAAGCTCTTCATCGGGCTTTGCCGCGCTTGCGGGCGCATGCGCTCGGGCAGCCGGAAAGGACCTTCCTCTGGAGGAGCTTTCAGGGCTCGCCCGGATTGGCTCCGTCTCAGCCGCCAGATCCGTGTTCGGAGGTTTTGTCCTTCTCCCCGCGGGGGCGCCCTCAGCCACGCAAGCCTTTGACGCCGCGCACTGGCCGGAGCTGCGGATCGTGGTCGCGGTCCTGCAACCCGGCCCAAAGCCGGTGTCGTCACGCGAAGCGATGCGGCAAACCGCAAAGAGCTCGGCATTCTATCCCCAATGGGTTTCGCGTTCGCAGGAGCTCCTGCCGGAAGCTCTTCATGCGCTCCAGGATCGCGACCTGGAGAAGCTTGGCCAGATTGTCCGCGCAAGCTACACCATGATGCACGCGGCAATGCTGGCAGCACGGCCGCCCATCCTCTACTGGTTGCCGGCAACGCTTGCCGTGATCCGCGCCTGCCAGGAGCTTCGAACGCAAGGCACCGGCGCGTGGGAGACAATCGACGCCGGTCCCCAGGTGAAGATTCTCTGCGGCGCCGGTGACGCTGAGAAGGTTGTCAATCGTGTGAAAGAAATCGCGCCGGGAGCCCAGACCATCCTCAGCTTTCCAGGTGACGGCATTTCCCTTAGCCAAGCCGGGGAGCCGGCATGCTGAGGGTGAGCGTTCCCGGCAACATCCTGTTGCTTGGAGAGTACGCCGTCCTCGAAGAGGGAAGTCTTGGCGCCGCGGTGGCAGTGGAAAAGCGCGTGCGCCTTGAAGCCGAACCCGCACATGCCCTGAGCGTCGAAGGAATCTGGCCTGGCGGCTCACTGCAGTGGACGCCCCAGGGGGAGTCAGGAAGCCCCATCGTAACCGCGGCTTACGCTGCGGTCCGGGAATGGATGCGCGCGCAGGGCAGTGCGCGGGAAATCCCCAGCCTGCGGATCCGCATCGACTCATCCGAGCTTTATTCACAACAAGGGAGAAAAGCCGGCTTTGGCTCCAGCGCCGCAGTAGCGGTTGCCCTGGTCACGGTCTTTCGCGCCAGCGGACGATTGGATGGGACAATTCCGCGGCTCGCCCTGGCTGCGCATCGGGCTGCCCAGGAGGGCGTTGGCAGCGGCTACGATGTTTACTGCTCCTGGTCCGGCGGCTGGGGGCTTTTTCATGGAGGCCTCACACCGTCGTGGGAACCTCGACAGCCACGGGTCGATTCGCAGCTTTATCTTTTCCCGGGTCCGGCTGCGGTCTCAACGCTCAGCGCGATTCAATTGTTTCATCAGTGGATGGCCCGGGAGAAAAATCGAGCACGCCGGCTTGTCGAAGAATCCAACGACAACGTCACGGCATTCCTCCAGGCAGGCAGTGCGGAAGAGGCCGTTGCAGCATTCAGGAAAGGAAGGGACACCGGCATCGCGCTGGGAGATGCAATTGGCGTTGAAGCGCGCATCCCCACGCCTGCCGGAGTGGACCCCGAAATGTGCAAGTCCCTTGGGGCGGGTAACGAGCTGGGAGCGTACCTCAAGGCGCCCGGGTGGCCCGAGCCCCCGGTAGAATCGGGGCTCACGAGGGTCTCCGTTTCCGCAAGCGGGATCACATGGCAGCCATAGGGACCGGGTGCGGCAAGCTGATCCTTTTTGGCGAGCATGCGGCGGTTTTCGGACACCCGGCCATCGGGGTACAGCTGCCGGAGCGCACAACAGCAACCATCCACGGTCCGACTGCAGACCGGTGGGACGTGGGCGAAATGCCTCCCGAGGATCGGCAGGTCGTCCAACGTCTTATGGACAAGCTGGAGGTCCTCCTGCCGGGCCTGGCCTCATCGGGCCGAAAATCCGTTCGAATCGAATCTTCCGTGCCGCGAGGGATCGGGATGGGAAGCTCAGCTGCCTTGTGCTCGGCAATCGCTGCGGCATCTCTCAACCTCCTGGGTGGGGACCAGCCTGCCGACAGCCTTGTCCGCACGTGGCGCCTTGCCCATGACCTCGAGGGAATGTTCCACGGCACCCCGTCAGGCATCGACACGGGATTATCCCTGCTTCGGGGAGTGACTGCCTTTTCCCCGCAGCCGCCCGGCCTTCCTCTGTGGGAGCGCCTGGAGTGCGCGCCGCTGTGGCTGGTTGTCGGCGCGCTGCCGCGATCCGGGGATAGTGCGGCCCTGATCCGCGGCATCGGGCAGCGATTGAGATCAGGAGAGCGGGACGTTCGTGATGCCCTGTCGACGTTGGGAAGCATCGCCGCCCAGGCGAAGCGGGACCTCAGCGCCGGGGCCGGGGCAGCCTCAGCGGGCATGCTGGCCGACAAGGCCATGGAAGTGCTCCGGCGTCTCGGGTTGAGCCATCCATCGCTGGACTGGCTTCTGGATGAAGGCAGGAAATCCGGTGCCCTGGGAGGAAAGCTGAGCGGAGCCGGAGGGGGCGGGGCGTTCTTTCTGGTCTGCGCGGACGCAAACGCCGCCAGGGAGGCAGCCGAGCGGCTGACGCGAGCAGCCGGCAAACGCGGTATGGGTTTTGTCGCTGCTCCGCGCGCGTTGTGCGTGGGCCGCTGACAATCAGCCCCGGGCGAACGCCTCTGCCCTGAGAAAAGCGTGGAGCTGTGCGCTGAACGCGGGATCTCTCCAGGTTGCGGCCCGACGCAGCGCGGGGACGTCGTTGGACCCGGTCAAGAGCATTGTCGAACGCAGCGTTTTTTCGAGCTTTTTGAAAAAGCCGACAACGGCTTCAGAACCGCCTGCCACCACTTCCCTGATCACGGGAAGCGCAAACCCGATCAGGTGCGCGCCCATGGCAAGGGCCTTCGCCGCATCCATTCCTCCGCGGATACCCCCCGAGGCCAGGAGACGGATCTGCCTGCCGCCAAAAGAGGCCAGAAGAACCGCCGTAGGGATCCCCCACTGGGCGAACTGCGAGGCCGTGGAAATCTCCTCTTCCGGAAGGCGGTATGACTCCACAAGAATCCAGTTCGTTCCGCCCGCGCCTGCCAGATCCACGTAAGCGGCACCTGAGGCCAAAAGCTCCCTGGCCAGGTGCGGTGCAATCCCGAAGCCCGTCTCTTTGACGATGACCGGCACGGGAGATTCATCGCACACCCGGGCAATCGCTTCCTTCAATCCGCGAAAATCCCTGTCACCTTCCGGCTGGAAAAGCTCCTGGCCCGGGTTCGTGTGGATGACCAGGGCCCCGGCCTCCAGGCGCTTGAGAAGCTCGTAGATGGCCGGTCTGTCCATGTCCCTGATCTGGACGGCCCCGATGTTGGCCAGGAGGGGAACGCTGGGGGCAAGAGGCTTCATGTTGAAATGCGGGAACAACTCCGGGTTCTCAATGAGCACCCTCATGGACCCGAGGCCCACCGGAATCCCCAGAACCTCGGCGGCCCGGGCCAGATCCTTGTTGGCGCGAAAGCCTCCCTCGGATCCGCCTGTCATGCAGGAGATGAAAAATGGCAGCTTGACGCGCTGGCCCAGGAAATCCGTCCCGGTGTCCAGCTCGGTTTCGCTCAGCTCAGGCAGGGCGATATGGACGAACCGAATCCCTTCGAACCCGCCGCCTGCGCCCTCAATGGAGTATCGGGACGGGTCTGTGCAGATCGCCAGATGTCCTGCTTTCCTCGAGCTGGTTGCCCGGCTCCTTTTCCCCTGTGAACGAGTACTCACGGTATCCATCCTTCCGTATTCCGTTCAGCACGAATGCCCCGGACGGCGGCTTTGCGTGGGAAAGGAGCTCTGCATACAACTCCGGTTGAGCAGGGCTGGCAATCCAGGCCTCGTATTCCTCGAAGCCGGCCCGCCGGGCCGAATCCAGCACCCGGTCCAGGCCCCATCGAGCGATGACTTTGGGCGCCTCGGGGGCCACCCGGCCGGCGAAGACGATCATCGTGTTGCCGCTCCCGTAGGAAGCGAACAGAAGGCGCTTGCCCACGATGCCCTCTCCCAGGGCCTGGTAACGCTCATGAAGGAGGAATGCAAGCACCGCGAAAAGGGAGCCGTTGTAGATATTGCCGATCCGACCCAGGGGGTCCACGCCGGCGGAGAAGCTCTTCTCCTCCAGGAAGGATTTTGTGCGCGCCGCGTCAAAGCCCAGGACGCGCTCAAAGAGCTTCTGAAGGGCGGTTTCGGGCATGCGGCGGAAAGGAGTGTGCAGGATGAAATAGTCGGTTGACAGGAGGGTCTCATCTGGCTTCTGGCCGGCTCGGACGCAGTAGTCAAGGAATGCGTCCTGGAGACTTTCCCAGTAGCACTTCATGGAGTAGCTTCCGTTCACGCGGGCAGTTATTGATCCCAACGGACGGAAAAAGTCATCCACATCCCTGGAGCAGAAGCCCAGGGTGGCAATGTCCAGCTCTACCAGCTTGGGAGCCGCCTCCACAAGCAACGCCACCGCCCCGGCTCCCTGGGTGATCTCCGCGGTTGATTTCGTGTCATAGCGGGCGATATCCGTGCTGAGCACCAGGCCGGAATCCCGCGCCGCGCCCCCTGCTGCCAGGAGGCCTGCCACGCTGAGAAGGCCGAAAGTTCCCCCGGCACAGGCGTGCTGGGTCTGGAAGCTTGAAAGGGAAGTGGGAAGCTTGATGCCGGATTTCTGGAGCATGCCCTGGACATAGGCGGAAACCGGCTTCGAATGGTCTACTCCTGTTTCCGTGCCGACAATCAGGTGGCGAAGGGATGCCATGTCCAGCTGAGGGTTCCTTGCAAGCAGGTCGTAAGCGGAGCGGGCGGCGAGCGTTGCGCTGTCCTCCCACAGCTCGGGGAACCGAAACGCCGTCTGGCCTGTCACCCGTCCGGCACGCTCGAGATGCCTGTCCAACATCGGGTTCTCCTGGACTCGCCGCTCAATGAGAGCTTCGACATCCATTTCGGGGGGTGGCACGTAGATCCCCATATCGCTGATGCCAACGGTCCTGTCCTGCCTGGTTTTCACTTGCAACCCTCCGATGCGTGCTGGCTACTCAAATCAATTTCCTTCCTGCAGACTGAGTGTCCCGCAGGGCAAATATACATGCAATAAGCCGTGACCGAAACTACTTGGTTCACAACCCCTTTGACAATAGCAAAAAAGATGCCAAGACCTGAGAATAGTCTATATTTCAATTGGTTGTATTGCAAGCAATTGAAAAACATCAGATCGGGCATTCGACGAATGCCCGACGTTCGTCTGCTTTTGTGGTATCTGCTTTCTGATTTTAATAGGGGTGCAACTAATAAGGGCGATCTAGTCGACCTTCTCCCACTGACCGGATTTCTCCGACCGGAAGAGCGCATCCAGCACCTTCATGTTGTTGATGGCGTCCTGGGGCGGCGTGGGGACCGGCCCTTCGCCCCTGACGGCTCGGGAGAAGCCTTCGAACATCTGCTGGTACTGATCCGACGCGGTGGTAAAGATGTCTCTCTCCCCCACCCCCGTCGTGACCGTGAGCCTCATGGGCATGTCGGGATATGCGTTGTACGGCAGGTGGACCCTCATCTCGCCGTCAGAGCCGATGACATCCACTTTCTGCCAGGAGAATGTCTGCGTGCCGACCGTGAAAACCGATCTGGCCGTGCCGAAATCAAGGATCCCCGAGGAAAGTATGTCGGTCTTGAGCTTCGGGTCCCGGTGCACCAGGCTGATGACGCGCGTGGGCTCCCTGCCGAAAATGAACCTCGCCGTGGAAACGGCATAGCAACCGATGTCCGGCAGCCCCCCGCCGCCCATCGACAGCACGTTCCTGATGTTCGCCGGATCCTTCAGCATGTAGGTGAAAAGCGTATGTACAGAGTGCACATCCCCGAGCTCGCCCGCTTTCACGATTTCCCGGGCGCGCTGCCACTGGGGGTGGAAGCGGTACATGAAAGCTTCCATGACGCGCACGCCGCGCTTCTCCGCGTGCCGCACGGCGTCCTCCGCCTCGCGGGCGTCCATGGCGAATGGCTTCTCGCACAGCACATGCTTGCCGGCGTCCGCGCACTTCTTCACCCATTCGGCATGCATGTGGTTGGGGAGCGGAATGTAGACTGCCTCGATCTCCTTGTCCGCCAGAAGCTCCTCATAAGAGCCGTACCCGCGCGGTATGCCGGACTCCCTGGCAAACTCCTGCGCTTTGTCCCGGGACCGGGAGGCCACGGCGCGCATCTCCACAAGCGGAGACTTGACCACGTACGTATGCACGCGTAGTCGGTAATGGGTAGACACGGAAAGGACGCCCCAGACCACTGGCTTCATTTCATTCCTCCGTATGATTCATAATCGCAAAAAAACCATTCCCGGTCATCCGCGGTCAAACGCCGTCGTCCCTGGAGCCTGGCTCCGTCAGCCTGGTCATGATGCGTCCGTTTCTTCCCTCGAATCCGGCCCGCGTGCACAGGGTGATGGTCCTCTTGTCGCCCGTCGAAGCATCAAACTGGATTGCGCAGGTCCCCGGGGGCGCAACCCGTGCCAGAAGGTTGAGGAAATCTTCCGCAATCCCCTCGTCCCGATGGTCCGGCTCCAGGTAAAGCTCGTCGATCCTGAGCACGGTCCCCCCGTATGCGTTGCTCCAGTGAGTGACGAGGATGCAGTATCCCACAGGGTCCTGTTTCCTCTCGAACAGGAAAATGGAGCCCCGGTCGGGATGGCGTGAAAGCTCCTTCAGGGTAGCGAGCATCCTGTTGCGGGAAGGGTCCCCCGGCGGACCTTCAGCGGCGAACTCCGCGGCAAGCCTGAGAAGCGCCGGCAAATCGTCCCGCCGGGGCAGGCGATAGGATGCCTTGCTTGTCACCAGGTCGTAGTCGAGCATCAGAATACCACCCCTCGGCATAATCTCAACTCTGCGTCACAGGTTCAAGCGTCCCCGGCGTTCGGGGTGACCGCGGAGTGCACCGCGCCCGCGCCGCGCGTCGTCGCATTTGACACCGGGCTGACCAGGGGATAAGCTTCTTGCATCCACCAATGAAGAGCGCTGTCCTGCCGATCACCACTCTGCTGCTCATCCTGCTGGGAATCAGCGGATGCACGGTGCAGCAGCCAGGCACGGTGACCGTCTCTGGAACCGTAACGGCTCCATTCTGGGGTTACTATATTACCAGCGGCAATGGAAATCCCATTGTGACAGTCTCCGGAGGCGGCCGCAGCTACTCGGTATTGGTCCCCGTATCGGGGTCCTCGGGGTCTGAGACCTTCTCATATTCCATCTCTTCCGTGCCCACCGGGACGTATTCTGTTACGGTCACCGTCATATCAACCTTTGGCGGATCAACAGGGTCGACCTATAGCGTAAACGGGGCGCCGTTCCTGCCGGTGTCGTCTGAGCGGACAACCGGTGGGCCGACTGTTTATGCCTATACGATTGAGATCGATAACATTACGATAAACGCAAACACCCAGATCGATCTGATGTTGCCAAGCATTGGATGAGACTTGGAGAGGTGAAAAATGAGAAAGCAAATAGTCGTTGCGGCGGCTCTTGCAGTCCTTTTGGCGGCTTCCGCGTATGCGCAGACAACGGATTTCTTTGATCTGGCAAAAACCGGGACCCCACAGAGCATTCAAGCCGCAATCAACAAGGGCGCGGACGTGAAGGCTCGAAATGAGAACGGTGCCACCGCGCTTTTGTTCGCGGCCATGCTGAACCGTGACCCCGCGGTCATCACGACGCTCCTGAAGGCCGGAGCGGACATCAAGGCGCACGACAAGGACGGCGCGACGTCGCTGCTGCTGGCCGCCCGCTACAACCACAATTCCGAGGTGGTCGCGACGCTTCTGAAGGCCGGCGCGGACACCAAGGCACAGGACAATAACGGCGCCAACGCGCTGCTGTACGGAGGATGCAATCAGAATC
This sequence comes from uncultured Spirochaetota bacterium, assembly GCA_963710335.1. Classification (GTDB taxonomy): domain Bacteria; phylum Spirochaetota; class Spirochaetia; order SZUA-6; family Fen-1364; genus Fen-1364. The sequence goes on from CAVQAA010000021.1 coordinate 507,924, forward strand.
CCGCGGTGATCTCCACGCTTCTCAAGGCGGGCCTTGATATCAAGGCGCGGGACAAGAAGGGGTCGACTGTGCTGATGTGGGCCGCGATGATCAACCCGAACCCTGACGTAATCACCGCGCTCTTGAAGGCCGGCGCGGACGCGAAAGCCAAAGACGGCTCGGGGTCAACAGCATTCGATTACGCCCAGTACAATGCAAGCCTGGATGGAACCGATGCCTATCGCAAGCTGCAGGGAGCCGCACAATAAGGCAGGCAATGATCGGTCGCCCCGGACGGACGTGAGTGAGAAAACGAATCTTCCTTGTAGTTCTTGAGTTTCTTTTCGCGCTTGCTTTGGCGCATGCGCAAAATGCCGATTTCTTTGATCTTGTATCCACTGACATCCCGCAAAGGGTCCAGGACGCCATCAGCAACGGAGCAGACGTGAACGCGCGCGACCTGGAGGGCTGGACGCCGCTCATATATGCGGCCGGAAGCAACCCGGACCCCGAAGTGGTCAGTCTCCTCCTGAAGGCGGGAGCGGTCATCGAGGCACGGGACAAGGACGACGCAACGGCCCTGATGTACGCAGCGAAGTGGAACAAGAATCCGGAAGTGATCATCAGGCTGTTGAAGGAAGACGCTGACATCAAGGCTCGGGACAAGGACGGAATGACAGCGCTGATGTATGCGGCCAGGTGGAACAAAAACCCGGCGGTGATTGCCGCGCTCTTGAGAGCCGGCGCAGACCCAAAGGCCAAGGACGCGGACGGCTGGACCGCGCTGATGTATGCGGCTGGGTTCAACGAAATGCCCGAGGCGGTCACAACCCTTCTGAGCGCCGGCGCAGATCTCAGGGCGCGCGACAAGAATGACGCGACCCCGCTCATGTTCGCCGCGGAGTACAACGCAATCCCCGAAGTGACCTCAGCTCTCTTACAGGCCGGCGCCGACGCGGCGGCCAGGGATTCTGATGGCAGGACGCCGCTCATGTACGCCGCTTGGGGGAGCCAGGAGCCCCAGGTGATCGCCATGCTCCTGAAGGCCGGCGCGGACCCAAAGGCCCGGGATGACGACGGCCGAACTCCGCTCATGTACGCCGCCGAGTTCAACCAGGTTCCGGAAGCGATTACCATGCTCTTAAAGGCGGGGGCAGACGCCAAAGTGAAAGACGGTGCAGGGAGAACAGCCCTTGGTTATGCACGGGAGAACGAAAAGTTGAGAGGTACTGACGCCTTCAAGCAACTTCAGGAAGCGATGTCCGCCGAGCCATGACGAGCCGAGGCGGCTGAGAGAAACGCATCGATCAGCGGATGCCGGCGGCCCAGAAGGGCTGCCCGTTCTGGCTGGAAGAGCGTCCCCATGAAAAAGGGGTGCCCGGCCAGCTCGAATGCCCGAACTTCACCTGCCGCGTCTCGTGCTGTAATCCGCAATCCGGAGTCGAAGAGCAGGTGTTGGAGCGCCGGGTTCACAGAGAGCACCGAACCCTCAACAATCCTGATCCGAGCAAATTGCCGATCGTTTCGGTCCTCTCATGCGCGAAAGCCAAGGACGTTGCGCGCATACTCGATCAATGCGTGTTGACATCCCCCGCATGTGCCGAGAAACGGGAGACCGGACTCCCGGGCAAACCTGATTGCACCCAGGGCTCCCGCCATGCTGGCATAGGGGCTTGCGGGGACGCACCAGACAGCATCACAGCGTGAAAGTTGAAGCGCGGGATCCGCACCGATTGAGGACGTTCCCACCCAGTCAAAGGAAACGGGAGTGCCGGCGCCCTGCGACGCCAACCCCAAGGCAAGCGGAATTGCGCGATGGGCGGTGACCTCTGGATCGCAGTCTCGACTACAAAGTTGCTGCCCCGGTTGCCGACTATGTCACCGCTTTCAAGGGCAGTCTGCCGCAATCGGCAAGCGGGAATATCGCTTTTTCCTGTAATTGCATTCTGAACTATCTTTATTCCGATCTGGAAGGAAAGCGAACTGGCAGCATTACACCCATTACGTTTGGCGAAATTGCCTACCAATTGTTGAACCAGACCCTGGCGTACGTCACCATCCAGAACGCCGCCTGTTGATTGAGAGCGGTGACCGGGGTACCCGCTATTGGCCGGGCGCGACTTTTCTGATGCGCTGGTTGCGGTAATCCGCGATGTAAAGATTTCCCGATGCGTCGACGGCAATACCCCAGGGTACGTTGAGCATAGCCGCCGTGGCCACGTTTCCGTCACCTCCGTAGCCCGCTCCCAGGTGGAAGTTGCCTGCCACTGTGCTGATGTTCCCGCTGGTGTCGACCTTGCGAATGACGGAGTTATTCTGGTCCGCGACATAGATGTTGCCGGCTGTGTCGACGGCTATGCCGGCAGGGTAATGGAGCAAGGCTGAGGTGGCAGGCCCGCCGTCCCCGGAGTAGCCATAGCCCGAGGGACTTCCAGCCACGGTGCTGATGTTCCCGCTCGCATCCACTTTGCGAATGAGGTTATTGGAGGTGTCTGCGATATAAAGATTGCTTGCGGAGTCTACTGCTATCCCATAAGGGTAGTTGATTCTTGCTGACGTCGCGGGCCCGCCATCTCCGTAGTAACCTGCGACCCCAGTCCCGCCGCCAATTTTATTGTGCCGCCGTGAACCATCAGGATGCGGTCGTTGTTGTAGTCGTCGATATAAAGACTGGCACTGGCGGAATCAAAGGCTACAGCGTAGGGAGAGTCGAGCTCGGATAAGGCGGGCGAGTATTCAAGGTGGACCCTGCCGTCCCGTCTCCCGCGACCAGCGTGATTGTACCGCTTATGTCGACCTTGCGAACACGATTATTCAGCGTATCGGCAATGTAGAGATTACCAGATGAATCAACCGCTATGCCGTACGGATAATTCAGTTGCGCGTTTGTTGCAGGCCCATTGTCCCCAGAGTAGCCTGGGCCCGCGTTGAAATTCCCCGCGTAAGTGATGACGTTTCCTCCAGCAACCTTACGGATCACGCTGTTGCCTGAGTCCGCTATGTAAAGGTTCCCCGCGGAGTCAACCGCGACGCCTTGCGGCCCATCAATCTCAGCGGATGTCGCGGGTCCACCGTCTCCTGAAAAGCTTCCTGTCCCGTTCCCCGCAAAAGTGCTGATCTTGCCCCCATTCGGAGAGCCAAAGCTCTGCACAACGCCCAGGACCCAGTTCGAGCAACTCCCAACGGATGCCAGCAAAACCATCGCCGCCGCGAACCGCAGGATTCTCAAAAGATTTGAACCGCGTCTCTCTTTCATTCTTCTACCCAGTCTGCGGAGCGCTGGCCGGCTTCGGCGGCGCGCGTGCCGCCTTGGGGCTCCTGGCCGGAGGCCTGGTATTGCGCAGCCAGCTGCGGATCGAGTTTCTTCGCGTTTGTGTAGTCCGCGTCCGCCTCGTCGCGCTTGCCCAGCGCCACCGCCGCACCGGCAAGCTCGAGAAGCGCTCGCGAATTGTCCGGCGCTGCCCGGGCCGCGCGGCCGTAGTAGTCGTAGGCGGCTTTCGGATCTGATCTCACCGCGGCAAGGTTTCCCATGTTGAGAAGCGCATACACGTAATCACCCCTTGCGTCGAGGGCCGCAAGAAAATCCTTTTCCGCCGGCTCGTAGCGGCCCAATCTCGCGTAAACGACACCTCTCGCGTTGAGGTTCTTCGGCGTGGGCTCTCTGGCTATCGCCTCGTTGAGAGCCGCCACGCGGAATGTGATCTCACCATCGACCAGCTTGGACAGCTCGGCGCTGAATGCCAGCCCGACGAGGTCCTGGGCCGGGATCTGCGCCCTGGTGTTGTCGGCAGCCAGCCCCACGGGTTGATATGTCTTCCAGGCTTCATGAATGGGATACAAGGCCGCGCTCTTGTCAGCCAGGCCCTGCCTCCACTCCCGGGCTCCTTCCCGCCAGGCGTCGAGCAGCCCCTTGTCCCGTATTGTCGTCTCAATAGGGAGCCAGGTCTTACCATCCACAAAGATGAGATCTTCCCAATCGGCAACCCTGGCCTTGGCTTCTTCCTCACTCAGCTCAAGGTTGATTGCCATGAAAATGTGGCCGGGAACGGTGATAAACGCGGTCTCGATCCCCACCGACTCGAAAAACGAGGCATAGAGGATCGAGAAATCCGAGCAGTCACCTGCCCTGTAAGTCAGTGTCTGCCGGGGGAACTTGAGGAAGTCCACGGTTTCCGGATGGGTGGAAGTGTAGGAGTACGGCGTGCTCGGGTTCGGAGAATACGCAAGGCCGTAGATCCTGAGGGCATCATGGAAGGCGATTGCAGTCTGGATGTTCTTCACGATCCCCGGATTGCGAAGATCACGCACCATGGCGGACACGTTGTTGGAAAGATCGAGCACCCAGGGGTCCTTTGCAGACACGAAGGCAGCGGCCTTGCGGTCATCATCCCAGGTCATTGCGTTTCGGTCATACACCCGCAATGCGGCCGTAGCTGCTGCCTGGTTTTGGGTAGAGTCGCTTTCCTTGTATGACGCATCCACCTCAGCCGTCACTTTTGTGGGCTCGGTGACCCCCAGGATGCTCGTCTTGAAAAGTGCGTAGAGCGGCACCTCCTGTGTCTCCCCCGGCTTGAGCTCCGCAATCACGGCGCTTTGCTTTGGCCCGTCCATGTACTCTTTGATGACGAAGCTCACCCTCACATCGGTAAGCGGCTTCTTGCCCGTG
>CAVQAA010000022.1:0-35891 GCA_963710335.1 uncultured Spirochaetota bacterium
GGAATCGAACCCCTCTTTTAAGATTGAGAATCTCATGTCCTAACCGATAGACGAAGGGGCCACTGCAGCCTCAAGATATCGGCTGTTCTTTTCCCGGGGAGGATTCGAACCCCCACAAAAAGATCCAGAGTCTTTTGTGCTACCGTTACACTACCGGGAACCGCAATAACGATAGATATCCAAACACCAGAGAAATGTCAAGGAGCCGGGCATGCTCCGGGCTCCTTCCTGCCGCGTTATTTCCGCTGGTACAGGGTCTCGATGTACTGGGGCGTGTTCTCTATCTGGATGTGACTGATGGTGCATCGGCCTTCAAGGACAACTCCATCCTGGATGATCAGCTCGGGCGTTTTGATGTCACCGAGCACGCGGGCCGAGGACAAAAGAAGGATTCGGCGTGAAGACGTGATATTACCGATGATCATGCCTTCCACCACGACGCTTGTGGCGATGATATTGGTCCGCACCCTTCCCTTGGGGCCGATCTGCAGCTGGTCCACCAGCAGGGACTTGCCTTCGAACCGCCCGTCGATCCGCAGGCTCCCCCGTACCGCATATGTCCCCTCGAAGAAGGACTCTTCCCCGATCGTAGAGTTGGCCTCGATATCTATCTGCACCCTAGGTCTCCTGGCTTTCGATGTCGGGCACGTTGAGGTACGCCTCCACCTCGGAGGCGAGATTGCCCATCTCTTCGAGCGCGCTTCGAACGGTCCTGCCCTCCAGCGCCCTGCGGCCCTCAATGGAATCAAAAGCTATCCGCTCGTCGCCGTTGAGGCACTTGACCCCGTCTCCGTCCGCGTCTTCTTTCAGGTCCCGCGCAAACACCTGCAATGCGCGGAACAGCTTGGCCGCATCCGCCTCGATCTCTCTCTTGAGCTTGTTGAAACGCTTGCGCATCTCAAGCTCCATGTCGCGGCCCGCAACCCCCTCCACGAGCCTCGCGTTCTCCTCACGGAAATCATCGAGCTTTCGATCCACTTCCTGGACCCTTGCGTAGAATCCGTCACGGTCAAGGGAATACTTGAAGTCGAGCTTCAGGCGCTTCTCAGTCAGGAAAGGGAGGAACTCCTCACGAAGCCAGCGCATGTAAAGCATGAGATTGAAAATTTCCTGTTGCGCGGGAGTTGCCTCGACATCTCGCGCCCACAGGGGCGCAAGCCGTTGGCGCGGCGGCAGCTCGGCGTCCCGGGCGGCAAGCTTCACCAGCAAGGGGTACTCGGCAATTGATTCCGACGTGTCCCCGGCAACCTCCTCCGTGACCTTCTCATCAATGACGTTCACCGTCAGGATTTTTTCCCGGTAATTCTTCAGCTCCTTGAGCTGCTTTTCTACCCTCTGGCGTTGTTCGCCGTCGGAGGTGGTCCTGTACACGGTCTCGTACTGATGAATCACGCGGTTGAGCCGGGTCAGCTCCTCCTCGGGAGTCATGGCTTGAACTCTATCATCGTGCCCCCGGAAAGAAAAGCCCTCGCGTCTTCGCGAGGGCTTTTGAATGTCAGGAAAAAGGTGAAAGATCACCAGCCATCGGCCATGTCATCAGTGTCACGCTTGGACTCGCCGAAAAGGTCGGTGACTGCTCGAAGATCGTCCAGGTAGATGTAATAGGTTCCATACGTGTCCAGGGGGTCCGTCTCCACGCGGAACCCGGTGATCGTGATCCCGCTTGCCGCGCCATAATGGTAATCCTGCTGGACGATCGATGGCGGAATCGCGACAGTCAGCTTTTTCCACCCGACGAAGTTCAGCGTCCCAATCGTGACCTCCTGGGCTCGACCCATGGAGTCGGTGAACAGGAGCTTCAGAACGTGGTTGTAGTTCCTTCCCACAACCCACACGGAGACCGTTTTGACGATCCCGGGTATCGGCAGCGGGTTGGCCGGGTAGAGGGTGAAGAATGAATCCCCACGATGGAAAAAGCTCACCTTCGCGCCGAGAACGTACTTGTCTTCTTCCTTGATGCCCAGCTTGGCTTCCTGCGCAATGGGCTGCTTTCCCGCGGGGCTCCCTTCCAGCCTCTTCAGAGCAATGACGCCCATGTCAAGCGGCATGCTCCCTCCCCAGAACGCCGAGTCCTCGAACTTCGAAATCGAGATCTCCTCCAGCAGCTGCTGGGCCTGGTCTTTTCCGATGTTTTCCGGATTGGGCTCTCCCACGGCGACGTTTTGCGCAGGAGCCGGAGCTGTGCCCTGCGCCTGAGTTCCCTGCGTGCCCGTGGCCGCAGCAGTCTGTGAGAACGCGGGAACGGCAAGCACCAGGGAGGCGAAGAGAACAGTGAGAACCAGTCGTGCTTTCATCTTCATCTCTCCTACTTGCTCGCCTGCCAGAGCTGGTTCAGGTAATCAGGATCAGCAAGGTCCTCACCGTCGAAGCGCGTTCGGTACATGTCGGTAAGAATCGTGAGCTCATCGATGAACACCCAGTAGTCGTCCACCTTTTCATCCGGGGCCGTCCAGATGACCAGCTTCGTCAGCTCGAGCCCCTGGAATTGAGGGATGTATCTGCGCATCTGCGGAATGGAGCCCGGCACTGACACGGCAAGATCCCTCCACCCAATGAACTCCAGCGAGCCAAGATGGAGGACATGGTCTATCCCGCGGTAATCCCTGAGGAAGATGTCCATTCTATAGTTGTAGTTCGTGCCATACACCCAGAGGTCCATGCGCTGAACTCTGCCCGGGATCGGGATGGCTTTGGGCACAAGATTTCCAGAGTTGTCCTTGGCCGCGGGGATGATCTCGATGTAGTTGTACCCCTTGCGGTCGAACTTGCTGTGAATCCCCATTGATTCCAAGTCTCGGTTTTCCTTGTTGCGGCCGTAAACGGCATCAGGGAAAGCCTTCAGGAGCTTGTACTGTGGAAAACCCTGGGTTGCAAACTTGCTTCCCTGGATGATCCAGTCTGTCATTTTCGCCTGATCGTCGAACGTTATCAGGGGCCGCACCTGCAGGCTTACCGTGTTGTCCTGCGCCATGACAGATACGGCGGTGAAAAGGAGCATCAATGTCAACGCTGTGCCGAGGAACGCTCTCAATCCTGGCGTCATGCCCGTCTCCTTTTGCAAAAGCGGAACTCAGTCAGTTTCCCAAGTCACTGGAAATTATATTTCCAGGGCTACCCCTTGTCAAATTTTTTTCCCTCCCGGAAGCTCACCTGAAGGTCACCTGCGCCGCGATCTCCGAGGGGATGGAGCGTGCCTGTCCGGCCACAATCCGTACCGGACCGCTCACAATCCCCTGCCCGCTTGCCTTGCCTGCCAGGAATTGCGCAACGCCGCCGACAAAATCCGTTTCTATGGAAAGAAAAACCTGCCCGGGGAAGGCTTTTGATGATGCCCAGTCAGAGACAATAGCGCTGCCGCCTGAACCCTTTATGTCCTCCAAAGCCCACGAATCAGGGGCGCCCAGGAAGAGAAGGAAGATCTCGACTCCATCCTTTCGCATCTGCTCGATTGCGGATCTCACCGCATTCTGGTCCACCGGGTCCGTGAGGCTTTTTGTGGAGGGCTGCCCGCCGTCAAGGGCCTGCGCTACTCCTCCCGTGAACGCCGCAAGCTCATCCTGGGACCCCGGGGGGTGCATGGAGACCAGAACCCCGATGCGCGAGGCCAGAGCATTGATTGCCGATCCATCGGCTTCAGCGCGGACGGCAAGGCCGGCGCCATATCCGGCTGTCCTGAAGGATTCGGTTCGATCGAACACAAGACGAAACGCGCCGCCCTGCGGAGGGGCCGCAGGGTCTTCAATCAGAAGGAATCGAGTGGTTGTTGAAGCGGTCACGTAGCTCTGCGGTTCAAGGGAAAGCAGGGGACTGACGACGACCGCCCTGTAATGGCGGACAGTGATCTCCCGGAGAAGCCTTGCTGCGGCATCTTCCTGCGCTCCAATCAGGACAAACCGGGGGAGGTAGCCATGCGTGAAAGAGGCGCGGGCAAGCGGCCAGCGAAGGAGGGCGCTTCCTCCTTGCGATGTCCAATACGGCTCCTCCATGGCAACCAGAAGCCGGCCATTCCAGCAACCGGCAACGAGCAGAATGCAGGCGGCCAGGAGCCCTGAGAGGAGCTTTTTTTTCACGGGAGCGCGTTGAAGCACGGGCAGCCCTTGACAGTGTATGTGCATCGCGGGATATTAATCCATACCTTTTCGGGAGGATACCCCATGGTCAGCTACAAAGAGCTCGGTCTCGTCAACACTCGTGAAATGTTCCGCAAGGCAATGGCGGGCAAGTACGCCATTCCTGCGTACAACTTCAACAACATGGAGCAGTTGCAGGCCATCATCCAGGGCTGCATGAACAGCCGTTCACCGGTGATCCTCCAGGTCTCCAAGGGCGCCCGCAAGTACGCAAACCAGATCCTCCTGCAATACATGGCCAAGGGAGCCATGGAGATGATCAAGGCCGCGGGCCTGACTATTCCGGTGGCCCTCCACCTCGATCACGGAGACTCGTATGAGCTGTGCGTCTCCTGTATCGAAAGCGGCTTTTCTTCGGTGATGATCGACGGCTCGTCCCTGCCCTTCGAAAAGAACGTCGAGCTCACGAAGAAGGTCGTGCAATTCGCCCATGCGCATGACGTGACGGTGGAAGGCGAGCTGGGGGTCCTGGCCGGCATCGAGGACGAGGTGGCATCGGAGAAATCTCATTACACCAATCCGGATGACGTCGAGGATTTCGTGAAGAAGACGGGCGTCGACAGCCTGGCCATCTCCATCGGGACCTCGCATGGTGCATACAAGTTCAAGCTCAAGCCCGGTGATCCCATGCCCACGCTGCGTTTCGACATCCTGGAAGAAGTGGAGCGCAGAATTCCCGGGTTCCCTATCGTGCTTCACGGCGCCTCATCAGTCTTGAAGGAATACGTGGACATCATCAACAAGTACGGCGGGAAAATGGAAGGGGCCGTCGGGATCCCTGAGGAGCAGCTCCGCAAGGCGGCTCGGTCGGCGGTGTGCAAGATAAACATCGACTCGGACGGCAGGCTGGTGATAACCGCAATGATCCGCAAGGCGTTCGCGGAAGATCCCAAGGGATTCGATCCGCGCAACTACCTTGGGCCCGCTCGTGAGGAGCTGACCAAGCTCATCGAGCGCAAGAACAAGGAAGTCCTGGGCAGCGCGGGCAACGCATAGCCAGCGCGGTGATCCGCGCGAGGGTTTACGCCCTAACTGTTCGAGGGAAGCGCATTGAGAAAGAGATGATTGCCGCGAAAAGCGGAACCACGGTCAGCAGGATGGACCATCCCACGCGATCAGCAAGGAAGAGAAACGCGGGGATTGCGAATCCCACCGCGAGGCCCGCGCCCACGGCCAGAACGAGGACCGCGTCCCGCCCTTCCCACGGAAAGAACTTTCGCGCCGCCAGGGAAACAAGGAGCAGGGCTGAAATCCTGTGAATGGGAAGAAGGAACAGCAGGTACGCGTTCCAGTTGCCCCAGGCGCGCACCAGGTCGGCGATATTCTCCATGGCCATGAAGCCGGCAAGGAATGCGAACACTCCCAGGAAGTTCTCTTCTTCGACCCCTGAGATCTGAAGCTTGCTCTTCAGGATCAGGAGGCTGCCGACGGCTGCCAGCAGCGGAAACAGGTGATCACGCTGCAGAAGGGACAAATACAGCACGAACCCCGCGTAAGAGAACCCGAAGATCCGTCGCAGGATCAGGATGACCAGGATACCGGGGAAGAACATGAGGAGTCCCTTGAAGAATGTCCCCACCAGGAAAGCGATTTCAGGAGTTCTTCGCGGTCCCCAGGGAAGCCAGATCAGCATCAGGAAAAAAAGGGGAAGAGAAGCCAGCAAAAACAGCGACATGATTGTGCGGATAATATCAAAGGAGAAAATAAAGAACAAGCAACGCGCTATTGATAATTCGTGATTGTTATCACGATTACTTGACAAAATCGATAAAAAATAGTCAAATAAGACCAGATCAACCAAAGACCCAGGAGGCGCAACAATGCAGCGGGCCATCCCCAGGTCAAAAGTTCCCGAAGCAGTCAATCTCCTGAGCAAAAAGTACCAGATCGTAGCCGCGGTACCAAAGGGCAAGAGCTTCGTCTTTGCCAGCGTCAGCGATCCATCCCAGGTGACGCTTGACTACCCCACTACCATTCTGCCTCTCAAGAAGTTTTTCCTTCCGCCGTCGGATGTGATTTTCAACTTCAACAGGAAAACGCAGGCGGTTACGGTGCCCGGGATCCAGAACAAGCCCACGCTGTTCTTCGGGATTCACAACTACGAGCTGCAGGGCGTCCTGCGGCTGGACCATGCTTTCGCCTCGGGAGTGCGGGATGGAACCTGGATGGAGCGAAGGAAGGGCTCGATTTTCGTCGGGGTGACGTATGAGCCGGATGCCAGCCATTTCGCCGACTCCGTCGGCATTCCCACGCGAATGAAGGACGGCTTCGACGCGTTCCTGACGCGCTTTGACGATCACTACCGCGTTGAAGCTCTCACAGACCAGGGCAAGACCGTGGTGGCCGCCATCAAGGAGACCCTCGTGGACTGTGACTGTCCGGGGGACCCCGTGGTCCATTTCAAGAACAAGCTCAAGCAGTCCGTAACGGGCATCCGCGAGATTTTCCACGGTGCCTATGGCCATCCCGTCTGGAAAGAAACCGCCCGCAAGTGCCACTCCTGCGGAACCTGCAACATCTGCTGCCCCACCTGCTACTGCTTCGACGTGGATGACCAGGTTGTGCTGGGAACGGATGCAGGATCGCGCATCCGGGAGTGGGATTCCTGCCAGTTCCTGGACTTCACCCGGGTGGCGGGGGGCGAGGCCTTCCGTGACAAACGGCATGACCGTGTACGGCATCGCATGTCGCGGAAGTTCGCCTACATCACGGACGGCAAAGGGCAGCCGTTCTGCGTTGGCTGCGGAAGGTGCGTCCGGCAATGCACGGCGCAGATCAACATCGTCGACGTGATGAACGCCCTTCTGTAGGAGGTATGGCGATGGCATCAACAAGCGTTGCGGCACGGGCCGCGGCTGAAAAAAACATCTACGTCCCGGAGATCGCCGAGCTGGTCCGCGTGCAAAAGATGTCGGCCCTCGAGACGCTTTTCGAGGTAAGACTTCCCGGTGGGCGGGACCTGGGACACGCGCCGGGACAGTTCGTTCAGGTCTCCCTCATGGGAATCGGAGAAGCTCCCATATCCATCAGCTCTTCGCCGCTCGCCAAGGGGACTTTCGAGCTTGTCGTGCGCGAAGTGGGCAACCTCACCTCAGCCCTGCATGGCCTCAAGGCGGGGGACAAGATCGGAATCCGCGGCCCGTTCGGGAAGGGATTCGACGTCGAGGGGCTCCTGGGCAAGGACATGGTTTTCGTGGCCGCAGGCCTCGGGCTTCCGCCCCTTCGCTCGCTCATCAACACGATGCTCCATCCGGGCCGGCGCGGGGACTTCGGCCGGGTCATTGTTCTGTACGGGGTCAAGAGCCCGGCGGAGTTCATTTTCAACGATGAGAGGAACTCCTGGGAGACGCGCAAGGACCTGGAATACCACGTGACGGTGGACCGCGCCGCACATGGGTGGAACGGGCACCTGGGAGTGATCACCACTCTCATCCCCGAGCTTCAGCTGGATGCCGCAAACACCGTTGCCGCCATTTGCGGACCCCCGGTGGTGTACAAGTTCGCCATCCTTGCCTTGCGCTCCAAAGGGCTCCGTGACGAGCAGATCTATGTGTCGCTGGAGCGCAAGATGAAATGCGGGGTCGGGAAGTGCGGGCATTGCCAGATCAACAACATCTACGTCTGCCAGGAAGGGCCCGTGTTCAACTACGGCGCCATCAAAGATCTGAAGGAGGCCATCCAATGAGCAAGCCGAAGGTGGCCTTTTTCGATTTCACCTCCTGCGAGGGATGCCAGCTCTCCAAGCTGAACCTGGAAGACGACATCCTGGATATCCTGGGCCTTGTGGAGCTGGTCAACTTTCGTGAAGCCATTTCTGACAGGCGGGACGACTACGAGATCGCTTTTGTCGAGGGATCCATCAGCACCCCGCACTGCGTGGAGAGAATTCACAAGATCCGCCGTCAGGCGAAGGTCCTGGTGGCCCTCGGCGCGTGCGCGCATATCGGCGGCATAAACGCAATCCGAAACAGGATGGACATCGATGCCGTGAAGCAGGAGGTCTACGGCGCGGACAAGTACCTCTTTCCGTCCATCAAGGCGCAGGCGGTCTCGGACGTGGTCAAGGTGGACTACTTCGTGCCCGGCTGTCCCATGGACAACAAGGAGTTCAAGCGCGTTCTCTCCGCTCTTCTCACGGGCAAGAAGCCCAGCATCCCTGAGCATGCGGTATGCGTGGAATGCAAGGCAAAAGAGAACGAGTGCCTCTATGATTACGGCACGGTGTGCATGGGTCCCGTCACCCGCGCTGGCTGCGACGCGGCCTGCCCCTCCAACGGGCAGTACTGCATCGGGTGCCGGGGAGTCGTTCCGGACCTCAACAGGAACGCCGCGCGGGACGTGATGGAAAAGTACAAGCTCTCCATGCACCAGATCAAAAACCGATTCTACATGTTCAACTCCAACTCTGTGGACCTGGAGGAAAAGCGCGATGAGTAATACCACCGTGAGCGGCGGCCCGCGCATTTCTTTGAATATCGAAGTCCCCTACGTGACGCGCGTGGAGGGCCACGGCAACATTGTCATCGACATGCGCGAGGGAAAGCTGATCACCTCCCACCTGGAGGTGGTGGAGCCCCCGCGATACTTCGAGGCGATGATCAAGGGGTTCTCCTACATGGACATCGCCCTGATTACATCGAGAATCTGCGGCATCTGCTCGGTGGGCCACCAGATGACCTCACTGAAAGCAACGGAGAAGGCGCTGGGCATTCCCGTCAGCGAACAGACGGTGCTCTTGCGCAAGCTTCTCACCTACGGCGCCACCATGCAGAGCCATGTCCTTCACATCTACTTCCTTGCGGCACCCGACCTCCTGGGGGTCCCCTCGGTGGTCCCTCTGGCTTCGAGCCATCCGGACGTGGTCAAGATGGCGCTTCGCATGAAGAAGCTTTCCAACGACATTTGCGACAGGCTGGGCGGGCGAACCATTCATCCCAACAGGCTGGTGCCCGGCGGCTTCACGAAGCTGCCGAGCATGGGAGACCTGAGGTGGATTCGGGACATGCTGGCCAACCAGATGGTGCCCGACGCAAAAGCTTCGCTGGAGCTGCTCAAGGCCCTGGCGCCGAAGTTCCCCGCATTCGAGCGGGAAACCGAGTACGTCGGGCTTCGCGATCACGGGGAGTACGCCTTCTATGACGGAAAGATCTCCTCGACGGACACGGGCCTGACGCCCGTGGATGACTATCTTTCAATCACCAATGAGTTCGTGGTTCCCTATTCCACGGCCAAGCATTGCCGCCATGCGCGCTCTTCCTATTTCGTGGGAGCCCTGGGCCGGCTGAACAACAACTTCGACCTGCTCAATCCACTTGCCCGCAGCGTCGCCGACCAGCTGGGGCTCAAGCCCGTGGTGAGGAATCCCTTCCTCAACACCGCCGCGCAGCTTGTGGAAACGGTGCACGTTGTCGAGGAGTCTCTGAAGCTCCTGGACAAGCTCCTGGCGCGGGGCATCAAGGAAGAAAAGCCGGCCGTTCCCGACAAGCTGCGGGAAGGCCGCGGCGTGGAAGCCACCGAGGTTCCGCGCGGCATCCTGTTCCATGACTACACGTACGACAACCGGGGCCAGGTCGTGAAGGCCAACTGCATCATCCCCACCACCCAGAATACGCAGTCCATCGATGATGACATGAAAGAGCTGGTGCCGTGGATGATCGAAAAAGGAATGTCGCGGGAGCAGATGACACTCACGCTGGAGATGCTGGTTCGCGCGTATGATCCGTGCATCTCCTGCTCGGTCCATTTTCTGGACGTGGAGTTTCGCACATGAGCCGGCGCCACGCTCAGCCTGTCAGCATCATCGGGCTGGGGAACATCGAGAAAAGGGATGACGGCGTGGGCGTCCGCGTGGTGGAAGGGCTCAGGGAAGAGCGGGATGCGGGCTCCTGGGTTCCGGAGAATGACAGGGACCTCGCCATTGTGGCTGCCGGGACGGACAGCCTTCTTGCCGCGGCCCACGCGGCCGACGGCCGATGGGTCATCCTGGTGGACGCTGCGCGCATGGGCCTGGCCGCGGGCGAATATCGCGTGTTCAGCCCCGCGGATGCCCGGCTTTCCGCGCGCGGTGATCTCACCCCGCATGACGCGGGCCTCGCGGAAGCGCTCCGCCTGGTCCAGGGCCTGGGCTGCGCGGAACGGATGCGGATCATGGGCATCGAAGGCGAAAACATGGGAGACGGCCGCGCCATCTCCCGGCAACTCCTGGCCCGACTGCCCGAGATAAGGGCAAGAATCAAAGAGGAGGTTGGACTGCTGCCATGAAAAAGATACTCATAGTCGATGACGACAGGGATGTGTTCGAATCAATGAAGATCGTCCTGGAGGCGGAGGGGTACGCTGTGGACTGGGCCACGAACGGCGTCGAGGCCATTGCCAAGGCTCACGCGGCCAGACCGGACCTCATGATCCTGGACGTCATGATGAATACGGACGATGAGGGCTTCCAGGTCACCTACACCATGAAGCAGGATCCCCAGCTCTCCTGCATCCCGATTGTCATGGTCACCAGCGTCGGCGCGCGCACGGGCTTTTCTTTCGACCGCAAGAAAGACCAGGACTTCCTGCCGGTGAACGAGTTCCTGGAAAAACCGGTTGACCCGCGCATCCTTGTGGACAAGGTGCGGGAGAACCTGGGGGGCTGACAGGTCTCCGAAGTCTCTTCGTTCCCCTATCCGCCCAGGACGGTCTGCTCGATTTTCCTCACCTGCTCGCGATACAGGGAAACAATCGCGGTGCCATAGTCCGCTATGAGCTGGATGATGTTCCTCGGCTTTTCGTCGTTATCGTGGCCGTTGATACGATCCCCGGCGTCTCCAAGCCCGGGCAGAATGTATGCCTTCGTGTTGAGGATCGGGTCCATCCACAAGGTATAGATTTCCGCGGTTTCGAGGGCCCGGACAATCCGCAGGGCTCCCTTCAGGACAGAGATGACGTTGAAGAACTTGATTGAGCGCGGCTTCACGCCGTGTTCCAGGAGGTATTTGACAACCGTGACGAGGCTGCCTCCCGTGGCGTTCATGGGGTCCGCGAAGAACAAGTCCTTGCCGTCAAGGGAAGACGGATCGAAGTAGGAGAGATCGAGGTTCAGGACGTACTCCATGTTGCTTTCCACCTTGGTGTCGTCCCGGGAAATCTTGAACAGCGCAAACGGCGTCACATATCCATGGGAGGAGTACTCCTGGATCTCCTTTGACATGATCATGGCGGGGAGGAGCGCTCCGCGGAGCATGACGCACATCACGGAGTTTTCGATCCGCTCATCCACGTCGGGGATCTTGTGCACGGCGTAGTTCTGGATTGGCAGGGTCACGGGAGTTTTCACGATGATGTGATTCTTCTTCTTGTCCGCTGTCGAGCCGAAGGCGAAGTTGAAAAGGAGCTCGTACGCCCGCTGCGTATAATAGAGGAACTCGGGATGCTCGGTGCGCGTGTCACGAAGCTTTGCAATCAGACGCGAAACCTCACCATGCACCTCGCGGGGAGTTTCGAAAGAGTAGACGTGGACCCTTGGCTCCTTGGCCACGATCTCGCGCATGGCGTGGCCCATCTCATTGTACAGACCGATGAGCTCCTCGGTAGCCCGGTCCTTCTCCTTCTCTTTCGCCTGGTCTGACAGCACGGCAAAGCGCTGGAGCACCTTGTCGAACCGTCCGTTCATGTCCTGGATTGTCGCCTTGTCGGCACCGGTCAGGAACCCGTCCAGGTCCTGTGCCTTGAGAATCACTTTCCCCATCACGGCCTCCCCTCGGACACAGTACACGCCAGTGCGGCAGTGGTCAATGACAGCCCTTCCCGGTATCCTTTGCGCGTGTTGCGCAGGCGATATGTTTTCATTGGAACGGTCCAGGGCGTCGGCTTTCGTCCTGCCGTATTTCGTGTTGCAACCGGTCTGGGATTGATCGGCTTTGTCCAAAACCGCCGTTCGGAAGTGGTAGCCGAGGTTCAGGGGGATGAGCAGGCGGTAAAATCGTTTCTTGCACAGCTTCGCGCCGGTCTCCCGCAGGCAGCTCGACTGGAAGCGGTCAGGGAATCGGACATCCAGCCCGCCCCGGATGGACGCGAGTTCATGATCCGCGAGAGCGAAGCGGACCGGTTCGCCTTTCCGCCCATTCCCCCGGACCTTCCCTTGTGCCGGGAGTGCGCGCATGAGCTTCTGGACCCGGGGAACAGGCGCTACCTGTACCCGTTCATTACCTGCACGCAGTGCGGCCCGCGATACTCCATTGTGGAAAAGACTCCGTTCGACAGGGAAAACACCTCCATGCGCCCCTTCGATCAGTGCCCCGCCTGCGCACGGGAGTTCTCAGATCCAGGGGACAGGCGGTTCCATTCCCAGACCAACTCATGTCACGCGTGCGGCCCTCAATTGTCCTGCGTTGACGCGTCCGGCACGCCGCTGGACGGTGATCCGATAGAGCGCGCCATCAGCGCGCTTGAGGAAGGCAGGATCGTGGCCCTCCAGGGAATCGGTGGCTTTCACCTGGCAGCTGATCCATCCCAGGCGCAAGGGATGGCCCGGCTGCGCCGGGCGAAAGAACGCGAGCGCAAGCCCTTCGCGCTGATGGCGCGCGACCTTCAGGAGGCGGAGGCTCTGTGCGTCCTTGACGATCAGGGCAGGGAGCTGCTCTGCAGCGCCGAAAGTCCCATTCTCATTGCTCCCCGCAGGGCCGAAGCGCCCGGGTGGCTTTCGAGGGTTTCAGAGACCGAGACCCTTGGGGTCATGCTGCCCTACACCCCCCTTCACGCGCTGCTTTTCCTCCATCCTGTGCATCCCGCTGCCTACCGGCACCTGGTCATGACATCTGGCAACAAAGCCGATGAGCCCATCATCACGGACCCCCAGGAGGCCCTGCGCGGGCTCGCTGATGTCGCGGATATCTTTCTGATTCACAACCGCCGGATCGTCTACCGAACCGATGATTCGGTGGTCAGGGCCGGCAAGTCTTCCGGCGTGTTCCTTCTTCGCAGGTCGCGCGGCTACGTGCCGCGCCTCATCAGGCTGAAATCAGAGGTGAAGGGCGTGGTGCTTGGTCTCGGCGGAGACTTGAAGAGCGCCCCTTCGCTGGCCTGGGGGCGCGATGTGCACCTGTGCCCTTACAACGGCGACCTGGACAACCCGGTGACGATGGCCCAGTTCGATTCTACCATCGAACAGACCCTCGCCTTGTACGCGACCGTGCCCGACCTGATTGTGCGCGACATGCACCCGCTGTACCGTTCCAGCGAATGGGCTTTGGCAGATCGCCCCGGCGCCTTGAGCGGTGGAAAGCCCGCCCGTGGAGTGGCCGTGCAGCACCACTTCGCGCACGCGTTGTCCGTCATGGCGGAGCACGGCCTGGAGGAAGCCCTCGCGCTTTCCTTCGACGGCACCGGCTACGGCACCGATGGAACGATTTGGGGAGGCGAGTTTCTCCATGCCACTCGTGATGGCTTCACAAGACTCGGGAGCTTTGCTCCCTTTGCGCTCCCGGGCGGGGAGGCGGCGGTGCTGCATCCCGCAAGGATTGCTTTTTCAATCCTTGCTCCTGTTGCCTCGCAAGATATCCCTGGTTTGTCCCCCCATCAGGGCCGGATGCTGGCGGCCATGCTCGAAAAAAAGGTCAATTGCCCGATCTCGACGTCCCTGGGACGCATTTTCGATGCGGCCGCGGCCATCCTTGGGCTCGTGGAAACGGTCAGCTACGAAGGAGAAGGGCCGATACGGCTCGAAGGCTACGCCTTGCATGCGCATCGTGCAGGGGACGCCCTGCCCGGGACAAGGACCGCGGAGCTCCTCCCCTTCCTCCCCTCTCCCGATTCAGAACGGCGCTTCCTGGTGGATCCCCGGCCCCTGCTTTCATTCCTGTTGGCAAAACGAGACGGGGAGGTCCAGGAGCTTGCGCTCCTCTTTCACCGGTGCATTGCCGAAGCCGCTTTGGAGGGGGCGCGACAAATGAGAGAGGTCACCGGGCTGCGTCGTGTCGCGCTGTGCGGAGGGGTCTTCCAGAACCTGCTTCTTCGAGAGATTCTCATGCCCCTCTTGATACAATCGGGTTTTGAGGTTTTCCTCAACAAGGAAGCTCCGCCGGGAGACGGTGGTCTCTCGGTCGGACAGGTCTGGTACAGGGAAGAATAAGAGGTGCGCATATGTGTCTTGCCACACCCATGAAGATTGACCGGATCCTCGAAGGGAAAAAGGCCATTGTCACGCAGGGGAACGTGAGCGTCCAGGTGGATGTCTCCCTCCTGGAGAACCCCCGCCGGGGGATCATGTCATTGTCCACGCCGGGTTTGCCATCGAGACGCTGTCATTGGCCGAAGCCGAGGAGCGCCTGGAGCTTTTTCGCAGGATGGCGGAGCTGACGGGAGACGCCTGATCCATGAGCGACGAAAGGCGGCTGGCCGGTGAGCTGGTTTCACAGATCCAGAAAACGACGCAGCGCATTGGCCGGCGGATTTCCCTCATGGAAGTGTGCGGCACGCACACCGTGGAGCTGCGGCGCAAAGGCATCCATTCCCTCCTGCCGCCGGAAATTTCGCTGGTCTCCGGCCCGGGATGCCCCGTCTGCGTGACCCCTGCGGGGTACGTGGATAATGCGCTGCGGCTTGCTGAGTCGGGCCAGGCCGTCATCGCGACCTTTGGAGACATGCTCAAGGTCCCCGGGGCAGGCGGGCGCGCTCTGAGCTCGCTCTCCGGTCGGGGCCTTGTGAAGCTGGTGTATTCGCCGACGGAGCTGGCCGCGATTGCCCGGCAGTCTCCGCTGCCTCTTGTGTTTCTTGCAGTCGGGTTCGAAACGACCATCCCGACGGTCGTGTCAGCCCTCCTCCAGGCGAAAGAGCTCGGTGTCGAAAACCTCCTTCTCTACACTGCGTTCAAAACCGTCACGCCGGCGCTTCGCTTCCTGCTTTCGAGCCCCGACCATGGAATCGACGGCTTCCTCCTGCCCGGGCATGTTTCGGTTGTCATCGGGGAGAAGGCATACGGCTTTCTCACCGACCCTGGCGGACGGCCCGGAGTGATAACGGGCTTCGAGTCCCTGGACATGCTCCTGGGGATCCTCATGCTCGTTCGGCAGATCGAAAAGGGAGAAAGCCGGGTGGAGAACGCATACCCTCGCGCCGTGAGGCCGGATGGCAATCCGCGGGCCCGCGCGGTCATGGAGGGAAACCTGGAGCCCAGAAGCGATGTCTGGCGAGGACTGGGGATCATCCCCGGCGGAGGGCTGGGGCTCCGTCCGGAGCTTGCGGACAGGGATGCGGAAAAACGCTTCCAGCTTCCTCCAGCCAGGGACGCGGAGGCGCCCGGCTGCATATGTGCTCGCGTGATTGCAGGCAAAGCCCAGCCCCCTCAGTGCGCCCTGTTCGGCCGCCGCTGTACGCCCGATGACCCGGTCGGCCCCTGCATGGTGTCTTCCGAAGGGACCTGCGCCGCCTATTTCCGCTATGGAGCGCGCAGATGAGCGTCGATGGCCTCATCAGGCTGGAGCACGGGAGCGGTGGCGCGCTTTCCCGAGACCTTGTGGAGTCAGTCATCTACCCCGCTTTTGCGTCGGATGCCTACCCTGAGCTGTCGGACGCAAGCCCTCTTTCCACGGGCTCCGAGCTTCTTCTTACAACTGACGGCTACGTGGTCGACCCTCCTTTCTTTCCGGGCGGCGACATTGGCAAGCTGTGCGTTTTCGGCACGTGCAACGATCTGGCCGTTTGCGGCGGCCGGGCGCTTTCCCTGTCCCTGGCAATGATCATAGAGGAAGGGTTCCCCGTTTCGCAGCTGCGGAAGGCACTCGCATCCGCTTCGGACGCTGCCCGGGAAGTGGGGACACGTATCATCACCGGAGACACCAAGGTCGTTCCAATGGGAAAGGGCGGCGGGCTGTTCCTGACGACGGCGGGGGTTGGCGCCCGCGTCTTCCCTCATCGCCTCTCCCCTTCCATGGTGCGCCCCGGGGACGCGGTGATTGTTTCCGGCCCGCTTGGCGCGCACGGAATCACCATCCTGGCAGCCCGTGAGTCCCTCCCGGTCGGGGATTCCCTGCGATCCGACGCGGCTTCCCTCTATCCCCTTGCAAGCTCTCTGTTCCCCCTGGGAGAATCGCTTCGCTTCATGCGCGACGCGACGCGAGGCGGAGTGGCCGCGGTGCTGAACGAAGCCGCCCACGGCGCTTCGTGGGGGATCCAAGTAGAAGAGGATGAGTTTCCTGTCGATCAGGATGTAAGAGCTGTTTGCGACCTGCTGGGCCTGAACCCGTTGGAGATCGCCAATGAAGGGGTGTTCGTGGCTTTTGTGGCCTCTGATGCCGCGGAGAAAGCCCTCAGTGCCTTGCGATCCTTTGCACTGGGCAGGCGGGCAAGGCTTGTAGGCAAGGTCACTCCGGAGAACCCCGGCGCGGTGATCATGATAACGAGCATTGGTGGAAAGAGGCTGATGGATTTCCCCAGAGGTCTGTTATTGCCCAGGATCTGCTAAATGCTGCGCCCTCGCGGGATCTGCCTCAAGCGCACTCGTTGTCGTATTGGATGAGGGTTTTAACCTCGAAATCTCCCAGGGCCTTCTCATAGTGAAGGAACGGCAAGCCGACAACCCCGAAAATCGACGTGACCTTGGCGCCTCCCATGGAAAGGAGCTGGGCCGCGGCCCGCAGCGTTCCGCCCGTCGCAATCAAGTCATCGACAAGGAGGATTTTCTGGCCTGCGTGAAGGTCGCTCCTGTGGACCTCGAGGACATCTTCTCCATACTCCAGGGTAAAGGCCACGCGGTAGGTCTCTCCGGGAAGCTTTCCTTTTTTCCTTAGTAGTATCAGGGGCAGTCCCCTGCGATGCGCATACGGCGCGGCAAAAATGAAACCGCGGGATTCGATGGCGGCCACCCCGTCCACGGGGAGGCCCGCATACAGCTCAGTCATCCGGTCGATGCAATAGGAAAAAGCGCGGGGATCAACCAGGATCCCCGTGATATCGTAGAACAGGACGCCTGGCTTGGGAAAATCGGGCACCTTTCGGATGGCGGTGTCCAGAATATCATTCACGAGAGCTCCTCACTTCCTGGAAAAACCCCGCAAGCTTCTTTGCCCATTCGCCGACATCGGAGGCTTTCTCCGACTTTTCATTCGAGAACAATGGATCTTCTTCGAAGATCGCGGCTTCCGTGTCCTTGAGGGACTTTCTGATCTTTGCCGAGGCCTTTTCGGTGCCCACCGAGAATACGCCGACCGTCCTGCCGGCCAAGGTAACTCCTTTGAAAATGCGCATCAATTCCGAGTACTCCGGCGGCACTTCCGCCGCACCCGATTTCTGCAGGCCGAAAATAACCATGTCCGCGGCTGCGATGTCCACAATGGAGGACTCATCTGCCTTCTTTACCGTCGTCCTGAATCTCCCCTCGTTAAAGGCTCCGCGCATGGCATCGACCACCTTACGGGTTTCCGCGGAATCGGGCGCCCAGAGTATCAGAACGTTGTACATGCACTGCTCCTGCTACAGAAGTCTACTCGCGGGAGTGTGTGTTGTCAAATAAAACGGCGTTGCGCTTTCTAGCGCGGCTCCGACCTCCATGTCTGTGGATATGCTCTCTTGAACACAGGTACGCGGGCTTCGGCGTTGAGCGAAAAGTTCGATACGGCCCCGTCGCAAAAGGCGTGATAGCCCAGTCCGGCAACCATTGCGGCGTTATCGGTGCATAGCGCGAGGCTCGGGAAGATGACCTCAAGCCCCTTCTCCGCTGCCATACGCTGGCGAAGGTAGCTGTTCGCCGCCACCCCTCCTCCGGCAACTATGCGGCGCAGGCCCGTGTCTGTCGCTGCGGCAAGCGCTCTGTCCACCAGGATGTCGATGGCTGCCCGCTGGAACGATGCGGCGATATTGGCCGTGCTCTTTTCAGAGACGCCGTTCCAGAACTGGTCCAGTTGATGAATCACCGCCGTTTTCAATCCCGAGTAGGAAACATCGTAAAACGCTTCCCCCTTGTTGAGAATCGGATGGGGAAAACGGAATGCCCGGGAGTCCCCCGTCCTGGCAAGCTTGTCGATGGCCACCCCGCCCGGAAAGCCGATTCCGTAGTGCTTGGCCACCTTGTCGAACGCCTCGCCGCATGCGTCGTCTATGGTGGTGCCCAGGACCTGCATCCTGTCGTGCCGATCCACCCTTGCTATGATCGTATGTCCCCCGGATACCAGAAGTCCGAGGTAAGGGTAAGAAATGTCTCTTTCCAGATGCGGGGCGTACAGGTGGGCAAGAATGTGGTCCACTCCGATGAACGGTTTCCCAAGAGCCCAGGCAAGGCCTTTTGCAAAGGACAGCCCCACCAGGAGGGACCCGATGAGTCCCGGCCGATACGTCACTGCCACCGCGTCGACGTCGCCAACGGCAACGCCGGCAGCCGACAGCGCGTCCTGCACCACGGGGCTGATCCATTCCACGTGCTTCCGCGAAGCGATCTCGGGAACCACCCCATAAAATGGCTTGTGAAAATCTACCTGGCTCAGAACGACGTTGCTCAGGATCCTGCGGCCGTCCTCAACGACGGCCGCCGAGCACTCATCGCATGAGCTCTCGATTCCAAGGACCCTCAAAAAGCGCGCGCTCCCATGCGATCCCTGCCCTGCTGGACAATGCGGGTTTCGCTCATGATTTCCTCCAGGCGGGCCAGACGGACGCCGTTATCCGCCAGCTCTTTCTGCCCGGCGCGCAGTATATCCAGGACTGACTTGTTCTGTACATGCCCGATGACCACCGCGGTCCCGCGTTCGCGGGCCTCGCGGACCCCGACGCTGAAAGCGTTGCCGACGGCCTTTTCGCTGCGTACGTCATCGATGAAGACGTTCCTTTGCAGAAACGACACACCGAGCCTCTGCGCGATGGAAGGTCCCACGGTCTGGGCGGTCGTCCTGCTGTCAACGAAGAACAGTCCCCGGTGCTTGAGGTAGCCCAGGACCACCTCCATCAGCGCCGGGTCCGCCGTAGCCCGCGAGCCCATGTGGTTGTTCATCCCTTCGGCTCCTGGAACAGAAGCAAAATCAGCTGCAAGGAGGGCTTCGATCTGATCCGGGGACATCCCGACGCGCAGCGCGCCCGGCCCCGGGTCCTCCTCTCCATCGGCTTCCATGGGGCAATGGAGGATGAGGTCTTTTCCCGCCGCAAGGACCCTTCGCGCGGCTTCCGCGCTGTAAGGAAGGTTGGGAAGAACCGCTACAGTGAGGGGACCGGGGAGCTCGAGGAAAGGCTGCAGCTCCTGGAGGCTGTACCCGGCATCATCAAGGATCACCGCAAGCCTTGCCTGCGGCTCGACCTGTACCGGTCCCGACGCGGGCTCAGTGCCCTGGGTTTTCACGCTTGCACTCCGCGGAGGCTCCGGCTTCTGGCTTGGGAGGGCCGAGGCCGGGGGAGCGGGGACCGTAGGAGCGGGGGCCGCGGCAGCAGACACCTTCTGCGCGGGTGGGGGGCAGGCAACGAGGACGGCTATTATCGCGGCGGCGGCCAGGGTGACTATGACGGCTGTCAGCCTGAGCCGGGGAGAGGAACGCGCGGCGCGACGCACGCGCTACTCCGAAACGTCAGTTGTAGACATACTCCTTCAGCTCTTCGGAGAAGCTTCTGAGTTTCTTGAGCGCCCGGATCTCGATTTGTCGAACTGTTTCCGGCGATATGCCCAGCTCATCGCCGATCTTCTTCAAGGTGTGGCGCCTGCCGCTGACGAAAGAGAAGCGGTAGAGGAGGATCTGTCGCTCCTTCTCCTGGAGCCCTTCGAGGAACTTCATGGTATCCTCGCGCAACGTCTTCTTCATGAGCTGCCGATCGGGATCGAAGGACACGTCCTCTACCATGTCGTGGAGGCTGCCGGAATCCGGAGAAACCGAGGAGTCCAGCGACGCCACGGCGCTGGAGGAATTGATGATGGCGGCAACCTCTGCTTCTTCCAGGCCTATTTCTTCCGCGATCTCCACGAGGGTCGGCTCCCGCATGAGGACCTGGGAAAGGTTGTTGTACACTTTGTTGATCTTTCGAAGCTTCTCTTCCTGCCGGTGCGGGAGGCGGATCACCCTCTTCTTGTTGGACAGGGAGCGGACAATGGACTGCTTGATCCACCAGGAAGCGTACGTGCTGAACCTGACCTTTTTCCTGAAATCGTACTTCGAGACGGCCCTCATAAGGCCGATGTTCCCTTCCTGGATGAGATCGAGGATCGAGACCTCGGGGGTGAGGTAGTTCTTGGCGATTCGCACAACCAGCCGGAGATTCGACTCAATGAGGAGCCGTCGGGCGCTTTCATCACCCTTCTGAATCCGGCGCGATAGCTCCAGCTCTTCTTCGAAGGTCAGGAGCCTGGCCTTCTTGATTTGGCTGAAATACGCTTTGAGGTTGTCCTCAAAGGAAGATGTTACCTCCCGTCTCTTGCTCATCGACATCTCCTGGTCCATAAACAAGCAAGTAACGTGCCAAGGTAGATGAGAAAAAACGCACCATATTTCCTTATTGGATAAGTGATTAATTTTAGGATACCGCTCAAGGGGTTGTTCAAACCGGTTTTGTATGATTTCTAGTACAATGCGTCCGTATTATTTTGATGATACCTGGCGATAGACGGTTTCAGCCAGGCCGAATCCAGCTGTCGCAGCCATCTTTTTCGCGTACTCGTCGTACAGCATTCCCTCAAATACATCCTGTGACAGACCTCCGCCCAGCATGTCGTTTTCCCTGTGGACGGTCTTTCGCATGACGTCGAGCATCTGCTTGATGAAAAGCGACTCGAAATCGACGCATGCCTTGTACAGCTCGCTGTTCTTATCCACCACCTGGCGCCGCGGCCGCGTCTGATCGAGGGGATAGGTATGGGTGTTTGTCAGGTTGACCGGCTGCATGTGTATGCCCCTTTACATGACGACGAGGGTACCGAAGAGAGCGCCTGCTTTCTCCACGGCCTCGAGCACGCCGATGACGACGTCCGCCTTGAGCCCCACGCTCCTGAGGGCGGAAACAAAATCGTCCACGGTCGTGGTATCACCGATCACAAACACGTCGGGAGTCGAGGCCGCGCCACCGGGGGCGGCGCCCACAGTCACCCGTGTCGTGCGATAGGATACGGCGACCTTCCCGATGCGGACTTTCTCTCCCATGACAATCACGCCGCTTGCGGAGTCGATGACCACCTTGCCCACGGAGTCCGGTGTCACGGTGAGGGCCTCAAGCTGCGCAAGGAACCCCACGGGGTCCGACCGGCTGGCCTGCGGGATCTGCACCTCGATGAGCGACGGATCACGGCTCGTCACGCTGATTCCGCTGAATGCGGTGCTGATGGCTTTCTGGACCGCGCTTGCGGTGACGAAGTCGGGATTGTGCAGGAGGATGGAGACGACGTTGTTGTCCTGGTACTGGGAGACAACATCCTTTTCCACGATTGCTCCCTGCGAGACGGCTCCGACGGTCCTTGCCGCCGCGGGGTCCTGGGACGTTGTCACCCTGCCCTGGGCAACCGCATATACCTGGCCGTTGGCAGCCTGGAGATTCGTCTGCAGGAGGACGCCGCCGTCCAGGTCCCGCGCATCGCCAATGCTGGAGACAATGACGTCAATACGGTCGCCCGAGCGGGCGAAAGCGGGCAGCTCGGCGCTCACCATGACGACGGCCGCGTTCTTGCTTCGCACGTCCTGCGGCGACAGTGACACGCCGAAGCTGGCAACGAGGGAGGAGACCGTCGAGCGCAGGAGGGGGGCGCTCGACGAATCCCCTTTCCCGTTGAGGCCGCTCACCAGCCCGAGACCAAGTACCTGGTTTGCCCGCACACCCTGGATGGAGGCGATGTCCTTGATGCGGACCACGGGAGCGGCGAATGCCGCTGCCAGCGCGCTGACCAAAAGGAGCCCGCAGACCCATGCCTTACGGAAGCTCAACGTCCACCGCCTTCCCGGCAAGGAGCCTGCCCGCGAAGCTCTTCTGGCTGTCGGACACGACCACGTTCACCGTCTGGCCTACGGCCGCGCCACCCAGCGCCTTGCCCTGCATCTCGATCGTTATGGGGCCCTTGTGAAAAATCACGCGGACCGGGTCACTGGTCCGAATGTCCGCGGCCGCGGCACGCGTGTCTCCTTTCAGCGCCAGGACGATCCTGCCGCTGACTTTCCCGCCGTCACTGGTCGCGCTGAAGGAAGCTTCAACGGATCCGCGGGAAGACCGGACAAGCTGGAACGACGGGGCAGAGCTCAACGGGAGGGTCCCGATCAGCTGGATCGATCTCACGTCGATCTCCGCGACATCGTTGCCCAGAACTCCCGAATCACCGAGAAAATCCACAAGCCTGTCCAGCAAGGGGATCTCGTTGTCCGGCACCGCGCCGCGCGGGACGACGAGACTGCGGGATCCCACGAAGATGGCGTCCCGTCCGAACGCATCCTCGACGCGCTCCATATACGAGCTGGAGGGTATGTAGAGAAGATGACTTGAGACGGAGGCAACGTCCTGCGCAAGGGTTTCCCCTGCGGATGCGGGGGCTTCTCCTGAGGGCTGCACAAGGTCGCCGAGCCGGATATCGCCCGGGTCGGCAACGAAAACACGCTGTATGTAGACGGTGACCCCGCGCGCCGCAGCCGCCTGGGCCATCGCCACAAGGAGCAGCCCAAGAAACAGGAGTGCCAGCGGCGCGCGTCTCATTGTTCTATGCTACCTCTTCAAAGATGTCGCCGTTGCGAGCATGGAGTCCGAGGTCTGGATGGCGCGGCTGTTCAGCTCATACGCCCTCTGCGCGACGATCATGTTGACCATCTCTTTGACCACGGAGACGTTGGACATCTCCAGGAACTTCTGCAGGGTCTTGCCCATGCCGTCGAAGCCGGGCCTGCCCGGGATGGGGTCCCCCGACGCGTTGGTGACCTTCATCAGGTTCTCCCCGATGGACTCGAGCCCCGCGGGGTTGACGAAGCGGTAGAGCTCCATCTGCCCCACTTCAATGGGGTCGTCGCTGCCCGCAACCTTGACGGTGATCCTCCCGTCCTGCGATATCGTCAGGCTGTCGTTCACGAATCCTTCGGGAAGCACGACCTCCGGCAGCAGCTTGTAGCCGTCCGAAGTGACCAGCTGGCCGTTGGAATCGATCTTGAAGGATCCGTCACGCGTGTAGCCGTACGTCCCGTCATATTGCAGCACGCGGAAAAATCCTTCCCCTTCGATGGCAAGGTCAGAGGTGTTTCCCGTTGCCTGCAGGGCCCCTTGCGTGAAGATCTTCTGGGTTGCGGCAGGGCGCACGCCGTGGCCCACCTGGACTCCCGTGGGCACAACGGTGGCCTCGGTGGCCGGGGTGCCTGCCAGGCGCTCGGTCTGATACAGAAGGTCTTCAAAGTCGGGCCTCATCTGCTTGAAACCCGTGGTGTTCACGTTGGCCAGGTTGTTGGAGATCGTGTCAATATTGAATTGCTGGCCGGTCATTCCCGACGCTGCCGTCCACAAAGATCGCATCATACTCTCACCACCTCATTCCAGAGCTTCCCGATCAGGGAGTCTTCCGTCTGAACAGTTCGCTGGTTCGCGTCATAGGCGCGGTTGACCTCGATCATTTCCACCATCTCGGTCACTGCGTTCACGTTCGCGCCTTCCAGGAATCCCTGGCGCACCTTGGGCCTGCCGTCGGGTCCAATGATCTCGGCCGGCCCGGATTCATCAGTTGTTTTCCAGTAGGAATCTCCCTGCTTCTGCAGGTACCGCTTTCGGGTCACATCAACCTCGCGCAGCCGGTCCACTTTTTCGATGTTCTCCCACTGGTTTTCCTCCTGGGAGACAAGGCGCTTGTCATCGGCCGCGAAAGTGGCGTTCTGCCAGACCGTGCCGTCCTGGTCGACGACGAAATTGTTCTTCTTGAGCTTGATGGGGCCGTTCTCTCCGAGGACCATGTCCCCGCTCTTGGTGACCAGGTAGCCGTCCTTGTTCACGAGAAACGCGCCGTTGCGGGTGAGCCTCTCCCCTTGCGGGGTTTGAACCGTGAAGAAGCCGTCACCCTCAAGGGCCATGTCGAACTCGTTTTCCGTCTGCTTCATCGGCCCCTGCGCGAAATTGGTGAAGACCTCGTTCGTCTCCACTCCCGTGCCGATGGTGCCCACGATCGGCGACGAATCCACCGATCCCATGGGGAATTTGTAGATGGCGTCGTCGTTCATCCGCCGCATCAGCATCTCGGGGAAAGCCTTTTCAATGGCGGTGTCCTTCTTGTAACCGTTGAGGTCCACATTGGCGAGATTGTTGGCAATCTCGTCCATGCGGTTCATCTGGACAACCATCCCGCTTGCGCCCGTGTACAACCCGCGAACCACTGGCACCTCCTGGGGAACGCGCCCGCGTCCCTTTCCCCCTTCCTCATTATCGGAAGGCCAGTGCGGTCCTTGACGAGAGAACCACGGGCTCCCCATTGCCATTTCAGTCCCATTTCTGTATGCTCCCGGGCACGCCAAGATAGCTCAGCTGGTAGAGCAGCGCACTCGTAATGCGCAGGTCCTGGGTTCGATTCCCAGTCTTGGCTGTAGCCATGGATGGCGGAATCGCGGGAGAACCGGGGTTTTTTTCTCTCGACATGCCTTATCCCTCCATGGTATTGTGCTGCCATGCTCCGAAAACTCCTCAGCAACCGCATAGCCATCTACGTGGTTCTCTGCCTTCAACTGGTGCCGCTCTTGATGTTTCCGAGCTCGGCGTATTCGCCGCGAACGCAGGAATGGTGGCTGCCGATTGTCCTCTCGTTCCTCGTCGTCATAGCCCTTGTCCAGGTGATCTTCCGTAAGAGCCATGCTTCGTGGCCCTGGTACCTGCTCGCCTTTTCCCAGGGCTTCAACATCATCAGCAGGCTGATGATGCTTCTCCCGCACGCAACGGAAAACGCGGGAGGCGTGCAGCGCTTCAACGCAGACTACGTGATCATTGCCGCAATCGCGATGGTCCTTTCGGCTTTCGAGATCTGGTACTGCGAGCTGCCAGAGGTCCGCAACCGGCTCCTCGCATAGCCGTGGGAAGCAACGCGGTGCAGCGTCGATGCTTGACAATTTATACACCGGGAGTATTATTTTTCCACCATTTCCGCCCCGCGTGGGCGGTTCCTTCCAAAAGGGCGCAACGCGGCCACCGGTCGCGCGCCGTTCGTTCACGCAAGGAGGTGCAGACGCCACTCGGAAACGCAGGATTCCATGAGACTGGCCGGACCGGCCAGGTCGTGCGGTTCGTTCAATTCCCAAGGACGCTTTTTAAATGAAATTCTATAGAAGGAGGAAAGAATGAAGCGTTTTCTGTCTTTCGTTGCCATTGCGCTGGCTCTGGCCGTTGTATTTGTAGGCTGCCAGCAGGCACCCAAGGTATTGAAGGTGGCCGTTCTGGCGCCGCTTTCAGGCCCGGTCCCGACGTTCGGCGTGTCCACCCGTGATGGGGCCCTGCTTGCCATCGACGAATGGAACGCCAAGGGCGGCGTTCTCGGCCTGAAGATCTCCCCGATCGTGGAGGACAGCCAGTGCACACCTGACCCCGCGGTCAATGCGGCCAACAAGGTCATTAACCAGGACAAGGTCCACTACATCATCGGTGAAGTGTGCTCCAAGGCATCCATCCCGATATCGGAGATCGCAAACGCGGCGAAGGTCATCCAGATCACCCCCACCTCCACCAACCCGACTGTCACCCTGGACAAGAACGGCGGAACCAAGCCGTACATCTTCAGGGCGTGCTTCATCGATCCGTTCCAGGGCAAGGTGGGCGCCACGTTCGCATTCAACAATCTGAAAGCCAAGAAGGCCTTCATCCTGGCTGACCAGAGCAATGACTATGTGAAGGGGCTTGCCGAAGCGTTCGAAAATACCTTCACACAGCTCGGCGGAAAGGTGCTCGGCAAGGAGAACTACACCAGCACCGATACCGATTTCTCCGCCATCCTGGCCAAAGTGAAGGCGGCGAAGCCCGACATCGTCTACCTCCCTGACTACTACAACGTGGTCAACCTTGCCTCCAAGCAGGCCAAGGAGAAGGGCATCACTGCCCCGTTCATGGGCGGCGATGGCTGGGATTCTTCAGACCTCGATGTCAAGGCAGCTGACGGCGGCTACTACACCAACCATTACGACGCCTCGGACCCCCGTCCGGAAGTGCAGAACTTCCTGAAGGCCTACGGCGACAAGTACAAGGACGCTTCGGGCAAGGCCATTGTCCCCGACGCCCTGGCCGCTCTTGCCTACGACGCCACCAACCTGCTGCTGCAGGGAATCCAGAACGCGGGCGCGGACAACACCGACAAGGTGAAAGCCGCACTCGAGGGGATCTCCTTCGGCGCAGTGTCCGGCAAGATCACCTTTGACGCCCAGCACAACCCCATCAAGGGAGCTGTCATCATTCACGTGAAGGGCGGCAAGAAGGTGTTCGACTCTTTCGTCTCTCCATAATCTGAACACAAAGTATCTCCGAGAGGGCAACCGTGCGGTTGCCCTCTCAGTTTCAATCATCTTTCCTAGAGCGGAGCGCACATGCCTGTGAAAAACGACCTCACTGCGGCCACGTCCGCCATCCCGCGAAAAAACCGCGCGCCCCTGGCGTGGGTCGGCAACGGGTTTCTCATCGTTCTGGCCCTGCTGACCCTGTACATCCTGGTGAGCAATTTCGTGCGGAGCCCCATCCTTTTCCTGCAGAACGTCCTGGACGGACTGAAGCTCGGGTTCGTCTACGCGCTCATCGCTCTGGGCTACACGATGGTCTACGGCATCGTGAAGCTGATCAACTTCGCCCATGGAGACATCTTCATGGTCGGCGCGTTCACCAGCTTCTTCGCGGTGTCCCAGTTCCACCTGCACCGATGGCCACAGATGGTCTGGCCCGGCATCCCGGGCGGACTTTCCGTCGTCGTCGGGTCCATCACCGTCATCCTCCTTGCCATGGTGGTCTGCACGATACTGGCAGTCACCATAGAGCGGGTGGCGTACAAGCCGCTTCGTGACGCTCCCCGCATTGCCGCTCTCATCACCGCAATCGGAGTCTCGTTCTTCCTGGAGTTCTTCGGCGCGCTGCAGTTCGTATTCTCCCCCCGGTTCATACCGTACAAGAGCCCTTTTGACACGGTTGCCTGGTATGTACAGAGCGGAATCCATCCCATCGTGTCGGGGCAGGCTTCACCGGATAATACGATCAGCTTCTCCAACATCTTCCTCATCATCCTTGCGGCATCCGTCCTGGTGCAGCTGTTCCTGCAGTTCCTCGTCCGAAGAACGAAGATCGGCATCGCGATGCGGGCCACGTCCTTCGACAAGCCCACGGCCCGGCTCATGGGGATCAACGTGGACAGGGTGATCTCTTTCACCTTCGCCGTCGGCGCCGCGTTTGCCGGCCTGGGCGGTGTCCTGTACGCAATCGCCTATGAATCCATATGGACACAGCTTGGCATTCTCCCGGGCTTGAAAGCGTTCGTCGCCGCGGTCCTTGGCGGTATCGGCAGCCTTCCGGGCGCTTTCGTCGGCGCGCTCATCATGGGACAGGCGGAGTCTCTTACGATGAGCTACATTTCCACACCCATGCGTGACGCGGTGGCCTTTACAATACTCATCATCGTTCTTCTCGTCCGTCCCACAGGACTCTTCGGAGAGCCGGCGGGCGAGAAAGCCTAGGGGGATGGGATGGAACTGAGCTACCTCTTCACGACCATTCTGAAAATGGTGGCCCTCATTGCCTGGATTTACGGGCTGATGTGGGGGCTGGCAAGAAAACCCCTCTGGCAGAAGGCGCTGACCATGCTTCTCGCCTTCGGCGTGATCCAGGGCGCCTTCCTCCTCCAGTTCGGCGATTTCGCCGTGTTCTCCGCATTCGATCAGGGACTGCTCTATCAGGCCGTCACCATGGCAATGGTGTGTCTCGGCTTGAACCTCATCTACGGATTCAACGGCCAGTTCAGCCTTGCCCAGTGGGGTTTCTACGGGATCGGGGCTTATGCTGCCGCGGATATCACCTACCGCTGGTCCAACGGAGACGCCGGCGGCCTCACGGTAATCGGTCTGGGAGTCGTCCTGGCCGCGCTGGCCCTGATAGGCGTTGGCCGGCTGTTGCGGATGCGACGCGGAGTCCCCGTCCTTTCGGCGTTCACGTTTTACCTGATCGCGGTCGTCGTGGCTGGCGCGGTTGCCCTGTACGCGGGACGGGCCCTGGCCTCCGCAATGGCGCCCATGTTCGGAACCGCATCCTCACCTGGAGTCCTGGCAACCCCGGTCGTGCAGCAAATCGTATTCGTCCTTTCAGTCCTTTGCGCCGGCGCTTTCGCCGCCGAGGTCAGCTTCCTGTTCGGCCTGCCGGTCCTCACGTTGGGAAGCGATTACTTCGGGATTGCCACGCTGGGCTTTGCCATCGTCGTCCAGACCCTCATGGTGAACTCGGACACCATCCTCCCCTTCCCCGAGATGAAGGGAGGCCGGGGAATGATCGGAATTCCCAAGCTGACCACCTGGCTGACCGCCTTCCTCTTCCTGGTCCTGGTGATTGTGATTGTCAGGAACTTCGTGCGCTCCAGTACGGGACGCGCCTCCATGTCCGTGCGTGAAGACGAGACGGCGGCAAAAGCAATGGGGGTAAATGTCGCAGGGTCGAAGCTCCTGGCGTTTGTGCTGGGAAGCTTCGTTGCGGGAATCGGCGGCGGCGTCTACGCTCACTACATCGGCTTCCTCAGCCCCAATACCTTCAGCTTCCTGGCTGGATTCAACCCCCTCATTATCGTGGTTTTCGGCGGTCTGGGGAGCATGACGGGAACCATCGCGGCATCTTTCGCCTGGATTTTCTTCCTGGAAGGGTTCCTGCGGGTGCTCCTTGGCCAGATGGGAACCGAGGCGCCGACCTGGCGATTCGTCTTGTACCCCATAACCCTGCTTCTTCTCATGCTGATACGCCCGCAGGGGCTCCTGGGGTCCGTCGAGTGGGGCTTCCTGAAAGCCGAGAAGCCGGGCCGTCGCGCTCAGGCAAAGGATGAAACAACAGCCGGTGCCGCAGCAACTCGGCGGAAGGAGTTGTCCTGACATGTCGGACTCGAATGCCACAGGCGCTGTCCTGGAAATCGGCGAAATCACCAAGTATTTCGGCGGTCTCTGCGCGGTGAAAAACTTTTCCTTGTCTCTTCCGGGCGGAGCCCTCTGGGGACTGATTGGCCCCAACGGAGCGGGAAAGACCACAGTGTTCAATCTCATTACGGGTCTCATTCCGCTCACCTCGGGGAACATTAATCTGGACGCTGAGAGGATCGACGGATTGGAAGCCTATGAGATAACCCGCCTGGGCATCGCAAGGACCTTCCAGAATATCCGGCTTTTCTCCAGCCTCTCGGTCCTGGACAACGTCCGCATCGCGTACCACGCTCACGCGGAATACAGCCTTGCGGACAGTTTCCTTCGTACAAGGAAGTTCATTGGCAAGGAAAAAGAGCTCACTGACCAGGCCCTTGATTTCCTTTCCATCTTCAAGCTGGACGGGATCTCGGACGAGATAGCCAAGAACCTTCCCTACGGGGAGCAGCGCCGCGTGGAGATAGCGCGCGCCCTTGCGTGCAAGCCGAAGGTCCTGCTGCTTGATGAGCCGGCGGCGGGAATGAACCCTCGTGAGATCATTCGAGCTGATGGAGCTGATCCACTTCATCCGTGACCGGTTCAAGCTGACGATCCTCCTCATCGAGCACCAGATGAGGGTCGTCATGGGCATCTGCGAAAGGATCACGGTCATGGATTTCGGCGAGGTGATAGCTCGCGGGAACCCAAAGGAGATAGCGGGCAACCAGACGGTCATCGAGGCGTATCTGGGCAAAGGAGTTGCCACAAGTGCTGCAGGTTGAAAATCTCAACGTCTACTACGACGCAATCCACGCTCTTCAAGGGATCTCGTTCAACGTCGATGAGGGGGAGATCGTCACCCTGATCGGCGCGAACGGAGCGGGCAAGTCCACGACCCTCCGCACCATCTCCGGCCTTCTG
The DNA here is from genome assembly GCA_963710335.1 of uncultured Spirochaetota bacterium. Taxonomy (GTDB): domain Bacteria; phylum Spirochaetota; class Spirochaetia; order SZUA-6; family Fen-1364; genus Fen-1364. The sequence continues at coordinate 30,050 of CAVQAA010000022.1, forward strand.
CGTTCCCGCACCGGTTCCATCCAGTTCAAAGGGCAGGACATCTCCATGGTGCCCGCGGAAAAGATAGTCCAGCTGGGAATAAGCCACGTGCCGGAGGGGCGAAAGATTTTTGCCCCTCTTTCCGTACGGGAAAACCTGATGATGGGCGCGTATACACGCAACGATCCGGCGGAGATTTCCGAGACCCTGGAGCGGGCGTACAAGAGCTTCCCCCGTCTCAAGGAGAGGGCAACGCAGTACGGGGGAACGTTGTCGGGAGGCGAACAGCAGATGCTGGCCACTGCCCGTGGTCTGATGAGCCGCCCCACGCTGCTTCTCCTTGACGAACCGTCAATGGGATTGAGCCCCATCCTGGTGGAAGAGATCTTTCGCATCATCGTGGAGATCAACAAGCAGGGCACCAGCATCCTCCTGGTGGAGCAGAACGCCCAGATGGCCCTTTCAATTGCAAACCGTGCGTACGTCCTCGAGACGGGGCGCATTGTGCTGTCCGGAACCGCCAAGGAGATCGCGGAGAACTCTCAGGTAAAGGCCGCGTATCTGGGGATTTGAAGCCGGCAGGCGCATCCGTCTGCCGCGGAACCCTATTTTTCCTGGTGTTTGCGTCGGGCCGCGACAAAGCGCGCGAAGTCGTTGATATTCTTGACCACGATCTTGTCGGGGTGAAGCTCGATCCGCCTTTGCGCAACGAAGTGGTTCAGGACCTCGCGGCACTGCCCCGGGGGGATGCCTGCCCAGTGCGACATGTCGTCCACGGTCGTCTTGAACTCGATTGAGTCCACCGCCGAGGTGTCCATGGACTGCTTCTCTGTCAGCATGAGGAAGACGTCCGCAACCCTGGCTTCCACGTCCTCGAGGGTCAGCGTCATGAACAGACGCTTCTGCTCGTAGATCCTGTTCACAAAAAGCTTCAGAAGCTTCATGGCGATCTGGGGGTTCCCCATCATGAGCGGCTCGAAGTTGTCACGGGTGAACTCCAGCGCCTTCACCTCGTCCAGGGCGATTGTCGTGGCCGATCGCGGAGCCTCCTCCAGGATGGCCATTTCCCCGAAGATCTGACCGGGCTGAAGGATGGCAATGTTCTTTTCAAGCTCTCCCATTATCTGGACGATCTGGACGCGCCCGGACTGAAGGAGGTAGAAGGTGTCCCCGGGCTCGTACTCGCAGAAAATGATGTCACCCTTTCGGAAAGTGACCATGAATCGGTTGAATACGGAAAGATCAAGACCGACAGCGCTGCTCATGCGCCTCCCCCCTCGAGCGCCCTCAACGCTTTTTTCACCTTGCGGATGACCGGGTCCTCATCCGTTCCCATTGTCAGGATCTTCTTGAACAAGCCTCCCGCCTTGGCCTTGTCCCCTTTTTCCTCGTAGGAGCGCGCAACGAAAAAGAGGGCATCCTTCATCTCGGGATGCTTGGGGAACTTCTGCACGATTGCGGTGAACGACTTGATGCAGGAGTCGAACTGCTTCAGGTAAAAGAGGCACTTGGCCATCTCGAACTCGGCCTTCGTGGAATATTCGGCGTCAGCCCCTCCGTCAATCATCTTCTTGAACGCCTTGAAGGCTTCCATGTACTTTTCCTGGCTTACCAGGCTCACCGCATTGTAGTACTGCTGCGCCAGGTCTGAAGGCTCCGCCTTCGCTTCCTGGGGGTGCGGCGGCGCGGCGGAGGGCGCGCTGAAGACGGGAGACGCCATGGGCCCCACGGGCGCAGAAGGTGCCGCGCTTGCCGGTGGCTCACCGGACCCGTAGCGGGAGAGGAACTCCTCCGCGGAAACGACCTTGGTCGTCACGTCCGCGGCAAAGGCGCCAGAGGGGTAATACACCAGGTAGCGCTTGTACGCGTGCAGGGCCTGCGTGTAGCGCTTGTTCTTCATGTAATACTCCCCGATCTTGTACAAGCCCGTTTCGGGGTTGACCTGCTCGTCGCCCACAAGAAGCGTTTCGACCTGCTTGTGAATGCGGCGCAGCTGGTTGGAGAATACCTTCAGCATCTTCGTGATGATGCGGGTGTTCTTTGTGGCCAGCAGCTCGAACTCCTGCACGGAGAAGACCATTACCGTGGAGTCCTGGAGAACCATTGCCGTCTCTTCCCTGGGGTAGTGCCCAAGGGCGGACTTGACGCCGAAGAACTCTCCGGTTTTGATGAGGTCCCGTATCTCCTGCGCAGACTCGATATCCACGTAGCTCAGGCTTATCTTGCCCGAGTTGAGCAGGTAGATACGCTCACTCTGGTCGCCCTTGAAGTAGATGATCGAGTTCGCTCTGTACTGAACAGCCTTGGGCACAGTCCACCCGTTCCTGGAAAAAGCTAGGTGTCCAGAGGGATGAAGTCAAGGACCTTGCGGAATCCTACTGCCTTCCGTACCCTCTCCATGAGGCCCGCCGGGTCTCCCCTGACCAGCATCTGGCGTCCCTTCACGCTCACGATGCTGTACTGCATGCCGCGCGCCGTGAAGAGCTCCTCATGCCGCGCGTCCCCGTAGATCGGTGTCCCCTCCTGAACCAGAAGTTCGATGTCCTCCAGGCGCATCGCGACAAGTGATTCCCACGGATCGTCCTTGCGCTGCCTGATGACAAGCACGTCGGCGAGCTTGCCCTCAGCAAGGTATCCGGTCTCCTTCTGCATGCGGAAGGCTTTTGCCGGATTGACGGTCACCATATTCACAATGGTCCGCGCGGCCAGGTCTTCTCCGTACATCTTGCGATAGATGTCCCGGGCGAAGCGCATCTCCTCCAGGATGTTGACGGAGCCGGTGGCTGTGGAATCGGTGCCCAAGCCGATGTTGATTCCAGCTTCCAGCATCTTGCGGATCTTCATTGTGACGTTGAACATGAAAACGTTCGACGCCGGACACCACGCGATGTGCGCGCCGGCGCGGCGCGTCTTCTGAATGTCGTCATCCGAGAACCCGATGCAGTGGATGAGGACTGTATGATCATCAAGGCAACCCAGCTCTTCCAGGATGTCAATGCCGCGCTGGGATTCCTCGTCGAAGCCTTCCTCAAGATGCGTTATGAAGGGAAAATTATTCTTCAGCGCGCGCGCATGTTCGATCTCAATTCCCTCTCCCCACTTCAGATCGTAGGAGGAGCTTTCGTGCGCCAGGGTGTAGTTACGAATGACCCGCATTGGCAGCCGCGGGATGAAAGGCTCATTCCATTCGTGAGGGAAATGGTCATTGGCCGTGACCACCCCGGAGAACAGGTTCTTGTACGCGCTGAGAAAGTAGCGGTCCTCCGTGCTTGTCTTGGCCCGCTCCACCTTGACCACGTCGGAATTGCGAAGGTCCCTTTCCCAGTCCAGCCACTTGACGTAGAACTCCCCCGGGCCCGGACCCACTTTCGGCAGGTAGTTTCCGTTGAAATGATCGTGAATGTTGATGAGGGCTGGGAAGGCAGCGTACCCGTCTCCGAAACGTACCTCGAACTTGCACTTCCCGCCGAGGCGACCGAGTTTCTTCTGGTCGACCTGGATGCTCGTGCCGGCCGTTGCGGTGTCAGGCGTGACGACGGTAAGACCACTCAACGAGTAGGTGGTGAGCATGCATCTTCCTTCGTAAGTTCTGGCCTATTGTAGAATTGGCACATCCTCATGTCAAGGTTTCGCTTCCCGGCGTTCGGCGGCGACTTCATCCTTGTATGAAGGCCTCCAGCTCGCTGGACAGGCGAAGCTGCTTCAGCTTCACCAAAGCCCTCTCCTGAATCTGCCGTACCCTTTCCCTCGTTATGCCGAGGATCTTCCCCGTTTCCTCCAGGGTAAAGGGCCCCTCTCCGTCCAGCCCATAGCGCAGCTTGATGATGCGCATTTCGCGCTCGTTGAGCTTGTCCAGGACCATTGCAAGGGTATCCTGGAGTGCCATGGCGAAAGCCGACTCGAAAGGCTTTTCCGAGGCATCATCCCGGATGAGATCTGAGAGGCGGGTCGGGCTCTCCCCCGCCACAGGGGTATCCAGTGATGTCGGATCCCAGGACAGGCTGATGAGCTCTTCCACACGGGACTTGGGAATCCGAAGGTAGTCGGCGATCTCCTCGTTGCTGGGCTCACGTCCCAGCTCCTGCGTAAGCTGCCGCGCAATGGAGAAGCATTTCTTGATGGTGTTGAGGAGATGGATGGGGATCTTGATGGCCTTGCCGTTCTCTGCCAGGGCTTTGATCACCGCCTGCTTGATCCACCATGTGCCGTACGTCGAAAACCTGCACCCCTTGCGGTAATCGAAGCGCTCGACTGCCTCGATGAGACCGATGTTCCCCTCATCGACTAAATCCAGGAGTGACACGCCCCGGTGCTGGTACTTCTTGGCGACGGAGACCACAAGGCGGAGGTTCCCCAGGATCAACCTGTTCTTCGAGAAAGTGATCTCGTGCTCCAGCTCCGCTTTGCGGCGCAGGTAGGCCTTGCGTGAGACCCGGCACGCGGCGGCTTTCTTCTCCAGCCCGGCCAGTTCCTCTTTCGCCCTGTGGATTCCGCTTCCAATTTCCTGCTCATTCTGCGCGGTGAGAAGCTGGTAACTGGATATCTGCCTGATGTAGAGGGCAAGGAGATCCCTCTCCTGTGTTGCCTCTCGACGCGGCGCTGCGCGTGGCTCTTCCCGCCGCGGCCCTCCGCCCCCGTTGTCAGCACGCCGCGACCCGCCAGCCAGTAGCCCCACGGCTGCCGGCAATTGGACGGCGGTGTCGACGCGGGCCTGCGCTCCTCCCTGGCCTTTTTCAAGGTGCCTTCCCATATACACCCTCTTATGCGTGACTCTTGTCGGAGAAAAACTTCTCCGGATCCACGAACTGTCCGTTCGCCCCCTGAATGCTGAAATAAAGTTTCGCGCCCCCTCCCTGAGGGCTCACGCCGAGCCGTGCAATGTCGCTGCCGGGATTCACGCGGTCACCGACATTTACCAGAAGCTGCTCGTTCCCGGCATACAGGATGATCTCACCGTCGGTGGACTTGATGATGACGGTCTTTCCCCATCCCCAGTACGGACCAACCCACTTCACCTCTCCGCTCGTCGCCGAGTGGACGAGGTCTCCCTCCGACCCGAAAAACACCAGACCCGATATCTTGCCCTTGAGCGGCTCATGCCGGCCGGTATGCGGCCACATGACTTCATCAGAAGAGGCAGGAAGCGGGAGGGAGTCCCGTGGTGAGGTCCGCGCGGCGGTGTCCTGCTGCGTTGGTCTGCCCACGGATACCGACTCAACAGACTGCGAGGGCACCGTTCCTCCGTGATCCTGCGGAATGTAGAGCTTCTGGCCGACCTTTATCGTGCTGCGATCGTTCATCCCGTTCAGATCCAGCAGTTTTGCGAACGGCACACCGAAGGAACGCGAAATGCCGAAGAGCGTGTCGCCTTTCTTTACGACATACATGGAAGGAAACCGGATGACGCTTCCCGCTTTCAGTCTCGAGGCATTGTCGATCCCGTTGTAGGCGGACAGGACGTCCACAGGAATCTGCACTCGCTTCGCCACTGAAAAAAGCGTTTCGCCCTCCCTGATTGTATAGGAGGTTTCCCCGGCCGTCAGGCTGAGCGCCGTCAACAGGAAGATCAAGATCGAGAGCGAACGCATCGCTTTTCGTACCATGGAAAATCCTCAATCTATGTTCGGCTTTGGACCCTATTGTCTTGACTCGGCTGGCGGCAAAACGCTAAAGTTTTTGGCAAAGTAAGGGCTCGGGCGGGCCAGCGCATGCATGCAGTGCCTGCTCGGCCTTTCGCACATCCTTGTGCTCGGCCGGGCCAGCGCATGTATGTAGTGCCTGCTCGGCCTTTCGCACATCCTTGTGCTAGGGCCGGACCGGCACATCTTTGTGGTGCCTGCTCGGCCTTTCGCACATCCATGTG
>CAVQAA010000023.1:0-6690 GCA_963710335.1 uncultured Spirochaetota bacterium
CGACGGATCTTCGGGTTCTCTTACGCGGGGTTCGTGCTGTATTTGTCCCTTCTGCAGCGTGATCACCTGGTTCCGCTGCTGGCAGCCGTCGGCAGCCTCCTGATCCTGAAGAGCAAGCTTCAGATCTCAGGGGTCGAAGAAGAGAACTTCATGGGAGTGTTCGCATTCCTTGCCGGCTTCATGGCCATGGAGAATATCGCCGACCTGGTGCGCGCCTGGGGCAACTGGAACGCGTACCTGCTGTTCCTCCTTCCCATTCACAGGATTTCAGCCCTGCTCCTTGTTTCCCTGGCGGCGCGAAAGTTCTTTCCGTGGGAAGGGCGGGACGCGGTCCTCGTTCTGGCCGTGGGCGCGGGCCTCGCGGTGGGATTCGCAATCCCCGCGTTTCTCTTCCTTGCTGATCGCGTGGGATGGTCCATCCTGCTGACCGTGGTTCCGCTTTTCGCGGCAATCATCTCTTTCTCAATGCGCTTCCCTCGAACAGTTAGGGCGTAAACCCTCGCGCGGATCACCGCGCTGGCTATGCGTTGCCCGCGCTGCCCAGGACTTCCTTGTTCTTGCGCTCAATGAGCTTGGTCAGCTCCTCACGAGCGGGCCCAAGGTAGTTGCGCGGATCGAATCCCTTGGGATCTTCCGCGAACGCCTTGCGGATCATTGCGGTTATCACCAGCCTGCCGTCCGAGTCGATGTTTATCTTGCACACCGCCGACCGAGCCGCCTTGCGGAGCTGCTCCTCAGGGATCCCGACGGCCCCTTCCATTTTCCCGCCGTACTTGTTGATGATGTCCACGTATTCCTTCAAGACTGATGAGGCGCCGTGAAGCACGATAGGGAACCCGGGAATTCTGCGCTCCACTTCTTCCAGGATGTCGAAACGCAGCGTGGGCATGGGATCACCGGGCTTGAGCTTGAACTTGTATGCACCATGCGAGGTCCCGATGGAGATGGCCAGGCTGTCGACGCCCGTCTTCTTCACGAAATCCTCGACGTCATCCGGATTGGTGTAATGAGATTTCTCCGATGCCACCTCGTCCTCGATGCCGGCCAGGACCCCCAGCTCGCCTTCCACCGTCACGTCATGCGCATGGGCGAATTGCACGACCTTCTTCGTGAGCTCGACGTTCTTTTCGAAGGGCAGGGACGAGCCGTCGATCATCACCGAAGAAAAGCCGCTTTCAATACAGGAGACGCACAGCTCATACGAGTCTCCGTGATCGAGGTGGAGGGCCACCGGAATAGTCAGGCCCGCGGCCTTGATCATCTCCATGGCTCCCTTGGCCATGTATTGCAGGAGGATCTGGTTTGCGTACTTGCGGGCGCCCTTGGAGACCTGGAGGATCACCGGTGAACGGCTGTTCATGCAGCCCTGGATGATGGCCTGCAACTGCTCCATGTTGTTGAAGTTGTACGCAGGAATGGCGTACTTGCCCGCCATTGCCTTGCGGAACATTTCACGAGTGTTGACGAGACCGAGCTCTTTGTAGCTGACCATGGGGTATCCTCCCGAAAAGGTATGGATTAATATCCCGCGATGCACATACACTGTCAAGGGCTGCCTGTGCTTCAACGCGCTCCCGTGAAAAAAAAGCTCCTCTCAGGGCTCCTGGCCGCCTGCATTCTGCTCTTTGCCGGTTGCTGGAATGGCCGGCTTCTGGTTGCCATGGAGGAGCCGTATTGGACATCGCAAGGAGGAAGCGCCCTCCTTCGCTGGCCGCTTGCCCGCGCCTCTTTCACGCATGGCTACCTCCCCCGGTTTGTCCTGATTGGAGCGCAGGAAGATGCCGCAGCAAGGCTTCTCCGGGAGATCACTGTCCGCCATTACAGGGCGGTCGTCGTCAGTCCCCTGCTTTCCCTTGAACCGCAGAGCTACGTGACCGCTTCAACAACCACTCGATTCCTTCTGATTGAAGACCCTGCGGCCCCTCCGCAGGGCAGCGCGTTTCGTCTTGTGTTCGATCGAACCGAATCCTTCAGGACAGCCGGATATGGCGCCGGCCTTGCCGTCCGCGCTGAAGCCGATGGATCGGCAATCAATGCTCTGGCCTCGCGCATCGGGGTTCTGGTCTCCATGCACCCCCCGGGGTCCCAGGATGAGCTTGCGGCGTTCACGGGAGGAGTAGCGCAGGCCCTTGACGGCGGGCAGCCCTCCACAAAAAGCCTCACGGACCCGGTGGACCAGAATGCGGTGAGATCCGCAATCGAGCAGATGCGAAAGGATGGAGTCGAGATCTTCCTTCTCTTCCTGGGCGCCCCTGATTCGTGGGCTTTGGAGGACATAAAGGGTTCAGGCGGCAGCGCTATTGTCTCTGACTGGGCATCATCAAAAGCCTTCCCCGGGCAGGTTTTTCTTTCCATAGAAACGGATTTTGTCGGCGGCGTTGCGCAATTCCTGGCAGGCAAGGCAAGCGGGCAGGGGATTGTGAGCGGTCCGGTACGGATTGTGGCCGGACAGGCACGCTCCATCCCCTCGGAGATCGCGGCGCAGGTGACCTTCAGGTGAGCTTCCGGGAGGGAAAAAAATTTGACAAGGGGTAGCCCTGGAAATATAATTTCCAGTGACTTGGGAAACTGACTGAGTTCCGCTTTTGCAAAAGGAGACGGGCATGACGCCAGGATTGAGAGCGTTCCTCGGCACAGCGTTGACATTGATGCTCCTTTTCACCGCCGTATCTGTCATGGCGCAGGACAACACGGTAAGCCTGCAGGTGCGGCCCCTGATAACGTTCGACGATCAGGCGAAAATGACAGACTGGATCATCCAGGGAAGCAAGTTTGCAACCCAGGGTTTTCCACAGTACAAGCTCCTGAAGGCTTTCCCTGATGCCGTTTACGGCCGCAACAAGGAAAACCGAGACTTGGAATCAATGGGGATTCACAGCAAGTTCGACCGCAAGGGGTACAACTACATTGAGATCATCCCCGCGGCCAAGGACAACTCTGGAAATCTTGTGCCCAAAGCCATCCCGATCCCGGGCAGAGTTCAGCGCATGGACCTCTGGGTGTATGGCACGAACTACAACTATAGAATGGACATCTTCCTCAGGGATTACCGCGGGATAGACCATGTCCTCCATCTTGGCTCGCTGGAGTTCATTGGGTGGAGGGATCTTGCCGTGTCAGTGCCGGGCTCCATTCCGCAGATGCGCAGATACATCCCTCAATTCCAGGGGCTCGAGCTGACGAAGCTGGTCATCTGGACCGCCCCGGATGAAAAGGTGGACGACTACTGGGTGTTCATCGATGAGCTCACGATTCTTACCGACATGTACCGAACGCGCTTCGACGGTGAGGACCTTGCTGATCCTGATTACCTGAACCAGCTCTGGCAGGCGAGCAAGTAGGAGAGATGAAGATGAAAGCACGACTGGTTCTCACTGTTCTCTTCGCCTCTCTGGTGCTTGCCGTTCCCGCGTTCTCACAGACTGCTGCGGCCACGGGCACGCAGGGAACTCAGGCGCAGGGCACAGCTCCGGCTCCTGCGCAAAACGTCGCCGTGGGAGAGCCCAATCCGGAAAACATCGGAAAAGACCAGGCCCAGCAGCTGCTGGAGGAGATCTCGATTTCGAAGTTCGAGGACTCGGCGTTCTGGGGAGGGAGCATGCCGCTTGACATGGGCGTCATTGCTCTGAAGAGGCTGGAAGGGAGCCCCGCGGGAAAGCAGCCCATTGCGCAGGAAGCCAAGCTGGGCATCAAGGAAGAAGACAAGTACGTTCTCGGCGCGAAGGTGAGCTTTTTCCATCGTGGGGATTCATTCTTCACCCTCTACCCGGCCAACCCGCTGCCGATACCCGGGATCGTCAAAACGGTCTCCGTGTGGGTTGTGGGAAGGAACTACAACCACGTTCTGAAGCTCCTGTTCACCGACTCCATGGGTCGAGCCCAGGAGGTCACGATTGGGACGCTGAACTTCGTCGGGTGGAAAAGGCTGACTGTCGCGATTCCGCCATCGATCATCCAGCAGGATTACCATTATGGCGCGGCAAGCGGAATCACGATCACCGGGTTCCGCGTGGAGACGGACCCCCTGGACACGTATGGAACCTATTACATCTACCTGGACGATCTTCGAGCAGTCACCGACCTTTTCGGCGAGTCCAAGCGTGACACTGATGACATGGCCGATGGCTGGTGATCTTTCACCTTTTTCCTGTCATTCAAAAGCCCTCGCGAAGACGCGAGGGCTTTTCTTTCCGGGAGCACGATGATAGAGTTCAAGCCATGACTCCCGAGGAGGAGCTGACCCGGCTCAACCGCGTGATTCATCAGTACGAGACCGTGTACAGGACCACCTCCGACGGCGAACAACGCCAGAGGGTAGAAAAGCAGCTCAAGGAGCTGAAGAATTACCGGGAAAAAATCCTGACGGTGAACGTCATTGATGAGAAGGTCACGGAGGAGGTTGCCCGGGACACGTCGGAATCAATTGCCGAGTACCCCTTGCTGGTGAAGCTTGCCGCCCGGGACGCCGAGCTGCCGCCGCGCCAACGGCTTGCGCCCCTGTGGGCGCGAGATGTCGAGGCAACTCCCGCGCAACAGGAAGTTTTCAATCTCATGCTTTACATGCGCTGGCTTCGCGAGGAGTTCCTCCCTTTCCTGACTGAGAAGCGCCTGAAGCTCGACTTCAAGTATTCCCTTGACCGTGACGGATTCTACGCAAGGGTCCAGGAAGTGGATCGAAAGCTCGATGATTTCCGTGAGGAGAACGCGAGGCTCGTGGAGGGGGTTGCGGGCCGCGACATGGAGCTTGAGATGCGCAAGCGTTTCAACAAGCTCAAGAGAGAGATCGAGGCGGATGCGGCCAAGCTGTTCCGCGCATTGCAGGTGTTTGCGCGGGACCTGAAAGAAGACGCGGATGGAGACGGGGTCAAGTGCCTCAACGGCGACGAGCGGATAGCTTTTGATTCCATTGAAGGCCGCAGGGCGCTGGAGGGCAGGACCGTTCGAAGCGCGCTCGAAGAGATGGGCAATCTCGCCTCCGAGGTGGAGGCGTACCTCAACGTGCCCGACATCGAAAGCCAGGAGACCTAGGGTGCAGATAGATATCGAGGCCAACTCTACGATCGGGGAAGAGTCCTTCTTCGAGGGGACATATGCGGTACGGGGGAGCCTGCGGATCGACGGGCGGTTCGAAGGCAAGTCCCTGCTGGTGGACCAGCTGCAGATCGGCCCCAAGGGAAGGGTGCGGACCAATATCATCGCCACAAGCGTCGTGGTGGAAGGCATGATCATCGGCAATATCACGTCTTCACGCCGAATCCTTCTTTTGTCCTCGGCCCGCGTGCTCGGTGACATCAAAACGCCCGAGCTGATCATCCAGGATGGAGTTGTCCTTGAAGGCCGATGCACCATCAGTCACATCCAGATAGAGAACACGCCCCAGTACATCGAGACCCTGTACCAGCGGAAATAACGCGGCAGGAAGGAGCCCGGAGCATGCCCGGCTCCTTGACATTTCTCTGGTGTTTGGATATCTATCGTTATTGCGGTTCCCGGTAGTGTAACGGTAGCACAAAAGACTCTGGATCTTTTTGTGGGGGTTCGAATCCTCCCCGGGAAAAGAACAGCCGATATCTTGAGGCTGCAGTGGCCCCTTCGTCTATCGGTTAGGACATGAGATTCTCAATCTTAAAAGAGGGGTTCGATTCCCCTAGGGGCTAACGAACTACGAGGGCGTCCTCACGAGGGGGCGCCCTGTTTGTTTTGAGCGCGAGAGTCGGCCTGATCGATCGCGATTGCCGTCTGCGTCCTCAACGGACCCGGCGGCTACCTCCGGGCGGTATGCTTCGTTTTTTTCGCGGCCTTTCTGGCGGCACCGTTCCCCTTGCTCTTGGGGCTTCCTTCTGGGGGCCATGGCTGATGTGGCTCTCGTGGCCCCGCTCTGCGCGCCGCCGGAGACCTGTTCTTCGAAGGTGACACGGTCCGACCGGTCTCCGGGTGCCCCGCTTTGGCCTTCTGCGTGCGAACATAGTACCGGAGCACGGCATTGATCCTGGTCTGATAGCCGGGACCCGGCCCTCTGAACCACTCATAGACCGCTGGATCAAGACGGATGGTGATCGTGCGGCTCAACTGTCGCGCCAACTCCTCGGGGCTGGGGAAGTCGTCCTCTACCGGCTCCGAGGCCGCGAGCGTCTCCGCGATCTCCGGCGGCGCATCCGCGTACCTATCGTCTGAACCGATTCGTTTGTTCATAGATCATCCTTCCTTCTCGCCAGTAGCCCGCCCCAATAATCCTTACGGTCTCTCCCCTACGAGTGAAACGAACGGTAAGCACGCCACCGGAGACCCGGCCGAGCAAGAAGTATCTCTGCTCGCGGCGGCTACTGTGCTTCCGATCTGCTCTCGTGACCCTCCGAGGATCCAGCCAAGCCCGCACCGCTTCGGCGAAGCTTACTCCGTGCTTCTGCTGGTTCTCGCGATCCTTGAGCGGGTCCCACTCGAAGTCCACAGTTCAAGGTAATGCATACATACAAAATGTCAATACGGCGAAACGAACCGATCGACGAGTTCTGGCCGCTCTTGTCCTGAGGGCTGGCGTAGAAAGCCAAATTCAACCTGCGCCGATACGGAGTACTTCGATCCCGAATGCTCGGACTCCGCCTCAACAGACCCGCCATCGCGGCTACGGCAGCATGAGGAAAGGCTGTAAATGACCCAGATGATGAATGCGGCGCCCGGCTTTGGCTTTTC
>CAVQAA010000024.1:0-268234 GCA_963710335.1 uncultured Spirochaetota bacterium
ACTCGCCCAACAACGGAGGCACCATGACCCAAACGATGAAGGTGGTATACATACACCAGTTTGTAAGCAGCCAGGATAAGGCGCTTGATTTCTACACAAGAGTGCTTGGCTTTGAGAAGCGCACTGACAGCCCTACACCCAGCGGGCCGCGATTCCTCACCGTCGCGGCCAAAGACCAGGACTTTGAGCTGTGCTCTGGCGGGGAAGCGTGGGGAGGCTCAGCCGGTTTGGCCGCATTCCTGCGTCGGTCACAATCGAGACCCCGGATTGCCGAAAGGCGTTCGAAGAGCTGAAGTCGCGCGGCGTGAGTTTTGAGACGAGGTGCTTGAGTACCCCTTTGGCTGGGTTGCGGTATTTTTAGATCCGGACGGCAATCGGTTGCAGTTGCGGCAAGGCCGCTAGGCCGCTGGCCTGCGCCCAAGGGCCCGGTCCCGCTTAGAAGCGCGCAAGGGAAGGTGGGTTGTGCCAGGATTTGGCGACAAATGGCTTGCTGAGCGTTTTCAAGAGCAATGGCCCAGGCTGAAGTCCGTGGCCCTGAGGATGCTGGGATCGTCGGCCGAGGCTGAGGACGCCGTGCAGGAGGCCTGGTTAAGACTGTCAGGGCCGACTCGTCTTCCATCGACGACCTGGGGGCCTGGCTCACTACGGTCGTGGCTAGGGTGTGTCTGGATCAGCTGAGGCGTCGCAAAGTCAGGGGGCAAGAAGAAGAACTGGATGAGGAGGCTCTGGTTCCGGCAGCTATGGAGGGCGCCCTGGAGCCGGACCGCGAGCTTCTCCTCGCCGAGTCGGTGGAGCAGGCCATGATCCTGGTGCTGGACCGCCTGGCCCCGGCCGAACGGGTAGCCTATGTTCTTCATGACCTTTTTGACCTGCCCTTTCGCGACATCGCGGGCATTTTAGAACGCAGCGAAGAGAACGTCCGCCAGCTGGCCAGCCGCGCTCGGAGGCGCGTTAGAATCGCCAGGGAAGGCGGCCGGGTTTACAATCGCAACAACCGGCAAGTCGTAGAGGCTTTCCTGGCCGCTTCGCGGCTGGGTGATTTTTCGGCGCTGCTTAGATTGCTGGATCCTCAGGTGGTTCTGAAGGCCGATGCTCTCGCCGTTCAGATCGCCGCATCAAATAGGGCCAAAGGGGCACCTTTGCTTGGGCCTGAGGTGAAAGGGCCGGAGGTGGTGGCGAAGGCCTTTAGCGGAAGGGCCCGGGGAGCGCGCCTGGCGATGGTGGCCGGTGAAGTCGGGGCGGTCTGGTTTGACGAAGTTGTGCGGGCGGCCTTCATCTATAAGGTGAAGTCGGGCCTGGTCCAGGAAATCGAAATAGTGATGGAACCGGTCCGATTGCAGGCCATGAGCGTCAGCTTATTGGAATAAGCCCGCTCAGAAGCCATCTCCCAAGCCCCGCGCACGCTCAGTACTCGTAGAACTTGCCTGGATATTTCCTGAACATCTGCTCTGCCCCGTATCTCGCTACGAAGTCCCGCATGGATTTTTCCATGTTCACTTGGTGGCCGGAATAGTCAACGGCAAAGTAGTGCCTGCCTCGAGCCCAGTCGAAGACGAAAAACCGGTAGGGCGTATCGGGAGGGTCCACAGCGCTTCGGAAAGCCGCGTCGGAGAAAGCCGCGATGGGCGTTGGCGGAAGCCCGAGGCGCAGGTAGAGGTTGTACGGGGAATCGATGTGGATGTCCGAAAGCAGGAGGTAGGGGCGGTGGTAGCCCAGGAAATACTCCACGGACGGGCACGAGGCCAGCGGCATGCCTGAGCGAAGACGGTTCACGAACACCGAAGCGATTCTTCCGTAGTCCCTTCCGTCGACGGCCTCCTTCTCCACGATGCTCGCCAGGACGATGCTTTGATCCAGGCTCAGCCCGGCGCTCGAATGAAAGTGACGGAATCTTCGCGCACTTGCCTCCAGGAGCTGCGTGATCAATTCCCGTGTGAGCTCGACCTTCTGCTGCCGGGACAGGGAGTTGCGCGAAACGCCTCCCCAGGAGAGCACGTACCGCCCCGGCGGGAAGAGCCCCTCGAACCGGTTGAGGTTCGGCCGGGGAGGAGGGACAAAGGGGAAACGGGAGAAGTCCGCCGCGGAGGCAATGTCGGTGAAGATGTCGGCGGATGAGACACCCTCCGCTTGGAGTGTCCGGCACAGATCCGCCACTCGCTCGCCGGGCGCCACCGAGTAGCGAACCTGGTCGGCCGAGGCCGGAGGTTCTTCTGCCAGCACCGCCGGGCCGGGAAGGGCCGCCAGGAACAGGGCTGCAAGGAGGCGAGCGACGCAGCTACGCATCGCAACGCCACGTATGCATTCTCAGCTTCCGGAACATGATCCATTAATACTAACGCAATTCCAGCGGCCCCGGATTGAAACGCGATTGCCGAAGGACTCAGTCTACACCGTCATCTCGGTGGTGTTCGACGGCCTTCGCTCCCAGAAGTGCTGAAAGATTTCGGGCCAGCTTTTCTTCCTGTCCTGCGAGCTCCAGAGTTCGCAAAAGGTCAGCGGCTTCCAAGGGAAGACTGTCGGTCGATCTTCCCTCAAGAAGAGCCTGGCTGGTCCGTCGATCAAACACAAACACGCGCTCCACTGCGGCGCGATGCTTGACGTTTTCGGGGCAAGCCTCCTGGCAGCGCAGGCATCCTATGGCCGCAGAGTGCGCTTCCGCGGGAAGCCAGTTCGGGAAGTCACCGAAACCTTCATTCAGGAAAGTCAGGCAGCGCGACGTATCGAGAAGGAAGGTATCCTCCTGGAAGCAACCGTTTGGACACGCTCGAACACAGGCGCCGCAGTGGGCGCAGCGCGCCAGGACCTGCGGCGGTCCCCACCGTTCCTCTCCGAGATCCAGGTCCACCCACCAGGCGTCAAGCCGCGCGTAGCTCCCCATGCCATCGACCCGCAGCACGTTGTCCTTGCCGTACGCGCCAAGCCCCGCACACGCCGCGAGCGTCTTGAGGGGAAGTGAGGCTGATTCGAAAGACCTGCCAAGCGGTCCGAGGAGCATTCCAAGAAGGACGTCGTTTTTCGCCTTGATTCGATCTGAGAGGTATGTTGAAGGGATGGTTGCCTCCACTGCGCCGTCCGGCAGATCCAGGGAGATGATGGACCGCTGATGAGGTGTGGCGACGACAAGCAGAGAAGCATCCAGGCCGTAGGATGCAGGCGGCACGAACCGCATTCCCCCGAAGTATGCGGCGTGCACGCGATGGTCCATGTGTCCTTCGCGAAGGAGCGTCTGGATTCTTTCCCTGACTTCCTTCGCACGGACGGCGCGGCATGTCGCAATGCGTCTGCCTTCCGCCTGGAATAGGCGCTTGAGCGCCTTGAATATCGAATCAGCCATCGCGCCATTATATCACTATTGTGTACGGCGCGGACTCCACACCAGCGTGCTCCGCCGCAGCGCGCGTCGCGCGCAAAAGAAACTTCTTCATCTCCATTTCATGTCCCGGTGTCACTTTCAACCCAGGAGGTACACCTGCATATGATGAAATCTGTCACTCTGATCCGGTTCGCCGGTATCGTTGTCCTCGCCGGCGCGGCTCTCGCTGCGTGCGGCAACTCGAACGGTAGCGCGAAAAGCGCCCTCACGGCCACAGCGGCTTCCGCGGGG
This sequence comes from uncultured Spirochaetota bacterium, assembly GCA_963710335.1. GTDB lineage: Bacteria > Spirochaetota > Spirochaetia > SZUA-6 > Fen-1364 > Fen-1364. Next base: position 3,605 of record CAVQAA010000024.1, read on the forward strand.
GTAACAGCAACCCTGACCTCGTATTCGGGTTCTGACTCCGTTCTAGTATTTGATGCCGCCTCGAAAACGGCGACGGTCAGTCTCAAAGCCGGCGAAGGAAGCGCAGCGAAGGGTTTCAACTTCAACGGATACTCGAAGGGGAATCTGCGCATCGAGGTTCCTACGGGATGGCGCGTGAAGGTGAGCATGGTCGATGAATCGAACACTCCGCACAGCGCGTTGATCGTTCCATGGAAGGAGCGCCTGGGGGGCAGCCTTCATCCCGCTTTCCACGGCTCGGCGCCTGCCGATTTCCGCTCGGGGATAGAGAAAGGTGACGATCCTCAGAAGTTTGTTTTTACAGCCAGCAAGGCCGGCGAATACGCCATTGTTTGCGGCGTGCCCGGCCATATTGACGCCGGCATGTGGGATGCATTTGTCGTTGTCAATAAGCTCCCCGCTCCCCGGGTGCTGGTGAAGCAGTAACTGTCGAAAAATCTTATGAAGATCTCTGGCCCCCAGGCGCCAGAGATCTCGGCGTACCTGCATTCCGACGCAGGACCTACGACGGGCCAGTCGATTTCCTGCGAGACGTGCGGTTTCTGATCGCATTCAGTCAGCCCGAGCTGTCTTCTGCAGGCAGCCGCCCTTGCAAGGGACTATCTCTTGGAACGGCCGCCTCCGAGGAGCACAAAGTCACCCGGCAACCCAACCACGGCGGATGCGTTGCCGGCGGGGAGGGAATTGATGAGACCCTTGACCGCGTCTCTTCCCTCGACAGGCTCGACGGCGTGCCGGAACACAACCTCGCCGTGGGCCGCGATTGTTGCCAGGCGCCCTTCTTTCCTCTCCACGCTGCGAGTGTTGGGGAGGTCCGAACAGGGATTCATGCCCACGACGTAGCCGTCCTCCATTGCCGCGGTGCGCTTCCAAAGGATGGTGTACGGGAGAGTGTCCACGGCGAAGCTCACACGAACGGCGAGACTCCCCTCTGCATTCGACAGCACCTGGTGGGCGAATCCTGAAGGATCGGCGGCCGCGTGAAAAAGGAAAACCTGCTCCGTGAAGCCCGGCGTGGGGGCGCCTAAGCGGCTCATTTCCGGAAGGCCCGCTGCTGCAGACTGGTCGCGGGGAATGACGCGGTCGTACGTGCCGAAATAGCGCGCGCCGTCATCCAGAAAGGGCGGACCGAAGTTGGTGTGGTAGAGCATCTCGTACTCCCCCGGGAGAGCGCCAAGGTTGCACAGTTTGTCCTCGATTTCTATGCGCGATGCGCCGCGACGCAGCGTGAGACGCGTTCGAAGGAGATAGTTCACGCCGAAGACGCTTTGCTCGGGTATGTCCCCTTCAAGACTCAGAGAGCCCTCCCGGGCGTTGAGCACGACCCGGGAGGCGGGCGTCCAGCCCACTTTCCCATGGAGAGGCAGGAAAATGCGGCTCCGGCTCCCCATGTTATTGAGGACCTCGTCATGGCCCATGGCTCCGGACCATTCGATGCCGCCGCGGTTCAGGAGCTCGTTGAAGCCGTAATGGCAACCTCGCCCGCCCTGGTCGTAGAGATTGATGTACTGCGGATGCACGATCTCCTGCACGGGTGAGCGCCAGCCCAGGAAATGAGGTCCGAACCATCCATCGATGATCCCCATGCCGCGGGTCGGGCAGATTCGCAGGCTCACGACGCCGTTGGAGAGCTCGATGATCTCCACGCCGCCTTGCCGGCCTCCGCTCAAAGTCCTCTTCCGACAGAAAGAGCTGGAGTCCAGTCCAAGTTCCCGTCCAGAGATGGCAAAATCCGATGCCGAGAATGAGGAGCCGCTGTCGTTTATCATCCAGGTCCGTTCCACGGCACGCCTCCCTCAATGGATGTAGGAAAGAAAGCCCGACTGCAGGGAAAGCATGGTATCCAGCATGCGTTCGGCGGCCGCGGCATCGTGCACCACCGGATCGACAAGGAGCGCCTGCAGCGCGAGCTTGCGTGACCCTTGCAGCACTGCTTCCACAGTGAGGTCGTTCACGGCCACCTGATTGTTCAGCAGCCCGGCGAAGCCCGGCGGCAGCCGGCCCAGCCCTGTACCGTGCACCCCCTTCGCGTCTGCGGTTGCCGGCACCTCCACGACAGTCTCCGGAGGCAGGTTCTCAATGAGGCCCCGGTTGGGCAGGTTGACCGCAAGCTCTTCCTGCCCCGAGTTGGAGAGTATTCCTTCAATTATTGGTATGTCGCGCCAGTACTCGATTTCGCGCGTGCCAAGAATACGGGATTCAGGAACCTGTTCGAGGCACCATCTGCGGTAGAAGTTGTAGAAATCGAGGATCCCCTTATGGTCTACGGTGGAATGCGCCCACGGAAGATATTCGCCGAAATGGCTGTCCGTTGTAATGGGAAGGAGGCCAAACTTCTCAAGCACCACTTTGAAAAGCTCGCGCTCCGGCCAGACATGCCGTTGATCTGGCGCTCGTCCAGAGTCATCCGGGGCTAACTCCGATCGACTTCGGGCAACCGCCAAGATCTCCTTGGTTGCGCCCAGATTCTCGTACGACCCTTCAGGAACAGCCTCGAAGTAGGCTGCCGCCTTCTCCCGAATCTTCGGGTAGGCGTCCGCACCACTGTCACGATATCTCGCTTCCAGCAAGACACTGAAATGATTCATACCACCAGCCTTGACGGACAGGTTGGACCACGGGGTTTCGAGAATCTTTGGCAAGTGTTCCATGAGAGACACTACTTCATGACACAAGCCGATCGTCTTCAACTGCGGAAACTTGCGGGTGATCGCCATCACGATCCGCGTCATCGGATTGCTCAGGTTGAATACCCATGCGTCCGGACAGATGCGGACAATGTCCTGGCAAATCGCGAGGATCGGTGGAATGATCCTCAAGGAGTGGAACAGTCCCCCCGGCCCCCCGTTCTCCCCGTACACCTGTCGAATGCCAAACTGCTGAGGGATGTGCCAATCTTGTTCCCACAGCTCGTAGCGATTGCCAACCTCGATGGCAAGAACGCAGAAGCCAGCGCCCTGCAGCGCCTCCTCCCGTGATGTTGTTGCGAGCACGGTGTAGGGAAGTTTCCTTTCAAGAACAAATTTGCGCGCCACGCGTTCCGTTCGTTCGAGCGCCTGAGCGTTGATATCGTGCAAAACGATGGTGCTTCCTTCAAGCACCTTGCTCCTGAGAATATTACCAAGGGAGCCAAGACCAAACATCGCGCTCCCAGCTCCGATGAGGACAATTCGGGTCGTCATATCCGCTCCTTGAGCAGCCGCTCTCCACGAAGGCGGCATCCTTCTGGTGTCAGCATGATGTCCTTTCCGTTCTCTGCGGCTTCGCGATGAGGCGTTGTACTCCCAAGTGGCGCGTTCAAACAAGTGGTCCCGGCGAAGGAGGCACGCGCCCGCTGAAGGCTTTCCGGCGATATTCAAAGGGTGGGCACTTCTGATCTCGAGGGGATGACGATTGCGGCGGCCTTTGAGGCCGTGAAGTCCGGCCCGGAAGGATTGTCAGACAGCCAGGCGCGCGAGCGCATTGCCCGCTACGGCTACAAGTGATAGGCAAATCAATTTCCTGACGGAGGGGCTCCCGGGAGGATGAGCGCGGCGGCGGGGGAGCTCGTCGCTCCCCAGCGGGCGTGATCGTAGTACCCGGGACGGGACTTTGAGGAGGGGCGGCTCAGTGGAGCCCGGCTGGATCGACAACCGTGGATAGTAGTTCTTTGTCGGAGGGCATGGTCCCAGCAGTGGCGGAACGGGGGGTTGTGCAGGTTCTCAGTCCAGGGAGGCGGGATCGAGTCCCGGCGGTGCCCTTCCTATCTTGAGAAGGTGACGCAGGATCGTGCGTACCTCGGAAGGGTCAGTGATGACCGCGATGAGCTTCATCTCGGATCACAACGGGGGCAGATCAGCGGATCGACCTCGTAGACCTTTGCGATCAGTCTGGCCCATGCGGAGCGACAGGCGCGCTGCGGTACCGTCAGCGACTGCTTCGGGATGGGCTCGGAAGGCACCTCCATGGGGTGGGAGTCTTTCCAGGCTTCCGGGGCAAGGCGTGCGACATGGGGCAAGTGCTGCCAACGCGCCTTGCATCGCGATGAGTACAAGCCATAGTAATGGATACTGCGTACGCCCCAGGGAGGAACGAACTGCGTGAGAGCGGCGATGAAGTCCGTGGCCTCCCAGAGGGTGGTGTTCTGCTTGAAGTAGGGATTGTAGTCGGTGTGGTAGAGGACCTTGCTGCCGGCCCGGTCATAGCTGAGCTTCTGCAGCGACAAGGGAGCCCGAGCGATGTATTGAGCAAGGGCTTGTCGGGTTTTGTGATCGCCCCCATCAAGAGGCACGGAGTTGTCCACGGAGAACCCGGAATGTCTCCAGCACAAGAGGTTCTCGGCAAACGGCTGTGCGACGAGGCCCAGCTTCAGGAAGAGGCCGATGGTGCGCTGGCGCAGGCACTCGGCGAGGCGGGCGGTATCGTGGACGGGGAGGTGGTAGAACTGCCCGGCGGAGTCGAATCCGCCCTCAAGGATGAGGGCGTGGAAGTGCGGGTTGAACCGAAGCGAGTCCCCAAAGGGCTGATAGGCGATGACGGCGGCGGTGGTAATGGGCTTGCCTGCTGCGGCACGGTAGAACTCCGTGATCAGGTTGAAGATCAGCCGTGCAAGCTTGGCGAAGAGGCGCTGGTCATGTCGAAGGAAGACCCTCAGGGCCTTGGGCAGAGTGAAGACGAACTGGCGGTGGGGGAGGGCAAGGAGCAACTGCTCATCGAGGTACTCGGCGAACAGGAGAGTTCGTTTCTGGCTGCATGATGGGCACAGGAAGAAGCCCTTGCAGGAGAAGGGACGGAAGTACTCGTGGCGGCATTCGGGGTTCACGCATCGGATGCGGGCCACCCCTTGGCGATAGTCGCCGCAAGTGAGGAAGCGGGTCGCCACCCGAGAGATGCGTTCGATGCGGAAATTGCCCAGGTCCTTCGCGTAACGTGAATCGTAGTCTGCCGAGAACCGGGCGAAGTGATCCCGAAACACTTGCTGGAGAGTGTTAACGCCTCGCTGGAGGTAGCTGGGTTGACTTCGGGCGGCGGAAACCGCAACGGCTTGCACATCCTGAGAGAACAATCGCCGATGCCGTAGCGCTTTTCCAAGCTCTCGGAGCGGACCACGGGCTCACGGTGATCAAGTGCGGCGGCCGACGGCAAACGCGTGAGCGGGCGGAGGGGCCTCCGGCGGCGCAGCCGCCTAGGGGTCCGAGCGCCTGCGCGGTACTGGCGTACTCGCCAGAGCGGGTACTCCCGCACGCACGTGGAGCGCGAGGACGGAACCCCCGCAGCACGCGACCCGCCCGAGGGCGATCACGGAAGCGGCGCCCCGCGCTCTAGCGAGTTCCCTCGGGCGGGGCACGCCCAAGTCTTTCTCCTACTCACCCCTGGGCATAAGGGAGCCTGACTGTGAGACAGACAAGTCGAGCAGGTCAGAGGTCTTAGTGATCTGGCGGTGGTGAGTGGATGAGCCTCAAACCGATAAAAGGTACTCCGGGGATAACAGGCTGATCTTGCCCAAGAGTTCACATCGACGGCAAGGTTTGGCACCTCGATGTCGGCTCATCGCATCCTGGGGCTGGAGCAGGTCCCAAGGGTTTGGCTGTTCGCCAATTAAAGCGGTACGTGAGCTGGGTTCAGAACGTCGCGAGACAGTTCGGTCCCTATCTGCCATGGGCGTTGGTTGCTTGAGAGGAGCTGTTTCTAGTACGAGAGGACCGAAATGGCTGGTTCCTGAAGTCGTCGCTCCGGTGCTCGAGCGTTTTTTCGGGGCCCCGGAGGCAAGCGGAGCGCCGCGCGGGAGGACGCGATCGTGACCGTCCGCGCGCCGAGGGAGGAACGATGTCAGTCCAAGGCTGGGCTCCGCTGGCTATTGCCAGACGGAGAGGATGACGCCCATCACCAGCAGTGAAATCAGCCAATACGCATTGTCCAGTACCCATAGCGCAAAAGGCTTCTTCTGGTACGTCACAATACCAATTGTCACTGGGGCAATGAAGCCGATCCAATTGAAGAACCCGACCATAAGTCCGCCGCCAACACCGCCGGCCTTGAGATACTGATTGGCGAAGAAGATGGCGTGATGCAGGACGAAGCTCATGAACAGGGAGCCGATCAAGACCACAATGAGGCTGAGCGCGGTTTGCTTCACTTCCGCGGTTCCCGAAAGTCTCCGCCACGCTTTCCCGAACAGCACTGCATACCACAACGCGCCAAGACCGAAGCTCACGAGGGCCGCGACGATGACGGCAAGGAAGTTTGTAGGAATGCTCATTTCAATTGCCTCTCTATCGACTTAAAGATAGACATAGGCAGCCTGTGTACCAAATCTGGACAAGTTGCCAGAGGACTGCCTCCGACCTATAAAAAACGCAATCGACGACGTGAAGGCTAAGATTACGGGGACGGACGAAGACCATTGAAGACTACAGAAGCAATAGTGTCGGCTCGGCGTGCCGATTTACCGTGGCCTTCAAGGGCTCGGATGAGGCCCGTCAGCAAATCCATCACTTCCTCTACGCCGATGTCACGCCGCACAGCCCCGGCATCCTGAGCCCGGGAGAGGAGAACGCCCACCGCTTGTCTCAACTCCTTGGCGCCCTCAAGAATTGAAGCCTTGACGTCAATCCCGGCCCGAGTCAATGCGTCCACCAGATCCCGTTTTGCCGACCCTTCGTCGATCATCCGTCGGAAAAACTCAAAGAAAGCCTCACCCTTTTCCCGGCTGGAGGTCAGTGAACGCGCTTCTTCTACGGGTCGGGAAAAACGCTGACGGAGAATAGCCGCAAGGAGAGCCTCCTTCGTGGGGAAATGGCGATAGACCGTCCCAACGCCCACTCCAGCTCGCGCCGCAATCTCGTCGATGGGGACGGAAGGTCCTTTGGCGGCGAAAACCTTCTCCGCCGCATCGAGCACCAGCCCTCGGTTGCGTTGGGCATCTGTCCGCAGGGACCTGTCCGCGGAAGCAGGACGCGCCATCAGATGCGCCTCTTGACAAACGGAACCATCGTTCCGATTATAGACGACCTGTATAAGGAGGTCAACCCAAACATGTGGCAGACAATCGGTCTGAGCTTTCTTACCGGATAGATGGTTGGCAACGGCATTCCCCACTTCGTGAAAGGCATCACCAAGGAACCTTATCCGAACGTCCTGGGAAACGGCCCCATCCCCAACGTGATTACGGGATGGGTGGCGCTGGTCATGACTGCCCTTCTTTTTCACTGGTCACAGGCAGATCTCCATCCCCTGGCGGCCTTTGTTTCTATCGCCGCGGGAGTGTTCCTGATCGGTCTTTTTCACGCAGGACCTGGTGCCTTCGGAAGAAAGAGCGATTCATGAATACCAGCGGCATTGCGCTCTGTTTTGCAGGGCTGAAACGCCGCTTTCACCAACCCTCTTGTCCGCCTCAATCAGTGCAGCAGGTTCAGGGTGTTGGATCCGTCATCCACGAAGAATATCCCCCGACGCGGGTCGACCGCTAGGCCGAACAGAGTTCCCGCGCCAGGAGGCGAGCCTGTGTTGTCCAAAAGCTTGTGCGCCACTTGAGCGCCTCCAGGGGCTATCTCGGTGATGAAGCCGTCGTTTCCATTCACGGTGAGGACGTGCCCGTTGGGTCCAACGGCAAGCCCGAGGGGATCGTTCAGGCTGCCGCCGGAGGAAAGGACGGAGCCGGTCCCAGCCGAAGTCGTGCGGTCTATCGGATCAGGGATCACGGTAATACGATTGTTCAGGCTATCAGCCACATACAAGACAAGCTCATCCCGGTCCACTTCGTTCATGGCTGGGAACGCGCCTCTAGCTGCTACGGACTCGGAGAACCCGAGTCCCACGCCGGTAGGGCCAATAACCAGAGCTCCCGGATCGGTCCGTTCTTGGAAGCCGGAGCCTATCACTGTCATGGATTTGACCCTCGGCATTATTCCCTCGGCTGTTTCCAGGTCCACCCGGACCACCGTGCCCTGACTCACGACATTCGGGCTGGCCGCGACGGTTCCATTCAGCACGTTCGTTACGAACAGCTTCGCCTCTCCGTACCTCTCCCAGGCGGTCATGTCCCACGGGCCGTTGATGGGTGCTCCGGAAATCGTCTCCGCGGCCTTCCCCATGCTGTCAAGCACGATCAGACATCCGCCCCGCGCGGAGGCTGAGGTGCCGTCTGCCGTCGGCAGGCTCCCCACAATCACCCAGCCCGAGCTCAACTCCACAAGGGCCGTGGTCAACCCGATCCCGCCTGGACACGCTCCTGGCAGGGAGCTTGCGGAAATCTGCGCAAAGAGACTCATCGTGCCGTCAGGTGCGACCTGCACGATGGTCGTGCCCGTTCCCTGCAGGTTCGAGCTGTTGTTGAAATTGCTCACCAGGATCTGGCCCGCCTTCAGCTTTCCCACGGAGCGATGCACCTCGGCGACGCCGTAGGGATTGATGTCTCCGTTTGCGGGAACCGTGGAAGCCCCTGTGGAGATGGAAGCCAACCGATTCAGGATGGCTCCGCCGCCGCCCTGGAAGGCAGGCATGAAGCCCAAGCTGGCAGTCAGGTCTTTGGCTCCGGCCGCGGGGTTAGCTCCCCCGAGACCGGCGCCCGTGCAGGAAGCCAGGACCAGGGCTGACGCCATGAACACGAAAAGCCCAAAGGTCTTCATAGGCTGATTGCCTCCTCAACTGCCCTTTCCTACGGAGAGGCATCAGCCGCGGATTGTGTTTCAAGAGGAACAATAGGGGGACAATTCTTGCATCATCATTTACCCGAATCCCCGCTTGACGGTGTCGTAAACCATGAAAAGTCCGAAGGCCACAACGAGCAACACCATTGCCCACGCGGCGATTTTGTGGGCTCCCTTCATTCTGAACTCAGCGGGCAGGGCAGCCCGTTCGATCAGGAGGAGAAAACCGAGCACGAGGGGGAGGACCAGCGCGTTCAGCAACTCAATATCGAGAGTGAGGTTGATCAAAGATATGCTGGAAAGGACAACTCCTGCACCAATCAAGTTTGCAAAAATAAAGGCAGAGTAGAATCCTTTCGCCTCCCGGAATGAAAGATTCAGGCTTTTCTTGACCCCCAAAGCTTCGCCCACCCCCCATGCGCCTGCCAACGACACGACGATTGCCGCCACCAGGCCCGCTCCGCCGATGCCAAGGCCAACCAGAATCTTGGCACCCGTCGACCCCAAAAGCGACTCCAAAGAATCCACGATGTTGGTCACTGAGTTCACCTGGAGCACGGTCCGGGCATGGCTGCTTGCCGATGCGGTTGCAATGATCACGGCGATCATGATGACCTGGGTCACGATCGCTCCGAGAAGAGTGTCCCATCGTGCAACTCTCAAATCACCTTTGCCGAGCCTCTTGTCAATGACGGCACCCTGTTGATAGAAAACCATCCATGGCATGATGACAGCCCCGACGTTGGCAGCCAGGAGAAAGCGATAGTTCTCGTCCAGTAGTGGTTGGACAGGCATGCTTCTGGCCAGACCGCTCCAGTCAGGGTGGCTCAGAAGGGCGGCGGGAATGAACAGCAGCTCGAACAAACCAACGAGGATGGCCACCCGTTCGACATGGCGGTAACTGCCAGAGATCACGAGAGCCACGAGAAAGACCATGGAAAGCGGTACTGTCAGCCATCGGGTGATGCCGAAAAGCTCACCAATGCCAGCAACCCCGATGTACTCCGTAATGAGCGCTCCGAGCGCCGCGAGGAACAAGGTGGCAGAGGAAAGATAGGCCCAACCCTTGCCAAAATGAAGTCGAACAAGCTCGGCGTGACCCTTGCGCGTGACGATACCCAATCTCACCGTGATTTCCTGAATGAAGTAGAGAAAGGGTATGAGAAGGATCTGAGGCAGGACGAGCGTATAGCGCCATTGTGCTCCGGATTGGGCCGCGGTAATGATGCTGCCCACGTCAGAGTCGGCGAGCATTACAGAAAGTCCCGGGCCGATAATGAGAAGCCAGGCCTCAATTCTTCTGAAGCGCGAGCCGCTTATGTCACCCATTGGCCTCACGATGAGGATAACTATTTTTCCGGCCTCCGCCCAACAGGGGCTGCGTTTGGACACGCTTTTGGTTCTGCAGGTCGTCGACCGTCTCAACCCTGCGTATGAACAGGTGATAGGACGCTCGATTCCGATGGCCGTCGCCGTTCGCGGAACGGATTGCTGGTACGAATCGTTCTTGCTATTGCGGAGAGTCGCTAAAAATGGAATCCTTGATGTCGATCCGTCGAAAACCCACGTTCACAAGGATGCGCTCGTCTCCGCGGACCACAGGAGCGGCCTGGAGACGGCAACTCAACGAAAGCGCGCGCAAAAACGTCCGCAATATGAGTAGCGCTTCTGGAGAGCAGATAGACCTCGCGGAGGTCTCCCACGGAGCGCTCCTGGACGTGGGCGCCGCGTACGGGACTTTCATTGCTATCGCTGCACGGCATTACGAGTGTACGGGTCTGGATGTGAGCGCATATGCCACCTCCTGGCTTCCGTGCCTCGCGGGTTCGTTGTGGTGGTCTCTCGCTCCCCCCCTTCTATCTCTGCCATTTTTCGAAGGAAGGAATGTCTTCGGCATTCCGACGGATGGGAGGATTCGAGCCGATTCAGTTCTTCCCGGATTTCCGCGTGTATCGCGCCGACGAGATCATCCAGCACTTCGCGGTTTCCTATAAGAGCCCGCTTCTCGCGAGTATCGCGGAGAAGGCCTATTCGACGCGAATTGGCGGCCTGCGCATCGTCGTGCGTCGGCCACGACGTCATGGCTGGCTGGTCGTACCTGCCGGCTCCATTGTAATCAGGCAGGCATCATGCGCGCCGAAGCCAGGAATATCGACGGTCATTTCGTTGCCGGCAAGGCGCTGCACCGAGCGAGCAATCGTGATGGGGGACGGCAGAGGATCGAGGCCTGACGCAGGAATAAGCTGAACAAGGACGCGTATCTCCGCACCCTCGGGAAACAAAGACGCCGTGTGGCGAACTCCAACAGAAACGGCCAGGAGGTCCGGCCCCAGGCCGTCCCGACCCAGCAGGATCTTGAGGCTCTGCTGCTTGATGTCCCGACTGGCCAACCCGTCAATCGTGGCTGAAGGCCTGGCGTCAACGATGATCCCCGTCAATTCGGAGTAGGCTTTGTAGGCCCACCATACCGCGCGGGGCCGCCGTTCGGGGACGGTAAGTATGCCGTCCAGCGACCGGTTCGCGCAGGTATTAACGCCGCCGATGTCCCAACAGGCATGGCAAGCCCCGTCGACCTTGGCGCGCTCGAGGTTGGCGAAGTATTGCACTGCGGTCCCGGGAAGAAGGGATTCGCGTGCGTCCATGATTTCGTTCAACTCGATCGGGCGAGCGCCGACGCCAAGTGAAATGAGGAAACTCCGGATATGGGTCAGGTGAGCAGGGATGTCCGTGGGGTTCCCGAACTCGTGCCACGAGATCGTGTCGGGCAACACGTCGTTCGCGTTCGCATAGCGCAGAAAACTTTCCAGCCAGACCTTGTCGAATCCGGAAAGACTGGGGCCCACGATCCGCGCGGTCGGGGACAGCTTCCTGATCACCCGAACGGTATGCCGCCACGTCTCGAAAAACTGCGCTTGCGAGCGCGCCCAGAATGAGCTGATGTTGGGCTCGTTCCAAACGTCCCATTCGACGCTCATTGTGTCGGCCCGTGCTCGTGCGAGCAGACCCGTCACGATGGCATCCCATTTCGGCATGGAGTCTGCATCACCGGGCCACCATCCGGCGGCCTCGTAGCCCTGGCTGTCAGACATCACGATCTGCATGCGAGCGCCCATTGCCTGAACACGCGCGTACACAGCCCAGGCGCCCGAGCCATCGCCCGCGAAATCAGGCGCCCACATGCGAAAGAGCCGGGGGTTGAGGGCCTCCACGAGATCCGCAACGGGCTCGATGGCCGACATTGAATGAAGAAAGCCGCTTGCGCGTCCTGTTGCCGGGCCGATTGCTCGGCCAAGATCGACGACAACATTTTCTGCCTTGCGTGGGACGGTGGTGCAGAAGACCAGCAAAACCGGCAGTGAAAACAGAGTGATGAGCAGGCCGGCCTTCCTGAGGCTGGCTCGCAGGTAAGGCGCTATTGACTTCCGAAGTATCGAAAACAATGGTGCTCCAACGCGAACACCCTTCGTCTGCAGCATTGTCGGGATGAGTGGATTCGAACCACCGCTCTCCTGCTCCCAAAGCGGGCGCCTTAGGCGCTAGGCTACGTCCCGTAGCGTGAAACCCGGTGGAAACGTACGTCATTCCTCCGGCGGGGTCAAGGCGTCGTGGAAGAGCGCGTGGAGAAAGAATCTTGCCTCCCTGGACGCCTTGCCGTCAACCGCGGCCGCCGTTGGCGGCCGGATTCCCCGGTGCCCCTGGACAGCGGCGTGCGGACCGGATACGCCTCCCGCCCTTCTTTGCGGGGCGTTTTTATTATATTTACATATTCCAAGAAGGTTCCGCGGCGCGGAATCGAGAATACAAACAGGGAAAGGAGGAGCTTTAGGGTCTTCTCAGCTCAAATGCCTGATCTGCAGGTAAGGAGGTCATTTATGATTAAAAAGATCTTATGGATAAGTATCGTAAGTGCCATCCTTGTCGGGATTCCGTTTTTAGTGCAACTTAAAAACCCACCGCCTAAGGCGGTGGTCATGTCCTGATGGCTATGCCGTTAGAGTGGCAAAGTAGAATTGTCAGGGCGGATAGAATCTGCGGTGGCGCAGCCACGAATCGGGCGTAAAGCCACCACCTTTGGTGGTGGATAGGCCGATTCGAGCAGATTCTTTACTGTTCGCCGGCGGCAAAGCCGAAAGCACGAGCGGATCCAAGATGTACAGCATAGTGTATGTCCAGGGAATGTCCGGCAACCCGTTTTTCAATTCACTGACCAACGGCGCAAAGGACGAATCCGCCAAGTTGGGCAACGTGAACTTCACCTACCAGGGCGCAAACAACTACAGCCCCCAGGCGCAGACTCCGGTCCTGAACGCCGTCATAGCGGCCCATCCTGATGCCATCATCATTTCCCCCATGGCAGGAGAGGCAATGATGGAGCCCCTGAAGCAGGCAAAAGCCCAGGGAATCAAGCTGGTGTTCGCCGATACGACGGCCACGGACCAGAGCCTTGCCGCATCGTTCATTGCGTCGGACAACGTGGCAGGCGGCAAGTTCGCCGCCGACCAGCTGGCAAAGCTGATCAACGGGACGGGCGAAGTGATGCTGATGAACGGCACGCCCGGCATCTCCACGACGGATCAGCGGCAGCAAGGATTCGAGGCCGGATTGAAAGACTACCCGGGCATCACGTACCTCGGTGTGCAGTTCTGCCAGAGCGACCCCCAGAAGGCCACGCAGATCGTGAGCGCCACCCTGGCCGCCCATCCCAACCTCAAGGGGATCTACGCCGTGAGCACCCAGGAGGTGGAAGGCTCGGCGGTGGCTCTTGCCAACGCCAACGCGGCTGATCGGGTTGCCCTTGTGGGCTTCGACTCTTCGCCCCCCATCATTGAAGACATCAACAAGGGAATCATCAAGGGCGTGGTCCTGCAGGAGCCGTACGAGATGGGCGCGCTTGCCATCCAGCAGGCGGTTGACGCGCTGCAGGGCAAGACGACGACTCCCACCATCAAGACGCCGTTCGTATTCCTCACCAAGGACACCATGAACGACCCGAACATTTCCAAGTATATCTACCAGAACCAGATCAAATAACAGAGAAGGCGCCCTTCTCCCGACGGTGAAGGGCGCCGCTTCTCACGGAGCAATCCAGTGAAGGACACGAACGCCGGAAGAAGCGCGCGCACACTGGCCGCGGGCAGAGTGGGCGCCGCAATGACCGCTGCAAGGAGCCGGTTGGCCGCGTCATCCGTATTCTACCTCCTGTGCGCTCTCATCCTGATGTGCGCGGTGTTCGGGGCATTCAAGGCCCGGTCATTCCTTTCCGCGTACAATATCGTCACGGTTCTTTCCGACTCCTCCGTCCTGATGATCATGGCCGTCGGCCAGATGTTCGTCATCACGACCGCGGGGATTGATCTTTCCGTGGGCGGGGTCCTTGTCTTTTCCGGGGTGGTGGCCAACATGGCAATGGTGGCCCTGGGGGGAAAGGGCTTCGGGCCTATCTTCATTGGCTTTCTCATCTCGGTGTCCCTTGGAATTGCCTGGGGCTGGCTGAACGGATTTCTCATTGCAAAAGTCCGTATTCCTTCCCTGATAACGACTCTGGGAACCTCGGGAATGTCCCTTGGGTTTGCGCTGCTCATGACCAACGGGTCGGATCTCGGCGGCATTCCGACGGAGCTCCCCACCTACCTGGGCGTCGGAAAGTTCCTGGGGGTCATTCCCTGGCTCGTCATCATTGCCGTTGCCGTGGTCATTGCCGCCAGCATCGTCCTGCGGCTGACCCGGTTCGGCCTGTACACCATTGCCATCGGGGCCAATCCGGAGGCCGCGCGGCGGTCCGGCATCAGCGTGGATCGTGAGCTGATCAAGATCTACGCTATCTGCGGCGGTATGGCCGGCCTGGCCGGATACCTGAACCTTGCCCGCTTCTCCTCAACGACGATAGCCGGGCATGGATCGGACAACCTGCAGACGATAGCCGCGGTGGTGCTGGGCGGCACAAGCCTGATGGGCGGAATCGCTTCGATCATGGGCACCGTCATTGGCGTTTTCATCCCCATTGTGCTGCAGAACGGGCTTATCATGCTGAGCGTCAGGCCTTTCTGGCAGCAGGTCCTCATAGGCGCCATTCTCATCATTGCCGTCTACTCGGACCAGCTGAAGCGCAGAGGGGACGTTCCCGCAAAAGAAAAGAATCCGCAGGCGGATTGAGAGGAAAGCCGTGGCGGAAGAGTACATATTGCAGATGCGGAACATCACGAAGGTCTTCCCCGGCGTGCGGGCCCTGGACAACGTGGACCTGAATGTGCGGCGGGGAACCGTGCATGCGTTGATGGGGGAGAACGGAGCTGGGAAGTCCACCTTGATGAATATCCTGATCGGCAGCTATCCACCGGACGCGGGAACGGTCATTTTCAAGAACCAAAGGATCAGGACATTCAAAATCCATTTCGCCCTGACGCACGGCATTGCAATGATTCACCAAGAGCTCGTTTCGGTCCCGACCTTGAGCGTAGCTCAGAACATCTTCCTGGGAAGGGAAAACCTGCGCCGCGGCACTCCGATTGTCAACGCGAGGGAAATGGTGGCTGCCTCCGCCGAGCTGTTCCATCGGCTGGACATCTCCCTGGACCCCAACCGCAGGATGGGCACTCTGAGCATTGCCGAGACCCAGCTCCTGGAGATAGCCAAGGCCATTTCGTACAACGCAGACCTTCTGATCATGGATGAGCCGACCTCGGCCATAACGGAGAACGAGGTGGTCCACCTTTTCCAGATCATCCGCGCCCTGAAGGAGAGGGGCGTGTCGGTCATCTATATCACGCACAAGATGGACGAGGTTTTCCACCTGTGCGACGAAGTCACCGTGCTCAGGGATGGCGTCTGCGTGGGAACGGGCCCCATCGAAAGTTTCTCCCGGGACAGGCTGATCAGCATGATGGTCGGGCGGGAACTAAAAGCCCTGTTCTCCAAGGAGCAGGTCGCCATTGGTGAGGTAGTCCTGTCCGTGGAAAAGCTCGCCCGAAAGGGCGAATTCGAAAACATATCATTCACGCTGCGCAAAGGGGAGATCCTGGGAGTATCCGGGCTGATGGGAGCGGGTCGCACGGAGATCATGGAAACGATATTCGGCATCCGCAGGCCGGACTCCGGCGCCATCCTGATCCACGGAAAGCGCGCAAAGATCAATTCTCCCCGGGATGCCATCAGATATAAAATGGCCATGGTCACGGAAGACCGCAAGCTGACCGGCCTGTTCCTGGTGCTTTCGGTGCTGGAAAATATCGTGCTTGCCGCCATCCGGCGGATCTTCCTTCGGAAAAAGGAGCTGGCTGCGAAAGCAAGGAGCCAGATCGCTACGCTGAACATCAAGACTCCCGGCGAGTCCCAGATCATCAAGAACCTGAGCGGCGGGAACCAGCAGAAGGTCTTCATTTCGCGATGGCTGCTGACGGACCCCGACATCCTGATCCTGGATGAACCCACACGCGGCATCGATGTCGGGGCGAAGGCGGAAATCCACAAGATCATGTCCACCCTGGTCGGACGGGGTAAGTCCATCATCATGATTTCTTCAGAGATGCCGGAAATCCTGGGAATGAGTGACCGGATCATCGTGATTCACGAAGGCGGGATTTCCGGCGAGTTCGCTCGGGGGGAGGCAACCCAGGAGAAGCTGCTCAGGTCCGCAGCAGGAACCTGAAACGCTTACCGCCTGGCGGCTATACTTTGACGGGAGATATATCGGGTCGGGAAGTAGTTAAAGACACGTTTCGCCAAGAGGAGAAGATCGATGACTAAATTTCTCACGCCACGCACCGTTTGGACGCTGGCAGCCCTGTTGTCTTTTCTTGCGCCAAGTGCATTCGCTCAGGTGGGGCAGAACCCGCTGGACAGACCGGAGCTGCGGAAGTTCTGGAACCCAACCGTCGGAAAGGGCGCTGTGTATCAGCGCATCGAGAATGACTCCGGTAAGAAGACGGTGAGCCTGGAAATCCAGGCCGTGGGGAAGGAGAGCGTCGGGGGCAAGGACGCCTACTGGATCGAGTTTGCATTTGACAGTCCAGAGCTGAAGGGAACCAGTTACGGAAAGAGCCTGATCGTATTCGGTGAGACTCATCCGCGTCGGACCATCTTTCAATTTCCCGGAATGAGCGCAATGGAAATGCCGCTCCGTTCGACCTCCAGCTCCAACCTGAAAATGCAGGACCTCCACAAGATCGGAACGGAAACAGTCACGGTTCCCGCCGGCACCTTCACCTGTGAACATTGGAAGAGTGGAGACTCCGACATGTGGGTGAGCACAAAGGTTTCCCCGTTCTCACTTGTGAAGGAGGTCAGCAAAGGCACAACAGAGGTCCTGGTCAAGACAATCGAAAACGCCACGGACCACATTACGGGGCCGGTCAAGCCTTTCGACGCGAAAGCCTTCATGCAGTACATGACGGAGCTGAAGAAGAAGCAATAGGGGAGTGTGGCGGCGTCCTACTTCTGGGCGGCAAGGAACCCCTGGACATCAGCCTCCTTGATGAAGCCCATGGAGACGGCGATCTCACCGAAGTGGCGCGTGTCGCCGTTGGCTTTTGCTCGCATGACCTCGTCCACCTGGGACTGTTTCATTGCGCCCTTCCTGATCATGTAGTCGCCCATTCGTTCTGCCATGGGATCCCTTTCTCTGGAGCACAGCTCGCGAGTATAGGCGGGGACGATGCTGGCCGCAAGCTGCCAACTCAGCTCGAAACGGATCCCGATGCTCTGGGCGTGCCCCGCACGAGGGCCAGGTGGCTCCGTATCATGACAAGTACCCAGGGGCGTTCGAGAAGTAGCGCGGAAGCATAGGAGGGTCGAACCTTGAAGACCGTGCTGGTGCTCCTGTTCAGCGTCGCGCGGAACGCAAGGAGTTCAGGATCATCTTTGCGCGGTCGATAGCACTCAACGCGGGCGTTCTCGGCCTCAACGTATACAACCACTTCGTGCTGCAGTGGCGTTTCAGCGACATGCGGCTCTGGGACATTTACTGGACCGTTTTCTATTGCAGTCTCGCGGTTCAGATCGTGGGCGCGATCGTCCTTGTCAAGCGACACCCGGATCTGACCCCTTTCCGACAGGAAAATTGACCCCCCGCTCTGTCTCTTCGTTTTCCTGATCCTTGTGTGTGAGTATTGCCTGGTGACTATGGCGTAGGGGGGGACCCACCCGTTCCCATCCCGAACACTGAAGTTTAGCCCTTCCGTGCCGATGGTACCGCCGCTTGACGGTGGGAGAGTAGGTCGTTGCCAGGCTTTTTTGTTTCTGGGTCGACCACGAACCACGTCATTACGTCAGATCACCTTTGGAGAACAGGCGGACACTCTGACGCGCAATTCAAGCAGGCAGCTGTGAGAAATGCGGGCTAAGATTCTCTCCCGGGCGGTCAAGAAAATGCGCCGTCGGAATGCCGGCGACGATGACCCCGAGGGGCGTCCGCAAGGCTCTCTGGCCGCTGGCCGCCTACCGGTCCAAGGGCAGCCTGACCGGCGCGCCGCCGCTGCCCGCGCTTCTGTCCGCGGCCTCGATGATTTCGAAGGTCTTGATGGCATCGTCGAGGTCGACGATCGTCTTTCTCCCGGCCTGGATGCATTCGACGAAATGATCCACCTCCTGGGGAAAGGGATGATGCGACACGTCGGCCGAGTCCGGTGGCGTGGTGGGTATCGTGATCCATCCCTCCTGTCCGGGGAAGCTCTCCCTGGCCCATACCCGGTTATCGATGACCGTGCCCTTGCTGCCGAACACCTCGATGCTGTAGATGTAGGGGTTCGCCACGTCGTAGGAGCAGCAGACCTTTCCCATTGCGCCGCGCTTGAACTTCGCGATGAACGTGATGGTCGTGTCCTGCTCGAAATCGGCGCGGAACCTTGAGGAGAGGGCGACGACCTCAACGGCCTCGTCATCCACGAACCATCTCAGGCCGTCCACCGCATGGCAGCCGCCCATCTGGAGGATCGAACCGCCGGTTTCCTTCTTCACCGACCATGGATAGCAGTTGAAATCCCGCGTCAGGCCGAGGAAGTAGTCCACCTCAGCGTAGTTCACTTTTCCGAGCACGCCGTCGGCGAGCATCTTCTTGATCGTGAGGAAGAGAGGATTCCAGCGCAGGACGAACCCGACGATGGTGGTGACCCCCGCTCTGTCGACGGCGTCCTTTATCCGCTTCACGTCCCGCCAGTCCGTGGCGATCGGCTTTTCGATGACGATGTGCTTCCTGTTTTCTGCCGCCAGGATCGCCTGGTCGGCGTGGAGGAAATTGGGAGTGTTGATGCACACGATGTCCAGTCCCGGCAGCTTCACCATGTCTTCGGGCCAGGTGACGGCCGCGCAGTTCTTGAGGCCGTGTTGCGCGGCCTTCGCTTGGGCCTTCGCCTTTTCTCTGCTGCAGATGGCCATGACCCGCGTGTGGGGATTCTTCTCGAACGCGCGGATATACTCATCGGAAACCCATCCGGTCCCGATGATTCCGACACCCATCTCCTTCATGCTACGCTGTTCCTCCTTGAAACCGACGCTACATCGTCTTGATCTTGTGGAAATATCTTTCGATGTATTCTTCGTTGATTCTGTCCCCGTCCGGCGAATTGGCGCTCACCCATACCGGGGGGGTCTTCCCCCTCCTCAGTATTTCCTCAACCGCTGCGATTTCGATCCTGCGTACGATGTACCCGTCGGTTATCGTCGAGATCGGGGCGATGGCATGCTCCATCCCCTTCAGCTTGAGGACCGTATCCCCCAGGGGATTGTGGTCATCGATGAAAAGGTCAACCACGTCGCGCAGGTTCTTCCGGCTGGGGTGTCGGACCGGAGCATCCGCCGGCAATTGATCCTGCCAGGCGGAACCGGCGATCCCGATGCTCTTTGCCCCGCGTTCCCGGCATTCCAGCGCGGCATCGATGACCATTGAATTGACGCCCACATTATTGAATATCAGGACGACGTCCCCCTCCTTGATTCGGTAGTACTTCATCAGAGCCCGCATGTATCCAGGTACCCGCTCCACGAAAACGCCTCGAAATCCTCCCGTCAGCGTGGATGAGCTGACATCCATGCCCGCGCAGATCGGCACCAGGCCGCCCGCGCGGCAGAACATGTCCATGGGGGGGACCCAGCTGTGGCCTCCGCATCCGAAGACATACACGATTTCGCCCTGCAGGATCCTCTCGGCGATCATGACTCCTGCTCTTTCCATGCTTTCTTTCTCGTCGCGTTCGATTGCCTCGAGAAACTCCTTGCATATGTCCAGGAAGGTCTTCTCCTTCGAAGGGAATTGATCTGAAAAAACCTTCATTCGTCCCCCTTCCGTTCTGTTCAGTCGTAGTGAATCGACATCTCTCGCCCTTCTTCGATGGACTGCTGCACCTTGTCTGCGACAACCGTTGCCACGTACCCGTCCCAGCATGTCACGCGCGGCGTGGAGCCCTCAAGAACGGCGTCCACGAAGTGGGCAATCTCCTCTCTCAGGTCGCCCCTCCGATGTTCCAGGAGAAGAGGCCAATGGAGCAGATCGGGGTGCTCCATTTCGAGGCCGCGATAGACCTTCAGACCATGGCTGAAGAAATCCAGGTGCACGGAGCCCCTTGTTCCGATCACGTCCATTCGGCCGTCCACGTACACTGGATACGCCGCCGAAAGAGCCCATGCATTCTCCTGGGAATAGATCACGCCGTTCTCGAACCGGTAAATCGAGAGCACGACGTCACCGGCCGCCAGGTTCGCCTCCTTCAGCCGCAAGAACCTCGATTTGGAATAGACGGATCTGTATTCACTTCCCACCAGCCATCGCGCCAGGTCGATATCGTGCACGCAGCTGTGGATGGCCAAGCTGCTATCCTTCCCGTATTTCAGGCCGCCGCTGACCGGACTGACCCGCCGGCTGGTCACGTAGATGATCTCCCCGATCTCCTGCCGTCGAATCGTCTCGTACGCCGCGATGCTGCTCGGATTGAACCTGAGGATGTAGCCGACCATGATCTTCTTTGGATACTCCCGCGACAGCTCATAGATCTCTTTCGATGTTTGCGTGTGATCCGTCAGCGGCTTTTCGACAAAAATGTGCTTGCCTGCGAAGATCGCGTCCTTGACGATTCCGGCGTGCATCCTGTCCGGCACGCATACATGGACGGCATCGATATCTTCCCTCTTGAGCATGTCTTTGTAATTTTGGAGCTTTACGACATTGTCTTTCCCGACTGCGGCCAGATTTTCTTCTGACGGGTCGCTCACCGCGACCAATTCAACCCGGGGAAGATCCCTG
Source organism: uncultured Spirochaetota bacterium (assembly GCA_963710335.1). Classification (GTDB taxonomy): domain Bacteria; phylum Spirochaetota; class Spirochaetia; order SZUA-6; family Fen-1364; genus Fen-1364. The sequence continues at coordinate 24,500 of CAVQAA010000024.1, forward strand.
AGAACCTGGGCATGCATTCTCCCGAAGAATCCGCAGCCGATGACTCCAACTCGCAACTCGCGCATGTGAGTTTCTCATCTACTGCTTCGATTTCATCTCGTCGATGACGTCACGGAAGACTTCCAGCGTCCTGGAAAGATCCTCTCTGCTGTGCGCGGCAGAAACCGTGAAATCGGTGTGAAAATAGACTCCCTTCTGGATGACTTTCGTGAAGAAGGTTCTCGACATTTCCCAATCCAGTTTCTCGAACTGCCTGTAATCCGTCACCCTCTCCGTGGTGCCGAAGTAGATCCCGAATCCGCATCCCAGATGCTGGAGAATCGCATTGAACCTTTTCGCTTTGAAAAGGCCATTTACCTCGTTGAAGAAGTATTCGGCGTTCCCCAGCAGTCGATCATAGAAACCTGCGCTGCTCATGATCTTCAGGCTGGCAAGAGCAGCGTTGACCCCGATCTGGTTTCCGGTGAATGTCCCCCCGGCAAGAATGCTCAAAACGACGTTCATCACATCTTTTCTTCCAGCGACAGCTGAAATCGGCACCCCATTGCTGAATGCCTTGCTGAGACTGCAGAGATCCGGCGTCACCCCGTAGTAGCCTTGGGCGCAGCTGATGCCCGTTTTGAAGCCTGCCAGGACCTCATCGAAAATCAGAAGACTGCCATTTTTGTGAAGAATCTCTTTTACCTCCTTCAAATACTCTGCAGTCGTCGTGATGCATCCGTTGTTGAAATCAACCGGATTCATGATAAGGGCGGCCACCCTTTCGCCTTCTGTGGAGATGATCAGTTTCAAGGCAGCAATGTCGTTCCACGGTATGATCCTGATGGTGGAAGCGATTTCAGGAGGAATCCCCGGGGTTTCATTCATTCTTGAAGCGCGCCCCCCGGGATTCTGCAGATCAATGACGCGTGCCAGGTTGTTGGGGATGACATAATCGGTGGCTCCGTGAAAGTGACCATCGATCCGTATGACGAGGTTCCGTTTTGTGAACGCCCTCACTATTCTGAAGAGGATCAACGTCGCCTCGGTCCCTGAGTTCGTGAATCTCACGGCCTCCGCGCACGGAATATGCCTGTTGATCTGCTCTGCCAACCGCAGGTTGTCCTCCGAATCGAACTCGGCATAAAAACCTCTCTCGAAGACCTTCTTCACGGCCTCGTGGATCTCCGGGCACCCGTGACCGAGTAGGACCGCCCCGTGGCCCATGAAGAAATCGAGGTATTCTTTTCCGTCGGTCGTGTAGATCCTGCTGCCGGATGCTTTTTCCAGGTACATCTTCTGACCCGTGAATGGATTGATCCTGAAATTCGAAGAAACCCCGCCAACCAGAATATCTGATTTTGCCATTCGCTCTTTCTCCCTTCCGAGAATTGAACACAGCCCAGCTCTCCAACGGAGCGCTTGTTCCCAGAATGAAAGAGATCACTATCCCTTGACTGCCCCGAACGTAAGACCGCGAACCAGGTATTTCTCCAACGAAAGGAACAAGAGCATGGGCGGCAGCATGGTGATGACTGATGTGGCGCCGATCCAGTTCCAGTTGATCCCAGTAGTTGCAAAAAAATTAAGGGTTCCGATCGGAAGCGGTTTGGTCATCTGCTTGCTCAACACGAGCGGGAACGCCGCGTTATTCCAGCTGAAGACGAATGCAAACATTGCCGACACGATGATGCCCGGCAGCGCGAGAGGCATGATGATTTTGATGGCCGCGTGCAACCTGCTCGCGCCGTCCACCATGGCAGACTCTTCCAGCTCCACCGGTATGTCCTGAATGAAGCTCTTCATGACCAGGATGGAGAATGGAATGGTGAACGACTGGAAGACAATAATCATGGAGAAGTATGTCCCCACCAGGTAGAGCCTCGCCATCAGGATCACGTACGGAAGAAGGAAGACGAGCGGAGGTCCCATGTACAGCCCAAGGAACCAGAAAAGCAGCCCCCTTTTGCCTTTGAAGGTGTACCGGGCAAAGGCATACGCCGCTGGAATGGCGAAGGGCATGCTGAGAAGGGTAGCGAGAAACGAGATGACAAAGCTGTTCCAGAGGTAACGTGCGGAAACGCCGGGAGAGATGAAACAGTAACTCAAATTGTCCGCCGTCGGGCGGAAGATCAGCGCCGGGGGCCATCCCAGGTTGGTGGATGCGGGCCTGATAGAAAGGAGCAACGTCCAGAAAATGGGCAGGAGGAAGCTCACCACCACCATGATCAGCAGGACGTAGACGAGCGCTCTGGTTCGACTGCTTTGCCGCATCATGACTAAAGCTCCTTGCCTCGAAACGTCACGGAGATGAACAGGTTGATGATCACCATGGAAATCAGGATCATGATGACCGCAATCGCGGAGGAATACCCGATATTGAACTCGATGAGTCCGGCGTAATAGAGGTTGTAGCCCAGTGTTCGGCTGGCAACTCCCGGGCCTCCACGTGTTTCGGCGAAAACGATGTCGAACACGTTGAACAGCTGCATGAAGCGAATCAGGAAGATCATGACAGCGACGAAGTTCAGGTTCGGCAGCAAGATATTCCACAGTCGTCTCAGGTAGCTGGCACCGTCGACGGTCGCGGCTTCGATCATCTCTTCCGATATCGACTGCAGGCCCGCCAGCAGGATAATAGCGAAAAAAGGCGTCCACTGCCACAAATCCGTCAACAGGATTCCCCAGAGGACGGTGTGTTCGTTTCCCAGGATTCCCTGCTTCGGCGTCCCTATGCCCACGACGTGGAGAAGAAACGGAATCAATCCATCGGAATCGTACAGGTATCTGAAGATCAGTCCAGCGATCATTGGCGCAACCGTGACAGGCATGATGAGCAGGGCGCGGAACTTCTTCGTTCCCTTCAGACCCTCGTACAGCAGCAGAGCCACCAACAGGCCGAGAACGAACTCGATGATCGTGCCGGCAAAGCTCAGCTTCAAAGTATTCACGACCGAGGCCACGAACGTCGGGTCTTGAAAGACCAAACGATAGTTGGCTCCCCCGACAAAGCCAGTTGGTACGGCGCTGGTTTGCAGGTTCCAGTTCAGAAAGCTGTTTCGTATCGTGAAGATGAAAGGAAAAACGATTATCATTATGAGAAATACGAATGCAGGAGCAATCAGAGCGTATGGCGTGGACTTCTTTGCGATTTGCATCAAGAAAACTCCTCCAAGCCTTTCTCGAGGTTCCGCTTGCGATTCGCTACCCCAGCGTGAAGTCCAAAGACTGGGCGTGCCACGCCGACAAGAAAGAACACTCCTCAGCCACGGTCTCTCCGTGATCTCGTGACGTTCATGTGAGGCCGTAACGAGCTGGGAACCGTTCCCGAGACTCGCCCGGGAACGGTCCAAAAACCTTCTTTCTGACCTACTTGGCCAGATTGTTGATCACAGCCATCGACCTGCTGATGGACTCATCGGAATCTTTTCCCGCAAAGGGCAGATAGTAGTTCTGCTTCAGGATGATCTGGAACTGCTTGTCGATGTTGTCCAGCGCCTGTTCCGGCGTCTCCTGGCCTGCAAGGGCCGAGTTGATATGCAGGCCGTAAATGCCTTCGAGCGATGGATAGAGCTGGAAGTGAGGCCGTGCCGTCTTCCCATCTGTGAACTTGGCCATCTCCTGCTGGATAGGCAGGGACGGATATAACGCCTGCAGCTCCTTGTCTGCGTAGCAGCTTGCGCGCGTGAAATCGTTGAAGCACTGCAGGACGTGGGGATCAAGGCCCATGGCCTTCTGGTACTTGTAGCTGGTCATCTTCTTGATGTAGGTCCACGCTGCGAGCTTGTTCTTTGAGAACGCAGGGATTCCCAGGCTCCAGCCGCCCTGCGCGTACTTTTTCTCGACTCCCGGCTCCTGCGGCATGACTGCATAGCCGTAAAGACCCACGTTCTTGGATTTTTCATTGGTCATGTAGCCGGACCGGTTGATCAGTGTTGCATACGGAGACCACCAGTAGAAGATTCCGATGTCCTTTGTGGAGAAGGCAGTGCCGGCGTCGAACCACACGTAGTTGATCGCTTCCTGGGGAGAATACTTATACAGCTCAATGTAGTACTTGAGTGAATCCACGCTCTGCGGTGTGTTGATTGTTGGTGTGAAATCCCATGGCGTTCCGGGGAAGCTCTTGAACCAGCGGATCCCCTTGCTCACTTCGAGACCGGTGTACATATGGGTGACCGGAGCGGGCTGGGCACCGACAATGACGGTCCCGTATACGTCATTCCCGAGGGCGGCCAGAGTCTTCACGTACTCCATGTACTTGTCCCAGGTCCACCAATCCTCAAAAGTCTTGGGCGGCGCCTGTAAGCCAGCCTTCTCAAGAAGATCGGTCCTGTACATCACCAATTGCGTGTACATCGCAATGGGCAATGTCCAAACCTGTCCTCGCCATATGCAGGAGGTGTGAAGCGCCATCGGCAGGAAATCCTTGATGTTGACCTCTGCCTTGTCCTTTTTCAGGTAGTCCGTAAGAGGAATGATCCACGCGTTGTCTGCAAACTGAGCGAGCCGCGGGTCATCGACAATGACCACGTCCATGTCGCTCTCTTTGGTGATGAACGAGGTCGTCAACCGAGCCATCAAGGCGTCGTAGCTCAGTGGCTCGAGCTTCACCTTGACACCGGTTTCCTTCTCAAACCGGGCGTTCAATGCTTCAAGACCCCAATAGAAAGGATCCTGAACCGACAGAACAGTGATCGTCGTTCCTTTGATGTTCTGCTGATCTGCCGCGAACGAAAATCCCCCGGCCAGGAGCACGAGGAGAACTATTCCCAAACCCTTTGCTCTTAGCATCTGCTTTCCTCCTTCAACTGTCTTCGGTCTTCCAGTTGTCCAACTCCCTCAGATTTCCCAATGCCTTTGACTTGCCTTTCTCCTGTCCTCCTTTTTGCCATATTCAATCCAGGCGACCGCCGAAAAACTCCTCCGCGTTTCTGAATAGGATCTTCTCTTTGTCCGCGTTGGATATCGAGGCCCCCAGGACCCGCCCGATCATGGCGCGCGGATCGATCCAGTTCTGGTCCGAGCCGTACATGATTTTCTTGGAGCCCAGCTCGTCCACAACCCATTCGATGAAGCCGTAATCGATAGGCTCTCCGCAGATATCGACGTAGAGATTTTTATGCGTTTTCGCCGCCTTGATCGCTTGTCGATTTCCATCGTAATGCCCGCCCGTGTGGGCCATGACCACCCTGAGGTCCGGAAAGCGGTCCGCGACGGAAGACAGCAGCACGGGCTGCGCATAGAGAGAATCCCAGTCAAATGGATCCGTGCTCTTGGGATTGGGATCCCATGTGTGGGCAAGGATCCTCACCTGCTCTTTGGTCGCAAACTCCCAGAGCGGTTGATATGCCTCCCCGTCCAGGGGATACCCATGGCCCGAAGGATACACTTTCACGCCGCAGAATCCCTTGCGGTGGATGTATTTCCTGACGTCAGCGAGGGACGATTCGGAATACTGAGGATCGTAGACCGCATATCCATAGATCCTGCCGGGATACGCTTCCACGACCGCTGCCGTATTCTTGTTCGCGTATTCAAAATTGTGGGAGTAGAGCCCCGCTATGTGGCTGACGATACAGCACCGGGTATGGCATCGATTGTAAATCGAGAAAAGCCGCTCCAGGGAGGTGTCCGGCATGTAGAAATTCGCGTAATCGCCGATGTGGGCATGCATGTCAACTACGAAATTGGCCCTCTCGTGGAGTGCTCTCAATTTTTCACCTCGGAGAAAAGCTTTTCCAGGTTTTCATGTGCGATCTGCTCCTTGGTGGCCTGGGAAAACTCCCCCATTGTGATCATTGCCAAATGGGCGAAGGGATCATCCAGGGGAAGACAGGAGCCGTAGACGAACCGTCCTCCTCCAAATCTTGCTACCAGCGCGTCAAGCGCAAGGTATTCGTGGGCTTTATTCGTCTCGAGGTACACATTGGGGCACGCCTCCATCAAAGGCGTCAGATAGCCTAAGTTGAAGAAGGCTTCCGTGTCACTCTGTTCCAGAACGACGGGCAGAGCGGGATGGTCATGGCCCAACTCGTGGAGCATGCGCCAGTCCCAATCCTTGGCGGTCACGAAGAGCGGAATGCGATGATGCTCGAGAAGCTTCAATAAGAAGCCGTTTGACCAGTCATTGATGATGTAATGATGGGTCCTGGGGAAGAGCCGGACAGACCGCGCGCCCCTTGACACCATCTCCAGGACGTACGCCTCTACCTTCCCCGCATCCGGGAACATCCAAGGTGTTGCGACGATGGAGGGGACATAGCGGATCTTGCCCGAAACATCTTCCAGAAGCTGTGCGTTGCCTTCCATGGGCTTGAGGAACTTCGCGATGAACGAAGAGACATTTCCCTTCTCCACACCCGTCCGGTCCATAAGGGCGTCAAGCTCAGGGATCGTCCTTACAAGAGCCCTTCTCGGGAGATTGCTCATCCCGTACCAGCAGTTGGCATCAAAGAAGTGGAGTTTCTTGATTTCCTCCAGAAAGGACGCGTTCCATTCCGCTATCGCAGAATCCATGCCGGTGCGCTCTCTCTTGCTCCTGCAAACACACTACGTAGATTGTTCGAGAATCCTAAACCCGCCCGGACGGCTTGTCAATAAAATATCTTCCAAAATTGCCTAAAGCTGTCTTGATAGTTGCTTTTTTGGCGTATTCTTTTCACGAAATAGTGTTTCTGGTCGTTTCATATGATCCTAAAGCTATTATATAATCAGGTTTTTCGGGAGAAGGAATGGAATGCATAGATTCAGCCAGACCGAGCGGAAAATTCTGCAGATCATAGGGCGACGAGGGCAGCTCAGCAGAGCCGACCTCTGCCGGCTGTCAGGGCTCAGCCCGACCACGATTCTGGACGCCACATCGACGTTCGAAAACATGCAGCTGATCGAGGTTTCCCAGAGTGAGTCCCGCGGGGGAAGAAAGCCAAAGCGGATCAAGTTGCGGGACAATCTGGCGTATGCCCTGGGAATCGACCTGGGCACCAACTTCGTGAGGGCAGTCGTGACGGATATGAACGGCGCCATCGTGAGCTCTTGCAAGGTCGAACGCGAGCCCTTCTGTCATTCCCGTCTCAAGGCTCCGGACGTTGAGGGTGTGGCCGCCGCGACCCTGGCGAAAGCCCGGAAGCGAAAGGAAGATCTTGCCGTCATTGGAATCGGGATCACCGGGTTCATCAACGCGGATGAGAAGAAATGCCTGTTCCTCAACAAGGTCCCGGAGTGGACGGACTTTCCGGTCGCCGAGCACTATGCGCGCGTGTTCGGAAATCCCCGCATCGCGGTAAGAGACAGCGTTAATGCCATGGCCTTCGCCGAAAAACAGCTCGGCAGCTGCAGGGACGAAGAGAACTTCGTCTACATCGCCATCGGCATGGGACTGGGCAGCAGCATCTATGTCAACGCACGACCCCTTGTGAGCCGGTATGGCATTTCCGGTGAAATCGGCCACATAGACATCTCCCAGAACGAGAGCATCTGTTGCTGCGGCAACCGCGGGTGCCTGGAGAGCAGCGCCTCGGGCTGGGCCATTGTCAAGCGCTGCAAGGAAGCCCTCGATACAGGTGTCGTCAGCTCCCTGAACGGCATCACGGACACCGTGAACCTCACCGTGAAGGACGTCATAGACGCCGCTCACGCGGGGGACAAACTTTCGACCTCCCTGATCCGGGAATCGGCACGGGAAATCGCTATCGGCATCAGCATTATGATCAACATCCTGAATCCCAACAAGATCGTTCTATCGGGAGGCATCGTGAGAGGCGCCGGCGACCTCTTCCTGGTCCCGCTGAAAGCGGAGGTCCACGCTCATGTGCTGCCCTGGCTGCAGAAGAACGTCGAGTTCACTCTTTCCGGGCTCGGTGAATACGATTCCGCGACGGGAAGCGCGCTGGTCGCGCTCGATGAGTACTTCTTCGAGATCTTGGGCGGGGACTGAAGCTAGCCGGGCGACGGTTCTCCGCTCCTTTCGCTGCGCTGGATTGAGGTCCACTCAGCTCCCGCACGCATGAAGGGCGCCGTCGCCCTTCTTTCAGTAATAGCGATCCGCGGCCCCTCCGATGCAGCTTCTGAGGTAATCTTTCGCATCGATGCTCGTGCCAATGACAACCCCTTTCTCGAGCTCGCGGCCGGCCGCCAGCGAGGCATGGGCGCACTCGCAGACGAGGGTCGTGTAGAAGCCCAGGCTGAACGGTGAGAACAGCGCGTCCAGCTCCGTCTTCTCGATCTCCCCATTGCGGAACCGCAGGATGTTCTTCAGGATCTTGCCGGGGCAGTCCATGCCGAAACCGGTAACCAGCCCGGTCTCCTCGAAGTTGCGAAACAGAATGTTCCTATCATCGATCCCTCGATCGGTCACCTCGTGATAGCCGTAGCGGTCCTGCCAGAGCTCCAGCATGCACTCAGAGAACAGCAGCCTCGCTGATTGAACGGTGAGTGAGTTCGCGCTGTTGGGAAGGGCCCAACCGGTGATGATGTGGGTGAGAGCGCCATGTTCGAAGAGGATCGTCGTATCCACCAGGTCGTAGCCGTTAACGGCGATGGGAGACAGCGAAGGGAGCTTCTGCCGATAGCCGATCGAACGGACCTCGAGGGGCTTCAGCCGCGTGATGTACATGAACGTGTCCGCCATGTGCGAGGTCAGGAAGGAGACGGGACTGTTCTTTTCAGCGAAATCCGCCGAGGAAAAGAAGCGCGGCTGGTGGTTCGGGTCGGCCACAAGGAGCCGGTCGATCATGTACCACACCGAAGACTGCAGCTTCCCATAGGTCCCCTCCACGTAGCGGGCCCGTGCCTCCTTGGTGATGGGGTCTTCGCGCTTATGGAAGTCCACACCGAGGAATCGTCCCGTGGAGCCGATGGTGTCCATGATGGCGTGCGCGTCGATCACCTTGTCCGCTGTCGGCTTCGGGAGGATCACATCGAGGCCCGCTTTCAGCGCCGTGATGGTCGGCTCCCGGTGCATGCTGTCCGGTGTGTTCACCGCGACGGCATCGAGCCCGCCGCGTTCGATCATGGCCTTGAAATCTGTGAACCTCGCTGATGTCGGGATCTTCCAGGCATCGCCGAAGGCGCCGAGAGCTTCCTGACTGGTGTCGCATATGGCCGCTACCTGGATGCAGGGCGCGTACGTGCTGCGGAAATAGAGGTACTGGTATATTTCCCGTACGACGGAGCCTGTGCCGATGACGCCGAGCCTCAGAGTTTCCATGCGATATCCGCCTTTCAGCCGGTATGGTAGCCGATCATGAGAATTTGACAACCATTTTTTTCCCATACCGCGCTTCAAGTCTCTGGTAAGGAATTGCCTCGATCACCCTAAATTGAGCTGCCCGGCGGAGTCCGAGGCCAGGGGTCGGAAGCAACATCAGTTTTTGTCCTGGACGGCACGACGTAGGTCGCGGGGGGATATTTCGACGGCACGCGGTGGATCGGCTGCTACTGGGAAAACGGCAGGAGGACTGATCTCGCCGGAGGTACTACCGAGGGGTTTGCCAATTCCATTTTCGTGCAAAGAGACTTTGACATGATCGCACAAAAGGAAACACCGCATGAAGGAACCTTAAAACAAAGCAGGCGAGACACGCGGACTCGCTGGAAGCACTCATCGCAAAGGAGATGAACGCGGAGAAGACAGACATCCGCCCGGCGGTGGCGGCGCACGCGCTTTTGGGGCTCCACGCCTCGGTCATTGCGTTTGTTCGCTCGAGGCTCCTCGAGCAGGCCCCCGATCTGCAGCGGATCGCTCGGGAAGTACGCGCCCACGGCGAGAAGGCGCTGAAGCTGTTGGAGGAAGGGCTGGGCGTCTACGTTCTCAAAAGGTAGGTATGCCGGCGTCGGACTTGAACTTGACACGGAGGTTGCCCCATTTGCTCTGAAGAGAACTCACCGACAACTCGCCAAGCCGATCGATGGTGCCACCCCGCTAGGGCTTTGATTGCCCGGCATAGAACAACGTGACTTTGAAGGCGTGCTCGGGCTCATGGAAAGAGAACTTCAGCCTGTCGAAGGGAGTGCCGTAGACGCCGAGCTTGGGATCGATGTTTTCCCCATTGCATACCCAGACGCCCTCCACCCCGAAGTCAGGCATGTAGTTGCTGTTCTGGTCCACAAATACGCCAAGCGTATAGTCGCCGTATGGCAAATCATTTATCGTCACGTCGACCTGGTCACTCTTGACGGCGATAAGCTGCCTGCGCGCATGGTTGCTGTCAGTAGGCGGCATGCCACTGAAAATATCAGCCACCAGAGTACCCGGCTTGAGGATGCCCGCCACATGGATCTTGATCCTGCCCTTATTGGTTGCAGTATTGCGGCCGGTGTGCACGTATTTGGCAAGAGTGAAGCTCACAAACGAATAGGGAATTGGATCGGAGAAAGTGCGAGGCTCACCCGACAACTCCCAACCCGATTCACCCCCGATGATATCGGGGGTTTCCCTGCAAAGACCGGTGTTGTCGGTGAGCGCCCAGAACGCGTCACGGCCAGCAAGAAGCTCTTTAAGCCCCTCATTGTACCGTAACGGCGGGCTCATGACTTTGAGGATTTCGTCGCGCTCCGCCTCAACCGTGTTGCTGGAGTAGTAGGTGACCGCCTGCGGGAAGTAGTGATAGACAGGACCGACCGTAAAGCAATCAGACGTGATGATCAAGTCACCCGGTTTGATTTCCGCCGCAAGTGCCTGCCGCCCTTGTTGAAAGGGCAGATTGAAGTGCCGGGTGTAGATATCTTTCATCGTGAGCACGTTGAGACCCGCCACCAGGACAAGCGCCCCACCCTGCACCCATTGCCGAGGAAGCTGACTGATTCCCAGGCTCACCAGGAGCGCGAGCAGCCCCGTGCAAACGATCATGTAGCGGCTGTAGAAGACCGATACCGAGACCAGCGAAATCACGATGGCCACCACCATAGTCCCGAGATAGGTGACAAGCACCATGGCGCCAAAGGCAGTTTCCGTGGTCGCCTTCTTTTTGCGGGCAATGATCAACCCTGCGACGATCAGAGCCAAGGCCAGCAACGCCGCGCCAGCCATCCATGGACGGATCACGGGCAGCGGAGTCGGATAGAGCTCGCGGTAGACGAACGGCCGCAGGAGCGCCGAAAGAATGCCGAGCCCCGAGACCTGCGGAATCCAGAAGCCGGTCCTGTTCACCCGGAACGTCTGACTCGCAAGCACTACAATCCACGGGGCGTATCCTGCCAGCGTGAGCGCCGCCGTAGCGAGGCAACTCTTGAGCTGCTTGCGGTTTCGCAGGAACACCCAACCCAGGACGAACGCATGCGCCACCATGGCAGCTATGAGGCCGTAGTAGTGCAGGTACGCGGCGGCAAGCGTCCATAGGCCAAAAGGTATCCATTTGCCGCGGCCGCCGTCACGAGCTGCCAGAAACCCGTAGAGGACGGAGGCGGTCACCGCCAGGTTGGTGAGCGAATACATTCTTGCTTCATGTGCCTGGATCAGGATGACCGGCGTGAAGATGACCACGGCAGCGTACATGAGCGCTCCGCGGTGGCCGAAGATGCGGCGCGCCGGTCCCGCGCCAAGGCCAACCAATCCTACAGCCGCGGTTGCCGACAGGAAGCGCAAAGCCCACTCCGAGTTGCCAAGCACTAATTTCGCCAGACGGAGCAGCAGGAAGTACAATGGGGGGTGGTTTTCGTACGGCAGCAGCCGGAAGATGTCAGCGAAACTGTGATTGGCGATGGCGACCGAAACAGCCTCATCGTACCAAATGAGCTCATGCGAGATGCCGACGAAATAAACCACCGCCGCGGCGGCTATGACGGCTAACCAGACGACGTATACGCGCCGGTTCGTGTTTTGAATTGGCAAAGACATTACGTCTTCCCCTTTTTACTTTTAGCGGGCCCATACAGGTTACCACCCGGGAGACGTGGAACGCAAGCTTCTCAAAAAAAGCGCGCTGCAGGACCTATTTGCGTGCGTTGAGGACGACATAGGCAACTTGAGGGGTCGATGAGCCAAACCCTGCTTCTTCGATCTGCGATCGAAGGGCAACGCTGGCAAACATTCGTCGTCCTTTGTCGTGAGAGCTTTCTGGAGCTCTGGGGTTCGAGTGCAGTGACACCATTTCCCCCTGGGGTATCAGCGACTCAGAAGCCTGCTCCGTCACATCACTCAAGCCTCCGGCCAGAAGGAGCGTGATCCCGTGGTTGCCTGTAAGATTCTCATAGTAGCGATAGACGTCCGCCAGACGTGCAATCTCAGCCGCTTTGAGCCCGTTGTCTTTTTTTGTTGCGATATGGCAGAGCACAAGGTTCACAGCGAAGCGGGTTCCCACCAGCCTGAATTGTGCTGCATAGGGAGTCCGAAGGAACTCGCCTTTCCCCGGGTAAGCGCCCAGGTCCTTGACCATTTGAATCCTGTCATTGTAGATGAAACCAAAATATCCGCTTCTGCTGACGGCGGCTTCCCAGCCGTCATCCATCCCCGACAGCACTTTCTCCATGACGCCTGCGTCGCTGAGACCGTCGGCCGCCACAACATCGAAACGGGCCACGGCGGCTGAAAAGGTTGTGTACAACCTCTGCGGGGCACCGAGAGAGCTCATGCTCATGCCCGCGATCCGGACTTGCTGGCCAGAAAGGGAACGAGCGGTAGCAGGGGGTTGAACGTCGGGGGCGGGACCTCGAAGCTCCTTGTCAGACTCGGGAGGAGTTGGACTTCCCGCAAGTGGCACGCTCGCTTCGCGCTTGTCCATTTTGTCCTGGAGGAGAGGCAGCCGGAGAGCGATCTGGCCTGCGGCCTTCATTGAATCGACGGCTGCTTTCAGATCGCCGGCCTGCATCTGAGTCAGCGCATCATGATACTTCTGTTCGGCATTTTTCATTTCCGCGGGAGCCCACCTCTGCGCATCAAGAGACTGAGCAGCGCTCATGGCGTTCTCCACACGCACCCGCGCGTCCTTCAGCCAGTCCCGGAGACCACGGACCGTTTCATAGAGCTCGCTCATGCCCTTGAGCGTGCTGTAGGCCTTGAAACGGGCATCCCAGTAGGACCCGGCGGCAAAGAGGCCGGCCGTGGCATCGATGCCCGAGACGAGCCGGGCAAACTCATCCGGGAAGGCTCGGTCGGCCCCAACGTCCACGAGGGTTGCGCGCGAAGCTTCAAACCGGCTCTTCACGTCCCGCTCGTAGGCCAGCAGCGCCGCTTCCCTGGCTGAGTTAGCGGCTTCCATTGCCTGGGTAAGAAGAGAACGGCATCGAACCGGGTCGCTATCACGCGCGGCCAGCGCAGCCTCAAAAGCGGCTTGAGCGCTCGCATACTTCTGGGGCTCATAGTATTCCGCCCCCCACGCTGAGGAGTCGCGAAGCGCGGCCTGCGCCTTGGCAACCTCGTCATCGCTCACGGGGTCAGGCGTCTCCTTCACCTCGGAAACGCTCGCATTCAGGGCATGGACCGCGATTGCGGGTCGGTCGCTGGGCGACCTGGAAGGTGTTACCGAAGCGCACCCTGTCAGCATGAGGAGGATCGACGCAAAGGCAATCGCCCGAAACCTGGGCAAGGTGCGCTTGTGTGTTTCGTGATTCACGATGACTTCGTTCCTCCTCATCCTCCCTATGATTATCGAAGAGAAAGGGTCCACGGCAGAGGAATTTGAAAGCAAGCGCCTTAGCAGGATTCGCAACAGGAAGATGCTGGAAATCTTCTCAGAAGAGTGGAAGCTTCGCGCGTACTACGAAAGCTACTATGGCGCTGTACAAGGCTTTCTGGCCAGGCATCCCCTCGCTGCCGACGATCGATTTAGCATTACTTTCGATATCTGCGTTTGCTGGGGTCGAACAAGGTGCCTCCGAAGTAAAGGCGTTGCTGGACGCAACGAATTGGGACTCTCCCCTCAGCATCCAACGCCTCGCTGGCAACATAGTCAAGAGGCTTGTCTCCGATCTACCGTCTCACGTGGCAAGGGAAAAGTCTGGAGCACTTTTCGCCCGGCGCGAGGAGGAATATGCTGCTCATTTTCTACCTTCTCGTCGATCGGGACGACATGTCTCTTATAATCGACCAACTGGAAGAGAACCTAGACAACCAAACCGTTGAGCGAGATCCGGCTCTTTTCTAGCGGATGATGCACCTTCAGGGAGTATGTCGACGGACGCTGACGCTCTGGAGCAGCTCGATTGCGTACCAGGCTAGGGCCACCATATAGGCGATCACACCAAAGGTCCCTGTGGTTGCCCACCACCAAGACATATGGATACCTCCACCGCCTGGAATGCTCAGGAAGCCGAGCACGAAGCTGGCCGCCGTGAGTACGATGAAGCCGATGCCGAGCTGGCGGGAGAAGATCCTGGCCCGGAGGGTGGCGACTCCGAAGAGGACTCCACCCAGCGAGACGATGGCACTGGCGACTGCGAAGAAGATGGTGAACGCCACCGGCCCGTCGTTGAGGACCTTATTCGAGACGCTCATTGTAGCGATCCAGGGGAAAATTAGAACCTGGATCAGAGGGAAGCCGACGGTCAGGGGCATCGCCGCCGCGAACACAGCCACCATGCCCACAAAGCCGAGGATGCCGCTCTCCGCCCGCTGGCACAGGTAGATGGCTGGCATGCCCGCCATGACGAGCAGACCGCCCAACAGCACGACGACCGCGGCCGGATAGTACATCCCGCTGGCGACCGCCTCTCTGACACCGCCCTGCGGACCCAACAGGTTGCCGGCCGTGATTATCACCGCCCCAACGAGGAGCACCACGGCCGCAATCCGGTAAAGAGCTGTTTGGGACACTTCGATACCTCCGTTGATGGGCTGCCATGTCGGCCATCGCCCTGGCCAGCAGGCACTGCATCAAGCCGCTGGATGGGCAAGAGACCGTGCATCCACGCTCATTACGTACCTCTATGCTCCTTATGGTAAATAGCGATTGCGAGAAAGTCTTTCCTATTCTTGCTGATTATTGCAAATACGTGCCGCGAACTAGCGGTCACGATAGGCTCTTGGAGTGAGACCGAACCGACGTTTGAACATGCGTGTCAGGTGACTCTGATTGGCGAAGCCCGCGTCAAGCGCCAGGTCAGCCAACGTTACTTTCGTTTCTCGGAGCAGGCGCTGTGCTTTCTCAAGACGCTGTGCCAGCACGAATTGATGTGGACTTGTGCCTGTTGTCTTGCGGAATAGGCGTGCAAAGTGATGGGGGCTGAGTCCGGCTTGTGCCGCAAGAGTTCTCAGCGAAAGGACCTGCGGGTACTCCCTGATCTGAATCGGTGCAGCTGCGTAGTGACGCAAGAGATGGACGGCGAGCATTTGTGCTGCTGTCTGCGCGTAGAGTTTCCCGGCAGGCGCTGGTTGCTCCAATTCCCGCCACAGGGCCAGGCAGATCTCTCTCAGCAATGGGTCCCGAAAACCCACGCGACTCGGCAGCAATACGCGCGCAGGATCGCAGCCGTCCAACTCCTCCGCGGTGCGGAATAGAAGGTCGCGTTCCAAGTGTAGAACGAATGTTCGCGTTTGGGCGGAAGACAGGCTCTTCCAACCTACTTCATATGGCTCGACGCCCGACCGCAGGACAAAATCGCCGTCATGCACAACCTGCGCAGCACCCTGATCTTTCACACAGCCTGGATCGAACAGCAATGGTCCGCCGGCAAACAACATCAGCCGAACGTCGGGAGTTGTCGAGCGCTTCCAGCCGTGGAGTTGCGTTGGCTCGAGGAACGCCTCCGCCGATAGATCTTCCCAGCCGGCTTGGTTGCTTGAGAGGTAAAGGAGTGGACCATCGAACGACAGGTGGGAGCGATCTGCCATTTGGCTACCGCAAACTCCTAAGCGGCGTTTGGATCCCCCTCCCTTGTTTTTTGCGGCAGAAACTGGACTGTGACCGCGAGAACGATTCCTATACCGATCAGGAACACCAATCCCGATGTAAACGCGCGCGCGAACGCCGCCGCCCCTGTTCTCTCCTCAAGCACTCCGTAGAAGACTATGCCGATCAATGCGACCCCTTTCCACGAGCGACGGCGCAGCCGAGACGGAGCGGCGCGGAGCGACCGTCGAGGACCTCATGGACGCGCTGGACGACCTTTTCGCCGAGACGTGGCTCGGGGCGGAGGAGCTGGCAGAGTGCCTCCCCCTTACCCCCTCAAAGGGGGAAAAGTCACAGCCCTGAAGATCGGAATATAGCGCCTCGTGGGGCTGTGACGTCGGCTGTAAATTGATACGGCACCCGGTGAGATCGTTCCCGTGCAGCCCGCCACGCATAACGTTTCGATGCGGGCATGATAGACTCGAGGGCAGGAAAACGTCGCGACGGGAATCCGCGCAGCGGTGAGCGCTGATATCCGGTTACTCGACTGGGGAGGTAGAAATGTCTCGTCTTTTTAAGGTCGTTACTCTCGTGCTCTTGGTATTCTTTGCGGCGGGCTCATTGTTCGCACAGGAGCAGCCGAAGAATGCGTGGCCGGCATTCTTCCTAAGCATCTTCTTTGGCTTTGGATTAGGTCAGTACTACCTTGGTCAAAATGGCACACCCTTCCTGTTGGGGGACTTCATCGGAGCGGGTGTGCTAACCGGAGGAATGTACCTTGCCGCGCGCTCCCTTCTTCCGCGCGCTTTCGGGGACTCTGTGGACTCTTCCGAATTTCAAGCCGGGTATACTCTCCTTATAGCAGGAAGCGTCGTGATTCTGGTATCCCGCATTTGGCAAATCATCGATGTTTTCGGCACGGTCGATAGGGCGAGGAAACCGGGAAAAGTCGCCGGGGTGGTCCCCGTGATCGATGTGGATATTCAGCGCACCTCGTTCGAGCTGGGGGTTAATCTGAGGTATTGAGCGTCCGGGCGGAGCTAAATGATAAATGAATTGTAGTCGATCCACCCGCTTGCTGCGCCTTTTGAAACGAAGTTCTCCACGCGGTCGAGTAGAGTTCATCGACGCTCGGCGCGTTGGCCCATTTGTCGTCAGGCGTTGACAGCGATCGTGAGTGGGCGAAGTGGTTGAGCGTCGTGCTCGTCCTGCCCCCCGTGGTCTCCAGGGCCGTTCAGCGGTACTCTGACAGAAGGTAGAGGGGAAACGCATAGTCGTATGCCTGGCGGATGAGCGACTGATCCGCGGCACCCTGGGCCGCGGTCACCTGAATTGCAGTCGCCGTGAGAAAGGCAACGCCGGCCAGGAAGGTTGCCATGCGTGCATTCATCCATGACTCCTCCAATTCACCGTGCTGCCTCTGCCGCGAGTGCCTCAACAACCTGGAGGCTTTTCATCAACTCATGCGGAAGACTGTGGCGAGCTTGCAGATACTCCAGGCTGTTGTCGGAAACCAGGACTTTCCCGTCCCTGTCCTCCCAGATAAGCATTTTCAACGGAAGGTCAATGGCAGCGGTCGAAGAGGCTATCATGAGCGGAGTCCCGGCTTTGGGATTGCCGAAAATGAGGAGCTTGGTCGGCCTCATGTGCATTCTGGCCTTTTCCGCCTTGCCGCTGTGATCGATTTGGGCAAATAGTCTGATTCCCTTTGCATGGAGCAGTCCCAGGATCTTCGTGACGGTTTCTTCGACCGGATTGCCGCTCGCGATGCTCACTATTCCGTCCTCACGCATTACCGTCCCTCCACGACGCGGCGTTGAACCTCCACGCCTTGTCGATCCGTGTGAGAACAAGCCCTCAGGATCGTGGACTGCCCTGCCGCCCACCATGGTGAAAGTTGGCCTCAGGTCCGCCAGCTTTTCGACAGGACAGCTCATCGGGTCCTCTCTGAATGCAACGATATCGGCCAGCTTGCCCGGCTCAAGGGAGCCGACCCGGTCGCTCTCTCCGTTCAGATAGGCGCCTGCTGCGGTTGAGAGAAAAACCGCAGTATACACGTCGATGGCGTACTCCGGCCCCTCGGCTCCTGCCTCCCGTGTCTGTCGGGTCACCATTCCCCAGACTGTGCGAATCGGCTCGTAGAAACCTATCGGGTAATCCGTGCCGGCCGAGAGGGTGCCTCCTTCATCGAGCCACGCTTTCACCGGCATCACGCGCCGCGTGCGCTCAGGGCCCCAAAGGGTGGAAAGACTTCCTGCCAGGCCATAGAGGAGGGCGTGCTGCACGGTAACCCAGACTCCCAGACGCACTGCGCGCGCCCGCTGGGTCCTGTCCGTGAGGAAGCCGTGCTCGAGGACAAGAGTCCCGGGGGGAAGGTGCGGGCTCTCGAGCCTGATACGTTCGTAGGTGTCCAGGAGGATGCGCACGGCACGAGACCTTCAGCCAGTCATTGCCGAAACCGCTCCGCAGGGCAAACCCCTCTATCTGTCGGATCGAGTCTGCCGCGGGCACACCCGGGGACACGAGGAGAAGCGTCCTGCACCGAAGCGGAAGTCGTCCGCTGTCTTCGGCTGCCTGGTACACCCGCATGCCCTCGGGAGACACCACCGGGTCGCGAAGGGTGCCGATCCCCGCGGCAGCGAAAGCCCGCGCGCTTTTCCCTAGCCCTTCCACCTGCTGCTCGATGGGTATCGGAGGCACCCGGATGAGGGCGTATTGCGCACCGCCTTCAAGCCTTCCATCTAGTGACCCGTCGGGGAACCGGCCGAGTTTGCCCCCCGGCGGGTCCGACGTTTCCGTCGTGATGCCTGCACGCCGGAGAGCCGCTGAGTTGACCACGGCCATGTGGCCGCCCCGGCGGGCAATGACCGGGTGATCCACGCTTGCCCCATCCAGATCACGAACAGTCGGAAGGCGTCCCTCGGCGAGATTCCTCTCATGCCAGTCATTGGAGGTCTGGATCCAGCCGCCCTCTGGCGTGGTGGACGCGCGGGTCTGAATGAGGTCCTGGAACTCCCTGATCGAGCGCGCCTTGCCGACCGGAACGAAAGCGCCGTTGCGGCTGGCCTCCATCAGATGGTTGTGGGTGTCGTTGAATGCAGGCAGCAGCGTCAGAGACGGGTCATCGATGACTTTTGTGCCGGGGGATATGAGAGCATCCAGTCCGTCAGGGGTTTCAGACAGGGCAACAATCTCATGCTGGTGACGGCAATGGCCGAAGACTTGTCCGGGAAGCCAGGCGAGGGCCATCACTCAGCCGTTTCCCTTGTGGCGTTCCCTTTCATACTGGCAAATCCGCTGTATCTTGGGATCGGAAGGGCCGCCTGGTGCATACGGAGAGTTGAGCCAGATCCCGACCAGGTATTTCGCCACTTCCGAATCAGATGATGTTCGTGTTATTGCTCTTCATGGCGCGTTCGGCGGAGTAGGTGTCAGTGAAAAGCCTTTTGATCTCAGCTTCTTTGACGCTTTGCACGAACGGTTGGAGGACTCCGGGACCGGTCCCCATGTGATGTGGAATCGGGGGACGGAGTTACCGTGGCCGGTTGCCAGGGAGCCGTCGCGCTCCGCCCAGCCCACGATGGGAAAGATCCTGATGCCGCGAGAGCGCAGCCAGTCCCTGAGGGCGAGGTCATAGGAATTCCAGAATAGTCCTCCGAAGGACCAGAACGCCTGGCCGCCCAGGGATGCCTCGGGGTCCTGGTCCACGATGATTACTTTCCGTCCTGCCTGCCACTACCAGGCCGCGCCGATCGTCCTGTGGCCGACGGCGTCCCCTTCAAGTAGATTGACCGCATGAAATATCTCTGCCTTGTTTATGGTGAAGAGCAGAAAATCGGAACCATGGACGACGACGAATGCATGGCCTATGACGCGGCACTTCGCAGGGACAGGCGCTGCCTGGCCTCTGAAGCCCTTCAGCAAGTTCGAACGGCAAGCACGGTGCGCGTTCGCGAGGGAAGAGTTTCGGTCACGGACGGGCCGTTCGCCGAGACGAAAGAACAGCTTGCAGGGTTTTACCTGATTGAGGCGCAAGACCTTGACGAGGCCATCGACATCGCCTCGAAAATCCCTCCCGCCCGCGTAGGCTGCATTGAGGTGCGTCCCGTCAGAGAGCTTGTCAGTACGGCGGGCGAACGGAGGGCGTGAAAGTCAGCGTCGCGCGGCGGCCTACTGGTTCACCAGCACCCGGGGCGCGGCGAGGTTGTCGACAACGTCGAAAGCGTCCCACATGCCGGCATCGACATGGCCGGGCACGCCACAGACGATGGCATATTTCCCTGTTTTGTCTGCAGTGAAAGCGAATTTTTAAGGATCATCACCTTTCTCTATTCCCGAGCGGAAATCTGCCGGTGCTGAGTGCGCGAACGCGGCATGGAGAGCGCCTCCCTGCCGCTCTTTCCACGGAACGATCAGCGCGCTGTGCGGAGTGTTCGACTCATCAATCATGCTTACCTTCACGCGCCAGCCCGTCGGAACCTGGATGCGCATATTCCCATTCGAGTATCCGTTGAAGTTGAAGCCCTTCGAAGCTGTGCCTTGGCCGGCAATGAGGTTGACCGTAACCGTTTTGGATGCCGCGTCGCTTGCCAGGATCTTCTCGGATCTCGAGTACGAAACCATGACCGCGGTTGCAGCTCCGCCGGACGCGGACACAGCGATTGCGCTGGTGCTCTTGGCCTTGCTACCCGAATAGCCGCAGGCAACGAGAGCCGCGGCGGTGAGTGCCAGGGCAATGCCGAGCCGGGCCAGTGTGACAGTTTTCGTCATTCGCAGTTTTCCTCCAGCAAACAGTTGTGTGTTCTGCGGGAAAGTCAGCAACGCTGTTTCGCCCGCGGGCTAGAATGTATCTACCGCCAGATGAAGAAGAGATGAAGGAGTGGCGTCTTTTTCGCGAATGCGCTACGTTTCGAGGGGATGGATCTTTCCGGCAACCTCACCTTGGGTCCCTTCACAATCCCGCTCCGCTTCCTTGCGATCGGCGCATTCCTTGTCGCTGCCATCCTGGTTGCCCGAATCCCTTTGCGTCGGCACAGGCGCCTGCGCACGGTGATCACCGAACGCCTGGCGAACATGGTAGTGGTCTTCATTGCGGCCTGGAAGCTGACGCCGGCTTTCCTGCATCCCCTCGAGCTCTTCCATGATCCTCTCTCGCTTCTCATGGGCGCGCCGGGAGTCGCTGGCCTGGTTGTCGGCGCCGCTGCGGCATCTCTGTATGCTGCTCTTGCCATGGTTCGACCACGCAGGCTGCGGCGGGCCAGCGTTCTGCCGCTCCTCCTGTTTGCCGCGATCGTTGCAGCGGGTGTTGCAGCGGACGTTGGCATGGAGATTGTTGGAGCCAATTCTGCGCCGCCCGGGCCCCTTGCCTCGGCGTTTTCCCTGCCCACGCTGAACGGCAATTCCGTGTCCCTCGCGTCTCTGCGAGGGCGGGTCGTGGTGGTGAACTTCTGGGCGACATGGTGCCCGCCGTGCAGGGCCGAGCTTCCGACGCTTGCTGATTTCACGCGCGGACAAGGCGCCACGGGTGCCGTTCTGCTCCCCGTCAACCTGACCTCCACGGAGACCTCGGAGGAGGCGGTGCGCGCCTTCGTAAGAAAGTACGGGCTCGGTGTGGACGTGCTCCTGGACCGCACGGGGGCCGTAGCTCGGGCCTGGGATGTCCAGGCGTATCCTTCGACCTTCGTCGTGGATCCGGAAGGCCGGGTGAGCGCGAAGCGGACCGGAGCCGTGGACCCCGCGTGGCTGCGCCGCCGGGCGGCCGCTGCGCATTAAGATAAAGCCTATTTGTACCTCATGACCGTGGCCTTATCGCCATTTCCGGTGTCCTTGTAGGCGACGTAGGGCGTGCCGGCAAAATCGATAGCGAGACAGGGGGCCCACGCTTCGCCTGCCGTGAATCCTGCGGAGCCCAGTGTTTGCCACGACACGCCATCGTACTTCATAACCGTAGCCCTGTAGTTTTTTGCGCCGTCCTCAAAGGCAACGTAGAGAGTGCCTGTTGGATCGATTGCCAGGGAAGGGCACTCCGCGCTGCTCGCGCTGAAGCCTGCGGTCCCCACGGTCTGCCACGACACGCCGTTGTATCTTATGACCGTGGCTTTGTAGCTTCTTGCTCCGTCATCAAAGCTGACGCAGACGGCGCCGGACGAATCAATTGCCAGGGAGGTATACCAGACTTGGCCAGCGCTGAAGGCCGCGGCACCCAGGGGTTTCCACGAGCCACTGCTGTACTTCATGACCATTGCCCTGCCGCCGTTTCCGAGGTCAGCATAGGCGACATAGGGAGTGTTGGCCGAATCGATTGCGATGGAGTTGCCGTATGCCTCTCCCGCGCTGAACCCGGCCGTGCCCACCGTCTGCCACCCTCCGCCGGCATACTTCTTTACCGTTGCCTTGTAGCTGTTTCCTGAATCCGTATAGACGACGTACGGGGTGCCAGACGAATCGACGGCAAGGCGGACATTGTCGACCCAGGTCGCGCTGAAACCTGCCGCGCCCACCGTTTGCCACGACCCCCCGGCATACTTCATCACCGTGGCCATGCCGCTGTTCGCGTAGTCGATAAAGGCGACATAAGGGGTATCCGCCGGACCGAGCGCCAGGGCGACGCTTGCAGCCCCGCCCGCGCTGAAGCCCGCCGTCCCCACCGTCTGCCACGACCCACCAGCGTACTTCATCACCGTGGCCCCGTTGTTGTTTCCGCCATCCCCGTAGGCGACATAGGGGGTGCCGGTCGAATCGATGGCAAGCGTGGCGGATCCGTAGACTGCGCCCGCGCTGATGCCCGCCGCGCCCACCGCGTGCCAGGGGTTCACCGCTACCGTCACGGTGTAGCTTGCCGTCGAGCCGTCGACCGCGGTCACCGTGTAGATGACAGGACTGGTGAAGTCGTTTGCGGTCATTGCGCTTGTCTGGATCGTGGAGCCGACTTTCACGCTTGAGCCCGTGGTTATGAACGTCGCCACCAACGCTGTCACGTTCGTGCCATAAGGCACAGTGAGGGTGATGGTCTTGGCGTATTGACTAATGGCTCCGGCGGCGGGAGGGCTTGCGAACGAAAACGCCGTGATGGCCTTGGTGGTGGATGGAGGAGTCACTGCTACGGTGACCTTATAGTTTGCCGTCGTGCCATCAGCCGCCATCACCGTGTAGACGACGGGACCGGTGAAATCGTTGACAGTCGCGCCGCTCACCTGGACCCTGGAATCGACCTTGACGCTTGCTCCCGTGGTCGTGAAGGTGGCCGCCAGCGCCGTCACGTTCGTGCCGTAAGGCACCGTGACCGCGACGAGCTTCGCGCTTTCATCGATCGCTCCCGCAGCGCCAACGCCTGCGAATGAAAAAGCCGTCAGTGCCTTGGCCGCCCGGGATTTTATTGTCTCCGCCTGCTCCTGCAAGATCTCCGTCAAGTACGGCCCTTGGCAGCCCGCCAGGACAAACAGCAGATACGCTGACGCGACAACCCATAGCGTCTTTTTCATCTCTCTTCTCCCCACACCATGATGTCTTTGGCGCCGCTGCCGCCCGCCATCCACGCAGCCACATCCCCTTGCAGGCGCAAATAGGAAAACTGCGCTGCCAGCTGCGGGCTTTGCGCCAGCAGTTCTTCGTACTCTTTCTGCGCCAGTTCGTATTCCTGCAGCTCATGGTGGCTCCGCGCAAGTCCCAGCAATACCGCGCTGTCATGCGGCGATACGGCGGCAGCTCTCTCGAAGAAGGCGAGCGCCTCCCGGGCCAGATTCCCCCGCAGGCGCACATTGCCCAGATTTATCAGCGCGGGCGCGTATTCGCGTGCCCTCACCGCCGCCAGGAACTGCGCTTCCGCCTTCTCAAAAAGATCATAGCGGGCATAGAGCATGCCCAGCGCGTTCAGAGCCTTTGGGCTGTCGTTGCTCGCGCTCACCGCGGCAAGGAGCACCGTCTCTTGATCCTGAATCTGCCGTGCCGCCAGCGCCGCTACTTCCTTCTGGAAGTCCTGCAGCAATTGCGCCAGATCCGGCAGCGGCGGCTGGCTTATATTCCACGCGGAGGCCGCTGGCATATTGGTCCCAGCGGCGCCAACGGGGTAGAAGTGCGCCTGCTTCCTGGCCCTGCGCCACTCCATTGCCCCCGCCCTCCATGCATCCTGGAAGGATCCCTCACGCTCGGTGACTTCGAGGGGCAACCACACCTTGCCGTCGCGGAAGATAAGGTCGTCCACATAGCTGAGGGTTCTTCGAGCCTCCTCCTGGCTGCAGGCCAGCGCAAAGGCCATGAACACGCGCCCGGGAACCGTGATGAAACCTGTCTTGATGCGAACCGACTCGAGGAGCGAGCAATACAGAACCGACAGGTCGCTGCAATCACCAGAGCGATCCTGGATGGTCTGCAGTGGGAGCTTCACGGAATCCGGCGGCGTTGTATCTTTTGAGGCGGTCGCGTCGGAGGCGAATGGCCGCGGCGCACTGGCGATGGCCAGCAATTGAACCGCTTTATGCAAGCCCATGGCCGATTGCAGGTTCTTGTCGATGGCGTGATTCATGTTCGGTTTGACAGAGGAGGTGACCTGGTCCGACAATGTCATCAACGCCGGTTCCCATGGCGTGAGGGACCGGGAAAGTCTTTCGATAATCGGTCCTTCCGGTTTGGCCTCTGGTTGCGGATACGGCGTTTTAGAAGACTTTACGGTTTTTTTCGCCATCAGCAGGTTGTACGATAGGCCCAAAGTGACGGCCAGATCGTCATACAGGTCGAAGAAATGGCGAATCTTTGCGCCCGCGGCCAGGCTGAGGGAGGGAATGAACGTCCAAAACAGCTCTCCGCCCGCGAACACGAATGGCGTGCCCCCCCTGCCCGGCGTTATGGCCCAGCACATTATACGAGTAGCCGGCGGACCCGAAACCCCGTATCCCCACCGTGGGCAGGATGTCCAGCTGGATGCCGGCGACAAGCCCGGCCTGAAACATTGACATCTGGATGATGGCTCGATTGCCGGGATCATCGAACCAGGCTTTGAATGGATCAATGCCTGACACAGCCCAATCCGCATAGGGCACCCATGAGTAGGCAAGGTCCACGCCAACGTACAGCGGCGAAGGGGGCGGGCGATAGAGAGACGAGAACGTTACACCCCATCCTACTCCGAAACATTGCCTTGTCGAGAGATCCCCGCCTAACGATCCATCGGATCCGAACGGGACTGAGGTGCCTGGTGTGAGAGAGAAAGAAAACGATGAACCCGGTTGCGGAGGGGGCGCGGGCGTTCGCTCTCCGAAAACGCCGGCGGCCAGCAGGACAAAAAGAAACAGGAAGGAATTTTTCTTCATAAGCCCTCCCTCGGGAGAAAGACTATTTCTTCTTTTTCAGGTCGCCTGGTTCGATAGCCCATGTGAACTCTTTCCTGCTCTTTGGGTCGACGGCGATGTCGAACTTGTACTCGTCGTTGTTTTCATCCACCCCCATCAGGCAGTACGTCACCTTGTCCCTGCCCACCGGGAGCACGAAAGTGTGCGAGTCCCCGTTCGCCACGGTCGTCTCATCGTCCAGAACGTCGGCTCCCCACGCTTTCGAGTCGCTTGGGGAAACGAAGAGGTACAGGATTTCGTGGCCTGTCTTGTTCTGAATGCGTACCGAGGCCAGCGCAAGATCCGGTGTCTTTGCTTTCTGGCTCTTGGACGTCAACGTGATTCTGGCTGGCTTGCCGTCGGTCAGCTCGAAGTCGCGGATCTCGTACTTGTTCCCCTTGTCGTCCGTCGACATGACGTCGAACCTGAACGACCTGTCGGGATAGTGCACGTAATAGCTGATGCTCCCGCCGTCCATCAAGACATAGTCTGCGCCGATGATGTCGGGACCCCAGAACTTGCTGTCGCCGGGGGAGAGGAAGATCATTTCGATCTTCGTTCCCGTGGCGTTGTCGAAAGTGATTGCGTTCAGCTCATCAGGATTGAACGCAAATGCCGCCGCGGCGGAAACCGCCGCTAGAATGAAAGCCGCCGGCAGGACTTTGCGCATCGCGCTCCTCCTTCGCTTGTACCACAGTCCATCTTGAATATGCAAAAGGAATGCCAGGGAAGGTCTGTTAGCGCTTTTTCTTTTGCCGAAAGGAGTTGTTGCTCTTAGCCTGGCGCGAAAACCATCAAGGGTATTGCAGCCGACGTTGCATGTGCAATCTAGGTTGCAGGGGCTTGCAGGCTTGTTGCTTGTCGGCGGGGGAGGCCAATTCTTTGAATCAAAAACAAATAGCTCAACGCTTTCTTCTGGCACGGATCTTGCCCCACTGATTTGTGCTGCTCAAACAGGGAGCAAGTTTGACCTCAAGGAGGCTGATTATGCCTGGCAGAAAATTGTTCGTCATGGTGATTGCGCTCGTTCTTTCGGCATCGGTTTTCGCCGATGACGTCGAGGAAGGTCCTCAGGCCTTTTCGCTGGTTTTCGGCCCGAGGATCGGCGGTTCGTATGCGCTGGACACACCTGAGCACTTCACGAGCGGCGTCAACACGCTTTACCCGGGAGGCAATTATTTCCCCGCCGTAACCCTGTTTGGCGTCACGGTGGAGCAGCGCATTCTCCTGGGACAGACAAGGAGTCATTTTGCGTTTCAGGAAGTCGTGCTGATCGGGGGGCTGGAGCAGGGCATTGCGCTGCCCGAAGGCGCCTTTCTGATCGGGTACAGGGATTTCTCAGGGCTTGAGTTCGGAATAGGGCCAATTCTCCATATTGGGGGAATCAGCGTGGTGGCGGCCGTCGGCTGGACTTTTTCCTACAAAGGCACCTATGTTCCTGTCGATATCAGCCTTGTCATTCCCAACTCGGAGCGGCCTGCTTCAATCAGCATCACGACAGGATTCAACTTTCAAGTCAGCAGGAAGGAGCACCTGGCGTCGGAGGAGCCACAGAAGAACCAGGGGTCCCAGAAGTCCGAGAAGACTCAGGCGTCCCAGGGATCTCCCTGAGAAGGTTTTCACAGCGAGACCCGTCCGAGGGCTGGGTTCCCTCGGGCGGGGCGCGCCCCACCCCGCGCCTTTTCCCGTGACATATGTAACGGAAAAAAAGTGATCCGGCTCACTACTCGCGATTTCACCTTCGCTCCTATCTTCCCCCTGGAACGCCAACAGAAGCAACTGTGACGTTCAGGAGGCAAGTATGACGCGACTTAAGGCGCTTCGGGCTGCCGTGATCATCTCGGTGGTGTTGCTTGCGTTCCAGTTCGAGCTGGGAATGGCGGTCAACCTTTCGCCCAACCTCGAAGAAGTCCCGCCCCTGGCAGCTGCTCCGGCTGCAATCTGGGCTGCGCTATCAAAAGTCGGAGGAGACGCGCTTGCGCATGCGGTCCTTGGAAGCCTTCTCACAATCCTGGCGGCATCGAACCGGTTTCAAGAATGACAATTATTCCCACGGAATGGCCACCACGTTTCTCCTGGCATTCTCTCCTCATTTCATGTTGCTCGGCATCCTGACAATCAGGATGCGCAAAGCAGGAAGGACGTGACGGCCCAAGCGGCCTTGGACCGTGGCGGACTTTGATGGACTCTGCGGCGGAAAGCCCGGATTTTATCTGCACGTGTTGCCCCCGGTTCCAACCTCGACGAAGGTCTTGTTACCCTCGAGCGAATTGGACCGCGCCCTGGCAACGGAGATGATCAGCTCCATCCCCGGCCGCACCTTGCCGATCTCGGATTCGTCCAATTGCCCCTCGAAGACCAGGTTCCTCATGTCCGCAATGGAAGCGATGGCACTGCCGTCATGGAAATTGACAACCCTCGGAACTTTCACGATGATATGGCATCGTTTGCTGGCTTTCGAAATCCACTGCGCGTACGCAACAATCTTGTCGACGCTGCTCGGGGAGGCCGTGATTTGGAGAGGGAGGGACCGCGCCAAGTCGAACCAACGCGGGATCTGCGTGAACGCTTGCTCGCCAGGCTGCTGCAGATCGTCGCCGTCGTGGGAGTCGTCGCATACCTGCCAAGCGCCTATCTCTCGATCAAGGAGGGGCTATGGCATGTCCTGGCAATCGACACCGCCGCCTTCCTGTACGTTGTCTGTCTGGCCGTCTTCAAGCGGCTTCCCTTCCGCCTGAGGATCCTCTCCCTGGTCTTTATTGCCTATTCCCTGGGAGTTGTGCTGATCATTTTCACCGGCCCCTTCGGCGCCGGGCATCTGTTCATCTTTGCATTCGTTTTCCTTGCCTCACTTTTCGGCGGCGTCAGGGAAATAATCCTCGCCAACGCACTTGCAGTTCTCACTCACCTTGGATTCACGGCCGCATCTGCGTTGCATCTGGTTCGCTGGCCGCAAGGTCCGGAATCGGTCATCGTTATTTCGGCGAATTTCATCCTTATCAGCCTTGTCCTCTCGTACTCGGCGAACTACCTCATTCGAGGGTATTCCTCCACCGCTTCACGGGAAAAAGGGCTGAGGGAGGCCCTGGAGATGTTGGTGAAGGAGATCGAGCACAGGGTGAAGAACAATCTGCAGGTCATTGCGAGCCTTGTCGGCCTGCGAGGCGGCCCGGGAGAGGATCCCGTTCGGGCCCTGGAGGACATCAAGGAGACCATCTCAGCCATTTCCGTGGTCCATCAGCTCCTCTACAGGCGCAGCGCCTTCTACCTCGTGGAGCTGAGCGAGCTGTTGTGCTCGCTGACCGATCGGTTTCGCAACCTCGACCGGCGAATCAACTTTTCCATGGAGTGGAAAGGTGCAAAGGTCGAGATCGACGGTGACCGCGCCATCAGCATGGGTCTCCTCATCAACGAGATCATCATGAACTCCGTGAAGCATGCCTTCCCGCGCAAGGAGGAAGGGAGCGTGTATGTCCATGTCGACTACGATTCGGCGACCCGCACGATGCTTTTGTCCATAGGCGACGATGGGAACGGCATGACTGGGGACGAGTCCGCTGCAGAAAGAAATGGAATGAAAATCATCCGCGCCCTTGCCCGGCAGCTCGAGGCGAGGATGGAGCTGACACGGGTTCCCAGCGTCAGCTACCTGTTTCGGATGAAGATCGAGCAGCCCGAAACGGATCTGGTCGGTTCGTGGAAATAGACAACCGCGCCAGGTGCTTGCCGGTTCGCTCCCAAGCGAGGACATTGGTGGTGATGAGCACCACGGTCCGCAAGCGCCAGGCTCTGGAGTTGTTCGCCCCCCTGCCGCGTCACTACGATCGGGTGGCGGCGGTGCTGAGCTTCGGCCAGGACCCGCGCTGGCGTCGGGCCATGGTGGGCGCCGTGGGCGCCAAGCCGGGCGAGCGTGTGCTCGACGTGGCCACCGGCACTGGGCTCGTGGCGGCCGAGCTCGTGAGGCGGTATGGCTGCGACGTCGTCGGCCTGGACCAGAGTCCGCAGATGCTTGCGCGGGCGCGGCGGCGGCTGGAGCTGGACCCCCTGCTGGCGGAACACGTGAAGCTGATGGGCGGCGAAGCCGAGCGCCTGCCTTTCCCCGACGGGGAGTTCGACCATCTCACGTTCACGTACCTTTTGCGTTACGTCGACGATCCGCGCGCCACCCTGCGTGAGCTCGCGCGGGTGGTCCGGCCAGGCGGGCGCGTCGCGTCGCTCGAGTTTGCGGTGCCGGTGGCGCCATTGTGGCGAGCGTTGTGGCGAGCGTACGCGCACGTGGGCCTGCCGACTCTCGGCAGGCTCGTTTCGCGAGAGTGGGC
Source organism: uncultured Spirochaetota bacterium (assembly GCA_963710335.1). Lineage (GTDB taxonomy): Bacteria > Spirochaetota > Spirochaetia > SZUA-6 > Fen-1364 > Fen-1364. The sequence continues at coordinate 53,885 of CAVQAA010000024.1, forward strand.
CGAAACCGGGCGCTTTCTGGCACGGAGCATCCCGGACTTCTACGACCGCTATCCGATCCAGCAGGTCGTCGAGATGTGGAGAGCGGCGGGCATCGGGGAGGTCGAGGTGAGGCCGATGAGCCTCGGGGGCGGTCTGGTGATGTGGGGAACGAAGGACGCGGTCTGACTCCACTTTTCTATTTTCGCAGGCGCCAGATGTCGAAGACCCCGTTTGTCCGGTGCGAGTTTGCATTCCCCTCAGGCAGCGCAATGCGGCCGTCCGCAACAATCGGGCTGTTCCAGTGTCCGTCACCGCACGGCAGGGTGGCGATCAGCCGCCCGGATGACGCCTCGTAGATGCGCAGCCCGCCGTGCGGGTCGTACACAAAGAGCATGCCGTCCGCGACCACAGGGCTTGTTCCCGCGTGATCTGCCTGCCACCTTTGCTGAAGCGTGTTGCCGGCCAGCGTCCATGCGGAGGTGGCCCCATTGTCAGCCGCGAACAACCACGTGGTGCCGCCGGCGCGCAGGAGCGCTGGGGCGGTGAAAAGGCGGTTCCCGGACGGCGTGGGAACTTTGCTTGCTTCGCCGCCGCGATGCGGGGATGTCCCGAGCATCGTTCGCCAGTCCAGCACGCGAATGATGCGGTCCTTTCCCCCCTGGGCAATCAGGCCGTTGCCCAGAAGGACCGGTGAAGTGGAACCGAGGTCCTGATCTTCGTCATTCAGCTCCTCGGTGTTGACGGGCGTGTAATTTCCCAGGATGCGCGTGGCTTCCGGGTCAAGCTCAATGACGGCGTCTCCCCAGTTGACCGCGCCGTCCCACGTGCCGTTGCCCGTTGCGATGTACAGGTTGCCGGTTGCGGAATCGATGACGACTCCGGCGCGCCCCCAGATCCCCGAATCGCTTTGCGGGACGGATGACGGGTCCAGCAGCTCGTGACGGTCGCTGGACAGGGAGTTCCACACGTGGAGGAGGGAGCCGGTCGCGGCGTCCAGTATTGCCACGTGCCCCTGGTAGGGCGGCTCGTCGCCAATGTAGCCGTCCGTTGCCGCAATCACCCTCCCGTGGAAAAATGACAGCGGCGAGGCAATCTTCTCGCGCTCGGCAAGCCTGGTAATTGCCGTTGCCCACACCACGCGGCCATCCGCCACCGCCAGCTTTCTGATTATCCCATCCGGGGCAGCCGCGTAGATGAACTTCCGATCATCGTCGGCAACAGGGGTGGCGTTCGTGATTCGATACGTTGCTTTCAGGTTTTCATAGCTTGCGGGCGTGTATTCCCAGAGCACGGTACCGCGATCCGCGTCCAGCGCCAGAGTTTTGCCGTACGTGGTCGTCACGAAAAAAGCATCATGAGTGGATCCGCCTATGGCTGCCCCGCGCAGATAAATGGCAGATCCGTCCACGGTTCCGTCAAGCACTACCTGTTGCCGGGAGAGCAAGCTGATTCTGCCCGCGCTGAGACCCGTCCCGGCGCTCGGCGCGCTTGAGCGCCCGACGTCCCATCCAAAAGTCGGCCAGTCCTGCGCTCTTACAAGAGGGCACATGCCGGCAAGGAGAAAGACCGTTATCACGGTAATTAATGGAAGATTTCGCATGGTCGATTTTAAGATAAGGATATTCTCGCGTTGCCGACCATCGCCACCGGCGTCTCCTCCCGGGCGTCTCCTCCCGGCTTGACACCTGAGGAATTTCATTCATAATAGTATTCCTCCGCTTTGATGTAAATCTTCGCGCTACGGAATAAACCTTTTCCAGAAGAAACCGAGGGGGGATCCATATGGGGTGTTATAAGAACGGACTTGCAATCACTGGCGGCGCCAGCGGCATCGGCGCGGCCACCGTCAAAGCGGCGCTTTCCAAGGGATGGCCGGTCGCCTTCTGCGATGTCCAGCCACGGGAGAAGATAGATCCATCGCTCCTGACCGACAGATCGCTCTATGTCCAGGCAGATGTCGCCAAGCCGGACCAGATGGCGTATTTCCGCTCCAGCACCATCCGTTCCTTCTCGGAGAGGGACCTGACACCGGACATGTTGAACGTCGTTGCCTGCGCTGGCATAAGCCGCCGGGGTGATCCCGTCCAGGTCCAGTTGATGAAGGACATCAACGAAGGCGGAACTTACAACCTCCTCTACGCTTTCGCAAACGATATCCCCACGGGACGCGGCCTTTTTGTCGGCTTGAGCTCGATCGTCGCAGCGGAAGGCATCGCGGTCAAGGGAGATGAGGAGTACAAGTCCACCAAGGCCGAGGCAAGGAAGATCGCCACGGAAGACGCCCGGGGGCTTGGCGTCGAAGGCTTTGCGGTTGCTCCCGGCGCCATTGATACTCCCATGACCCGGCATGAGGCCGTCTTCGGAATGCTGCTCCTGGGCGCTGCCAGGACCTTCGGCGGAAACGCGAAACACCCCTTGAACGGGGAAGTGCTCAAGCTGGCCGGCATTCGCGCCTGTACAACCCCGGCAGTGGTCCTGAAGGCGCTCCTGGGCCCCGAGCTTACGGGAACCGAAGACTTCAAGATCGTTGCGGAAACCTTCGAAAAGGACCCGCTGCTGGCCATGGCCGGCGTTCTGCGTTTCGTAGGCTACCTCAATCCCAAGGGAGCCGACGGCCTGCGTCACGCCAGGCCCGAAGTCATCGCGCGCTCCGCGGAGATACTGACGAAGCTCGACGTGGTCATCGGCCCCGAGGTCGTGGCTCGCCTGATGCTCGACCAGCTGGAGAAAGGCAAGGCTCCCCAGGATGGGTTGCTCAAGGCCTACAGTGCAAACGGTGAAAACCGTGTCACGCAGCTCATGAGCGCTTTCGCGGCATAGCGACCATTCCAAGACCCATCGACAGCAACTTTTCCTTGCCGAAAGGATTGCGCTTATCTATTTTTCCTTTCGGACTCAAGAATTTTCAATCAAGGATGGTTGCGCATGGGCAAGATGTCTTCAAATCGGCCAACTGATTTCTTTCGGGGTTACCGGGGCCTGGCGGCGGTCGCGTGCGTTCTGGCTCTCACGGCCATGTTCGGCGCAGCGCCTGCGGGAGCAGCTCCCCAGGAGATCACCGTCGGAACGCTGTACGCCGGTCAGGGCGCTTTTGCCGTTTCCAGCATGCCCCAGTACCAGGGACTCCAGTTCTGGGCTGATCAGGTCAACAAGGGCGGCGGCGCGATGGTCAAGGCGTACGGCAGGAAGGTCCCGATCAAGATCGTGGCGTACAACGACAACAGCACCACGGCAACGGCGAGCACGCTGTACAATCAGTTGATCACGCAGAACAAGGTGGACATCCTGGTCTCCGACTTCGGATCGGTCCTGACCTCGATCGCCGTTCCCATCGCCAAGAACAACAAGATGCTCCTGTTCGATCCGACCGGCACGGGGGCAAGCTTCTTCACCGCGGACAATCCCTACCTCGTGCTGACTTCGCTGCCATCGTCGGGAATCTGGCCCACCAGCCTCGCGGGCTTCCTGCTGGACAGGAAGATCGCGAAGATCGCGGTGGTCTACGCAGCCAATGACTTCGATCAGTCCCAGGCGGAGACGCTCAAGAGCAAGCTCGCGGAAGGCGGGGTGACGCCGATCTCCTACCAGGCCGTGGCAACCGACACCAAGGACTATGGTGTGATCCTCCGGAACATCACGGCCCAGAATCCTGACGCAGTCATCGAATTCGGCTACGCGCCCAACGACATTGCGTTCCTGCAGGGAATCCAAAGCGGCGGCTACCACTTCAAGATGGTCTTTACGGTCTTTTCCGGCCAGCAGTACTCGATCATCGACAAGGCTGTGGGGGATGCGGCGCTTCAGGGCACCTACACCTATCCGACCCCGCCCCTGTACGGGTTCAACAAGGTGAGCTACGGACTGGGGATGGATGAGTTCGTCAAGGCCTTCCAGGCGGCTCAGAACGGCACAAACGTCAACTTCCTGCACATCGCCGGATACAACGCTGGCCTTGTCATCGGGAAGGCCCTGGAAACCTCGGCCAGCCTGAAGCAGGAAGATCTGCGCGCGGCGGTGGTGAGCTTCTCGGGCAAGCTGAACACACTCGACGGATCCTTCAAGATCGACCCTACGACGGGCGCGCAGGTGGGTGAGCTCCTGCCAGTGGCGCAATTCCAGCCCTCGGGCGGCGGGCTGAAACCTGTCATCGTCTATCCGAGTGATCTTGCTACCGGCAGGGAGATCTATCCGGCGAACTAGGTCGAGTCGGGCAAACGAGCCTCGCCTGGTATGCTGGGGTTTTCCCTGCTCGCCGGAGTCCTGTTTGGTCTCTTTTTCGCGCTGGTTGGGCTCGGGCTGAACCTCGTCTTCGGGGTCATACGCATCGTGAACCTTGCCCACGGCAACTTCATGATGCTGGGCGCCTTCGGCGCGTTCTGGGCCTGGCAGCTGCTGGGCTGGAACCCGCTCATCACCGTACCTGTGCAGGGCGTCGCCTTCGTGCTCGCCGGGATGGCCTTCTACTACCTTCTGGTGCCGCGCCTCGTCGGCCTGAAGGACTTCGACATGATATCCCTCGTGCTGTTCTTCGGGCTTTCGCAGGTCGTCGAGGCGCTGGGCGTGATTGCCTTTGGAAACGACCCGCACTCCATCTCCCAACCCGTGTTCGGCAAGGCGCCGGTCCATCTTCTTGGCCAGACCTTCCCGGCCGCCTGGGCGGTGAGCGCGCTGCTGAGCCTTGTCCTGATCACGCTCGTTTACCTCTATCTCTATCGGACCCGGGCCGGCTCTGCCACCCGCGCAGTCATGGCCAGCCGACAGGAAGCCGCTGCCAGCGGGGTCAACGTGGACCTGATCTCGGCGCTGGCCTTCGGCATCGGGCTCTTTCTTGCCTCCGTTGCCGGGATGCTCAGCCTGTTCATGCTTGGCTCCGTAAGCGCCAACTTCGGAGGGGGCATCATCATCACTGCTTTTGCCGTCGTCGTTCTGGGCGGCCTGGGGGACCCCGTGGGCACCGTTCTGGGCGGCTTGCTCTACGGCATCGCTCTCATGGTGATGGAGAGCTACCTGTCCTCCTGGGCGAATGTCCTGCCCTACGTTCTCCTGGTTGCGACGCTCCTTGTCAGGCCGGGCGGCATCCTCGGCAAGGAGGTCCGGCACGTCTAGGCGATTCTGGGATGTCGGGCTTGTCATCCTGATCCCGGCGGTCTTCGCCGTGGTTCCCTTCATCTACAACAATCAACTTCTCCTGTTCAATGCCATGGTTTTTCTCACTCTCGCCCAGGGAATCAACATCATCTACGGCTTCACGGGCTATCTGCCCTTCGGCTACATGGGCCTCTTCGGCGCAGGGGCTTACGGGACGTCCCTCTCCGTCCTCTTCCTCCACGTTCCGGCTCCCGTGGCGGTGCTGCTTGGCGGCCTGACGGCTCTGGTGCTGAGCCTGATTCTCTCGCCTCTCCTGCGCCTTTCCGGCGCCTACTTCGCCGTTGCCACCCTGGCCGCGGCGGAGATCGTCTCCTACGTCATCGCCAACCCTGACCTGACGGCGATCACCAAGGGACCGTACGGAATCAACCTCTCGGTCATTTTCAATCCCCGGGCCAGCTACCTGACGATGGCCGTCATCACCGGCCTTGCAACCGCGGTCGTCATCTACCTCAAGCGCTCCAACTTCGGGCTCTCCCTGAAGGCGGTTCGCGACGACTCTCTGAGCGCCGAGATGGCGGGAATCAACGTGGGGCGGCAGAGGATGCTGGCCCTGGCCTGGAGCGCGCTTTTCGCCGGCCTGACGGGAGGGACCTTTGCCTGGCAGATCTCGGTCTTTTATCCGGATTCGGTCTTCGATCCCAGCATCTCCATCTTTGCCATAGTTTTCTGCCTGTTCGGGGGCGCGGGCACGGTGCTGGGCCCCATCTTCGGGGTCGTGATCCTCTATGGCGTCTACAACCTGATCGGAATAACGGAGCCCCAGTATTTTCAGCTCATCTACGGCGTGCTGATCATGGTATTGGTGCTCTTCCTGCCCCAAGGCATCGCGTCCCTTGCGAGGAGGCTCGGAAGAGATGTCCTCTGAGACAGTTCTCGCTGCCCGGGACCTTGCCAAGAGCTTCGCAAGCCTGAAGGCGGTAGACGGCATCAGCCTCGAGCTCAAGCCAGGGGAGATCATGGGGCTGGTCGGACCGAACGGCTCAGGCAAAACCACCGTAATCAATCTCATTTCGGGACTCTACCGCCCGGACCGTGGCGAGGTGCTGCTCGATGGGAAACGGATCACGGGATTGGCCGCGCACCGCCTGGCTCGCGAAGGCCTCAACCGCACGTTTCAGGTGCCCAAGCCCTTCCACACCCTGACGGTGCGCGAGAATGTGCGGGTTGCCGCATACCATACGGGGCGGGACGTAGAGCTGGCGGAAAAAGCTCTTGAGCTCACCGATCTCGCCTCTGTGGCTGAACGTCCGGCAGGGAGCTTGAACGTTGGCCAGCAGAAGATGCTCGACCTGGCCCGTTCTCTGGCCACTAACCCGCGCGTCCTTTTGATCGATGAGCTTGCGGCAGGGCTGGGGCCGAAGGAGCTGGACCAGGTGGCCGGGAAACTGCTGGCGCTGGCCCAGTCCGGCATCGCTCTTGTGGTGGTCGAGCATCTCCTTGCTTTTTTGAATCAGCTCACTTCCCGTGTGCTGGTCATGAATGCGGGGACAAAGATCTTCGAAGGAACGATGGCGGCCGCTGCAGAAGATCCCGTTGTGGCCGAGGTCTTCCTGGGGGGATAGGCACGTGGAACCAGTCCTCGAGGTGAGCGGCCTGACAGGAGGCTACGGCCCAATGCAGGTGCTCTGGGATGTCGCACTCAAGGTCGGGGAGGGTGAGAATGTCGTCCTCCTGGGACCCAACGGGGCGGGCAAGACAACCCTGCTCAGGACGCTGGTCGGCCTTCAACCCTTTCGGCATGGACAGGTGGTTTTTGCAGGCAGACGCATCGAGCGCCTGCGCACGGACCAGAAGATTCGCCTGGGCATTTCTTTCATGACCGAGATGGGCGTGTTCACGAATCTCTCCGTGCAAGAAAACCTCTTCCTTGGCGGCTACTACCAGCCGCGGGAAGCGGTCAGAGCGCGCTCCGAGGAGTTTCTCAAGCTCTTTCCAGACCTGGCAAAGCATCGTCACCACTCTGCCGGCGCGCTCTCCGGTGGACAGCGCAAGATGCTCGGCGTGGCGAAGGCGCTCATGGCAAGCCCTCGCCTTGTCATCATGGACGAGCCCTCATCGGGCCTTTCTCCCCGGTTCGTTGCCGAGGTCATCACGATGCTCGTCCGTTTTCGCACCGAGGGTGCGAGCTTGCTGATAGCGGAGCAGAATGTGAAGTTCCTGGATATAGCGGACCGGGTCTACGTTCTGGACGGCGGGCGAATCGGATTTGCGGGAACCGCGGAAGAAGTGCGGGCGAACAAGGCGATTCATGAAGCCTACTTCGGCCTCAAGGGACATTGAGAACTGTCGCAGCCCGTCTGGAACTGAACGGGCTGGCGTCTGGCCTGCCCTCAAGCACGAGGACGAGCTCGCAAAAAACAGGCTGCACGATGCCGTCCACCTCTCCTTTTCGTACGACCCCTTCCCGGTCCACCATGACGATGTTCTCCCGCCGCGCGCCCAGGAGCAGGTAGAACTTCGCGCATGCAAGGGAGGCTGCCCCTGCTCCCAGCATTACGATTTGCGCCTTCTCGATCCGTTTCTTTTGCAGGCCAAGGCCGTTCAGGAGCCCCGCCCCCGAGATGATTGCCGTGCCGTGCTGGTCATCATGCATGACGGGAATTGAGCAGCGCCGTCAATGCCCGCGAACCGTTTGAACAGGACGCCCTTGCCCTCCATGACCGGCTTCGCCGCCCTGGCGCCGATGTTCCCGAGCCCGAGCACCGCCGAGCCGTTTGTCACCACGGCGACAAGATTGCCTTTCGCCGTGTACCGGTAGGCGGCGTCCGCGTCCGCCGCAAATGGCCCGGCAGGGCTCGGCCACGCCGGGGGAGTAAGCGAGCGCAAGATCGTACTGCGAGGAGACCGGCTTTGCGGGGACTACCTCGATCTTCCCGGGTTTTCCTTCTTCGTGGTAGCGAAGCGCCTCGTCACTGGTGATGCGCAGAGGGCCAGACCGTCGTGTCCTTTCCATACGTGACTAAAGTAACAAAAAAAGAGGGCCCTTTCGGGGCCCTCACGGTCATCGGATGAACAGACTCTATCCGTTGGGCTGCTGCGTCTGATCTACCGGGGCCTGGGGGGTCGCAGTGGCGGTGGAGCTGCCGTCTGTCTGCGGGACCTGTACCGCGGGACCCGCTGGGTCGCTCGAGCCCTGGAACGGGCACGCAAGAACGAAGCCGCCGCCAACCAGCACGAACAGAGCTATGAGTGAAACTGCGATGATGCGTTTCATGACGCACCTCCTCACAGAAGATGACAACCTGTACCTCTGAATATAAACACGGGATGTGCGTCTGGGGGAACAATTCCGTAACCGGCACAGCGCGACCGGATTCAATTCCCTCGAATTTGCTTTGTCGAGCCTGGGCGCTATCTTTGACCGAAGGAGGTTCCCATCTCGGCATGGGTCGCGTGCTTGTTTCCCGGGAAGGCATCGGCGCAGCTGCAACCATCGTGCAGCACGGGGTTGAAGTGGCTCTGACAAGGGTGGTAGTGGACCAACCCACCCTGATCTTCGTGAGCCGGGGACAGAAAAGGCTGCGTTGGGACGGGACCGAGTGCATCCTCCAGGCCGGCCAGGGAATCGCGGTTTCGGCCGGCCAGTCCTTCGATGTCGTAAACTGCCCCGACGAACAGGGCCTTTACGAGGCGGCATGGCTGGTCTTCGATCCCCGGGTGGTTGTGGAGTTCGCAGGCGACGCGCGATCCCCCGAAATCCGCGACGTTCTCCATCTCGCCTCCTTTGAAGAGGAGTTCCTCGCATCTTGCCGGCGGGCAATTGCGGCGATTCAGGACTCCCGGATCGTCCCGCACGCAATCGCGTACCAACGCGCCCGCGAGTGCCTGGTGTGGATCGATATCCACGGCGGGAGGTTCGACGGTACGCTTTACTCTTCCGTGTCGGCCCGGGTGCGCTCCCTCCTGCTTTCCGCAACGGATCGAGCCTGGGGCGCAACCGACGTTGCGCGGCTCCTTGCGATGAGCGAGGCCACCCTTCGCCGTCACCTTGCCTCCGAGGGGCAGTCGTTCTCCGCGATCCTCCGTGACGTGCGGTTGTCGCAAGCCCTGACGCTGCTTCAAGCCACGGACCGTTCCATCGAAGAGATAGCTCAATCCGTCGGGTACGGGAGCGCGTCGCGGTTTGCGGCCCGATTCCGCCAGCGTTTCGGCCAAGCCCCCGGGGCCCTGCGGCGCGGGCCGCGTTCGCGTGATCGTTTCAGCACAAAAATCGATCAGCGCTGAGCTTACCGATTTCTTCGCCAATTATGATATTTGTGGCATGAAGCGTTTACTTCTTCTTTCAGTTTTCGCGGCAGGGCTGGCGGTTTCAGCCGGCGCCCAGGCTTTCAACCCGTATGACAGGCTTCCCCACGTGCCTTCCTTTACGGTCACGAGCACTGACGTCAAGAACGGCGCTCAGTTGCCCCTGGACCAGATGAGCGGGATCTTCGGGGCCGGCGGAAAGGACATCTCACCGCAGCTTTCCTGGAAAGGGTTCCCGGCCGGGACCAAGAGCTTCGTGGTGACGATGTACGACCCTGATGCGCCGACCGCAAGCGGATTCTGGCACTGGGCGGTCGTGGACATTCCCGCCGGCGTCACGAGCCTCGACAGTGGCGCGGGGGATGACAAAGGCACGGGCATTCCGGCCGGAGCGTTCCAGCTCCCGAATGATGCCCGCCTGGCGCGCTACGTCGGCGCGGCCCCGCCTCCCGGCAACGGCAAGCACCGGTATTTCATCGTGGTTCATGCCGTGGATGTTCCCACCCTCGGGTTGAACAAAGACGCAACCCCCGGGCTCCTCGGGTTCAACCTTTTCACGCATACGTTGGCCCGCGCCATGATCGTCCCCTGGGCCGAGCGCTGATTCCCTGACTTTCCCCGCGAGGCGGCTGGCTCGATCCAGCCGCCGTGGGGACCCTGGTCTGAAACGATGAAAAATGAGCTCTCGCTGCTTCTCGATCATCTCGAATGGGCGAACCGGGAGTTGATCCAATCCTTGCAGTCGCACAGGATCGTCCCCGACAGAGTCAGGCAGATTCTGGCTCATATTCTGGCCGCGGAGCAGGTATGGCTGTGCAGGATCAAGGGCGAGCAGCAGAATGCGCTCCCCATCTGGCCTGAGCTCAGCCTTGCCGACTCCGAGAGCCTGAGACAGAAAAACACGGCAGGTTTCCGGCATCCTCCTGCACGTCTTCATGCATGGATCGTATCACCGCGGGCAGATTGCGGTCCTTGTTCGGGCTGCAGGAGGTTTGCCGATCAATACGGATTACATCGCCTATGCCCGCTTGCGGAAAGGGCAAAAGGGTTGACCCGATGCCGCGGCAAATGAGCTTTTGGTTGTGAGGGCGATTGTCATCTTGTTTCTTCGGGCTATAATTGGTAGCAACGGAGGCAATATGGCAGACTACACGTTTGACGGAAGGCGCCTGATAAAGAAAAGCTCGAACCAGAAGCTTGCGGAAGTCGACAGGGACACCATCCGGTCCTACAACGGCGCGGTATTTGGCCAGATCGAAAAGAAGAACATTCGGGACTCACATGGGAAGAAAGTTGCGGAGTTCGACGGCAAGGAAATCAAGGATGACAGGGGCAAGAAAGTCATCAGCATCAAGGACATACAGGAGATCATAGAAGGTGACCCAGGGATTTCCATGGCAGCCATGTGGTACTTCTTCGTGAAAGGCCGCCATGATCACGCCGGCATGCTTTGAGAGAAGAAACTGACTTTTGAGACGAGGCTCAAAAAGCCTCTTGACTGACTACTTAACAGATGTTACCCTATCCTGGTGAGGCCGCTGCACTATTCGATGGACCAATCAATTGCAGGCATTCCTGTATTTCGAGCGGCCACTCTGAGAAAGGCGACCGGCGGCGGTTCATGGGGATTGGATAATCTGATGGGAATCCTGGCGGAGGTCTCTGAAGAGACCCCGTCAGGCGCCGTCAGCTTCGTCGCAGAGATCATCCTGGAAGCCCAGACAAGGAACGAACCCGTGGCGTGGGTAGCGGGGACGGAGTCCATTTTCTTCCCCCCTGACCTTGTCCAGCGGGGCATCGACCTCTCCGCTGTCGCCGTTGTCCGTGTCAGCGGAGAGACAGATTCCTTGACCTCGGCAGAATGGCTTGTGAGATCAGCGGCCATGGGGCTGGTGATCGTGGATCTCGGCGCCAACAGGTCGCTGGAGGACGCTTCGCTGGGGCGCCTCCTCAAACTGGCGGAGCGGAACCTCTGCGCTGTCCTCTTCCTCACGCGCAAGCGCTCCAATGAGCCTTCCCTAAGCTCCAGAATTTCCCTGAGGGGATGTATTGCCCGGTCCGGCACTGGGCCCTTCGTCGTTGAGATTCATACGGTCAAGGACAAGCGCTCAAGCCTCTCCGCGCTTCAAAGAAGGCAATACCATGGCCCTTCGGGGATGCATTAGCATCGACCGCCTGCCCTTGCAGATACTTCTGAAAGACAACCCTGCGTGGGAAGGGACGCCCGTCGCCGTGACCAGGGAAGAGAAGCCCCAGAGCCCCATCCTCGCCTTGAATCGTGAGGCTCGGGAGAAGGGACTGGTGGCCGGTATGCGATATGCCAGCGCGCTTTCCGTTGTTCCGACCTTGCGGGCTCGAGCAGTGTCGCCTGATCGGATTGCCGAGGCGCGGGACCTCATCATCAGGCTACTGTCCGCTTTCACCCCGGATATCGAGCCTTGTCCGTTCGACATTGATGCACTCTGGGTGTCCGTGGTCGGGCTTCGATCCCTTTTTACATCGGAGTCCCTTTGGATCCAGAAAGTGCGCGGCGCTCTTGCAGCGGAAGGTTTCGCGGCGAGCGTCGTGATCGGGTTTACCCGTTTCGGTACTTACGCAATTGCGCGCTCCCGGCCGCGCTCAATGACGTTCTCCTCCCGAACGGAGGAACGGGCGCTGATGAGCCGATCTTCCATTGATATTCTTCCTCTTTCCCCCCGGATAAAAGGCACGCTGCGCAAGCTCGAGGTCCGCACCGTGGAGCAGTTCGTCTCTCTCCCTCCTGAGCAAACCATGCAGCGTCTGGGGAAGGAGGCCGGGCTTCTCCGCCAGGCCATCCTGTCGGAAGACACTCTGCCCATCCAGCCCATTGCGGTGAAAGAATCGGTCCCCTGCGGGCGCCATCTCGATACCCCGCTGGTGGATCTCAATCTGCTCATGTCGCATATCGACGAGCTTTTGGCAGTGGAGGCAGGGCGCGCGGAGGCGGAGAGGGCTGTGATTTCCGGTCTCGAGGTCACCCTTCGCACGGAGGAAGGAGAGACCACTACCGACATCATTCGCCCGGCCGTGCCCACCCTCAAGACGTCCCTCTTGCGCCGCCTCATCCATCTTCGCCTTTCCGCGCGCCAGCTCTCTTCCGGAGTGGAGGACATCGAGATCCGCTCCGCAAGGACACCTTCCTCGCGGGGACAGGAGGAACTGTTCTCTCTCAGGGGGCGGGATCTCAGGGCGGGCGCGCGCGCGTTTGCCGCCATTCGCGCGCGCTTTGGCAACAGCTCGGTGACATGTGCCCGTCTGGGCGACTCCTATCTGCCGGAAAAGTCTTTCCAGTGGATGCCTCTCCACCAGCCGGCTCTTCCTTCGCCGCGCCAACCGACGTGCGCAAAAAACTGCCCCGCGGCGGTCCGAAGGATACTTTTCGCTCCCCGGCCTTCGAAATCCATTTCTCGGGCGCCTGGCGTCAAGGCGGAGCCGTTTGTCGTGTCGGGCTCCTGGTGGGGCACCGGGGACGCGGATACTCCCTATCTGCGTGACTACTCATTCCGCAGCTCGGCCGCCGGCATTCTCTGGCTTTATGTGGACAGGCTCACGGACACCTCCTGGGTCCAGGGCGTTGTCGATTGACGCAGGTGAGCGCTTGTACGCCCCGCTCTGGTGCAAGACCAATTTCTCTTTCCTGGAAGGCGCCAGCCACCCTGAGGAGCTGATTGAAACTGCTGCCCGTCTGGGACTGCCGGCCATTGCCGTCACGGATCGCAATGGAGTCTATGGGATGGTCCGGGCGTTCGACGCCGCCCGTCAGAACAAGGTCAAGCTCATCACGGGATCGCAGGTGTCGATTGATGACGGTTCCTCCATCGTCCTCCTTGCTCAGGATAGGACCGGGTACGGCAACCTGTGCCGTCTCATCTCTCGCGGTCACCTCAGGAACCCCAAGCCCACATGCCTTGTCCGGTGGAAAGAGGTCGCTGAGAGCGCCCATGGCCTTGTCGCGCTTTGGCTGAATGATCCCGCAGATCCCTCGCTCCGTGCGTCCGGCCTCGACATCCTCAAGGAAGCATTCGGGGATCGCCTCTACGCCGTTGTCAGGCGACAGAGATGGGTGGATGACGTGGCACGAGAGCGCACAACAAGGGAATGTGCGGCCCGGTTCTCTCTCCCCCTGGTTGCGGCTACCGAGGTCCTGTACCACGTGCCCGAAAGGCGGAAGCTGCAGGATGTCCTTGCGTGCATCAGGTACGGGATCACCCTGAGAGAGGCGGGGACGAAGCTTTTGCCGAACGACGAACACGCCCTGAAAACAGAACATGAGTTCTCGACCTTGTACGGCCAATCGAATGAGCTGGTCGAGGCTTCTCTGGAAATAGCTGATCGCTGCGGTTTTTCCTATGAAGAGCTGGTCTACAAGTATCCTGATGAGGCGGTGCCGGATGGCTTCACGACGTCCACCTGGCTCAAGCACATCACCTTTGAAGGCGCGAAGGGCCGATACAGGGGCGGCATTCCCGACAGCGCGCGGGCCTTGCTGGAAAAGGAGCTGGCGCTCATCGAGGAGCTGGGTTACTGCGGGTACTTCCTCACCATGTGGGAGCTGATACGGTTCTGCAGGGAGAAAGACATCATCTGCCAGGGGCGGGGATCCGCGGCCAACTCCGTGGTCTGCTATTGCCTCGGAGTGACGTCGGTTGATCCGGTTCAGATGAACCTGCTTTTTGAGCGGTTCCTGTCCAGGGAAAGGGCAGAGCCTCCCGACATCGACCTGGACATCGAGCATGACCGGCGGGAGGAGGTCATCCAGCACATGTACCAGAAGTATGGCAGGGACCGCGCCGCAATGGTGGCCAATGTGGTTCGTTATCGAAAAAGGTCCGCCATCAGGGAGGTGGGCAAGGCATTCGGCATTCCCGAGATCACGCTGGACCACTGCGCAAAGCTTCTTCCACACTGGGACGGGAACCTGCAAGCCGTGTTCAAGGAGGCGGGGCTGGACCTTCCCGGGCAGCTGCTTGGCCAGATGGTCGCGCTGACGGAGGAGATCACGGGCTTTCCTCGTCATTTGTCCATTCATCCGGGCGGCTTTCTCCTGGGAAGCGAAGCAGTGGACACCATCGTCCCCATAGAGAATGCCACCATGCAGGACCGCACCGTCATTCAGTGGGACAAGACGGATATCGAGACGATGAATCTTTTCAAGGTCGATCTCCTGGGCCTGGGTGCTCTGACGCATCTGGACTATGCCTTCCGGCTCTTGAAGAGCCATTACGATACGGATCTCTCCCTGGCCACCATCCCCCCGGACGACGCAGGCGTCTTTGACATGGCCTGCCGTGCTGATACTGTGGGCGTTTTCCAGATCGAGAGCCGTGCTCAGATGGCCATGCTTCCGCGCCTGAGGCCGCGCAGCTATTACGACCTGGTCATCGAGGTCAGCCTGGTTCGTCCCGGACCGATCACGGGGGGAATGGTTCATCCCTACCTCCGAAGACGTGCCGGAAAAGAGGAGGTTACATACGCCCATCCGAGCCTCGAGCCTGTTCTCAAGAAGACCCTGGGGATCCCGCTCTTCCAGGAACAGGTGATGAAGCTCGCCGTGGTGGCGGCCGACTACACCCCTGGTGAGGCGGACCGGCTTCGCCGTGACATGGCAGCGTGGAAGCAGCGCGGCCGAATCGAGCTGCATCATGACCGTCTGGTCTCCCGTATGGTTGCGAAAGGCATCGAGCTCGAGTTCGCGGAGAGGGTCTTCAGCCAGATCCTTGGCTTCGGAGAATATGGTTTCCCGGAGTCACACGCGGCCAGCTTCGCGCTCATCGCCTACGCAACGGCGTACATCAAGCATCACTACCCGGTGGTGTTCGCCTGCGCGCTGTTGAACGCGTGGCCGTTCGGGTTCTACTCTCCGGCCACGGTCATCGATGATTCCAAGCGCCATAAGGTGAAGTTCCTCCCCATCGACATTCTCCAAAGCCAATGGCAGTGCACGCTTGAACGGCCTGCGGGCACGGCGGACTACGCCGTTCGAATAGGGCTGCGTTACGTCAAAGGACTCGGCGAAGGAGACTGGGAGCGCATCCGCGCATGGCGCGCCAGCTCGCCCTCGCCAAGCCTGCCTGACTTCACGGCTCTCTGCCGGCTCCCCAGTGATTCCATGGAACGACTCGCCGAGGTGGGCGCATTTGATTGCCTCGACAAGGAGCGCCGTGAGGCGCTCTGGGGGGTCCTGGATCGAAGCGAACATCCTGCGAACCTGCTCGTTGGAGAGTTCGAGCAAATGCCGTATTTCCGCCCCCTGAGCGATGCAGAGGAAGTCAATTGGGATTACCTTGCTTCGGACCAGAGCCCGCGCGGGCACGTGATGGAGCAGTTCCGCGCATTTCTGAAAAGGCAGGGTCTTCCCGACGCTGCCAGCGTCAGCGGGATGGAGCACGGCAGGAGGGTTTCCATGGCCGGATGCGCAATTTGCAGGCAAATGCCCGGCACGGCGGCCGGCGTGCTTTTCATGACGCTGGAGGACGAATCAGGTTTCGCCAATCTCGTGGTCTGGGAGAAGATCTTCAAACAGTACCGCACAATGATCCTGACAAACTGGCTCCTGGGTGTCACGGGGCGGCTCCAGGTGGCGGAGGGAGTTGTGCACATCATCGCGGAGTCCTTCTGGAAGCCCGATTTCACGTCGTTCGGGGGGATGGCTGCCCCTGCCGCAAGCCACGATTTCAGGTGACACTGATTTGCCTGGTGCACGCAATGGTGTATACTGGACCCAGGTAGCGCAAGGCAGCGTCAGGCTCCGATGGTTTCCATTGGAGGACGCAGTGATCATACCCCTGCCGGGCTGGTTGAATCTCGATTCCCTCTCCCTGATAAGGCTGGCCGCCCTTCTGCTCTCCATTGTCATCGCCGTCTATCTTTTCCTGGCTTCCCGGAAGTCTCTTGCCACGCTGTTCCTTGCATGTTTTTTTTCCGGAGCCTTCCTGTTCAACGCCGCAGCTTTCTTCGAGTTCGCCGGGCCCTACTACTGGCAGCCCCGAACTCTCAAGGCCGTGCTGGTCCTGCTGTTCATGGACGTCGGACCCTCGCTCGCCATGGTGTTCCTTCTGTTTTTCGCGTACTTTTTCCCTCGATTCAGGCGGGTGGAGAGAAAAGAGTTCAGGATCGTCCTTGCTTTTTCAATCATCCTCAACGCGGGCGTCCTTTGCCTCAACATATACAACCATTTCGTGATGCAATGGCGATTCAGCGATACACGGCTCTGGGACATCTACTGGCTGACGTTCTACTGCAGCCTCGCGATTCAGTTCCTGGCGGCCACCTTCCTCCTGTTACGGAAGGCGGCACGGCTCTCCGGCCGCGGCGGAGGGTCCGTTTTCCAAAGGATCATCCGGCCGCGAGGCCGCGATGCCGAGTCGGCGCGGGACATCGGCGCAATTCTCCTCCTGCCGGTCGGGGCGGTTGCAGCGTCCCTTGCCGTTACCTACGGGGTACTTCCTTTCTCCCTGGCGAGCTATCTCACATGGCTCGGTCTTCTCCTGTGCTACCTCGCATTCATCGTCACGTACTTGAACCACAGTGCCGACCCCATGACCTTGCAGATGAAGCTGCTCGGGGTGACCCTGGTCCTGATCTTGAGCACCATGGGTCTCGTGGCGCTTTTCGTGGGAGAGACTTCGGCAAGCGATTACCCGCATCTCTCGCCGCTTCCGCAACACTCGACCATTCGCTTTGCGCTCAACCAGTCCCGAAGCTACGATATTACCGACGTCCCGGAGGCTTTTGATTCGAACCTGGGGCCTGAGATCCCTGTCACCTATGGGCGTCCACGCGTGAAAGAGCTGGAATTCGATTTTCCGTTCTTTGCCGCCAGCTACCGTACCATCCACATCCTCAACGGCCCGATGATCTACCTCGGAGAGAACGCGCCCGAAAACGGGTGGGGCGGGTACAACCCGCAGCCGGCCATAGCGCCTCTCATCGTGAACCTGGATCCTTCAAGGGGCGGCGGGATCCACTTCAAATCATCGCGGGACTCGGTGACAATCACGTGGTTCCGCCTTCCGGAGCTGGGGGCCTCGAACGAGAACACGATCCAGCTCGTCCTTCGTGAAAACGGAACCATCGAAATGTCCTTCCCGGAGCTTTCATCAGCGTACGGCCCATCTGTCGAACAGCAGTACAACTACACGGCGGCAAGCACAACGGGAGGCGATCCCGCACCGGGCCGCAGACCGGCTCCGTTTCCGCCCCGGCTGACGGGGATACATCCGGGAGGATGGTCCGCGCCTCTTGAGCCGATCAACTTCACGAGGGGGCTCCCGTGGTCGGGCAGCCGCCGGGCCGTGATCTTCGAATCTCACGAGGCGGGATTCGCGCGCTACCTGAATGCCAGGATCGGGGTTCTTGCCGCGCTCACCCTGGGGGCAAGCCTCCTGCTGCTGGTGCTGATCCCTCTCCTGCTGCGGTCCAGCCTCTTTGCGCCGTTGCAAGCCCTGTCCAGGGGCATGAAGCAGGTGGAAGAGGGTGACCTTGGGGCCGCGGTCAAAGTGCGGTCCCGGGATGAAATCGGGTCCCTTGCGAGATCTTTCAACCGCATGGTGGAGTCCATGGGACGCGCTGAATCGAGCTTCCGCGCCCTGGCAGAGGATGCCCAGGATGGGATCATTGTTTTCAGCGATGACACCGCCGTCTATGCGAACCGGCGCGTCGCCGAGTTGACCGGCTATGCCCTTCCAGAGCTGTCACGGATCGGTTTCGACGCGCTTTTCAGTCCTGCAATGCTTCCCCCTTATGGCGTACAGCCCGAAGCGCCCACCGAAACGCTCGTTGCCACCTCGTCGGGTGCCCGGCTCGCCGGTGGAGCTGGCGTATTCGCGCACGCTCTGGCATGGCAGGCAAGCCATTGCCGTCCTCATCCGTGACATCACACGGAGGAAACGTGAAGAGGAAACTGCCAGGCTTCAGCTGCAGAACTTCATGCGCACAGACAAGCTTACATCCCTCGGCGTGCTGGCCGCTGGCCTGGCGCACGAGATCAGCGTTCCCAACCAGGTGATCCTTGCCAACGCGACGCTGCTGTCGAACGCGTCACCGCAGCTTGCCGCGCTGCTGGAGGCGGCCGCCGCCGGGACTGAAGGAGATCTGATTGCGGGGCTTGAGGCCGCGGAGTTCCGTGACCGCCTTCCCGACATGCTTTCCGCGGTGGTGAAGAGCTCCGCGCTCATCGACGGGATCATACGCAACCTGCGGGATTTCAGCGCGGAGTCGCCGGGCATGGGCGCGACCATGTTTGACGTGAACACCGCCATCCGCAACGCCGTCGACCTCGTGAGTGCGTATATCAGGAGGGCCACGGACCGCTTCACGCTGGAGCTGCGCACGGGGCTGCCCCGCACGCGCGGAAGCGCGCAGATGCTTGAACAGGTTCTCATCAACCTCATCTTGAACGCCTGCCAGGCAATTGAAGGCAGGGACAAAGCGATCACCGTCCGCAGTCAACCGGGCGACACAGGCGGTTCGGTGCGGATCCTGGTCTGTGATGAGGGCGCGGGCATCCCGTCGGACATCCTGCCTCGAGTTCGGGAAGCGTTCTTCACCACCCGCCAGGCAAGCGGCGGCACCGGTCTCGGCTTGTACGTGTCCCAGGCCATTGTCACCGCGCACGGGGGAACACTTGAGCTGACGTCGAAACCCGGTGCCGGCACCACGGTGACGGTGACCCTTCCCGCGGAGGCGAAAGAATGAGCGCACGCCGGATTCCTGAGAACCCGATCCTCCTCATCGACGATGAGCCGCAGGTCATCGACAGCCTGAGCCTCATGCTCAGATCCAACGGGATCGACAACATCGTCACCTGCGCCGACAGCCGTGAGGTCATGGCCATTCTTCGTCGCGGGGAGATCGAGCTGGTCCTTCTGGACCTCGGCATGCCGCACGTGCCCGGGGAGAAGCTCCTGGCGATGATCCACGAGGAATTGCCGCAAGTTCCGGTCATCGTGGTCACGGGCACGGATGAAGTGAGCCCCGCCGTGGAATGCATGAAGGCCGGCGCTTTCGACTACATGGTGAAAGCGGTGGAGGAGAACCGGCTGGTGAGCGGGGTTCGCCGGGCCATCGAAATCAGGAAGCTCTCCCGGGAATATCGGCGCTTGACAGAAGGAGTTCTTTCGCCGCGCCTGACTCACCCTCAAGCCTTCTCCCGCCTGGTCACTCGGAACGGCGTGATGATGTCGCTTTTCAGGATCATCGAATCCATCGCGAAATCCGATGAACCGATCCTGATCACGGGTGAAACAGGCACCGGCAAAGGACTGATAGCCGCGGCAGTCCACGCCGCAAGCGGCCGCGAGGGGCCGCTCCTGGAAGTCAACGTCGCGGGTCTGGATGACGCGATGTTCTCCGACACGCTGTTCGGCCACAGCAAGGGCGCCTATACGGGCGCGGTGGATGCGCGTGGCGGGCTTGTTCAGAAGGCGGGCGGCGGAACGCTTTTTCTCGATGAGATCGGGGATCTGTCCATCCAGTCACAGGTGAAGCTCCTGCGTTTCCTGGATACCGGCGAATACTATCCCCTTGGCTCCGATCTCCCGAAGCGCGCCGCATCCCGGACCCTCGTTGCCACCAACCGTGATCTTGCCGTGCTCATCTCGGAAGGAACGTTCCGAAAGGACCTGTACTACCGCCTTTCCACGCACGCGCTTCGGGTACCTCCTCTGCGGGACAGAAAGGATGACCTGCCGCTTCTGCTGGACCATTTTCTCGACGAGGCGTGCGCGAAGCTTGAAAAGAAAAAGCCATTCGTGCCGCCGCAGGTCCTGGACCTGCTTGCGATCCACCATTTTCCCGGCAACGTCCGGGAGCTTCGGGCGCTGGTGTATGATTCGGTGTCACGGCAATCCTCATCGACGTTCTCCCTCGCGAGCTTCAAGGCCGGCATGCAACATGAGGCTCCCCCTGAGCCGGGCGAACCGTCGCCCCTGCTTCTTGCCTTCTCGGACAGGTTGCCCACTCTGGAGCAGGGTGCCGACCTGCTGATCGACGAGGCCCTGAAACGCGCGAACGGCAACCAGAGCATCGCGGCCGGGATGCTGGGCATCACGCACCAGGCGCTGAATAAAAGGGTCCATCAACGGGCAAACCGCTGCGAAAACGCCTCCTGACTGCGACGGCTTGCCATGGGGACTCGTGAGGCGGCCCATGTCTTGCGCTGGAGTGACCACCCACTGATTTCCGTTGACACTAGCGACGCGGCATTTGTAACTTCGTCAGGACAGCGGTAACGGTAGCGATCAAAGCCGTCTTGAGGAGGAGGCCACCATGACGTTGAGACGAATCGGGCCCCTGTTCATTCTTGCCGCGCTCATTACGGCCGGCAGCGCCTGGGCTGCCGGACCCACATCCCTGACGATCTGGACGCACACGCATGCACCGGCGAATACCTATATTACAAAGCTGATCGCCCAGTATCAGTCTGCGAATCCGGACGTCAAGATCACGTATGAGCCTGCGGCTGACAACAATACCTATGAGGACAAGGTGCTGACCGCCCTCGCCTCAGGAGGCGGGCCGGATATCTTCAATGAAGGTCTCAGCTCGATGTATACGTTCGCTGGACTGGGACAGCTGGCGGAAGTGACGCCGGAAGTCCTGCAGGACATGGGGTACTCGTCCCTGGCCGCGTTCAAGAACGATTACATCCCCGGGATCATCGACAAGCTGCTGTACGACGGCAAGCTCTACAGCGTGTACCGGGAGTTCAACATCTTTGGCCTCATGCTCAACAAAAGCGCCTTCAAGCGCGCCGGGCTGGACGCCGCCAAGGACTACCCGAAGACCTGGGGTGACCTTCTGCTCCTGGCCAAGAGGCTGACGATCTGGAGCGGCGACAAGCTCGTGCAGACCGGCATCTACCTGCCGCAGTGGGGGGCCGATTGGACGTTCATCCCCATGCAGCCGTTGTTCACCCAGAACGGGGCGAGCGTCCTGGATGACGCGGGCAAGGCGGCGGCCATCACGAGTGACGCATCGATGAAAACGTTCAGGTATTTCCGTTCGCTGGCCCGCGCTGAGAACAACGCGCCCATCAAGTTCCCGGATGATGTATGGACCCGTTTCGCCCTGGGTGACGTGGCCATGTACGTGGCGTCCACCTGGACGATGCCCCTGCTGAAAGACCAGGCAAAAGGCGACCCGCGTTTCTCCCCCGCAAACTTCGTCGTTGTTCCCTATCCCAAAGCTCCCGGCGCGGACCGGGTGCATGCCCCGATTCAGGCTCTGGTGTGGAGCGTCAACGCCAAGAGCGACAGTGTCGCCGAGGCATGGAAGTTTGTGCAGTGGATGACCTCGGGAGCGCAGGCGGTCGGCTGGTACAACGATGTGGGCTACCTCCTGCCGACGAAGGCCATGATGGACATGGGCAAGCGCAACGCGGACGTGGCCAAGTTCCTTGCCCTGGCCCGGGACGCGGACCTTCTCTTTGCCAACCCGAAGTACAACGAGATCGGGGCCGCGGTCTATACCGCCTGGCAGGCTACGCTCACGACCGACAATGACCTGAGCGGAATCCTGTCCACCGCGGCTCAGCAGATCAACGAAGCGCTGAATCACTGATTCACCGGACGGCGGAGGGCACCTCCTCCGCCGCGGGCCGCGGTGGGGGAGGGCAGGTGGCGCGGAGATTGCACCGGGTGTTCCGGCGTCCCTGGGATAGATGGGGCCTGCTCTTTCTCCTTCCGGGGCTGGCTTTCTTTGGCGCAATTTTCGTATACCCGACGCTGCGGACGATCGGCATCTCATTCACGGACTACAACCTCTTTACGCCGCCGAAGTTCACCGGCCTGGCCAACTATGCAACGCTTTTCCAGCAGGGGATTTTTCTCAACTCCGCGAAAGTGACGGGGCTCTATGTCCTTGCCATCGGGATCCTCAACTACGTGCTTCCGTTTGCCGTCGCCCTTGCGCTCATGGCTGCCGGCCGCGGGCTGGCAGCGGGTCGCGCCATTTACTTCCTGCCTGTTATTCTCCCCTGGGTGGTCGTGGCGACGATCTGGAGAAACTTCTACCTGGCGCCAGGCCCCATCGGCTCCATCCTGGGGCTGGTCGGAATCCACTACTCGGTGAATCCCTTGACGCAGCCATCCACCGCGCTGACCGGCCTCATCATCATCGCGCTCTGGAAGACGTTCGGATTCTACGTCGTGCTTTTTCTCACGGGGTTGTACGCGATCCCCGAAGCGTACTACGAGGTGGCGGAGATGGACGGCGCGAACGCGGCGCAGCGTTTCCGCTACGTGACCTTCCCGCTGATGAGATCCACCAGCCTTTTCATAGCCACGGTGAACTTCATCGGAGCAATCAAGGAGTTCGATCCTTTCCAGGTCATTACGGCCGGCGGGCCGGCGCGCGCCACCTACGCGGCGACCTTGTTCATCTATGAAACCGGATTCAAGTTCCTTCGGATGGGGCGTGCGGCGGCTGCGTCCCTCCTGCTGTGCGCGGCCATCATTGCCGTGACGATCCTGCAGTTCCGGATCTTCGCCCCGGCGAGGGATTGAGATGCGCTCACAGGGCAGGTTCCGCCGGGCTGTCTCACGGGTCACCGGACCGATTTCCACGATCATTCGTGTTGCGGTCCTGGCTGCCATTGCTGTTGCGGTTCTCATCCCCCTGTATTGGACAGTCGCTTCCTCCTTCATGACCAAGGCCGAGTTCGTTTCCATCCCGACGCACTGGTGGCCGCACCATCCTGACGCCGCCGCCTACCAGAGGCTGGTTTCGGAGCAGCACTTTCCACGGTATTACCTCAACAGCATAATCGTCTCCGTCACTGTCGCGGTTTCCGCCGTATTTTTTTCCGCCCTCACCGGGTTCGCGCTCTCCACGAAGTATTCATTTGCCGGTAAGAAAGCCTTTTTCGCTTTCATCCTGGGCACGATGCTTCTGCCTTTCGAGCTGATCATGATACCCCTGTACCTCATGATGCGGACATTTGGCCTCCTGAACACCTACGCCGCAATCATCATCCCGGGTCTCCTGAACGCCTTCGGAGTCTTCCTGCTGCGCCAGGCCATCAACGACATCCCCAACGACTTCCTGGATGCGGGACGCATCGATGGGGCTCACGAGGTGGTGCTGTTCACCCGGATCGTGCTTCCCATGGCCATGCCCGTCATGGCGGCGCTCCTCGTTTTCACTTTCGTGGGCATGTGGAACAGCTACTATTGGCCTCTTGTCGTGATCAACGCGGAGCCCAAGCGGACCCTCACGCTCGCCGTGGTTTACATGCAGGGATTCTTTGCCACCGACTATCCGCTGATCCTGGGGTCCGCGGTCCTCAGCTCGGTGCCCATCATGCTCGTTTTCGCTTTCGCCCAGCGCTTCTTCATCCGCTCCATGACTCTGTCGGGCCTGAAGGGATAGCTCCGGGCGACCTCACGCAGCGGAATCCCACGGTGGACAGGCGGTCGATGCCGGCGGCCATGAGCGGCACTTTCTCATGCACGTCGCAGGGCTGCGCGCCGCTGGCCGTGTACCACGCGCTTCCCGTGATCCGCCGGTGGCAGCCGCCCCGGACCATCACGTAACGCATGTGGCCGTCGTCCCGCTCGCTTTCCGTCCACTCCCAGACGTTCCCGCACAAGTCGAGGCAGCCTTCCTCACTCTGTCCAGCGGGGAACGCATCGACCGCTGTCGTTTCCGCCGAGTCGCCGTTGCAGCGGGCCGCATCGAAGGAGTCTCCCCACGGCCACAAGCGGCCGCGCGGCCCTTCCGCGGCGCGCTGCCACTGGGCTTCGGTGGGAAGCCGCAACCCCGCCCAGCGGGCATAAGCCCGGGCATCGTCCAAGGAGACCCATGTCGCGGGATGGTCCCGCCGGTCGTCCCGCGGCGTCCACTCCCACGGTTCGTTCTCCCGGCCACGCGGCCGCACCCAGTCAAGAAGGAAGTTATGCAGGGAGCCCGGCAGGTACCTGGTGGAGGAAAGAAAGGACTGGAACAAGGCCTTGGTGACCGGCGTCCGATCCATCTGGTAGCCTTCCAGCCGGAAGAACTGGTCGGGCACATCTTTTGCCGCGGGATGCGAGATGTCGGAATAGGTGCCGCCCTCCATCACCGGATCGCAGGCGCGGCGTACTCGCATCACGTAACGGCCACCCGGGATTGTCACCATGTCCCGGTTGGTGGGCTGCGAAGTCGACGGTGCTGGCGCCGGGCGAACGCGGTAGGCGCTCAAGGTCACGGGGCGATGTCGCTGGGGGTCACCGACGTCGGACGGAAGCACCAGCGGCCGCACGTCCAGGCCGGCGACAACACACCCGATTTCTCCGGCATCCAACGAGATTACAAACGAGTGGCCGTGCCCCGTCCGTGGAAGCTCCCTTGAGCTCCAGATGTCGACCAGCCCGGACCCGCACTGCTCGGGAATCTTGATCCGGATCCCGTCGCAGCGACTTTCGTTCGTGTTCAGCATCGTGAAGAGAGCAGCATTCCCGGCATGCCATTCCATGGCATGGACGCCCGGGACACCGGTCGGGACATAGGGCTCCCATTCGGGGTCCCGGAAGAACTCGTCGAAAGCACGGAGGATTGTCGAGGTTTTCTTCAGCAGCAGCCGGTCGGAGTCGCTCCAGGGGTTCCACCAACCGAAGACGTTCTCCCAAACCACATGCCCGGTCCCGTGGAGGAAGGCGGCGGCAACCTGGCCGGCGTGGGAGCGCGCGGAGCGGTCGACGAGCCGGGGGCAGAACCCCGGGTCCAGCCAGCGATGTGCCAGCGCGAGGGGCGGCGAAGGAACGGCGAACTGCTGCCAGCAGCCGCTCACTTTCGCGAGGTCACCCAGGGGCGGGACAAGCTCCGGAGTGACCGCGATATCCAGGCGCCCACGGCGCAGCGCCTTCAGGAGGTCGCGGTCCGCAGAGTCGACGGTGTCCAGGAAGATTCCATCCGCTCCCGTCGTCTGCAGGAGCCAGGCAAGGGAGTCTTTGTCCGAAAGGCGCTCGCGACGAGTGCCGACGTCCCACGGGTTATAGATCAGGAACACACGGACGCCTGCCAGCTGCAGGTGCCGGACCACCCGGGTAAGCTCCGGCATGCCGCCGGGCAGGTCACGGTAGTAATCGAACTGATTGCGTTCGTCCAGCCCCAGACGCGGATAGCTGTGCCAGAGGCACACCGCCTCGATATCGCCGAAGTCGGCCCGTGCATCCTTCAGGAATTTCTCCACCAGGAAACCGCTGCCGTCCCCCTTGAGGTAGCTTTTCTCGTAGAGGAACCAGAAGTGTTCCAGCACGATGCGCCGGTCCCAGCCCGGTTTCTCCCGGCGCCCGGAAAGCCCGAGCTCCGTACGCAATTCGCGGCGCACGGCTTGGAGCCTGGTGCGCAGGCCAGTCTTTCCGTCTTCCAGGACAGGCTGCCAGCTCATGAGGTACTGCTCCCAGCGCGCGCCGAATCGGGGGAACATACCCGGCAGCTCCTGGTTCAGGCGGTCGAGGACGGGGTCCGTCACGGACATCAGTACGCCCCTTCGGTGCTCCCCGCGCCCTTTCCCTCGGAGACGATCTTCGCTGCAGCGCTTGCGCCAAGCAGCTCCGCGCCCGCGGCAATGAGCGCTTCGGCCTGCTGGCGCGCGCGGATCTTCCCCGAGCCCTTCACACGGGCAATGTCTCCCACAGCCTCTTTCAGGAGCGCGATGTTCTCCACCGTCGCGGGCTCCGACTTCTCACCAACGCCGCTGGAGTTCTTGATCCAGGGCACTCCTGCCTCCGCAAGCAGCCGTGCGGCCTTCATCCGCGCGGAGCGGCCGCTGATGTAGCCAAGCTCGAGCATGGCCTTGATGGGACGGCCGTCGCTCATCAGGGATAATTGACGTCCTTCCTCGGCGAACTCCGCCTCCATCCCGCTCAAAAAGAGGCTCATGTTGGGCTGATAGTCCACCTCGTCCGCTCCCAAGGCCCAGCACTCGCGAAGGAGCATGCATTTGGCGGCAACGCTCTCATGGCCCATGCCGATACAGATGAAAGTTGCCACGCGAACGCCGCTGCCGGCCAGGATGTGCCGGGCTTCCGGCACCCAGCACATGGGAATCATTGCGGCGTGGAACTTGTACCGGGCACATTCCTCGATGTGATCAACAACCCGGTCCTTCGTGGCGGTGGGATCGACAAGAGTAGACTGCAGCCGGGAAGCCATCTGTGCGTCCGTCATCCGAGCATCTCCTGAACCTGGGTACGCCGCGGCAGCGAAGGGACCACCTGGGCCACGGTGCAGGCCAGCGACCCGCAACAAACGGCAAACCGCGCTGCCTCCCGGATCGACATTCCTTCGGAGAGGCCCACGGCAAGCCCGGCCGAGAATGCGTCCCCCGCGCCGGTCGTATCCACGACCTCTACGTGCGGCGCGGGGAGATGAGTCACCTGGCCGTTGTCGCATAGCAGCGCTCCCTCCTCCCCCAAGGTGACAGCCACTGCTGCCGCGCCCTGACGGGTCAGGGATTGCGCGGCCTTGCCCGCGGCCTCGATCGAGCCGGTGGGCATGCCGGTCAGCGTAGCCAGCTCACTTGC
This sequence comes from uncultured Spirochaetota bacterium, assembly GCA_963710335.1. Lineage (GTDB taxonomy): Bacteria > Spirochaetota > Spirochaetia > SZUA-6 > Fen-1364 > Fen-1364. The sequence goes on from CAVQAA010000024.1 coordinate 80,789, forward strand.
ATTCGGCGTGAGCACGGACACGCGGGAGAGAGTGGCCGGCGGAAGAGGGACGGCCGGCGCAGGGTTGAGCACAACGGGAATCTTTGCCCAGTGAGCAAGATCGACCGCTCGCACCACGGCAGCAATGGGGGCTTCAGTCACCGTGAGAAGGATCGTGGCGTCCTCAAGCGCAGAGGCCCGCATGTCTACGAAGCTCGCGTCCATCTCCCGATTCGCGCCGATGTTGACCACGATGGCGTTGCGACCGTCCGGTGTCACAAGGATGGCGCCGACACCGGTCGGGAAACTCGTGCTGGTTCCGACCCAGCTGGCGTCGACCCCCTCGGCGCGGTACAGGTCGAGCGCTTCCCGGCCGAAGGAATCGTCACCGACACAGGAGACCAGCTCCACCCGTGCGCCCAGCCGGGCGCACGCTATCGCCTGGTTCGAGCCTTTCCCCCCGAAGCCGATCGCGAGCCCCGAGCCGTGGAGCGTCTCCCCGAGAACGGGAATGCGGTCGGTTTTCAGTGTTATGCCGACTGCAAAAGTGCCTACGACGACGATGTGGGAAGCTCGTGAGCTCAATGAACGGCTCCTGCGCAAAAATAACTGTGTTCGAAGGCATGGATCAAGCAATTCGTCAGGCGTTCGAAATGGGGAGGCGGATCGTGAACCGGCACCCCGCACGCTCCAGGTTGCGCACGTCCATGGTCCCGTCGTGCCGCCTCACGATCCCGTAGCAGATGGACAGACCAAGGCCGACGTTGTCTCCCTTTCCTTTCCTCGTCGAATAGAACGGGACGAAAACGTTGTTCAGGTTCGCATCCTGGATTCCCGGCCCCGTATCCGTGAACTCGATGACCGCGCACGGCCTGCCCTGATCATCGGCCGTGCGGGATGTGTCGATACGGATCTCCCCTCCACCGGGCATGGCCTCGAAGCTGTTCTTGACCAGGTTGAGGATCACCTGCTTGATCTCATTACGGTTGATGGTGAGGGCCAGCGCTTTCTGTGAAGAGCTGAAGCTGATGGAGATCCGCTTGTCCACCGCGTTGTGGCGAAGAAGGCTCATGGTGCTCCTGATCAGCTCGTTGATGTCGATCTCTTCCCTCTCCACCTGCGCTGTTCCCGAGAGTGAGAGGAGGTTGCGCACGATCCCCGCGATGTAGGTGATTTCCTCGTTCAGCTCGTCAACGGTTTCGTGCAGTTTCGCGTCCTCGAAGGTGAACTTGATGTACTTGAGGTAGTTGTACACGATCTCCAGGGGGTTATTGATCTCGTGGGCCACCCCCGCGGCCAGCAGGCCTACGGAGGCAAGCTTGTCGGAGAGGATGACCTGCTTCTGCAGCTTGTCGAACTCCGTCACGTCCTCGATGATGATGATGTTTCCAATAAGAAGGCCCTCGTCGTAGATCGGGAGGGTGCGAACGTTGTTGATCGTATCGGCCCCGGCAATGGCCAGCGGCACGTGGTAGAAGGCGCTGCCCTCCTCCGAGAGAAAGGCCTCCCGGATGAGAGCAATTGTCTCCGCGTTCTCCTCCCCCAGGAGGCGCTCCAAAGGCTGGTTGGCGAACTGCACCTGCTCGAGGTGGAAATATTCCTTGCACCTCTTGTTGACGATCTTCACCCGCTCCTCCGCATCCACGACAATCAGGTTCACGGGCAGGTCGAGGAGCACGGCCTCGTTATACTTCAAAAACTGGTCGAACTCGCGCTTGCGGTTGCCAGAATCTTCCAGGGAATAGACCTGCGTGTAGGTGAGGCGAAGGAGATTCATCTTGTCGATGTGCCCCACGTCGTCGGTCACCAGAATTTCCCCGTTCTTCACGATGCTGACGCGGTCAGCCAGGTCGTAGACGTCGTCGATGCGGTGCGTGATGTACAGGATGGCCATCCCCTCGGACTTCATTGACCCCAGCACGCGGAGGACCCGGGGAAGGTCTCCGGAGGAGAGCTTCTCCAGGGCTTCGTCGAGGATCAGCAGCTTCGGCTTTTTCTGCAAGGCGGCGATGATCGAAGTGAGAACCCTGTCGGGAAGGTTGAGGTTCTTCACCATGGTCGTCGGGTCCAAGTTGAATCCGTGGGCCTCCAGGAACGACTCCGCCTGGCGGACGAGTTGCCTGCGGCTGAGCAGGCCGTGGGGCGCAAGCTCCTTGTTCAGGAAGAAAATGTTCTCCGCCACGGTGAAGAAATTGTTCAGCTGCACCTGCTGGTAGACCATCTCGATTCCCATGCGGTGGGCAAGCCGCGTGCTGAAGGAATCGAACCTGCGGCCGGAGAGCTCGATGTACCCTCTGCGGGGCTTTACGTTGCCGCTGATAACCATTCCGAGGGAGGATTTTCCCGCGCCGTGCTCCCCGACGACGGCATGAACGCTTGATGGGTGCAGTGCGACGCTCACGTCCCTGAGCGCGGGGATCTGCCCGTAATCCAGCGACACGTGGGACAGCCGCAGCAGGTCAGGAGTTGAGCCCATACTTCACCATCTTGCTGTAGAGGGTCTTGCGGCTCATATTCAGCAGCTCCGCCGTCCGGGAGCGGTTGTACTTCGTGCTCTGCAGCATCTTGAGGATGAGCCCCCGTTCCATGTCCTCACGGATGTTCCGCGTCCCGGCGTCGTGATCCTCATCCAGGAAGTGGACAGGCAGGTCCTCCATCCCGATCCTTCCTCCCGAGGACATGGCCGCGGCATAGCTGACAACGTTCTTCAGCTCACGGACGTTCCCCGGCCACTCGTACTCCATGAACCGGGCCATGACCTCCGGGGTCATCTCCTTCTCCGCCGCCCGCCCTGACTCCGCGAGGAAATGCTCCACCAGGATCGGAATGTCGTTCCGCCGGTCCCGCAGGGGCGGGATGGACAGCACGGCCGCGTTCAGCCGGTAGTACAGGTCCTCGCGGAAAAGGTCTTTGGCGATCAGCTCGGCCAGGTCCTTGTTCGACGCAGCGATGAACCTGACATCGACTTTGATGGTCTCACTTCCGCCCAGCCTCCGGATCTCGCTGTTCTGCAGTGTCCTGAGGATCTTGGCCTGTATGCTGAGGGGCATGTCTCCGATCTCGTCGAGGAAGAGGGTGCTCCCGTCCGCCTTCTCGAACAGTCCCTTGAAGACTGAATCCGCCCCGGTGTACGCGCCCCGCTCGTGGCCGAAGAGCTCGTTGTCCAGGAGGGTCTCGGGGAACGCCACGCAGTTGATCTTCACCATGGGACGCGCGCTGCGCGCCGAGGCCGCGTGAAGGAAGTCTGCCACCACTTCCTTCCCCGTGCCGCTCTCCCCGCAGATGAGCACGGGAAGCTCCGTCGGTGCTAGCTTCTCCACGTTGCGCACCAGGCTGGCCATGCGCTGGTCCTGGGTGACGATAGTTGCTGAAAGCTCGCGGAGACGGCTCCTCAATCGAACGTTCTCCTCCCGGAGCCGCGAGAACTCACAGGCCCTCTCTACTGTCTTCAGGAGCTCGTCGAAATCCAGCGGCTTCCTGACGTAGTCGAACGCGCCGAGCTTGAGGGATTGAACCGCAGTTTCAACCGACGCGTAGGCGGTGATCATGATGACCGGCACCTTCGCGTCCATGGCAAGAAGCTTCTTCAGAACGTCAATGCCGCTTTCCGACCCCAGCATGATATCGAGGAGCACGGCGTCCATCCTGTCCGCCGTGAAAGCGGCAAGCGCCTCCTGCCCGCAGGTCGCCATGGACACCGCGTAGCCAACGTGCTCGAAATTGCGGGCAAGGCTCTTACAGAGCTTGATCTTGTCATCGATGATGAGCAGGCTGGATTTCTCGCGGTGCATGTCGTTGTTACCCACTCAAGATCCGCTAAGTGAGTAATTTCTACACACCACTATAGCGGCAGAAATTTGCCGCTGTCAACATTTTTCTTTCTCTGCTGCCTAAGGTCATGTAACACTGTGAGTTGCGCTTGCTCTTGGTTAAACCTTTGCCCGCTTTTTCGCGTTGGCACGGTCCCTGCTTCCCTGGAAGGGCAATGCCCGGAAGTTTTCCGGCGACTCCAAGCGAAAAGGAGGAAATCTATGAGAATGCCTCGGTTCCTTGTTTTCATCCTGTGCGCGATCGCCCTGCTTTTCCCTGCCCTGTCCGCCTCCGCCCAGGCGAAGGGCCATATCAAGATCGCGATGGTCAACCTGGCGCTCACCAGCCCCTACTTCATCGGAATGTCCCAAGCGGTGAAGCAGGAGTGTGAGCATTTCGACAACATCAAGCTGGTCACGACCGACGCGAAAGGCGACGCGCAGAAGCTGACCTCCGATGTCGAGGACGTTCTTGCGCAGAACGTCAACGGGCTCATCGTCAGCGCCGCCTGGCTTGAAGCCGCCCCCGCGGCTCTGGACGCAATCAAGAGGGCGGGAGTGCCGGTCGTCCTGGTGGACCGCAAGCTCAAGGGCGGCGACTACACCAGCTGGGTCGGGCCGGACAACTGGGCCATCGGGACCCAGGACGGGGACTACATTGTAAAGCGCCTCGGCGGCAAAGGGCGGCTCGTGGTGCTGCGCGGGGGCCCTGCGGACAATTCCATCGGGCTTGACCGCACCAACGGAATGCTCTCCTCGGTGAAAAAGAGCAAGATCGAAGTCGTGATGGCCCCGAACTTCGGCGGCTGGAGCTCCGACGGCGGCTTCAAGCTCATGGAAGACTTGCTTGCCAAGTACAAGCAGATCGACGCGGTCTTTGCTGAAAACGACTCAATGGCCCTGGGCGCGCAGAAGGCAATCGCGGATGCTGGCCGCACGAAGCAGATCTTCATCTGCGGCGTGGACGGCGAAAAAGCCGCCCTGGAGCAGATCATGAAGAACACCAACTACGCGGCAACCGGCCTGAACAGCTCTGACCAGATCGGCCGGGCGGGCTTCACCCGCCTCATGGCGCTTCTGGCGGGCGCGCAGTCCGAGAAGGACACCGTGATGCCCTCTCCCCTGATCACGATCGACAACGTTGCCAGGTTCTACATTCCTGAGAGCGTGTTCTAGAGTTTCGCCGGCTCTTTCGTGCGAAGGGGCCGGCTTGTTTTTCCCGGGAGACTTCACATGAAAATGCTCATCGACGGCCAGTGGGTGAACTCGATCAGCGGTGCCATCCTGGAGGTGCGAAACCCGGGAACCGGCGACCTCATCGACACGGTCCCTTCGGCGTCCTCGGCTGACGTGGAACTGGCACTCCAGGCTGCGGCGGCGGGAAGCCGACGAATGCGCGCCATGCCCGCGCACAAACGCTCGTCCATCCTGGCGCGCGCCGCGGACGCGCTGCGGGACCGCAGGGATGAGCTTGCCGGCCATCTTGCCCGGGAGAACGGCAAACCCATCCGCCAGACCAGGGACGAGATCGAGGTCACGTCCCGGATCTTCCGCGGGTTCGCTGAAGAGGGACGGCGGCTCTTCGGCCGGACGGTCCCGATGGACGCCGTGCCGGGCAACGAGCGGCATTTCGCAATGACCGTTCGCGAGCCCCTGGGGGTGGTTGCCGCCATCGTGCCCTTCAACTACCCGGTGGAGCTGTACGCCCACAAGGCGGCGCCCGCCCTGGCCGCCGGAAACGCCGTGATTGCCAAGCCCCCCAGCGCGTGCCCGCTCGCCCTCCTGCGCATTGCGGCAATCCTGGAAGAAGCCGGTCTTCCCCGCGGAGCGCACCAGATGATCACGGGGCCGGGAGAGACAATCGGAGAGCACCTTGCGCGGAGCCCGATTGTCCGGCTTCTGTCCCTGACGGGAAGCACGGCGGTGGGAATCCGACTGGCGCAGCTGGGCGCCGAGACGCTGAAAAAGATCCACCTTGAGCTGGGAGGCAATGACGCGACGATTGTTTGCGCGGACGCGGACCTCGAGAAGGCGGTGGATGCGATCGTCCTGGGTCGCCTGGCCCGCGGAAACGGGCAGATCTGCTGCGCGGTAAAGCGGGTCTTCGTGGACAGGCGCATCTACGCGGACTTCTGCGCGCGACTTTCCGCCAGAGCCGCCGCGCTGGTCGTGGGGGACCAGCTTTGCGAGGAAACGGACGTTGGTCCGCTCATCAGTGAGCAGGCGGCCATGAAAGTCGAAGCCTCCATCAACGAGGCGGTGAGATCGGGCGCCCGGCTCTTGGCCGGAGGAAAGCGCCGAGGCTCCTTCGTGACGCCCGCGGTCCTTGCCGACGTGCCAACCTCCGTCCCCTTGTTCCGGGAGGAGACATTCGGCCCGGTCGCGCCCGTTGTCGCTTTTTCCGACGATGACGAGGCCGTGGCCATGGCCAACGACACGCCGTTCGGTCTGCAGGCCGCGGTTTTCACGAATGACATCTCGCGCGCAATGAGCATTGCCCGCAGGCTGGAGGTGGGAGGGGTCATCGTGAACTGGTCATCGGCCCTGCGCTCGGAGAACCTGCCCTTCGGCGGAACCAAGGCCAGCGGGTACGGCCGCGAAGGCCTCCATGACACGCTGGAGGAGATGACCGAGCAGAAGGTCATCCTTTTCCATAATGCGTTTCCCCCGGCGGAAAATGAGGCAACCGTTTCATGAGCGGGGACGGCTTTCTGTCCATGGAGGGGATCAACAAGAGGTTCGGAGGCACCCGCGCCCTGAAGGACGTGACAATGTCGGCGGAGCGGGGGGAGGTGCACGCCCTTGTCGGTGAGAACGGCGCCGGCAAGTCAACCTTGATGAACATCCTCAGCGGGGCGCTGGCGCCGGACTCCGGGAGGATCTCCATCGGCCGCTCCGCCGTGACCATGAGCACGCCGCACCAGGCGAACAGCCTCGGGATCCGCGCGGTGCACCAGGAGTTCAGCCTCGTTCCCCACCTCACGGTCGCGGAGAACATCCTCATGGGGAAGCTGCCCACCCTCGGCAGGCGCGGCCTGTGGGTCGATTGGCCGGAAGCGCACCGCAGGGCGCGCGCTCTCCTTGGCGAACTGGGATTCACTGGCCTGGACGTTCGCGCCCGCGTATCGCGGCTGAGCGTTTCCCACCAGCAGATTGTGGAGATTGCGAAAGCCCTGGCGGAGAAACCCGCCGTGCTGATTCTCGATGAGCCCTCCGCCGTCCTTTCCAAGGACGAGCTGGCCGTGCTTTTCTCCCTGATCCGCCGGCTGAAGGCGGAAAACACGCTCGTGCTCTACATTTCTCATCGCCTCGAGGAGGTCTTCGAGATCGCTGACCGCATCACCGTGCTTCGCGACGGTGAGCGGGTGGACACGGTGCGCCGCGAGGCGGTGGACCAGAACGACCTCATCCGGATGATGGTGGGCCGGTCGGTGGAGGAAATCTACCCGCGGCGCGCGGTCCGGGTGGGAGATGAGGTCCTCTCCGTCCAGAAGCTGTGCCGCGATGGGGAGTTTCACGACGTCACGTTTTCCCTCCGGCGCGGCGAGGTCGTGGGGATGTTCGGGCTTGTCGGAAGCGGCAGGACCGCCGTGGCGCGGAGCATCTTTGGCGCGGAGCCCGCCTCATCGGGGGAGATCCGTCTGGAGGGCCGAAGACTTCGGCTTCGCTCTCCCCAGGAGGCAGTCCGCGCCGGGATCTCCCTCGTGACAGAGGACCGAAAGCGCGACGGCCTTGTGATGAGCTGCACCATCCGCGACAACGTGAGCCTTGCCTCATTCCCGCGCATGAGCCGCGGATTGATTCTGGACCGCGGTCGCCAGGCCCGGCTGGTGCAGGAAAAGGTCGAGGCTGTTGCCGTGCGGCCCCCGATCATCGGCAGGGGAGTGAAGACCCTGAGCGGCGGAAACCAGCAGAAGGTCGTCCTGGCGAAGTGGCTTCTTTCCAGCCCGAAAGTCCTCCTCCTTGACGAGCCCACGCGCGGGGTGGACATTGGGGCAAAGGTCGAGATCTACCATCTCATCAACAGCCTTGTCGATGCGGGTGTCGGCGTGCTTTTCATCTCCTCCGAGATGCCCGAGGTGCTGGGAATGAGCGACCGTGTCCTTGTCATGAGGGAAGGCAGGCTTGTCGCGGACCTTGCGCGGACTGACGTGTGCGAGGAGACGCTGCTGCAGTGCGCCGCGGGTGTCGCAGGCGGAAGGAAATGACATGAAAACGGCGGTTCCGTTCATCCAGAGGACACGGGAGATGGTGAGGATTCGGTGGTCCGACTTCGCGTTCGTCGGGATCTTCGTGGTGCTGATCCTCATCAGCTCCCTGGTCTCGGAGACTTTCTTCACGTCCCGGAACCTCATCAACATCTCGCGGCAGATCGTCACCAACGGGCTTATCAGCATCGGCATGCTGGTCGTGATTCTTACCGGCGGCGTTGACCTCTCTGTAGGGTCCATCGTGGCCCTGTGCGGAATCATGGCAACAGGCCTGCAGAAGCAGATGCCCACGCCCGCGGCGGTGCTTGTCGCGCTTGCGGTGGGGATTACCGTCGGGGCCGCGAACGGCTTCTTTATTGCCCGGTTCAAGCTCCAGCCGTTCATCGTGACCCTGGCGACCATGGGCGTGGTGCGCGGCGTGACCTACGTCTTTTCCGAGACGCCCCAGACTCCCGTGGATCCCGCATTCCGCGCGCTCCTTGGCGGCGGCTTCATCGGAATGGTGCCCACCGCCTCCGTGATCATGGTCGTTTTTTTCGTCATCATCTGGATCTTCCTCAACCGCACCATCCCCGGCAGGGCGGTGGTGGCCATTGGCGGAAACGAGGAGGCGGTGCGCCTGGCGGGCATCAACGTGAAAGGCCACATCCTGCTGGCCTACATTCTCTGCGGATTCTTTGCCGGTATGGCAGGAGTGCTCCTGGCTTCGCGCCTCGGGATAGCTCAGCCCAGCTTCGGAGCCGGCTTCGAGCTTGATTCCATTGCGGCGGTGGTCATTGGGGGCGGCATCCTGGGCGGCGGCGGCGGCGGAGCCATCGGCACCTTCTGGGGCGTGCTCATACTCGGGGTGATCGACAACCTGCTCAACCAGTACAACGTCCAGTCCTACTACCAGCAGATCATCAAGGGTCTCATCATCCTGGCGGCGGTCCTTTCCCGCAGGAAGAAGTGACTTGCTCTACTCCTCTTGAGGCCCGGGGGGAGCGCTTGCAAGATCGGTCATTTTTACCTTCCCTGGGTCGAAGTGGTCCGCCGCCCTGAACATTGAATCCAGGGCCTCATCCACTTCCATGGTTGCGCCGCGGCGGAAACGAAGCGGATTGATTCGCGCTACGACGAAGGCCTTGAGGTACGGGCTCGTGAAGCCGCGTTCCTTGAGGGCGCTGACGGCTTCCGCCACCTTGTCGTCAAGGTCAATGAGCTTCTGCGCCCGCTGGCTGCGGACCTGCAGGGCCTCGGGAAGAGGCGAGTCCAGGAAAGCTTCCACGCGCCGCAGGACCGGGTGATAAGCGCCTCCGCTGAGCCTTCCGCGCTTTTCATATGCCAACCCGAGCGTCAGGTAGTCCGGCTCCTCGAACTCAAGGGCATAGTCTTTCTCCGCGCGTGGATCCAGCACGGCAAGGGACCGCGCCATGCGCATTACCTCCATGGCCTTCTCACGCAGGTTGTGGCCCTTCTCCGTGTTCATGGCGAGGATCTGGTAGGCCACGGAAAGCTCCGGCACAACCACGGCCAGAATGGAGCGCGCGCCGAGATGCCTCATCGCCGCCAATCTATGGTTACCGTTGGGCGTCCAGAACACTCCTTCCTCGGTGCGTACCGCGATGATGGGGTCGAGGAATCGACCCATCCGCCCCACGACGTCACCAAGCCTTTTGACGTGGGTATCCGACAAGTCCCGCTGGAACGGCGTTGGCTCTATCCTGTCCATGGGAAGGCTTGCCATGAGCTGCCAGTGGCCGCCCACAGGGTCACGGTAGGCACCCACAACTCCGCCCCCGCATTCCCGAACGGCCTGGCTCAGGGCGTCAATCTCGGGAGGGGGAGTGCCGGCAGCGACCTCAGACGCGGTCAGCCCGTGGGGCGACGCTGCCTTTTTGCTGCGCTTCCTTGCGGGTGGCTTCGGCTTTTTTGCGGGGTTCCTTTTCTCCAGCATCGTGGGTCTCCATGGAGAATAGCGTACCACGCACGGGCCATCGAGGCGAGTCACCGCCATGCTCCCTGGTAACAATTTGTTTGTTCCTTCCTTTTATCATTGAAAAGGCACGGTGGGGGCAGGGAGTGCAGGACTTTTCGACGCTTGACAGTGTCTTCCCAACGAACATCATGGGGGAATAGATGGGGCTGATAGAGAGGGCTTGCCTCGCTTTGCTGCTTTTTTCCGCGGCTGACGGCCTGCTGCATTCGGGAACGCCGCTGCAGATTCCGATGGATATGAAGACTACGCTTCTGAATCCAGCGCACGCAAGGGCCACAATGCCCGTTACGGCGCGGGAGAAGGCCGCGCCTCCAGCGCTCACGCTTGCGGGCGTGGAGCGCAATGTCCGTGTCCAACGCACTCAGCAGGGCAGGATTCTCAGGGTGCACCTTGCATCGGCGCCCTTCCCGGACCCGGGCCGCCAGAACGGCTACCAGTACGAAGATACTGTCTACCCCGCCGACCCCCATTATATGGACTCATCCGTGGCCGTGTTCGTCCCTCCCGGGTTTCGTTCCAATGGGCCTGTCGACCTGGTTTTCTTTTTCCATGGCTGGAACTCCAGCATCGACGACGAGCAGCAGAGGTTCGACTTGTACCGCCAGTTCTCCCAGAGCCGCGCTCGGGCCATTCTTGTCCTTCCCGAGCTTGCCTGGAACGCTCCGGATTCCTTTGGCGGCAAGCTCGAGGACAAGGGCGGGTTTGCACGGATGGTTGACGAGCTGCTGGAAAAACTGCTGGCAAAAGATGTGGTTCGCGTCCCGCGCGCGGGCAACATCGTGCTGGCAGGCCACAGCGGAGCCTACCGGGTGGTGGCCCAGATTCTGGTCAATGGCGACCTTGCCGCGAATGTCAAAGAAGTCTGGCTTTTTGACGCGCTGTACGCATTGACGGATGACTTCGACGACTGGATCGAGAGCACCGGCGGCAAGTTCGTCTCCGTGAGCGCCGCCGACGGACAGGAGACGACGGATGTCGACGCGCTCATCACCTCACTGCGGAATGACAAAGTCCCGCTCGAAATCGCTCGCGATGACCCTGACAATGACGCGCGGACCATGCGCTCGCGGGTGCTGTTTCTGCATAGCGCCTCGGATCATTACGGCGTCGTCTATGATCGTGACGAGTTCCGGAGGCTTCTGAAGGCAAGCCCCTCCCTCAGGTCAGGAGCACGGGATGCTGACCCGCTTGCGCGCCAATTTCCTCCTGTTTATATTCAGAAAGCTCAACTACAAGACGCAGAGGCCAATCCTCGTTTTCAACGCGCCGGATTCCTTTACCGCTGAAATTGAAGGCATGCAGGAGGCGGAAGTCCACCGAAAACCGAAAAAGGGACTGAAGTATGGTTTTGCCCTGGCTTTCGCCGTGATGAAAAAAGACCTGGTCGGGGCCGCAAAGGAGCTCGGGCCCTGTGTTGGGCCGCTCTTTCTCCAGCCGGCCTGCAGCCGGTGCGCCAGATTGCAATAGACGAGGATTGGAGTGCCTTGAGGTTCAAAATGCTTCCTTGAGAACAAAGACGCTTTGCAGGCCGCGTCCTCCAAGGTGCGGCTCCTCACCCTTTCACGGAGCCTGCGGTCATGCCCGCGAGGAAGTACCTCTGGGCAACCAGGTACACGATCAGGATGGGCAGCGACCCCAGCATGCTCATGGCCATCATCTCGTTCCATTCGTAGGCGTGCTGCCCCATCAACTGCTGGATCCCGACGGGTACCGTGCGCATCTCGGTTGACTTGGTGAGCGTCAGGGCAAAGAGGAACTCGTTCCAGGAAAGAAGGAAAGTGTAGACGGCTGTGGCCACTACCCCGGGGATCGAGGTGGGGACAAGCACGCGCCAGAGGGCGAAGAAGCTTGAACCGCCGTCAACCATGACGGCTTCATCGAGCTCCCGGGGCACGGTATTGAAATAGCCGGTCATCATCAGGATTGCGTACGGCAGCGTGAACACCATGTATGTGAAGATCAGCGCGAAGTACGTGTCGTACATCCGGAAAGCGACCACGAGACCGAAGTAGGGGATCATGAGCGTGATCGGCGGGACCGTCTGCGTGCTGATGATGAACAGGTTCAGCGGCTTCTTCAGCTTGAAGGAATACCGGCTGAAGCCATAACCGGACAGGATGGCCACCAGAAGAGTGAGGAGCGTAACGACGCTCGCCACAAGGTAGCTGTTGAGGAAAAACCTGACCTTCGTGGGGTTACTGACAATCGCGTGATACGCGCTCAGGAACAGCTGTCGGGGAAAAAGCTGCGGCGGCACGGAGAAGATTTCCGTGTTGGACTTGATGGAGCTGGAAAGCATCCAAAGCACGGGGAAGCCGGCAAAGACAAGACCAACGGCCAGCGCCGCATAGGTAAGGGCCGCACCGATCCATTTCCGCCCCGCAACTTCCGCCATACCCTACGCCCGCGCCTTCTGATGCCTGACGTAGAAGAAGGCGACGCTCATGGAGAGGATCAGGATGACCACCGCGCTTGCGGAGGCAAGGGAAAACTTGAACGTGCTGAACGCGAGCTTGTACGTATAGGTGCCCAGCATCTCGGTTGCATGGATGGGACCGCCACCGGTCGTCATCCAGACAAGGGGGAAGACCTGCATGGTCCAGATGAAGTCCAGCATGGCGATGCTGAGGATGATCGGCATGAGCTGAGGGACCGTGATATGACGAAACTTCTGCGGTTCATTGGCTCCGTCGATGGTAGCGGCTTCATACAATTCATTGGGGATGCCTTGCAGTCCCGCCAGGAGGCTCACCATATAGAACGGATACCCGGCCCAGATGTTCACGAACGTCAGGGCGTGAATGGCCACCTGGGGGGAGGAGAACCATTCGACGTTGCCCCCCAGGATCCTCACGGCCCTCAATGCGTAGTTGACGATGCCGAGGGGATCCAGGAGCAGGCGCCAGATGATTGCGATGATGGTTGCGGTGAACACCCAGGGCATGATGTAAAAAACCCGAAGGATGCTCCTGATGACGGGGTTGACCGCCCGGGAGTTCAACAAGAGGGCGAAGCACATCCCGACAAGCAGGTGGAAGATCACGCTCATGACGGTGAAGTAAAGCGTGTTGCCTACCGATACCCCGAACGTCTCGTCGGTCAGCACCGTCACGTAATTCGAAAGACCCACGAACGACGGGTGCTTATTCAGGATCGCGTTGTCCAGAAGGGAATAGCGGACAACCGTGATGATGGGAATGAGCATGAGCATTGCCAGGAGGACGATTGTCACTGCCTGGTACGGGTAGGGTGCCAGGGCGCGTCTTGTTTTGACTGTCACGGCGTGTCCCGATAAAAAGGCTACGCAATACGTTGTATTGCGTAGCCGAAAGATGATTTCAGAACGCCTTGACCCACTTGGCCTGGGCCTTGGCGGCTGCCTGTTCCGGAGTCTGCTTTCCTTCCAGCATCAACTGGATTTCCTCGTCGAACATTCTCATCAGCTGCTCTGCGACCGGCAGACCCACGAACTCGTTGGCGAGATACCCGTTCTGGAAGATCTCGAAGCCCTTGCCGAACAGCGGGTCGGTAACAACGAAGTCAGGCTTTGCCTTCACGTTGCCCGGAAACGCATGGGCAATGGAGACGAGCTTGCCGTTAACATCGGGGCTCATCAGGTAGGACACGAGCTTCCATGCCTGGTCCTTGTGCTGGCTGTTCTGGCTGATACCGATGCCCCAGGCGGCATACGGGAGGCCCCTGCGGCCGCTATACCCGTCAACGGCGGGAAGGGCCGAAATGGCGAAGTTCAGGCTGGGGTTGCGCTGGCGGATCATGTTGATGTGGGCCAGGGTGTCCACCATCATCCCGACGCGTCCGTTGACGAACTCCTCAACCTTGTCCTGCTCCTGCTTGGCGAAGGTTCCCGGTGAAATCTGGCCCTGTTTGTACATGGACTGGATGAACTTCAGGGCGCTAATCACGTCGGGGTTGGTCAAGTCGGGCTTGCCGTTCTTGAGCATGCTCTTGCCGGAAGCCCAGACCCATGACATGACGTCGTTCTGCACGCCATTGGGAGTCTGCAGGGAAAGCGGGAGCACCCAGCCGTACTGGTTCTTTGACGGGTTGGTCAGCTTTTTTGCGTCCTGCATGAACTCGGTTCTGTTGCTTGGCGGATTGGCAATCCCGGCGGCCTTGAACAGGTCGAGGTTGATGAACACCGGGTAGACGAAGGAAGCAACGGGGAACATGTAACTCTTGCCGTCCAGCTTGATGATGGCCGCAACCTGGTTGGCATCGAAATTCGTGGAAGCCATCAGGCTGTCGAGAGGCGTGATGGCGTCCTGCTTGGCCAGGTCATTCACCCACGCGCCGTCCAGGCCGACCACGTCGCTGAGCGTGCCCGTGGCAGCGCCGGCGACGATCTGATCATGGGTGTTCGAATACGGACCGCTGATGAGCTTGACTTTGATCCCTGGATTCTGGGCCTCGAACTGGTCCATGATGGCGCGGAAAGAGCCGCGGGAAGCTCAGGCGCCCACCACTGGATGAACTCAATTGTGACGTCTTCTGCCCAGACCATGGCGGTCATCACGGCCATGACCAAGACAATGAACAGAATTTTTTTCCCTCTCATGGAATCCCCCTTAATGAATTTGGCTGCCGAGCTATGTCGCATCTCCGAGCTCGCATTCTAAGGCCAATATGAGGTAATGTCAAGTAATTTTATAGAAATATCAACATAAAATGTTCAAATACAATAGAAATTAACATTGACATAATGAAAGTATAAATGTATAGTCACGAATGAACTGAGATGAACGAGGAGTTAGCCTTAGGGCTTGGAAACAACATCGACTACGAGATCCACTGGGATTCGCATGTAATTGAAGACCTTATAGAGAATTACAGCATATCCGGGGAGGAGCTTCGTCCGATCGAAAGCATTCGTACAGTACGGGATCTGCTCATCTCCATTCTTGGCTACGTAAGAAACGGAGAAGGTGTCGAACGCTACGTCGAAGACCTGCTCGTCATCACGGAGTTCGCGCAAATATTCAGGATGGACATCACCATCGGGGGAACCGCGCCAAGGGCGGCCATCGCCATGAGCAAAATCGGCGTGCCATCTTTCGTGCACCTGGTGACCGTCAACGACCACGTCAGAAAGCTCATGCCGGCCGGCGGCTCATGGTACTGCAGCAATTCCGTCGACAGCTCGTATCCTCACCTCATCGTTCAATACGAAAAAGGAACGCGAGTGGTTGCCCGGGACATCAGGATCACGGCTCCTGCATCCACCAGGCTCATTTACGTCAACGATCATGATAACAAGCTGATGAAGCTTGACCGTGAGTTCTTCAAGAATGCCGGGAGGGCGCACGCGTGCCTTATCTCAGGCTTCAACGCCATGCGTGACGGTGCCCTGCTCCGCGAACGCCTGCGGGAGCTGGCAGGCCTGCTCGGGACGCTGCCCGATTCGGTCTTTGTCTTCTATGAAGACGCCTGCTTTCACAATGCGGATTTCAAATACAGGGTGCTGGAAAATCTTTCCTCCTTGATCGATATCTTCAGCCTCAATGAGGACGAGCTGCAGGGATATCTCAGGGAGAAAAGCGATCTTCTGGATCCGGGGAAGATGCTGCAATCCATACGGGCTCTCCACTCCATCATCCCTGTTCCTGTTCTGGTAATTCACACGCAGCACTGGGCGCTTGCCAGCGGCAAGGACTGCAGCAGATTCTCGACCAGCCTCAAGCACGGCATAACCATGGCGGCCACCCGTTTCCGGCTGGGGGATCATTTCTCGAAGACCGATTTTCTGAAGACGCGCGACTTTCCGCCCGAGGCGAAGGGCGCCAGTTTTGCGCGGGAGATCAATCGCATGGGCAAGGGTGAGATCTGTTGTCTTCCTTCGGTGGAGATCGAGGAGAAGAACGTCACGACAATCGGGCTTGGTGATGCGTTTGTCGGGGGATTTCTATCGACAATGACCAGTGTTCAAATCTGATTCCTGAGAAGAGAGGAACGAGAATGAGTATTGTGACTGCTGGAGAGCTGCTGACGGATGCACGGGCCGGCCGCTACGCGGTGGCGGCTTTCAATACGAACAACCTGGAATATCTCCAGGCAATCCTGGAAGCCGCGGCGGAGCTTTCGTCCCCGGTCATCGTTTCGGCTGCAAAGAGCGAGATCGACTACATGAACGGCTTGACCTTCGTTGCAATGGTCAAGACGCTCTCGGCGAACCTTCCGATCCGGCTGGCCATCCATCTGGATCACGGCCCGTCCTACGAAGAAGCTGTGCGCTGCATCAACTATGGCTTTACCTCGGTCATGTACGACGGGTCCCGGCTCCCCCTGGAGGAGAACATTGCCACGACGAAGAAAGTCGTGGAGGCCGCTCATTCCTGCGGCATCTCCGTGGAGGGGGAAATAGGCGTCATTGGCCAGGCGGCGGACAGCCCGGAAGGCTTGAAAGCGGAATCCGATGGGCTTGCCTCTCCGGTTGATTGCGAGCGTTTTGTCAAAGAGACCGGCGTTGATTTCTTCGCTGCCGCCATCGGCAACGCCCACGGTCTGTACACGAAGAAGCCAAAGCTCGATTTCGACCGCCTGACGGACATTGCACGCCGGACGCGGGTCCCTCTTGTGCTGCACGGCGGAACCGGCATCCCCGTTGAGGACATCAAGAAAGCCATTTCCATCAGCGTTGCGAAGATCAATTTCAGTACAATCATGCGTCAAGGGTACATCGAGACGATGAGAAAGACGCTGGAGGCCAATCCCGGCGAGCTCGATCTGATGAAGCTTTTGACTCCCTCCAAGCTCGCAATGAAGGAAATCGCCAAGCAGCATATGTTGATGTGCGGGTCCGACCACAAGATCTGAAAGCTTTGAGCGCGACGCCGCTTTTCCTGACCGGAATTTCCGGATTATACTGGCGGGCGGAGTGACAAGTGAAAAACAAGGAGTTTCTGGAGGAGAGGAGGATACGGCTCCTCGAGTACATAAACCGAAACAACCGCGCCGGCGTCGGCGAGCTGGCAGTGCAGTTCAGCGTGCCGGAAGCCACCATCCGCCGCGACCTGCTTTTCATGGAAGGTCAGAACCTCATCTATCGCACCCATGGCGGTGCCATCAGGCGGGACCAGCCCTCCCTGTGGAAAACGACGAGCCTTCACGAAAGATCCATCCAGTACAAGGACGAAAAAGAGCGCATCGCGGACTTGGTGGAACAGCTGGTGCATGACGGTGAGAGCATCATGATTGACGCGGGGAGCACCACGCTGTGCGTTGCAAGGAAGCTGGTGGCCAAGAAGAACCTGCTCATCCTGTCCAATACGTCGACCATCGGTGAAATCCTTGCCGGGATCAACGACAACAAGGTGATCCTCACCGGCGGGGAGCTTGTCCAGAGGACCAATGCCACAGTCGGAGTTGCCGCAGAGCTTTCCCTCAAGCAATACCGGACCGACAAGGCGATCATTGGCGTTTCGGGCCTCCTTATCGATGAAGGATTCTTCGCGGCCATTCCCGAGGAGGCTGAAATAAAGCGGTTGATGTCGAAAAACGCCAAGGAAACCATCGTTGTCACGGACAGCAGCAAGATCGGCACTCGGGCGCTGTGCTTCGTTTGCGATTTTTCCTGTATCCACAAGCTGATAACAGACAAGAACATTTCCCGTGCCGCCCTTGATCAGCTTGTGAAGGCGGGCGTCGAGGTGTTTACCGCGTAGAGGCTAGAGCGCGGCTTGCCGGGGTGCCGAAGCTGCTTCCGGTTCCTTTTGAGGCTGATCGACTATCATGATGTCGAGTTTCAACCGCTCCGCGAGGGTCCGGTAATGAGAGATTGCCCGCCCGCGTGCGGCTTCTTCGGATTCGGCGTCCAGCTGGAGCGGCGGTCGCGGGAGGCTCACATCGTTTTCCCTCAGCACTTCCACGCAGACGTTGAAGTGATTCCCCCTCCCGATCCGGCGGGCTTCGCCGACAAGATAGAGACCGAGCTTCTTCGGAAAACCGAACTCAGTGCACTCCTTGCTTTTCAGGATGATTCGAGTCCGTGCCATGCGTGCATCCCTTTTCAAGTTTAGCAGCGACATCGCTTCTGCGCATATCGATGAAAACCCTTAGGGAAGACGCGGGGAAAAGCCTGAGACCTGGCATCAGTCTTCATCCGTCCTGCTCGACCTGCCCGGCCGGTTCTGCTACAGTGTGCCCTCAATGCGACCATCACCGGTGAAGGGATCTGCCTGGACGAATTACGTGCTGCTCTTCGCCAGCTTTGCAATCCTGACCCCCTACCTGCAGCTTTTTCTCAAGGCGCGAGGGCTCCCGCCTTCGCGCATCGGGCTCCTCCTGGGGATGCTGGAGCTGGCCGGGATAGGCGGCCCCATCATTCTGGGCCACCTGGCTGACCGACGCGCGGTCTATCGTTCGGTCCTCTGCATCTCCCTGGTGCTGCCCGTCATTGTATTCATTCCTCTGGAGCTCACGACGACTCTTCCCGTCTATCTGATCTTCATCGCCATCATGGGGTTCTTCTACCGCGCCACCGTTCCCCTCCTTGATTCGCTTGTCGGCAGGATCCTCCCCAACCCGGCTCGCCAGTACGGCGGGCTGCGGGTGGCAGGCAGCATCAGCTTCGCCGCAACCTCGCTCTTCTTCCAGTTGAGCGGGGCCATCTCGGGGGACTCCTCCATCTCCGTCCTCGCGGCGTTTGTGCTCACGTCCGTCCTGGCTGCCTCAGCGGTCTGGCTGATGCCCCGCGCCCACGCGGCGCCCGCGCAGGATACGGGCACGGTGGAGACCGGGGCCAATGACGGCCTCGATGTCAGGTTCTGGCTGGTGATGGGGATCATCTTCCTTGGCAGGTTCGGGCTTGGGGCGTACTACTCGTTCTTCTCGCTGTACGTCCGCGACACTTTCGGTCTTTCCAGCGTCAGCCTGCTGTGGGCAATCGGATCCATGGCGGAGATTCCGGCTGTCGTCTTTTCCGGCAAGCTGATAGCGCGGCTCGGCATCCGGATCCTCCTCATCATGTCCCTGGCCGCCGTCAGCCTCAGGCTTGGCCTGTTCATTCTGGCGCCGTCCGTTCTGGTGGTGGCGCTGGCCCAGCTCCTGCACGCGTTCACCTTCGGGACGTTTCACACGGCAAGCGTGGCATACGTGAACTCCAGAGTCGCTCCTGCCCGAAGGGGAGTGGGCATGGCCATCTACAATTCGATCGGAGGCGGGCTTTCCACGTTCCTGGCCGCCGTCCTGGGAGGGTACCTCGTGGAATCGCACGGCTACAGGACGCTCTTCCTGGTCTACTCATTCGTTCCTCTGGCCGGCGTCATGGCCCTTTCCCTGTTCGGAAAGCGTATCGTGCCTCCCGCTCACTCCCTTCGCCGCAATCCGCTCCAGTCGCACGCGCCATGAAATGCCCTTTTCAGCAATAGCGAATTGTACTACGGTTCCAGGCGATGAATAGCAGCCCACAGAGCGGACCGTTCCGCGCCGCCGCGATCCTGTTCGGCGTTCTGCTGGTTTCTTCGTGTGTTGTCCTGACAACGGGCAACGATGACCAGCCGCCCTTACAGACCGCAGAGACGAAACCCGCTGCACAGACCGCGCAGGTCCCGGCGGTCCAGACAACGCCTGCGCAGCGGGCCGTGTCATTGGGAACCGAGCTCCCCCGGGACGTGCAGTCGGCGCTTGCGCCCCTGTTTGCGGCGTCGACCCCATACGTGCCGGCGACATATCGGGAAAACGATCTGCCTCCGGACCTTGATCCGCTTTTGGCCGTTGCGCTGGGCCGGTTGAACTCCTATCGAATCGCGGCGGGCCTTGTCCCGTACCACTATGACCCGGAGCTCAGGAAAATGGCCGAAGCGCACGTTCGATTCGCCGCGGCCAGCAGCCGTGCAAACCTTCCGTGGCAGGGACATTTCGAAACCTACGGCCAGCCCGGCTACAGCCGTGAGGGGAATGAGGCCGCCTCAACCAGCGGGATTGCCTACGGAAACAGCGATGCCTTGAGCGCCCTGGAAGGGCTCATGGAAGGGACGTACCATCGTCTTCAGTTCCTTCGGCCGAATGAAACCCGCGTCGGTGTAGGATTCGGAAAGTGGGAGAGCAACTCGATCTGCCTTTTTGTCACACGGCCCGGGAAGGGCGGGCAAGCAAAGACGGCCGGCAGTGCGGCTCCCCGATTTGTTCTTTTCCCCCCTCCCGACAGCAGCGGTATCGGTACTACTTTCGGATGGGGGGAGAATCCCGATCCGCGGCCGGGTTACGACGCCCTTGCGCCAGGCCAGCGGGTCCCCACGGGCTTTCCCATTACGATCTCATTGTCTCAGGAGGACACAACCACGTTCCAGCGCGCGGAGGTGCGTGTCCTGGATATGAACGGCAGCCCTGTCGATTGCTGGGTTACCGATCCTGCCCATCCCTCCACTTCGAAGGCTCCGCAGATCTACGCAAAGGGAGTCTCCCTTGATTCGGTTTTTGCGCGGAATTTCGACAACGTGTTCATCATGCCCAAGACTCCCCTGCAGAAGGGATCTCGATACTCGGTGCACGCAGCGCTCGCCATCGGATCCCAGACCGCGGATATCTCCTGGTCCTTCACAACGGCGCCTGCCTTCGTGTGGAATGTGTCCGCAAATCCTGACGAGCCATGGCAGGACATCAAATATGCCCTCGAGCACTCGTCCCCGGGTGACACCGTCCAGCTTGCGCCGGGCACGTATGATATCCAGGACGCGGTTCGACTCTCCGGCGTGCGTCTCGTGGGCGCGGGAGCACATCAAACGCGGCTGAGATTTGCCCTGTTGAAGAACAGCACGCCGGTTGTCGTCGACGGGCGCGCCGTCATCGAAAAGCTCTCCTTGGAATCCCCGGGCCAGCTCATCTATCAGCCCTCGGGGAGCACGCTCCTGCTCCATGACGTGGCGCTGACGGGAGGGAACGGCCAAATGGTGGCGGTTGGCCTGGAGCGCGGCTGCTCCCTTGTCGCCGATCGCCTGGACGCCTCCGCATTCAACGCGTATTACGTGTGCTACTCAATAGCATCGGGAAAAGGCGGCGAGCCCCGTGTTTATCAGCATGACGTCACACGGGGCCGGGCCGGCGGCGGATTTGTCTACGGACCGTCTGAGCTGGCCCCCCTCACCCAGGCTTTGCCTCTTCCGTAGCGGAGCTGAGAAGCGCGAGGAATGGAAAGCGGCACGGGTTTTTCTGCATTGCGCAACCACGACTTCCGGTTGTTCCTGGTTGCGCGGGCCTTTGCATCTCTTTCCTCGCTCATGCTCGGCGTCGCAGTCGGCTGGCAGATCTACGACCTCACGGGAAGCGCGCTTGCCCTGGGAATCGTCGGCCTCATGCAGTTCATCCCGGCCCTCCTCCTGTCCCTGCCGGCCGGACTGGTGGCTGATCGCATGGAGCGGCGGACAATCCTGTTGTTCACCTTCGGGCTGCAGATCGCTGTTGCCCTCCTGCTCTTGGGCATCTCGTTGACGCCCGGCGCGCGGGCCGGGTGGATATTCCCGGTCGTGGCGCTGATCGGTGTGGGGCAGGCGTTTCTTGGCCCCGCAAGCCAGTCACTGATTCCCTTTCTCGTTTCCCGAGAGGACTTTCCCCGCGCGGTTGCGCTGAACTCCGGGTCCTTCCAGATTGCCACGATTCTGGGTCCCGCCCTTGGCGGGCTGCTGTACGCTTTCGGCCCCTCGTGCGTGTATGCGGTGTCGGCGGGACTTTTTGCATGTTCCGCCCTTCTGGTCTCCCGAATCCGCGCTCGTTTGCTTTTTGCCGCCACGGCGAAGCCGGGCTTTTCTGAAATGCTTACCGGTCTTCGCTTCGTGTTCTCCCGTCCCCTGATCCTCGGCGCTATCTCCCTTGATCTCTTTGCCGTGCTGTTCGGCGGCGCCACTGCTCTCCTGCCGATCTATGCGCGGGACATCCTCCATGTGGGCCCCTGGGGCCTTGGCCTGCTGAGGAGCGCTCCGGCCGCGGGGGCCGCGGTGGTGGCCATCTTCCTTGCCCGGCGGCCCCTGGCCGGGCGCACGGGAGTGCGGCTGTTCACCGGCGTCACGCTCTTTGGCGTCATGACGATTGTCTTCAGCCTGTCGCACTGGTTTTTCATCTCCCTTGCCGCGCTTGCCGTGCTGGGAGCCTCGGACATGATGAGCGTGGTGATCAGGCAGACGCTTGTCCAGGTGAATACCCCGGACGAAAAACGCGGCCGCGTGAGCGCCGTCAACTCAATCTTCATCGGCGCCTCCAACGAGCTGGGCGAGTTCGAATCCGGCGCCACCGCCGCGTGGCTGGGTGCCGTCCCCGCGGCCCTTCTGGGAGGCGTCGGGACCCTTGTCGTCGTTCTCCTCTGGGCTTTGCTTTTCCCCTCCCTGCGGCATGCGGATCGGCTGGAGGCCGGGGCTGCGGCGAAAGAAGAATGACGTTCTATTGACAACCCGGCAGCGTGACCCTATCATCGCAAAACAAGCGGAGGAAGTAAGAATGTCGCCACTGTGCGTTCTGCGTGCGGGCATTGACACTCCGTAGGTCAGATCTTGTGGTGGAAACACGGCGTTCTCTACCAGATCTATCCTCGAAGCTTCATGGATTCCAATGCAGACGGAATCGGAGACCTCAAGGGCATAATCGAGAAACTTGACTACCTGAATGATGGCACGGAAAAGTCCCTCGGCATTGATGGCGTGTGGATCTCTCCGTTTTTTCGCTCCCCCATGAAGGATTTCGGATACGATATTTCCGACTACAGGGATGTCGACCCGCTCTTCGGAACTCTGCAGGATTTTCGAGTGCTTCTCTCGGAAGCTCACAGGCGGAAAATCCGCATCATCATCGATCTCGTGCTGAATCACACTTCTGATGGGCATCCCTGGTTTCAGGAATCCAGGCTCGGACGGCAAGGTCCCAGGGCCGACTGGTATATATGGCAGCCGGGGAAAAACGGAAAGCCTCCCAATAACTGGTTTTGTCAATTCGAGCTTCGAAATGCCTGGTGGTACGAGCCTGGCCGAGGGGAGTTCTACCTGGGAACCTTCACGCGTCACCAGCCGGAAGTGAACTGGAGGAATCCGGGGCTCAAGAAAGAGATGCTGGACCTCGTGAGGTACTGGCTGGACATGGGCGTGGACGGCTTTCGGCTCGACGTTGTGAACTGGTTCATCAAGGATGACCAGTTTCGCAGCAACCCGTTTTCCCTCCGAAGCGTCGATCTTCACAGGCACGTGTATGACCGCAACAGGCCGGAAACCATCGATATATGCAGGGAGCTGCGGGCTTTGACCGACTCCTACAGCGAAAGAATGATGGTGGGTGAAGTCTACACGGATGACCCCGGGATTCCCGCAACGTATTACGGCAACGGAAACGACGCCCTGCACCTGGTTTTTGACTTCGATTTCCTTTTCAAGCCGTGGAGCGCCAGGAAAATGCACGCTTCCCTTGCGAACTGGTATGGCCGCCTGCCGGCCGGGGCCTGGCCCGCCTTCACGCTGAGCAATCATGACAACCTGCGCCACTATCTCCGGTACCGCAAAGGGAAATGGTCTGAAGCCAGGGCAAAAGTTGCCGCTGCCCTCCTGCTCACCCTTCGCGGCACGCCGTTTCTGTATTATGGAGAAGAGATTGGCATGACAGGAGGCCGGCTCAGAAAAAGGGATCTGGCGGACCCGCTCAGCAGGAAGACCTGGCCTTTGAGAAGATTCCGCCGTGACCTGGCAAGGACCCCCATGCAATGGGACGGCTCGGGCCATGCGGGCTTTACTGAGGGGATACCCTGGCTGCCCGTGGACGGGAACTTCTCCAGAAACAACGCCAAGGCGCAAGCTGGATCCGCATGCTCCTTGCTGACCTTCTACAAAAAGCTCATCTGGCTCAGGAAAAAGGCCCCGGCCCTCCAATCGGGCAATATCAGTTTTGTAGAGGAATGCCTCCCCAATGCCCTTGTCTATGTCCGGGAGGACGGGTCAGGAAGCGTGCTTGTGGCTCTGAACTTCACTGCAAAGCGGCTGTTCATGAAGCCGAAGCTGTCCGTAGTGCCGCGGAGGTTGAAGGTACTCCTCGGCTCGCTGAAATCCACGGCCCAACACGTCGATCTTGACGAAGGGATCGACATTGGACCCTACGAAGTATTGATTGCGGGGCAAGGAGACGCTGGAAATGAAGAACAATAGGACCCTCGCGCTCGTTCTCATGATCATCATCGTGGGATTTCTGAACGCGGACCAGAACGTGATGAACTCAACGCTCGTGCTTATTGAAAAGGAGTTCAGCGTCAATGATGCCGCCATCGGCCTGATGAGCGGCCTTTTCACGATCCTGGGAGCTGTCGTGAGCATCATCTGGGGATACCTGACGGACAAGAGAAACAGGAAGCTCCTCTTTGTGTACTCCATTCTCCTGGGCCAGATCCCGTGCCTGCTGACGGCCTTCGTCCAGAACTACCAGCAGTTCTTCATCCTGCGGATCCTGACCGGCATAGGGGTTGGAGTTTCTTTTCCAACGATCTTCTCGCTGATCGGCGACATGTACGGAGAGAAAGAAAGGGCCTCCGCGGTGACGTGGATGGTCACCGTCATTGGCCTGGGGCAAATAATAGGCCAGCTGCTTGGCGGATACCTCGGCCCCGCGCTCGGGTGGAGGTTTCCGTTCATCGTTTCCGCGCTTCCCGGCCTCGTTGTCCTGCCATTCTTCTCCTTCTTTGTAACTGAGCCGAAACGGGGCGCAACGGAAGAGTCCCTGAAAGCCTTGTTTGACAGCGGCGCCGTCTATTCAAGGACCATGAAGCTCTCCGATTACGCAAACCTGGTCAGGGTGCCCACGAACCTGTACCTGTTCGTGCAAGGGCTCGTCGGTACCATTCCGTGGGGCGCTATTCCGCTGTTCCTGGTGAAGTTCCTGAGTGAGGACCGCGGCTTCACGATACAGGAGGCCACGACGGTGTTCCTGTTTTTCGGCATCGGGACAACGCTTGGGACCATTTTCGGCGGATTGTGGGGCGGCGCGCTGTTCAAGCGCAAAGCTTCGTATCTGCCGCTTCTCTGCTCCATCACGACGTTCGCGGGAGCCCTCGTTGGAATGCTCATTTTCATCCTGCCCCTGGGAAAGAACCTTCTTCTCACGTTGGGGCTCGGTCTCCTTGCTTCATTCATTGCTTCGGTCACCAACCCGAACGTGAAAACGATGCTCCTGGACGTGAACGTGCCCGAAAATCGCGGTTCCATTTTTTCGATTTTCAACCTGACCGATTCGGTGGGCACGGGTCTGGGCAAGCTCGTCGGCGGCCTCCTCTCGGTGGCCATCGGCATGGGCGCGGCCTTGAGCATTTCCGCCGCCATGTGGATTCCTTGCGCCCTGCTCCTGGTGGTGATTTCCTACATTTTCAGCGGTGACATAAGGAAAATGCAGGAGAAGCTTCAATCCGCGGCCAGCCAGATGAAAGGAGTTCCGCGGCCGATTTGACTCAACGGCGGACCGCCAGGATGCGCAGCAGCCATTCCCTGAGATCCGTGACCTCCTGCGCGCATAGGCCATGCTGCATCTGGTATTCGTGCCACGAAACGTCACAACCCTTTGCCAGCAGGAGATCCCGTGCGGCCTCTCCGAGGTCAAAAGGCACAACGGGGTCAGCCGTGCCGTGCGCCATGAAGACGGGAATGGCCGCATTCGCCGGGTGTGCCTCCGCCGGCAGCTTGAAGGGAAGCGGGAGGTAGCACGACATCGCGACCAGCCCGGCAAGTCGCTCCGGCCAGCGCAGAGCCGTGTAAAGGGCCAGCGCCCCTCCCTGCGAAAAGCCGGCAAGGACAATCCTGTCGGATGCGATTCCCTGCTCGCGCTCGGCGCGGACAAGATTTCCAACGGACTGGGCGGATTCGCGGATGCCGGCCTCGTCTTCAGGGGCGCGGGGATCAATAGCGATGATATCAAACCAGGCGCGCATCCTGTACCCGCCGTTGACGGTCACGGGACGCACCGGTGCGTGCGGGAAGATCCATCGGATTGAGGGAGCCGAGGGCAGGTCCAGCTCCGGCACAAGGGATTCGAAATCGTGACCGTCTGCTCCCAGGCCGTGCATGAGGATGACAACCGTGTCCGATTGCCCTTCCGGCTCGATGACCACTGCGTCGCGCGCCGCCATGCCCTAGAGTAACGCTGGAACACCTGCTTGTGAACAGTCAGCGCGAAGGGAGGGGCAGGGCGGAGCGGAGCTACTCTCTCTCCTGGGGAGCCTGGACATCGAGGCGTTCCTGTGGGGCGAATGCAGGGGGATGCCTGCGGGCTGAAAAGAGTCCGCGGGGAATGCACGGAAGGCGCGTCCAGCGTCCGGACTGCGCGAGGGAGTCAGCCGAGCTTGCCGTTCTCCAGTTTCTTGAGACAGTCCGGGCACAACCCGTGGCTGAACTGCGCAAGGGATCGTGCGCTTACATAGCTTTCCACCTGGTGCCAGAAGCCGTCATCGTCCCTGACTTTCTTGCAGTACATGCAAATGGGGATGATGCCCCGCAGGGCGTTGATCTCTTCGGAGGCCTCGGACAGCTCCTTGATGAGCCTGTTCTTTTCCTCGATGAGAAGGTGCGTATCCGTCACGTCGTGCAGCAAGACGATGGTGCCGGTGACCCTGTTGTGGGTCCCTTGAACGGGCGTCACGCGGGCATCGTAGAAACGCCGCTCTCCCCGGGTCTCAAGGGCAATTTCCTGCGGAGCACCGGGCACCAGAGTGGATTCCAGGGCCACCCGCAGGCTGGATCCTGAAGGGAGGGTGGTCCCGATGGCCGGCACAGGCAAACCGAGGATGACGCATGCTTTTCCGTTGGCGTCCATGATACGGCACTGTGCATCCACGACGACCATGGCGTCCGCCATCTCTTCCACCAGCGTGCGGCGCGCAACGGGAACCAGATCCAGGAACCCGTGCTGGCGGATGGCCGCCATGAAGCACAGGGCCGGTACGCAGTAGGCGACGGGGGAGAAGTTCTTCGTGAACCCCGGGATGATCTTGAACGTGTAGATGAAGAACAAAGCCAATGGCGCCAGGATCCCGAGGAGGGCCAGAAGGGACTGGGAGCGATACACGCTGCTCACGTGAAACGTCCCGCGGGTGAGGAGGGACGCGCTCACCAGGAGAAGCCCGACGGAATAGACTGTGTTCACCCAGAAAAACCAGCCGTATGTCACGTTCATCGCCAGCATTCCGCCGTATGGCGTGTACCAGACTGAAGTCCATATCAGGCCGTGAAGCGGCTCGGTGAACGCGAGCATGGAGGTTGCGAAAGGAACGACAAAGACGACGAGCTTGCGCACCCCCGCAAGCAGGTGTTCCTGACCCGTGTAGGCAAGAGTAAAAAGCAGAAATGACACGGGGATGAGCGTGGAAAAGGGATAGCTCAGCTTCGCGAACAGCATGGTCCCGCTTTCCGTGGGCCACGCCAGCTCCAGAGCATTCGTCACGAGAAAGCCAAGGGAGAGCCAGATTGCCAGGGCAAGTGGTCGGGCCAGCCAGGCTGTTTTCTGCCGCTGGACGTTGAAAGCGGTTGCAATCATGACGAGCGCCGCGATCGGTGAAAGAACCAGGAAAAGCGTGTATTGCATAAGCCTCGGCCTGAACCATGGATTATTCGCCGTTCGCCTTTGTTCCGCAAGGGCGCGACAGCTCGGGACCATTGCAGGATTGCCGCGGCGTTGCTACACTCGAGCCCGCTCTCCTGGCCTTGCTGCACACAAGGAGGAAAAGGTGCGCTCACAGGTCCGCTTCTGTCCCTATCGCTGGGTCGTTCTTGCTGCGCTCATGCCCGGGAGTCGCCCTTGATGAGGAAGCGGACATGACCCTCAGCGAAGCATTCGATTTTTCCGGCAAGGCTGTCCTTGTGACCGGGGCCTCGGGCGTGCTTGGCGCAGGAATTGCCCGAGTCTTCGCGGAATCAGGGGCGTCGCTTTTCCTGGGATATCACCGCGGAAAGGAGAAAGCCGAGGCGCTGCGGCTGACGCTCCCGCATCCTGAACGCCACGTGTGCCTTCAGGCCGACGGCGCTGACCAGGAGTCGGTCCAGGCATGCCTGAAGGAGATAGCGGGTGCCTTGCGCGTGCCGGGCGGGGCTCGGCTCGTTTTTTCGACGCTGATCAACAACGCAGGAATCTATCCTGTGGCCCCGCTTGGCGAGCTGGACGCTGAGAGCTGGCGGACCGTCGTGGACGCCAACCTCACGGCAACGCATTTCTTCACGCGCGAGGCTTCGGCAATCATGGGGCCGGGAGCGGCCATCATCAACATCGCCTCAACCGAGGCGCATCGCCCGGTGCACAATCACGCCCATTATGCCGCGGCAAAAGCAGCGGTGCTCCACTACACCAGGGCGAGCGCGCTTGAGCTTGGAACCAGGGGCATCAGGGTCAACTCGGTTTCCCCCGGGCTCATCCATCGGGAAGGCCTGGAGCAGGCATGGCCTTCCGGTTACAACCGCTTCATCGCCGTGGCCCCGCTTGGCAGGACGGGACAACCGGAGGAGATCGGCGCCGCGTGCCTGTTCCTGGCTTCCGAGGCAGCGGCATGGATAACGGGAATCGACCTCCTGGTTGACGGCGGAGCAAGCCTGACCAGCGCCCAGGACCCGCTCATTCCCTGGTCAGCGTCGTAATGATCCCGGCATGATCCGGGAAACGGGCAAGCAGCTCCGCGCGCGGGCTGAGGCGGAAATCCTCCGGCGTGAAAGCAGGCGCCATGGTGGTGCCCAGGAGAGCGTACTCCCCGCCGGAGACTATGCGGGATCCCTGGACCGCGCCGGCAGGCGCAACAGCCTGAGGGGTCTCCCCCCTGTCCACGCGTGCGCCCAGGATGATCTTTTGATGTCGGCCGTCCAGATGCAGCAAGTGAAGCTCCGCGGGATCGCCCGTGTAGAAATGGTAGATCTCATCCGTGCCAAGAACGTGGAAGGCGGAAAAACCCATGCGCTCCGGGGTCAGCAGGAAAAAGATTGCAGATCCGTGCGCCCGCCCGGGTAGTCTTTCAGCGCCTTGAGAAATCCAGGTCTGTCGATACCACCCGCCTTCTCCCGGCAGAGGCTGGAGATCGAGCAATCGAATGATATCGCCGGCAGTGGGCCTGTCCATTTCCTGCTACGACTTCATGCCGCCGGGAAGCGCCGTGATGAGCGCCTTGATAAGCGCGGCGAGCTTCGGACCTTTTTCCTGGGATATCGCTATCACCTCCTCGGCAGTTATGGGTTGAGGCAGTATGCCTGCCGCCATATTTGCGATGAGGGAAATCCCCATGACGCGCATTCCACAGTGTGCTCCGGCAACAGCCTCCGGCACCGTCGACATCCCCACCGCATCCGCGCCCAGGACCCGGGCCATGCGGATCTCAGCCGGGGTTTCGAAGCTGGGACCGGCAAACCATGCGTAGACGCCTTCCTGGAGGGAAATCCCCAGCTGAGTCGCCAGACGGCGCGCCAGCGCGCGAAGCCCCGGATCATAGACGTTCGACATGTCGGGAAACCGGGGACCGAATGCCAGGCTGTCCTCGCCCCGGAGGGGGCTCTCCGAGGTCAGGTTGACGTGATCCGAAATGAGCATGAAATCCCCCGGCGCGTAAGCCAGGTTCACGCCGCCGGCGGCGTTCGTAAGGATCAGGACGCCCGCACCGAGTGCATGCAGCACGCGCGGGGCAAAGCACAGGTCCGGGGCCGGGTAGCCCTCATAGGAATGGAACCGGCCCTGCATCACTATCACCGGGAGCCCGGATAATGTTCCCGCAACAAGGCGGCCCGCATGCCCGGGGGCCGTGGACACGGGGAAATGCGGAATGCTGCTGTAGGGAACGGCTTCGGACCCGTGCATCTCCTCCGCCAGACCCCCGAGGCCGGATCCCAGCACAAGCGCCGCTTGCGGACGCACGCCGATCCGTGACCCGATATGCTCCGCCGCTTCCGCCACATCTTCCCGCGTCATTCAGGCAGCTTCCTGGCCGGGAAGCCGCGGGGAATGCCCGCGGCCCCCTGCCTGTTTTTTTTTATTTCTTGATTCCCAGCTCGGCAAGGCTCACCGGGACCTTGATCTTGCCGGAGATGATGTCTTTCTTCGCCTTTGCAACGGCGTCCTTGACTTCCGCGGGGACGATCTTGTCGAACTGGTGGAAAGGCGCGATGTCGATTGCGTCCTCCGCAAGACCGTACACGATGTTCTGCCCGCCTTTCAGGGTGCCGTCTGACAGGGCCTTGATGGCTTTGTAGGCGGAAATCGTGGTCCCCTTGAGGGCCGAGGTCAGCACGTACTCGGGTGCCGCAGGGTTCTGATCCACGTCGGCGCCGATGGCGAGCACGTGGCGCTCCCGGGCAGCATCCAGCACGCCCATGCCGGTAAGCCCCGCTATCTGCATGACAATGTCCGCGCCCTGGTCGATGAGCGCGATGCTTGCCTCTTTGCCTTTTGCCCTGTCCGCGAAAGTCCCCGTCACGATATAGCGCACATCAACGGTCGGGTTCACCGACTTCGCCCCGGCAATGTCAGCCGGCCAGGTAGCGCTCCACGGGTGGGATGTCCATTCCCAGCACGGCGCCGATGACGTTCTTGCCGTTGAGAAGGGGCGAGTTCTTCGAATACTTCTTCGTCATGTACCCGGCCACGATGCCTGCCAGGTACCCTGCCTCCTGCTCCCGATAGGAGATCCCGATGAGATTGGGCGGGATGTCGCCACCGTAATAATGGTCGATGCCGGCGAAGTACGTGTCGGGATGGCTTTTTGCCGCCTCCTGGATCTGCTCGATCATGAGCGCTCCGACCCCGAACACCAGCTTGGCGCCGTCCTCAGCAAGGCCCGAAAGGTTCGGGACATAGTCCGTCATGGCGTGCGCTTCCACCACCTTTACGGTGCACAGCCCTTCAGCCTCTGCCCTCTTGAGGCCGGCATAGACGCCGTCGTTGAACGAGCCGTCTCCCAGCCCGTTCGTGTCCGTGGTCATTGCGACCAAAGGCTTGGCGCTCTGGGCTCCGACCGACACGGTGAGCACCACCGCCATGGCAAAGGCAAGAACGAGTGCGCGTTTCATCTGCAAACCTCCCTTAGACACGGATGTCTGGCCGCGCCCCACTGCGGTAGCCCGCAGTATTGGATGTCCGAAAGGCGCGGCTGCATGATTCCCACTCTCCAACGGAGAGATTGTTCCCTGAGTGAACCCGCTAGTCTCCTTCCCCCTCGATTGTGAAATCTTTCCCCACAGCTGCCGGCGGGCGTGATCCGCGGACAAGCCCCGCCACGGCCGCGATGGTCGCAATGTACGGAAAAACAAGGAAAACCTCGGAAGGCACGCGGAGGAGTCCCGAGCTCTGCACGCGAAGCTGCAGGGCATCCACAAAACCGAAGAAGAACGACGAGAGAAAACACCCCAGGGGGCGCCAGCCCCCTGCGATATTCGCTGCAAGCGCTATGAAGCCACGCCCGTCCGTCATGCCCTCGGTGAAGGAGTTGGAGTTCTCGATGGACAGGAACGAGCCGGCTATGCCGCAGAGCAGCCCGGACATCAGGACGCCGAAATACCGGATGCGCGGCACGGATCTCCCCAGCGTCTCGTACGCCATGGGGTGTTCCCCTGCGGCAAGCACGGAAAGGCCCAGCCGGGTCCGGGCAAGTATCCAGGCCCAGGCGATGACGGCGATCAGGGACAGGTACACGATGGGGGTCTGGTTGAAGAAGGCCGGGCCAACGAAGGGAATGGACCCCAGGACCGGCAGGGCATACTTGTAATGGTGCAGAGTCACGGGCAGGGCAGGGGAGGTGCCCTGGATATGGTAGAAGACGTTCATGAAGTACCGGGTGAAGCCGAAGGCGAGGATGTTCATGATGGCCCCGGCAACCACGTGATTGATGTGAAGCGTGACTGCCGCCCACGCGAACAGCAGGGAAAAAGCCATGCCTCCTGCAATCCCGCCCAGAAGGCCCAGCCAGGCGCTGCCCGTGGCATATCCCACGGCAGCGGCGAAGAAGGCCCCCATCAGCATGATCCCTTCCATGGCGATGTTGGTGACGCCGGTGCGCTCGCACACCATCGCTCCTATCGAGGCCAGGGTCACCGGGGTTGAGAGGCGGATGGTGGCCTCCAGCAGCTGCGGGGTGAAAACCATGGCCAGGGCCTGCATCATGCAGCCACCCTCTTTGGGCGCAGGCGGGCGGCGAGCCACGTCCAGAGGTACTCGGCGAGCATGAGGAACAATATCACACCCTTGATGATCTCGATGATTGCATTGGGAGTCTGGGCGGTTCGCGCCATGTACTGGCCCCCCGCGTCAAGGGTCCCCCACAGGAGGGAGGCAAAGATGATGGCCACAGGATTGTTGCGGGCCAGAAGCGCAACCGAGATGCCGTTCCAACCGTAGCCGGCGCTCAGGTTCTGGTACATGCGGTGGTCAAGTCCGACGACCTGCGTGACCCCCGAAAGTGCCGCGATTGCCCCCGAGATGAGGAGGCTCGCCATGGTTATCCCCGCCGTCGAAATTCCCTGCATCCTTGCCGCCACAGGATTGAAGCCTGTTGCCCGGATCTTGAACCCGAGGTTCGTGCGGGAAAGCAGAAACCGCACCAGCAAGGCAAGGGCGATTGCGATGAGGATTCCGAAGTGCAGCCGGTAGTTCGCCAGGGGAAGCACGCTCTTGAAAACGGGGAGCTGGCTCTGCAGCAGTATCGTATCCGTGGCACCGGGGTGATCGGTCATCGATGGGTCCCCGCCGTGGGCGCGTATGAAGATGGGGGAGAGGGTGGCCACCGCGTACGCGAACATCATGGTCGTGACCACCTCATGGGCGCCGGTGCGCACCTTGAGCCACGCAGGGATGACGTTGGCAAGCGCCCCGGCCAGGGCGCCGGCCAGGAAGATGATTGGCAGAGAGAGGATGGGAGGGAGGCGCAGCATCAGCCCCAGCCAGGTTGCCACAATGACGCCAACGTAGTACTGGCCCTCGGCGCCGATGTTGAAAAGGCCGCCGTGGAAGGCAACGGCGACCGCAAGCGCCGTGAAGATCAGGGGCGTCGCGTTCAGCACGGAAACGTGCCAGTTCTTCACGAGCCCCCCGTAGAACAAGGCGCTGTACGAGGAAACGGGGTCATGCCCGGTTACCGCCATGATGGCGGCGCCTATCAGAAGAGCAAGGCATACGCCTTCCACCGGCATGGCCGCCTTTGCCAGTAAAGCGCGCGTGTCTGAAAGAAACGCGCCGGACCCAAGGGAGAGGAGGCGTTCCACCCCCAGAAGGGCGCATGCGCCCCCTATCAGCCATACCCCCCAGAAATAGGAGGCGATGGAGAGGACCGCCCCGGGCAGGGCCAGGAGCACGGCGGCCGTCATCAGGGCGGGGCGGAGAAGCGGATTCTTCACACGACGCGCGCCTCCGCGGCGCCGCGGATCATGTATTCCCCCACTTCCGCCTCCGTTGTTTCCCGGGCGGGCTTTTCAAAGACGATTTTTCCGCCGTGCAGGACGGCAATCCGGTCCGAAAGGGCGAAGACCTCTTCCAGCTCCATGGAGATGAGGAGGATGGCAGCTCCGGCATCTCGAAGCTCACGGATGCGGCCGTAGATGTATTCCGTTGCGCCCACATCCAGGCCCCTGGTGGGCTGGCACACAAGGAGGAAAGCCGGCGTCCGGGAGAACTCCCGCGCCAGGATGACCTTCTGCTGGTTGCCGCCGGAAAGGGTGGAGGCGGAAGCGTTGGCGCCGGAGGCGCGGATGTCGAAGCTCTCCATGAGCTTCTCTCCGTTCCTGCGGACAGCTGAAAAGTCCAGGAACCCCCTCCTGTTGAACGGAGGCAGATCGCTTGCCCCGATGAGGAGGTTCTCTTCAATTGAGAAGGGCAGGACGAGCCCTGCTCCTCTCCTGTCCTGCGGCACCGTCCCCATTCCCGCCAGGATGCGTCTTTTCACGCCCCAGCGGCTGATGTCCTTTCCCTTGAAGACAAGCGTTCCTCTTTCGATGGGCGCAAGTCCCACCAGCGCATCAGCCAGCTCCTTCTGGCCATTGCCCTCCACTCCCGCCAGCCCCACTATCTCACCGGACCCGATGGTGAAGCTGCAGCCCGAAAGCGCCATGAACCCGCGCGAGCTTCTGACCTCCAGCTCCCGCGCGGTCAGGACGGGAGAGGGGGAGACGTTCGAGCCGCCGCTGCGCCCGTGCAGCACGACCTCCCGGCCCACCATGAGGGTCGCAAGCTCGCGTGCCTGGACGTCGGAGGTGCGCCTCTCCCCGACGACAATGCCGCGCCGCAGGATGTAAACCCTGTCGGAGAGCCTCTTCACCTCCTCCAGCTTGTGCGTGATGATGATGATGGAAGTTCCCTGGGACGCGAGGCGCTTGAGCACGGTGAACAGCTCCTCCACCTCGATTCCGGTGAGCACTCCCGTGGGCTCGTCCAGGATCAGGATACGGGCGCTTCGGTAAAGGGCCTTGAGGATCTCCACCCGCTGCTGAAGGCCGACCGACAAATCCTCCACGCGGGCGTCCGGGTCAACTCCCAGGTGGTATCGTCCCGCCAGCTCCGCCACCTTTCCCCGCGCTTCCCTGTACCTGATGTGGCCAAGTGTCACGGGCTCCGCGCCAAGGATGATGTTCTGCGTGACAGTGAGCGTGGGCACCAGCATGAAGTGCTGGTGAACCATTCCCAGGCCGCTTCTGATGGCGTCTCGCGGGGAGTCGAACACCGCCGGCCGGCCTGCCAGAAGGATCTCCCCGCCGCTGGGGCGGTAGAGGCCGAACAGAATGTTCATCAGAGTGGTCTTGCCGGCGCCGTTCTCTCCGAGGATGGCAACGATTTCTCCGCGCTGGAGCCGGATGGAGATGTCCTTGTTGGCGACAATCCGGGCAAAGATCTTCGTTATTCCACGGGTCTGCAGGACGGGGGCGGAAACGTCAGGCCCGATTGCTGTCTCGGCGTCAGGAACGCTTTTCATGGGGCGTAATGGCCGAGGTCACGGATAACATAATATCACCGCGCTGTCCATCCCAGCGCGCGCGTCGTTACGAGGGCCGTGTCATGTCCTGGCGCGGAGGTACTGGTTGGGCCAGGGAGCCTGCGCCTTGAGCTCCGCAGCGGCGCGAAGCGGCCAGTACGGGTCACGCAGAAGCTGCCGGGCCAGGATGACCAGGTCCGCCTGACCCGTGCGAAGGACATGGTCCGCCTGCTGGGCTGAGGTGATCAGCCCGACGGAGCCGGTGGGGATCCCTGCTTCGCGTCGGATGCGCTCTGCGAAGGCGGTCTGGTACCCCGGGCCGAAAGGAATCTCAGCTTTGCTGACGTTGCCACCGGAAGAGCAGTCGATCACGTCCACGCCTTCCGCTTTCAGGGCTCGGGCAAGCTCCACTGATTGTTCGATATCCCAGCCCCCTTCCACCCAGTCCGTTGCAGAGATCCTTGCGAACAGGGGAAGGCGCTCGGGCCACACCGCGCGCACGGCAGCGGCGGCCTGGCGAACGAGGCGCATCCTGTTTTCCAGGGACCCGCCGTATTCGTCGCCGCGGCGGTTGGACAGCGGGGACAGGAACTCGTGCAGGAGGTATCCGTGCGCCGCGTGTATCTCCAGGACCTGGAACCCTGCGGCCAGGGCCCTGCGCGCCGCGGCGGCAAAAGCCGCCACGATTTCCGGGATTTGCGATCGGGAAAGCTCATCAGGCGCGGGGTGGTTCTGCGCAAAAGGGAGGGGGCTCGGGCCCACGGTTCTCCACCCACCCGCGGCCTCTGGTACCGGTTCTCCGCCCTGCCAGGGAATTGCAACGGAAGCCTTCCTGCCTGCATGCGCAAGCTGGATGCCTGGCACCGCGCCCTGGTTGGTCACGAATCGCGTGATCCTCTCAAGCGCAGGCACGTGCTCGTCTTTCCAGATTCCCAGATCATGCGCGCTGATCCGTCCTTGCGCGGTGACGGCGGTAGCCTCCGTGAATACAAGCGCCGCTCCGCCGACAGCGCGGGTTCCAAGGTGGACAAGGTGCCAGTCCGTTGCAAATCCGTCCTCAGACGAATACTGGCACATGGGGGAGACGCAGATGCGGTTTCGAAGAGTGATACCCCGCAGGGAGAAGGGTGTGAACAGCATGCTCATGATTATCCTTGAACGGGCGTCCAGGGCAAGCGGGAGATCTGCCGATCAGGCGCTGTGTTTCTGTGCCGCGGCAGCGGAAAGCTTTCCAGCCAGGTCAGGGGCGATCTGCTCGTGCTTGAAGAAAACAAACGCCTCGTCCCAGCCCATTTCCGCGATCCGCTGCGACCATTCGGTGAGCTCGCCCTGCTGGTACGAAGTCTTTCGAAGGCGCAGGTAGCCCCACGGCGCGGTGCGAACGATGGCGGGGTCCGGTTCCTCGTCCGTCTGGCTGGCCACCAGGGCAACGCCGTGCTTTTCCAGGAGCGCGTAGACCTGCGGATCCAGCCATGACTTATTGCGAACCTCCAGCGCGGCGCGCATGCCCCGGGGCAGCAGAGCCAGGAAGGCCGCCAGCCGCTCGTCATCCCGCGCGAAGTTCGGCGGGATCTGGACCAGGAACGCCCCCAGCTTCGGACCCAGAGTGCGCGCGCTTTCGACAAGGTAGCCGGTTTCTTCCTCCACGCCTTTGAGTCGCTTGAAGTGGGTGATCTTCTGGGAAACCTTCAAAACGAAACGAAAGCTCTCCGGCACCTGCGAAGCCCAGCCGTCGAGCAGCTTCGGTGTGGGAAGACGATAGAAGGTATTATTGATCTCCACGGTGCCCAGCCGCTGGGCATAGTAGGACAGCATGTCGGCCGCCTTGAGATCCTCGGGATAAAAACCGCCCTTCCATTCCTTGTAGCTGTAGCCGCTGGTTCCAATCCGGAGCGTCACAGAAACAAGATACTGACAAAGCTCCGCGGCGTGGCAAGTTATCGCCGCCGCCGCGGCAACCCGACAAGCAGCGCAAGCGGCGCGGCCAGGAGCACCCACATTGCGGTGTGAAGCCCCGCGCTCTGGGCAAGCGCGCCAAGCCCCAGCGGTATGAGCCCGCCGGCAAGCCCTGCCATGTTGACCAGCGCAAGCGCGACCCCGCTCTGGCCAGGCAGAGACTGGTACAGCCGTGCCTGAAGGATGGCGTACCAGCCCGCGCGGATCAGGCCGATCACCGCCATGAGGGCAAGCTTCCCTGCAATCGGCCCGACAACAAGGAAGCAGGGAAAGAGCACTGTCACCGCCGCCGCGCTGATGCGCATATAGTGAAGACCGTCCACGCGATCCATCAGAGGAATGAGAACCAGGTCGCCAACCACCTCGCACACCGTCCACAGAGTGACGCCAAGCGCCGCCCGTCCGGGAGAAAGGCCCGCGACGTCCGTGAAATACAGGGCCAGAAAGCCGAACAACACATCCAGCATCAGGTTGGCGAGCTCGAGCAACGCCAGCCAGCGGAGCACGCTTCCCCGCTTGAGGGCATGCAGGGCGCCGCGCAGTCCTTCGCGGAAGCTGCGACGGTCTTCAGGGGCCGCGCCTGGGGATTCTCCCGGGGCAAGCGCCGCTTCTCCAGGGGGAAAAGCAAAGCGAGCTGCGAGCACAAACACACCTGCGGAGATGACCGCTGTCACCAGGTAGAGGAGTCGCCACCCGATGCCGAGCCCCCCTACCAGACCAAGCGCCAGGGGCCCCACCACTGCGCCCGCCGCTCCCGCCAAAGTCCACCGCCCCATATTCTGATCCCTGTGGTCCGGGTCCCGGTCCATCAGCTCCGCCTGGGAAAGGCTCACGAACGCGCCGGACGCGGGGTAGAACAGGATGAATGAGAGGAGCAGAACCCAGAAGCCGGGGCTCATGGCGGTCAGGGCCAGGGAAGCGCCAAAGAGGATGCCTCCGGCAAGCACCAGCTTCCGCCGCTTTCGGATATCCGCCAGGATTCCGATCATTGGCTCGAAAATGCCGCTCAGGATTGTCGGAGCGCCGAGAAGGACCCCGATTTGAAGGTAGGTCAGCCCGAGCTCCCGGTGAATGGACGGCCATGCGGCCTCCCTGATCCCTCCGGCAAGCTCGTCCAGAAATTCGATCAGCAAAAAAACAAAAACGAAAACTGGAAGTCGTAGGAATCGTCTATGTCAATGCCAGGCCATTTCCTGCCTCCTGTTATGCCCTGAAGATAAGAGGATCAGACCCGCATGGCAACTTTGTCCTCAAGTTTTTCTTGACAGGGGTACTTCGGGGTGATATTCTCTTTTTCACGTTACTGACACGTGTTAGTAAGGAAAGTCAAGTCCGCCAGGTTTTCCGGGGAGAGGAAATGGCACCCGGCAGGAAGAAAACTGTTACAAGCTACGATGTTGCCCGCCGGGCGCGCGTCTCACGCGCCACCGTTTCCTTCGTGTTGAACGAAGTCTCGGACGCAAAGATCAGCGCCGGAACAAGGACGCGGGTCCTGAAAGCGGCGCGAGACCTGGGCTACTTTCCTGATGCCGCCGGCAAGGCCCTTGCCCGGCGCAAAACGGAGAACATCGCTCTTGTGTATACCCAGACATATCACCACCTGGCTTGTCACTCCATCATCCCGCGCCTTATCGATGGCCTGATGAAGGTCGTCCATGAGCACAACCTCAGGCTCATGATCGATGCCGTGGAGGAGGGGACCACCGGCACCAACCTCCTGGCCCTTGCGCGCGCCAGCCACATCGACGGGCTCATCATGCTGGAACCGCGCACCGGTGACCGGCAGCTCCTGGCCCTGGCCAGGGACCGGTTCCCCGTTGTGCTCATTGGAAGCCTGCCGGGAGTCGACCTGTGCTCCATCGACATCGACAATCGGGAGGCCGGGCGGGTCGTCGTGGAGCATCTCATCGGCATGGGTCATCGCCGCATCGGGTGCATCACGAACGCGCCGCTGCAATTCACCGCCGCCGCAGCCAGGCTGGCAGGCTACCAGGCGGCGCTCCGCGCCAACGGCATTCCGTTCCGCAGATCGCTGGTGCGCTACGGCGGTTTCAGCCCCGAGAGCGGGCACGCGGCAATGAAGTCGATGCTTCGAGAGCGCGCGCTGCCCTCGGCCGTCTTTGTGGCCAGCGACGAGGTGGCATTCGGGGCCCTGCGGGCAATTGCTGAGGCAGGCCTGAGCGTGCCGCGTGACATCGCGGTTTTCGGCTTCGACAACATCGTGGACTCCCCGTATGCGTCTCCGCCGCTGAGCACCGTGAGCTTCCCCGTCGAAGAGCACGGCCGGCGCTCGGCGGAGATCCTTTTTGAGCTGATGAATGGGAGGATTGCTCCTCCCCATCACGAAACGACCCCTTTCGAGCTCGTGCCGCGTGAATCTTCCGCCATCGCGGAGACCGCGGCCACGGCGCAGAGGCAACTGGCCAGTTCGTCGAACTGGAAGGACAATCAGTCCGAGGAGGTGTTCCTATGAGACGTAGTGTGATTTTCCTGATCCCGATCCTGGCTCTGGCCTTTCTCGTCACGACCGGGATTCAACCGGCCGGCGCCCAGGCAAAGCCGGTCTCCATCCTGGCGACATGGGGAGGAGACGAGGAAGCCGGGTTCCGCGCGGTCCTTGACGCATCCAAGATCCCGTACAGCTACGAAGGCAACCGCGACTCGACCATCATTTTGAAGTCCCGAGTGGCTGCAAACAACGCGCCGGACATCGCTTTCGTCCCCCGGCCCGGCGAAGTTGCGGCGTACGCCCGGCAGGGATCCCTCATTGCCCTGAACGCGGGCATGAGCAATGACATCCTGTCCACCAAGGTTCTGAACACGAACTACGGCAAGGCGTGGATCGACCTGGGAACAGTGGACGGCAAGTTCTATGGCCTGATCGCCAAGGCGAACTCGAAGAGCACGTTCTGGTACAAGCCGGCGTCACTCAAGGCCATCGGCGCGTCGGTCCCGCAGACGTGGGACCAGTTCATTGCGCTGGAGGACAAGTACATCGCCGCGGGCAAGACCCCTCTTTCAGTCGGCGCCAAGGACGGCTGGACATTGACCGACTGGTTCGAGAACATCTACGTCCGCATCGTAGGACCGGACTTGTACCAGAAGCTCCACGTGACCCACGAGGTGAAGTGGACGGATGACACCGTTGTTGCGGCAGTCCAGAAGATGATCCAGGCGTTCACTCCGGCGGACAAGAAGCTTGCCGGGGGCGCGGAAGGGACCCTTTCCACGGGCTTCATAGATGCGTTCAACCTGGTCCTCAAGCCGGATGCCGCTGCGGAAATGTACTACGAGGGCGGATTCATGGGCTCCTTTGCCGCGCAGAACTTCCCGACTTTGAAGCCCGGCAAGGACTATGACTTCTTCATGTTCCCGTCCGTTGATCCGAAGTGGGGAACGCCCGTCACGGGCGGCGGGGACTTGATGGTGGTATTCGCCAACAATCCCCAGGTCACAAAGCTGGTGCGATGGCTTGCCAGCAAGGAAGCCAATACCATCTGGGCGTCGGCCAAGAAGGGCTCCGTCGTGTCGCCGAACAAACTGGTGAGCCTGTCTGTGTACGCACCGCTTACCGCCAAGGAAGCAAGGCAGCTGACAACCAGCTCGATCTTCGTGTTCGACGGATCGGACCAGGCGCCGGCAGCCGTGGGTGGTGACGCCGAGTTCACGGCGTTCCAGCAAATCATCAAAGATCCCGATCATTACATGGACGCGCTGCAGCAGCTCGAGGACGTCGCTG
The DNA here is from genome assembly GCA_963710335.1 of uncultured Spirochaetota bacterium. Taxonomy (GTDB): domain Bacteria; phylum Spirochaetota; class Spirochaetia; order SZUA-6; family Fen-1364; genus Fen-1364. The sequence continues at coordinate 121,341 of CAVQAA010000024.1, forward strand.
CGCGCTCGTATTAGTTAGGTAACGGACCGAAAGGGGCGGCTCGCGTCACGGGCCGCCTCGCTTCATCCATGGGGGGAACCATGAAAGATCGCGGAGCGCAGCTTCGGGCATGGCTCTTCGTGCTGCCCGCCCTGATTCTCCTGGCCGCATACCTGGTCTACCCGACCATCCAGACCTTGCGGGTGAGCTTTTTCGGCGGCACCGGTTTCGACCCGACGCGCTTTGTGGGTCTGAAAAACTACGTCAACCTTCTGGCCCACGACCAACTTTTCCTGAACCTTCGGCATTGGCCGCCCTCAGGCGCCCTGATGAACAATATCCTGTGGCTGATCCTTTTTGCGGGGGGCACCGTGGCGTTCGGGCTGCTCATTGCCGTCCTGTCCAACGGGATACGGTTGGAAAGGCTCGTGAAGTCCGCGGTCTTTCTTCCCATGGTCATTTCAGCAACGGCCGCCGCGGTCATCGCCAGGTTCCTGTTCAGCACGGACGCGTCGATCGGCGTCATCAACGCGGTGCTGAAGCTCGTGATCCCCGGTTTCACTCCCATAGCCTGGCTCGGGATTTCGGAGGCCGTGAATTACGCGCTGATTGCCACGGGCGTCTGGATATGGACGGGCCTTTCCATGACGGTCTTGTCCGCGGCGTACAAATCGATCGACACCGCGGTCCTGGAAGCGGCCCGTGTGGACGGCGCCAGCCCTTGGAAGACTTTCTGGCGGATCAGCGTCCCCATGCTTGCCCAGCCCATAACGTTTGTCGCCATCACGATGATCATCAACAGCCTCAAGATGATCGACCTCGTGCTCGTCATGACCTTCGGAGGGCCGGCGGGAGCCAGCAGGGTGATCGGGTTCAGCTTCTATTGGGAGGTCTTCAACAACAATCTCGTGGGCTATGGGAGCGCCGTGGCTATTTTCATGCTCGTTACGCTGGCGCCGCTCATGGTGGTCCAGGTGCGGCGGATTCGCAGACAGGAGGCCGGCAGATGATCAACCCGATGGAACGCCAGCCCATAACCGCCGGGCGCATCATCCGTGCCATCGTCATCCTCCTGATTGCGGTGGCCTGGCTCGTGCCCACGGTGGGGCTTCTCGTGACCTCGTTTCGGCCTCAGTCTGACATCGCGGCAAGCGGGTGGTGGCAGATCGTTGCAACGCCGCGCTTTACGACGGACAACTACAACGCGGTTCTCACCGCGCAGCATTTCTTCAACAACTTCCTCAACAGCTTCATCATCACGATTCCGGCCACCATCCTGCCCATCATCATCGGATCCCTGGCTGCTTACTCTTTCGCCTGGATGCATTTCCGCGGCAGGAACGTGATCTTCATGATCATCGTGGCGCTCCTTGTGCTGCCTCTCCAGGAGACATGGGTCCCCGTGCTGAGAATGCACAGCAAGCTCGGCCTTACCCGTACCTGGCTGTCCATCTGGCTTGCCCACACCGCGTACGGCCTGCCGTTCGCCATCTTCCTGCTTCGAAACTTTTTCGCCGAGCTTCCCAAAGAGCTTTTCGAAGCATCGCACATGGATGGCTATTCCGACCTGGGAGTCTTTTCCAAAATCGTTCTCCCGCTTTCCGTCCCGGCGCTTGCCTCCCTGGGGATTTTCCAGTTCGTCTGGGTCTGGAATGATCTGATGAACGCCCTGGTTCTGCTCCAGGATCTCCACAAGTTCCCTCTCACGGTGGCAATACAGAACCTGCTCGGTTCCTACGGCTCGGAGTGGAACCTGCTGGCCTCAGGTGCCTTTATTTCGATGTCGGTGCCGCTCCTCGTGTTCTTCCTGCTGCAACGCTACTTCGTGCAGGGGCTCACCGCAGGGGCCGTGAAGGGCTGAGGAGCACCTTGACCGGGAGATCGCGGAAGCTCACGATTTTCGTGGCTTTCAAGACGCATTTCGACATCGGCTTCACCGGCCTGGTGGGTGAAGTGCTTGACGGTTACGCGAACGTGATGGTGCCGCAGGCCCTTGAAGCCTGCAGCCGGACCATGGCGAACGAGCCGGGCCACCGCTACGTCTGGACGTTGCCCGCATGGCCCCTGGCATACTGCCTGAAAAGGCTTGCGGGAAGCGAAACGGGCAACGAGCTCGCGCAAGGGGTGCGTAATGGCGCCGTAGCGTGGCATGCTCTTCCCTTTTCAACGCACACCGAGTTTTTCGGCCTGGAAGACCTCATCCGCGGGATATACATCGGCCGCTCGCTGGCGGAGCGCTTCGGCCGCCGGGCCATTGCCGCAAAGATGACTGACGTGCCCGGCCACACGTGGATTCTACCGACGCTCCTGTCCTCGGCAGGCGTTCGCTTCCTCCACCTTGGCTGCAATCCGTGCTCAACGCCGCCTGAGGTCCCGCGTCTTTTCCTGTGGGAAGGGCCGGACGGGTCACGGGTCATGACGATGTATTCCCGCGGCGGGTACGGGACAGGGCTGCTTCCGCCGGCTGACTGGAAACTGCCTGTCTGGCTTGCCCTTCAGCACACAAACGACAATGCCGGCCCTCAGCGCGCGGAGGTTGTTCAGCAAATCCTTCACTCGGTCAGCGAGAGCGCTCCCGGAGCCAGGGTCATTTTTGGAACCCTTGATGATTTTGCGCAGGCCCTGGAGGAGCTGAAACCGGACCTTCCCGTGGTTCGAAAAGACCTTGCGGATTCCTGGATCCACGGAATCGGAACAATGCCCGTCCAGGTGTCGATGCTTCGCGACTTGCGAAACCGCCTGGTGCAGGACGAGAGCGCCCTGGCATTGCGGAGGTTGTCGAACCTCATCGAGGGAGGCGCCCTGCCGGGAACTGAGGACCTTTCCGCGTCCATTGCCGCCGCATACGAACGGATCCTGCTTTTCGGCGAGCACACCTGGGGAATGGACACGAAGCTGGCGCTGAACCCCCCCGAGTTCGGCGGCAGGGTTTATGACAAGCCGGCTTTCAAGGCAGTGCGCGCTTCCGGCAAGTACGAGCGGATTCAACGTTCCTGGGCTGACAAGGAGATGCTCGTTTCAGAAGCGCAAAAACACGTCGAGGAGCTTGAGAAACGCTTGACGGGACGGGAGCCGGCAGGAGGAGCTACCCTGCCGGCAACCTATGAGGTGGTGAATCACCATCTCTGGGAATGGTCCGGGCCGCTGCGCCTGGGGAGCTTCAGCAGCAAGGTCAGGCTGGTCAGGGAGACGGATGGGTCGGAGCTTCCGGTGTATCAGCTTGGCCAGGACGCATGGGTGCTTGTGCAGGGACTGGCGCCGCTGTCCGGCATTCGGCTGCGCGTGGAGAAAGCGCTAAGACGCGAATCGGCGCAAAGGGCCGCCGGTTTCACGGCGGTGGCGCGCGTCTCCGGCAACCGGCTGATTCTGGAAAATGGTAAAATACGCATCAAAGTGGATCAGACGGCTGGCGGAGTGATCGGCTTGAGGGATCTTGAAACAGGCCGGGAATGGGTGGACCGCACGGCCGGGCTCCCTTTCGGTGCATACCGGTACGACGTCTATTCACGCCGGGAAATCGTCGACTACCTGAAAAGCTATGCATATGACCTGGAGCCGTGGTTTCTGGGCGACTTCGGCAAGCCAGGGTATCCGGAGGGCGATCATCTGTCATTCACAGGGAAGCTTGTGCGGGTGACAGCAGAGAAAGGGTACGGCTGGGCGCAGCTGCGCCTTGTCTGGCAGCAGGAACCCGGAAGTGTCCGGGCGCTGGGAAATGCGCCTGAAGTCCTTCAGACGTTGACGATATTCGACGGCCAGCCTTGGGTCGACATGGATTATTCCGTGACGAACAAGGAGGCTTGCCCTCTCCTGGAAGCCGGGCATATCGTGCTGCCGTTCCTCTCCAGGAAGCCTCGCTATGCAATCAACAAGACTGGAAGCGTCGTGGATCCGGCGTCGGACATCGAGAGGAACGCAAACCGCCTCCTGTTCTGCTGCGAGCGCTGGGTCGACGTCTCGGATCGCGGCAAAGGGATCCTCGTGGTCCCGCGCGATACGCCGCTTTTTTCCATCGGATCCCCCGCAATCGAAAGGTTCGACGGTGCCGGCCAACCCGCAGGGCCCATCCTTTACTTCAATCTCTTCAATACGCAGTGGGGGACAAACTTCCCCCAGTGGATAGAGGGAAACCTGCGCTTCCGTTTCCGTCTCATCCCCCATGCAGGTGACTGGCGCGCGGCCCGGGCGTGGGAGCTGGCCTCGGCGGTTGTTCAGCCGCCGGCCTGCCTCCCCGCGGACTCCGCAACTTCCGGGGCCGGCCCCGGGTGGGGTCTGCTGAAGCGTCCCGTGCCGGGCCTGGAAACGGTGACACTGAAAATCGCGGAGGATGGGAGCGGCATCATTCTGCGCGTGCGTGATCCATCCGGGCGCGGCGGCAAGAGGACCATGGGCTTTCGCATACCGGTGTCCGCTTCCCTGCCGAAGATCTATTCTTGCACGCTCCTGGAAGACGAAATCAAGGCCCTGCCCATGGCGCGGACCGGAAATATCGCCAGCGTGACCCTCACTGTTCGCCCCTTCGAGGTGGTTACTCTGAAGCTTTCGACCTGAAGGCCTCCTCCACGATACTCTGAATGGAACAGTCGTGGAACACGAAATGGAACACTTTGAGATTGATTGTTCTTCCATAAAGAGCTGGCCGTCATGCAGGAAGTAAATAAGTCCTTCCTTATATAGAAGTTACATACTATACGGATTCTCCTTTTTATTACCCGCCGTTGGCATCATCCTTGCAAGCAATGACTCATCTTCGGGCGTCAGGAGGAATGGGATGGTGGCAAGCAGCAGCAGAAACCTCTCGAGAATCCTCACGCACATGGTCCATGCGGAGTACGAAGCCGCCATGCGCGTGATCGGAAAAAATCACCTGCGCTTTGCGGGGGAGCTTCAGGGCTTGAACCAGAAGCTCCTGGCCGGACGTGGAACCGTCAGCGGGCTGGTCAAGCAGATCTTTCGGGTCGCAACCAGGGTAAGCGCCATCGATCTGCGCCTGGCGTTTTCAAGCGATCGACTCAACCGTTCGGCAGCTGAGATCCGCGCAATGAGCGAATCACTGAGCACGGCAATGGAGGAGACGAAAAGCGCCATCGGCGAGATTGCCGGATCAAACGTGGATCTGAACTCCTCCCTCAGCAGCATTTCCAATGAGTCTCATGCCCTGAGCGAAAGCGCCCAGCAGAGCATGCAGCGGCTGGAGCAGATCAAGGCAGAGACTGCGCACGTGGCTGAGACAGCCAGCACAATGAACTCCGACCTGGCGACGCTTGTTCAGATACTCGACACGATGAAAGAAACCGTGGAAGGCATCCGCGACATATCCGACCAGACGAACATGCTGGCTCTGAACGCCTCCATCGAGGCGGCCCGGGCGGGGGAGGCGGGCCGCGGGTTCTCCGTGGTTGCTGACCACATCAGGCGCCTTTCCGACACAACCAGGTCACAGCTTTCGGCGATTGATGAGTCCCTGTCCAATGTCCACGCCGCATCCGACAAAAGCACTTCCAGCGTGCTGGCCGCCGTGGAGTCGATTGTCAGGATCAACTTGTCGATCGAGTCGATTGCCGACGCCTCCTCATCCAACACGCAGGCCACCAGCAGGATTGCCGACAGCCTGTCCGCCATCTCCGCGCGCAATGAGCAGCTCAGCGCGGCCCTGGAGGAGATGAACGCCACTATCGTCACGGTCTCCGATGATACGATGCGGCTCCGGGAGCTCGGGGGAGAGATCGGCGCCAGCAGTGGCCTGGTCCGGGAGACATCTGATGCCATGAAAGCGATCGAGAACGAGGTTGCAGAGCTTGCCCGTAACGGAGGTGCCGTCGCGGCCGACCGGATGTTCAACCTTTCCAACAAGGATCTCATTGCGGCCATCGAAGCGGCGGTGACCGCGCACGGCGCCTGGATGGAAGATCTGAAAACGATAGTTTCCGAGATGACGGTGAAACCCCTGCAAATTGACGACACCCGATGCGGGTTCGGACACTTCTACCATTCCCTGCGTCCGGCATCCGCCGAGGTGACTCAGATCTGGAAGGACGTCGGGGATCTGCATCACGGCCTGCATGAGAAGGGTGGCCTCGTCATCCGGCTGGTGACGGAAGGAAACCGCCAGTCCGCTGAAGAAAGCCTGCGCCAGGCCGTGGCGCTCTCCGGCAGGATCGTGGCAACCATGGATCAGCTTCGAAGGATGGCGGAGGAGCTTGAGCGGAAAAACGAGACGCTCCTGTAGGCTTCCTTACTCGTCATCCGTGTCGAACAGCTCTTTCTCCTTCGAATCCGCGACGTTCGCGGTGAGATCAAGAAGGCTTGAGAAGTCGGAATCCCTGAGATACACGGGAACCTTCACCGAGTAGTAGACGATGTAGCTCCCCGAATCGTTTTGCTCGATGCTCCAGAATCCGATCTTCGCGGTTCCGCTCTCTTCCAACAGGTCCCGCATCACATCCGCGGAAGGCACGTCGTCGAACACGCCTGCCCGGGACCACAGCTCGCGGATCTCCGTGTCCTTGTATTTTTCCGTCTGTCCCATGATATAAACGGTCTGTCTGCGGCCTCCTTTCAAGTCGTAGTCAACGGAATAATTGCCTTCGTCGGTGATCTTGTAATGGATTCCCATCCTGTCCAGCTGCAATGTGAGCCGCGCGTCGCCCTGTTTCGCTTCCTGCGTAAAAGCAGTCCCGCAAACCGCAAGCCCAAGCACCATGACGGTGAAAAGAGCCCCTGCCTTCATCGTGCCCTCCTGTGGGTCAACGTACGCGTTGATGCGCAAGCGGGCAAGTGCCGCGCGGCCGCCTCACATCTTGATGCCGGTGAGCGTGACGCCTTCCACGAAATACCGCTGACCGATGAGGAACACGATCAAGGGCGGGATGATGATGATGACGGTTGCCGCCATCAGGAAGTTCCACTGGGTGGAGTAGCTCCCGATGAAATGGGTCAATCCGAGGGCGAGCGTGTAGGTGTTCGGATCGTTGAGGTAGATCAGGGGCCCGAAAAAGTCGTTCCACTGAAAGAAGAACTGGAAGAGGCCAACTGCGATGAGAGCGGGCTGGATGAACGGGAGCAGGATCTGGCTGAAAATGCGAAAATATGTTGCCCCGTCCATCCGCGCTGCGTCATCGAAATCCCTCGGCACGGTGAGAAAGAACTGCCGCAGGAGAAAGACGTTGAACGCCCCGCCCCCGAACCAGAAAGGCACGATGAGGGGATAGAAAGTGTTCACAAGATGCAGCTTCGACCAGAGGATGAACTGCGGGATCAGGACAACGGCGGGGGGAAGAATGATGGCCCCGAGGACCATGGCGAACCAGAACCTCTGAAGCGGAAAGCGGAATCGCGCCAGGCCGTACGCGGACATGCTGGAGGTGACCAGGGAGGCGAGCACCGTGGGGACCACGATGATCAGGGTGTTTCTGAAATAGAGAAGGACAGGGAACGTGGTCATGGCGCTCGCGTAGTTGTCCCAGCGCATGCGGCCCGGCCAGGCCAACGGCGGGTATTTGAATATCTCCACCAGAGACATGAAGGAGCTTCTCACCAGCCAGAAGATCGGGACAAGGCAGAGGGCGGCCCCGAGGGTGAGGACGAGGTACAGGAGCGCCCGCCACAGCAAAGGGGCAGCCCTCATTCGCCTTCCCCCCCGTAGTAGACCCACCGGTGCGACCAGCGGAACAATACCAGGCCCAGGAGCGAGACGATGAGGAACAGGACCCAGGACAGGGCGGCGGCGTCGCCCAGGTTGTTGCGCTGGAAGCCTTCCCGGTACATGAGGTAGACGTAGAAAAGGCTGGCGTCGTTGGGGCCTCCCTGTGTCATGACGTAGGGCTGCGTGAAGACCTGGAACGAATTGATGAGTCCGACCACGAGGTTGAAGAACGTGACAGGGGAGATGAGCGGCCACGTGATGGCCCAGAACTTGTGAAACCAGTTTCCCCCGTCGATTTCGACGGCCTCCAGGAGCTGACGCGGGACGCCCTGGAGGGCGGCCAGGAAGATCACGATGGTGTTCCCCGCTCCGCCCCATACTGACATGATCACAATGGAGGGGACGACAGTGGTCTGGCCGACGAGCCACAGGGATTTTCGGATTCCGACCGCCTGCAGGAAGTCGTTGAAGAGGCCGAAGTTCGGGTTGTACAGCCACAGCCACAGAACGCTGCTCGCCACAACCGGGACTATGGAGGGAAGGTAGAAGACGCTCCGGTAGATCCCTCTTCCTCGAATCTCCTGGTTCAAGAGCAGCGAGAGAATGAGTGAGTACACGATTGTCAGGGCGACGTTGACAAGGACGAAGTAGGTCGTCACGAGGAGGGAACCGCGGAAATACAGGTCAGTGGTGAACAGACGGACGTAGTTGAGGAGCCCGATCAGCCGGGGGGCGCTCAGGACGTTCCAGTCGGTGAAGCTGATGAAGAGGCTCCCGATCATGGGTCCGATCACCCAGACCAGGAGCCCCAGAATCACAGGAGAGGCGAAGAGGTACCCTGTGAGCGCTTCACGGGTCCTCCGTCGGTTCGCAGTCAGGACTGCTTTCCCTGGAAGATCGGCGTGATTTTGGGCATGATTTCTTTGTTGATCACGTCAGCCGCCGTCTTCTGGCCCAGCCAGACCTGTTGCAGAGCCGCTTCAATCACATCATCCATCTTTGAGAAGGTCGGCACATAGTACTGGGGAAGTCGATGCGAATAGTTGAGGGCAAAGTCCACCACCGCCGCCTTGTACTCGGGCGGGTGCACCGGGTTGTCGACCCATTGGGAAATCATCTTCGAATCGGTGTACCACTGCTTCTCGTTCGGGAGCCACAGACCGCTCGTCTCGAGGGGAAGAGCGTTCTCGGGGTTCATGACGAACTTCAGCAGCTCCAGCGACTCGGGGATGTGCTTGGACGATTTGTAGACCACGATGGGCGTCCCGACCGACGACGTGGCGAGGGTCTTCATGTACGGCAGCACCCCGACGCCGAAATCCAGTCCCTGCTGCTGCTTCGTGATCCCAAGGGTTTGAAGGTCCCAAGTCCCGTCCACCACCATGGCCACCTGCTGGCTGAGGAGCGCTGTTGACGCTGCCGTTGGCATCTGCTGCGTTCCGGGCGCCGGGCTGACATGGTCCACCGTGACCAGGTCCGCCATCTTCTGGATTGCCTCGATTGTCGCCGGGCTGTCCATGATCAGCTTCGTTCCGTCTTCGTTGACAAGACCGCCGCCGTTGCTGATGGCGAAAGTGAGCCAGGGCATCCACCAATCCTGGACCCAGGTCCCGAACTGACGGATATTCTGCGGATCGAAGCCCTTGTCGTTTGGTGTCCTTCCGCGGGCGTCCTTTGTCAGGAGCTTGGCGACCTGCACAAACTTGTCCCAGCTCCAGGCCTTGCTCGCATCCGCCGGCGGATACGGAAGGTGAGCGGCGTCGAACATCTTCTTGCTGTACCAGATGACCTGGATCTCGTTCGCCACGCTGACTCCGACTATCTTGCCGTCCGGGGTGACGAACTTGATTGCGTCAAGCTTGGCAGGCTGGCTCTTGTAGAAATCCGTCAGGTCCACGAACTTGCCGCTCATTCCCCACGTGAGGACGTTGGGCTCATAGAAATATCCAAGATCCGGCAGGGTGTTGCTTGCCGCCAGAGTGGTGATCTTGGTGTTGAAGTCCGTGTTTGAGCCGAAATTGAGGGCATCGATCTTCACGTTGGGGTGCTTCGCCATGTACCCGTTCAGGTAGGCGTTCGTGGCGTTGATCTCGTTCTGGTCTCCCCAAAACGCATACTGCAGCGTCACCGGTCCTTTGGGGGCTCCGCACGACGCCAGCAGAATGACCACCGCCAGACATGCCGCCACCATGAATATGTGTTTTGCCATAGGCGCTCCTCCTCCACGATCAATTTCATTCGGCGGGCCGCTTCATGGTAGGGATGGAACAGGACAAGATGGAGCGGATACCGACTTCCCCGGGCGGCGCCGGCGACATATTGAATAGAAGGCTGCATTCGTGCACGGTCTGCGTGGAAGGAGAACAGGACGTGTTTCGAAAAATCGAGGCAATCATCCGGGAGGAGGCTTTGGACGGCGTCCGGAAGGCCCTGGCCGAGATCGGGATCGTCGGGATGAACGTCTTCGAGATCCGCGGCCACGGGAGGCTGGGAAGCCAGGAGCACTCGTGGAGGTACACCTACCTGCACAAGGACATGCTGCCGAAGATCCAGCTCAACATCATCCTCAGCGAGCGCAATGTCGAGCCCACCATCGCGGCCATCATGAAGGCCGCGCGAACCGGCAAGGAAGGGGACGGCATCATCTTCATCTACCCGGTGGAGGATGTCCTTCGCGTGCGTACCGGCGAGCGCGGGGGCGAAGCGCTGTCCTATCCCGGTGACATCGACGCCAGACGCCAGAAGACGTGAAAGCGGCCGTACTTGCCCTTCTGATCTCCACCCTCTCCAGTTGCGCTTCCCAGCTGGGGTACCTCGTTAAGCAGGGCAATTACCTTCTTCGCTACTCCAGCGGCACCGAAAGCGTTGATGAGCTTCTGGCCTCAGCATCCACTCCCGCGGACGCGCGCCAGCTCCTCCGACGGGTGACGGAGATCAGGCGGTTTGCGACTGAAAGCATCGGCCTTCGGGACAATGGCAACTACACCCGGTACAAGAAGATCGACCGAGACTACCTTGTCGATGTCGTGCAGGCCAGCGACGCTTTGTCCCTCGCCCCTTACCAATGGACTTATCCCTTCCTGGGCCGGCTTCCGTACAAAGGCTTCTATGAGCGCCCTGATGCCCTGGCGGAAGCCGATCGGCTGAAAAAGGAGGGCTATGACGTGATTGTCCGCAGGGTGGATGCGTTCAGCACCCTGGGCTTCACGCGGGACCCTGTGTATTCGTTCATGGAGAAATATCCCCCGTACGAGCTTGCAAGCACCATTATTCACGAGCAGACGCACGCCACCCTGTGGGTGAAGGGCCAGACGGATTTCAACGAGGAGCTCGCCGACTTCGTCGGAGAGACCGGGGCGCTTTTGTGGATGGGCCAGCGCTACGGGCTTGAGTCGGCGGAATACCAATCCGCCACGGATGAGAAGGCCGACTTCGAGGTGTTTGTCGCTCAACTCAAAGAGCTGGGGAAAACCCTCACGGAAGTGTATGACTCTCCCATTCCACGCGCGTACAAGCTGGAGAGGAAAAACCAGCTCATCAATGCGTTTCAAAAGAAGCTGTCGGAGGAAGGCGGCACCGTGTTTCGTTCTCCCGGATTCCGAAAGATCGGCGATCTTCCCATCAACAACGCCTACATTTCCCTCTACAATCTGTATACCGACGATGTGCCGCTCCTTCATTCTTTCTTCCTGAACCGCTGCGGCGGCAACCTCAAGGACTTCATGCATGCCATGGAAACGCTGGCGAAGAAAGGGGACGTGAAGGAGCAGATGAGGCAGGAGCTCGCCCGCGGCACCGCGCATTGACTTTGGCGCTGCTCGTTTCCATTATTACCCCTGGGTAAGCATGGCCAGCCACCGCAAATACTCCCTTGAGCCGATCGAGGTGCCGCGGGTGGACACTCCGAACAGGCGCATCGTGACGAAGCTCCCCGTTCCGGAGTCCCTGCCCGTCCTGCTCCTGCTGGAGCGCTGCGAGCCTTCCTCCATGCAGGGGCAGCCCCCTGTTCTCATCCACAGCGCCCGGGGATGGAGCGTTTTCGACAGGTGGGGGAACAAGTGGCTGGACTGGTCATCCGGGGTTCTCATCTCCAACGTCGGCAACGGACATCCCGCGGTGGTTGCCGCGCTCCGCGAGATGCTGGATCGGCCCCTTCTCAGCACGTATGTCTTCGCGCATGAGAAGAGGGCGGAGCTGGTCCAGCTTCTGGCGGGGCTGGCCCCCGCGCCGGGGTACAAGGTCTTCCTGCTCACAACGGGCTCAGAAGCCACGGAAAACTGCATCAAGCTGGCGCGGACCTGGGGGCTGGCGCGCCACGGCCCCCGGCGGCGGGTCCTCGTCACTTTTGACAACGCATTCCACGGAAGGACGATGGGCGCGCAGCTGGCCGGCGGCAACCCCGGCCAGAAGGCATGGCTGGGGCGGCTTGACGATGCGTTCGTGCAGGTGCCCTTTCCGGACGGGTACGCCAACAAGGACCTTCGCTTCCACCTTTTTCAGGAGACGCTCCGGCGAAAAGGGGTGAAGGCCTCGCAGGTCTGCGGCGTCATGACGGAGAGCTTTCAAGGGGTCGGGCCCGATTTCTTTCCCCCTGACTACGCCCGCAGCCTGGAGAGCTGGTGCAGGGAAAACGACGCGCTGCTGATCGTCGACGAAGTGCAGGCCGGCTTCGGCCGCACGGGGAAGTGGTTCGCCTTCGAGCACTACGGCATTGTCCCTGACCTGATTGCGTGCGGCAAGGGAATCTCGGGGTCTCTTCCCCTTTCGGCGGTGATCGGTCGGCCCGACGTCATGGAGTTGTATCCGCCCGGGTCAATGACATCGACGCATTCAGGCTCTCCGCTTCCGGTGGCTGCGGCGGTGGCCAGCGTGAAGGAGCTGCAGAACGGGAAGCACATTCAGAACGCGCAGGAGATGGATCCCGTGCTCCGGGAAGGGCTTGAGCGCATTTGCGCCCGTCACGGTGATTCCGTGGGCAGCGTGCGCAGCCGGGGACTTGTGGCGGGGGTAAGGCTGGTCAAACCGGGCACGGGAGAGCCTGATCCTGCCGCCGCCCTTGCCGTCAACACCGCTTGCTTCCACAAGGGGCTCCTTATGTTCGCTCCGGTCGGCGCTGCGGGGGAATGCATCAAGATTGCCCCGGCCCTGGACATTTCCCGTGACGCGCTTCAGGAAGGGATTGCCACTCTGGGAGAAGCATTGGACGAGGTCCTCCCGTGAGCGGCGGCCTGGATGCGCTGGTTATCGGCGGCGGGATGATCACGACGGAGCTGATCCTGCCGTCCCTGTACCATCTCCAGCGAACCGGAGTGGTGGGGGAGATCAGCGTCTGCGCCTCCCGACCGTCCACTCTTCGCACGCTTGCCGAGAATCCGGGCATCAAGGCCGCTTTCCCCGGCCAATCTTTCACGCCCTGGCCCGATGTCACGGAGCCGGAGGCGCGCGGGCGGTCCGACGACCGGAAGCGGTCCAGCGACCAGGCGCAGCCCCTTTTGTATCGAAAAGCCATTGAGAGCATGAGGCCCCGCCAGCTCGTGGCCGTTGCTGTTCCCGACCACCTCCACCATGAGATGGTGATGGCGGCCATTTCATCCGGACAGCACGTGCTCTGCGTCAAACCGCTTGCCCTGCGGTATTCGGAGGCGGCGGAGATTGCCCGTTCTGCCGACGCCAACGGTCTGTTTGTCGGCATTGAATACCACAAGCGCTTCGACAGGCGTTCCCTCGTTGCCCGTACCGCCTACCGTGCCGGCCGGTTCGGTGAGCTGGTCATGGGGGAAGCGAGGCTCATGGAGCCTTATCGCTACAGACGCTCAGGTTTCCAGCGCTGGTTCACCGTGGAGAACACGGACCCGTTTTCGTACATCGGGTGCCATTACGTGGATCTGGTCAGGTTCATAACTGACCTCCTCCCCGTGGAGGTCTCGGTTGCCGGTGTTCGGCGGCGGTTTCCCAACGGGAACGAGGGGTTCCTCTGGTCCCATGCGCGGGTGAGATGGGACAACGGGGCTCTCCTTTCCGTGACGAACGGGCTGGGTTATCCCGATCAGGCGGCCGGGAGCAACGACCAGGGTCTGACCCTGTATTGCGAGGGACCCGACGGCACGGGGATGATCCGACACGACGACCACTACCGGGGCGTCAGCTGCGCATATGTGGACCGGCCCCGCCAGGGTCCGTCATTCGCGTACCCGAGCCCGGATTTCTTCCAGCTGGTGTCCTGGGAGGGACAGGGGCTTCGCCCCATTGGATATGGCTTCGAATCAATCCAGGCCATCGTAGACACGGTTGCGGGAATTGAGGATGCCGCGCGCCGCCTGCCGCCCCGGGAATCCCTTTCTGAGCGCCGGCGCTTGTGCGCCCGTGTCGACGCACAGGGATTGATCGCCACGCCGGCGAACAGCTTTGCAAATGATCTCGTTGGAGAGGCGGGCCGAAAGTCCATCCTGGCGGACGGGCTGCCCGTGCGCATTATCCACGGCAAAGAGCCGGGAATCGAGCCCGGGCGGTGGCCAGGTGAAGGAGGACATTCATGAGTGCGGACATCGGCGTCATCGGCATGGCGGTCATGGGCCAGAACCTCGCGCTCAACATCGAGAGCAGGGGCTACACGGTCGGGGTGTACAACAGGACCGCAGAGAAGACGAGGGAGCTCGTTGAAGGGACGGGAAAAGGAAAGCGGCTGGAGCCCGTTTTCTCCCTGGAGGAGCTGGTGTCCGGCCTTTCAAAACCCCGCAAGCTCCTGATCATGGTACAGGCGGGAAAACCGGTGGATGAGGTGATCACCCACGCTGCATCCCTCCTCTCCCCCGGCGACATCATTATTGATGGTGGAAACTCGTTTTTCCAGGACACGATCAGGCGGACCAGGGAGGCTGAGTCGCACGGCCTTATGTTCATGGGGACAGGGGTCTCCGGAGGGGAGGAGGGGGCCCTTCATGGCCCCAGCATCATGCCGGGCGGGCATCCGGCGGCCTGGGACGCCGCGGGGAAAATCCTGCGCGATATAGCGGCAAAAGTGGACGGCGAGCCCTGCTGCGCGTACATCGGCCCGGACGGGGCGGGGCATTACGTGAAAATGGTCCACAACGGGATCGAGTACAGCGACATGCAGCTCATCTCCGAAGCGTATTTCATCATGAGGAACCTGCTGGAAATGGACCACCAGCAGATGAGCAAGGTGTTCGCGGGATGGAACAAGGGTGACCTGGACTCATATCTCATCCAGATCACCGCTGAAATTCTGGGAAAGAAGGACCCTGAAACCGGCCTCCCCCTGGTGGAGCAGATCCTGGACAAGGCCGGGCAGAAGGGCACCGGCAAGTGGACCATTCAGTCCGCGCTGGACCTCGGAGTCGCTTCCGCCACCATGGCGGAGGCCGTCTTTGCCCGTGCCATATCGGCGATGAAAGAGGAGAGGGTCCAGGCTTCGAAGATCCTCCATGGGCCGTCCGGCAGGTTTTCTGGGGATGCCGGTGCGCTCATCGAATCGGTGCATGACGCGCTGTATGCGTCCAAGATCTGCTCCTACGCGCAGGGCTTCAGCCTGATGAAGGCGGCCGCCCAGGAGTACGGATGGAGGCTCAAGTTCGGCGAGATCGCGTCGATCTGGCGCGGCGGTTGCATCATCAGGGCGAGGTTCCTGGGAAGGATCAGGGAGGCTTATGAAAAGGACCCTGGCCTCGCAAACCTCCTTCTCAGCCCGTATTTCAGGGAGATCGTGGAAAAGGCGCAGCCGGGGTGGCGGCGCCTTGTCGCCGTTGCCGCGGAGCGCGGTGTTCCTATCCCGGCCTTCTCATCGGCCCTTTCGTACTACGACTCGTACCGCAGCGAAAAGCTGCCCGCCAACCTGATCCAGGCCCAGCGGGATTACTTCGGCGCGCATACCTATCAGAGGGTGGACCGGGCAGGGACTTTCCACACGGAGTGGTCGAAGCTCTGAGTGCCCGGGCTCAATAGCCGGCCCGGGCGATGTTTTCCGACACGAACCGCGCGGACTCGAAAAGGCACTTCTCTTCATCCGGGGGAAGCGGGAAATCCAGCACACGGGCCACCCCCTCCTTGCCCACGATGGCAGGGAAGCTGAAAGCGGTATTCCTGATGCCCTTGAAGTCTTTGTGGACCGTTGATATGGGAAGAATGCGCCGCTCATCGCGCACGATCGATTCCACCAGGACCGACGCGGCCTGGGCAATGGCGTAGCAGGTCGAGCCCTTGGCCTCGATGATGCGGTATGCGGTCTGCCTCACTTCCTTGATCGTGTTCTGCTTGAACGTTTCCAGCCCGTCGCAGACCCCGCAGACCGGACAGAACTCGTTGAAATGGATGCCGCCGATGGTCAGGAGGGACCATGCGGGGAACGAGGTGTCGCCGTGCTCTCCCAGCACGTACCCATGGATGTTCTGGGGGTTCACTTTGCAGTGGCGCGCGACGTATTCGCGCAGCCGTGCGGAATCGAGAATGGTTCCCGATCCCATGAGTCGGGACGCGGGGAATCCGCTTTCCGCGTATGTCACCCACGTCAGCACGTCGACCGGATTCGTGATGAGAAGGAAAATTCCCTGGAATCCGGAATCGAGGATCGACTTCACTATGGATTTCATGATGCCGATGTTGCGCTCCATGAGATCCACGCGCGTCTCTCCGGGCTTTTGCCTGGCGCCCGCCGTGATGATCGCGATGCCGCTGTCCCCGCACGCCTGGTAATCGGCGGCCTCGATCTTCAGCGAGCGGCCCAGCGGGGACCCCTGGCTGATATCCAGTATCTCCGCTTCCGCTTTCTCCCTGTTGGAGTCGATGAGGGCAATCTCCGTGACGGCCCCCTTGAGGCAAAGCTGGAAGGCAAGTGTCGAGCCCACCGAGCCTGCCCCGATAATCGCCACTTTGCTGGTATTCACCCCCATGAGCGTGCACCTCCCTTGCGCCTTGTAAAGATAATAAAAACCCTGCGGATCGTTTGAACGGCAACCGGAAAAGGCACGTCAGTGTAACAAATGTTCCCTGCCGGTGTTTGATATGGTAGAGACAGGAACGGAATCTAGATTCGTGTGGGGTAAGTTTCACCTCCTTTCCTTGCCCCTTGTCTCACAATGGGGATAGGTGTTACCTATCCCCACATTTTTATCACACGAGCTCTGATACCGGTCGGGAGAACGAGTGCGCGTCCTGGTGATCTGCCCCATCCCGCTCGAGTTCACGAGTTGCCGAACCGCGCTGTCGCTGCGTGACGGCCCGCAGATCCTTGGCTGCCGAAGCAGCCATGGCTCCATTGCCAACGTGGAGATCTTTGCCCTCCAGTCCGGCCCGGCAAAAGCCAGGGCGGCTTCCGCCACGGTGGCGGGAATCACCGAAGTGCGGCCGGACCTCGTCATTGACACGGGAACGTGCGCCGCGCTTGACGGGGACCTGATCGTGAACAGCATCGTGATCGGCCTCGAGTGCCTGGAGTACGATATATCGGGAAGCGGCTTTCCCGCCAGGATCATTCCCGAGATGCGCCTGCCCTCCGCATTCCGGCTCCTTGCCCGCAAGGAGGCGCAGAAGCTGGTGAGGGCTGCTTCTGAGCTGGGCAACGGGCTCGGCCTCCAGGTCAGGTCCGGCGCGCAGGCATGCGGGGAGTTCTTCATTCAATCCGCGCGGGATCGAGAGTCCCTCCATGCAATCAGCGACGCCGTGGCCTGCAACTGGGAAACCGCGGGAATCTTCATTGGAGCGCTCAGGGCGCAGGTCCCGCCGCTCAGCCTGCGGGTCGTCTCCGACCTGGGGGACGAGGATTCCCTTCGAGATTTTCGCAGAAACGCGCGGCACAGCGCGCAGGAGCTCTACAGATTCCTTCGCTCGGGGATCGAGTCGGGATGGCTCTTGGACTTCCATACTCAATGGAAGGCGCTCGGCAGGAGCCAGATCGAGAAAATGCCCCAGATGGTATTGCCATAGCACGGCGAAGCCGTGCGGAGATGCGAGATTTTCCTTGCGCTCCCGTGCCGAGCGCTGTACTATGGCTGCGGTGCGAACTCTTGAAAAGGCTGCGGCAGATCCCGCGGCTGCAGGAGGCGGCAGTGTCAAAGACCTTTGTTGAGACGTCGACCGAGCTTCTCGAGGGGCTCGATGAGATGGTTCGTGAAGGCTACTACGCCAGTAGGACGGAGGGCATCAACGACGCCATCCGGCTGCTGCTCAAGCAATACAAGCTGTCCAAGCTGCATGACAAGGATTCCCAGGTGCAGAAGACCGCGGAAAAAAGCCCTGTGGCAGGCGGGGGGACACAGTAGGGGTGATCGGGCAGATCGTCACTGGCATCGACGGATCGCCCAATTCCCTGGCGGCCTTTCAATACGCCGTCGACCTTGCCGGCCGTGTAACCGCAACCGTCAAGATCGTCTTTGTGATCGACTCCCGAAAAACCGACCTTCCCATAATCTACACTGCCAGTCACTTCGACTACGGCTTCGAGCGCGTCTACATCCCGCCTGACCCGGGCCTGAAAGGCTTCTACGAGCAGGTGAGAAAGGACATCAGGTCCTTTGCCGAGAACTGCCTGGACAAGTGTCGAAGCGACGCGGAGTCCGCCGGAATCAAGTCTTCCACCGTCCTCCGTGAGGGGCTTCCCTCGGGGGTGCTCGCGGAGGAAACCCGCTCAGGAGACCTGCTGGTCATCGGGCAAAAGGGCGAGCACGCGCATATCGAGAGGGCCATTGTCGGCTCGACCACGGAGGACGTGGTGCGCTCCTCTCCGCGGCCCGTGCTGGTCTGTCCCATGCCTTTCCACAGCCCCCGCCGGTTGATCTTTCCCTACGACGGCAGCCCCGGCGCGGAGAAAGCCCTGCAGTTCTGCGTGAACGCGCTGGGGGCGATCTGGGAAGAGATTGTCGTGCTCACCATCAGGGAAGATCTTGAGGAAAGCTTTCCCGTTGATTCAGAGCTGGGGTACCTGACCGGCCATGGGATCCCCTACAGGCTCCTCACGGAGACGGGCAAGCCGGTGGACATGATTGCCCGGATCGCAAAACGTGAGGGGGCGGACATGATCCTCATCGGCGCGCACGGGCGGCACAAGATGCGAGACTACCTCCTGGGCCCGACCGCCTCCCACCTCATCCGCAGGAGCGAGCTGCCCGTGCTCGTGGCCGTATAACCCCGGCGCCGTCGTGCTGCCTTCCTGGGAGAAAAACGCGGAAGCCGAGCGGATGGTAAAGCTTCAGATCGAGAACCGCGACATCCGCGACCAGCGCGTGCTCGATGCCATGCGCACGGTCCCCCGTCATTCGTTTGTGCCTCCCGGCGGCCGCGCCGCGGCATACGGGGATTTCCCCGTGCCCATCGGACACGGGCAGACCATTTCCCAGCCGTACATGGTTGCGTTCATGACGCAGGCGCTGTGCCTCAGGGGCACGGAGAAGGTGCTGGAGATCGGGACGGGCAGCGGCTACCAGACTGCCATTCTGGCGGTCCTGGCAGCCAGCGTCTTCACGGTTGAGCGGATTCCCGAGCTTGCCGCAATGGCTGAGAGGACGCTGGGCTCCCACGGCATCACGAATGTAACCTTCAGAACTGGAGACGGCGGTCCCGGCTGGCCGGAAGAGGCGCCATTTGACCGCATTCTGGTCACGGCAGCCGCGCCGACGGTTCCGGCGGCCCTTCGGGTGCAGCTGGCGGACAACGGGATCCTGGTGGTGCCGGTGGGGGATTGGCGAAGGTCGCAGATCATCGTGGCGGTCCGCAGGACGGGGGGATCGTTCATATCCCAGGAAAGCATCGGGTGCAGGTTCGTTCCCTTGATAGGTGAAGGCGGGTTTTCCGGCTAAGCCCCGCGCTTGACAAAGCCGCATCGAAGGCGGCTCATTGAGCAAACATGGCATTACCAGTCTTTCGTCCCACCGTCAAAAGAAAGGACATGGGCAGCGTGCTGTCCTGTATCGTTTCCGACAAGCTCGGGCCCGGCGAGATTACCCGCGAGCTGATCTCCAAGACATGCCAGCTCCTGGGGCATGCCGGTGGGGTGTCGCTGTGCAACTCGTACCTGGCGCTTTCCGTGGCTTTCGAGGCGCTGGGCCTTGTGCCCCAGGATCCCGTGATCGTGTCGGCGCTTGCGCCATCGCTGTGGCTCCGGGTCCTGCAGGACAGAGGGCTGGTCCCGCTTGTGGCGGACGTGGAGCCTGAGTCAGGCTCCCTAGACCCCCAGGAAGCCGCGCGCCTTGCCCAGAAGGGAGCCAAGGCAATTCTCGTCCATCACACCCTGGGAGTGATCAACGACGTTGAAGCCCTCAGGACGATTGGCGTGCCGGTCCTTGAAGACGCCTCGCAGGGCCTGGGCGGCACTTTCGGGGAACAGCCCTGCGGCTCCAGAGCCGACATCTGCCTGGTTTCCCTGGATCCTGAAAACATCATCACATGCGGAGGCGGAGCCCTGGTGCTCGCAAAGAGCAGGCAGCTCGTGACCGGCCTGCGCCGTGTTGTCGAGGCGTCTCCCCTGTATTCGCCCCTTGCCGACATGAATGCCGCCCTCGGGATCTCCCAGATAGCGGCGCTGGAGAGCTTTGCCCGGGTTCGTCGCGAGGTGGCCGGACTTTTCTCACAGTCGCTTTTCAAGTCCCGCCACAAGAGCCTTGTCTCGAAGCTGGATGCGGAAAACGTGCTTTCTTCCTTCCCCGTGTGCCTGACAGACGGGATGAAGGAGGTTCGCCAGTACGCCCTGAAGAAAAACGTGGACACCCTCCCGGCGTTTGCCGACTCCATCGCGGCGCTTGACGACGGCCCGGGCGCGCAGTGCGCCAAAGCCCGATCCCTGGTGCTGCGCTGCGTGCTGTTCCCCCTCTACCCGATGCTGGGCAAGCGCGACGTGGAGACCCTGAGCAAAGTGCTGGCCACCTTACCGTAGGGCCTCCCTTTCACCGTGCGCGGCGGCTCGGCGCCCCTTCGCCATGCGCGAGTACGCGTTCGGCGAGTACGCCGTCCATGGCGAGGCTTGCCTTCCCGCCATGGCGCCACTATAGTTAGCGCACATGTCTGCCCGGCCGCGCAAGATGCGCAAGGTACTGGTCGTCATCAACTCGCAGAAGGACGACGTGAAGAGTGTCGTGCGAACGATAGAGGAGTTCGCGCGCGCGCGCGGCGCCGAGACCGTGTTCGTCGACTACGCCAACCACACAGGCAAGGAGACCCTTGCCGACGTGGATCTTGCAATCACCCTCGGAGGGGACGGGACGCTCCTTTCTTGCGCGCGCATGCTTGCGCCGGCGCGCGCGCGCGGCAGCGAAGTTCCCATCCTCGCCGTTAACATGGGGGATTTCGGGTTCATAACAGAGGTCTCGCGCACCGAGCTGATCGAAACCTGGGAGAAATACCTGGCCGGACGCCTGCAGGTGGGGGAGCGGCTGATGCTTTCCGTCACCGTGCTCCGGGAAGGGAAGGAGATAGGCGCATTCCTCGGGCTCAATGAGGCCGTCATTGGAATCGGAGGAATCTCGCGCATGATACGGCTGAAGATCTTCTTCTCCGACCAGTACCTGGGAAGATACCGGGCGGACGGGGTCATCGTTGCCACCCCGACCGGCTCCACGGCGTACTCCATGGCGGCTGGCGGCCCCATCCTGCACCCGGAGATGGAAGCGTTCATCCTCACCCCCATCTGTCCATTCACGCTATCCAATCGTCCGACCGTTGTCCCGGCTTCCGTTGTCCTTCGCATCGAGGTGGAAGAGCTGCAGAAGGCGGAAACGGTCCTCACCGTAGACGGGCAGGAGACTTTTCATCTGCGCCCTAGGGACAGCGTCATCATGCGCCGGGCAGAGCAGAAGACGCTCATTGTCCGCACCGACCGTCGGGGCTTCTACGAGGTGCTCCGGACCAAGCTCAACTGGGCGGGGGAGCCGAATGCTTGAAGAGCTCCATGTCCACAACTATGCCATCATAGACAAGCTGC
Organism: uncultured Spirochaetota bacterium; assembly: GCA_963710335.1. Taxonomy (GTDB): domain Bacteria; phylum Spirochaetota; class Spirochaetia; order SZUA-6; family Fen-1364; genus Fen-1364. The sequence continues at coordinate 142,886 of CAVQAA010000024.1, forward strand.
AGGTGAGATTCACCGAGGGTCTGAACGTCCTCAGCGGCGAAACCGGGGCCGGGAAATCGATCCTTGTCGGCGCCTTGGGCCTCCTGCTGGGGGACAAGGCCGACACCTCCATCATCAGGTCCGGCGCGGAGGAAACCACCGTGTCGGGCATCGTCTCCGTGACCGGCAACGCGGAGGCAGCCCAGTGGCTGGCGTCGCGCGGCATTGAGCCCGAGGACGGCGCGGTCATCCTCCGCCGGATGCTGAAGTCCAATGGCAGAGGATCCCTTTTCATCCAGTCAACTCCCGTCACCAGGGCGGACCTGCATGACTTTTCTTCCCTGCTCTTCGACCTGCATGGCCAGCATGAGCATCAGTCCCTCCTTGACCTGGAAAACCATCGGCGGCTCGTGGACCGATGGGCGGCAACGGAAGAGCTGGCGCAGCGCTTCCATTCCCTGTACGCCTCGCTGGCGTCCCAGAGGGAGCGCCTTTCCTCCCTTGTCAGCGACGAGCGGGAGAGGCTGCGCCGTATCGACCTGCTGACTTATGCCGTGAAGGAAATCAAGGCTCTGGCTCCCCGGCCGGGGGAGGAGGAGGAGCTGGAGAAAGAGCTTGCGATTCTTGTTCACCACGAAAAGCTCTTTACGCTCCTGGAAGAGGTGTACGGAGCCGTGGCTGAGGGAGCGGGAGGGGTCCTTGCCGCGCTTCGAAAAGCGCGCCATGCCATGGAGGAGATCCTGGCAATCGATTCCTCCGTTTCACGGCAGTCTCACCAGCTGGAAGACGCGTTCTACGAGATCGAGGATTTCGCGGAAAGCGTGCGCCAGTACAAGGCGCGCACCGATTTCACCCCCGGCAGGCTGGACGACGTTCAGTCGCGGCTGTCGGCAATCCGCTCTCTTGAGAAAAAATACGGTGACACCATCGAGCAGGTCCTGGAGTACTGCCGCACGGGGGAGCAGGAGCTCTCCGGCATGGAGAACTGGGAAGGGGAGAAGAAAAGCCTGGAAGAGGAGATCGCCCGGGTCGAGAAAGAGATTGCGGGCGTGGCGCGCGAGCTGTCGGATCGGAGAAAGTCGGCAAGCCAGGACCTCCAGAAGAAGATCGAATCCGAGCTGCGGCAGCTGGGCATGCCGAAAGTCAGCTTCCGCGTCCTCATCCAGGATGCGACGCGGGAGGGGACGCCCGTGCTCACGCCGTGGGGAAGGGACGCAATAGAGTTCGTCATCTCGCCCAACCTGGGGGAGCCGTTCAAGAAGCTGCGCGCAATAGCCTCCGGAGGTGAGCTTTCCCGTGTGATGCTGGCCATCAAGGGAGTGCTTGCGGAGTCCGACCATGTCAGCTCCCTGATCTTCGACGAGGTGGATGCCGGCATCGGCGGTGAAGTCGCGCTTGCCGTCGGGGAGAAGCTCGGGGCTCTTGCGCGGCACAAACAAGTGCTTTGCATCACGCATCTTGCCACTATCGCCGTGCGAGCCGATAATCATCTCAGGATAGAGAAGGTCACCCAGAGCGGCCGCACCGTCACACGGGTGGAGAAGGTCGCAGGCAGAGCGCGGCAGGAGGAGATTGCGCGCATGCTGGCGGGTGATCGCAAGGGCGAGCTTTCCCTGCAGCATGCCGGAGAGCTTCTCGCGAAGTACGGCCCGCAGAAGGACGAGGCGTAATGAAGAAACCTAGTGACGAAGCCAAACGCCGCTACGCCGATTACATAAAGGGCTACAAGAACGCCATTGATGCCGTTCTGGAAAAGGAAAAAAAGACCAAGGAGCAGATCGCTGCCGGCGCGGAAGGTGCCAGCTTCAGGAGGCTGGCCCTCGTGGATGACAACCTGAACCTCGTGGCCCAGTACCTCGTGATGAACTCACTTTCCCTTTCGTTCCTCGGTGTGAAGAACGAAGCGTTTCTCAATGAGGGCCGCAAGTGCGTCTATAAGGCGCTCATCTACCTGGAGGAGATCGTTTCCCCGTTGATCGACGCTCCGTTCTCAGATTATGAGGACGGCCTTGAAGACATCGTCTCTTTCTCCGACGAGGACAGGTACACCCTGGTGCGCAAGCTGGGGTTTACCATCGACTCCCTGGTTGAAGGCTACGGAGAGAACTCGAAGTGGAAATGGTCTTTTGTCGAGCTGGAGGGAAGGTTCGCGGTAGTGGCCAAGAACCTTCTGAACCTCAAGACCTTCGTGGCGGGCATGGATCCGCGGGTGGCGGGCTTTTCCGCGCGCATGTCTCATCTCGGGCTTGCCCGCGAGCTGCTGCAGCAGGCGGCGGACCGCTATCGGGAAAAGTACGAGCTTTCCACCATGCGGATTGACGACATCAAGGCCGGGATCAACTTCCTCTCCGCGGTGCGCCGCCTGCACGTCGTGCTCGGGGAGTCCGACCAGGCGGACGTTGTGAAGAAGAAAGCGGATATCTGGCGCACCAAGATGGAAAACGACCTCAAGAAAGCGGAAAGCCCGAAGCGGTAGATCCCCGGTTCAGCTGCGCTTAAGCTCGTGCAGCGAATCGTTGGGCAGCAGCTCACCCACGCTGGAGACGACGAAATCCCCCTTGCTGCCGGCAAAGTAGACGGGCATATCGGGCGCGCAGAACTCACTCAGCACCTGGCGGCATGCCCCGCAGGGTGAGACGGGGAGTTCGGAGGCCGGGCAGTACACCGCAATGGCCGCGAAATCCTTCTTTCCCTGGGAGACCGCCGCGAATATGGCGCTTCTTTCCGCGCAGCAGGCCAGCCCGTATGACCTGTTCTCCACGTTCGCGCCCGTGATCACGGTGCCGTCCGTGCAAAGAAGCGCGGCCCCGACCGGGAAAAGCGAGTACGGGGAATATGAGGTGCGCGCCGCCTCTCGCGCCTGTGAAATGAGCCCTTCGGTATCGGGTTTTCTCATTGACAAATACCCTCCCGCTGCTTAGGCTTGCCGAGGATCCGGGCATGAGAAAAAGGCGACCGGCAAGCATTTTCCTTACGTCAGTTCTTCTCATCCTACTGTATTTCGCCCTCTTCCCCTATCCCCTCGGAAAGGAGCTGGTGGCAAAGCCTGCCTGGGCCGTGGACGTGAGCTCCGCATCCGCGAACGGCGGGGATGCCTCTCTGTCCGCCGCGGCGAAGGGAGCCTCTCCGTTCCGCCTGGGGGACCTCTTCGGATACGTGGCGCCTGACGGAACGCTTCTTCACGTCGGGCACAGGCTTTTCGAGGTTGCGCTCTCGAAGACCGGGTACATCAACTATGCACGCATGGGAACCGACTGGATCATTCGTGATCCCCTGGGCGGGCGCCTGGGAAGCTTTTCCGGCAACGGATACCCCCTCCTGAACGCTGAGGGGAGCCGGATGCTGGTGGTGAATGCTGATCTCACCGGCCTGGCAGAGGTGGATAAAAACGGCGACACGGCCTGGAGCAGGGACTTTCCGGCAATCCTGACCTCCCTTTCCCTTCAAGGGGATTACCTGCTTGTCGGTCTGTTGAACGGCTCTCTGCAGCTTCTCAACCGGAGCGGCGTTCCCGTGTACCAGGGCCCACCGGGCCCAAGCCGCATCCCCGTCATTTACGGGTGCGCCGTGGCCGGGGACGGCTCCTTTCTCGCGTCCGTCTCCGGCATCGGGCCCCAGGTGCTTTCCATCATGGGCCGAAACGGCTCCACCTACTCCAGCGCGTTGAGGATCCAGCTGTCCACTGACTATCGTCGCGAGGTCCGCATGGGGTTCTCCCCTGATTCCCGCTACCTGTTCTACGAGGCGGCTAACTCCGTCGGCATGGTGGAGCCACGCTCGGGGTGGTCCTCTTCCGTGGAGCTTCCCGGGAAGCTGGCGGGGTCGGCTTTTCTGGACGACGCAAGGGTCGCGGCTTTTGCAGCCCGGGATGGCGGGCGCGTGAACCTTCGAATCGTCTCGCCTTTCCTTGCAACGCTCAGCTCGGAGTCTTTTGCCGCCGGCAACGTTTTTCTTGGCACTATTGACGGACAGCCGCTTCTGGGAATTGACGGCAGGCTTCTTCGCGTGGATATCGAGGCCTTGTGAACCTGCGAGATCTTTGCCTGCTCGGCATCCCCGCTCTTTTTCTCGCGGCGCCGCTTCCGGTCCGGGGGCTGGACTGGCCAGTTGCAAAGAAGACAGTCATCGGAACCTTCGGGGAGGACAGGGGCGGGCATTTTTTCGACGGCCTGGATATCGGCGGCGGTCCGCAGGACGTGCATGCGGTCCTTCCCGGTGACCTTGTTTTCCGCTACGACGAGGGAGAGGACTACACATCAGTGCCCCGAGGGCTTGGCAGCTTCGTCGTGCTCCACCATGAGGGCAAGATAGAGACAATATCCTGCAACCTGAAAAAGGGCTCCCTTGGCCCGCCGCGGACCGCCTATGCGTCCGGGGAAACAGTCGGGCTCAGCGGGGACACAGGCTACTCCGACAGCATCCACATGCATTTCTCGCTGTATGACGAAGAAACGGCTTCCTTCCTGAATCCCCTTTCCCTGCTCCCGCCGGTGGCGGATACCCAGCCCCCGGTGATAAAGCGGGTCTTTCTATCCGTCGGCGACACCCTCATTGCGCTGGAGAACGGGGCAAAAGTACCGCCGGGGCAGGCGGAGATCTTCGCGGAAGCCTACGATTTGCGCCAGGACGTGAGGTTTCACTGGCCCCTTGGTCTGTACGGGACCCGTCTGGACCTGGACGGCAAGGAGGTGTCCAGGATCGTGTTCGACTCCCTGCAGGTCGCCGGGGGACGGCTTTCCCTTGGCGGGGCCCGGCTGACGCTTCGCGGCGTCTATACAAGCGAAGGTCTTCTCAAATGCGGGACCGTGGAGATGCGGGCCGGCACCAGCCATCTCATCCTCGCAGTCCGTGATTTTGCAGGCAACGAAACAACGAAGGAAATCTCGTTCACAGTCCGAGAATAAAATGAACGCGACGTCCATCGGGACGCGCCAGCGAAATTACGGAGGCTGTGATGCCCAAAACATATTCATCCGAGCCCGGCAACGAGCGTTTCTCCACCATTCCCTGTCCCCTGTGCGGCTCTGCTGTCCGTTCTCCTTTTCTTTCCTGCGACGGATTCGCCTTCGTGCGATGCTCCGCCTGCTCCGCCGTCTACCAGAACCCTTCCCCGGTTTTCGAGGACCTTCGCAGGCGCTATGGTGAGAGCTACTTTGCCTACGAGCAGGAAAACGAGCGCAACTTCTTCAACCTGATGGAGTTGGGGCTGCGGGACGTGGATTTCGACGCCCGCGCGGCGGGATTGCCGAACCCCAGGACGTTTCTGGACATCGGATGCGCCACGGGAATGCTCCTTGAATCGATGCAGCGCAAGGGCTGGATCGTGAAGGGCGTCGACGTCTGCCGGGAATCTGCGGAGTATGGAAAACGGCATCGCGGTGTTGACATATTCGCGGGAACGCTGCACGAGGCCCGCTTTCCCGCTGACAGCTTCTCCGTCATCCATTTTTCCCACCTGATAGAGCACGTGCCGGACCCCCGGGGGTTCCTGGCCGAGGTGCTTCGAATTCTGAAACCCGGAGGTTTCGCCGTCATCACCACTCCGAATGTGGACGGTTTCCAGGCAAGGCTCTTCGGGAAGGGTTGGCGATCCGCCATTGCTGACCACCTGGTCCTGTTTTCCCGGCGCACCCTGGGCAGGGTCCTTCGAGACTCCGGCTTTGCCGTGCTCAAGACGGTCACATGGGGAGGTTTAGCCGTCGGGACCGCGCCTCGTCTGGTCAAGAAGCCGGTTGACCGGCTTGCAAAGAGGCTCGGCTTCGGGGACGTCGTCCTTTTCCTGACGGAAAAACGAGCGGCTTGATCGGGGCCACTGGCCGGTACCCCGTCACTTTGAGTATGATTGATCTCAAGAATGCCATTGGAAAAAAACGTCGCAGACATTCAAAGATCGCTCAGGAACTCCGTCCCCTACATAGTCCGGATCGAAGGCGCTGCCCCGGATTTCTTCCCTGTCCTTGACGGCATCCTGGAGACGTTTCTTTCCGAGTTGGGGCAGGAAAAGATCCAGGAAACGCTCTCCTACTGCGTGAAAGAGCTCATCTTGAACGCGGAAAAGGCGAATGCAAAGCGCGTCTACTTCGAAGAGCAGGGCCTGCAGATCACCAGGAAGATGGACTACGAAAAAGGGATGAAGGCCTTCCACGGGAAGCTGTCGGAAAACCTGGCGCACTTCCTCCAGAAGCTTCGCGAACGACAGCTGTTCATCCAGGTTGCTTTTCAATCCACAGGGGGCGCGTTCGTGGTTTCGGTGAGAAACGATGCGTTGCTCGCTCCCATGGAACAGTCGCGCATCAAGGAGAGAATAGACCGGGCCCGGACGTTTCGCTCGTTTTCCGAGGCGCTGGAGACGTCGGTGGACCATACCGAGGGCGCCGGGCTGGGCATCATGATCCTTCTGCAGTTCCTGAAGAGCATAGGACTGGGGGAGGAGGCCTTCTCCGTGAAAACCGAGAAGGGAAAGACCGTCTCCTCGATTGCCGTCCCCATCTCCGATGTTCAGCTGGACCAGGTCAAAGCCCTCGCGGAAGCGCTGGTGCGCAGCATCGAATCCCTTCCTCATTTTCCTGAAAACGTCATGACGCTCATACGGCTCACGGAGGATGAAAATGCCAATGTGGCCGACATCTCAAGCCGCATTTCCAGCGACCCCACGTTGACGGCAGAGGTTCTGAAGCACGTGAACTCGGCCTATTACGGCCTTCCCGCGCGGGTAAACGGCATTTTCCAGGCCGTGAAGCTCATCGGCCTGAGAAGCCTCCACCAGCTGATGTACTCTTTCGGCTTTCACATCATTCTCGATCAGCACCATCCGCAGATGCGGTCCCTCTGGGAGCATTCCCTGCGGACGGCCGGTTACGCCTTGCTCCTGGCACGAGAGGTGAAGCGCCTGCCTGAGATACTGGATGACGTGTACGTGGCGGGCATCCTTCACGACATCGGGTTCATTGCGGTCACAACCATGAACCCCGGCATGAAAGACGCAATGCGCAGGTTCTGCGTGGAGAAAAACATTCCTCCGGCCGTATTGGAAAGGCTTTTCTTCGGGATGAAGCATGCGGACATCGGCGCCCTGATAGCCCAGAAGTGGAACTTTCCCGACCAGCTCATCGACGGTATTCGATATCATCATGATCCGCTCCTGGCGGGCGCCAGGCACAGGGACATCGTCTTCTGCGTTTATCTCGCCAACTCCATCTGTGACATGGAGGAGGGATTGGTATCCTACCAGCAGCTCGACCAGACCGTCCTGGGATACTTCGGACTTCACACCGAGGCGCAGTTGCTGGACCTCGTGGCAAGCCTCAAAATCCTCCTGAATACGCGGCAAACGGAGGTTACGAGGCGCTGAGGCGCTATTTCCTGATTGTCACCAGCTTGTCGAACTTGATCATCTGAAACGTCTTGAACAGGGCGTCGCTGCATCCGACGATCTGCAGGGTCCGGCCGCCCTCGGCCAGCTTTTTGCGAAACAGCAGGATCTTTCCGAGGGCGGACGAGTTGATGGACGGCGTCTGGGAGAAATCCAGCGTGACGGTCAAATAATGCCCGGCCGTCAGCGCCTCCATCCTGCTTTGAAACTCGGCCGTCGCCTCTCCGGACAGCGGGCCCTGGACCGAGAGGACGATTTCCTCCCGTGAAGTTTCTTTCTCCGTGAACATTTCAAGCCCTCCCTGTCGAAATACTTTCGAGCTCGGGCCGAGTGACGAGCTCGAGATGGTAGGTGATTTCCTCGGTATTTCTCTCCTGCCGGGTGGAAACCTTCCAGACACGGTACACGATCATTCGCGATGTCGGAAGGGGGAGGGGAAGAGGGCTTCCATTCAAGTCCACGAGCTGGTTCACCTTGAGCTCGTGCTCGATTTCTCTTTCGTCCCCCTCGGGGTAAACCACAATGAGATCGACGTTCTTGCGCCCCATCTCGATCTGCCTGCACGACAAGTAGCGTATATTCGACTCAGAATCAAGGGCGCGTCATCAAGTATCTCCTTTTTGAAGTTGAACGCCCCAGTGATAGGGCCCAAGCATCGTGCTGTCTCCGTGGAGCCGCAGATCCAAGCCCGCGATTGATTCCGCGATCATCGGCAGATCAGGACGGGAATCGACGCTGGGTCCCCTGGGCGTCGGGATGTCCTTCCTCCAGTGGATGATGGCAATCCTGCCGGACCTCTTCGCTATCCGTGCGGCTTCCTTGAGTACCTGCGCCCTTTCGGGGGAATGCAGGATATTGAACAACATTACGAGGCCTGCACTCCCTGAAGGCAATCCAGTTCCCGCATCGAGCACGTCACGGCAGTGGAACACCACGCTTTGGATGCCGGCTTTCCTGACGTTGCCACCTGCGGCTTCTATCATGGCGGGTTCCATGTCGATTGCGTAGACCGTTTGAGCGGTTCGTCGCGCGACGGGGACTGTGAAGGTCCCATAACCGCACCCGACCTCGACGATTGGGCCTGTCAAGGAATCCAGGTCCAACCACTCGATTATCACGGGAACGTCAAAAAGGCTGTTCCAGTAGGATTCGCTCGGCATTCCGCTGTCGAAGACCTTCACTCTCTTCTCCTTGGGCAGGTTATATCTCAACCGCAGCCCGTCGGGCTGCACTCTCCTTCTGAGTCTCAGGGAGGCGCGCCTGGTCTGGGGAACTCACCCGTGCCCGTGGGTCTCGGAACGTCCTGGACCACCGCCCCCCCTACGCCTGTTCGTCCTCGTCTGCCAGGTGAAAAGGCATCACCTTCCCCGCTGCGTTTTCCGGCAGCTCCTCGATGAGGCTGACTGTCTGGAAAGGGATCATCAGGTGATCCGCCCTCCCGAAGACGCGCCGTATCTCTTCCTCAGACGGGTTGATGACAAGCTTCTGTTCCGTCGGAAACACGAGGTCTCGAATAGACACGAAATAGGGATGCGTCAGGTCGAGGCTCTTCGCCATGAGCTCGACGTCCTTTTCCTTCCATTTGAAGTGAACGCGATAAAGGGGCACGGGCTGCTACTCCGGGTCGCAGAATACAACGGTTTGTGCGTCGGGGTCAATTTTGCGCCATCTACTCAACATCTGTTAAATAGTTCCGATAATTTTTTCCAAAATCCATGATTTTTCGCTCAAGTCTATGATTGACAACTGGTGCTTTGGGGATATTATCACCACCAGTGGGTGGGAAAAAGTGGGAATATTTAGGAAATTGTGGTAGGGGAGGCCATGATTACAGGGGAATTCCGCTGTTCGCTGGATGAAAAGGGCAGATTACTCATACCAGCGCGAATGAGAACGGAAGTGCTCGGCAATGTGGTGATCCTCACCCGAGGTGTGGAAAACTGCCTTTGGCTCTTCCCCCCTGAAGAATGGAAGACATTTTCAGAAAATCTCATCGGCTCGACTTCGCTTCTCCAGGCGCAGTCGCGGCTGATCCAGCGCCGGCTTATCGCCCCTGCGCAGGAAACTGAAATTGACAAGGCCGGGAGGATTGTCATCCCCCAGACCTTGAGGGAATATGCGGATCTCAGAAAGGAGTGCCTCATTCTGGGGCTCAAGAAGTACATCGAAGTCTGGTCAGAAACGGCATACCAGGCCTATCTCCAGGAGAACGAGGCCAAGTTCAAGGAAGCCGCTGAGGAGCTCGGCGGGAGGGTGGCCTTGTGATCGTCCACGATCCCGTCCTGCTGCAGGAAGTCCTCGCTTACCTTGTGCCGCCGCACGGGGAGGCGCTCATGGTTGATGCAACCCTGGGCGAGGGCGGCCATTCCGAGGCGTTCCTGCTCAAATACGACGATCTGACCCTCATTGGCGTCGACGCCGATCCATCCATTTTGGAGATTGCGCGCCAGCGGCTGGCTGTTTTTGCCAGCCGTGCCCGGCTGGTCAACGCGTGGTACGGCACTTTCCTGGCCGAATACGATGAAAAACGCCCGGCCGACATCATTCTCATGGACCTGGGCATCTCGCGCTTCCATTATGAGGCAAGCGGCCGCGGATTCTCTTTCGACCGCGACGAGCTGCTGGATATGAGGCTGGGGGCCGATCTGCCCGCCACGGCGGCGGACCTGGTCAATACGCTGGACCAGAGGGAGCTTACTGAGATCCTGTTCCGCTACGGTGAGGAAAGGTTTGCGCGCGGGATTGCATCACGCATCGTGAGGCAGAGAGAAACAGCCCCCATCACCAGCGCGGTCCGGCTGGCCAGCATCGTTGCCTCTGCCGTGCCCGCCCAGTACCAGCACCGCCGGACCCATCCGGCCACCCGGACGTTCCAGGCCCTGCGAATAGCGGTGAACCGGGAGCTGGAGCAGCTGGAGGCAGGGCTGGCTGAAGCCCTCAACGTCCTGGGCCCCGGAGGGCGCATTGGCGTCATCACCTTCCATTCGCTGGAAGACCGGATTGTGAAGAGGTTTTTCCGCAGCAAGAGCCGGGAGTGTACGTGCCCCCCGGAATGGCCGATCTGTCAATGTGGGGGCAAAGCGGAGCTGCGCCTGGTTACCGCCAAGCCCGTCACGGCTTCAGGGGAAGAGATTTCCCGCAATCCCGCCAGCCGCAGCGCCAAGCTTCGGGTGGCGGAGAAGCCCCGGCCGCGGCCGGCGGAGGGTGCATGAGGAGATATGGTCTGGCGATTTTTGGACTGGTTGTTCCCGGCCTCCTGTTCATGAACGCGTGGCAGGGTTACAGGTACAACGAGCTGTCCAACACGGTGGCGGCCCTTGAGAAGCAGCAGCAGGACCTTCTGGAAGCCAACCGGGACGCGATAGCCCAGATTGCCTACGAACAGTCGCCGGTCCGGGTGGAAGAGAAAGCGGGGAAAAGCTTCGCCGTGGTCCCGGCGGACCAGGCCCATGTCACCAGGGTCCTGATCCAGGGCATGTCAGGGAGACAGGGGCGATGACCGAGTCTCGTGTCCTGAAAAAGCTCTTCTCCGTCGCGGAGATTGCGCGGGCAATCGGCGGCAGGCTTGTACGGACCTCCTCCGAGGATGCCGCCGTGACAGGTGTTGCAACCGACTCCCGCAAGGTGGCAGAGGGATTTCTCTTTGTCGCTCTGCCGGGGGAGCGGACTGACGGGCACGAGTTTCTGGGAGAAGCCGCCGCGGCGGGAGCCTCGGCGTTTCTGGTGTCTGAGGATCGGGTCGCCGCAAAAAGCAGTCACTGGGTGGGGCTGCCGGCAGGGAGGGGGCCGGGCGTCATCTGCGTCCCTGACACCCTTGTCGGCCTGCAAAGCCTCGCGCGCTTCCACATGAGCCGGTTTCCTTCCGTGACGCGCATCGGGATCACCGGCTCAAGCGGAAAAACGACGACGAAAGAGATCCTGGGATCCGTCCTGTCCCGTGTGGCCCCGACCGCCGTGAATGAGGGAAACCTGAACTCGGAAATCGGATTGCCGCTCGCATGCTTTGCCGTGGAAGGCAGCCACAGGTATGCCGTGTTCGAGATGGGAATGAACCACCGCGGAGAGATGGACGTCCTTGCCGACATCGCTCGTCCTGACCTTGCCCTTCTCACCAACATTGGCACCGCCCACGTCGGCATCCTGGGCTCGCAGGAGGAGATCGCAAGGGAAAAAAAGAAGATCTTTGCCCATTTTGACGGACGCCAGAGCGCGTTTCTTCCGGAGGAAGAGCGGTATCTGGCCTTCCTCTCGGAAGGGGTCAAGGGCAGGGTCATCCTTTTTGGGCCGAGGAGCACCCGGGGTTACCGGGGAAGCGAGAACCAGGGACTGGGTGGAACACTCATCCACTGGGAGGGGTTCCGGATCCGCTTCCCGCTCTTCGGTCCTCATAATCTCGCCAACGCCCTCGGAGCCATCTCCGTGGCGTGCGAGCTGGGCGTCCCGAACGCGGAAATACGCGACGGCCTCGAGGCCGTCACGCCGCTGTTCGGACGGTCCCAGATCCTGCGGGGCCCCGTCACCGTGATCGTGGACTGCTACAACGCGAATCCTGATTCCATGGCGCAGGCGCTTTCCTTCCTTTCCGAGGTGCCGTGGGAAGGCAGGAAGATAGTGGTTCTTGGAGGAATGCGGGAGCTGGGCGCCGAAGCGGCAGAGGCGCATCGAGCCCTGGGGATGAGGCTTCGCGAGTCAAAACTCGATCTCATCTATCTCCTGGGGGCAGAGATGGAGCAGGCGTGGAAAGAGCTGGCCGGATCCCCGGCAGCGCCCCGCACGCGGTGGCTCGCCGAGCTGGCAGGCCTTGGGGAAGAGCTTGCTGCTCACCTGGGCGCCGGCGACATTGTTCTCTTGAAGGGGTCACGGGGGCTGGAGCTGGAGAGGCTCCTGCCGTTCATCGCCAGGAAGCTTCCCAGAAAAGCTGCCCGGAAGGCTCCCAAGAAAGCTCTCAAGAAAGCGTCCGCAAAGGCGCCAAGGGGAGGGAAGAAAGGTGCTTAAGTTTCTCTTTGCGCTGCGGGGCCATGTTTCTTTTTTCAACATCTTCCAGTACCTGACTTTCCGCGCCGCCTATGCCGCCATCACCGCGCTGCTGATCTCCTTTCTCTTCGGGCCCTGGGTCATTGCGAGGCTGAGGGCAATCAAGACCAGCTGGTCGGCTCGGGAGGACACACCGCAGACGCACAAGGCCAAGGCCGGCACGCCCACCATGGGAGGCGTGCTGATCATCCTCTCCTTCGTCGTCTCCATCCTTCTCTGGCAGGACCTGACGAACGTGTACGCATGGCTGCTGTTCTTCGGGGCCATCGGTTTCGGGGCCATCGGCTTTGCGGACGACCTTCTCAAAATGTCCAGCCGGAAGAGGGGAATCAGCGCCAGCGTGAAGTTCGGCGGACAGTTCCTGATCTCCGCGATCATCGTCGTCGTCCTGTACATCCAGCGGGGGGAGAGCACGACGCTGCTCTATATTCCCTTTCTGAAGCGCGCCGTTCTGGACCTCTCATGGATGTACATCCCCTTTGCCGTCATCCTGATGGTCGGGTATTCCAACGCCGTGAACCTCACGGACGGTCTCGACGGCCTGGCCACCGGGCTTGTCATCATGGTAGGCCTTGCCCTGGCGGTGCTTGCCTACGTGACGGGGCGCGCGGATTTCGCCGCGTACCTTCAGATCCCGTACGTGAAGGGAGCAGGAGAGCTGGCCGTTTTCTGCCTGGCGGTAACGGGCGCTTCCGTGGGGTTTCTCTGGTTCAACGCGCATCCGGCGGACGTCTGGATGGGGGACACAGGAGCGCTTTCCCTGGGAGGGGTGATGGGGGTCGTGGCCCTGATCCTGAAAAAGGAGATCCTCATCCTGATCCTTGGGGGTGTATTCGTCCTGGAGACCGCCTCGGTCGCCATCCAGGTGATCTCTTTCAAGCTGACGGGCAGGCGGGTATTCAAGATGGCGCCCCTGCACCACCACTTCGAGCTCAGCGGGTGGCCCGAGAGCAAGGTCGTGACCAGGCTGTGGATCCTGGGCGGCCTGTTCGCCATCCTGGGCATCTCCACGTTGAAGATACAGTAGGAAGGGCAATGGAGCGGGTCCAGAAAGAACGCGGCGACATCGTTCTGATCATGCTGGTGATTGCCATCCTGGGAGTAGGAATGGCCCTGCTCTTTTCCGCTTCCTACTCCTTTGCCGCGCGGACGTTCCAGGATCCCCTGTACCTGGTGAAACGCCAGCTCCTGTGGGCCGCGGTGGGCGGCGTTGCGGCTTTCATCCTGTCCATGACACCCATGGAGGTTCTCCGCCGCGCCCTCCCGCTCCTCCTCCTGGCCACCCTGGCCGCATCCCTCCTGCCGTTCCTGCCGGGGCTGGGCAACCGCGTTCTGGGATCACGGCGGTGGATCACGCTTTTCGGGATGTCGTTCCAGCCCTCGGAGATCGTGAAGGTGACACTTATCCTGTACCTGGCCTCGTATTTCGCCCGGCGTGAGGAACCCGAAGGCATTCCCCTCAATACGTTGATCCCGCCTTTCATCGTGGTCTGCCTCTTTGCCGCCATCATTCTGCTGCAGAACGATTATTCGACCGCAATCTTCGTCGTGGTTACCGGGCTTTCCATGCTCTTCATTGCCAGGGTCCGCACGCTGCATTTCCTCCTTGTGACGCTGTTCACCGGCACTCTCGGGTTTCTTCTTCTTTTTACCAGAGAGCATCGTGTGCAGCGTCTCCTTGCCTATTTTGACCTTTCGTCGTACCGCTCCGGCACCGGCTACCAGATCGTCAATGCCAGGGCTGCCCTGGCGGGCGGCGGGTTCTGGGGAAGGGGGCTGGGCCGCAGCCTTGCCAAGCTGGGTCCACTTCCCATGTCGCATTCGGATTTCATCTATACCATCATCGGGGAGGAGACGGGCCTTCTGGGCGCCCTCTTCGTCCTTATCCTGTTCGCGCTCCTCGCATGGCGCGGCTTCCAGATCAGCATGCGGGCTCCGGACAGCTTTTCCTCCTACGTGGCCTTCGGCGTCACGGCGGCCATATCCCTGCAGGCGCTGCTGAATATGGCCGTCGCGGTCGGGCTTGTCCCGACGACCGGCGTGACGCTTCCCTTCTTTTCGAGCCGGCGGCTCGTCCCTGTTCGCGACCCTCGTCATGTGCGGACTGCTCGTGAATCTCTCACGGAGGACCCCCAGTGTCTAGTGTATACGCGCTTCGCGACCAGGCAGCCGGCGGCGGCCGCTCGGATTCCCGATACGGCAGCGGCGTTCCGAAAGCGGCGACGCGGCTGGCCCGTCCGGTCCTGTTGTGCCTGACGGCAGCCTGCGCGCTTTTTCTCCTCGCGCGCTACGCCGTCCTGCCGGCGCTCACGGTTCGCCATATCGTCCTGCAGAGTGACTTGTCTCTTTCCGAGGATGAGCTGCTCGCCATTTCGGGACTCCAGGGGACCGCATACTGGCACTCCCTGGCCACCGACACCATACGAAAGCGGCTGGAGGCTTATCCCCTGGTGCGCAGGGCGCTGGTGGAGAAGGTGTTCCCCGACACGGTGCGGATGACCGTCTGGGCCAGGCAGCCGGTGGCGCTGGTGCTTGCCGACATGGGCGGTCGGAGCCTGCCAGTGCTTGTGGATGAGGAGGGTGTGGTGTTCAAGGTCTGCTCCACAAGCGCCGACCTGGACCTCCCGGTCGTTTCAGGGCTCCCGCCGGGAGACGCATCCCTGGGCGAACGCCTGCCGGGAGCCTATGCGCCGCTTTTCTCGCAGCTTCGCACGCTGCGGGACAAATCCCCGTCCCTCATGCGTCTGGTCTCCGAGGTGAGGATCGTCTCCCACGGGCCGCAGGTCCCAGAAGGCAGCTATGACCTTCTCATCTACCTCACCACCTCGCAGGTGCCGGTGCTGGCAACGGGCTCGATTGACGAGAGCCTTCTCAGGTACTCTCTGATGGTCCTGGACCTCTTGTCGAACCAAGGGGTTTTAAAGAATATTCAGGAGCTCGATTTCAGGAGCGGCGAAGTGGTGTACAGGATGAAGGAGGGGTAGAGGCGGTGGCATCTGAGGAGCTCATCGTCGGACTGGACATCGGCACGACAAAAGTCTGTGCCATCATCGGCGAGTTCAACGAGACCGGACAGCTGGAGATCATCGGCGTCGGCACCACCCCGTCGCGCGGCCTGCGCCGCGGCGTGGTGATCAACATCGAGTCCACGGTGAAGTCCATCCAGAACGCCATCGAGTCCGCGGAGCTCATGTCCGGCCGCGAGGTGCATGGAGTCTACACGGGCGTGGCGGGCGGCCACATCGAAGGGATCAATTCCCGCGGCGTCGTGGCAGTCACCGGCAAGGACAGGGAGATCGCCAAGGAGGACGTGGACAGGGTCATTGACGCGGCAAAGGCAATCGTCATCCCCATGGACCGGGAGGTCCTGCACGTGATCCCGCAGGAGTTCATTGTCGATCAGCAGGGCGGGATCAAGAATCCTGTCGGAATGGTCGGTGTACGGCTGGAGGCCGAGGCGCACATCATAACCGGGGCGGTCACCTCCGCGCAGAACATCGTCAAGTGCGTCAACCGGGCAGGTTTCAAGGTCAACGACATCGTCCTTGAGCCGCTGGCCTCCTCCAAGGCCGTGCTCACGGCGGATGAGAGGGAGCTTGGCGTGCTGCTCATCGACCTCGGAGGAGGCACGACGGATGTCCTGGTGCACCTGGAAGGCGCCCCTTACCACACCGAGGTGCTTTCCATCGGCGGTGAGCAGGTGACGAGCGACCTGTCCATCATGCTGAAGACCCCGCTTGAGGTCGCAGAGAAGATCAAGAAGGAACATGGCTGCTGCTATGCGCCGGCGGTCATGGAGGATTCCGAGGTCGTCATACCCGGGGTCGGCGGCAGGCCGCCGCGGAAAGTCGGACGCCGGGCCATGGCGGAAATAATACAGCCCCGCATGGCGGAGATCCTGGGCATGGTGAAGGAGCAGATCGAGAAGAAGGGATACCTGCACCTGCTGGGCGGCGGCGTCGTGCTTACGGGGGGCGGTTCGCTCCTGGCCGGCACGGCGGAGCTTGCCTCCGAGATCTTCGGCCTGCCGGCGCGGGTGGGCTATCCCGTGAAGGTTGGCGGGCTCGTGGAAGAGTACTGTGATCCCATGTTTGCAACAGGGGTCGGGCTTGTTCTTTTCGGGGCTTCGCGCGAAGGAATCGAGGGTTTCGATACCAGCTCGAGCGAAAGCACGTTCACAAGCGTATGGGAGCGGATGAAGTCGTGGTTCAAAGACTTTTTCTGAAATAAGCTGCACGGGGCGCCCTGCCAGGCTCCTCCGGGTTGCGTGGCAAGGGCGGGCCGGCAGACGTGTCTATGTCTCATGAAGGGGAGGGGACATGAACATCGAGCTTTTTGACACAAAGGGAGTAAGCCCGACAGTCATAAAAGTCGTCGGGGTGGGCGGAGGCGGCAGCAACGCCGTCAACCGCATGATCGCCATGGGGCTCAAGAACGTCTCGTTCGTGGCGGTCAATACCGACCAGCAGGCCTTGCACAGCTCCAACGCCGAGACGCGCCTGGCAATCGGAACAAAGCTCACCGGAGGGCTGGGAGCCGGAGGCATTCCGGAGATCGGGGAAAAGGCAGCCCTGGAGGACGAGGAGAGGCTCCAGACCTTGCTCAAGGGCGCTGACATGGTATTCATCACTGCCGGCATGGGGGGCGGGACGGGCACTGGCGCGGCTCCGATTGTGGCAAAGGTGGCGCGGCAAATCGGCGCCCTGACGGTCGCGGTGGTGACCAAGCCCTTTGATTTCGAAGGCAAGCGCAAGATGCAGCTGGCGGAGGAAGGAATCGGGAAGCTCCGCCTGGAAGTCGATACTCTCATCACGATCCCCAACCAGCACCTGCTGAAGATCGCTGAGAAGCGCACTCCTATTCGGGAGGCCTTCTTCATGGCGGACGAGGTGTTGCGCCAGGGCGTACAGGGCATCTCGGACCTGATTACCGAGCCGGGGGAGATCAACATCGACTTCGCCGACGTGCGTACCATCATGAAGGGCAAGGGCGATGCGCTGATGGGCATCGGCATCGGCTCCGGAGACAACAGGGCCACCGACGCAGCCACGAACGCGATCAGCAATCCCCTCCTTGAAGATGCAAGGGTGGAGGGGGCCAAAGGGATCCTGGTGAACGTCACCGGCGGGTTTGATTTCAGCCTTTCGGAGTACGAGGAAGTGCTCAAAATCATCACCGCGAACGCTGACGACGACGCGCTGATCATCCCCGGCACGTCCATTGTGGAGTCCATGAACGACCGCATCCGCGTCACCGTGATTGCCACGGGTTTCACGTCGGAGAAGAAGCCGCAGCTCCCGCCGGAGCCCGAGCGCCAGGAAGGGGAGATGATCCCCTACGAAGAGTGGGCCTCCATGGGAAAGTCGACGCACCGCACACACGCGGAAGATTTCCTCCTGGGCAGGAACTCGCGGGAAGCCGATCTGAGCGTTCCCACGGTCCTGCGTGAGAAGCGCGTGGCGGGCCAGAAGGAATGAAGGCGCTGCCATGAGCGCGGGTTCCGACGTTGCCACCGAGTTTGCCCAGTACCTTCAAGCGGAGCGCGGGCTCTCCCCGCTCACGGTATCCACGTACTCCGCCGAGGTCAGGCAATTCCTGGAGTTTCTCGATGCAAGCAATCGGGATCTCTCGGAGGCGACGATCAACGACGTGACGGACTACATCATCAGGAGGCAGGTCAACGGCGTGGACTCCCGGACTCTCGCCAAGGGCTCATCGGCCATCCGCTCGTTCTTCCGATTCCTCGTGCTGGACGGAAAGAGAACGGGGAATCCCGCCCGGCTCCTGGACACTCCCCGGGTGGCGATGCGGATCCCGCGCTTCCTCAAGACGGAGGAGGTTGATTCCCTGCTTGAGGCCTGCCCCCCGGTTCGCCGCTGGGCCGGCGGGACAGGGCGCTTTTCGAGCTGATCTACTCATGCGGCCTGCGCGTGAGTGAGGCCGTCGAGCTCACACTGGACCGGGTGTCACTGGCGCAGATGGTTGTCCGCGTGATGGGAAAAGGCTCCAGAGAACGGCTTGTGCCCATCGGCGTGCGGGCCCGCAAGGAGCTCGAGGACTATCTGTCCCTGGTCAGGCCCGGGCTTCTTCGCCCGGGAGCCGCCGTGGACTGGCTTTTTCTCGGGCGCGGCGGTCGAAAGCTGTCGCGAAAAACGGTGTGGAAGACCTTTGCGCGGGCGGCTGGGCGCGCCGGCATCGAGACGTCGAAGGTCCACGCTCTTCGCCACTCCTTTGCGACGCACCTGCTGCAGGGCGGCGCAGACTTGCGCTCCGTGCAGGAGCTGCTGGGCCATGCTGACATCGGCACAACCCAAATCTACACCCATGTAAGCCAGGAGGTCCTCCGCAAGACCCACAAGGATTTCCATCCCCGCGGCGGGAGCGTGAGCGAGCGCAGCGTTGGTGGTCAGCCGAAGGATGACCTCCCCGAGAGCGTGAGCGAGCGCAGCGTTGGTGGTCAGCCGAAGGATGACCCATCATGAAATCGGCAGTGATGTTTCGGCCGTTGACTTCATGTATGAACCCTCACGACAAGATCCCCTTGATCGGGCTCAGCCACGTGGAGTTTCTCCGGCCAAGAGAGAAGCTCGTTCTCATAGAGACGCTGGGCTCGGCTGCCCGCGTGTTCGAGCTCACTCTCCGCGACCTCTCCATCCTCATCGGGCGCCGGTTGAAAACCAGCCTTTGGAACCCGGGGCTAATCCTGGATGAGGCGGTGAGAACCGAAAAGCTCTTGACCCCAGGCGTGCTGGAGTGCATCTTTTACTGGGACTCGACGTACCCGCCGCAGCTCCGCGAGATTTACGATCCGCCCGTAACGCTCTTCTTTCGCGGAACGCTACCAGAAAACGGATATTTGCTCGCCGGAATAGTCGGGACTCGTTTTCCCACAGGGGGCGCCCGCAAGGCGGCGTTCGGTCTGGGCTTCGAGCTGGGCCGCCATGGCATAGGGGTCGTCTCCGGGCTTGCGAAAGGAGTCGACAGGGAGGCGCATGAGGGATGCGTTGAAGCGGGCGGCTACTCGATTGCTGTGCTGGGAAATGGCGTGGACCAGGTCTATCCCTCGTCCAGCCGCGCCGCGGGCATGGCGCTGCTGGAGGCCGGCGGCGCCGTGATCAGCGAATACCCGCCCGGCACGCTGCCCATGCAGTTCCACTTTCCGGCGCGCAACAGGATCATCAGCGGGCTTTCCCGTTCGGTCGTGGTGGTCCAGGCACCGGAGCGCTCCGGAGCGCTGATCACGGCGGATTACTCCCTTGAGCAGGGGCGTGACCTGTATGTTCACGCGGCCGGGCTTTCCGGCAGCGTCGGCGCCGGAACGCGCCGCCTTGCGGAATCCGGAGCCCCGGTCATCAACGGAGCGCGGGACCTGGTACAGGACCTGGGTCGGGAGTTTCGGGAAGCAAGAGGGCGGAGAGCCCGCAAGGGTGAGTCCACGGGAGAGGCCCTTGCCCGAGTTATGAATGAAGAAATGGATGGTGCCTGCGCCACGAAGGCCGGGGAAACCTACTGGAGAACATGATGGCAAAAGAACCGAAGGCGCGACGCGCCGCAACACGACATACAAAACAGGTTCTCATGATAGTCGAATCGCCGGCAAAAGGCAAAACGATTGAAAAGTACCTGGGGAAGGGCTACACGGTGGCCGCATCCATGGGGCACCTGATCGATCTTCCCAAGTCACGCCTGGCTATCGACGTGGATCAGTCGTTCGAGCCTGAATACATCACCGTGCGCGGCAAAGCGAAGATCCTCAAGGACCTGAAGCAGAAGGCAAAGAAAGCGGATGCCATCCTCCTGGCGTCGGATAACGACAGGGAGGGGGAGGCCATCTCGTTTCATCTCAGGAACGCGCTCCAGAACGGGAACACGACGCCTGACATTCAGCGCATCACTTTCAACGAGATCACGCCCAAAGCCATTCGTGAAGCCGTGGCTCATCCGGGCCAGATCGACATGTCCAAGGTCAACGCCCAGAAGGCGCGGCGAGTGCTGGACCGGATTGTCGGCTACTCCTTGTCGCCCCTTCTCTGGAAAAAGGTGAAGAACGGTCTTTCCGCGGGCCGTGTTCAATCGGTTGCCCTGAGGCTGATCTGCGAGCGCGAAGCTGAGATCGAAGCGTTCCTCCCGGAGGAGTACTGGTCTCTGGAGGCGGAATTGCACAAGGGCACGGGTGCCCGGCAGATCTTCCGGGCGGCCCTTGTGGCCGTCCGCGGTGAGAAGCCGACGCTCACGGATGAAGCATCCACCATGGCAATCGTTGACTCGCTGAACGGCGCCACCTTCGCCGTCTCCGACGTCAAGGTGACTGAGAAGCTCAGCCGTCCGCGCGCGCCGTTCACCACGTCCACGCTCCAGCAGACGGCGGCCAACCGGTTCGGCTTCACTGCGCGCAAAACCATGCAGATTGCCCAGGGCCTCTATGAGGGGGTCAACGTCGGATCCCAGAGGCTCGGGCTCATCACCTACATGCGCACGGACTCCACACGCATCGCGGAGAGCGCGCTGGCCGAGGTTCGTGAGTACATCGCAAAGGAGTTCCCGGGGGATCTGCCGGAAGTGCCGGTGGCCTATGTCACGGGCAAGGGAGCGCAGGACGCCCATGAGGCAATCCGTCCCACCTATGTGACGCGAACTCCCGCGGAGCTGAAGAAGAGCCTCACCTCGGAGGAGTTCCGGCTGTACTCGATCATCTGGGAGCGCTTCGTTTCGTCTCAGATGAACCCGTCCAAGGCCAGCACGACGACCGTCGATATCCAGGCAGGAGATGCCACCTTCCGCGCCTCCAGCACGCGTGTTGTGGAGAAGGGCTTCCAGAACGCGCTCAGCCTGCTGGCCTCCAAGGAGCAGACCAAGGCTCTCCCCGTCATGAACGTGGGGGACCCCCTGGAGCTGGTCAAGTTCTACCCGGAGCAGCACTTCACCTCGGGACCGCCCCGGTACACGGACGCCACCATCGTCAAGACGCTGGAAGAGAAAGGGATTGGAAGACCCTCCACCTATGCGCCCATCATCTCGGTCCTTCTTGACCGCTACTACGTGGTGCGCAAGTCCCGACAGCTCATTCCCACGGTCCTGGGAAAAATCATCAACGACCTGCTGACCCGGTCCTTCCCCGAGCTGCTGGACCCGAACTTCACCGCGGAGATGGAGCTGAAGCTGGATCAGGTGGAGGAGGGAAAGACTGACTGGCAGACCATGATCCGTGATTTCTACGGACCTTTCAAAGGCAAGGTCGGCACTGTGCTGGAGACCCTTGAATCCATCAAGGGTGTGATGGATGAGAAGACCGACGTAGTCTGCGACGTGTGCGGCAGGCCCATGGTGAAGAAGCTCGGCCGCTACGGATTCTTCCTTGCCTGCACGGGCTTCCCGGAGTGCAAGAACACAAAGCCGGTCCCGCTGGCTCCCTGTCCGCGCCCCGGTTGCAACGGCCAGATCGTTGCGCGCAAGCGAAAACGCGGACGGGGACGGGAGTTCTACGGATGCACGAATTACCCAACGTGCGATTTCGTGACCTACTTCAAGCCGACGGACTCCAAGTGCCCCAAGTGCGGATGGTTCCTCGTTGAAAAGGAGGACAGGCAGAGGGGAACATACAAATCCTGCATCAATCCCTCCTGCGACTACCTCCATACGAAAGAGACGGACGAACAAAGTGCCTGAGGATTACCTGTCCTACCTGCGCTCGGTGCGTAACCTCTCACCTCACACGCTGGAGTCCTACGCCATCGACATACAGAAATACGTGGCGTTCCTGGAAGAGCGGGGGGTCCAGCCGACGCAGGCGGGGCTTGCCGAGGCCAGGGGGTTCGTCGGCAGGCTTTCCCGCGACGGCCTGTCGGCGCGCTCGGTGAACAGGATCGTCTCCGGAGTCCGGGGTTGGTACCGGTACATGGAGCGCAGGGGGGAAATAGGAGCCAACCCTTTCGCGGAGATCCGCAGCCTGCACACCGAAAAGCGCCTGCCCTCGTTCCTTTTCGAGGATGAGATGGCGCGTCTGATCGAGCTGCCGTCACAGACTTCCTGCCCGGAAGAAGATTCATTCTGGAAGCTGCGCGACAGGGCAGCGCTGGAAACGCTGTACTCCACGGGATGCCGCATCTCGGAGCTTGTGTCCCTCAACATCGGGGACCTGGACCTCAAGGGCTCGAGCGCCCGTGTCATGGGGAAAGGGTCCCGTGAACGCAATGTGTTCCTCGGGGCGTCCGCGGTCACCGCTTTGCGGGAGTACATGAGGTGCCGTTCCACCTTCGCGCCGAAGGCCCCTCCGTCCCCTGAGGCGGCGCGCGCGGTCTTCATCAACCAGAGGGGCGGGCGGATCACCGACAGGGGAGTCCGCTTCATCCTGGGCGAATACCTTGCCAGGGCAAACCTGGGCAAACGCGTCACCCCGCACACGTTCCGCCATTCCTTTGCGACCCATCTCCTGGACAGGGGCGCGGACATCCGGGCCGTGCAGGAGCTGCTGGGCCATGCCAGCCTTTCCACGACCCAGGTGTACACGCACGTGGGGCTGGAAAGGCTGAAAAAAGTCTACAGGAGGGCACATCCCCATGCCAACTGATCAAGGTACCGCGGGATTTCACGGGACCACAATCATCGCTGTTCGAAGAAACGGAGCCGTGGCCATGGCCGGAGACGGGCAGGTCACCATGGGCGCCACGGTGATGAAATCCAACGCACGGAAGATAAGGAAGATTTTCGACGGGAAAATCCTCGTCGGGTTCGCCGGAGGCACCGCTGATGCGTTCACCCTTTTCGAGCGCTTCGAGGGCAAGATCAAAGAGTACGGGGGAGACCTGACGCGCGCGGCGGTTGAGCTGGCAAAGGACTGGCGGACGGACAGGATCCTCCGGCGGCTGGAGGCCATGCTCCTCGTGTCCGACAAGAAAGCCACGTTTCTCATATCGGGGACCGGGGACGTGATAGAGCCGGAGGAGGGAGTCATCGCGATCGGGTCCGGGGGACCGTACGCGTACGCGGCAGCGCGCGCATACCTGGATGCCTCCTCCCTGGGAGCAAAGGAGATCGCAGAGAAGGCGCTTCGCATAGCCGCCGGCATCTGCATCTACACGAATGAAGAGGTCATAGTGGAGGAGCTGGAATGAAAACCGCCGTCGCTCCCGCCCTGAAAGGGAGCGAGCTCACGCCGCGGGAGATCGTGGCGGAGCTGGACAGGTACATCATTGGTCAAGACAAGGCGAAAAAAGCCGTGGCAATAGCCCTTCGCAACCGGCTGCGCCGCCAGCGCCTGCCCGAAGAGCTGCGTGACGAGGTGGCGCCCAAGAACATCATCATGATCGGGCCCACCGGGGTCGGGAAGACGGAGATTGCGCGCAGGCTGTCCAAGCTCTGCGGCGCCCCGTTCATCAAGGTGGAGGCCACCAAGTACACGGAAGTCGGGTACGTCGGCCGGGACGTGGAGTCGATGGTACGGGACCTCGTGTCCGTGGCCGTGTCCATGGTGAAATCCGAGCTTGCCGAAGATGTGCGGGAAGAAGCGGAGCGCAGGGCGGAGGAATCTCTCCTTGACCTTCTCCTCCCCGGGGTGAAGCAGTCCCGACGTTCGGACGTCGAGGATGCCGCGGATGCCCAGGACGCCCTTGAAGTGACAGTCCCCGCCGCCGTCGAGGTTGAGGGGACGGAGGAAGGACGGGGGCACGGCACGCGGGAGAAGCTCCGCCAGATGCTTGCGCGCGGGCTCCTTGACGAGCGCCTGGTCGAAGTGAGCGTGACGCGCAGCGCAACGCCCATGATGGAGATCTTCTCCGGCACCAGCATGGAGGACATGGAGCTGAACTTCGGAAACCTCGGCTCGATTTTCGGGGGCAAGAAGAAGCGGAAAAAAGTCACGGTGCGGCAGGCCCGTGAGATCCTGCTCAACGAGGAAATGGACAAGCTGGTGGACATGGACCGGGTCTCGGAGCTGGCCCGGCAGCGGGTGGAGGAGATGGGGATCATTTTCATCGATGAGATCGACAAGATCGCCTCCCGCGGGGAAAAAGTCGGCATCGACGTGTCCCGGGAAGGCGTCCAGAGGGACATCCTCCCCATCGTGGAAGGTTCCAAGGTGAACACGCGGCACGGAATTGTGGACACGCGGCACATCCTCTTTATCGCCGCCGGAGCGTTCCACATGAGCAAGCCCTCCGACCTGATCCCCGAGCTGCAGGGACGGTTCCCGCTGCGCGTGGAGCTGTCCGCGCTGACAAAAGAGGATTTCGTGAAGATCCTCACCCAGCCCAAGAACGCGCTGATCACGCAGTACACGGAGCTGCTCAAGACGGAAGGGGTGACCCTGGAGTTCAAGCCGGAGGCAATCGAAAGGATCGCGGAGCTGGCCACAGAGGTGAACTCGCGCTCGGAAAACATCGGGGCGCGAAGGCTGCACACGATCATGGAGCTTCTCCTGGAGGAGGTCTCGTTCCACGCCCCCGAGATCACGGGCCAGACCATCTCCATCACGCGGGGGTACGTGGATGAGAAGCTTTCCAACGTCGTGGAGGACCAGGACCTGACGAGGTATATATTGTGATCTTTGGACGCGCCGGAAATCGACCGAACATAAAGGGGAGAGGAAGAAGAGCATGAATTTTCCCGGATCCTTCGGAAAAAACCTCGAGATCATGACCCGAGAGCTCGATGTCGCGGCGCTTCGGCAGAACGTGATTGCCAACAACATTGCCAACGCCGACACCCCGAACTTCAAGCGCAGCGTCGTGAACTTCGAGAGCCAGCTCCGCCGCGCCCTGGAATCCGAAAGGGCGCCGAAGTTCCCGCAGGTCGTCACAGATCCCCGTCATATCCCGTTCGACAAGCCCATAGACTGGATGCAGGTCAGGCCACGGCGCATCCTTGACTACCTCACGGAGGCGAAGAACAACGGGAACAACGTGGACATCGAGGAGGAGGGCACGAACGCCCTGACGAATCAGCTCCTCTACACCACCCTGACTCAGGCTGTCACAAGCGAGATCCAGGGCGTGAACATCGTGCTGAGGTAGGCCTATGGGAATGTTCAGCAGCATCACCACGGCGGCATCGGGGCTTACGGCTGAAAAGCTTCGCCTCGACGTGATTGCCGACAACATTGCCAACGTCAACACCACACGGACCACTGAGGGAGGCCCTTTCAGGAGGAGCAGGGTGATCTTCCGCCCACGGGTGGAAGAGCCGTACTGGCGCAGCCCCTTCCTTCCCACCTACCTCAAGGACCAGGTGGGAAAGGGCGTGCGCGTCGCGAAGGTGGAAAAGGACTACGCCACCAATCCGCGGCTCGTCTATGATCCCACGCATCCCGACGCCATCAAGACGGGGCCGCGCAAAGGGTACGTGGAGTTTCCCAACGTGAACATCGTGAACGAGATGGTCGACATGATCGCAGCCTCGCGGTCCTATGAGGCGAACTCAGCGGTCATCAACGCGACGAAGGCCATGTTCCTCAAGGCCCTCGAGATAGGGAGATGATGAATGAGTGATCCTATCCAGGCGTATGGCGACGTGGTCCGGCTGGCAAGGACCGACCCGCACCACATAGCGGGGATGGGTGAGCAGGCGGCTCCCGCGGCCGGGCCCGAAAGCTCTTTCGCAAACATGCTGTTCGGCGCGCTGGGCAGCGTCAACGACAGCCAGCTCAAGAGCATGGACCTCACGCAGCAGATGATCACGAACCCGGATTCGGTGAACGTGCACGACGTGACCATAGCTTTGGCTGAGGCCAACCTCGCCCTTTCCATGACGAAATCCATCGTGGACAGGGCGCTTGCGGCATACAGAGAAATCATCAACGTACGGTAAATAAGGGGAAGCGGGCAAAGGGCATGACGGGGAGGGGACATGAACGAGTGGTGGAAGAGGATCCGTGAGCAGCTTGCCGGGCTGTGGGCCCGGTGGAATACGACCCAGAAGGTCGTCCTGTTCTCGATCATCGGCGCGAGCATCCTGGCCGTGATATTGCTGTTCACATTCAGCGCGACGCCTTCAATGGTGCCGCTCATATCGAATCCGATCACGGACACCGACGCTCGGCTGCAGATAGCAGCCAAGCTCGACGAGATGAGCGTCAAGTACCAGCTGCGCCCTGACAATGTCTTCTACGTCGCGGACGAAAAAACCGCGCGGCACGTGAGGGTTATCCTCAACCAGGAGAACCTGATCCCCAAAGGCACCGACCCGTGGGCCCTGTTCGACATGGAGCGCTGGACCACCACGGACTTCGAGCGTGACGTCAACCTCCAACGCGCAGTCACGAAGCAGCTGGAGCAGCACATTCGTGCGCTGGACGACGTGGACAACGTGAGCGTCACGCTGGTCGTGCCCAAAACGGAGCTTTTCGAGGCGGACCAGAAACCCACCACCGCGTCCGTCATCATCACGCCGAAGCCGGGCTCGGATTTCACCACCAACCGCAAGAAGGTCGAGGGCGTGCAGCGCCTGATCCAGCTGGCCGTGGCCGGGCTGAAACCGGAGAACATCGTCATTGCCGACAACACCGGACAGCAGATCAATGATTTCGCAGGCCTTGAGCAGGTGGACCGGCTGGAGCTTGCCAAGCGTGAGCTGAAAGTAAAGCAGGAGCTGGAAGCCAAGTACAACGGGGACATCACCGAGGCCCTCCGCGATATCTTCAGCCCCGACCGCGTGCGGATCCTCAAGATCGACATCAAGCTCGACATGAGCAAGGTGTCCTCCACGGCGGAGGAGTTTTCCCCGATTGCCGTCGAGCCGGCCACCCGGTTCACCCCCCCCAAGTACGCGCCGTCCATCGCCAGGTCCACGCAGAGCATCGAGGAGCATTTCCAGGGGACCGGGTTCAATCCGGAAGGGCCTCCGGGGCAGGAAGGACAGACCCCCCCGGCGTACAAGGACCTGTCGAACCTCGTGGGCAAGTACGACAAGAGCTCGCAGACCACCAACAATGAGATCAACAAGAAAGTCACCAATGAGGAGAAACAGCCCTGGGAGATCCAAAGGATCACAACGGGTGTGGCCATTGACGGGGTTTGGAGGGTAAAATACGACCAGAAGGGTCAAGTGGTGCTGAACGCGGACGGAAGCATCCAGCGGGACTATACCCCGGTCTCTGATGACGACCTTGCCAAGGCAAAAGCCCTCATCCAGGGCGCAATCGGCTTCGATCGCGACCGCGGAGACAACGTCGAGGTGCAGTCCATCCAGTTCGACCGCAGCGCCCAGTTCGAAAAGGAAGACTCGGTGTTCCGCCACGCCATGGCGGTGCGAAGGACCATCTACATGGTCCTGATCGGAATCGGGGCCGTGCTTCTCCTGGTGATCGCCTACCGGCTCATCGCCAAGGAAGTGGAGCGGCGGAGAAGGCTGCGTGAGGAAGAGCTTGCCCGGCAGCACCAGGCCATGCGCGAGGCGGCGCTGCGCACGGCGGAGGAGCAGGGAGTGGAAGTGGAGCTTTCCGTGGAGGACAGGGCCCGCCTGGAGATGCAGGAGAACGCCGTGAACATGGCGCGCGAGCATCCCGAGGACGTGGCTCAGCTCATACGGACCTGGCTCGTGGAGGAGTAAGGGGATGGCAAAGCAGCTCAGACCGGCCGCGCCCCCGCGCGAGAAGCCGGATGTCCAGATACCCGCGGGCGGTCAGGCCCAGGGCAGGCGGGAAACTACCAAGGGGGGCGGGGCGCACAAGAAAGCCCTCACCGGCAGGCAAAAGGCAGCCGTTTTCCTTGTCACCCTGGGATCGGAGATAGCATCGGAGATCTTCAAGCATCTCAGGGAAGACGAGATTGAGCAGCTGACCTTCGAGATAGCCAGGCTGGAGAGCATCGAGCCCCAGGAGCGGGATCTGGTCCTCATGGAGTTCCATGAGCTGATGATGGCCCAGGAGTTCATCTCCACGGGCGGCATCGACTACGCCCGCGAGCTGCTGGAGAAATCCCTGGGCACGCAGAAGGCCGTGGACATCATCAACAGGCTCACAAGCTCCTTGCAGGTTCGGCCCTTCGATTTCATCCGCCGGACCGACCCGGCGCACCTGCTGAACTTCATCCAGCAGGAGCACCCGCAGACCATCGCCTTGATCCTGGCATACCTGGAGCCGCAGAAAGCCTCCATCATCCTGGGAAGCCTGCCGCACGAGATCCAGTCCGACGTGGCGAAGCGGATTGCCACCATGGACCGCACCTCACCCGAAGTTCTTCGTGAGGTCGAAAGGGTGCTGGAGAAGAAGCTTTCAACCCTGTCCTCGGAGGATTACACGGCGGCAGGCGGCGTTGAGAGCATCGTGGAAATCCTCAACATGGTTGACCGGTCCACGGAGAAAACGATCGTGGAGAGCCTGGAAGAGGATGACCCGGAGCTGGCGGAAGAGATCAAGAAGAGGATGTTTGTGTTCGAAGACATCGTCCTCCTGGACGACCGCGCAATCCAGAAAGTCCTGCGCGAAGTGGATACCGCGGAGCTGGCAAAGGCCCTGAAGAGCGTGGATTCGGAAGTGCAGGACAAGATCTACCGCAACATGTCGAAGCGCGCCTCCACGCTGCTGAAAGAGGACATGGATTACATGGGCCCCATCCGTCTGAAGGACGTGGAAGAGGCCCAGCAGAGGATCGTTGCCATCATCCGCAAGCTCGAGGAGCAGGGCGAGATCGTGGTTGCCCGCGCCGGAGAAGAAGAACTGGTGGTATAGCCAATGGCAAAGAACGTCTTCAAGCCGCAGGAGATCATGTACCTCTCCCGCAAGGTTTTCATCGAGCCGCCCAAAATCGTGGCGGAGGAGCCCGTGGAAGAGGCGCGTCCCGCGGAGGAAGAGGAACGGGGGGAATACACGGGGCCCACCGTCGACGATCTGCGCAGGGACGCCGAGCAGTTCCGAAAGGACTGGGAGGCCGAGAAGGAGCGCATGCTGGCGCAGGCGCAGTCCGAGGCGGAGAAGATCAAGAAGGAGGCGGAGAAAGTCGCCTTCGACGAGGTCAAGCGGAAGAACAACCAGGCCCAGAAAATCCGCCAGGACGCGGAAGACCAGGCGCAGGTCATCCTCGCGGAAGCCAAGACGAAGGCCACGGAGCTCGAGAACGAGATCAAGGCCCGGGTCACGCAGACCGAGCGTGAGGCCTACGAAAAGGGATACGCGGACGGCCACGGGAAGGGCTATGACGAAGGCAAGGCGGAGGTGGCGCGCCTGGTGGACAGCCTGCATACCATCATTACCAAGGCAATCGAGAAGCGTAACGAGATCATCGAAGAGGCGGAGACGCAGATCATCAACCTGGTCCTCCTGATCGTGAAGAAGGTCATCAAGGTCATCTCGGAGAACCAGAAGAACGTGGTCATCAACAACGTCGTGCAGGCCCTGCGCAAGCTGAAGAGCCGCGGCGACGTCGTGATCCGCGTGAATCTTGCGGACCTGGAGCTCACTTCGGAGCACGTCAAGGACTTCATGAAGATGGTGGAGAACGTCAAGTCCATCACGGTGCTGGAGGATTCATCTGTGGACCGGGGAGGCTGCATCATCGAGACGGACTTCGGACAGATCGATGCGCGCATCTCCTCCCAGCTGCACGAGATTGAGGAGCGCATCCTGGAGCTCATGCCCATCCGGTCGAAGGGCGAATAGGGGGGCGGGATGGGAGTCTTCGATAAATACACGGCACGCCTTGAGGACCTGGACCCCATCAAGTTCACCGGGGTGGTGGAGA
Source organism: uncultured Spirochaetota bacterium (assembly GCA_963710335.1). Classification (GTDB taxonomy): domain Bacteria; phylum Spirochaetota; class Spirochaetia; order SZUA-6; family Fen-1364; genus Fen-1364. The sequence goes on from CAVQAA010000024.1 coordinate 172,940, forward strand.
GGGTGCAGGGCCTCCTGGTGGAAAGCCTGGGCCCGGCCGCACAGGTGGGTGAGCTGTGCCAGATCCTTGTCCCGCGGGGCCGGGGCGTCGTCTGGGCCGAAGTTGTGGGACTGCGGGGAAAGACCGTCCAGCTCATGCCCTACGACGAGATGGAAGGCATAGAGATCGGCAACATGGTGATCGGCATGGGGGAGGCACTCCGCGTGCCGGTCTCCGAGAAGCTGCTGGGCAGGACCCTGGACTCCATGGGCAAGCCCATCGACCGCCGGGGAGACGTCGGCTCGGATGAATGGTACTCGGCGTTCAACACCCCCCCGGACGTCCTGAAGCGACGGCGCATTCGGGACATCATCACCACCGGGATCCGTTCCATCGACGGTCTTCTCACCGTGGGCAAGGGACAGCGCATGGGCATCTTCGCGGGGAGCGGGATCGGCAAATCCACCCTCCTGGGGATGATCGCGCGAAACACGTCCGCCGACGTGAACGTCATTGCATTGATTGGAGAGCGTGGCCGCGAAGTGCGGGAGTTCATAGAGAACGACCTCGGCCCCGAGGGGCTTGCGCGGTCGGTGATCGTCGTCTCTTCGTCCAACAAGCCGCCGCTTGCCAGGATCCGCGGCGCCTACGTCGCCACCGCAATTGCGGAGTACTTCCGTGATGCCGGCAAGGACGTGATGCTCCTGTTCGACTCTGTCACCAGGTTCGCAAGGGCGCAGCGGGAGATCGGCCTGGCCATTGGCGAGCCCCCCGCCAACCGGGGCTTCACCCCGTCCGTGTTTTCCCTCCTGCCCAAGCTGCTGGAGCGAAGCGGCACCTCGGACAAGGGAAGCATCACCGGCTTCTACACCATCCTGGTCGAGGGGGACGACATTGATGACCCGGTCTCCGACAACGTCCGCGGCATCCTGGACGGCCATATCGTGCTGACGCGCAAGCTGGCCAGCCGCAATCATTATCCCGCGGTTGACGTTCTGCAGTCCATTTCACGCCTCGCGGTCCATGTCACCGGACCGCGGACCAGGGAAGCAAGCGGCTACATCAAGAGGCTGATGGCCACCTATGCCGGCGCGGAAGACCTGATCAGTGTCGGCGCCTACGTGAAAGGCAGCAATTCCGAAATCGACGAGGCAGTCGAGAAAATGCCCGCCATCGACGAGTTTCTGAGGCAGCGGATCGAGGACAAGGTGTCGCTTTCGGAAACCCTGAAGCGAGCCGGAGAGATTGCAGGCATCGAAATCCCCGGCCAGGAGCTGGGGGCAGGCACGAATGAGGCGATTCCAGTTCAGGCTTGAGCGCTTCCTGGAGCTGCGGCGCTGGAAGGAGCGCGAGTGGGAGCTGGCCCTGGCGAAAGTCCTTGGGGAGTGCCTCCTGCTTGAGAGGCGGATTGAAGAGATAGCACGCGAGGTATCGGCGAGCTTCCTTTCCGTGTTTCGCGCGGGAAGCCGCGTGGACATCGATTCCATGATGCGGCGCGAGCTCTACGTGCAGAGGCTGACGAAGGAGAAGCAGCGGACCGAGACAGCGCTGGCGGAAAAGCGGTCCGAGCTGGAGCAGGTGCGCGCAAAGTACCTGGAAGCCGCGAAAGCCCGCAAGGTGCTGGACAAGCTCAAGGATCGCCAGGCTGCCGCTTCCCATGAGCGGCAGATCGACGAAGAGTTCAAGACCATCGACGATATCAACACTGCGGCGGCGACGCGGCGGGAAGTGGTGCGGGAGTACCCGCTCGGCGGAGACGCGGTGCGGGAGTACCCGCTCGACGAGTACGTCGTAAGGAGCGCCAATGGCAGAGTTCGGTGAAGTTCGGCCGGGGTCAAGGATCTTCATACTCTTTCTTCTCCTCATTGTTCTCACCCTCGGAGCGCTGATCTGGTTCGACTACCTCGGGATCATCGATGCGCGGTCCATCCTGGCGCCCGTCTACCAGACCCTCGGGGTCCAGAGACGCAGCGCCGTGGCCAGCGCGGATGATCCGAACCTCCTGGACAAGGAACGCCTCTCCAAGGAAACCGACGCCCTGGCCCTGCGCCAGCAGGACCTGGACACCCGGCAGAGCGACCTGACCAAGAAGGAGAAGGAGCTCAACCAGCTGGGGCAGGATCTCAACGACAAGGAGGCGGCGCTGGGCGCCCGGGAAAAAGCATTTAATGACCGGGTGAAAGCGTTCGAGAATAGAAGGGTAAACCTCGAGCAGAACGCGAGGTACCTGACCAGCATGCCGCCGACGAACGCGCGCGACATACTGATGAAGATGGATGACCAGGATGTCATCGACATCTTCAGGATCGTTGAAGCGCAGGCGCAGGCAAGCGGTCAGGATTCCCTGGTGCCCTACTGGCTGTCCATAATGCCGGCGGACAGGGCGGCCACCTTGCAGCGCAAGATGGCCAGGAACACGGGAGGTTGAGAGTGCAGGCAGCAGCGCCTACGGCGCTCCTCACCAGCGACGCAAAAGCAGGGAAGACCGGGAAGGCCACCGGCAAGCATAGCGCTCAGGCCGGCGTGAAGAGCGCATTTCACGCCATCCTGGGGGCAAAAGCCGCGGCCCAGAAGGCTGATCCCAAAGACGCGTCAGCGGTCAAGGCTGCCCTTCTCAAATCCCTGGAAAAGACCGCGGCCGCCAGGAAACACGCGGACGGATTACGCGCGAGCCTCATCAAGCATGGTCAGTCACTTGCGCAAACTCACGCCGGGCAGCTGCTCCTCGATCAAAAAGCCGCTCTGGCCAAAGCCATTCTGAAAATCGATTCGGACTCCAACGATGACGGGAAAAAGCTGAAGAAGAAGGCGGCCGGGACTCCCCACCATGCCGACGGGCTGGAGGCAGGGGTTTCCTCCATGATGGCGGTTAATCCCGGCATCAAGGGCCCTGGCAGATCGGACCAGGGCAGGACGGTTGCCCTGGCGCCGGCCGCGGCAGACCATGAGGCATCGACTACTCACGCCGCTGCCCGCAAGGGCCCTGAGATCCGCGTCCATGTCGTGGATGCCAGGAAAAAACACGTTGAGGCGACGTCGGAAGACCTCGCGGCCTCCATGAAACCGGCCAAGCTGTCTCCTGCTGACAGGGACCCGTCAACCGCTGCCGTCATTGCGCGCGGCAGTGACGCTCATGATGTCACCACTCGTGAGATCCGCGGGCCGGGCTCTTCGCCCGCCACCCCGTCCCCCGGCACACTTCAGCACTTGCGCGAAATGGCGGGCTCGGAGCTTACACGGGCGGCGGGAATAATACTTCGCGACGGGGGAGGGGAAATAAAGCTCACCCTGAAACCCGAGTCCCTGGGAAGTGTTCGCATCCGCATGAATCTTGTCGATAATGCAATTGAAGGACGGATCATCGTGGACAACGCCGCGGTGAAGCACGTGTTTGAGGGGAGCCTTGATTCCCTCATGAGGGCGCTGACCGCTGAGGGCTTCCAGACCGCCTCCCTGCAGGTTTCCGTCGGAGGGCAGGGAGCCGACAACGGCAGATCGGACCGGGAGCCTTTGCCGCGAATGCGGAGGGTGAATGCAGCGGGGAGCGCCACCGGATTCGACTGGAACGTCCCGGGCGTGGAAAGCGTGAGCCTGGGCGATCTCCTGGTGAACATGTTCGTGTAGGAGGAAGAGATGGACTTATCCTTGATGATGTCTCCCCAGGAGATGCTGGGCCTCAACCGCGAGGTGGACGCGTTCAACAAGTCGATTTCCAATTCCGCCGCAAAGAAACCGAACGCGGGACTGGACAGGAACGACTTCCTCAAGATCCTCATCACCCAGCTCAGCCACCAGGATCCTACGCAGCCCGTCGAGGACAAGGAGTTCATCGCGCAGATGGCGCAGTTCTCCAGCCTGGAGCAGATCACGAACATGAATGAGGGGCTCTCAAAAGTGGCGGACCTGGTGGCACGGAGCCAGGCGCTCAACGTGCTGGGCAGCTCCGTGGACGTGGCGGACGGGGAGGCCACCGTGTCGGGAATCGTTGATGCGGTGACCGCAGGCGACTATCCGCAGATCCTCGTCAATGGGAGGTATTACGATTTTTCCCAGGTACAGAAGATCAAAAGAGCTTCGAGCAAGGAGTAACAGCATATGATGAGGTCGCTTTGGGCCGGCGTATCGGGTCTTGAAAACCACCAGACGCGGATGGATGTGCTGGGCAACAACATCGCCAACGTGAACACCAACGGCTTCAAGAAGGGCAGGGTGACGTTCCAGGACATGCTCTCCCAGACCCTGTCAGGAGCCGCCAAGCCCACCGACGAAGTAGGCGGCGTGAACCCGCAGCAGGTCGGGCTGGGAATGATGGTTTCCACGATCGACACCATCCACACCCAGGGCTCGTTGCAGTCCACGGGAGTCATGACGGACGTCGCCATACAGGGCAACGGGTTCTTTGTCCTGAAGGACGGCAACAAGCAGTACTACACCCGAAACGGTGCCTTTGCGCTGGACCAGGACGGCCGACTGGTGAATCCGGCAAACGGTCGGCGCGTGCAGGGCTGGATGGCGCAGACCGTGGGCGGCGCGACCTTCGTGAACAACGCCGCCGACATCCAGGACCTGCAGATACCCGTGGGCAGCAAGGACCCGGCCCGGGCCACGCAGAATGTTTTCTTTGCCAGCAACCTGGACAAGAGGACCCCGGAGATTCCGGCCGGAGCAACCGCACAGACCATCCAGGAAGGCACCTGGCAGACCAGCTTCGACATCTATGATTCTTTCGGCCGCACGCACAAGCTGCAGGTCAACTTCACGAAGGTGCCCGGCGTCGCCAACAGGTGGCAGGGCGAGGTACAGGTTGATCCGGCCGCCCAGGCGACGACAAACCCCCGTGTGCAGATCGGTAATGGCCCTGCTGCCGGGAACACGTTCTTCATCGACTTCGACAACCTGGGCTCGCTTGCCGACGTGAGGGACGCCGGTGGGAACATCATCAACGCAGGCCAGCTGCAGGCGCAGGCCTCGTATGACGTGCCGGACGCCACGGTGCCGGCAGGGGCGGCGACGGTCCGACAGACGTTCAACCTCAACCTTGGCCAGGTGGGAGCGTACAGGGACGCAATCACGCAGTTCGGGGATACAAGCTCCACGAAGGCTGTCCGCCAGGACGGGTACACCATGGGGTACCTGGAGAGCTTCAAGATCGACCAGTCCGGGGTCATCACGGGGGTCTATACAAATGGATCCAACAGGGTGATCGGCCAGATCGGTCTTGCCAGCTTCACCAACCCGGGCGGTCTGGAAAAGGACGGAGAGAACACGTACGTGGTCTCCAACAACTCCGGCACGCCGAACGTCGGCCCTTCAGGCTCAGCGGGCAAGGGGAAGATCATAGCAGGGACGCTCGAGATGTCGAACGTCGACCTGGCGGAACAGTTCACCGACATGATCGTGACGGAGAGGGGCTTCCAGGCGAACTCCCGCACCATTACCACCTCCGATCAGATGCTCCAGGAGCTTCTGACGCTGAAGAGGTAGGGGGGGAACGTGAGAAACCTCTCACCACCGTAGAGAGGATCTGAATGGTCGAGGTGACGAGACTGGACGGGAAGACATACTATGTGAACCCGCACCAGATCGAATATATCGAGAGCAACCCCGACACGACGCTTATCATGCTGTCGGGAAAGAGGCTGGTAGTCCGCGAGGACTACCAGACTGTTTTTCAGCGCATCATTGCGTACCGGAGGCTGATAGGGGCGTTGAAGAGTGAGGACTAAGGCCGGGCGCATCGGTCAAGTGCCTGCCGGGCTGCATCGGAGGATGCGTGTATTTCGACGGCTGCGGGCCGGGCGCATCGGTCAAGTGCCCTAGTGTTGCGCTTCAATGTATATTCGTGTTACTATGGTAAAGGGGGGAGGGGATGGCTGACGAACAGCAGGACATGAATCTTGAAGATGTCGGCGCAGGCGTCGAAGAAGCCGGCGGTCCCCGCAGGGGAGGGCTGTTCTCCGGCCTGATGCTGAACATCCTCAAGTGGGCGGCCATAGGTGTCGGGGTCGTCATCCTTGTCGTCACAACGACGGTTGTGACATTCAACGCCCTCAAGAAAGGTGCCACGTCACAGAACCTCGCCGCGATTTCTCCGGCCTACCAGAGCAAGGAGCCTCCGCTCGCATACTACGACAACATCGACCAGATCAGGGGGCAGACGGCGGACGAGACGCCTGCCGTCTACCTCATGCGCGTCAGCCTCGGGTACGACCCGACGGACAAGCAGATCAGCGTCGAAATCGGCCTGCGGGAGAGGGAAATCCAGAACCTCCTGCTGAAGCTCATCTCCATGAAGACGGTTGCGGATCTCAGCCCGTCGCATTATGACCAGATCCAGGAAGAGCTGAAGGACGCCATCAACGCCCTCATGACGACGGGCAAGATCAAGAGCGTCGTATTCCGAGAGTTCACGGTGGTGAAGTAGAATGACGGAAGTCCTTTCCCAGGACGAGATAGACCAGCTTCTCACCGCAATCTCCTCCGGCGAGGTCGCCACAGAGGAGATCAGCGCGCCGGCGGACCAGCGCAAGATCAAGATCTATGACTTCAAGAGGCCCGACAAGTTCTCGAAAGACCAGATACGCACCGTCTCGATCATGCATGAGACCTTCGCCCGGCAGACCACCACGGCATTGTCCTCCCAGCTGCGCAGCCTGGCGCACGTGCACGTGGCTTCCGTTGATCAGCTCACCTATGAGGAGTTCATCCGCTCCATTCCGAACCCCACAACCATCGCCGTCATCAACATGGACCCGCTGAAGGGCTCAGCCATTCTGGAGATCGACCCGGCAGTGACCTTCTCCATCATCGACCGCCTGTTCGGCGGCCAGGGGGAAGGGGCAAAGTTCACGCGGGAGCTCACCGATATCGAAGCATCGGTCATCGAGGGCATCATTGTCAGGATCCTCGGCAACCTTCGGGAGGCATGGGCCACGGTCATCGACCTGAGGCCGCGCCTGGGGCAGATCGAGACAAACCCGCAGTTTGCGCAGATCGTTCCGCCCTCGGAGATGGTCGTGCTGGTGACGCTGGAGACGAAGGTCGGCGAAGTGGAGGGGATGATGAACTTCTGCATCCCCTATCTCACCATAGAGCCCATCATCCCGAAGCTCTCCGCGCAGTACGTCTACTCCTCAATGCGCAGGGGGACGACAACTGAGAACCTCAGCCTCCTGCGCGACCGTCTGGCGGGCATCGAGATCACGCTGGTGGCCGAGGTCGGCTCCATCGATATCACGATGAGAGACGTTCTTGCTTTGCGCCTCGGGGACATCATAAGGCTGCAGAACATGCGGGTGAGTGATCCCATGATGCTGAAGATAGGTGATAGAAGGAAGTTTCTCTGCCGGCCGGGCGTGGTGGGCAACAAGATTGCCGTGCAGGTGCTGAAGAAGCTTGAGGACATCGAGCAGGCGGAGTTCGAGGAGCTCGTCACGGATGAGGGAGAGGAAGCATGAGTGATGGATCGCTCTCGCAGGACGAGATAGACGCCCTTTTACAGGGGACAGACACCATCGAGATGGACACTTCCGCCGGCGCGGGACCGTCTCCCATGTCGGAGGCGGAGAGAAACGCGCTGCAGGAAATGCTGCGCGGCGTCACCGAGAGCCAGGGGTCGAACCTTTCCATCCTCACCGGCAAGACCGTGGCAATCGGGGATCCCAGCGTGAAGGTGCGGCCGGTTGCCGAGATCCTGGCTGGCCAGCCTGAGGATGTCGTGGACGTGCGTGTCGACCTCACGGACGGCGTGCAGGGCGAGCATTCCTACATCGTGCCGGCCACCATCGCGGGAACCATTGCAGGCCTCATGATGGGGCAGCAGGGCGGCGAGCTGGATGAGGCGTCCTTGTCCGCGGTGTCGGAAGCAATTTCCCAGATAACCGGAACGGCTGCCACGGCCATAGGAAACAGGGTGGGAAGGGTGGTGAAAACGGCTCCGCCGGACCTTCGCCGCACACGCAGACAACAGGCCCGTGTGCCACAGGGGGATGTCTGCGTGACCGTGGACTATCCCATCTCCATTCAAGGGTTCCCTACTGCCACGTTGACGGAGATATTCTCCCTGTCTCTTGCCTCGGAGATACTCTCCCTGGCGGGGAGCAACGTCGAGGCCGCGCAGCCTGCGGCCGCCTTCGGAGCCGGCGCGCGGCCTCGGGCCGCTGCGCGCGCTGCCCAGTCTGCGGGAGGCGGAGAGCCTCCGGGATACCAGCAGACCTTCGGGCAGGCATTCGGCGGACCGTCCCAGGGTCCTGCCATGGCCCCGCCGAACGTCCAGCCCATCCAGTTCGCCAACCTGCAGGGCGCTCCGGCGGGCGGGGAGCAGGGCAACATCGGTCTTCTCATGGACGTGTACATGGAGATGACCGTTGAGCTGGGACGCACGCGCAAGAGGATCAAGGACATCCTTGGGATCGGCGAAGGCACGATCATAGAGCTGGACAAGCTGGCGGGCGAGCCTGTCGACATCCTTGTGAACCACAAGCTCATCGCCAAGGGGGAAGTGGTCGTCATTGATGAAAACTTCGGTGTGCGCGTAACGGAGATCGTTTCGCAGATGGACAGGATGAACGAGTTGACCTAGCGCTGGAGCCGCTCCAGCGCATCACAAACTTTCAGATTTTTACTGGGAGGGGGAATCTGAAAAAACTGATGCGTTTTCTCGCGGGCGCCGCAATGGCGCTTGCGATAGCCGCGATGCCATTGGCAGCGCAGGCGAAGGACACCAACGCCGCGGCCGGAGCAGCACCGGCGGGCGTTTCTGGAGCTCAGGCAAGTCCGAACGAGTCCGAGCTCATCATACCGGACAGCGACACGAGCTCCCGCACGGCCGCTCAGGGACGGAACGTCTCCGGCGCGCCCGCGGGACTGCCGGCCCAGAATACCCCGGGCGTCTCGACCTGGGATTTCGTGAGGATGCTCATCATCCTTGCTGCCGTTGTGGGGGCCATCTACCTGCTGTTCTGGATCCTGCGCAGGACCGCGGGCCGCAAGATCACGGAGAACGACCTCATTCACGTGCTGGGCTCCCGAAGCCTTGCCGGCAACAGGTCTCTGCACCTGGTGGAGGTCGGCTCTTCCGTGTTCCTGGTCGGAGCGTCGGACGGCGGCGTGGAGCTGATCTCGGAGATCACGGACAAAGAAAGCCTTGATTCGGTAAAGCTGAAAGCCGCGGAGGAAGCCCCCGGCGGCCGCAAGAACTTCCAGCAGCTGCTTTCGGAGATCTTCCGCCCCGCAGCGCGCTCAGTCTCCGTGGGGGAAGGGGTCGGGTTCCTGCGAGGTCAGAGGGACAGGCTGAGAAAACTATGAAAAGAACTCTCGCCGCCGTCCTGCTTGCGACACTGCTTGCGGCGCTCCTGCCTGTGGGCGCATTTGCCCAGGCGGCCGCGCCTTCTCCCGGCACTGCTGCCCCCCGGGCAGGTGCTGCCGGCGCCGCGGGGCTTCCTGTTCCCTACGTGGACTTCAATGTGCGGACCGCGCGCAGCAACCAGGAAGTGGTTCTCTCCGTGCAGTTGCTGCTCCTTCTCACGGTGCTGGCGCTTGCCCCCTCCATCCTCATCCTGACCACGTGCTTTCTCCGTATCGCCATCGTTTTTGATTTCGTCAAGCGGGCCCTGTCCCTGCAGTCCGCCCCCCCCAACCAGGTGATGATGGGGCTCGCGCTTTTTCTCACCCTGTTCATCATGTGGCCGACCTTCAGCCAGATCTACGAGACCTCCCTCAAGCCTTTTGGGGAAGGCAAGATAGGATTGCAGGAGATGTTCACCGGCGCGGAGAAGCCGCTGCGAATCTTCATGTACCGGCAGATCGGCACGGATGCGCAGTCCATCCGCCTTTTCATGAGCATGCGGGGCCTTCCCAAGCCGCGGACGCTGGCCGACGTTCCCACGTACGTGCTGATTCCGGCTTTCGTCATCCACGAAATGACAGTGGCCTTCAAGATAGGGATACTTCTATTCATACCATTCATCATCATCGACATGGTGGTCGCTTCCACTCTCATGTCGATGGGAATGATCATGCTGCCGCCGGTGATGATTTCCATGCCGTTCAAGCTGATTCTCTTCGTCCTTGTTGACGGCTGGGGTCTGCTCACCATGCAGCTCGTGAGGAGCTTCAGATGAGCATGGGGACTGCAATAGCAATTATTCGGGAGGGTGTGCTGGAAACCCTCATTCTCGCGGGGCCCCTCCTCCTCATCGGGATGGCCGTGGGGCTCATCGTCGCAATCTTCCAGGCCACGACATCGATCCAGGAACAGACCCTCAGCTTTGTGCCGAAGATCGCTGCCATCCTTCTGGGACTCATCCTGTTCGGGAGGTTCCTGATGGACTCCCTGGTGGGTTATACGGAGAGGCTGTTTTCCATGATTTCACATATCTGAGGCCATGATAGAAGCGCTGGTCGGCAACATACGGCTTTTTCTCCTTGTCTTCTTTCGCGTCATTGCGATGGTGGAGGTGGCTCCGCTCCTTTCCTCCTCATCCATCCCGCAAGTCGCCAAGATCGGCCTTTCCTTTTTCACGGCCGCAACCGTCTTTCCATGGGTATTGCAATCGGGATACCTCATCCCGGCGAACGCGGTGGACTACTTTTTCCTGGTGCTCGGGGAAGTGGCAATTGGCCTCCTCATCGGGTTCCTCCTCCTCCTGATTTTTTCGGCGTTTCAGCTGGCTGGCCATTTCTTCTCGCTCCAGATGGGTTTCGGCGCTTCTGAAGTCTTCGACCCGTTGTCCCAGATTGAAGTCCCCCTCATGGGTGAGTTTTTGAACCTGATTGCCATGCTGGTCTTCATTGCAATCTCGGGAACCGGAAAGTTCCTGCTTGTCGGCGTCCTGAAGTCCTTCCAGCACCTTCGCGCAGTGGACCTTGTCACGCACAAGGAGGCCATCATCTCGCTCCTTGTGAGCGGTTTGGGGGGGCTTTTTCAGAGCGCCCTGACCATCTCCTTTCCCATCCTGGGGACGCTGCTGCTCGTGTCCATCGTCATGGGCCTCCTTGCGAAGGCGGCTCCGCAGATGGACGTCCTGACCATGGGGTTTCCCGTGTCCATCGGTGTCTCCTTCGTCATTCTTTTTGCGACACTGCCCTTCCTGATGACCGCTTTCGAAAGGATCATCGACGGGAGCTTCCAGACCCTGGAGGGGTTCATCGTGGGGGCGGGGAAATGACCGCAGACCCGGCGTTCGATCTGCTGGCGCCCACGCTGCACACGCCCTTCGACGTGCACCTCCAGTGGTTTGCCGCGGAGGATGAAGGAAGGACCGAGGAGCCTTCCGAGCACAAGATCCGAAAAGCACGGGAAGAGGGAAAAGTCGCCAAATCCTCGGAGTTCAGCTCCTCCCTGGTGCTGCTGGCGGGCATTGCGACCCTTGGCCTCCTGGGGGACTATATGCTGAGGTCCTCGGCCGAGATGCTGAGGTTTTTCCTGTCCATCGCCGGCAGCCCGGGCGCCTTCAACGGCGGCCTGTTGATTGCCCTGGTCAGCTGGCTGGCCAGGATCGGGCTTCCGATCATGGTTGTGGCTTTCATCGTTGCCATCCTGGGAAACGTGATCCAGGTGGGCTTCCTTTTCACGGTGAAGCCGATCACGCCGGATTTCATGCGCGTCACGCCGCGGTTCGGGAGATGGTTTTCGCGGTCCTTCGGTTCCCCGGAGGCTCTTTTCAACCTGGCCAAGGCCGTGATCAAGATCGTGCTGATTGCAGCAGTCGCATTCCTCAACATCCGCGCCGAGATCCCCCGCCTGACCAGGCTGGCCATGGAGCCGTTCTTCGCGGGCGTCTCACTGATTGCCCAGATCTCCTTCCGCCTCATGCTGGAAGCCGCGATTGCCATGCTCACTTTCTCCGCCATCGACTACTGGTTCCAGCGCCGCCAGCACATGGAGTCCCTGAAGATGTCCCGTCAGGAAGTCAAGGAAGAGCGGAAGATGTACGAGGGGGATCCCCTCACGCGCAGCAGGCTGCGCGAGCGTATGCGGGAGATCATGCGACGCAACATGCTGAAGGCCGTGCCGAAGGCTGACGTGGTCATCACGAACCCGACGCATTTCGCGGTTGCGCTGGAATACAACCGGGCCCTCATGCCGGCCCCCGTCGTTGTCGCCAAAGGGGCGGACATGATTGCCCGTCGCATCAGAGAAATTGCAACGGAAAACAGCGTTCCCATCATGGAGAACAAGCCGCTTGCGCAGGCCCTGTACCGCGAGGTGGAGATAGGGGACGCCATCCCCGAGAAGTTCTATGAGGTGATGTCCACGATCCTTGCGGAGGTCTACCGCCTGAATAACAGATCCGCCGCGCAGTTCGCCGAAGAGAGCGCCTTCCAGGGCAGCGGTCGGTCGGGAGAGGCTGCGATATGAGAAAGCTCCTTCGGCTGAGAGAGGCGTGCCATGGCTGATGCCCGTGTCGTAGCAGGGAACCTCTGGTCGCAGAGAAGCGACATCCTGGTCGCAGTCGGCGTCGTCGTGGTCATCATGATGATGTTGATCCCGCTGCCGGCCGTGCTGCTGGACGTGCTGCTGGCGGCCAACCTGGTGATTGCGCTGCTTGTCATCCTTACGGTGCTGTATACCAGGCATGCCCTGGAGTTCTCCGTTTTCCCGACCTTGCTCCTGATTGCCACGGTATTCGGGCTGGCGCTGAACGTTTCATCCACCCGACTTATCCTTTCCAAGGGAAGCCAGTTCAACGGGCGCATCATCCGCGCCTTTGCCACCTTTGTCGTGGGCACCCGGGGGGTCGAGGGATACGTTATCGGCCTGATCATCTTCATCATCATCATCGCCGTTCAGTTCATCGTCATCACAAAGGGCGCCACGCGCGTCGCCGAGGTTGCCGCAAGGTTTACTTTGGATGCCCTGCCAGGAAAGCAGATGGCTATCGAGGCGGAATACAACTCCGGCCTCATCACCGAGGAGGAAGCCACCCGCAAGAAGAACAACCTTCAGCGGGAAGCAGACTTCTACGGGTCCATGGACGGCGCCTCGAAGTTCATCTCCGGGAACGTGAAAGTCGGCATCCTCATCACGGTGGTCCAGATTGTCGGGGGATTGATAGTCGGCATGACCCTGCACGGAGAGCCCCTTGACGTGGCCTTGAACACGTACATTTCCCTCTCCATCGGTGACGGGCTTGTGACTCAGCTTCCCGCGCTGCTCATCTCCACGGCCACCGGCATCATCGTCACGCGCGCAATCTCGGACTCCTCCTTCGGCAAGGACATCACGAAACAGTTCTCCGCCCAGTCGCGGCCGTATCTCATTGCCGCCGCGTTCCTCGTGCTTCTGTCTTTCCTGCCGGGCTTCCCGTGGTACGTGTTGATCCCCATGGCCATCCTGATCGGCTCCCTCGGCTTCAGCCTCACGCGGCGCCAGATTGCCGAAGATGAGAAGGCCAGGACCCGTGAGGTGGCTGACAGGGAGAAAGCGGCCCCTGCGGAGATTTCACCGGTCGTGCCGCTGGACCCTCTTTCCCTGGAGATCGGGTACGGCCTCATCCCTCTGGTGGACAAGGAGCAGGGGGCGGAGCTGCTGGACCGTATCACGCGAATCCGAAGGGAATCCGCTCTGGAGTTGGGCCTCGTGGTGCCGCGAATCCGGATCATAGACAACATGCGCCTGGAGCCCTCCGAGTATTCCTTCAAGATCCGCGGCGTGGAGGTGGGACGGGGCAGGATCAAGATGGGAAACTACCTGGCAATCCAGCCCGGACGCGTGACGGAAGAGGTGCCGGGAGAGCCGACAAAAGACCCGGCTTTCGGGCTTCCCGCGGTTTGGGTGGCGGAAGAGGACCGGGAAAAGGCGGAGCGGCTGGGCTACACGGTGGTGGACCCGCCCTCCATCATCGCCACCCATCTGACAGAGATCATCAAGAGGTACGCTTCGGAAATCCTGGGCCGCCAGGAGGTCCAATCCATCCTGGATGCGCTCAAGGCGGATTACCCCGCGGTGGTGGAAGAGGTGAAAAAAGTCCTCTCCGTCGGAGAGATCCAGAAGGTGCTGCAGGGCCTTCTGATGGAGAGGGTCTCGGTGCGCAACATGGTGGTGATCCTGGAGACCCTTGCCGACTATGGATCCGTCACAAAGGACGTCGGCTTCCTCATCGAAAAGGTCCGCCAGGCCCTTGGGAGGCAGATCTGCCTGCAATACTCCGACGACAAGACGCTGCGCGTGCTGACCATCGAGCCCGCCCTGGAAAAGAAGATCATCGATTCCCGGGTGGAGACCAACCGAGGCATTGCCGCGGGGCTGGATCCGGCGACGCACAGGAAATGGATCACCGCCCTCTCCAATGCGGTCAAGAGCATCCAGGAGGGCGGTCACCACGAGGTGGTCTTGTGCTCGGAGGCTGCCCGTCCTCTGGTGAAGTCAAGCACGATGCGGGAGATCCCGCACCTGGCCGTCATCTCCAGCCTCGAGGTGGCGCCGGATATCACCGTCGAGGCGCTTGGAGAGATTCGGCTGGAAGGGTAGCTTAGGGGGAGGGGATGCAATACTTCACGATCCAGGCGCGCAGCAACAGGGAAGCAATAGAAAAGATGAAGCTCACCTACGGGGAGGACGCGCGCATTCTCACGCACCGAAGCGTTCGCATGGGCGGCTTCCTCGGCATGTTCGCTCGCGAAGGCGTGGAGGTGACAGGCTACCTGTCGGATGACGGGGCAAAAAAAAGGAAGGCAGAGGTGGAGGAAGAGAAGAAGCGCATCCTCGATTCAGTGAGAAAGGAACAGGGACTCCAGGTCCTTCTCAAGGAGATCCAGAGCCTCCGTGAATCCCTTGACGCCCACTCCGTGGCAGCCGCAGTGGCGGACGCCCCCAACGGCGACCTGCATCCATCCCTTGCGAAGATGGAAGATCTGCTTGCCGCCAACGACTTTTCGGAAGAGTTCATCGCCGCCATCCGCGAACGGGCAAGAAAGGAGTTCTCACTCGATGCCCTGGAGAACTATCCCGTGCTCATGGCGTCCGTGCTCGGATGGATCGGGGAAAGGATAGAAATCGATCAGCCCTTGCGCATAGCGGGAAAGGGGACCCGGATCCTCATCATCGTCGGCCCCACGGGCGTCGGCAAGACCACCACGATTGCCAAGCTTGCCGCCATCCACGGGATCGGGGACGGCCGGCAGCCCCCGCGCAAGGTCCGAATAATTACCATTGATAACTACCGCATCGCCGCAAAGCAGCAGATAGAAACCTACGCGGAGATCATGCGGATCCCGGTGAGCCTGGTGGAGAGCGCCTCGGACCTTCAGAAGTGCCTTGCCCTCAACCAGGATGCCGAGCTGATCCTGATAGATACCATCGGCCGCAGTCCGCGTGATCTTGCAAAGCTGGCGGAAATGAAGGAGATCCTGTCCGCATGCGGAAGCCAGGCGTGCGTTTACCTGGCGCTTGCCGCCACCACGAAAGCCAGCGACACGGAGGAGATCCTTCGACAGTTCGAGCCCTTTGGTTACCGTGCGGTCGTGCTGACCAAGCTGGATGAGACAATGAGGATCGGGAACATCATTTCGTGCCTTTCACGGCATCGCAAGCCGGTTGCATACCTCTGCGACGGACAAGGGGTTCCCCAGGACATCCAGGAAGCGGGCGTGGTGCGGCTCCTGATGAACATGGAAGGCTTCCGCGTCGACAGGGAGGCCCTGGAAAAACGATTCTCAAGGGGCAGGGCCGGGGCAGCTGGCGCGGGGTCCCCGCAGGGCAGGGACGGCGGCGGCCAGACAATGGCAGCGGTTGACGGCCGCGAGAGCAGGGGAGTCTGACATATGGCAGACCAGGCACAGAAGCTGAGGGAGCTCGTGGGGGCCGGCGCAGGGTCGGGTGCCGGCCAGCCGTCCCGCAAAGAGAGGGGAGCGGGAGGTGCTGCGGGATCCGAGGCCAGGAAGGCAACCAGGATCATAGCGGTGTCCAGCGGCAAGGGAGGCGTCGGCAAGACGAACATCGCCATCAACCTTGCCCTTGCATACGCACAGGCGGGGAAAAAAGTCATTGTGATGGATGCCGACCTTGGCCTGGCCAACGTGAACGTCGTGCTGGGCGTCATCCCCCGCTATAATCTCTATCATCTCATACGCAAGCAGAAGTCCCTGGCCGAGATACTTGTGGAGACCAGCTACGGGATCAAGATCATCGCGGGAGCGTCGGGCTTTTCCAAGATCGCAAACCTCACAGAGGAGGAGCGGAGGGAGTTCATTGCGGAGCTGGCCGCTCTTTCGAATGCCGACGTCCTGATCATTGACTGCGCCGCCGGGGTCTCCAACAACGTCATCTCTTTCATCGCCGCAGCGGATGACGCGCTCATTGTCACGACTCCCGAACCCACCGCCATCACGGACGCCTACGGGATCATCAAGATCATTGCAACGGAAATCGAGAACCTGGACCTCGGGCTCAAGCTGGTCGTCAACCGGGTGAAGTCCGTGGTGGAAGGGAAAAAGGTTGCGGAGCGGGTCATCAACATCGCAGGCCAGTTTTTGAATCTCAAGGTGGACTACCTCGGGTTCGTCTATGACGATCCCGTTGTCCACAGTGCAGTGGTTCGGCAGAAGCCCTTCCTCGTCTACGACCCCAAATCGAAGGCCTCCGTGTGCATCCGCCACCTTCTGGGAAGGCTCGAGCACCTCGATTATCGCGACGGAAAGGGCATTCCGGTATTCCTGAAGAAACTCTTTGGAGCCGGGAAATAGGGAGATCGGCAAGGGTTTGTTGACTCTGAGCCCTGTTTCCCCTAATGTAAGGAAGGGGGGTTGGTCCGGTGAAGGACTTCATGAGGGAATACGGGAAAATGGCCGGATTCACTGCTGCCGGAGCCTTTCTCCTTTCCCTGCTGGTTGGCCTGCTCAGCCGCAACCCCTTCAGCGCGGCGCTGGCAAGGGCCTTTCTTCTGGCAATCGTCTTTGCGGGCCTCGCAGCCGCCGCCCGCTTTATCATCGTGAAATACCTGCCTGAGCTGGTCAACGCGGCGCCTCCGCGTGCGGAGGGCAGGCCCGGCCAGAATATCGACATAACTTTGCCCGAAGAGAAACCTCCTGCGCCGGCTCGCGCCGGAGCCTATTCTCGAGCCCCGCGGGAGCCGGTCATGCCTCCCGCCGACCTTGCGGGACCGGATGAGCTCAGCGACGGCCCGGTGGACGGGTCCGGTCCCCGGGTGAGCCCTGAGACAGAGCCTGCGGACCTTGATCTGGATACACCCGGTCAGGCCGTGCACGGCGACGTGCTTGGGGACGAGCTTGACGACGCCCTGCCGCCCCTTGCCGACATGGGCCCGGAGCTTGGCGGCGTGAGCACCGAGGAACCTGAGCCGGGCGCTGATTCGGTTGAAGAAGCTGAAAGCGTCCCTGAGGAGGGAGGCCGGGGAAGCGCGGGAGAAACTGAGAGCTCGCCGGAGGCGGATTCGGAGCTGGGCCGGCTTCCTGAAATCTCGTCGTTTGGAAGTCCCCCCTCCGGCGCGCGTGCTGCTCCGCCCCGGCGGTCCGTCCGGGGCGGGGAGTCCTCCAGACCGGAAGACGAAATGAAAGGAGCGCTCGGCAGCCAGGATCCTGCAACGCTGGCGCGAGCTATCCGCACAGTCTTGAAACGCGATGAAAAGGGATAGAGCAAGAATGGCTGAGAGCCGCTGGGATGGCAAGTCTGAAGAGGATCTCTGGAAGCTCTACCGCCGCACGAAAGATCAGAAGCTGCGGGACTTTTTCGTGAGGCAGTACGCCCCGCTCGTGAAGTACGTGGCGGGCAAGATCGCACTGGGCATGCCCCAGAACGTCGAATTCGACGATCTTGTGGGTTTCGGGGTTTTTGGCCTGTTCGATGCGATCGACAAGTTCGACCCCGGAAAACACGTGAAGTTCAAGACGTACGCGGTCACCAGGATCCGGGGCGCCATTTTCGACGAGCTGCGCACAATCGACTGGGTGCCCCGCTCCGTGCGCCAGAAGGCGCGCGAGGTTGAGGAAACGGTGCGGCGCCTGGAATCATCCCTGGGACGGGCCGCCTCCGATGAGGAGATAGCCGTCGGCATGGAGATGGACCTCAAAGAGTTCCAGCAGATGATGTTGAAGATCAGCGGAACGTCGATGCTGTCCCTTCATGACATCTGGTACACGGGGGAGGACAACGACAAGATCTCCATCGCTGAAAGCATCGAGAGCCCGGGCAGCCTCAATCCGGATACCATCGTGGAGAAAGAGGAGATCAAGCGGGTCATCGTGGACGCCATCAAGGAGCTGCCGGAAAAAGAAAAAAAAGTGCTCGTTCTCTACTATTACGAAGACCTTACTCTCAAGGAGATCGGAGAGGTCCTCGCCGTAACGGAGAGCAGGGTGTCGCAGCTGCACACAAAAGCGGTGATGCGCTTGCGGGCAAAGCTCACAAGCTTCAAGCGAGGGCTCGTCTAAAGGACCGTCCATGGCCGCTACAATCAACCTGGAACAGCTCCAGGAATACATGAGAAAACAGTCGGAGGAGGACGCGAAGAACCGCACCCTCACTCTGGAAGCGGAAAGCATTCAGGAGGCGTTGAAGCGCGCTTCCATAGAGCTGGCCACGCCCGTTCGCAATCTCGAGTATGAAGTGCTGCAAAAGGGCAGCAGCGGGACCCTGGGGGTGGGGCGCAGGCCGTGGAAGATCCACGTCTATGAGAAATCCCGGCAGGTGAAGACCGACGCGGAAGCTGCGGAAGAGGAGCGCCGTCTGGCGCAGCAATCGGCCAGGGAGCCCGAGCGCCCCCGGGACGTTGCCGGCGAGGTCTTCGTGCGCATCGGCAGCGACGGCGCATTCCTGAAAGTCACCAAGCCCCAGGGGAGAGGTCCTCGAGCGTCCGACGTCATGGCATTCGAGAAGCTTTCCCTGCGCGGCGTGTCCAGCTACGACTCCTCCCTCGTCTCCCGCGTGGTCAAGCACGCGGACGGTGAGTACATCCGGGTCGCGGACATCCGTTATGATCCCTCCCGTGACGCAACCGTGTCGATAGACATTACCGACGGGGAAATGAAAGCGGTCATCGTTGTCACGGAGCCGGGCCCGGGCGGGGCCGACATATCGGTGGATTATCTGAAGAGCTTTCTCGAATCCAATGGCGTGGTCCACGGGATCACGGAGGACGCCCTGCGGGAGTTCGAAGCCTCTCCGCGATACGGGAGGCCGGTGGTGGTGGCAGAGGGGACAAAGGCGCGTGACGGCGCGGACGCTCACGTTGCCTACAACTTCAAGGGCCAGCGCGAGGCAGTCAAGCTGAAGGAGCGTGACGGCAGGGTGGATTTCAAGGACATCTCACGCGTTGAGAACGTCGTTGCCGGACAGCTATTGGCCACCAAGGTACCCGCGGAGCCCGGGCAGCCGGGGCAGACGGTCACGGCAAAGCTGATCCCCGCGCAGAAGGGCAAGGACTGCGAACTGGCGGTGGGGAAGAACGTGAAGCTGTCGGAAGACGGGCTGTCCGCCCTGGCGGAGACCAACGGACAAGTCCTGCTCCTGGGGGGCAAAGTCAACGTTGAGCCGATCTACACCGTGGCGGGGAACGTGGACCTTCGCACGGGGAACGTCCTTTTCCTGGGCACGGTGGTGGTGAGAGGCAACGTGGAAGACGGTTTTTCGGTCAAGGCTGCCGGCAACATCGAGGTTTTCGGGAGCGTCGGAAAATGCACCCTGGATGCGGAAGGCGACATCGTCGTTCACCAGGGGATTGCGGCAAAAACAGAGGGAAAGGTGCGCTGCGGGAAGAGCCTCTACTCGAAGTTCATCGAGCATGCGCACGTTGACGCCGGAGAAAACGTCGTCGTCACCGACGGTATTGTCCACTCCTACGTGGATGCGAACAGGATGATCCTCTGCCAGGGCAAGCGCGCGCAGATAGTCGGAGGACGGCTGCGGGCTTCCGAAGAGATCAATTCCAAGATCCTCGGCTCCGTAGCCGGGACGGAAACCCTGCTGGAAGTGGGCTACGATCCCAGGAGCAAGGAGCGACTGGTTGCGCTCGAAGAGGCGCGGCGCGGGGTGGAGAAGTCCCTGGAAGAGGTGGAGCTCAACATCAAAACCCTGGAGACGCTGCAGAAGGCGCAGCGGCAGCTGCCGCCGGAAAAAGCGCAATACCTCACGGAGCAGAGCGAGAAGCGCTCGCAGCTTCTTGGCCAGCTCGACGAGACCACGCGTGAAATTGCCACCATCAACTCGTATCTCGCCTCGCTCACTACCATTGGGAAGATCTCGGCTTCAGAGAGGGTTTTCCCGGGCGTCAAGCTGGCAATCAAGAATGCCAGCCTCGCCGTGCGCACGGAGTTCAAGTTCGTTACTTTCTTCCTCCAGGGCGGCGAGGTGAAGGTGACCAAGTACGAGATCTTCGACGAAGAGCTCATGAAGAGACGGTGAGATGCCTCTCCTGCCAATCGACCTGCAGACCCTTTTCTCCCAGACCAACCAGGTGGGCAAGGAGCAGATAGTCCAGAAAGAGGCCACGCCCCTGGCCCAGTCCCTCCAGGGATCCCAGATGGTGCAGAAGACCGAGCAGCGGGACAACGATGTGAACGAGACGCAGCATCAGGAGGAAGGGCCGGAGCAGGTCAAGGCACGCACGCGCAGGGAATCCGGCGGCAGGAGGGAAAAGGGCTCCCGAGGCAAACCGGCGGCCAAGCCTGCCCCGCGCAAGGACGTTTTTCGGGACCCCGAGCTGGGTCGAAACATCGACGTGACGGGCTGAGCAGATGTGGTACACCGTTCTCATCACGCTGGTCATCGATGTCGGCGGGCTGCTCCTTCTCTACGCCCTGCTGCGGGACAGGATCCGCCGCGCCACAAGCGCGGCCGCCCAGATCGCGGAGCTGCGTGAGGAGGTCAGCAGGCTCGTGGTGGAGTTGAACCAGACGACGGAGCGCAACGTGGCGCTTCTCGAAGACAGGGTGTCCGGCCTTGGCGAGCTCCTTACCGCCGCGGACAGGAAAATGGCGCTGCTCCAGCGGGAGATCGAGAAGCACGACGTGGGGACCAGGGTCTACAGCAGGCTCGTGGAAGGAAACGTTCGGGCTGCCCCGGGAAGCGCACGGGCAGCGCAGATTGGCACCCAGGCCGTGCCGGGGGGCCCTCACGGCGCGCAGGCTGGCATGCAGGACAGTCAGGGCATCCGGGGCCGGAGCCCGCGGCAGCGGCGCAACAGCCTTTGTCCGTGGAGCTGTCGGACAGGCCGGGCGCTGAGGCAGCCTCCCAGAGACAGGACATGCGTCAGAGGGTGGTGATGCTGAGCCGGTCCGGCTTTTCCGCCGCTCTCATTGCGGCCAGGGTCGGGGTTCCGCTTGGCGAAGTCGAGCTGATCATTTCCCTGGAGCGCCAGAGGATGGCGCAGCCGGGGCAGGACGAGGGTTCGTGGTGATCAAGGACGGACGGGCATGAGCGGGCGCTTTGTCTCCTTTATCGTGGGGGGGGAACGGTACTGCGTGCCGGTGGACCAGGTCCTGCAGATAATACGCCCGGAAGGTATCCTCACGGTCCCGAAGGCTCCGTCGTTCGTCAAAGGAGTGATCAATCTCCGGGGCGACGTGATTCCGGTGGTAAGCCTCAGGGCCCGATTGGGGATCGACGATGGACTGGTCGAGGGTGGGAGCAACGCGTCTTCGCGCGCCAGGATCATCGTCATCAGGGTGGAGAGCCGCTCCTGCGGGCTCTGCGTGGATGAGGTGAGGGAAATCGTCGACATCAACGAATCAAGTGATCCGGAAGAGCCCGCGCAGCAGGCGGCAGGCGAGGCCGCATCAAGCGCGCGTGCGCAGTTCATCCGGCGTGTCGCACAGCGGGAGGAGGGTCTTTTTCGCATCCTCGACCTGCAGCGCGTTCTGAGCGCCGGCAGGGACCCCCAGGGCACCGGGTCGGCGTGATATGCCTGATGCAATGGGACCCGATGATGCCCGGCTCAGGCGGGCTTTCCTGGAGGAAGGCGAAGAGCTGGTTCAGAAGCTCAGCGAATCCCTTTCCGCTCTGGAGTCATTCCCCGGCAGCCAGGAGCTGGTCAACGAAGTCTTCCGACTGACGCATTCTCTGAAATCGGAGTCAGCCCTCATGGGCTACGCATCACTGTCCAGGCTGACCCATGCCATGGAAGACGTTCTTGGGATGGTTCGCAGCGGGGCCCTTTCCCTGGGAAGCGAGGTGCTCGACAGTCTCATTGCCGGGGCAGACCGCTCGGCCGTGATGATGAACGAGATCTCGCAGAACGGAAGGGAAAGCGAAGCAGACACATCCGATATCGTGAAGGCGCTCTCCGCGCACACCGGCCGCACTTTGCAGGCCGGGCACCCCAATGGCGCAGCGCCGACGTCCGCGGCATCTTATGAACAAGCCCGGCAGGACCATGAGCCCTCGTTCGATGAGAGGGAGCTTCGCGGGATTGCCGAAGCCCGGGATCGGGGTGAGTCCCTTGTCCGGCTGACCATCACGGTGATGCCGGATGAGCCAATGAAGTTCGCCCGAGCGTTTCTCGTGTTCAGCAACCTCGAGCAGGCGGTCAATGTCATACTGGTCGACCCTGCGATGGACGGCGAGCCTGTGGATGATTCCCGCTACGCGCGCACTGTTTTTTACCTTACGGCTCCTCCGGAAGACAACATACTCCAGGCCGCCGCCGCCGTGGATCAGATTGCTTCCGCGACCATTGAACAGATGGACTTCCCTGACCGGACGGCCTCCGCAGTGCATGCAATTGCGGCCGGGCCGACGGCCGCGGACTCACGGACCACTCCGGCGGAGAAGGCTTCCATACGCGTCGACACGAGGAAGCTGGACGAGCTGTGGAGCTTCGTCGCGGAGCTGGTTCTGCACAAGGCCCACATTTCCCGCCTGTCCGACGGCGTGGCAAAAGGGATGGATGCGGACTCCATCCGCGAGGAGCTGGTGGAGTCCTCGGACTCCCTTGAGAAGCTTTCCAGCGGAATGCAGCAGGCCATTCGTGATACCCGAATGATTCCGATCTCCATCATCTTCAGCAAGTTTCCGCGCCTTGTCCGCGACCTCTCCCGCAAGCTGGGCAAGCCGGTGGACCTGACCCTCTCCGGCGAGGAAACGGAAATCGACAGGAGCCTCATCGAGGCGCTCTCTGATCCCCTGACGCACATCATCCGCAACTCGCTGGACCACGGGCTCGAGTTTCCCGAGGAGCGCGTTCGGCTGGGAAAGCCGGAGAAGGGTCGAATCAGCGTGAGCGCCCGCCGTCAGGGCGGAACCATCGTCATTGAGCTGGCGGACGACGGCAGGGGGCTGGATACCGAGCGCATCCGTCAAAAGGCCATCACGCTCGGGATCCCCGATGCCGAATCCCTGGGAGAGGTCGAGCTTCGAGAGCTGATTTTCCTTCCGGGGTTCAGCACGAAGGATGTTGTGACCGACGTGTCCGGCCGCGGGGTCGGCATGGACGTGGTTGCAACACGGATACGGAGCGGCCTTCGAGGGGTCGTCGAGCTTGCAAGCGAGGCGGGCAAGGGGACCCGGGTCATCCTTCGCCTGCCCCTGACGCTCACCATCGTGAACTCTCTCCTTGTCGCGGACGAGTCGCAGCTGTACGCCATCCCGCTCACGGATCTGGACAGCACCGCCAAGGTGACTTTCGCGGAGCTCTCCCTCGAAGAGGGGGGCGAGATGGCCCCCTGGATGGGGGAGATGATTCCCGTGTACAGTCTTGCGGGTCTGCTGGGCCGGGACCGCACGCCCCGTGAGGAATATTTTGCCGTTGTTCTTCGTCACGGCGCGAGCCGGGGTTTCCTCATTGTGGACGAGCTCATCGAGGAGCGGGAAATCGTCATCAAGCCTGTCGATGATCTGGT
The DNA here is from genome assembly GCA_963710335.1 of uncultured Spirochaetota bacterium. Classification (GTDB taxonomy): domain Bacteria; phylum Spirochaetota; class Spirochaetia; order SZUA-6; family Fen-1364; genus Fen-1364. The sequence continues at coordinate 196,712 of CAVQAA010000024.1, forward strand.
GAATCCCCGCAGGCTTTTCTCCGGTGTGTCTCTCCTGGACGACGGTCGGCTGGTTTTTATACTTGACACGTCATTCATCAGGCGCGACAATTTCTGAAAGGGAGGCACATGGGAGCGACGATACTCATCGCCGACGACCTCAGCTTCATGCGAATGATCCAGAGGGAGATACTCACGGAGCGGGGGTATTCGATCGTGGGTGAGGCGACGGACGGCATCGACGCGGTGGCCAAGTTCCAGGACCTGAAACCGGACCTCGTCCTGCTCGACATAACGATGCCGAACATGAACGGCCTGGAAGCCATGCGCAGGATTTTCTCCATCAATCCGAAGGCCAAGGTGATCATGTGCTCCGCCCTGGGCCAGCAAAGCCTGATCGTGGAAGCAATACGTGCGGGGGTCAAGGACTTCATCGTCAAGCCTTTCAAACCGGAGCGCATCCTGTCGGCCATCGACAAGGCGCTGCGCAACTCCTGAGGAAGGCGCAAAAAAGCAAAAAAAACGGTATGCCTGGACGTCAAGAGCATACCGTATTTCGAACTGAGGAACGTGTCCTCAATTGAGAAGATCGGCCAGCCGGGCAGAACCTTTAGCCCCACCTTTCGCGCGTCCGTGCGCGCAGTGGGGCTCCGCATGCATGGCTAGGGAGCCTCCCCCAACTCTTGAAGCGCTCTTGAAATTATTCCCTTCTGCCACTGCGCCGACTCCATGATTCCACGATACAGGGCAGCGCCGTCGGAGAGTGTCTCCTGCTGAGAGGCTTTTCCCTCGCCCCTGCTGCCGATGCTCTGGATGAGAGATTGCATGAGAAAACCCGCAATACTGCGCTCGGAGACGGAGAGGATGCGCTTGTCGATGTCATCCAGCTCTGACAGGAGGGGACCGGCGGCCTTTGCGTCCGGCAAGGCGAAGCCCAGGTCCTCGTTCGCCCGAAGCGCACGCGCGGAAAGCGTTTCCAGCTCCTCCAGCCCTCCAATCAGATCCTCAAGCGCATGACGCAGCACCGGTTGCCCGCCCAGCGAGGAGACCTCACTTGCCGCCGCATGGCGCTCGGTTTCGACCCGCTCGTCAATATCCCGCCTGATAGGAGGGAGGCGCAGGAGATCGGGAAGCTGCGCCAGCTGCATGCCTTTTATGGCGACGCTTTGCGGGGAGAGGGTGAATGTGAGTGCATCGGGGTTCATCGAGAGCTGGCTTTCGAACCACCACTTGTAGAGGAGCATCCTGCGGTCTGTATACGTGACATCGCCGGAGGCCGAAGGAACGGGAAAAAGACCGATCTCGCGCAGGTAGCGAAACGAGCTTGACTCCAGGGGGCGCATCCGGCCGCAGGAGGAGAGCCAGAGATCTTCCGTAAACACGCCCTTGCAGTGGGTGCGCATTCCCGGATACCCCAGATCCAGGCCGGCCGTGTAAATGGGGCTTGCCCCGAGGTGCCGGGCAAGATCCCACGCGGCGGTTGCAACGGACCCTCCCGCACCCAGCTTCCCTTTCTGCCCCACGGCAGCCTCCAGGGTCTCTCCCAGGGGAAAAAGAGAGCTGCACAGGTACAACGTCCCCATGCCTGCCTGCGCCTTGGGCGCTCCCTGCGCCCTTCGCAGCAAGCGAGGATGCGTCGATGGCTCGGCAACGACGATGCGGACAGCCTCCTGTTTCGTTCCTGGACCCGAACGTGGCTGCAGCCAATCCATGAACCGGGAAGCCCAGTACTGGGGATCCACCACGACGGTGAAGTCCGGCGGCGCGCCGGCTTCGAGGCATTGCTTGAGCGGCGTGTTTACGGAAATGATCACCAGCCTCTCCCTGAGCTTCGCCAGCGAGGGGAGAATCGCATCAAGGGAGGGCCCGCCGGCTATCACGAGCGCGGGAAATCCCTTGCAGAGGCCCCGCAGGCGGGATATCCCCGGAGCTTCCAGAAAAGAGTGCACGTTGCGGGCAAGGTTCCTCACCCACAGACGCCCGAAGCGGTTGAGAGTGTTGAGGTTGATGTCCCGCCGCAGGAGCCATGACTGCACGACCTCCTCCGCGGTACGAAACCAGCCCGGGTTGCCTTCCAGGGCGGGCCGAAGGCGCAGGAATGCCGGTTTTGCCAGGGGAAGCAGAGGAAGCAGGGATGAGACCTCCTCAGGCCTGGATGACACCAGGAACAGGATGCCGGGATCGGAGAGAACCTTCGTGAGATTCCGTGACTCCAGAGCTGCCTGAAACATGGCCGGGTCAGGTTCCAGGACCAGGATCGGGATCCGCGGGAATTGATGTCTCACGGCCTCCACCGCGTAGCCCAGGCCGAATCCCAGCACAATGACCGCGGTTGTCGATTCGTCAAGCGCCCGCCCGACCTGGCGTTCCGCCTCGGTGCGAGGGTCATGATGGCTGTGGAATGTGAGGCCGCCGCGCACCGCGGTGGGGGAGCCGGAAGGCGTGGGGATCAGGCGGACGCCCCCTTCCGCCGTCGGGCTTTCGGCAAGGACACGCGCGACTTCCGGGTACCGGTCCGTGAGAGATTTCCAATTCTCTTCTCTCACGCTCACTTGAGCTCCAGCGTGATCGTCATCCCGCTGCGGATCGCGGCGCCGGGCTGCGGGTCCTGCTTCACGACGAATCCGCTTCCCCGGATTGACACTGAGATGTCCTTGCGCAGCAGCAGGGGAAGGAGGAGCCTTTTCGGCATTCCCAGAAGGTCAGGCATGACGGAAGCAATCTCCACCTGGCGGGGGACCGTCACCGCCACTTCGGACGGTCCCTTGACCGCACGGGTCCCCTCCCGGGGTATTCCCAGCATGTCCACAAGGGCCACCGCAACGTCGTGGAAGATGGGGGCCGCGATTGTCGACCCGTAATAGCTTTGCCCCTTGGGATTCTGCAGCACGACATAGATGATCAGCCGGGGGTCATCTGTGGGAAAGATGCTCAGAAGAGAAGCGATGAAATCGTTGTCCGAATAACCGCCTGAGGCGATTGCCACCTGAGCCGTGCCGGTCTTCGCAGAAATACGGATGCCCGGAATGGCGGCCCTGCGGGCAGTGCCGGCCGGCGAGGTGGCTGCCTCCATGAAATCCAGCATCTCGCCGGCCACCTGGGGTGAGACCACCTCCCACAGGGGCTCCCGGCCGTACTCCCGCACAACCTTGCCTTCCGGTGAGACAACCTTCTTCACGAGAAGGGGCTTCAGGAGGACGCCGCCGTTCGCGATGGCCGTGGCTGCCTGGAGCACCTGCACGGCCGATACGGAGATCTCCTGGCCTATGGTGACCGTTGCCTTGGAGCGCGCGGACCAGAGGGAGGGCTTTCGAAGAAGCCCCTGCGTCTCCCCCAGAAGCGGGAGGCCGGTGGCCCTTCCGAACCCGAAGCGGATCAGCATCCTGTAGAGGCTCTCATTATCGGTTTGATCGGATGCGTAGGCCGCTCCGGAATTGCTGGAGTATTCAATGATCTCCCGCGGCGTGAGATTGCCGTTTTTCCCGACGTCACCGATGCGGATGGATTCACCGCTCGGCAGGCGCTTCTCGTAGAAACCGGGCGTGAAGAAATGACTCTGCGGGGTGATGGCACCGAGCTCGAGCATGGATGAGAGAGAGAAGACCTTGAAAGTGGAGCCCGGCTCGAATGACTCGGAAATGGGACGGTCGAAGAGAGAGCTTCGATCCACCTGGGGGGAATCATTCTGGAACTCGTTGGGATCGAAATCCGGCAGGGAGGAATATGCAAGGATCTCTCCCGAGCGGGCGTCCATCACGAGGATGGAGAGCGAATCCGGCTTGTTGGCCTCGAAGGCCGCGCGGGCAATCTTCTCCACCTGGTACTCGATGCCCGCATCGATTGTCAGGAAGACCTGGCTGCCGAACACGGTGTCGGAATCCGTGCCCACGGGCTGGGGGGCCAGGTCGTCGTTGAAAGTGTACTCGATGCCGTCCCAGGGCACGTTGTCGGCGCCCACGTACCCCACGACGTGGGACGCAAGCCTCCCTTGCGGGTAGAAACGCCCGAAGTCATCCTCCACGTGAATTCCCGCCAGCTTTCCCTGAGACTTCAGGGTCGTGATCTGCTGCCCTTGCTCAGGGGTGACTCGGCGTTTCACCACCACGTAGCCGTCATGCCTGCTCCAACTGTCCAGGATGGCCGCCTGGTCCATGCCCAGGGTCCGTGCAAGGAGCGCCGCGCTTTCCTGGGCGTTCGTCACGCCGGGCACCCAGGCCGAGACGCGGAGCTGACGAACCGTGACGGCAAGGATTTTCCCCTGGCGGTCGAGAATTGCACCCCTCTCGACCTGGGGCATGACGAGGGTATCGGCTCCTTCACGCGCCGGAACCAGGACCGTCAAACGCACCAGCTGAACCAGGATCAAGGCGGCGGCAAGCCCGAGTATGCCAGCGAAGACGAAGAGACGCCTGTTCGCGCGAGTCTTCTCCTGGCCATCGGTCACAGACGGGTCCCCCCTCCCACGAACATTGTAATATGCGGCGAAACAAATGTCGATATGTGGGGTAGAGCGCGTATGATAGCAGTCCTCCAGCGCCAGCACGTCCAGAAACGCGCGGCAATGCCTGTTCGCTTGAAGGCTCATCCCATGGCCCGGCTGCACGGCACATCCGCCGGCATTCCGCGCTGGCAGAGCAGCGCGGCCATCCCGGCCCGGTTTTCACCGGTCCACAAGGCGTCAGAGGAAGGCCATCACCAGCGGCGGGCCTCTCAAGGGCACACCGGGCTGATCCGAATTGCCCTCCTTGCGGTTGCCGTCATCGTTGTGCTTGCCCTCGTGCTTCTTGTTCCGCGCCTGGAGATTGCGGCCCTTCCTTTCCAGAAGCCCCTGCTGCCCAATCCGCCGGAAACGGACCAGGACGTCTACAGGATGCTGGTGCCGGAGGAGGCTCCGCGGGCAATCGCCGCGGCAAGTCCGGTTCTCTCCGACACCCTGAAGGTGGCCCAGTACCGGGCGCAATCCGGCGAATCCATTTCGCAGATCGCGCAGAAGTTCAAGTTGAACCTCGACACGCTCATCAGCTGGAACGATATCCGGGATGCCCGGTCCATTCGCCCCGGGAGCACCCTGGGCATACCGAACAGCGACGGACTGAAATATACCGTGCGCCGCGGGGATACCCTTGAGCAGATAGCCCGCGTGAACGGGCTATCCTTGAATGTGGTCCTGGATTGGAACCGCCTGCCGAGCTCCGTCATCTCCGTCGGTCAGGAGCTGTTCCTGCCCGGCATCCACATGCGGTCGAACGAGCTCAACAGGATCCTGGGCAACCTTTTCATTTATCCCGTACGCGGCAAGATCAGCTCGTACTTCGGAAGCCGCCCCGATCCCTTCACCGGGGTGAGGAGGTTCCACAACGGCGTCGATATCGTGAACGTCCCGGGAACCCCCATCGGCGCCGCAATGGCGGGCACGGTTGAGGACGTCGGGTTCAACAACAACTACGGGTATTACGTCATCCTTCGCCACTCCGGGTACCAGACCTTGTACGGCCATCTCAGCCGTTACGTCGTGGCGCGCCAGCAGAAAGTCCAGCAGGGAGAGAAGATCGGCGAGCTCGGCACCACCGGATACAGCACGGGTCCGCATCTGCATTTCTCCATTTTCAGAAACGGGGAAGCGGTTGACCCGCTGGCCTTCTTGAAATAATGTAAGCGCGATTATGGCCTCACTTCGCGATATGTTGGTCAATCTTCCTGCCGGCACACAGGTGACTCTGAGGCGGTCTTTCCTGAAAGCCTCGGCCCTCATGATAGTCGTGACGACGGTCGTTCTGACCCTGGATTCGCGGCTGCCCTTCCCGCCGCCGGGCCAGCGGGTCCTGTACGATCCAACAGACTGGTCCATGTTGCTGGGGGACGCCCTCGGACACGGCAGCGGAGGCCCGGGAAGCACGGCCTCGGTTGAAGGAGCGCAGAGGCCGGTCCCTTCCGATGGGCCGGTGGGCGGGTTTTCCATCGTTCAGCCCCCCGTCCGTTTCCTGCTCTACCGCGTGAAGGTGGGGGATACGATTACCGGAATCGCGCAGAAGCTGGGCATAAATCCTGACACCATCTCGTCCCTGAACCGTTCCCAGGGCAGGGGAGTGCACAGCCTCTCGGTGGGAGAGCAGATCAAGGTACCGACGCAGGACGGGATATTCGTGACCCTGGATTCGGATTTTGACGCGCTGTGCAGGAAAAAAGGCGTTGCCCCGGAGGAAGTCCTTGCGGCCAACGCTTTGACGCGGGAACAGCTCACGACGGGCATGCAGCTGTTCTTCCCCGGCGTTCAGCATACCGGTTACGAATACAGCCTGTCCCTGGGGGTGGCGGTCTCCAACCCCCTGCCCAGCGCCTGGGAGACTTCATCATACGGATTTCGGGCTGATCCTTTCACCGGACAACGCCGCAAGCACAATGGCGTCGACCTTGCCGCCGCGTACGGGGCGCCGGTGAGATCCGCCACGGAAGGCGTGGTTCGCGCCGCCGGCTGGGACGACGTTCTGGGCAACTACGTGGAGGTCAGGGGTCAGCTCGGCTATTCGTATGTCTACGGCCACATGAGCCGCATCCTGGTGGGGCCGGGAACACGGGTCGTGCGGGGATCCGTTCTCGGAGCCGTCGGCGCGACCGGCTATGCAACGGGTCCGCACCTGCATTTCGAGGTGAGAAAGTACGGCGTGCCGCTGAACCCGGCACTTTTTGTCTCCGGACTCCGATAATGTCCGAGGGGTGCCCTCAATGAGAAAGCTTGTCCTGGTGGTCATAGCCCTGCTTGCCCTTTTCGCCCTGTTTCGAGCGTATTCGCAGGACAACGCGCAAAGTTTGGCGGGGATCCGGCTTCAGCCTGGCCTCATAGAAGTGGGAGACGGCACGGCAAGCCTCGGGCTTTCTTTCGGCCTCATGGAAAAATCCGGCAACCAGGCGAGGCTGGTCAGCGTCCTGCCCCTCCGAGTGGTCTATCGAGACGGAGACAAGAGCGTCTCCGTTGGTCTGAACGGGATAGCTTTTCTGCTGGGGGGCGGAGCCAGCATTGGCACGCCTGTCGTTGTCAGCACCCTTCACAGGGGGGACATCTTCAGCGTGGGGGGCCCCGTAACGGTGGATTCTCGCGTCGAAGGCGACGTCTGGGTGCTGGGCGCAGATGCGGAGCTTTCCCCCCGCGCGGAGGTCACCGGCGATGTCGTGGTCATCGGCGGGAAGCTGGCTGCCAGCCCGCGCGCCGCAGTGGGAGGAACGGTCAGTCAGCTTGCGGGCCTGAAGATCCCTTTCCTCGGTGTTTTAGGAACCCAGTTCTCAGCCCAGGCACTGGGGCTGGCAGGCGTTGCCCTGAGTTACGTCCTTTTCGGTTTCGTGCTCTTCCTGAGCTCTTTCTATCTTGCCGCGCACACTCGCCAGATGCAGGAGGCAACGCCATTGCTGTGGCGACAATCCCTGATTACACTGGCGATCTCCCTGGTTGTAATTCCACTTGTCACGTTCCTGGTCATTGCCTCCGTGGTCGGTGTCCTGCTGCTGCCCCTGGTTGCCCTGGCAATCTTTCTTCTGGCCCTCGACGGGTACCTGGCCCTCTGCGTCAGGATCGGAGCCTGGGTCCGCGCCGCAAGCGGGCGCGGGGCCGGTGACTCCCTGTACCTGTTCACCTCGGGTCTGCTTGCGCTCTTTCTGGTGAACGTACCGGCGCTGGTTGGCATCCTGCTCACTGCGCTGCGTTCCGTTGCCGCCGCGCGGATCGGGACGCTCCTCCAGGCAGTGAGCCTTGGGCTCACCGCTGCCGGGCTGGCCTATGGGTTCGGTATGTCCCTCGCCCACGCCAGGTCAAGGGTGGCGCGGTAGGTTCGTTCGTGAGCCTGGCCAGTTTGACGCGATCCTCTATCGTCCGTGGCAGTATTTGTACTTTTTCCCCGAGCCGCAGGGGCAGAGGTCATTGCGCCCCACTTTGGGAACGGTCCGCTTGACTTGCACCTGCTGGGGCTGCGACGCCGCGCCCCCGCCGTTGCCGCCGAATGCCGCGGCTCCTCCCCCTGAGGAGACTGCCGTTGTGCCAGAGCTGCCTCCCGCGGCGAACTGGCCCATTGCGCTGTGGCTGGCCTGCACGGCGGCAACCGGGCGGGCGGCGCCCGCCGGCTGCGCCGGGGCCTGTTGAATACGCACACGGAATATCTTCTTGGCAAGCGCCGTCTTGATGTCGTAGAGCATCTCGTCGAAGATCTGGAACCCTTCGAGCTTGTATTCGAGGAGAGGGTTTTTCTGGCTGTATGCGCGCAGGTACACCGCTTCCCGAAGCGCTTCGAGGTTCTCCAGGTGGTCCTGCCAGCGCGAATCGATGTTCCGCAGGTATTCGAAGCGGATGAAGCCGTTGAGGATCTCCTCACCGATCTCGTCCTTCTTGGATTCGATGCTTGCGCGAAGCGCTCCCTTGATGACGCTTCCCAGCTCCTCCGGTGTCATTGCGGCCAGCTCTGACGTGCTTTGTTCCGGCTCGAAAAGCAGGCTCTCCTTGAGGGATGCCATCAGGGTCTTCACCCTCCCTTGCGGCGTGTCTCCCGACTTCCTGTATGCCTCGAAGGCTTCGTTGAAAATCTCCTCCCCGGTCGCGATGATCCGCTCCGTGAGGTGGGGATCGGAGATGATCTCGTCCCTGCGCTGGTAGATGAACTTCCTCTGCTCGTTCAGCACGTCGTCGTATTCGAGGAGGTGCTTGCGGACCTCGAAGTTACGCTCCTCGACCTTCTTCTGGGCGCGCTCGATGGACTTGTTCAGCCAGGGATGGACGATCGGCTCGCCTTTTTTCATCCCCATGCGTGACATGAGCCCCTTGATGTTTTCACCCCCGAACAGGCGCATCAGGTCGTCTTCCAGGGAGATGTAGAACCGCGAGGACCCCGGGTCGCCCTGCCGGCCCGACCGGCCTCGAAGCTGATTGTCGATGCGGCGCGCCTCATGACGCTCCGTGCCCAGCACGTGCAGCCCGCCGACGCCCTTCACATCGAGGTAATCCGCGCGCCATTTCCCGTACTCTTCCGACAGGGCGGCGCGGTAAACCTCTTCCGGGGCCTGCGTGCCCGCTTTCTTGCGTGCCCTGAACTCGGGGTTTCCGCCCAGCTTGATGTCCGTTCCGCGCCCGGCCATGTTCGTGGCAATGGTCACCGAGCCGCGGGCGCCGGCATCCGCGATGATCAGCGCTTCGCGGGCGTGGTTCTTGGCGTTGAGGACCTCGTGACGGACGCCGCGGCCCACCAGCATGCGCGAGAGCTTCTCCGATTTCTCGATGGAGATTGTGCCCACAAGAACGGGCTGCCCCTTGGCGTGCAGCTCCGCTATGCCGTCACAGATGGCCTGCAGCTTTTCCTCTTCCGTGAGGTAGATCACGTCGTCCATGTCGTCACGCACGACGGGACGGTTGGTGGGAATCACGACGACCTCGAGGTTGTAGATCTTCGCGAACTCCTGGGCTTCAGTATCGGCCGTGCCCGTCATGCCGGCCAGCTTGCCGTACATGCGGAAGTAGTTCTGGAAGGTGATGGTGGCCAGGGTGCGGTTCCTCTGGGCTATCTTGATCCGCTCTTTCGCCTCGATGGCCTGGTGCAGGCCCTCGGAATAGCGCCGCCCGTAGAGAATGCGCCCGGTGAACTCATCAACGATCTGGACCTTGCCCTCCTGCACGACGTAGTCGACATCCTTGGCGTACAGCTTGTGCGCGCGCAGGGCCTGCGTGAAGTAGTGGATATACTCGAAGTTCTGGTCCGTAAAAAGGGAATCCCGGATGAGGCCGCGCTTGAGGAGAAGGCTTTCCGCGTGGTTCATCCCCTGGTCCGTGAAAGTGACCCGCTTGTTTTTCTCTTCCAGCTTGAAATCACCGGCAGAATCCACGTTGCCCTCAGGGTACTGGCCTGTGGCGGGATCCTTTTCGCATTCGACAAGCTGGTCGACGAGCTTGTTCACCTCCGCGAACTTGAACGTGTCATCCTCAGCCATGCCGGAGATGATGAGGGGCGTGCGCGCCTCATCGATGAGGATGTTGTCGATCTCATCCACGATTGCATAGGCATGTCCCCGCTGGACCTTGTCCGCCGGGCTCCAGCACATGTTGTCTCGGAGGTAGTCGAAACCGAACTCGTTGTTCGTCCCGTACGTGATGTCCTTGGCATACGCCTCTTTGCGCTGCGTGTTGTCCATCTGGCTGAGGATGACTCCCACGCTCACGCCCAGGAGTGAATAGATGGGGTTCATCCAGCCGGCATCGCGTTCCGCCAGGTAGTCGTTCACCGTCACCACGTGCACGCCCTTGCCGCTAAGGCTGTTCAGGTAGGCTGCGGGAACGCTGGCAAGCGTCTTGCCTTCCCCGGTTTTCATTTCAACGATCCTGCCCCTGTGGAGCACGACGGCGCCCATCAGCTGAACGTCGAAAATCCTCTCCCCCAGCTTCCTGCGCGCGGCCTCGCGCACCATTGCGTACGCCTCAGGAAGGAGGGAATCAATGCGTTCTCCCCCGGCAAGCCGTTCACGAAACTCCAGGGTTTTTTCTGCAAAGCGCTGATCAGGATATTCCATGACAACCGGCTCGAGCTCATTGACCTTCTGTACGATCGGTATCAGCTCCTTCAGGTCGCGCTCGTGCTTCGAGCCCAGGAGGAAAGTGAGAATGTTCTGGAGCATGCGGGCAATGTACCCCCCGGGAGATTGACAGGTCAAGGGAAGGCCGATACCATCAACTTGCAGATGTCGCGTCGCGTCTTCAAAGCCTCCCTCGCCCTTGCCGTTCCCGTTGCTCTGTCCCTCCTGTTCCTGTTTTCGTGCCAGAAAAAGGAGATAGAAGAGCTGATGGGGACCGAGCTATTTTCTCTTTCCCTGGGAAAGCTCGACAACCAGATCGATCTGTTTCCGTCCCCGAGCGGGAACGTGGAGAAAAAGACCTCCCTCTCCATGAGAGACGGCTGGTTTTACGTCGCCAACGGCAACTCCGGCAAGGTAATGGTTTTTTCCTCGTACGGAGACCTTATTTTCCTCCTGTACAACCAGTCCACAAACCCCGCTCCGATTTTCATGAATCAGGCTGGCCAGGGCGCTCAGGGAAGCGCTGCCGGCAACCAAGACAAGTCTGCTCGTGATGATATCGTGAGCACGCGCGGAGCCGTCAGCTATCCCTTCCAGGACATCGGGGAGATCGCCGTTGCAAGCGATCGGACTCTGTACGTCGAAGATGGGGTCACCGACGCCAAAGTCGTGAGAGACAGCGCGCACGGGGTGCTTCTCACGCGCGTCGTCCTTCGGTTCGACCGCAGGGGCAAGTTCGAGGGCTACCTGGGACAGGAAGGAATCGGCGGAACGCCATTCCCCTACATCATGGCCATGCACGTCACCACGAATGACCAGCTTGTGGTCGTGACGCGCCTGCCCCAGTCCTGGGACGTCTTCTGGTACTCCCGGGAGGGAACGCTTTTGTACCAGGTGGAGATCGATTCCACGCATCTTCCCGTGGCAGTTGAGAAAGGGTTGACTCCGGCCCTGGTCAACGTCCTCCCGGACATGCAGAACCCGTTCCTGTATCTGACCATCTACTTGTACCGCGAGCCGGCTGATGATCCCGCGCGCGCCAGTTCCTCGGCGGCAGACACCGTCGTGTCGCGCGTCTATCGCCTGAACCTGCGCACGCGCCAGTACGAGTCCTTTGTCGAGCTGCCGCAGAATCCTCCGCGAAAAGAGACGGCCGGCCTCAAGACCACGGAGATCCCCGCGCCCCCGAGTGACGTGATTGGCATCGGCGCGAACGGGTTTTACTACCTTCTCGGGTTTGCAGACTCCAATCTCTACACCCTGCAGATCCTCGACCCCGCCGGAAGGGTGAGGGCCCGGCGCTACATGGTCATCGAGGACTCCGAGCTCAGCTTCCGCGACCTCAAGCTCTCGCCGACGGGTCTTGTGTACGGTCTCCTGGTCGACCAGACAAAAGCGCATGTGACCTGGTGGAGATCCGACCTGCTTCTGAAGGGGGAGTAGTGATGAAGGTCGTGAGCTCGGAGGCCATGGCGCTGATCGATCGGCGGGCCCAGGACGAGTTCGCGATCCCCGGCACTCTCCTGATGGAAGACGCGGGGGTGTGCGCATGGTCCCTGTTCGTTCGCAGGGCGTGCGCCGGCAGGATTCCGAAAAAACGCCTCGTATTCATTGCGGGCAAAGGGAACAACGGCGGAGATGCCCTGGTCATGGCCAGGCGCGCGCTTTGTCACGGCGCTACCAGGCTGTCGGTTGTCCTTGCTGACGGAAGACCCCCGAAAGGCGGGGTTCCCGCGCAGATGCTCGCCACGTGCGAAGCATACGGCATTGAATGCCTGTCCTGGACGGAACAGCGGGAGGCCGTGATATCACGGCTGCAAGAGGCCGCGTGGATCCTGGACGGCATTGCGGGCACCGGGCTTCGGGGCGGGCTTCGGGCGCCTGTTTCCGATCTTGTCAACGCGGTGAACGCTTCGCCGGGGAAACGGGCTGGCATCGACGTTCCCAGCGGCCTGTCTGATTCCTTTGAGCCGGCCTGGCCGGCGGTGCGCTGCGATGTCACCCTCACCATGGGCCTTCCCAAGATCTGCCTCTATTTGCCTCATGCGCGAGCCCTGTGTGGAAGGATTTTCGTCGTGCCGGTCGGCTTTCCTCCGGTCCTTGTCAAGGACCCTTCGCTGCCCGGGGAAATACTTCGTTTCAACGCCTGGCGGAAGCTGCTGAAGCCCATCCCATCGGACACCCATAAGGGGAGGCGCGGACACCTGGCTGTATTTGCCGGATCACCCGGAACTACGGGTGCAGCCTGGCTTTCGGCAACCGCGGCCGCCAGGAGCAGGATTGGCCTGGTGAGCCTGCACGTGGGGCGCGACATCTATCCCATCCTGGCCCAGAAAGCCACCTCGGTCATGGTGAAGCCGTGGGACGAGCCCCGCCCCCCTGACTGGGGAGGGCCGGACCTGGATGCCTACACAGCCTTCCTGGTGGGGCCGGGATGGGGACTGGCGGAGGGGCGGGAGCAATGGCTGGAGCACCTGCTTTCGCGCAGGGCCTCGGGAGTCATCGATGCTGATGGAATCACGCTGCTGTCGAAGGTAGCGGCGCGCGCGCAGGTTCGCCTGGGCGGGAGATGGGTCATCACGCCCCACCCGGGTGAGTTCGCCCGCATCAGCGGAGTCCCGCGGGACCAGATTCTCATGGATCCGATTCGGCATGCTCTTCAGGTGTCTTCTCGAATCGACGCGGTGGTTGTTCTGAAAGGCCACTGCACAATCGTGGCGTCGCCTGCCGGCAAGTTCTGGATCATCGACGGGCCGAATCCCGCCCTTGCCACGGCAGGGTCAGGAGACGTCCTGGCGGGGCTCATTGCCGCCGGGATCGCGGGTGGAATGGACCCTCTGGATGCGGCCCTGTTCGGCGTCTCCCTGCATGCCTCAATTGGCCGGGAGGCGCGCCGCCGAAAGGGCTGGTTCCTTGCGGAGGACCTGGTGCCTTTCGTCTCGCGCATGCTGCGCTGAGGTCTGCATGAAACACCCCGTCTTGCGGGTGAAAAAGGGAACAGAAAGCTACGACGACACGCAGGACAGGTTTGCGGAAGCCAGGGCAGAGGCGGAGGGCCAGCGGCACCCGCCCGCACAAAGCGGAAAGAGGCGCTCAAGGTCATTCTTTCGGCTGCGGCCCGGCTCACTTCTGCCCCTTTTCGTCCTGGTGTTGATAGCAGCCATCATCTTGAAAGCCCTGCCTGGCTCCGCCGCACGGGCGAACGTCCACGGCTGGCATGCACTGCTGGAGGCCAGGGTGATCGGAGACGCGCTGCATGTCGGAGTGGCGTTCTCCCGGCTCAATCCCGTCGGCGTTGACAACGCCCCACAGGCGGTTTCCGTTCTTTTCATCCTGCCGGAAACAGGTGAGCAAGCGGAGGCTCTGGGAACTCTTTCGGATTCCAGGGTTGCGCTGAGGAGCCAGATGCGGTATGTGGCCTCGGAAAGGATGCTTCGGGCGATTGTTCGCATAGACGGCCAGTCACGGACACTTTCCTTGCCAATCCCCGGTCCTTGACGGACCGTCTGCTGACTCCCTATGATTACGCCAGGGACGGGAGGGGAATAATGCTGCAGTTCTATTTTCTTTCCATCATAAGCAATCTCCTCGCAGGCGTGTCTCTGTCCGCTGATTGGATTGCGCAGAAGCTTCCGGGGTTCGTCCCGATTGCGGCCGCGCTGTCAGGTCGGACGGCAAAGCTGATCTCAGGCCTCGCCTCTCTCCTTGTCGGGTTCGGAACGCTTTTCGTGCCCGTGGAGGGACCGCTGATCATCGGGGACCTCTTTCCCTCCGTCATGGGCATGGCAATGGGTATTGCGCTTCTGTTCGAGGTGTTCCGCCAGGACGCCGTGCTCCCCGTGGAGCGCTCGGAGAAATCTGATCGGCCCCCGGTGGGCTATCGGACCACCTTGGGAATGCTGGGGATAGGGGCCGCAATCCTGCACTTCTTCCTGCCGGAGAGGCCTTTCCTGTAGCACAGCCGAAGGCTGTGCGGAAGGGATCTTACTCCTTCTTCTCTTCCGCCTTCGCAGCCTGCGCGGCCTTGATCACGTCATCCGCGATCTTGCCCGAAATGGGGCTGTAGTGATCGAACTCGAGGTCGAATGAACCCGTGCCGGCGGTAAGGGCCTTGAGATCGATGGCATAGTGCATGAGCTCCGCCTGGGGCACCTGCGCCTTGATCTCCTCTATTCCTCCGCCTATCGGGATCTGCCCCTGGACCTTTCCCCTCTTGGAGCTGAGGTCCGAAAGCACGGCCCCGAGATACTGGTCATCCACGTAGACGGTGAGATTGCATACCGGCTCCAGGAGCACAGGCTTGGCGTTGCGCATGCACTCGCGAAACGCTTCGCGGGCGGCAAGCTTGAACGCAAGCTCTGAAGAGTCCACCGGGTGTTCCTTCCCGTCCACGACGCGCGCTTCCACGTCCACCACGGGATAGCCGGCAAGCACACCCGCCTCCATGGCTTCGATGACGCCTTTCTCGACTCCAGGGATGTATCCCCTGGATATCGAGCCTCCGAAAATGGCGTTTGTGAACTTGTATTTCTCTCCGCGGGGGATCGGGTTCACCTCCAGGGAGACCTTGGCGTACTGCCCATGACCGCCTGTCTGCTTCTTGTGCGTGTATTCAGCGTCGGCCTTCCCCTGGATTGTTTCCCGGTAGGCAACGCGAGGGATCTTGGTCTCCATGTCGACCTTCTGGTTTTCCCTGATCTTGTCCAGGATTATGGATATATGAAGCTCGCCCATTCCCGAGATGACCGTCTCTTTTGTCTCCTTCTCATATGTGACACGGAAGGTCAGGTCTTCCTCCATGATTTTCTGCATGGCCTGGTTCATCTTATCCTCGTCCTTTTTCGCCTTTGCCGTGATTGCAAGGGAATGGACGGGGGTTGGCAGCTCCAGGGGCGGGTAGACGATGGGAGCATCCGGGGAGTGCAGGGTGTCGTTGGTGCGAAGGGCGGCGCTCTTGGTGAACAGGCCGATGTCCCCCGCAACCAGGTCGGGGGTTTCTTCCAGCTTCTTGCCCTGGCATGTGTAGACCTTCGTGATTTTTTCCTTCTTCCCTTCTCGGGCGCTCACCAGGTCCACGTCTGAAGAGATTTTTCCCGATATCACCTTGAAATAGGAAATCTTGCCCGTGAACTGGTCCATGGCAGTCTTGTAAACGAAGCAGGAAGAGGGCTCGGATTCCGACATTTGACGGGTGATCTCCGCGCCGTCGGGGGATTTTCCTTTTACCGTTCCCTCGGGCGAAGGTGCCGCGTACGCAATGAAGTCCAGCAGGCTTGTTATTCCTTCACCGTTGATTGCGGCGGTGCAGACCACGGGAATGACCTTGCCGCTCTTCATTGCGCCTGCGAGCCCCTGCCTGATTTCGTCCGGGGTGAGAGTGCCATCGGCGAAGAACTTTTCTATGAGCTTGTCGTTGCCCTCAGCGGCGCTCTCAACCAGCTTCTGGCGCGAATTTTCGACTTCCGCTTTCAAAGCGTCAGGCACCGGCGCTTCCTTGCCGCCCACGTATGCTTTTTGATCGATCAGATCTATGACGCCCTTGAAATCAGCCCCCGCACCGATGGGAATGATGACCGGAACGAAGTTTGCCTTGAACTTGTCCGCAAGGTCGCTGACGCTGCGCGAGAAGTCCGCGCGTTCCTTTTCCATTTTGTTCACAACGACGAAACGCGGCATGGAGAGCGCAGTGAGCCGGCGCCAGAGCTTGATTGTCTCTATCTGGACGCCCACGTCCGCCCCAACCAGGAGCGCCGCGCTTTCCGCTATGCGGAATGCCGCGCAGACCTCTCCCACGAAATCCGCGGATCCCGGTGTATCCAGGATGTTGATCTTGCAGTCTTTCCAGGTGATATGAGTCACTGTGGTGTGGATGGAGATCTTTCTGACAATCTCCTCCTCGGTGAAGTCGCTCACCGTCTTTCCCGTTTCAACCTTTTCCGCCTTCGGGATGACGCCACCGGCGGCAAGCACCTCCTCCACCAGAGTAGTCTTGCCAGTGCTGACGTGGCCGGCGAAGGCGACATTTCGCAGTGAGCGGGTCGGAACACTCATTCTGTGACTCCTTGCTGTGAAAGGATTTTGTACTGTAGTCCGTCACCCGGGTTTTGTCAAATGCCGGATGCGGCCTTTATCCGCCGAAGCCGCCCACCTTTTCCGCGAAGTGGGAGAATTCCATTGTAAAGGTTGCCCGGCCCTGGGTTGCGCTTCTCAAAGCCGTCGAATAGCCGAACATCGCCACAAGCGGAGCCTGGGCCTTCACGTGGTCTGCGCCGGGCTTGCTCTCCACATTCACGATCAGGCCCTGGCGGGCATTGAGGTTCCCGATCACCTCCCCCAGGAACTCTGACGGGGTGAGGACGTCGACAGCCATGATGGGCTCGAGGAGGATGGGGCTTGCTTTCCGGCAGGCTGCGTCAAAAGCCATGGCACCGGCGGCTTCAAAGGCGATGGGAGTGGAGGTGGTCTGGTGATACTCGGCGTCCTGCAGGGTGACGCCGATATCGAGGGCGGGGTAGCCGTAAACGACGCCGGAGCCGAAGGCTGCGCTGACGCCGCGTTCCACCGCGTTGACAAGCTCCTCCGGAAGCAACCCCGAGGAAATGCTGCTGGAGAAGGAATTGCCTTGTCCCCGGGGGAGAGGCTTCACCTGGATGGTGATCGTTGCGCTGTGCTCCTTGCCGGCGATCATGCGGTGGTATTTCTCCACGTGGGTCACTTCCGCGCTGATGGTTTCCCTGTAGGAGACCTGCGGCTTTCCTACGCGCGCTTCGACCTTGAACTCCCGAAAGATCCGGGTCACCAGGACATCCAGATGAAGCTCACCCATTCCCGAGATGATGAGCTCTCCGGTTTCCTCGTTCTCCTTGGCGGAAAACGTAGGGTCTTCCAGGGCCAGGCTTTCCAGCGCTTCGCCCAGCTTCTTTCTCTCCGAGAGAGTCTTTGGCTCGATGGCGACGGAGATGACGGGCTCAGGGAAATGCATTTTTTCCAGCAGGATGGGGAAGGCTTCGACGCCAAGCGTGTCCCCTGTCTGGGACGTTTTCAGGCCGATGATGGCCGCAATGTCGCCGGCCTCGATCTGGTCAAGCTGTTGCGAATGGTTTGCGTGCATCCGCAGGAGACGGTTGATCCGTTCGCGCTTTTTCTTGTTGATATTGTAAACGGTCTGCCCATCTTTCAGCTTTCCCGAGTACATCCGCACGTAGCACAGGTTCCCCGTTTCCCGGTTCGTCTGGAGCTTGAACACAATGCCAAGGGCGAACGCCTCAGGCTTGCAGGGCACCTCCACGTCCTCGTTCTTTTTCACGTGGTGGCCGTGGACAGGGGGAAGGTCCAGGGGGGAGGGCAGGAAATCAATCACAGCGTCCAGGACCGGTTGCACTCCCATGTTTCGAAGGGATGCGCCGCAGAGAACGGGGCGGAACTTGTTTGCCAGCGCACCCTGGCGGATTGCCAGCCTCAGGACAATCGCGGGTATCTCCTGGCCTGCCAGGTAGAGCTCCGTGAGCTTGTCGGAAATATGGGAGAGGTGATCCACGAGGTTCTCCCTCCACGTGCGCGCCTCCTCGGCGCGCGCGGGATCGATTGCGGAGAACAGCAAGGAGTTGCCCTGATCATCCTGGTTCCAGCGGATCTCCCTCATCTCCACCAGATCGATCACGCCCTGGAAATCGCTTTCCGCGCCGATGGGAAGCTGCAAAGGAAGGGGGACTGTTCCGAGCTTGGCTTTCATCTCCTCCAGGACGCCGTGGAAGTTCGCGCCGATCCTGTCCAGCTTGTTGATGTACGCGACGCGCGGCACGTGGTAGCGGTCAGCCTGGTGCCAGACCGTTTCGGACTGCGGCTCAACCCCCTCCACCGCGCTGAAAATGACAACCGCGCCGTCGAGAACCCGCAGGGAGCGCTCCACTTCCGCCGTGAAATCCACGTGTCCCGGCGTATCGATGATGTTGATCTGGTGATCGCGCCAGTAGCAGGTGGTAGCGGCCGCTGTTATCGTTATGCCGCGCTCCTGCTCCTGCTCCATCCAGTCCATCGTGGCTTCCCCGTCGTCCACTTCGCCAATTCGATGGGTTTTTCCCGTGTAATAGAGAATCCGCTCCGTAGTCGTGGTTTTGCCTGCGTCGATGTGTGCAATGATCCCAATGTTGCGTATTCCGCCGAGGTTTGTCATGGAGCTCTCCGGGAGATTTTTCTTGCGAAAAACCTGCACCACTATATAGAATCTGCCGGTATATGAAAAGGCCGTTGAAAAGGCAGTGGAGAGCCTCGTTGCTCATCGTCTCTCTGCTCACGCTGTTCGCTCCCCGCGCGTTGGCGCAGGAGGGCGTGCTGACGTGGCTGAACGGCCTCCGCGTCGCGGCTGGCGCGCCCCCCGTTCAGGCGGATGAGGTTCTTTCGCAGACGGCCCTGGACTGGGCCGGGACCCTCGCGAAAGCCGGCGTCATCAGCCACAGGGGGTCTGACGGGAGCAGTGCATTGGATCGATACCGCGCCCAGGGCGGCACGGAAGTGCGGGTCGGAGAGATCATTGGCGCAGGTGCCCGTCTTTCGGCCATAGAGCAAGGCTGGGAAGAAAGCCCTTCGCACCGGGCGCTTGCCCTGCGGGGCTACTGGACGCACGCCGGGGTCGGGGAATGCCCCGCAGATCCCGGCGGCAGGGTGTGCGTTGTATTGTTCTGCGTGAAGCTCGTCGACGGGTTGCAGATCTCCCAGGAACGGAGCCAGCTCCTGGTGAGCGGGCGGTTCACACCTCTGGCCGCAGCGGGCGCGCTGCTTCTTGCCGGCATAGACGCCGAGAAACCCGTCACCTGGGACTCCGGAGCGCGGGCTTTCTCCTTTCGCCTCACGTGTGCCGGCATTCCGTCCTATATCCGGCTGGGATTCGTAGGCGCAAACGGGCAATTCGTTCTGACCAATGCATTCACATTACCGAGAGGAACGGGATCCCCAGGAGAGTCAGGCCGTTTTGCAGCACCTGGAGCGCTGCCTTGACAAGGGCAATCCGTGAAACCACCAGGTTCGTATCCTCATTTCTCAGCACGGGATGATCCTGGTAATACCGGCTGAACGTCTTGCACAGGTCGAAAAGGTATGCCGCAACAACAGAAGGGTTGAGCTCCTGCGCGGAAGCGCTGACGATGTCCGGGAACAGCGCAAGGCTCTTGGCCATTTCCCACTCCTCGGGAAGCGCAAGGGCCGCGGCAGCATACGAGCCGTCGCGGAATTTCTCACGGCGCTCCTCGAACTTCCGCAGCATGCTGGATATTCGAGCCCCCGTATACTGCAGGTATGGGCCCGTGTTTCCGTTGAAGGAGATGGATTCCTTCGGGTCGAACGTCATGTCCTTGCCCGCAGTTACCTGCAGGAGCCAGTAGTGAAGCGCCCCCAGGGCGACGTCACGAGCCGTCCCCGAGAGGTCCGCCACGTCTTCTTCACGCTCCTTGGCGTGGATCTCCTCCGCCGCCAGGCTCTCCAGCTCGTCCAGCAGGTCATCGGCGTCCACCACGGTGCCTTCGCGGGACTTCATCTTGCCTGCCGGCAGGTTGACCATTCCGTACGCCAGATGGTGCAAGCTCGATGCCCAGGGGTAGCCCAGCCGCGCGAGCACTCTGAAAAGGACCTGGAAATGATGGCGCTGCTCGGAACCCACCACGTAGATCATCCTGTCGAAAGGCCAGTCCTTCGACCTCTGGATTGCCGTTCCTATGTCCTGCGTCAGGTAGATCGACGTTCCGTCGCTTCGAAGCAGCACCTCACGGTCCATTCCCTCATCCGAAAGGTCAACCCAGACGGAGCCGTCGGGGTCTTTCTGGAAAATTCCCTTTTCCAGTCCGGCCAGGACTTCTTGCCTTCCCAGCTTGTACAGATCGCTCTCGAAATAGACCTTGTCAAAAGTGACGCCGGTGCGGTTGTAGCTCTGCTCGATGCCGGACATGACCCATGAGTTCATTTTCCGCCACAGGGCCACCGTCTCGGGATCACCCTCTTCCCACTTGCGCAGCATCTCCCGCACCTGCTCTTCCGCCTCGGGATGGTCTTTCGCGTGCTGGGCGTACTTGACGTAGAAATCCCCGACAAAATGATCGCCTTTCATTCCCGCGGATTCGGGCGTCGTTGATCCGCCGAACATCTTGTAGGCGAGCATGGACTTGCAGATGTGCACGCCCCTGTCGTTGATCAGGTTGACCTTGCGGAGGCCGGCGCCCGCCGCCCGGAGGATGCGTGAAAGACTCTCGCCAATGGCGTCGTTTCTCAGGTGCCCCAAATGAAGCGGCTTGTTCGTGTTGGGGCAGGAGAACTCAAGCGTTATGCGCTGGCCCGTAAGGGTCCCCACCGTGCCGAAGCCCGCACCCTGCTCGGTGATGTCGCGCAGGATGTCGTCAATGACGGGCCCGGGAGCCAGGCGGACGTTCACGTACGGTCCAAGGGCTTCCACGCGATCGTCGTCCTTCGCCTGGGTGGAAATGCGCCTGGCGATTTCCTGCGCGATTGCAGGGGGCGCTTTCCGGAACGTCCGGGCAAAAGGGAACATGGGAAAGGCGATGTCCCCCATGTCCGGACGAGGAGGAGTCTCTGTCACCAGCGCAGCGGCGTCCAGCCCGGTAATGCCGGCATCCGCGGCTGCGCCTGCAAGGGCTTCCGCTACGCGTCCGCGCCATTTATCTCTGTATTTTCGCATATTGTGTGGTGTATTTAAGCAGAGCAACCGCCCAGGGGCAAGGGTGTGGCCACGGTGAGCCCTCGTTATCTTGACTCGGGTCGCCTTTTTTCCGTATATAGTCGCAGGGAGGACCAGTCCCTTTGTACAAGCCCGTTGATCCAAAAGTAAGCTTCCCTCAGATGGAGGAGGAAGTCCTCTCATTCTGGCAGAAGAAGAAGATTTTCGAGAAATCGATTGCTCAGAGGGAGGGCAGGGAGGAGTTTGTTTTCTATGACGGCCCCCCTTTTGCCACGGGTCTTCCTCATTTCGGCCATTTCGTGCCCAGCACCGTGAAGGACGTCATCCCCCGCTACCAGACCATGAAGGGGCGCAAGGTGGAGCGGCGCTTCGGGTGGGACTGCCATGGCCTTCCTGTCGAGTACGAGATGGAAAAAGAGCTCGGCATCTCGGGGAAGCGGCAGATCGAAGACTATGGAGTCGCGAAGTTCAACGAGGCCTGCAGGTCCATTGTGCTGCGCTACACCCGTGAATGGCGCAAGGTCATCACGCGCCTCGGGAGATGGGTGGACTTCGACCATGATTACAAGACGATGGATCCCGACTACATGGAGTCCATCTGGTGGGTCCTTTCCGAGCTGTGGAAGAAGGACCTTCTCTACGAAGGCTTCTACATCCTTCCCTATTGCCCGCGCTGCTCGACGTCGCTCTCGAACTTCGAGCTGAACCTGGGCGGCTATGTCGATGTGGCAGACCCTGCCATCACGGTCAAGTTCGCCGTTGAAGGGGAGCCTTCCACCTACTTCCTGGCCTGGACGACGACGCCGTGGACCCTTCCGTCCAACCTGGGCCTGGCCCTGGGGGCTGATGTCAAATACGTCAAGGTCAAAGACGGCGCGGAGTCCTACATCCTGGCCGAAGCAAGGCTTCCCGCATACTACAAAAAACCGGAGGACTACCAGATTGTTGCCCGGTTCACGGGCGCGGAGCTGGCGGGAAAGTCGTATGCGCCCTTGTTCCCGTTTTTCTCCGCACTGAAAGAAAAAGGGGCCTTCCAGACCCGGGTGGGTGATTTCGTCACCACGGAAGACGGCACGGGCATCGTCCATATCGCTCCGGGCTTCGGAGAGGATGACTATAACCTCCTCAAGGGATCCGGCCTTCCCGTCGTGTGTCCGGTTGATGAGGAGGCGAAGTTCACAGCGGATGTTCCCGACTGGGCGGGGCAGTTCGTGAAGGACGCTGACAAGTCGATCATACGAAAGCTGAAGGACCAGGGATCGCTTGTCCGGCATGACTCCATTACGCACGCCTATCCCCACTGCTGGAGGTGCAAGAGCCCGCTCATCTACCGCGCCATCTCCTCGTGGTTCGTCAGCGTGGAGAAGATCAAGAAGGACATGCTGGCGGCCAATGACGCCATCTTCTGGGTCCCGTCCCATCTCAAGGCCGGGCGATTCGGGAAATGGCTGGAGAACGCCAGGGACTGGGCCATCTCCCGAAACCGCTATTGGGGAAATCCCATCCCTGTGTGGCGCTGTGATTCCTGCCGCCGCATGGAATGCATAGCCTCCCGGGCTGAGCTCCACGCAAAGAGCGGGAAAAAGGTGGATGACCTTCACAAGCACTTCATAGACGGAATCACGTATGCCTGCAGCTGCGGCGGGACCATGCGCAGGATACCGGAGGTCCTGGATTGCTGGTTCGAGTCCGGGGCAATGCCCTACGGCCAGAACCATTATCCCTTCGAGAACAAGCAGCGCTTCGAGGCCCATTTCCCCGCTGATTTCATCTCCGAATCCATTGACCAGACCCGGGGCTGGTTCTATACGCTCGTCGTTCTGGGCGCGGCGCTCTTCAATGTGCCCGCTTTCCGCAACGTCATTGTGAGCGGTCTGATCCTCGACTCCGAGGGCAAGAAGATGTCCAAGTCCGCCAGGAATTACACGGACCCCGTGGAGGTCATTGGCACGTACGGTGCTGACGCAATGCGGCTTTTCCTGGTGGATTCAGCGGTGCTGAAAGGGGAGGACCTTCGCTACTCCGACGCCGGGGTCAAGGACGTGGTGAAGAGCGTGATCATTCCCTTGTGGAACGCGTACAGCTTCTTCGTGACATACGCGAACATCGACGGCGTCACGGTGAGCGCTCCCCCGGAAACACCGTCCAATCCCCTGGATCGCTGGATCATCTCCGAGTCGGAGAGAATGGTCCGCGAAGTCACGGAGCAGCTGGACCAGTATGATCTGCAGAAAGCCGTTGATTCGTTCGTCGGGTTCATCGACCTTCTCAACAATTGGTACATCAGGCGTTCGCGCCGGCGCTTCTGGAGATCGGGGAATGACTCCGACAAGCAGCAGGCCTACCAGAGCCTGCACGCGGCGCTCATGAAGCTCATTGTCGTGGCCAGCCCGTTCATCCCTTTCATCACGGAAGAGATCTACGCCAACTTGAAGACACCGTCCCAGCCTGAGTCCATCCACCTCCTCGATTTCCCGGCGTACGACGAGTCGCGTCGGGACCTTGAGCTCGAGCGCAAGATGAAGGTGACGGTGAAGACCGTTTCCATGGGGAGGAGCCTGAGGACGGAGTACGGCCTGAAGACCCGCCAGCCCCTGAAGGCCCTTCATGTCGTGACCAGGGACGCTGATGAGAGCCGGATCCTTCGGGAAATGGAAGACCTCATCAAGGAAGAGCTCAACGTGAAAAGCGTGATCTTCCGGGAGAACGAGGACGAGCTGGTGGAGTTCCGGGCAAAAGCCAACTTCCGGGTCCTTGGCAAACAGCTGGGCAAGGACATGAAAGCAGCCGCGGAGAAGATCGGGAGCCTGGGGGTGCAGCAGATCCATGAGCTGCTTGCCGGACGGCAGATCAGCATGGAGGTGGACGGTCGAAGCATCAATCTCCCCCCCGAGGCCGTGGAGATCCAGCGCCTGGAGAAGGAGAACCTCAAGGTGATCAATGACGGGTCCCTGACGATCGCCCTGGATCCCGAGCTGACCGCGGAGCTTATCGAGGAAGGAATGATCCGGGACCTCGTTCGGGGGATCCAGAATTTGCGAAAAGAAAAGGGCCTGGAAGTATCGGACCGCATTACCCTCACTATTTCTGGGTCTGGCGCTCTTCGCAGCGCGGCGGAGAATCACCGGGATCACGTGCTTTCCGAGACGCTCGCCGTTTCCTGGAAATGGGGCACGGCGGCTGACGCCGTGGAGATAGACTGCGGGGAAGAGAAATGCACGGTGTCGCTGCGCAAGGCTTCCCCGTGAAAGGCCGGGGTGTTCTTTTTCTGACGGCACGGATCGGCGCCGCTTTTGGCCTCCTGCTGATTGCCTCCTGCGCCACCGTACCGCAGAGATCCCCCGTGGAATGGATGGGGGTCCTGCCAGGGGACGCCACGATGTACATCTCGGTCTCCGTCCCCCAGTCCGCGGACCTGATCCGAAAGACGCTGAAGGAGAGCGGCCCGGCGTTCAATGACGTCATCACGCTTTCCGACATGACCAAGCGCCTCCTTGTGTCGGTGACCGTGACAAAGGGCGCGCCCATGCGCTTTGCTGCCGTTGCGATGGGCGGGTATCCGTCCGTTCTCATCGGAATGAGCCTTTCGGGCAAGAAGGAATGGAAGCAGGTGTCTCTCCCGGAAGGAAACTTCTACCTGTGGAACAAGGCCAACCTGCAGCTGAGCATCCCCAACGGGAGCATTCTCCTGGCAGCGAACGGAGACATGCCGACGCTGCTTTCCCGCTACAAAAGCCCCGTCCCCCTTCCCATCCCTTCTGAGGTTGCCAGCGACATGACAAAGACGGACATCGTCCTGTACATGCCCCAACTCCCCGGAGGCATCGGCGAAGGGGGCACGGACCAGCCCGTGGCTGCCGAATCGGACGCCCGCCCGCATCTTCCCATCCGCGAGGTGTGGGTTGATGCAATGAAGACGAAGGATGGTTATCTCCTCGGCGCCACCGTGAACACCGGCACGGAGAAACAGGCACAAGTGCTCTCGCTGGTTCTGAGGATCGGCATCGTGGCATGGATGAAAACGAACAACGTCCCCCAGGCGGCAGAACGGCTTCGCGGCATCTCCGTCTCTCCGCAAGGGACCAGCGTCCTGGTGAAGGGAATTGCTGTTCGTGACGGTGAGATCATGCCCCTCATTCTCACTCTCCTGAACGGCGCGCCTGCCGACGCGGGGAACGCCGACCAGCCGCCGGCGGCGGGCCAGGGCAGCAGCCAGGGCAATTGAATGAAAAGTGAACAGATCGTCGTCCTGGACTATGGTGCGGGCAACCTTTCCAGCGTCCAGAACGTGCTGCGCCACTTCGGCGCGGACTTCATCGTCACCTCGCGACCCTCGGACGTGGAGAGCGCCTCAACCTTGATTTTTCCCGGGGACGGGGAAGCTGCCGCCTCCATGGGGGAGCTTCGACGCACCGGTCTCGATGATGCCCTTCGATCTTTCCATGCGGCCGGAAAGAAGATGCTGGGCATCTGCATCGGATGCCAGGTCATTTTCAGCCATTCGGAGGAGCGGGACACGCAATGCCTCGGGCTTCTTCCCGGAGACGTAAGGCGTTTCCCGCGATCCAAAGGTCTGAAGGTCCCCCATATGGGTTGGAACGCGGTCCGCTTCCGCGTGGACCATCCCGTGTTTCAGGGCCTGCCCCAGGATTCTTCCTTTTATTTCATACATTCCTACTACCCGGTCCCCGCAGACGCATCACAAGCAGCTGCTGAAACGGACTACGGGGAGACCTTTGTGTCCGCCGTGGCCGCGCGGAATGTCGTTGCCGTGCAGTTCCACCCGGAGAAATCCGGTCCGGTCGGGCTTCGGCTCATCTCCAACTTTCTCAAGTGGGATGGTTGCTGGCGGAACGGCGGAGATGCCGAACATGCTTGAAAAGAGAGTGGTCGTGTGCCTCGACGTGAAAGACGGCAGAACGACAAAGGGGATCAGGTTCAAGGACAACGTCGACATCGGGGACCCCGTGGAAATGGCTCGGCAGTATTACGAGGACGGAGTGGACGAGCTGGTGTTCTACGACATCACGGCCTCCGCTGAGCGCAGGAAGATCCGCATCGACACGGTGCGCCGCGTTGCGGAACAGGTTTTCATTCCGTTCTCCGTCGGGGGAGGGATCTCCTCCCGGGAGGAGATGCGGGAAGTGCTCCTTGCGGGCGCGGAGAAGGTGAGCGTGAACTCCGCGGCCGTTCGCACGCCCCGGATAATTTCCGAAGGCGCGTCGTTGTTCGGAAGCCAGTGCGTCGTGCTGGGCATGGATGCGCGCCGGGACCCGGCAAAGCCGTCAGGCTACCGGGTGGTCATTGACGGAGGACGCACGCCGACGGACCTCGATGCCTTGGAGTGGGCTCGAAAAGCAGTGGAGCTGGGCGCAGGGGAAATCGTTTTGAACTCCATCGATGCGGATGGGACACGAGACGGCTACGAAATACCCCTGACTCGCATCATATCGGAAGGGGTCGAGGTCCCTGTGGTGGCCTCCGGAGGCGCGGGCCGTCCTGAGCATCTCCTGGCCGTGTTCCAGGAGGGCAGGGCGGATGCCGCGCTGATCGCCTCTATGGTGCATTACGGAGAATGGACTCTCGGGCAGATCAAGAGCTACCTGCGGGAAAACGGGGTACCCGTTCGCCTTACCTGATCGCCATCACTTCTTGACCGGCAGGGGAGGCCCGGGCCCTTCGTCCCAGTTGCCCCGATAGCCGGGAGTTGCTATATTCTTGAAAAAGAGAGTGTCGAGGCTCTTGCATTTCATGGAATGAGCGGCAATCCTCTATGTTCAGGAGTCAGGAGTTCGCGTTATGCCGACATACGAGTATGTGTGCACGAAAGGCCATACTTTTGAGGCTTTTCAGAGCATCAAAGATGAACCGCTCGTCCGCTGTCCCAAATGCAACAGCTCTGTTCGCCGCGTGATCTCCGGTGGCATGGGCGTCATATTCAAGGGAAGCGGGTTTTATACGACAGACTACAAGAAGAGCTCCGCGCTGGCCGGCGGCAACGGGAGCTCCGGCAAGGAAAAGGACAGGGCAGCCGAAAAAACCGGGGAAAAAACCGCTGAAAAGACGCCTTCGACATCCGTTGAGAAGTCCGCCGAAAAGCCAAAGGAGCCTGCGGGCGGGAAAACCTCGGAAAAGTAGGCCCTGAGAAGCAGGCCCTAAAAGGACACAAGCTCCGCTTTTTGCAGCGCTTCCGCCAGGATTGGCTCCACAGACAGGCAATCAAACGCGCGCTTCATTCGCTGGACCTCCGGGTGGATCAGCGGGTGGGCGGGAGAGAACAACACGCAACAATCCTCGTAGGGCAGGTTGGAAGTGTCAAACGTGTCGATCTTCCTCGCAATCGCGATGATTTCTTCCTTGTTCATGCCGATCAGGGGACGGAAAACCGGGAGGTCGGAAAGCATGCCCGTGAAATGGATGCTCTCCACTGTCTGGCTTGCCACCTGCCCCAGGCTTTCTCCAGTCACAAGGCATTCCCCTCCGCGCCGACCCGCCAGGAGGGTGGTGAAGCGCATCATGCACGCGCGAAGCAGGAGAGTGACTTCCTCGTCCTTGGATTCTTCCTTGATGCGCGCAAGCACGGGTGTGAAGTTGACGACGTGCAGAACGATGCCGGGAGCGTAGCGGGAAAGGATCCGCGCAAGCGCCTCCACCTTTTCCCGCGCTTTTTCAGAGGTAAAAGGGGGGGAATGGAAGTAAACGGCCTCGAGGGCCATTCCGCGCTTGGCCATCATCCATCCCGCGACCGGAGAGTCGATTCCCCCCGACAGGAGAAGCATGCCTCTCCCCGAGCTGCCCACAGGCAGGCCGTACGGCCCTTCGAACTGCGGCCCGTAGAGGTAGGCATACTCCCGGATCTCCACGTTGAGCACCCAGTCGGGTGCATGCACGTCCACGACAAGCTCTGGATAGCGAGCCCGCAGCGTGTCGCCGATCCTGCAGGCAATTTCGTAGGAGGTGAGCGGGAAGGACTTCTCCGCTCTTCTGACCTCGGCCTTGAACCGGACTCCCTTTCCCTCCGCCAGGAAACGGCCCGCCAGGAGGATTGCCGCCTCCTCCACCGCGGGCATCTCCCGCGGCGTGCGCAGCGCTTCGCAGAAGGAAACGATTCCGAAGGTACGGCCAAGCGCCTCCACAATCCGATCCCTGTCCGCCTGCCGGAACCCGATGAAGACCCGGTGGAATGTCTCATGCACGGAGAATTGAATTCCGGGAAGGCGGGCGCGAATGGATGTCTTGAGAGTCTTCACGAACGCCCCGCGGTTTCGCTTTTTCAGGGCGATCTCCCCGTACTTGATCAGGAAAAGGCCATCAGTCTCACGCCGGGGCTCACTCATCGGGGCGTTCGAGATCCCTGAGCGCGAGAGTCTGCGTTTTCACTTCGTCCCTGCGAAATGGAAAGAAGGGGCGGGATCTCGTCGTTGAGCATGGCAAGAAAACCGTCGATTTCCGCAGCCGTCGTGGAAGGACCGAGGGAAATCCTGATTGTGGAAAGCGCGGTCTGGTGATCCAGCCCCATGCTTTCCGGCACACGGGTGTGGTCTTTCTTTTTCGTCGAGCATGCGGAGCCCGTGGCGATGCAGAACCCTCTGCCGTCGGACACCCGTACCACGATCTCCCCCGTGAGGGGAGGGAATCCGGCTGAGATGATGTACGGGGAGAATGCACCCGCGTCCCTGCCTGCCCTGCTTTCGGGAAAAATGCGCGATGCGCGTATCTCCTTCAGCCCTGTCATGAGGCGCGCCGTCAGCGCGGCAACCGTCGCGCTGTTGTCCGTCAGCTTCGCGATCCTCTGCTCGGCCGCCAGCGTGAAAGCGCAGGCGCCGGCAACGTTCTCCGTGCCGGGCCTGCGGCCCCCTTCCTGGCCGCCGCCGATGGAAAGGAATCCGGGGACAACCCCCGTCTTCAGGTACAGCGCCCCGATGCCGCGGGGGCCTCCGATCTTGTGCGCGCTGAAAGAGGCCGCGTCCACCCCGAGATCCGGAACGGAGACGGGGATCTTGCCCAGCGCCTGGACTGCGTCCGTATGCACAAGGACCCTTCGGCCCCGCCTCGCCGAGAACTCGCGAACAAGGCGCGATATCTCTGCGATTCTCTGGATGGCGCCCGTTTCGTTGTTGACGAGCATGACGGAAACAAGCACCGTTTCCGCGTCCAGCGCCTCCGCAATTGCCTGCGGGTCCACGATCCCGTTCGGCGCAGGCTTCACCACCGTGCAGCACATCCCGAGCGTTTCAAGCCCAAGGGCCTGGTCGTGGATGGATGCATGCTCCACTGCGGTGGTGACGATCCGGGCTTTGCGCCTCTCAGCGCCTCCCAGGCGGTAGCGATCCAGAACGGACAGGAGGAGCGACGTATTTGATTCGGTTCCCCCGGAGGTGAATACGATCTCCCCCGGTGAGGCCCCGATGAGCCTGGCGAACCGGCTCCGGGCATGCTCCAGGCGTTCCGCAGCCTCCTTCCCCGCGGCGTGGGGGGAGGAAGGGTTCCCGAAGCACGTCAGGGACACCTCCGCGGTCTCCTGGATGGCGGCCTGCTCAGGGGGCGAAGATGCCGCCCAGTCGAGGTATACCCGGTTCATCCTTGAAATGGTTGGCTCCTCTCAGTAGAATAAGACAGGAAAATACCGAAGACCATGGAAAAAAACAAGCTTCTGGAAAAGGACATCCTCCGCGTCGACTTGCGTCGATCGCTTCCCGCAATCGCGCGCAAGCTGAAAGTCTGCGGTCATCCTATCCGCCTGAAGCTCCTTTGCGCAATCGAGAGGAGCGAGCCCTGCGTTTCGGATCTCTGGCACTGCGTCGAGGAGTCCCAGCCCGTCGTCTCGCAGCACCTCGCGGTGCTCAAGCGCGAGCACATCGTCTCCTCCCGGGTGGAAGGCAATCGGCGGATCTATTCCGTGATCGATCCCTGGGTGCGGGAGCTCATCTCGAAGCTCTAGCAGGTCATCCCGGCCTTGCGGGAAGCGTACGCTCGCGGATATCATCCCCCGATGCACGAATGGGCTCTTGCTGATGCTGTCGTCGAGGCAGCCATAGCCGCGCTTGGCAACAGGGATCCCTCCTGTCTTCGGGGAGTGACGGTTGTCATGGGGGAGCTTCAGGCAATCGACAGGGAGATATTTTCTTTCGCCTTGGAGACAATCCTTTCTGACAAGCCGTATCCGCCGGCCATTTTCCACATTGAGACCGAAAGGGCCGCTTTTCGTTGCGAAGCCTGCGGGAAGGAATGGGACCTCGAGGAGAGCCGGGGGATAACCGAGGAGCAGCGGGAAGCAATCCATTTTCTTCCCGAGTCCGCCCATGCGTTCATCCGCTGTCCCGCGTGCGGGAGCCCTGATTATCGGTTGCAGAAAGGAAGAGGAGTCCGGATAAGCAGCCTGGAGGTTGACGACCGGAAGGGATGCGTGTGAGCGATCCGCGCGCCGCCGTTGTGGGAAAGAGGCTTGCCGGAGTCAAGCGCGTCATCGCGTTTTCCTCGGCGAAAGGCGGCGTCGGCAAGACGATGTGCACCGTTGTGTCGGCTCTTGCCCTGGCGCGGGGCGGTCGTCACGTCGGGATTCTGGACCTCGACATGCAGGGGGCTTCCGCGCATCTCTTCCTGGGAATCAAACCACGTCTCCCAGAGGAGAAAGAAGGGATTTTGCCGTTGCCGGTCGCGCACGGCGTGTCCCTGATGAGCGTTGCGCCGTTCACCGGGGAGCGCGGCCTGCCGCTGCGCGGAGCGGAGATATCGGATGCCATCCTCGAGCTTCTGGCCGTCACGATATGGGGTCCCGCCGAGCTTCTTCTCATCGACATGCCCCCCGGCATGGGAGAGGAGATCCTGGACCTTTCGCGGCTTGTTCCCCGCCTCGAGGCTCTCGTTGTTTCCACTCCCGCCGCGGTCTCCATTTCTGTCGTCGAGAGGCTGCTTTCGATGCTGAAAGAGCTTCGCGTCCCCGTGCCTGCCGTCATTGCGAACATGGTGCAGGAGAGCGCCGGCCCCGTGAGAGACCTTGCCGGGAGGGCGGGAGTGGCACGGGTCTTCGAGGTTCCCCTGGACCCTTCCATCGAGGCGGCCGTCGGAAACCCTGTGGCGCTTGCCAACTCGGCAGCAGGCAGGGCCTTGACCACGGCCTTGGTCTCCCTGGGCCTTCTCCGATGAGGCTGTCGTTGCCGGTCAAAACCGTGTAGAATGCGTCGGAGGCCCATGAGTGAGCATCTTCGAGATAATCATGCTTGTGTGCTTCGGCGCGGCCTGGCCGTTTTCAATCTACAAGTCGTGGAAGACCCGTCAGGTGGCGGGCAAGAGCCTTCCCTTCCTCCTGGTGATTGTCGTGGGATATGTGGCCGGGATCCTCCACAAGATGATTTATCACTATGATCTGGTGATCTATCTGTACGCGCTGAACGCGCTCATGGTAAGCATCGATATCATCCTCTACCTGCGCAATCGCCTCTATCACGTGCGCGAAAGCCTCGCGGAGGCTGCCAGGAAGGAGAAGGGGGACTCGTGAGGGTGTTGATTGCCTATCGCAGCCGCTATGGCGCAACGGAGTCGTGCGCCCGCATCCTTGCGGGCAAGATATCCGCTGACACCGTTGTTCACGACCTGCGGACCCCGGGCAGGCCGTCACCCGGAGACTTCGACGCAATTCTGATCGGCGGATCGATTTACGGGGGAAAGGTACAAAGGGAGATCGGCGCTTTCTGCGATCAGGAGCGCGAGCAACTTCTGTCCAGGCCGGTCGGCCTGTTCATCTGCGGCTTTTATTCGGGAGAAAGGGGCATGGCGGAGCTGCAGGCCTCGTTTCCTCCCTGGCTTTCCGCGCATGCATTTGCCCGCGAGCTCCTGGGCGGAGAGCTCTCCATGGGAAAGCTCTCCCTGCCGGACAGGCTCCTTGTCAGAACCCTGGTGCGCCCGGCCCGCGATATCTCTGCAATCCACGCTGACGCGCTGGAGCGTCTGGCCGCGGCCGTCAACGCGGTGCGTTCCCGGTAATCGGTCCGTCGGGGGGAAGGGGCCTCAGGACTTGACCAGCGCGCTCGCCACGAGATGGGAGAGGAACTCCACTTTCATTCCCAGGCTGTAGTGCTCATTGAGGTCAGAAAGCTGCGTATGGCAGTTCTCGCACGCCGTGCAGATCACGTCGGCGCCTGATGCTTTCATCTGGTCCGCCTTGACCCGAGAGGAAGCCATGCGGAACTCCTTTTCCCCCATTGCCACGAGACCGCCGCCACCCCCGCAGCACCAGTTGTTTTCCCGGTTGGGCTGCAATTCAACAAAGCTTTCCGTCAGATGGCTGATCACGTATCGCGGCTCTTCGATGACTCCTCCGTTTCGTGCAATCTGGCACGGGTCATGGTACGTGAGCTTTCCCGAAAACCGTGAGCGGTCCAGGTGGATGCGCCCTTCCTTCACGTAGCGGGCAATCAGCTCCACAAACGCGGAAACCTTGAACGGATGGTAGCCGGTCATATATTTCATCACCCGGAAGGCGGTTCCGCACTCGACAATGACCACTTCCTTGACCTGCAATCGGAGGGCCTCATCGTGGATGCGCCGCGCAATGAGCTGCATCTTCTTCGAGTCCCCCAGAAAAGCGGCAAAGTTCACCGCCTCGAACCGGCTCAGGGTCCATTTCTCCCCTGCGGCGTTCATGATGGCGGCAGCGGGAACTATGGAATGCTTGCCCGCCAGCGCCACGTACATGACGTCGGCGCCCATGGCTCCGACGCTGATTGTGGGCCGGCCAGGGGTTGCCGGCCAGATGGCCTCGATCTCAGGGGCCAGGTTCATGACCGCCTGGTCGAAGCTGGCCTTCGTCTCCTCCGCGCCCTCTCCCTTGGCAATCGACATGTCTGACAGCATGGTGAGCAGCTTGGGTTCCTTGTCGGCGCCGATCAGGAGCAGCTTGGCAATGGACATGATCATCTGCGTGTCGATCCCGAAGGGACACCAGGTCATGCACCGACGGCAGCCCGTGCAGGACCAGGCCGCGTCGTACACGGCGGCAATGGTCTGATCGTCCATCGGAAGGACCTCGCCGAGCCACGGGGCAATTTTCCCCTGCAGCTTGAAATAACGCTTGAAGACCTTGCGAATGACCTCCGCGCGCCCGACCGCGGTATACCGGAGCTGCGGCTGGGAGGCATAGACATGGCAGGCCTCCACGCAGACGCCGCAGCGGGCGCAGGTGTCCAGGTAAAGGCGCATTGCGCCGTTGAGCTTCGTCTCGAACAGTTGCTTGAGCTTTTCGCTCGTGGCTGCGTCCATACGCTATTTCCTCCGCAGCAAGTTGATCGGAATCGTGAAAAAGGTGTGCACGATCTTGGTGAAGGGCAGGATGATGAAGAATACGTTGGCCAGCAGGACGTGCAGCACCACGAAATGGTAATGCGATCCGTGGAGGACAGCGCGCGGGTCCGCGAAGGTAAGGCGGGACAAGCCGTCGAAGTACAGGGCGAAATCCTTTTTCGTCATCACGAAACCATGTGCTCCCCAGGAGTTTGCCCAGCTGATCATGTCCCCAAGAAGGAAAAGGAACAGGAGGAGGAGGAGAAGGAGGAAGTCACCCGGAGTGGAGATCTCCCGTACGGGGCTTCGAAACCGCCGCAGGATGAAGTACGCGATGGAAACAGTGAGGGCCACTCCCACGCTGCCTGCCCCGAGCATATGCTTGGAGGCAGCGGGCAACATCCGCATTGCCGGGATGATGTCGAAGTGCGCAAGGATGAGGAGCACGAACGCGATATGGAAGATCACAAGGAAAACCCAGAAGAACGGCTTGTGCTCCCTTACCTGCCGCATCCCGAAAGCGTCCCGGAACGCCGCGACGACTCCTGATCTTGCCCTGGGGTAAAGGGTGAGCGCATAGGGCCGCGCAGGTGAGCGGAGAATGACGATGATCCTCCAGACCACCCCGGCCACCAGGGCAAGGAGGGCCAGGTACACCATGGGCACCATGATGAAGTAGTACACGGCGGCCAGGGGGCCGCCGGCGGCCGCGGAGGCTTGGGAGGCGGATGAGACCGCATCAGAGGCTGCCTGCGTCGTGGCCTGCGTGGCGGCAGAGACTGCCTGTGCCGCCTGCGGTGCCGATTGCGTCGTTGCCTGGGTCGCGGCCGATACCGCGTCTGAAACGGATGGCATGCGACCCCTCCTATTTCATCCGCTTCACGAAGATCTTGATGACTCCCGGTTCCTGCTTTGTCTCCACGATGGAGTGCCCCATGGTCTTTGCCCAGGCTGGAAAATCCGCCAGGGACCCGGGATCCGTGGTATGGACCTCAATCACGTCCCCCACCGCGACAGAGCCGATCTGCTGGCTGATCTTGACCACGGGCATGGGGCATGCCAGCCCCTTGTAATCGAGCGTCTTTGCTATTGTGTAGTCTGCCATGATGGTTTCCTTTGCCGTCAAATGAAGAACTGGAGCGAGGATTCTTTGGCATGCGCGAGCATCGTCGCCACGCCGCACACCTCGATGTTGGGATAGTCGATCATCTCTTCCTTCTTGAACCCCATGAGATCCATGGACATCTCGCAGATGTAGATCTTCACGGCGAGCTCCCCCGCCACTGCGAACAGCTGCTCCAGGCTCGCGACGTTCTTTTTCTTCATCAAACCTTTCATCATGGCCGTCCCCATCCCCGCCATGTTCATCTGTGAGATTTTCAGGGCGCTCGTGCCCTTCGGCAGCATGAAGCCGAACATCTTCGACATCAGGTTCTTGCCGTTCACGCGCTTGCGCGGATCCCGCAGGGCGGCCGTTCCCCAGAACGTGTAGAAAAGAACGACTTCCATGCCCATGGCGGCGGCGCCTGTGGCGATGATCATGGCCGCAATCTGGCGGTCCAGGGCGCCCGACATCACGACCATCGTGAGCTTGTTCCCCGTACCCGGCGTGGATTCGACCTTGGCCTTGAGCTCTGCGAGCTCCCTTTCGACGTTGACGGTCATATCTGTCCTCCTCCTTGGATTCGATTCGAGGGACACCCCTCGAGGCATTTCACCAGTTGTCGCAGGCGCGGCTCTCCCAGGCGGTAGCTGGCCCGGCCGCGCAGCCGAAATGATTCCACAAGCCCGCTCATCCTGAGGATCCGAAGCTGCTGGGACAGGATGGCCTGCGGGACGTCCAGCCTTTCCGACATGACGGTCACGGACAGATCCTCAACGCACAGGAGACCCACGATCCGAAGGCGGATCGGGTGCGCAAGGGATTTGAGCGTATCTGCCAGGTGCACGGCTTTCGCCCTGTCAGCCACCAGGCTTGCCATCCGGAACCTCCTCGGGACTCTTAGTGATCTTAAGACATAGTTATATCACTATAATTAGAGATTTGCAATAAAAAATTCGAATATTTCGATCTTTTTTTCGCGACTCGCAAATCGCGGCCCGGGGCGCTTTTGCGGTGATTCTTGTCCCCCGAAACGGCTGGGAGTACTTTGGATACAAAGGGGGGCGAGCCGTGAAAACTGTCGTCATCGGGGGCACGGGGCACATCGGGACGCATCTCATTCCGCGACTCCTGGAAGCGGGTCACGAGGTAGTCTGCCTGAGCCGAGGGGAAAGATTGCCCTACGAGGACCACGGCATCTGGAAGCACGCGCGGATGGAGAAGGTGGACCGGGTGCGCGAGGACGCGGAGGGGCGCTTTGGCGCGCGGATCGGCGCGCTGGGGGCGGATGTCGTGATCGACCTCATCTGCTTCACGGCCGAAAGCGCCCGGCAGATCGTCGAAGGAATCGAGGGAAAGACAGGCCTCTATCTTTCCTGCGGCACCATATGGGTGCACGGCCCCTCGGTCTCGGTCCCGACCACGGAGGCCGAGCCCCGAAGACCTTTTGGAGAGTACGGAATCGGCAAGGCCGCCATGGAATCATGGCTGCTCTCCTACGCGCGCGTGAAGGGTTTTCCGGTTGTCGTGCTTCACCCGGGGCACATCGTCGGCAGGGGATGGGTCCCTTTGAACCCCGCCGGCAATTTCAATCCAGTCGTCTTCGAGACGCTTGCCCGCGGCGGGCGGCTCGCACTTCCGAACCTCGGCCTGGAAACCGTCCATCACGTGCACGCGGACGATGTGGCCCAGGCATTCTTCCGGGCAATCCAGAACAGGGCCTCTGCGGTCGGGGAGAGCTTCCATGTCGTCTCGCCGGCGGCCCTGAGCCTGAGAGGCTACGCAGAGCGCATAGCGCAGTGGTTCGGGAAAAGGGCCGACCTCGAGTTTCTGCCCTGGGAGCAGTGGCGCGCCGGCGTGCCAAAAGAGGATGCCGCCGCGACCTGGGATCATATAGCGCACAGCCCGTGCTCCAGCATAGAGAAGGCGCGCAGGCTGCTGGGCTATCAGCCCCGGTATGAGTCCCTCCAGGCGGTGTGTGAGTCCCTCGAGTGGCTGATCGCGAACGGTAAGCTCAAAACTTGAACAGTATGCCGGCGTTCACGTGAAAGATCTGGAGGTTCTGTCCCCCGTCGAAAACGACATTGTACTTGCCTTGAAGGAAAACGTCCAGGTTGCTGACGAGCTGGAATGTCGCGCCCCCCAGGACCCCGATATGCGGGTCCAGCACGTTCGATACGGCCGTCAGCCCCGGCACGATCCCGGCATAGATCGCAAAGCTGGACAGCGGGACTATGAACTTGAACGCAAGGTCGATGTCGGTTGCGTTCTGGTCCGCAAGCCTGTAAAGCTCGGATGACGGTGTGATGTGAAACGTGTACAGCAGGGGGATGTCGACGTAGAAGCCCCAGTTGAAGCTCATGCTTCCGCCGCTGTTGGAGATGTTGGGGGTGCTTCCCTCAGCAAGCGCCGCGCCCAGGGAGATCCCCAGACCGACCTGGTCTCCTGACTGCGCACCCAGGGGTGCGCACGCAAAAGCCATCAGGATGAGAACTGCCGCAAGGGATATTCCAGTCTTCATTGTCCCCTCCCGCAGTCAATTGTATCGCAATCAGTCTCCGCGATCAAAGCGTCAGGACGGCCCATCGACGGCCGCAGCGTGCTCCAGCCATCCCTGCCTGATCATGTCCCTGTACCAGAAGGCGCTTTTCTTCCATTCCCTTTTCTGGGTTGCAAAATCCGTGTGGATCATGCCGCACCGCATGGACAGGCCCTTGCTCCATTCGAAGTTGTCCAGCAGGCTCCACAGGAAATAGCCGCGGCAGTCCGAGCCTTCATGCAGCGCCCGTCCGACTTGCGCAATGTGGTCGGCCATGTAGGAGACGCGCCCGCAGTCGTCCCGGGGGTCCTTGCCGGGAACATCCGGAATGGGCGGCCCGTTTTCCGTGATCATGCAGGGGGGATTGCCGAACTGGTTCTTCAGCCTCATCAGGGCATGGAAAACTCCCGGCGGGTAGATCTCATCCCCCATGGCGGTATGCGGCGCGGAAGGCTCGATGTGCTCCGTTGCATGGAGGAAAGGGGTGAGGAAGGAATAGCGGTACCTGTTTCTCCGGTAGTAATTGATGCCCACGTAACTTCCCGGCCGGTGCATGTCTGCCATGTCCTTGTCGAAGCCCCTGGGGAAAAACCTTCCCATTCGCCGCAGGACACCTTCGGGATAGCCGCCCGAGAAAAGGGGGGAAAGCACGACACGGTTTGCCATCTCGTCCATGAATGCGGCCGCCCGGAGGTCCCGTCCCCGGGCAGGGTTTGCAGGCGCTATGTCCACGTAATAGTGAGCCAGCCCGATCTTCCCGTCCGGCACAAGGGCCAGGCATGCTTCACAGAGCCTGGCGTGGGCAAGAAGGAGGTGGTGGGCGCAGTGAAACATTCCCCGCAGGTCGAGCCTGTGCGCGGGAGGATACTCCGCCGTCGCATATCCCTGAAAGGAATACAGAGACGGCTCGTTGATCGTGCACCACATCTTGACCCTGTCGCCGAGCCGGCGCATCAGCGTTGTTCCCAGCTCCAGCAGGTGATCCACGGACGACCTTTGCGTGAATCCCCCCGCGCGTGCCAGCCACATCGGCTCCTCGAGGTGAAAGATGGTGAGCAGGGGGGCAATCCCCGCGTCGAGGAGCAAGTCGACCAGCTTGTCGTAGAAGTCAAGCCCCTTCTGGTTGACGGTGCCGGGGGACGGGAAGATCCTTGTCCAGCCGGTGGAGAATCGGTACGCCTTGAGCCCGAGGTCCCGCATGTGGCGGATGTCTTCCGGGTAGCGGTGATAGTGGTCGCAGGCGACATCCCCGTTGGTGCCGTCCTCGATTGTGCCGCGTCGATGCGTAAACTCATCCCAGCTTGAAGGTGATGCGCCATCCGCCCGCGGCGAGCCTTCGATCTGGTAGGCTGACGTGGCCGCACCCCAGAGAAAGCCTTCCGGGAAGATGTACTTCATAATGACGCCAGGATACCATGCGGCAGGCAGGCGTCATAGACCGGGCGTGACCGCCTCTGTATAATCCCGCGAGCGGAGACCAGGAAATGCGCGGCTATCGCTACCTCAACCTCGTGACGGCGGTGTTCGTCACATGCCTGATAACCTCCAACATCATTGCGGTGAAGATCATCGATGTTGCCGGGATAGTCGTGCCCGCCGCGGTTGTGATCTTTCCGCTCAGCTATCTCTTTGGCGACATACTGACGGAAGTGTACGGCTACGCCAGGTCACGCCAGGTCATCTGGATCGGCTTCGGATGCAACGCCCTTGCCGTGCTGGCCATCTGGACAGGCGGACGGCTTCCGCAGGCGGTGTTCTGGGACGGGCAGGCCGCATACGTGCGGATCCTGGGGTCCACCCCGCGTCTTCTCCTGGCCTCTTTCAGCGCATACCTGGTGGGGGAGTTCCTCAATTCCCTTGTGCTTGCCAGGATGAAGATAGCGACGCGCGGGCGATGGCTGTGGACACGAACCATCGGGAGCACACTCGTCGGTCAGGCCGCGGATTCGCTCATCTTCATCGTGATCGCGTTTGCCGGCTCATTTCCCGCGGCCAACCTGGCCCAGGTGGTCATTGCGCAATGGCTGGTCAAGTCCGCCTATGAGACCATTGCAACGCCCGCCACGTATGCAATCGTCGGCTTCCTGAAGAGGACGGAGCGCGAGGATTACTATGATTACCAGACGGATTTCAATCCCTTCCGTTTGAAGGGATGAGGAGGCCCCAATGAAAGCGCGAAAATTGCGCACGGGGAGCATCGCGGAGGGGTTGACCCTCTTGAAAAAGAAGAAGGTCCGGCCGGAGAGGAGGCTGGAGGCCTTTCCCAACAGGTCACCCGGACGGCGCTATACCGTGACGCTCGTGTGCCCTGAGTTTACGTGCGTGTGCCCCCTCACAGGCCAGCCGGATTTCGGGACCATCACAATCCACTACGTCCCGGATCGGAGGATCCTGGAGTCCAAGTCCCTCAAGCTGTACCTCTGGTCCTACCGTGAGGAAGGAACGTTCCACGAGCACGTGACAAACCGCATTCTGGATGACGTGGTGCGCGCCCTGGACCCCTGGTACTGCAAGGTGACAGGAGCGTTCAACGCCCGCGGAGGCATATCGATCACGGTCGAGGCCGTGCACGAAAAAAAAGCGTAGAGCTTCCTGAAGAAGCGGTCCCTATTTCTTTTCCTTTTTGTCCTTTGAGTCATCGAATACGATTGTCGCTCCGCCCACGTCGATGACGTCCCCCGGCTCGAGCTTGCGGGTTTTCACCGGCTGGTTGTTCACCGTGATCTCCCCGGACCCCACGACCGTATAGCTCTTATCCTTTGGGTCGAAGAGAATCGTCGCATGCTCCTCCTTGAGCTGCGGGGCTCCGGCTATGGTGAGGTCCGCGCTTCTGCTTCCGCCGATCACCGTCTTGTTCCCGGAGAGGGGAAGCACCCTGGTCATGGGGTGGCCCACCCGGGTCTGGAGGACCTCCAGGTTGGCAGGTCCAGGTCTTCTTTCCAGCTTGAGCAGCGTAAGAAGCCAGAGCAGCGCAAAGCCCAGCACGAACGGTATGAGAAGAACGGGGGACAGGTTGTGCAGGGGTAGGCCGAACACGATGCTTGAGAAGTAGAAACGGGTCGCGGTGTTTTCCTGCCCCTGGTCCTTTGCCGTCACCTGGACATATTTCCTCTCAGCGGGCGTCGTGGTGGCGCGATACCCAATGAGGTATTCTCCCGCCACCTGGCGGTGGATGGTGTCATAGACGCCGGTCAGATCTTCTCCGCGCGCCGCTTCGAACGTCTTCCCGCCGGTTTCCCG
Source organism: uncultured Spirochaetota bacterium (assembly GCA_963710335.1). Classification (GTDB taxonomy): domain Bacteria; phylum Spirochaetota; class Spirochaetia; order SZUA-6; family Fen-1364; genus Fen-1364. Next base: position 237,071 of record CAVQAA010000024.1, read on the forward strand.
AGCGATGGCGCGGAGATTCTTGTCCATTATTTCCCCGACTCCGAAGTCGATACCGTACACCGTGACCCCTTCCTCCTGGTTCGCCGTGATGGACTCGGTATGGGCAAAAACGCGCCTGCCGTAGTCCGGGTGAGGCTTGCCCGTGTGGGTGAAGTAGGGGAAGTTTTCACCGTCGGAAAGGACGATGATGGTCTTGCGGCCGCCGACTCCCGCGAACTCCTGCGAGGCGGATTTGAGGCTGGCATACAGCTCCGTATACGCCTCATCGGGGACCGGCTTTGTGATCTGATCCAGGAGGGAGGCGATGCGTTCCCTGTCCGTGGAAGGACGCGCCAGCAGCCTGTAGCGGGTGTTGAAGACAACCAGGCCCACCTTGTCCCGCGGGTTGGTCATGCTGGCCAGAAAGGCGCGGACGGCCTGCTTTGCGCGCGTGATCTTCATCCTGGCGGGGTCCGTGGTGGGCGTGCTGTCGGGAGAGTCGTACATGCTGCCCGAATTGTCTATCAGGAGCAGAAAGGAAATGCCCTCATTCGCGCCCGCCTTGGGCTCGAACCTGAGAACGGGAACCTTTGTGTAGTGCTCTCCATCCGGAGATTCGGAAATGCTGAATGCCTCCTGGGGGAGGTTCGTCACCGGCTCTCCCTGGTCATCGGTAACGCTGACGTACGCGTTCACGCCCTGGTGAAGGAGCAGGCCCGCGCTGTCGATCTGGGCAAGGCTGAGGTTCAGGGGAAAAGCGGCTGCGGCAGCCAGTGCAAGCGCGGCGAATATCAGAACCCTTTTGGTGTATCTGGCCATTAGTGTGTCCTCATCCGAATTTGTAGAAAATCCTGGCGGACCCGATCTTGATGACGTCGCCGAGCTTCAGCTTTTTCTCCCGGACCTTCTCCTCGTTGATGAGCATGGCGAGGCGGGGCTCCAGGTTGGTGATCACCGGCTCCCCTTTCCTCACCCGGATGTCCGCCTGCAGGTCTGCAAGGTCTTCATAGGGAGGCAGCGCAATCTCATTGCGCGGGGAGCGCCCAATGCGAATGCGTTTTTCCGTGAGGAGGAACTCCTTGCCCTTGAGCTCTCCCGCCAGGATGCGCAGGACGCCCAGGGACATACCCTGCTCTATGAGACCGTAGAAGAAACCGATTGCCAGGCCCAGGATCACCAGGCCCACCAGCCTGAAGAACGCAAAGCCGGGGAGAAGCAATCGCGAGTACTCCAGAGCAAAGCCGCCCACAATCCCGCCCAGGAACCCGCCAATGACCCCGACTGCAATCTTCTTCGGCGACAGGGCGCGAACGCCTTCTCCCGCGCCGACGAAGACGCCCAGAACGGCCCAGCCGATTGCCCGGGAGACGGGCAGGACCACCCATTGCGTGTCACGGTAGGAGAGAAAGAAAATCCCTCCGATCAGCCAGAGGGCGGCCTGTCCCACAAGGGCTCCCGCGGCGCCGCCGATGCAGCCGACAAGAGCGCCAAGGAGCAGCCCCGTGGGGATCCTTACCTTGATCCTTGATGTGATCCCCTCCGCGGCGCCGAAGAACGCGCCCATGAGCGCGCCGACCACCGCTCCAAGGAGCGCAAGGAACGCCAGGTAGGAGGGGAATGTGCCCTGGAAATACAGGACCAGCTCCGCGGCGGGCCACGCTGCAATCCCGCCGAGAAAGCCGAGCCCCAGGATGATGAGCCTGCTGGTCGCAGTTGTCATGTGGGTTACCTCCGAGTCGGAACGAGTCGCGCTTCCAGCGTCAACGTCGTCTGGTAAGGCTTGAGGATGAGATTGAACTCTTGTGGGGCATATCCCTCCCGCTCCACCTTGAAGCTGTATGTCCGCCCGGGGAAAAGACCTTCCGCCTTCGCTATGAAGAGCGGCAGCCATCGGTCTCCCATCAGAACCGAGACTTTTGCGGTCTGGGTCAGGTCGTCGCCCGTGTCCGCGCTGAAAACCGAGTAACGCACCGTCAGGGGCAGCGTGGGAGCCGCCTCCTGGTGAAGCACTATCCTCTGCGCGTTGGCCGTGTCGAATGATTTCCTTTGAACCGAGCGGGGGTTCAAAGTGAAGGATGTCCAGTACAGCTGCCCTTCCAGCCCGACTTTGAGCCGGTATCTCCCTGCCTCCAGGTAAACTTTCCTGCTGGAGAGGAGATAGCTGTCTCCGGTCCGTCCTGAAGGGCTTTCTCGAACGCCAAGGTCCACTCCGGACAGCCTGGTCAGCTGGTTGCCCCGCTCCCGGTAAAGAACGGGCCGGAAAAACACTTCGTCAGGATCCTTGTAAGCGCTGTCCACCTGCGCCGAAATGACAAGGGCCCCATAGGTGTCCGCCTTGAAAAGCTCGAACCAGAGGCCCTTCTGGAAAAGCAGCCACGCACCTGCAGCCAGGAGCGCGACAATGGCGATTGCCGCCAGGGGCCGCGCTATGCGGGCCCGGCTCCTGTGAAAGACCTCCCGGATGTCCTCCCCTTTGAGGATCTTCCGCACTGCCTGGCGGATCAGCGCCGGGTCCTTGCGCGGGATGCGCCTTTCCAGGAGTCGAAGAATGACGCCGACGTCCCGGTAGCGCCGCCTGCGCTTGACCCGCATGCACGTGGCCGCGATCCTGCACAGGAAAGGCGACGCCCGGGGGTTCAGGCGCCGGGGTGGAACGTACTTTCCCTTGTGGATGAGGCGTATGGTCTCAGCGGTGAATGAGCCGGGATACGGTGTCTTTCCCGTCAACATCTCGTACAGCACCACGCCGACCGAATAGATATCAGCGCGGCGGTCGACGTTCCGGGCGTCCTCGATCTGCTCAGGCGGCACGTATGCCGGGGTGCCCAGCATTGTCCCGTCTTTCGTGAGGCCGTCGTCCATCTCGTCCGCTGAAGTGGCAATCCCGAAGTCCGCCAGCTTCACTTCGCCATGGCCCGAGATGAGAATGTTGCCCGGCTTTATGTCGCGATGGATCACCTGCCTGTCATGGGCAAACTTGAGGCCACGGCACACCTCGTAGAAGATCAGCATGGCGGCATCGTTTCCCAGGTAGCGCTCTTTTCGGATCAGCGCATCCAGGGAAACCCCGTCCACGTATTCCTCGACAATGTAATAGTTGGGGCCTTCCTTGAAATGGTCGTACACCTGGACAATGCGCTCGCTGTTGAGGTCCATCATCAGGCGGGCTTCGCGCTTGAACCTCTCCACCACCTGGCCCCCGCCGTGGATGGCGAGCTTCTTCAACAGCACCACCCTTTCCAGCGTCGGGTGCTTTGCCGTGTACAGGGCGCCCATTCCGCCCTGTGCGATCTTGCCGATCAGCTCATACTTTCCGATTTTCTTCATGTCACACCGCCAGGATGGAGCGTTCGTCAATGCGCACGATATCACGCTCCAGCTCGATGGGTCCCGAAGCGGGAAGGTGCGCAATCACAAACCGGTCGGGATCGTGGATCTGCACGTATCTTCCTCCTGCGCGAAGCCTGTAGGAACCGACCGCCGGACGATGTCCGCCCAGGTAGTATGCGTCCAGCGCCGCCTCCTCCCCGAGATAGTTGCTCAGCATCTGCTCCACGCTTCCCGGCTCCGCCTCGTCATTGTCGGTCCACGTGAGCCCTTCCACCACCTCCGCGTCGCTGCGATAGCCGATGACCCTGTGCGGAGGAAAGAACGTGGCGGGCTCCGCGTGGGAAAGGAGGAACCCCGTGCCGATTGCCAGAAGGGGCAGGTCCTTCTCCATGCGCGCGTACTGGGCCAGAAGCTGGGAGCCATAGAACTGGCGCATGTAGGCCACCACCATTATCCCTTCCAGCGCGAACTTGCGAAAAGGAAGGTTGCCTCCGCCGGATTCGTTGGCAATGTTCTCGTGGTTGCCCTTGAGAAAATGAAACAGGGCCGGATACCGGCGCTTGACCTCCATCACCATCTCCATTACTCCCAGGCTCTCACGCATCTCCTCATCCATGTTCCTGTGCAATCGAAAACCGTCCAGGAACTCGGCCTGGGCCGCCTGCCAGCGCTGGGCAGCCCTGCTTTCCGCATGCACCCCGTCGCCCAGGCAGACCACCTGGAGGCGGCCTTCCTCCAGAAGCTCGATTGTCTTGTGTCCTTCCTCCGCCTCGTAGCCCAGCACGGCCAGGAAAAAGTCCATGCGCGCATGCAGGTCCGGCACTACGATGGTGGGAAGGCCCGGGTCCAGGAGAACCAGTCCGCCGGGCCTTCCATCGTCATCAGTCGGCCGACGCAGGGGCGACTCGCCCTCCAGCGCTTCCAGCGCTTCCGCAAGGATTTCGCCGTAGGAGTCTGCATCTGGGGGACCGCTTCGACGGAAGATCCCGCCAAGCCTCCGCATCAGCTCCTGCATCTGGCCGTGTCCCGCGTTCGGCTATTCCTCATCCAGTTCCTTGTTCACCTTGACGAACTCCTTGGTCAGGATCTCCGTGGACTTGGAGATCTGGCGCTCCTGCTCGTCCAGGTCCAGCTCTTCGGCCGTGACGGCGATCTTAAAAACCGGGGACGAGCTCAAAATAGGGCCGACGGTGAAGCCTACCGGTGCCCCTATCTTGACATCACCTTCGAGCTGGGAGTTGTCCTGTGACGCGGATTCCGGAACGTCCTTGCGAAGCCCGATGCTCACGTATTGCACGTTTCTTCCCTGTTCCCGCTGGGGGCCGATGTTGATGAGGGAGCCGGAATAGGTCATTGCAAGACAACCACGCGTATCGGCCTTTTCCAGCACGTCCACCTCTTCCAGCGCCATCCGCGAGATGTGCCGCTCGAAGCGCTCTTTTTTCTCCAGCCAGCCCTGAGCGATCATCTCCAGGGAGTCTTCCGTGTCCGGGAGCCCCGAGCTCTTTGTGATCTGGCGAATGTGCCCCTGTATCTCGACGGGTATCTGACTCATGTACTCGCCCATTGCGACCTCCTCGAAGGGATTGTCCCTCAGTCACAAGTATATACCGCTTCACGGAAAACACGTTTTCGCCGGAGCCTCGGGGGAGCCCACCGAACGATTCGCCGAACGCCTGTCAAGCTACAGCGTTACGTGGCCGTTACCGATCCACAACACTTGCCTCCCAGGCATCGGCGTGGTTGAATACCGGAACACACGGGGAGGCTTTCATGACACTCAGACGGTTTTTCGACCGCGGGATTTTCAGGACCGGCCTGATCAATGCGGCAGCGTGCATTCTGCTGGCTGTCGGCGTTTTTCTGGCCAGCAAGATCTACACCCCGCTGAACCACGGGCCCGCCGTGCTGCACCTCATGACGCCGATTGATCAAGCGCTGCCCCTTGTTCCGTTTTTCGTCATTCCCTACGTGTCCCTGGAGCCGCTGATCTATTTTTCCCTCATCGTTTTTCTTGTTATCAGGACCAGGATCTTCCAATCCGCCGCTCTTTCCCTGATTTTCGCCATGCTGGTGAGCTATGCGGTCTATTTTCTCCTGCAGACAGAAGTGGTTCGTCCCGTGGTCAACGGGACGGACCTGCTTTCACGCATGGTGAGGGACGTGTACGCCGGGGACAACCCGTACAACGATTTCCCCAGCCTGCATACTTCTTTATCCACGATCATAGCCATCCATTGGTGGAGAGCAGATCGGAGGCCGGGCATTGTTGCCGCGGCCTGGACGACCCTCATTGTTGCGTCCACCGTCTTTGTCAAACAACATTACGTCGCTGACGTGGCCTCAGGCCTGCTTCTGGCCTGGGGAGCTTCCTGGCTATCCTGGAAGGTTCTGCGCAAGGAGCCTCAGTAGCCTTCTGAGCCCTCCGCAAGAGCCTCCCGAGTCGTCCTGGCCCGGAAGAACCGGTAGACCAGAACCTGGTACACGATGACAATCGGAACAAAGATGGCGGCCACAATGCTCATGAGCCGCAGCGTATAGGGTCCCGATGCGGAGTTGAAGATGGTCAGGCTGGACCCGGCGTCAAGGCTTGAAGGGATGAGGTTCGGGAACAGCCCCACAATGCCTGTTGCGACAACAAGGACGATGAGAGCGCATGAGCTGAAGAATGCCCCGAGCATCCGTCCCCGTGAGTTCAGGATCTTCACGAACAGCAGGGACGCGACGGCAAGCACGGGCACGACGAGCCACCCCGGGTGGGAGAAGAAGTTGTCATACAGCTTCGTCGCAAAAGCCGTGAGCACCAGGAAGGCGACGGCCACGGCGAGCACACCGTACCATAGCCCGCCGGCAAGCCGTGAGCTCCTCTGAGAAATCCCTGCTTCCGATTTCCATGCCAGCCAGATTGCCCCGTGCTGAAGGAAAAGGACAATGAAGAGCACGGCCGTGAGCAGCCCGTAAGGATTGAAAAGCATTCCAAAGGTGCCGCGATAGCCGTCTGAGGCAATGGGCAGCCCTTTAAAGATGTTGCCGAAGCCAAGCCCAAGGACAAGCGGCGCGGTGAAGCTGGTGATTGCCAGCAGCCAGTCCCACACCGTGCGCCACTGCCGGGAATCATGCTTGCCGCGGAACTCGATGGATACGCCGCGTACGATCAGGGAAAACAGGATCAGGAGCATCGGCAGGTACAGGAAGCTGAACATGGAAGCGTAGGTGAGGGGGAACGCCGCAAAAGTGGCCCCGCCGGCCGTTATCAGCCAGACCTCGTTTCCGTTCCAGACCGGCCCAATGGCGGCCAGGGTAAGCTGCTTTTCCGACTCGTCCCGGGCCAGGAAATTGCGAAGCATTCCTGTCCCGAAATCGAAGCCGTCAAGCATGAAGTACACCGCCCACAGAACGCCCCAGAGAACAAACCACAGCACCTGGAGAGCCATATTATTCCACCTTCCGCGCGTATCTGGTGAGGAGGAAAGCATCCACGGCCGCGAGGGATCCGTAGATGACCAGGAAACCGATGAGGGAACCCAGCACATCCGCCGGGGTGATGGAACGCGAATACGCGTCCGCCGTTTTCAGCAAACCGTACACGATCCACGGTTGTCTCCCGATCTCCGCCAGGATCCAACCCAGCTCGCTTGCCAGGTAGGGCAGGATCAGGGCCACGGCCATGACCCAGAGGAACCATCGACGCGACGCAAAGGTATTGGTCCACGCGAAGATCACCGAGAGCAGCGCGCACAGCACGAAAAGGAAGCCCAGGCCCACCATGGCTCTGAAGGCCAGGAAAGTCACCATGATGGGCGGACGCTCGGATGCCGGGAAATCATCCAGTCCCTTGACGGTTGCATTGGGATCATGGTAGGCAAGGAAGCTCAGGAGGCCGGGTATGGGCAGGGCCTCGATGCTGTTCCGGCCGCCGGGGGATCAGGAAGGGCGACTAAATAGAACGGAACGTTGGACTCTGTTTTCCACTGCGCCTCCATGGCCGCCAGCTTTGTGGGCTGGAACTTCGCCACCTGCACGCCGGAGAGGTCCCCGGCGACGATGATGAGCACCGAGGCGATGAGCCCGAAAGGCGCCGCAAGGCGGACAGACCTGCGGACCATCTCGTTGTTCCTGCCGCGCAGCGCGTGGATTGCCGAGATGCCCAGGATAAAGAACGCGCTGAGAGTCCACGCGGCCATGATCACATGGAAGAACTTGATCCAGGCATAGGGGTTCCAGATGAGCGCCCCAAAGTCGGCAAGCTGCGCCCGGCCGCCCGAAAGAACGTAACCCCGCGGCTTCTGCATCCATCCATTGGCAAGCAGGATCCACAACGCTGACAGCGTGCCTGCAAAGGCCACGAGCCACATGACGGCGGCATGGGCCCCGCGGGAGAGGCGTTTCCAGCTGAACATCCAGACGCCGATGAAGGTGGACTCCAGGAAAAACGCCACGGTGGCCTCGATGGCCAGTGGCGCCCCGAAGATGTCGCCAACGAACTTCGAGTACTCCGCCCAGTTCATGCCGAACTGGAACTCCAGGGTGATCCCCGTCACCACCCCGACCGCGAAGTTGACCAGGAACAGCCGGCTCCAGTACCTGGTCATTTTCAGGTACGTCTCATTGCCGGTTTTCGCGTAGAGGGTCTCCATGACGGCGACGAGGGTGCTGAGGCCCAGGGTGAGAGGGACGAACAGGAAGTGAAAGATTGCAACGCTGGCAAACTGGACTCGAGAGAGACCTTCGACAACCATGACGCCCCCTTTTTTGCTCGAATTAGCACATTCCTCCGGGGTTGTCAATTGCGGATCTTTCCGCATACTCTAGACCCGCATGACAGGCACCTCAGGCTGGCTGCGGCAGAACAGCAGGAAGACCCGCCGGCCGCTGGCCCTGACAATTGCCCTGGGTGAGCTCGGAGGCATCCTCCTCATTGCTCAGACGGGGCTGCTTGCGCACATCGCGGACCAGGTCATATTCCGGCATGCTGCAGTGGCCGCTCTTACCGGCGCCTTCATCGCCTTGCTTGCCACGGCCCCCATGCGGTTTCTGGTCACATGGGCCGGCAGGCGGACCGCATTCGAATGCGCTTCCCGGGTCAAGCGCGATATCCGCGGAGACCTGACTGGGCATTTTCGGGCGCTTGGACCGATCAACCTTGCCGGCATGCGGGCCGGGGAAGTGGTGACGGTTGCCGTGGACGCGGTCGAGGCGCTGGAGGGCTATTACTCCAAATACCTTCCGCAGCGCGCCCTCTCCACTCTGCTGCCGTTCACGCTCCTGGCCGTCGTCTTTCCCATGGACTGGATATCAGGCCTGGTCCTCGTGCTGACCGCGATGTTCCTCCCGGTGACGATGATCGTCATCGGAGAGGAGTCGCACGCCCGCAACCAGCGATTGTGGGCCACGTTGGCCCGGATGAGCGGCCGGTTTCTGGACATCCTCCAGGGGCTCGCGACGGTAAAAATGTTCGGGGCAGCCCGGAGGGAGGTTGCCGAGATCGAGCGGGCCTCCAACGAGTACAGGACTGCCACGATGTCCGTATTGAGGATCGCTTTCCTTTCCTCATTCATGCTGGAGCTCCTGTCCGCAGTCAGCATCGCGATTGTCGCCGTGCTTTCCGGCTTGCGCCTCATGGCGGGCACCATGGAGTTTTCCAGAGCGTATTTCATCCTCCTGGCGGCTCCGGAGTATTTCCTGGTGCTGCGAACCCTCGGAACTTTCTACCATATGCGCATGGAAGCCATGAGTGCAGCCGAGCGGATTCTCGGGCTTCTTGAAACGAAAGCGCCCACCACCGCCTCCCGGCCGCGCCTCGCCGCGGCGATAAGCCCTGCCTGCGGCCAGGCATGCGAGATTGCCTTTGACTCGGTCACTGTCTCCTACGGCGCACGGACCGTGCTCCGGGATCTTTCGTTTCGGGTGGAAGCGGGCTCGCACGTTGCGTTGACAGGGGCAAGCGGGATCGGCAAATCGACCATCCTCGGAGTCCTGCTTCGCTTTCTCGACCCGGAGCGCGGGCAAGTCATGGTTGACGGCTCGCCGCTCGAGCTTCTTGACCGCGCGGAATGGCTGGAGCGCGTCGCGTGGCTCCCGCAGAAGCCGACGCTTTTCCACGGGAGTATCCGGGAGAACATCAGGCTGGGACGTCTCAGCGCGAGCGAGGGAGAGATAGGGGAAGCGGCCCGCATGGCCTGCGTGGATGAGTTCCTGGGACGACTTCCCGCCGGCCTTGATACGCCGGTCGGAGAAGGGGGGCAGGGGCTGTCCCGGGGGCAAGTGCAGCGCGTTGCGCTGGCCCGCCTGTTCCTCCGAAGTCCCGGCCTTGTTCTGCTGGACGAGCCCACGGCCCACCTGGACTCGGCCAGCGCGGAGCTTGTGAGCGCAGGCATCCAGGCCCTTGCGCGCGGCCGAACGATGATCATGGTGACCCACCGGGGGTCAGGGGGAATGGAGCGAACGCTCGCGCTATGAAAGACCTGCTTCGGATCGCAAGGCTTGCCCTGCCGCTGTGGCGCTGGATCCTGCTCGGTCTCCTGCTTTCCCTTGTGACGACGCTTGCGCACATCGGCCTGCTAGCCCTTTCCAGCTGGTTCATTGCCTCAATGGCGATTGCCGGCATTCTGGGCGTGGTGATGAACTATACGACGCCCGCCGCAGGAGTGCGGGCTCTCGCTATTGCGCGGGCCGCAGGACGCTACGCTGAGCGGCTGGTGAATCATGACGCAACGTTCCGCATCCTGGCGGCGCTGCGGGTCTGGTTCTTCCAGCGCATCGAGCCGCTTGCCCCGGCGGGACTGCAGCTGCAGAGAAGCGGCGACCTTCTCAGCCGCATCCGGGCTGACATCGATACGCTGGACGATTTCTACGTCAGGGGGGTGGTCCCGTCCTGCGTTGCCGTCTTGTGCGCCGGATGTCTGGTTCCCTTTCTCCTTCATTTCGATCCCCGCCTTGCGTGGGTGGATCTTGCCGGGCTCGCGTGTGCCGGCGTTCTTTTCCCTCTTTTAGCAGGGAGACGGGCAAAGAGACCTGGGCGCGAGCGCGTGGCATGGGCCGCGGATCTGCGTGCCTGCATGGTTGAGCAGGTCCAGGGCATGGCGGAGCTGGAAGCCCTGGGAGCCGGAGCATTCCAGGAAGCGCGGATCGAATCGGCGGCAGATGAAATGGACCGGCGCCAGCGCAGGCTCAACTCCCTGCAGGGAATCGCCGAAGCTCAGCTGGCGTCGGTGAGCCTGGCGGCGGTCTGGGCGTCCGCCCTCATCCTGGCCTCCCGGGTTGCAGCCGGCGGGCTTCCCGGGCCGGATATGGCAATGCTCACGGTCGTGGTCCTGGCAAGCTTTGAGACCGTCATGCCACTTCCGGCCTTCCTGCAGCGATTCGGCGAGATGGCGGCCGCCGCGCGCAGGCTTTTCGAGATCATCGACAAAAAACCCCCGGTCGAAGTTGCGCTCATGCCCGCCGTCACCGGCCAGGCGGCCGGCTCCCCCGTGGGCCTTGTGATCCATGAGCTTCAGTTCCGCTATTCGCCGCAACTCCCGTGGATTCTCAAAGGCCTCTCGCTCAGTGTGCCGGCGGGAAGCAGATTGGGGTTGGCCGGCGCTACGGGCACGGGGAAGAGCACCCTCGTCGCCGTCCTGCTTCGTTTCTGGGAATACCAGGGGGGCAGCATCACGATCGTCAAAGAGGACGGACAAGATCCTTCCAGAGTCGACCTTCGGTCGCTGGACGCCGAACAGGCGCGGCGTCTTTTCTCCGTTGTGCCGCAAACCCCGCACCTGTTCCATGCTTCCATAAGGGACAACCTCATGATCGCGAAAGAAGGGGCTGCGGAGGAGGAGCTCTGGTCAGCGCTGAGGGGAGCCATACTCTACGATTTCGTCGCCTCGCTGCCGGAAGGGCTGGACACGATTGTCGGAGAGACGGGACGGAAAATCTCGGTGGGGGAGGCGCAGCGTCTCGCGGTGGCCAGGGCCTTGCTCAGGGACGCTCCCGTGTACATTCTGGATGAGCCGACCGAAGGCCTGGACGATCAAACCGCGGAAAGGCTCCTGGAATCCGTTGATGGGCGGCTTCGCGGCCGGACGGTCATGATCATCAGCCATCGCGCGCGTGACCATCGCATGACCGAGGATGTTTTTCATATGGCGCTGGCCGGCAAAATGGCAGAGGATCAGGCATGACAAAGGAAGAGCTCGGAATAGCCATCGTAGCTGCCCCCGGGGACGCTGCTGGCGCAATTGCCCGCGCAATCGTCGAAAGCAAGCTTGCCGCGTGCGCCCAGGTTACCCCGGACGTCACCAGCCTGTACTGGTGGAAGGGACGGATCGAGGAGGCGCGTGAGAGTCTGATCATCCTCAAGACCGAGAGATCACGCATGGATTCAATTCGCGAGCTGCTGAAAAGCGTTCATCCGTACGAAGTGCCGGAGCTCCTTTTCTTTCCCATCGCGGCAGGAAACCCGGATTACCTTGCCTGGCTCGGAGAGGTGCTGGTTAAGAAGATTTAACCCGTCCATAACGCACCCTCAATCTCCGCTGTCTATGTTGTTCGCGGAGGTAGTGAGAGATGAAGAACAAGGTGCGATATCTGACGGTGATTGCGGCGGCGGTTGTTGCCGTGGGAGCCATTTTCTTTTTCGTTCCCATTTCCGGCTTCACCCAGATCCGCAGCGGGTCGTCCATAGCAAGCGGACCCGAGGTAGCGGCCAACCCGGCGCCTGTGCAGGTTTCCGGTGGTCTTGCCTCGCTGCAGAGCTCATTCAGAGACGTGGCCAGGAAAATCCTGCCCTCGGTTGTGGAAATCAACGTGACGGAAGTCGTCACGCAACAGACTCCCCAGATGAATTTTCCGTTCGATTTTCCATTTCCCCCTTTTGATCAACAAGGCAATGGCGGCAAAAGGACCTTTCGACAGTCAGGCTTGGGTTCAGGGATCATCGTTCAGCACTCAGGGGACCGGTATTTCGTCCTGACAAACAACCACGTGGTCAAGGATGCCAATGACATCAACGTTCGGCTGTACAACCAGAAGGTTTTCAACGCCAAGGTTGTCGGCACCGACCCGAGGAAGGACATTGCCCTGGTCTCATTCACAAGCCGGGACCCCCTGCAGGTCGCAGAGCTCGGGGATTCGAACGCGCTTCAGGTGGGGGACATCGTTCTGGCGGTGGGGAACCCTCTGGGCTTTGAATCAACCGTCACCATGGGCATCGTGAGCGCGCTTGGGAGGCATGGCCCCGCCGGCGACGTGGCGACTTATACGGACTACATACAAACGGACGCGGCCATCAATCAGGGCAACTCCGGCGGAGCACTGGTGAACATCAACGGGCAGGTTGTGGGAATCAACACCTGGATTGCGGCGCCATCGGGAGGCAACGTCGGGCTCGGGTTCGCCATTCCGATCGACAACGCGACCCCTGCGATCGATCAGTTCATCTCCAAGGGCCATGTCGAGTACGGCTGGCTTGGCGGTCAGATTGCGGACATCAAGGACGGCTCCACGTATCCCGGCTTCACTTCCGATCTCAAGGTGCAGAGCCTTGACGGCGCTCTGCTTTTGAACATCTACAAGGGTTCCCCCGCGGCCCGGTCCGGGCTCCTGCCAGGGGACTACATAACGAAGGTGGATGGGACTCCCGTTCGCGGCGCCGATGATCTTACGCAGACAGTGGGGCGGCTCGTGCCGGGAAAGGAGTACACCTTCACGGCCGTGAGATCGGGACAGACGGTCAACGTGCCGGTAAAGCTTGGCGTGCGTGACGACAAGGACCAGGTGGCACAGGCGAAGAACCTCTGGCCGGGGATGACGGTTGTCGACATCGACGACCAGGTCCGGCAGCAGATCAGTATTCCGGCCTCTCTTCATGGTGTCGTCGTGGGCTACCTCCCGGAGCAGGACACCCCCGCGTCGATTGCCGGATTTCGTCCTGGTGACGTAATCACCGACATCAACGGCAGCGCCGTGCGAAACATGATGGACTTCTATAAGGCGCTCAATCAGTCCCGCGGCGGCCAGGTGACGTTCCACATTGTCCGCGAAGGGACAGATGTCAGCATTGGGCTCGATCGATAGCGCGAGCCGGCCAACAGCAAGAATTGATACAAAAGAGAGCCCGCCGCAAAACGGCGGGCTCTTTGTAAAAAAGCTTGACTGCACCCACTAGGTTAACATATAGTACTCTGCTAACTGGTCAGACCAGTCAATTGCTTTCGCAAGGAGCAACCGGTGTTCGTAAAAGTCAAGAGCAAGAAGGTCTATATGGAGATCGTTGATCAGATACTTACCTTGATAAAAGAGAAGAAGCTCAGCATCGGCGAAAAGCTTCCCCCGGAAAGAAGTCTGGCCGTTGAATTGGGTGTATCACGACCCCCGTTGCGGGAGGCAATCTCCGCGCTGGAGATCCTGGGCATTGTCGAAAGCAGGGGAGGCAAGGGCAATTTCATAGTCAGCTCGAAAATCGCGGCGGAGAAGACCGGCCTCGCCAGGGACCTCGAGGAGCAGGTCAGTCCTTTCGAGCTTCTGGAAGCCCGCCTGGTCGTCGAGGTGGAAATCGCCGGCCTGGCCGCTGAGAAGGCAAACGACGAGGATCTGTCCGAAATCGAGGTCATCATCGAGAGGCACCGGGGCGCGATCAATGATTTCTTGAAGGCTTCGGAGGTGGATCTGGAGTTCCACCTTGCCCTCGTGAAAGTAACGAAGAACGCGGTTCTGCTGGACATCTTCAACAGCAACATCGCCAAAGTCCTGAAGACCGAGCTCTGGAGGAAACTCAAGGGGGAGGTCTGGTCGAAAGGGGACAATTCCCGCAAGTACTACGCGCAGCATATCGAGATATTCGATGCGGTCCGTCGACACGACAAGGATGCCGCTCGGGCGGCTATGCGGCAGCACTTGTGGGCAATCAAGAATGATTTCCTGGAAGATTGAGGAGCCGGGTCATTGGACCTTACGTGCGTGTGCTGCGGGAACATGACCATTGACGACCTCGTTTTCTATGACGGCGCAACCCGCATGGGGGTGCTGGGGGGCGATGCCGTTTATGGCGCAATCGGTGCGGCGTTATGGGGAGTGCCTGTGAACCTTGTTGCGGTAGCCGGCCCCGATTACCCGGTCACGCGCCTTTCAGAGCTGTTCGGGATCCGCATAGACGCAGTTGTGAGGAAGCAACATCCCTCCCTGAGGAACTGGGGGCTGTACGAACAGGACGGCACTCGTCAGTTCATCTTCCGCAGCCCGAAGGAACAGTGGGCCGAGTATTCACCAACGCCACGCGATATTCCGGCCGGCGTCCTGAAAGACGCTGTTTTCCATTGCGCACCGCTGCCGTGGGAAATGCAGATCGATCTGCTGAAACACGCGCGGGACGCGGGGGCGCGCTTCATTTCTGTTGATCCCGCCTACCAGTTCCTCGACGGCATAAGCCGGGCTGAGCTTGGGAAGCTGCTCAGTCTGGCGGATGCTTTCCTTCCCAGCAGGCAGGAAGTGCGCTCGATATTTCCCGGTCTCACCCCGCACGAGGCGCTGCAAGCCCTTGTCGAACGCTACCCCAGTCTGCCGGCGGTCGTGGTCAAGCTGGGTGAAGAGGGCGCCATCGGATACGACCGGCTCCATCACCAGCAGTTTCGGATTCCGGCTTTCAAGACGGATGCAGTTGACCAGACGGGGGCCGGGGACTCGTTTTGCGGGGGCTTCATCGCCGGCTACGCGCGCACCGGCGATGTGTCACAGGCCGCGCTGCATGGCGCCGTCGCTGCTTCTTTCGTTGTCGAAAGCGAGGGGACTCTCGGGCTTGCCGGGGTCACGCGCGCCGCTGCGGAGGGCCGGCTGTCCGCGCTTTCGGCGGCACAACGGAAAAACCAGGGAACAAATTGAATCGAAGAAGGGGAGGAAACGGGTGGATCACGAGAAGAAAATAATGCTGGAAGAGATCAGGCTTCAGCCGGATTTTTTGAGGAAGAACGGGAAGCCCATCCTGGACAGCCTGGCCGCCGCGCTGAAGGAGCACGAGCTGAGCCGCATCCGACATGTTTTCATCCTGGGCTGCGGGGATTCGTACTTCTCTGCGCTGGCCAACCGGATTTCTTTCATGGAAATGACAGGCTTGTACGTCGAGGCTATTGAGGCCCTGGAGTTTTCCCGTTACATCGTCAACCACATGCCTGAGGGCTCCGCAGTAATCGGGGTGTCAAACTCAGGGACGGTATCTCGAACCATCGAGGCAGTGACCCGTGCGCGCCAGAAAGGCGCGCTGACGTTCGCCATCACGACGAAATCGAGCGCTCCCCTGGCCCATGCCGTGGATATTCCGCTCATCGTCAACTCTCCGCCCAATATCAAAGAAAGGCCCGGGGAGCCACCCACCGTGACGCCCGGGTCGCTGACGTACATCGCCAGCCTGCTGGGCGTGTATTGCGTCGGGCTCTCATTCGGCCTGCGGCTCGGATCCGTCAGCGCCGCTGACGCCCAGCGGAGACTGCAGGAGCTGTCCGGCGTCGCTGATGCGATTGCGATGACCATCGATGCGGTGGAGCCGGTTGCCCGCGATTATGCAGGGAAGCTGTCGGCTGACAAGCGACTCATCATTCTGGGCGGAGGACCAAATTACGGCACTGCTTTTTTCGGGATGGCCAAGTTCTTCGAAGCGCTCCGGCAGCCCGCTTCCGCGGTGGAGATGGAGGAATGGGCGCATGAGGAGTATTTCGTCTCTGACAAGGATGCTGTTGAGTTTGTGATCGTTGCCCCCGGAGAATGTCGCGACCGCGCATACGAGCAGATGAGCGCCGCGCGTGAGATGGGCGCCGCGGTGGTCGCCATTGGCTCCGCCGCGGACAAGGACCTCGGCTCCGCGGCGGACGTCGTATTTCCCGTGCACGGGCAGGTGAGGGAGCCGTTGTCCCCGTTCGTCTACTGCGTTCCCTTCGAGCTTTTTGCGTGCTACCTGGCCTCGGCGCGCAACAGGGCCTTCCTTGGATTCGATGACCCTCACCGGCGGCAGGTCAACTTCCGTCAGATATTCAATTCGAAGATGAAACAGGGGGAGGAAAAGAAGTGAGTGCACTCCTGGACCGGATCCACGCGGGAAGCAAGGTGGCCATTGCGATGGTGCAGCTCGACGCCCTTCCGGGAAGCTCGATGTACGCAGGCGGCAAGCTGCAGGACATGATCAAAGTCTCGGTTGACGAGGCGAAGGTCCTCGCGGATGCAGGCTTCGACGCCATCATGCTGCAGAACCTTGGCGATCTCCCCGTGGCGCACAAGGTGACGCCCCAGCAGATATCATGGATGGCGAGGGTTGCCTTCGAAGTTGCCGCTGCGATTCCCGCTCCGGTGGGGCTCAATTTCCTTGAAAACGATGCGGAAGCTACCTTGTCCGTGGCCAGCGGCGCGGGGCTGGATTTCGTCAGGCTCAAGGTCTACGTGGGCGTCATGGTCACTCCGTTCGGGCTGGTGCCCGGCTGCGCTCATGAAGCCATGATGACCCGCAACCTGCTCCAGGCCCCGAACATCTCGATCTTTGCCGACGTCCACGACCGCACTGGCGTTCACCTGGGGGGCAGGGACCTCGATCCGGACATACGCGAGGCAGTGGATCTGGGGCATGCGGACGGCCTGGTGCTGACGGGGGGAAGCTTCGACGAATCGATCGCGTATCTGAAGAGGGGACGAGCAAAGTACCCGCGGCTCCCCCTTTTGCTCGGCGGAAGCGCCAACGAAACGAACCTTGCAACGGCGCTTGCCGTTGCGGATGGCGTGATCATCAGCTCGGCGCTCAAGGATACCGACTCCGCCTTCGGCAGGGTGAACCCTGCCAAAGCGCGGAGCTTCATGAAGGCCCTGCGGCGAGTCGGCTGACGGGTCGGCTTTCGGCAGGCGGAAAGGAGGGTGACGGAGGGGAACCGCGACGCAGCAAAGGGGATTTCTTTCACAAGGTCGCCCGGAGAGCCGGCCTGCGTGGCCGTCGGAAAGATTCCGGGTGATGTCTCAGCAGTGTTTCTCAGAGGAGGTAGACGGATGAGAACGCGCAGGATGATGGTTTTTGTAGCTCTGACAATGGTGAACCTGCTTGTCGTTGTCGGCGTCGTTTCAGCCCAGAAGCAGCTCAAGGTTGCCATGGTGACATCCGAATCGGGGCTCGGCGACCGATCGTTCAATGACATGATGTATCAGGGGATGCAGCGGGCGGAGAAGGAGCTTGGCGTCAAGGTCAACGTCATTCAGCCCAAGAGCATCTCCGAGTTCAAATCCACTCTGGCCCGGGCCGCTCAGCTGGGGTTCGACATCATCATCGGGTCGTCCTTCGACATGATCACGCCCATGAAGGAAGTGGCTGCCCAGTTCCCGAATCAGAAATTCGGTCTCGTTGACGTGGGAAATGATCCCATTGCGCCGAACGTCGTCAGCTCGGTGACCAAGGACTGGGAAGGCTCTTTCCTGGTCGGCGCCATCGCGGCAAAGACGACAAAGACGGGCATCATCGGCTTTGTCGGGGGAAAGGATATCCCGATCATCCATCGCTTCTATCTCGGCTACTACTTCGGGGCCAAGATGATCAACCCCAAGGTGCAGGTGCTTGAGAGCTACAGCGGTACTTTCACTGATCCCGCGGCAGGGAAGGAATACACGCTGGCCCTCATCAACCGCAAGTCTGACATCAACTTCGCGGTGGCAGGGGCCACAAGCGCGGGAGTCATCGAGGCGGCAAAGCAGACGAAGAGCTTCGCGATCGGCGTGGACTCCAACCAGAACTACCTAGCGCCCGGTTTCGTCCTGACCTCCATGGTCAAGAGGGTGGATAATCAGGCCTATGATTTCATCAAGGAAGTCGTTGACGGCACTTTCAAGGGGGGCGTGGTGCTCACCTACGGCCTCAAGGAAAAAGGCGTTGACTACGCCATGGATGAGAACAACAAGGGACTGATCTCGGATGCCACTCTCAAGCTGGTGGAGGGCCTTCGCCAGAAGGTCATCTCGGGCCAGATCGTGGTTCCCAACTACATGGAGCTGACGCCGAACCAGGCGATGGTCGGCACCCCGCCAATGAAAAACCCGTACGTGAAATAGCTCGTGACTCCTTGGTCACGCGCATGAGTGCTGATGTCCGGGACGCCTGGGGCTTCCCGGACGTCTTTTGAGGGGGTACTAGCTTGCCAGACGCCGTCTCCATGATCCAGATTGTCAAGCAGTTTGGAAATCTTGTGGCCAACGACCACGTGGACTTCTCCGCGCGGGCGGGTGAGGTTCATTCCCTTGTGGGGGAAAACGGAGCGGGAAAAACGACCCTCATGAACGTCCTCTACGGGGTACTGATCCCGGAGGCGGGCTCGATCGAGATAGGGGGAAACCCTGTCCGCATCGACAACCCCGCAAACGCGATCAGCCTGGGAATCGGGATGGTTCACCAGAACTTCAAGCTCGTTCCCAGCCTGAGCGTGGCGGAAAATGTGGTCCTGGGAAAAGAGCCGGGGAGAGGGTTCATGGTGGACCGCCGAACGGCCAACAAGCGCGTGGCGGATCTTGCCATGGAGCGCTTCGGCCACGCCATGGATCCGACGGCCACGGTCCAGGATCTGCCCGTTGGGCTCCAGCAGCGGGTGGAAATCCTGAAGATGCTGTACCGGGAAGCCCAGCTGCTCATCCTGGATGAGCCGACGGCCGTGTTGACGCCGCAGGAAACCGAGGAGCTGTTTCGCACGCTTCGCAGGCTCGCGTCACAGGGCAAGACCGTCATCTTCATCACGCACAAGCTCAACGAAGTCATGAGCGTCTCCGACCGCGTCACGGTCATGCGAGGCGGTCACGCGGTGGCTACCATGAACACGGCCGAGACCAGCGCCGTGCTGCTTGCGGAGAAGATGGTGGGCCGCAGCGTCCTGTTTCGCGTGGAGAAAAAGCCGGCCGAGCCGCAGGAGGTCCTCCTTGAAGTCAAGGACCTCCGGGTCGAAAGCAATCGAGGGGTGAAGGCGGTCAACGGGATCACCATGAACGTGCGTGCCCGCGAGATCGTCGGGCTGGCCGGCGTGCAGGGCAATGGGCAGGATGAGCTTGTCGAGGCGCTGGTGGGCCTGCGTCACGCGAAGTCCGGTGAAATCATCCTCAACGGATCGAACATCCGGGGATTGAGTCCCATCCAGGTGCGCAATGCCGGCCTGGCATACATCCCCGCGGATCGTACCCGCGTCGGTCTCTCCGTGGAGAGCTCCATCTGGGAGAACCTCCTCCTTGGGCATCACGTGAATGGCGGCTTCGGCAGCGGCCCGCTCCTGGACGTCAACAAGGCGGTCGCGTTTGCAAAAGACCTGATCACCAGATTCGACATCAGGGGAGCACAGCCGAAGGCACCTGCGCGATCGCTATCGGGCGGCAATCAGCAGAAGGTGGTTCTTGCCCGGGAGCTGTCCTACAGCAGTCATGTCATCATTGCCGACCAGCCTTCGCGCGGTGTGGACATCGGGGCAATCGAGTTCATCCACAGCCAGCTCGTTGCCATGAGGGACCAGGGACACGGCGTATTTCTCATCTCCGCCGATCTGGATGAGATCTTTTCCCTGTCTGATCGAATCATCGTGATTTTCCAGGGGAGGATCATGGGCGAGTTGACGGAAAAAGAGGCAACAGTGGCGTCAGTCGGAAGGCTCATGGCGGGCATCGAACGGGAGAGAGAGGTGAACGGTGAGTGACGCGCAGACCGGGACGGCATCCGCCAACGCATCGCGCGCTTCCGCGGGCCGCTTCTTTCGGGCCGCCGGGCTGGAGATCGCTCGGCCCAGCGCCGCGGTGCTGCTTGCGCTGCTCATTGGCGCCGTGATCATCCGCATCATGGGGGAGGATCCCATCCTGGCCTACCGGACCCTCATCAGCGGCGCCTTCAATGGTGCGGGCAACCTTGTTGCCACGCTTCAGAACACGACCCCGCTGCTTTTCACGGGCCTTGCCGTAGGGTTTGCATTCCGCTCGAACGTCGCGAACATCGGCGTCGAGGGACAGATGCTTTTTGGCGCTCTGGCGGCAGGCATCGTGGGCTACTACGTCCGCGGGCTGCCGGGCTTCATCCATCTGCCTCTGGCGATCGTTGCCGCAATGCTGGCGGGCGCCGCATGGGCGTTCATTCCAGCCATCCTCAAATCCGCCTTGAGAATCAATGAGCTGGTCGTCTGCCTCATGCTGAATCCGATGGCGCTGCTGCTGACGGGGTACATATCCTCGTACCCGCTCAAGGCGCCCGGGCCCACGAACAAGACATATGACATCCTGCCGACCGCTCATCTGCACCAGTTCTCCGACATGGCGCAGCTGAATACGGGCTTCATCATTGCGGTCGTCCTGCTTGTCGTGTTCTGGTTCATCGAGAACCGGACAAAAAAGGGCTACGAGTGGAAGCTGATCGGTCAGAACCCTGTCTTCTCTCGATACGGCGGGATCGACGTGCGGACGAGCATTGTCCAGGTCTTCCTGGTGAGCGGCATGATTGCGGGCATGGCGGGCGCCGAGCAGGCCCTCGGGGTCTACCGCGCATTCTACAACGGTTTCTCGCCGGGGTACGGATTTGACGGGATTGCGGTGGCAATGCTCGCGAAGTTCAACCCGCTGGCAATCGCGTACTCCGCCCTCCTTCTGGGCGGGCTCAACAGCGGAGGAATCGTCATGCAGATGATGACCTCCGTGACGCGGGATCTCATCAAGGTGCTGGAAGCCATCATCATCCTTCTGCTGGCTGCGGATTTCGCAATCGGATCACGCCGCAGGAAGAGGCGTGATCATCGACTTCCCACGGTGGAGCCTCAGGCGGGGAGAGCCGGAAAATGAGCGACATATTCAACCTCGGCTTGATCACCACCATCATCAGGATCTCCACCCCGCTGGCGTTCGCCGCTCTCGGAGGCCTGCTCACCTTCAAAGCCGGAATCCTCAACATCGCAATGGACGGGTTCATGCTGGTTGCGGCTTTTGTAGCAATTACCGTTGCCCACTTTACCGGCAGCCTTTTCTGGGCCGTCGTTGCTGCCGTGGCCGGCGCAATGCTCCTTGCGTACCTGTTCGGCTACTTCAATCTCAAGTTCAGGGCCGACATTTTCATCAGCCGGCATCGCCATCGGCATGCTTGCCTCCGGTCTTACCGCCGTTCTTTTGAAGGGCATCCTCGGAGAAGCGGGGGTATTCGCGTCAAACAAGATCCCCAGCTTTTCGCAGATCCGGATCCCGTTCGTCGAATCGGTTCCCGTTCTCAGCCAGCTGGTCAGCGGTCACACCATCCTGGTCTATATGGCGTACCTTCTCACGCCCGTGGTCAGCTTTATCATCTACCGCACGAAATGGGGTTTGCGGGTCCGCGCTGTCGGTGAGAACCC
Source organism: uncultured Spirochaetota bacterium (assembly GCA_963710335.1). GTDB lineage: Bacteria > Spirochaetota > Spirochaetia > SZUA-6 > Fen-1364 > Fen-1364. Next base: position 258,712 of record CAVQAA010000024.1, read on the forward strand.
GGACGCCACGGCGTCACTGGGAATCAATGTCTTCAGCCTGAAGATGCAGACGGTGGTCCTGAGCGGGTTTTTCTGCGGCCTGGGGGGCGCCTACCTGTCGCTGGACTATGTCAGCCTCTTCAGCCGGGACATGACAGCGGACCGCGGGCTGATTGCCCTGGCAGCCATTTTCTTTGCCCAGGGGGATCCGGTGCGGACCGTCGCCGTCACCCTGCTGTTCGGCGCGGCACAGGCTTTCTCCGTCAGGCTCCAGCAGTCGGCAGGAATTGCGCCCCAGCTTCTCCAAGTCATACCCTACGTCGTCACGATGATTGCGCTCATCGCTGTCGGCATCCAGGTCTGGCGCAAGCGCAAGCGGGTGGCGGCATTTGAGTAGGGCGCGGGCGGGGAGGAGGGCCCCCATGGGACGTGACACGGGAAGCGGCACGCCGGCAGGCGACGCAACCGTTATCGCGGTTCTTCCGCCGATTCCGGTGGAGAGCTACGAGAGAGAAAGGCGCAGGCTCCAATACCAGGGCCACGCGGGGCCGGGCATCTCCGTTGACGTTCGGCTGCTCCGCGGGGGCCCGCCTCTGACGGATCGAGAGTATGAGGTTTTCTGGTCGACAGGGTACATGATTCTCGAAGCGGAGATTGCCCAGCAGGAAGGCGCCGGGGCCATCGTCATCGATTGCACCATTGATCCGGGGCTCACCCAGATCGCGGAGGCTGTCGACATACCCGTTGTGGGCGCGCTCCAGGCCTCCGTTCATCTGGCCCTGCAGCTGGGAAGATCATTCTCTGTCCTCGCGCTGGACGGCCATTGGGCAAGAATGATTGACACCACGCTCAATTCGTACGGCTTGCGCGGACAGAAAGCCTCGACCGAGATTGTCGGTACCCATGTGTATCAGCCTCGACGGGGAAGGGTCATGAACAGATCGGAGTCGGAGAGCTTCTACCGCAAGCTTCGCGACGCGGGGGGCCGTGCAGTAGAGGCCGGCGCCGAGTCGATCATTCTCGGCTCCACGACCATCATCGAGGACGTGGCCCGGCTGGAAAAGGCTCTGGGGATACCGGTGATCCCTCCCGGAATTGCCGCCCTCAAGACCGCGGAGCTCATGCTGGGAATGGGACTGCGTCTTTCCCGAAAAGCATTTCCGGCTCCGGCCATTGCATATGGTGAGCAGATGAGGAAGATCCTGGGAATCTGACCTACACCAGGTTGATGAGAACAATCGAACCGACGGCCAGAACCATTCCGATCATCTCCAGCCTGCTGATCTTTTCCTTCCATACGAGCCGGGAGAACGTCACCATGAGGAGCAACCCGACAGCGCTGTAGAACGGGTAGACAATGATCCCCGGCAGCGTGTGGAGGGACAGGACGATGAAGCGGTTGGTCAGCGCGTTGCACAGCCCGACGGCTATGCCCGGGAGCGCGCTGGATATCAATGGCACGGTTTCGGAAGCCGGATTCCCAGCTCCCGCGGCGCGGTCTCGTCCTGCCCGTTCCTGCACGGCCCAGACGATGAGAGTCGTGAGGGTCGCAGAGGTGAAAATTGCGAGCAGGAACATTGCATCTTCGTTTTGGATCCCGGTCTGGTGGAAAGCCCGCGCGGCCACCAGCGATGCCCCGTTGACGATGAAGAGCCCGCCCAGGACCAGCGCGGACCTTCCCAAGGGAATGCTTTTCCCGTCCTGCATCTTTTGGCTGCTGCGGGGGCCGAAGCTCAGGAGCGGGAGTGAGATGATGGCGATGGCTATTCCTGCGGTCTGCATGAGGGTCGTCGTTTCTCCCCAGGCGATAAAGGAGAACCCTACCGGCACGAGCACGGACAGGCCCATGACCGCAGCTGTTATGGATACGCCCCTTCGCTTCATCGCGTCAAAGAGAAGGAAATACGCCCATGCGAACGTAATCCCTCCCACGCCGCCTATGACGAGCGTCTGCCAATGGGGGGCCTGCGGATGCCCCACGGCGGTGAGGATGAGGTGGAACAGGGCAGCGGTCACATAATTCGCCGCCCCGACGACTGTGAGGTTAGCCCGCCTTTTCTGGGCGAGCCGAATGAAAATGGAGAATGCCGCTGAAAAAACCGTGGCGAGCACAAGCGCAAGCATGTTCGTGCACGTTAGGGTGAGCGGAGCGGCGTGTCAAGGATTTTATTCATGGGCAATGCCAGGTTCGAACTGGCGGCCTATGGCTCCGGAGGCCATCGCTCTATCCAACTGAGCTAATTGCCCAAACGCACAGTTTCTGCAATCCTCCGTGCTGACTCGAATCAACGATACTTCGAAAGGTATAGGGTGTCAACACAACGCTACTCCCGGGTGCTCTGGGTCGTGCTGGACGGCATGGGTTTCGAGCACGTCAAGCTGGCCGTCGACTCAGGCCGGCACGCCGCGCTCAAGCGTATGGGACATGAAGGCTTCCTGGGGCCAATGGCCCCGGCCACCCCGGTCTGCCAGACTCCCCCGGCCCTGCTTGCCCTCTTCACGGGCACCCAGCCGGCGCAAAACGGAGTGTTGGGGTATTTCATGCCGCACCCTGCCAGGCTCCAGGACTCCCTCAGCGGATTCTACGCGGACCTGGGACGAACCAGGACGATATGGCAGGAGATGGAGGAGCGCGGCGCTGGATACTCCCTCATGAACGTGGCATTCCGCAATGACCCGGTGTGGAAGGGGCCCGCGGAGCACCTTGCCTTTGGACTCGACGGCTATCGGCTCTGGAGAAAACCGTTGCTGTACCGCCTTTCGGGCGAAGCGGAAGAAGTGTCCTATCGCGGAATACGCCTGCGTGTGCGATGCTCCAGGAACGCCGCTTACCTGACAAAAGGCTCTTCCGTCCTGGCTGAGCTTCGGGCAGGGGAAGGACGGTACGTCGACCTGACGTCGGGAACGCGGGTCTTTGCTCATTTGCTGGAGCCGAAGCTGCTTCTCCTCAACCCAATAAACGCAGTGGTATGCCGCGGAGGGAAGTCGGGGTCAGCAGGTTGTGACGATTTTCTGGAGATGAGCGCTTTCCACCTGGTGCGACGGCTCAACTCCTCCCGCGACCCTGCGCATCATGTGCCGCTGAAGGCAGAGCTTCTGGCCAGCGACGTCAGCTTCCAACGGAAAGCCGAGCTGATGATCAGGCAGGCGGGCAACCTTGCCGCGCGTCTGGTTGTCGGCTACTTCCCCGTGGTGGATGACTTCAACCACGCCTATTTCGATCTCCTTCTTCGTGACGACGAGCGCGCAATCGAGCTTTTCCACGGATGCGCCGGTATGGTGGACTCTCTTCTTGGACGCTTGATGCGGGAAATGGAAAAGGACACCTTGCTTGTCATCTCATCCGACCATGGCGCCATGGCTCACCATTCGAAGCTCCACATCAATGAGGTTCTTGCGGATGCTGGGCTTGTCCGCCGGCGCGCCAGCGGCTATGACTATTCCAGGTCTGCCGCGTGGTATCACCCGAGTGATTGCGGTCAGGTGATTGCAGGGGGTTCGTTTGAAAGAGGACCGCTGCTGGGGAGGCTGAAGGATGCCGTGGAATCGCGTGAACGCCAACCTCGGGGCCGACATCGGCGTGCTCGACGGAAAAGGAGATTCGCCCTATCTTGCGTTCTTGTACCCCAGGGGCGATATGTACTTCACCGGCCGTCCGCCACAAGGGAATCGTCCGGCCCTGGACACCAGGAAGGCGGGCGGGCACCATCTATCGCCACTTTCCCCCACGCCGTGGATCCAGGCGGCCCTCGGTCTCTGGAGCCCCGGAGGAGGCGTGAAGGACCGTCTGCCATTCACGCCCAGGGAAAATATCGAGATGAAGAGATTTCTCATGGAAACGATGGAGCTCGCATAGATGGAAACCATAATTCTCGCCTCCGGCTCACCGAGACGCAGGGAGCTTCTTGCAAAAGCCAAGATGCCCGTCAAAGTGATTCCGCCCGACCTCACGGAAGATTACTCTGCGCTTGAGTCGACCGCCGAGCTCGTTTCGCGCGTGGCACGCAGCAAGCTGGAGGCTGTGGTCGAGCTGTTCAAGACCGAATCCCCGCGCTGGGTCCTTGGCGTCGACACCATCGTCGAGGTGGATGGTAAAGTCCTGGGCAAGCCCGCCGGTCCCGAGGAAGCGCGTCAAATGCTCGCTCTCCTTTCGGGAAAAGTGCATAAGGTCTACTCCGGCGTTGCAGTGCTGATAGACAAGGCAAAGCCCATCGATCTGGAAGTTGTCACAACAGACGTTAAGTTCAAGGCACTGACGCCCACTGAGCTGGCCTGGTACGTCGAGTGCGGGGAATGGTCGGGGGCAGCGGGCGCATACAGGATACAGGAGCGCGGCGCGTTCTTTGTGGAGTGGATCAAGGGCTCCTACAGCAACGTCGTAGGCTTGCCACTTGAGGCATTTTATGGCATCTTGATCAGGAACGAGTACCATTTTTAGCCCTTTCATCTCGCCCATCCGTATGGAAAAGGGTGTAAAAGCCAGGAAGAAGGGGAAGGAGGATCATTTTGGCTGTTGTTACCATGAAAAACCTGCTCGAGTCCGGCGTTCATTTCGGGCACCAGACGAAGAGGTGGGATCCGCGGATGAAAAAATACATCTTCGCGGAGCGCAACGGAATCCACATCATCGATCTCCAGAAAACGATCGTGGCAATCAAGGACGCGTACGAGGCGGTACGCAAGACCGTCCTTGCCGGCAAGTCGGTCCTTTTTGTCGGCACCAAGAAGCAGGCGCAGCAGACGGTTGAGCGCGAAGCCAAGCGATGCAACATGTTCCACGTGAACAATCGTTGGCTGGGCGGAATGCTCACGAACTTCTCGACGATCAAGAAGTCCCTCTTGAGGCTGAAGAAGCTGGAGAAGATGGAGATTGATGGCACTTTCGAGAACCTGACAAAGAAAGAGATTGCCAGGCTCATGAAGGAGCGGGGCAAGCTGGAAAAGAACCTTGGCGGTATCAAGGAAATGAAGGAGCTGCCCGGGATCGTGTTCATCATCGACACGCGCAAGGAATCCATTGCCGTGACGGAAGCCCGGAAGGTCAATGTCCCCATTGTCGCCGTGGTTGACACCAACTGCAACCCTGAGGGGATCACATATCCCATCCCTGGCAACGATGATGCAATTCGGGCAATCAACCTGTTCGCCCAGATCATCGCGAATGCCGTGATCGAGGCTGAGAACGAGGTTGGCCTGGAGGTCGTGGAAACCCTGCAGGAAGAGAAGGGTGAGGAAGAGTTCGCCGAGGCCATCGACAAGGGCGAATTCGCCGCTCAGTCCAAGTACGACCAGGAAGAGGAGAAGGTCGCAGTCGCCGCCGTCCTTGGCGCTGCCGCGGATGAGGCTGCAACCGGCTTCACGGACAAGGATTATTCCAACTACACCCCGGATGAGGCAGGCGTCAAGAAGGAAGAGACTCCTCCGGAAGAGCCGGAAATCGATGAGGATAAGCTGTACAAGGAGTGATGGATAAAATAGATGGAAATCAAAGCAACTGAGGTAAAGAAGCTCCGGGAGAAGACCGGGGCCGGGATGCTGGACTGCAAGAATGCGCTGGTCAAAGCGAACGGTGATTTCGATCAGGCCGAGCGCCTGCTGAAAGAGCAGGGGCTGGCGGCCGCGGTGAAAAAAAGCGAACGCGTCACCAACAGCGGCATGATTTTCTCCAAGATGCTGCCCGACAAGGGCATCATGCTCGAGCTCACGTGTGAGACTGATTTCGTGGCGCGCAACAGCCTTTTCCAGGAGCTGGGCACTGCCCTCCTGGGGAAAGTGGCCGAGAAGGATGTCAGCGCGGCAGCCGAAGAGCTTCAGACCATGGTCAAGGAGACAGTCGGCAAGATCAAGGAAAACATGCAGCTGCGCAGGATCGTCACCCTCCCGGTGGGGCCGGGAGAGTCCATCGTGGAGTACATCCACGACGGGAGGATCGGCGTGATGATCCGTTTCTCATTCAGCGACCCCAAGGCGAAGGACAATCCGAAGGTGAAGCAGGTCCTCTTCGACTGCGCCCTCCATGCCGCGGCGTTCTCCCCGCTTTTCCTCTCCAAGGACAAGGTGAGCCCCGAGTTCCTCAAGGAGCAGGAGGCAATCTTCGCCAAGCAGGCTGAAAACCTGAACAAACCGGCAAACGTCCTGCAGGGGATCATCAAAGGGAAGCTGAACAAGATGCTGGCCGATATATGCTTCCTGGAGCAGCCCTTCGTGAAGGACGACAAGCGCTCTGTCGCAAAGGTGCTTGATGACCTTGGGAAGGAAGTGGGGGCAAAGATCACAATCGTCGACTACCGCTACGTGAAGCTGGGTGAAGATCATTCCTGAAGGAGGATCTCGTATGACGAGAGACAAGATCAGGGGCCAGGCGGAAGAGCGGATGAAAAAAAGCATCCAGGCCCTGCAGGAGGAGTTCAAAACGCTCCGCGGCAGCAGGGCCTCCCAGGCGCTTTTCGAGAAGATCAGGGTGGATTACTACGGGAACAAGGTTCCCCTGAACCAGGTGGCAACCATCTCCATCCCGGAGGCGCGTCTTGTCATCATCCAGCCGTGGGACCGCTCCGTTCTCTCGGAGATCGAAAAGGCCATCCAGAAATCCGAGCTCTCCGTCAATCCGAACAACGACGGCAAGGTGATCCGGATCAGCATCCCGCCGCTCACCGAAGACCGGCGCAAGGAGCTGGTGAAGCTCACCAAGAATACGGCGGAACAGTCCCGCGTGGCCATCCGCGGCGCGCGCCGTGATGCAAATGAGGAAATCAAGAAAGCCAAGACGGATTCCGAGCTGAGCGAGGATGAGGCCAAGAAGGCCACGGACGAGATCCAGAAGCTCACCGACAAGTTCATCGAGGAGATCAACAAGATCCTCGAGGCCAAGGAAAAGGAAATCCTCGAGGTGTGAGACCCTCGCCGGACCGGCAACCCCGCGCACACAATGTCCTTCCCGACCCCTCCCGTCTTCCCCGCCATGTTGGAATAATCATGGACGGCAACGGCAGGTGGGCGGAGGCGCGGGGAAAGCCCCGGACGGAAGGGCACCTGGAAGGGGTCAAGGCGGCCAAGCGCGTGGTGGCCGCCGCTTCCGAAGCGGGGCTTGCTTTTCTCAGCCTCTACGCCTTTTCAACGGAAAACTGGACCCGGGCGCAGGAAGAAGTGTCCTATTTGATGGGGTTGATCGGGCTGTATCTGAAAAAGGAATATGACTTCTACCGCAAAAACAAGATCCGCATTCTGCACAGCGGTGACCTGGACCGGCTCCCCCGTGAGATTGCCCGGGAAATCCATGACGTCACACGAGACACGGCCCGTTTCGACGGCTTGATAGTGAATCTTTCCATTAATTACGGGGGCAGGGACGAGATCATCCGCGCCTTTCGCCGACGTCTCGCCGACGGTTCCGAGGAGCCTCTCACTGAGGAGACTTTTCGACGCTACCTCGATCATCCGGAGCTGCCGGACCCGGACCTCATCATCCGAAGCGCAAACGAGCTGCGCCTCTCCAATTTTCTCCTCTGGGAGTCCGCGTACGCGGAGCTGTACTTCAGCCCGAAGCTGTGGCCGGACTGGAATGGGGAAGACCTCCGCGAGGCCCTCGCCGAGTACGCGCAAAGGTCGAGAAGATTCGGCGGCACCGCGTGAACTGGAAGGGCTTTTCAACACGCCTGCTCCTGATTGCGGTCGCGTTCCCCGTGCTGGGGGCGCTCATCTTCCTTGTGCCTCAGCTTCACCATCTCCCCTTCAACCTGGCGGCTGCGGCCGCTTGTGTGGTTGGCGCGCTGGAGACCCGGGCGCTCTTCGAGGCACGGGGCGTCTCCACGGCGCGGTATCTTGCACCAGTGCTTGCCGGGACCCTTCCTCTTGCCGCCTGGCTGGAGGTGGCGGGGCTGATTCCCGCGCAGTGGGCCCTGGGCTGGGTGGCGGCCTCCGTCGGGATCATCCTGATACGCGCAATCTTCCAGAAAGACCCGCGCCGGATCAACGAGTTTCTGACTTTCGTCTCCTCCTCTGTTTTCGTCGTCCTGTACCCGGCGTTTTTTCTTTCGTGGGTCGTGCGCATTTCCGCCTTGCCTCGGCCGTCGCTGTCGATTCTTCTTTTCCTCGGACTGGTTTTCGCTAACGATATGGCCGCATACTTCGCGGGAAGCCTTTGGGGGAGATCCACGCGCCTGAACCTGACGATAAGCCCCCAAAAGAGCGTCGTGGGGTTTGTCGCGGGCTTTATCGGCACGGGCATCATCTATACAGTATTCAGGGTGGCAGTTCCGTCGCTTCTCCCATCGGGCATCGTGGGTGGAATAGCGTTCTCGGTGCTCACGGGCGCGGCGGTTATCCTGGGGGACCTCGCTGAAAGCGGCCTCAAGAGGTCCGCGAGCGTCAAGGATTCTGGAATCGCGATCCCCGGTAGGGGAGGGATGCTCGACTCGGTGGACTCCATGATCCTGAGCGCGCCCCTCTTCTACGGGCTGATGCGGCTGTTTGGCGGATAAGGACAGGCAATCATGATAGGAATATTCGTGCTGGGGCTCATCGGGCTTGGGATCATGGTATTCGTCCATGAGCTGGGCCATTTCGTTGCGGCCAAGGCAAACGGTGTTGGCGTAGAGACCTTCTCCCTCGGGTGGGGCCCGCGCATGGTAGGATTCAAGAGGGGCGGGACCGTCTACCAGATCTCGTGGTTCCCCATCGGTGGATTCTGCAAGATGAAAGGGGAAATCACCCCGGGTGTAGCGGGCGGAGGCCCTGCACCGGTGGGCGCCGAGGAGGGAAACGGAGGCTCGTTCAACACCGCGGCGCCGTGGCGGCGCATCGTCATCTCCGCCGCAGGTCCAGTGTCCAACCTGGTGTTTGCGGCAATCATCCTTTCCCTGATCTGGTGGGCAGGGTTCAGCGTTCCCTCGTACGACAACCGCATCGTCCTTGCCACTGACTACGCTGCGCAGCCATCCGCGGAGGTTCCGCCGGTACCGCGGCCGGGCTGAAGACCGGGGATCGAATCCTGTCGATAAACGGACGGCCCGTGGAGAACTTTCAAGGCATTCGGGAAGCGGTGTCGGTTGCGCCGAAAAGCCGTTTGATCTTCCGGGTGTCCCGAAATGCGAACGGGGCAGCGCAGCAGCTCGACGTCCCCGTCACGCCCAGGCTGGACAAAGACACCGGCGCCGGTCAGATCGGCATCCTCCCGTGGGTGGATCCCGTTGTGGATTCTCTTCGACTCGGATCTCCGGCTGCCATTGCGGGGCTTCAGAAAGGTGACCTGATCATGACGGCAGGCGGGAAGCCCGTGGGGAACATCTGGGATCTCATGCCGATTTTCTCCTCCGGCCCCGGGAAAGTGACCGTCACGTACGAACGCCGGGGCGCAGAGCTGAGCGCCCTCCTGGTGTACGAAAGGGCCTCCACAATCGGGTTCGACTTCGCAGAGAAGATGCTGGGGATCGGGTTTGCGCAGAAAGAGTATCCTTCGCCCAGGCTCGGGCTGCCGGGCGCGTTCGAGCACGGTCTCGCCGAGACATGGAACTACGTGACGCTGACGGTGAAGGGATTCGGGCTG
>CAVQAA010000025.1:0-398508 GCA_963710335.1 uncultured Spirochaetota bacterium
GGCCTGTACTGTCAATAGTGGACAGTGAGGACTCAGGCGATTCTCCTTTGTGAGTAGTATGTTTCGGCATATACGGACGGAGCCGTGTTGCCGAGAGCCGAATGACGACGTATTCGGTTGTAGAAGATTTCGATGTATTCCCGGATTGCCGCTATGGCTTCGTTACGCGTCTGAAAATGGCGGTGGTAAATCAGTTCCTGCTTGAGGTGACCCCAAAAACTCTCCGTGGGGGCGTTGTCATAGCAATTTCCCTTTCGCGACATGGAGGCAATCATTCCCGCTTTCTCCAAGTCCCTGCGATACTCTGCGGCACAGTATTGGCTTCCTCGATCGGAATGGTGAATGCAGCCAGGCGATGGCTTTCTGAATTGCAGTGCCTTTTTCAGAGCATCCTGCACGAGTTGCGTCGTCATTCTGCCAGCCATGGCGTAGCCGACGATCTCGCGAGTTGCGAAATCCTTCACCCCCGCGAGGTACAACCATCCTTCGTCGGTGGCGATATAGGTAATATCAGATCCCCACACCGTCGAGGGCAGCGACACGGAGAACTCCTGTTCCAGCAAGTTCGCTGCCACCGGTAGATGATGCTGGGAGTCCGTCGTGACTTTGAACTTCTTATGCTGGATACACCTCAGCCCCATCTCCTTTCTCAGGCGGGAAATATGATCGCGCCCAACCTGCTGGTTTTCAGCCGCCAGTTCCTCTTGGAGCCTCAGCGGGCCGTAGGTGCCTCTGCTTCGTTTGTGCGCGCAACTGATCAGCCCCTTCAACACTGAATCCTGGATCTCTCTGCGTGTCGGCCTTCGCCTCAGCCATGTGTAATAGCCGCTACGGGATACCTCAAGGACCCTCGCCATAAGTTTCACTGGATACAGGAGCCTGTAGGCCTTCATGAACGCGTACCGGGCAGGGACTCCTTTGCGAAGTACGCCGTGGCTTTTTTTAATATCTCCCGCTCCATGCGGGCTTCGGCCAGTTCCTTCCTCAGGCGAGCATTCTCGCGTGCAAGCTCTGCCACCGATTGCTCTCCAGGGCTGCCGTTGCTGAGGGCCGCCTTGGCCGCTCCGACCCAGTTCCCGATATTCCCCTTGGGAATCGACAACCGTTTCCCGGTCTCTTTCTGGGTCAGCCCCTGCTCGATTACCATCTTCACAGCCTCAGCTTTCAGCTCAGCACTGTATCTACGTTGCTCTTTCATCTTTTCCTTTTCGCTCAATTACCTCATGCTACCGTGTCCACCAAACCCAGTATAGGTGAACCGCCCGATGAGATCAAAGCGTCGCAGATTGTCTGAAGGGTCAACTTCGGAAGCACGTGTTTCTCGAGCATTTTGCGCTTCGCATGGGCCCATTGCTTGTTGCACCCTCTGCCCTTTGCGATCTGCCGCTTGATGCACGAGCACTCCCCCCACACAAAGAACGGCTTGGAGAACTCTCTGAGGGTGATGGCCTTCTGCTGGGCGTTCCGTTTCAGAAGGACAACGGCGTAGCCGTGGGCTTTCGCCTTGTTGTTTTCGCCTGTGGATTCCTTGTGGCGCGGGCCGTCAAGGCCATAGTAAGAGACGAACCAACCGGAGAAAGCCAGCATGGGGGAGTTGCCATTTCAATTGTGGGGCTTAGAAAAGGAAAATCGGGCTGGGCGGATTTGAACCGCCGACCCCTTGCACCCCAAGCAAGTACGCTAAACCAACTGCGCTACAGCCCGATTTTGGCCTGGAATCTACCATCATGGCGCACCCCTGTCAAGGCAAGCGGGCGCTTGGGCGGCTGGCGGCAGGCAGGTCTGTCGGTCTTGATGATGGGCATACGTTGCGCTAACTTGAAGTTGATGACCATAGCTCGGCAAGTGATTTTCCGTGTCCCCGTTTCCGTTTCCCGCCCTGTGCCGGAGCCGCGGCTTCCGCTCCTGCTTGTCGTTTTGGTCTCTTCGGTGCTTCTGCCGCTGGCGCTGCCCAGTGAGTTTTTCGGCGCCGCCATTCGAATGCTTGGCCTCACTCCGGATGAAAGCTTTTTCTGGGGAAATGCGGTGCTGGGGTTCGTGTGCATTGCCCCCGTCTTCTACGCCGTATCGCGGGCGCCGACCTTCGGCTTTGCCTCCCTCCTCGGGCTTGTCTTTGGGGGAGTGTCCACCGCGCTTGCCAACTACTGGCTGATGTTCTTCCAGGGCTACACGATCTGGACCATGGGCGGGACGGTTATCGGCTACATGGGCTACAACGCGCTCCTGTTTCCGTTCCTGCGGGGGGTTTCAAGGCTGAGCAACCGAGGGCGCCCGTTCCTGCTGGCCATTGCGTGGTGCGTGTACGAGTACTTCAAGTCCATCGGCTTTCTTGGCTACCCCTGGGGTCTCATTGCGTATCCCGCTGGAGCTTTCCTTACGCTTGTACAGTTCGTCGATATCACGGGAGTCTGGGGGCTCTCCTTCCTGATGGCTCTGATCAACGCGCTGGTTGCCGAGGCTGCCCTTTCAGAGCATCGACCCCAGTATTTGCGCCAGGCTGGCTTCGGCGCATTTCTGATAGCCATCGTATTGGCCTATGGGCTTTATCGCATGGAAACGCCCATCCCTTCGGCAACAAAAGCGTCCCTTCTCCTTGTGCAGCAGAACTCCAATCCCTGGGAGGAGGGGGGCAAAGCCAACGGCGCAGCCGTTCGCGTGAATATGGATCTCACGGTCCAGGGCATTCATGATTCGCAACCCGCGCCTGACCTGGCAGTGTGGAGTGAGAGCTCAGTCAACAACGCGTGGGTGGACATGAACAATCGGCTCAATCCGCCGGGTGGTCCGCTCGAGCCGTTTTTCAAGTCCACCGGTATCCCCATCCTTTTCGGCGGGATTGTTGTGGCGGATTACGACCTGCGGGAGTACATGAACGCGGCCATCCTGATGTCACCGCAAGGCAAGGTCATCGATACATATGGAAAGATGCACCCCGTTCCCTTTGCCGAAAGCATCCCTTTCTTCGAATACCCGCCCGTCCAGCGCTTTTTCCGTAACGTGATCGGCGTCTGGAATCCGTGGCTCATGGGAAGCCGCTACACGATCTTCGATGTTCCTCTTCAGGCCGGCGGCAATCTGCGCTTCGGCGTTCCCATATGCTTTGAGGACGCTTTCTCCAACCTCGACAGGGAGTTCTTCCTGCGCGGGGCTGATATGCTGATCAACATCACCAACGATTCTTGGTCCAGCACCTGGTCATCTGAGATCCAGCATTTCACGGTGGCCAGGTTCAGGGCTATCGAGAACCGCCGCGTTCTGGTCAGGTCCACGAACGGAGGGGTCTCCGGGGTGGTGGGCCCATGGGGAGAGGTCTGGGGAAGGATGCCGTTTTTCCAGCAGGCCTGGCGGACGGTCCAGGTCCCTGTCTACAAGGAGAAGACGTTCACCCCGTATACGCGATTTGGGGACTGGTTCCCGATGCTCCTGATTGTTTTTCTTTTGATCGTGCTGATTGTGAGCGTGGCGGGCAAAAAAAAGAGGCCATCCTGAGCCTGCTGCCCCACGGAGGATAGCCTCACTGATCCCAAAAGGACAGCTTACTGCATGTCGTCGTAGCCGCCCCTGCGGGGCTCCTTGGGTTTCGCGAAATTGACCTTGATGTTCCGACCGTCCAGGGGTGTTTCATTCAGCGCCTTGATGGCAGCTTCCGCTTCCGGTTGGCTGGCCATTTCAATGAACCCGAAGCCCTTGGACCTTCCAGTCTGGCGGTCTTTAATGACCTTGCTTGTCTCAACAACGCCGTACGGGGTGAACAATTGACGCAGGGAATCCTCGTCAATCCGGTAGGGAAGGTTCCCTACGTACAGATTCACAGCCATACACACTCCTTTTCCGAGAATACTGTTTCTTGGGACACGAACGGGTAGGCAAAACTTCCAAAAGCAGCAGGACTCGTGACCAAAGCAGGCTGATTTTAGCCGGTTTTTATTCTGGGCGCAAGCATTTTTTTCCCGCTGTTCGACGATGGGTCCGGCAGGCACGCGGCGGAGAAGGCCTCCGCCGCTTGTTCAGCCCCCAGCTACTTTTTCCCGTGCACCAGCGAGGCCACCATTGCGGGAAGCCCGTAGAGATTGATGAAGCCGGTTGCGTCCGCGTGGTCGTAGCTTGTTGCGCCGAAGGAAGCAAGGTCCTTCTGGTACATCGAGTACGGGGACTTTCGCCCGGCAATCACTATGTTTCCCTTGTACAGGGCCAGGCGCACGGTGCCCGTGGTGAAGGCGGAAACCTTCTCCATGAATGCTTCCAGGGATTCGCGCAGCGGAGTGAACCATTTCCCCCCGTACACGAGGTCCGCGTACGTCTGGGCGACGGTCTGCTTGAAATGAAGGCAATCAGTATCCAGGGTCAGCATTTCCAGCTCCCGAAGGGCGGTGTACAGAATTGTGCCTCCGGGTGTTTCGTAAACTCCCCGGCTCTTCATCCCGACCCGGCGGTTTTCCACAACGTCGGCGCGCCCAATGGCATTCTCAGCGCCCAGGGCGTTCAGCGTGGTGAGGATCTGGAAAGGGCTCATTTTCTTTCCATCCACGGAGACGGGAATGCCTTTTTCGAAATCGATGACAACTTCCGTCTCGTGGTCCGGAGCGTCCTTCAGCGACTTGGTGAGCTGGAACATCGGCTCCAGCGGCCTGTTCCAGGGGTCCTCCAGGTCTCCGCCCTCATGGCTGATGTGCCAGGCGTTCATGTCCCGGGAGTAGATGTTCTTCTTGGAGATGTTCCCAAGCGGGATGTTATGGCTTTTCGCGTAGTCGATGGCTTCCTCGCGGGACCTGATGTTCCACATGCGCCACGGGGCAATGACCACGAGCTGCGGGGCCAGGGCTTTGTAGGCCAGCTCGAACCTGACCTGGTCATTGCCTTTTCCCGTACAGCCGTGGGATACCGCGTCCGCTTTTTCCTTGAGCGCAATCTCCACCTGGGCCTTGGCCTGGAGGGGCCGCGCGATGGAAGTGCCCAGGAGATATTTCCCTTCGTAGATCGCCCCTGACCTGAGCATGGGGAACAGGTAGTCGCGTGCGAACTCCTCACGCAGGTCCACGATGTACAGCTTCGAGGCGCCGGAAGCCTTGGCCTTGTCCTCCAGGCCGGAGAGGTCCTCGTTTTGACCGACGTCCGTGCAGACCGCGACGACCTCGGCTCCCTTGTAGTTCTCCTTGAGCCAGGGGATGATGATGGAGGTGTCCAGCCCTCCCGAATATGCCAGGACGATCTTCTTCACGTCCTTCTTGACGATGCCGGACCGAATTCCGTTTCCTTCGCTCATTGCAGAGCCTCCTCGATGATCTGAACGCCTTTCCTGATTTCCGCTTCGCTGATGATGAGAGGCGGGGCAAGCCGGACCACGTTCGTTCCGGACCGCAGCGCCAGGAGCCCCCCGGCCTGCAGGCTGGCCAGCAGGTCCTTCACGTCTCCTCCTTTGTATTCAAAGCCCTGCAGGAGGCCGCGGCCGAACAGCGCTCCAACGTTTGTGTGCCTGGTTTTCAAGCCCTCAAGCTCGTTCCTCAAGAATTCCCCGCGCGAGCGTACACCTTCCGTGAACTCCGGCTTGGACACGAGCTTCCATACTTTTTCAGCCACCGCAGTCGTCACAGGACCGCCGCCGAAGGTCGTGCCATGCTCTCCCGGATGGATGAGGCAGTTCACCTTCTCGGGAATCAGCGCTGCTGAGAGGGGAAGTCCGCCTGCGATCGGCTTGGCAAGGGTGATGATGTCCGGCTCCAGCCCCACGCCCTCCGAGCCGTAGAAAGTGCCGGTGCGGCCCATGCCAGTCTGGACTTCGTCCGCTATGAGAATGGCACCTGTTTTCCGGCATTTCTCGTTGAGGGCCCGGGCAAACTCCGCGGTCATTGTCCTCATGCCGCCTTCGCCCTGGAGCACCTCGACAATGACTCCCGCCACGCGGTCATCCAGCGCGCGATCCAGCGCATCGATGTCGTTATACGGCGCTACGGACACCCCTGGTATGAGGGGCTGGAATGGCTCCTGGTACTTTACGCTGGGCGTGCAGGAAAGTGCACCCAGGGTCCTCCCGTGAAAGCCGTTCTCAAAGCACAGAAGCCCGTCATGACCCGGTCCCTTGGTGCGCAGGGAGTACAGGCGTGCGTACTTGAGGGCCGCCTCATTGGCCTCTGTGCCGCTGTTCCCGAAGAAGACGGAAGCGAACTTGTACGGTCCTTTTGCCAGCATGAGCCGCGCCAGCGAAAGGGCCGGCTCCGTGGTGAACAGGTTGGAAACGTGGTTGAGCTTGCGCATCTGCCGAGAAGCAACCCGGGCCAGGTCCGACCGCCCGTAGCCCAGGGCGTTCACCGCGATGCCCCCGGCAAAGTCCAGGTATTTTTTTCCGGCGATGTCCGTGAGCCAGACGCCCTTGCCCCGCGCAATGACCAGGAGCTCCGTTCCATACTGGCGGGGGAAGGGGAGATTGGTTGCCATTGCAGGGTCGGTTCTTTTCATTTCCATATTCTTGTTCCTTTTCTGCCATCGAGGAGCCCGGCCAGAGAGCCTGATTCCTCGTATTGACCGATGATGACGGTCTGGACGCCCCGGCGTATGGCGTCCAGGGATGCTGAAACCTTGGGAAGCATGCCGCCGGTGATCACGCCGGTCGCGGAGAGGTTGCCGGCCTGGGCCGCGGAAAGCTCACGGATGACGTTGCCGTCAGAGATGATGCCCGGGATGTCGGAGAGAAAGACCAGCGCGGAGCAGCCAAGGGCAACCGCGAGACCGAACGCGGCGGTGTCCGCGTTGAGGTTCAGGGCAAGCCCTGACGAATCCATGGAAGGGGAGGAGATCACCGGCAGAAAGCCGTTGTCCAGAAGAAGAGAGAGCAGCCTGCCATCCGCTTTTGCAGCCTCCCCGGTCCGGGACATCGAGCCGTCCGGCAAGGTCCCGGCAGGCTTACCCGTGAGTATCCCGCCGTCGTTGCCGCTCAAACCCACGGCGTCCAGTCCCTTGGAGCGAAAAACGCGCACGATCTGCTTGTTGACCTTTCCCGCGAGGACCATGTCGACGACATCCATTTCCGCCGCCGTTGTCTGGCGAAGCCCGTTGGAGAAGACCGACTCGATCCCGAGCTTCTTCGAGAGGGCCGTCACTTCGGCTCCACCCCCGTGAACAAGGAGGAATCGGTGGCTTCCCGCGAGTGCCCGCATCTCATCAGCCAGGCATGCCAGGGCAGTTTCTTTTTCAGCCGCTTTCCCTCCGATCTTGACGAGCACGGTCTTCACGCTTAGAGCTCCCCGCCGGAGGGAAGACCGGCGCATTCGTCGATTCCAAACCTGATGTTCATGTCCTGCACTGCCTGTCCCGAGGCTCCTTTCACCAGGTTATCTATGACTGAGAAGAGCATGAGGTGGCTGCCTTCGATTTTCCATCCGATGTCGCACCTGTTGGACCCCCATACCTCGCGTGTCTGGGGGATCCGGTCTCCTGCAAGGCAGACAAACGGCCGGCCGCCGTACGCCTTTCGATACGCCTCGGCAATTCCGTCAGATGAAACAGGATTGGCAAGCTCGACAACCGTCGTAACGGCCATTCCCCTTCGCAGCGGCGCCATGTGGGGCGTGAAAAGCAGGGAAAGGGCGTTGTCTGCAAACCCGAGCTCCTGCGCGATCTCGGACGCGTGGCGATGCGAAGTGCCCGGCGAATATGCGTTGACGTTCTCGGATCTCTCGACATACAAGAGGTCCGTCTTTTCTTTTCTACCTGCACCCGATATGCCGGAAATGGCGTTCACGATCACCGTGCCCCGCACGACTCCCGCCTTTGCAAGGGGCAGGACGGGAAGGAGCGTCGCGGTAGGATAGCAGCCGGGCACCGCGATAATGTCGGCGACGCGGATCTGCTCCGCGTGCCATTCCGCCAGCCCATAGACTGACCGGGAGGAAAGATCGGGCCGCGGCATCGCGGTCCCGTATGCCTTGAGGAACGTTGCAGGGTCCTTGAGCCGAAAGTCGGCGGACAGGTCGATCAGGACCGTTTTTCCCAGGAAAGGCGAGCAGACTTCCGCGGATTTCAGATGCGGGAGCGCGGAAAACACGACATCCAGTTCCCGGGCGGCCGCGGCCTTGAGCGCTTCATCGATTCCCACCAGCTTCCCGGCCTGGCGGGCCATTTTTTCCTCGATTGCCGGGGAAAGCCCGGGGTCCATGGCCCGCACGGGCTGGCCGGCCTGGGAAGAGGAGACCGCAATGATCTCACGAATGTCCGGATGCGCGGCAAGCAGCCGCAGGAGGATGCCTCCCGTATAGCCGGTTGCGCCCAGCACTGCTGCTTTCATTCAGTCCCTCCTTGAAAACCGGGAATGCGAGCCTTCAAAGCCTTGACCAGGCGCGCCGGAGAAACGCCATTGCGGGGAACCACGAGGATGGTGTCGTCTCCCGCAATCGTGCCCAGCACCTCGCGGACCCGCATGTGGTCCATCGCCGCCGCAACGCTGTTTGCGTGGCCGGAAAGCGTGCGGATCAGCCCAAGGGGCCCGGAGAACTCCAGGGACAGCAACCCCCGCGCAAAGTCCTGGACAAACGTCTGGTCCGTGGCGGGTACGGGATCTTCTGATGTCAGCACGTACGTATAGCCCCCATCAGGCCGGGGCGCCTTTCCGATCCCCAGGCTCTTCAGATCACGGGAAAGGGTGGCCTGTGTGGCCACGAAGCCCTCCCGGCGCAGGAGCGCAATAAGGGTCTCCTGGCTGTCAACCGCGCCGCGGGCAATGATCCGCCTGATGGCAGAAAGCCGCTCGTTCTTTGTTCCCCGTCGGCGCGCCCCTATGGAATATTTATTCATAGTGACTGGATACATATACAGAAACCGCCCAGTGCGTCAAGAGGGCCGGAGAGAGTTTTTGCCGGGGGGAAGCCGCCGTCTTGCCACGCCCGCCGGCGGCGTCGTACAGTGGGCGCCAGGAGGCGGCGGGGTGAAGATCTGCGTGTTCTGTTCCTCCAGCGATGCGGTGGATTCCGTCTATTTTGCCGCGGCCGCGGAATTGGGCGCTTTGATCGGCGCGGAGGGACACACCCTGGTGTACGGCGGCGGCAGGGTGGGGATGATGGGGGCCGTTGCCCGTGCCGTGCATGAGAAGGGCGGACGGGTGATCGGCATCATTCCCGACTTCATGCACCGCAAGGCAGTGGCCTATGAGAAATGCGACGAGCTTACCGTTACCGCTGATATGCGCGAGCGCAAAGCCAGGATGATGGACACTTCCGAGGCGTTCGTGGCCCTCCCCGGGGGCTTTGGAACGCTTGAGGAGCTTTCAGAGCTCATCACCCAGCTGCAGTTCGGCATCCTTGTGCGGCCCCTTGTGCTTGTGAATACCCTCGGCTTTTTCGACCCGCTTGCCGCGGTCTTCGACAGGTTCTACCGTGAGAAGTTTGCCAAGCCGGAGCTGGGAAGCGTCCTTTCCTTTGCGCCGGACCCCGCGGAAGCCATGCGGCGCATCCGCGGATTCGTGCCGCCCCGGCTGGTCAGCAAGTGGTTTGATAAACGCGCCTAGCAGGCGCATACTGGCCCCGGGAGCTTGTGGACTAAAGCATCTCTCTCTGTTGAAGGATCTCTTTCATCATGCGGGCATTCTGGGCGGCGCTTCCCCGCCAGTGGTTGTTGAAGAAGATCAGCATGATGTGGACCCGGGCAAGGATGGTCCGCACCCTTTCCACCCACTCTCCAAGCTCCCCTGAGTCGTAGAGATAGTCGTAGCGGGAAGCGTTGTCCCCTGTCCACCACTTCGCCTTGTTCCTCCCGTGGAACCGCAGATACGCCAGGTCCGACGTGACCTCCGTGGTTGGCTTGAGAAGCCGGGGAAGGTCGGGCTCGTCCACGCTCACGATTGCGGCGCTTCTCTGGCGCAGGCCTTCGAAGACCTGAGGGCGCAGCCAGTCGCTTTTTCGAAACTCCACCGCCAGGGGGAGGCCCTCGAGCTTTCCGCAGAGAGTGGCAAGGCGCTCGCGCGACTCAGGCGTGTACCCGAAGCTGTAGGGAAACTGCAGGAGAATCGCGGCCAGCCGTCCCGCCTCCAGAAGGGGAGCAATCCCAGCCCGGAACGTACTGATGTCGTCTTCCCAATGCTCGCCGATGTCATGCGTCATGCTTCGGTGCGCCTTCAATGCGAAAAGGAAATCAGGCGGGGTCCCGTTGACCATCCTTTCCAGGGTCCGCGGAACGGGTTGCTGGTAGTAGGAAAAGTTCAGCTCCACGACGGGAAACTCCCGCGAATACAGGGCAAGGAAATCCTGCTTTCGCGAGCCGGGAGGATACACCGGTCCCACCCAGTCATCGTAGGAATACCCGCTGGTGCCGATGAGAATGCGCGGTTTCGCGGCGCCCGGGCCATCGCCCATCAGTAGCCTGCGTTCCTGTCGACAACGTTCCCAAGAGGCTCTCCGCGGCTCCAGCGGCCCAGGTTGTCGATGAAAACATTGAAAGCCTCCGCGTCGTACCCGGGGTGGTTACCGGCGTAATGAGGCGTGATGATGACATTGGGCATTGCCCACAAAGGGTGTCCGGGCGGCAGCGGCTCGGGGTCCGTCACATCGAGGCCTGCTCCGCGCACGTTTCCCGCGGCAAGGGCATCCACGAGCGCGGCGGTGTCGATGCTCCGTCCGCGTCCTCCGTTGAGGAGGAAGGCCCCTTTCATGGCGGCAAGCTCTTCCCTGCCGATGTATGCGCGAGTGTCCCCCGTATCCGGGAGCAGGACCATGATGAGCCGGGATTCCGCAAAGACTTCCCTGCGCCGGTCCGGCCCCACAACTTCATCCGCTCCAGCGCTTGGCGCAGGATGGCGCTTGATTCCCACCACGCGCATTCCCAGCGCCTTGCCCACGGCCGCGCAGCTGGCGCCGATGCTTCCCATGCCGACAATGCACAGCGTCTTTCCCGCAATCGTTGCAAGCCCTTCCCGCAGGCTTTCGTCCCACCGGCCCTCTTGCTGACGGAGCACGGCGCCTTTGAGGTTTCGCGTCAGCATGAGCGCCATGCCCCAGAGGTGCTCACACACCGCGTTTCCGTGGATGTGCACGTTGGTGATCGTTGCTGGGTGCGCCTTGACCTGGGGCAGGACAAGCAGGGTGTCGACGCCAGCCCACTTCACCTGGAGCCATGAGAGGCTTCGCGCCTTGTCCCAGAGGGCGGCGGGAAGAGAGGAGTAGCAGATGTCGATGCGCTCCGCGAGCGAAGGGTCGCCGGCAAGGCTGGAGGAATCCGTCAGGCGGGCGCCGGGGGCAACACGGAGAATCTCGGCGCGCTGTTCGGCGCTCAGCGTTTCAGAAATGAAGATGACAGGGTGGCGAGGGTTCATGTACTCAAGGGAGTACATGAAACCGGCGAAAGTCAAGGCCGTGTGTGTTGACTTGGTCAGGGCGGCTCGTGATAATCCCCGAAGAGGTCCGGGGTGTCACGGAACGACACAGGCTGGCTGCGCGCAGTCGGCGCTTTTGACCGAAACGCATACCTTCTCTTCATTACTGCCGGACTCTTGGGGTTCACCTACTGGGGCATCACGTACCTGCTTACCAACCTCTTTGTGCTGCGCATGGGGTATGGGTCGGTCGTCGTGGGGAACCTCAATTTCCTGTTCTACCTGCTGGTGACGTTGCTCAGCGTTCCCGCGGGCGCGCTGGGGATGGTGACGGGAAGCAGGCGCGCCATGATCCTGGGAGGCATTCTGGCCCTTGTGGGCTGGGCAATCGCCCCTGCCGCGCTTTTCATCCCGGCTCACCTGCGCATTGCCACACTGGTTGCCTCCCGGGTCATCAGCGCGATCGGAGGGGCGCTGTTTATCGTCAACTCAAATCCCGCGCTCATGGGCGCCGTCGAGCCCGCGGCAAGCACGTACGCCTTTGCTTTCAACGGGACGGTGATCTCCCTCACGACTTTCCTGGGCAGCCTGTGCGGCGGGCTCCTTCCGGTCCTGTTCTCCGCGTTGACGCGGTCGAGCCTTTCGTCTCCCATCCCCTACGGCCTGGCGCTTTGGTCTGCGGTCGTCATCCTGGCTCCGGGGCTGGTTCTGCTGGGGATCTTTCGTGAAACAGGGAAAGGTGTGCCGAAAATCGACCCTCACGCCGCTTCCCGCCTCCCCGTGACTCTGATCGCAGTCATCGTTGTCGTGCGATTCCTGCGGGAATGCGGCTACGGCGGGGTCATCACGTTTTTCAACGTCTACCTGGATACTTCCCTGCATCTCCCCACCGCTGCCATCGGCCTCCTTGTCAGCGTTGCAGCCATTGCATCCATTGTATGCACGCCGCTGATGCCCGTTGTGGCAAGGAAATGGGGAACGGGCATCACGTCCCTTGCCGGGCTCATTGCCATGGGGCTGGCGGTGATCCCCCTGGCCATCGTCAAGAGCTGGCCGCCGGCCACCATCGGGTGGGCAGGCATGACCGCGGCCAACTCCCTGAACGAGGCCGCAATGCAGGTGTTCATCCTGGAGATCGTCGCCACAAAGTACCGCGCCCTCATGTCAGGGGCCGCGAACATGGCCAGCACCTTCGGGCTTGCCGCCTCGGCCCTCTGGGGAGGCTACATCATCCGCGCAGCCGGGTTTCGGGCTGTCTTCCTGCTGAGCGCGGGCCTCCTCTTTGTGTCAGCCGGGTCGTTTGCCGCGCTGCTTGGCCTGGGAAAACAAGTTCGGAAGGGCCGGGAAGCCCTGCCGGCGCAATGACCGCAGAAACCAGAAATGCAGGCTCCGGCGTCCGCGAGCCTCCCGGCTTCACCCGCGTCGACTCCCGGTGGACATCCGCGGACCGTCGCGGGGCGCTTCGATGCAGGCTGGGCAAGTTTCGCATGCATTACAGCATCGCGCCCGGCCTTTACGCGCTGGGACGGCCGGGGCCTGACTCCCCCGTGGTTGTTACGGCAAGCTACAAGCTCAGCTTCAATCTATTAAGGAAGGACCTCGGGGGAACTGACTGCTGGATCCTGGCATTGGAAACCCGTGGCATCAACGTCTGGTGTGCCGCCGCCGAAGGGGCCTTTGGAACCGATGAGCTCGTCCTGCGCGTGGAAAGAACAAGGCTGGCGGAGGTGGTGAAGCATCGCGAGCTGACGCTCCCTCAGCTTGGCGCCGCAGGCGTGAAGGCGCACGTGGTGCAAAAGCAGACCGGGTTCCATGTCCGATACGGCCCCGTACGCTCCCGGGACCTTCCCGCGTACCTGGCCTCCGGAGAGGCTTCCCCGGCAATGCGAAGGGTGGAGTTCGGCTTGCGGGACCGGCTGGCCCTGGTTCCGATGGAGCTTGGGACGTCCCTCAAGCTCTTCCTGGTGTTCGCTCTTGTCGCCATCCTTTACGCCGGGCTGACGCCGGGAGGCGTCGTGCTGCAGAAAGCGTGGGACGGTGTCTGGCCCCTCCTGGCCCTCGGGTTGGGCGCCGCGGTTGCCGGCTCTGTCCTTGCGCCCCTGCTGCTCCCGTATGTTCCCTTTCGCGCCTTCACGGCAAAGGGATGGGGGCTTGGGCTCCTGGTAAACGGGGCGCTCCTGCACGGCGCAGGACTTGCGGGCGGAATGGACCCGTTCCTGCTCATTGCCTGCTGGTTGTTTTTTCCCGCTGCCGCGGGTTTCCTGGCGCTTTCTTTCACAAGGGTGACGCCTTTCACCAGTCCTTCGGGCGTGCGGCGGGAGGTCAGAACGACGCTTCCAATTCTTGCCGCCGCAGCCATCCTGGCGTTGGCGGCACTGGTGTTCTCGAAATTGAGACTCTGGGGGATCTTTTAGGGCTACGAACCCTTTCGAGCAGTGAGCTGAACGCTCACAATGGCCTTGCCGAGCCTGTGAAGCTCTTCTGATGACAGGTCGGGAGCCTGCGCGGACAGCTCGGCTTCATTCTCGGGACCGAACATCTCGGCGCTTTCCTTCTGCCGCTCCACCTTGATGTCGGTGAAGCCGGCTTCCCTCATCATGGCGATATATTCATCCTTGAGGACGGCCCCCGAAACGCACCCGGCAAAGAGCGCTGCATTGGACTTCAGCTTTTCCGGCAGCTCTTCGATCAGCATGATGTCGGAAATCATTGCCCTGCCGCCCGGCTTCAGGATGCGGCTTGCCTCGCGAAACACGCGATCCTTTTCCGTGGAGAGGTTGATCACGCAGTTGGAAATCACGACGTCCGCGCTTGCATCCGCTACGGGGAGGCTCTCGATTTCCCCGAGCCGGAACTCCACATTTGCGTAGCTGCCCGGCGGCCGCGTTGGCTCTGGCCCTGTCCAGCATCTCCGGAGTCATGTCGACTCCAATCACTTTGCCAGTCGGACCGACCTTGCGCGCCGCGAGAAAACAGTCGATCCCGCCACCGGATCCCAGGTCTACGACTGTCTCTCCGATATGAAGCTGGCCCAGCGCCGTGGGGTTCCCGCATCCCAGCCCAAGGTCCGCCTCCACGGGTATGGAGGCCAGCTGGCTCCCGTCGTAGCCCACGCGCTGGCTCTGGGATGCCTTCTTGCCGCCGCAGCCGCAGTCCGTCCCGCAGCAGGGGCCCGCGCTTGCTCCTCCCTGCTTTGCCGCCTGCGCGTAATGCCGCCGGACCTCCGCCCTCATGTCATTTGCCACGATCTACCTCCTTCTTGTTCTCTACTCGGCCAGCTCCCGCGCCACGGGGCCAAGGATGTCCTTGACCGTGCCGGCAAGCTGCTCGACTTTCATGAGGGACAGACAGCACACCCTGCCCTCACTCTGCATGGTGACAACAGCCAGCTTGTCTCCCGCCTTGATTCCCGCGGCGGACCGCAGCTCCTTGGGCAGGACGATCTGCCCGCGGGAGTCCACCGTTACCACGGCATCCACCGAGCAGCAGCTTTCATTCTTTGCATTCCTGGCCATTCTTCCATCCTTATCGGTAAAATCGGTAAAATCGGAAAAATCCGATAATGCGAATATAGCTGACCAAGCGGGAGAAGTCAAGGTCCGGTGTGGCGGGGACGAGGGCGTGGGCGGGATGGCGACCGTCAGGGGCCGTCGCGGAGAAGCCGATCAATGAGCTCCCGCAGCCGCACAATGGCGATGCGGGTGGCGGAGTCCGAGACGGCATACGGGAGGTACAGGCGCCCGCGATGGATCAGGGAGCCGCAGGAATACACGACGTTGGGAACGTATCCCCGAGAGCCCTGCTCCGCCGCGGAAATGAGCGGCTCTTTCAGCCGGCCGCGGATGCGCAGCGGGTCCGTGGCATCCAGAAGCATTGCCCCGATGCTGTAGCGGCGCATGGGCCCCACGCCGTGAGTGATGAGGAGCCAGCCCTCGGGGGTTTGAAGCGGGGAGCCGCAGTTGCCGATGAGGCGCCATTCCCACGGGTATTTAGGCCGCGCAAGGATCGTCGCAGTCTCCCAGAAGTGCACACGATCGGAGAACATCAGGTAGAGGTTGCGGCCATCGATCCGCGAGCACATTGCGTAGTGCCCCCCGATGCGACGCGGGAACAGGGCCATGCCCTTGTTCTGGACGCATGCGCCGTTCAGCGTGTGGATGCAGAAGGAGCGGAAGTCGGGCGTTTCCATGAGCATGGGAAGGATATTCTGCCCGTTGAAAGCCGTGTACGTACCGAACCACGTGGGCGCGTCATTGTCGTCCACGAACCGCACCAGCCGCATGTCCTCGATGCCCTTGGATTCGCTGTCGCTGCGGGGAAACAGAACGAGGTCACGCACCTCGTCGTCCTGCGGGAGCTCCAGGCGGTAGTTGGCCCTCACCAGCCACTCGATCATCGATATGAAGTTGGAAAGCCGGGGGTCTTCGCCCATCTTGTCGCGCACGGCCGTGGTGGCAGCGTCCAGCTCCGCATGCGTGAAAAGCTCAGGCAGCGACGCGAAGACCAGGTCCGCCATTTCACAGGCTATTCCCATCTCGCAGAGCTTGCGCCGCAGGAGGTCCTTGCGGTAGCGGGCATCCGGCACGACCCGGGGGCTCGCCGATCTGCCGCTCGGAGGATCAAGGCGGAAGATCCCGGCCGCCGAGATGGTGCCCGTCTGAAACACCGTTGTGGAGATGTGGCCTTCCCCCACCGCGCGAAGGCTCATGATGAACCGCAGCCCTCCCCGCGGCGCGCCTGTCTGGTCGGGGTGCTCGACAATCGAGGGGTTGAACAGGGCGGCGGCCTCGATGGAGTACTCCATGGTGAAGTAAGCGCCTATCAGGAGGCGCCGCTCGCGCGAGAGCGAGCCATTGGAGCCGTTGATGCGCGCGGCGCTCTCGTAGCGCTCTTCCAGGCGGTCCTCGAACCGGCTGTGCCGGTTGCGGAAATCGGCAACAAGGGAGACCAGAGCAACCACAACTTCCTTGTCAGTGAGGCTTTCCACGTAGGCGAACACGGACTGCAGATCGTGGTGTCCCCCCATGTTGAACGGAAGCATGATGCTGCGCCGCGCATCCCCGACCAGCTGTACGGGCAGGTGCCTGACGGTTATGCCGCGATGAACGGCCACGCGAGTCTGGAAGCGCCCGAGAGCCACTTGCCTACGCGCCATTTCCCGAAGCGCTCCGTTGCGCCGGGGAGCCTTTCAGCAACGTCGGCGTCGGCCATCCTGTGCCGCCGTCCTGCTCAAGCTGATGAAAAGCCAGGAGGCTCGTCAGCCAGGACAGGGTTGACTCAGCCCCTTCGTTGAGATTGGGACCATTGGGGGAAAGCCCGTCACGGCACCCTCCCGTCGAGGAATCATAAAGGACTGATTGCGTGTCGTTGCTCCCGAGAAACCATCCCAGGAAATGCCGCGCCCGCTCATGCCACCTGGCCTCCCGCGTGGCATGCCAGGCGGCCAGGCAAGCCTCCACCAGGGAGCAGGCGTCGATGGGCTGCTGGTCGAACCGGGCACGGCTGCCGTCGCGGCGAAGCCAGCCCTGGTTCCCAATGAGGCTCACAATCCCCTCAGGAGAAAGCTGCAGGCCAACGAGCCATTCCAGGGAGGCAAGGCCCTGCTCCACCATGGCCGCATCCTGCATTGACTTTCCGCTCAGCATGAGGGCGTGAGGCAGCGCCGCGTTCGCGTAGGTGACAACATCCTCGCACCAGGGCCACGTCGCGGTGCCGTTGGAGTGAAAGGCATGGAGGAGCTTCTGGGCAAGAACCGCCTGGAGGCGCCGCACCTGCTCGTCACCACTGAAGCGCTGGAGGTAGGAACACGCGCCCAGGAGCGCGAATGCCCAGGCGCGGGGGGAGATGAGCTCTTCCGCCTTCGGAAGCGCCTCCGCGAAAAGCCTGCAGGCAAACGGCAGCACCGCATCAGTGGATCCCGAAGCAACAACGGTGCCCAGCGCCCAGAGGCTTCGGCCGTACGTGTCCTCACTCGTCGGTTCGCCTGACCACTGTCTTTCATAGCAGAGGAAATTGCGAAACTCATGCGTGGACCGATCAAAGGCGTAATGCAGAAAGGACATGTACTTCTTGGCAAGGTTCAGCGTGCCTTCGTCTCTTGTGAGCGCGTGGTGGCGGATGGCAACAATGAGGGCGCGGGAGTTGTCGTCCGTGCAGTAGCCGTGCGTTCGATCCGGCACCGTGTAAAGGGAATGCTGGATGATGCCGCTGTCGTCTGTCAGGACTTTCAGATGGGCCAGGTTGATCTCAGGTATTCCATCAAAGATGGATGGCGCCCGAACGGGGCGCAGGGAAGGGCGCGGAGAAAGCTGCCTGTCGGCAACCACCTGCTCGGCAAGCTCGACATACCGTCGCGCAACCTCCTTCCATACCATTGTCCGCGAGTATGCATATGCGCGCGCTCGGATGGTCTTAAGCCGCGCGCTGTCCTCGATGAGATCATTCGCGCCGCTGGCAAGGGCCGGGCTGTCCCCAAAGGGAAACAGAACGCCCCGTGAGCCGGCAAGCATCTCCTCCGCGTAGCGATACGGGGTGGAGAGCACCGCTTTTCCCATGCCCAGGGCCATCGCCAGGGTGCCGGAGGCAACCTGTTCCCTGTTGACGTACGGGGTGATGTACAGGTCGGCGGCAGCCAGGAAGCGCGCAAGCTCTTCGGAGGAAACATAGCGATTGAGGAACACGATGTGATCCCGCACTCCGCAGCGCTCCGCCAGCCTTTCCAGGGATGCGACATAAGAGTTGCCGTCCCGCCGGAACTCGAAAGGGTGCGTTGCGCCCAGCACGATGTAGATGGCCTCGGGATGCCGTTTCACGATTGCCGGCACGGCACGGATGGCAACGTCAATGGCTTTGCCCGGGGACAGGAGGCCGAATGTCATCAGCACCACTCGTCCCTGGAGACCCAGCTGCGCCTTGGACGCGGCGGGATCCGAGAAGGGGAGGTCCGGAATCCCATGCGGGATGACAACGGCTTTGCCGGGATCTATTCCATAGACCTCCGCCACCAGCTTTTTCGCGGTTTCGCACAGCACGACGAGCTTTTCGCTTGCATTGGCAAGGGCCAGGATGATCTTTCTCTGCTGCGGCGTGGGGGAGGCGACCACCGTGTGAAGCGTCGTGATCAAGGGCATGCGCAGCCGACGGGCCAGGGCCAGCACATAGACGCCGCTTTCGCCGCCGAAGATGCCGAACTCGTGCTGAATGACGGCGGCATCGATCTGGTTGATGTTGAGAAAGTCGGCTGCAAGGACGTAGTCGCGGGGATTGCTGTCCCTCACGCGGAAGCGCACTTCCGCCGGGTACGCGAGGGCCGTGGAGGAATCATCCATGCTGAGCACCAGGGTGTCCAGGTGTTCGCGTACGGCCACCAGGCCTTCGCGAAGGTCCTTTGTGAAGGTTGCAATGCCGCACATGCGGGGAACGTAGGAGCCGACCAACGCAACGCTCTGGAGGGAAGGGATTGTTGCTCCAACTTTTCCATTTTCGTTCACTCGTCGGTTCCTTACGGAAATGGATGTCCAGCGGAGCGCGCAAAGACTGCAAAAAGTATAGGCCGCCGTGGGTGAGCCGTCAACGCTTTGCAGGCTCCGGTTTGCGGGCGCCGGGAAACGGAGCTACACTGGCGACATGAGCGCGAAGAAGGTCCTGATTGATACGGATTGCGGTGTGGATGACGCCATCGCCATCATGATGGCCCTCGCAAGCCCCGCCGAGGTCACGGTCCTGGGAATCACAACCGTGTCAGGGAATGTGCCGCTGGACAACGTTGTCGACAACGTTCTGCGGCTCCTGAGCTTCCTCGACCGGACGGACATCCCTGTTTTTCGCGGCGCCTCCCGCCCCCTGGTTGAGCCGCTTCACCATGCCGCGGATGTGCACGGGGCGAACGGCTTGGGCGGGGCCCGGCTTCCGCCGGCGCGCATTTCCCAGCAGCGCGAAAGGGCTCCGGAAGGGATTGCCCGGTTGGCCGGTGAAAATCCCGGCCTTGCCCTTCTTACACTCGGGCCGCTCACGAACATCGCGGTGGCGCTGAACCTCTACCCGGAGCTCAAAGGCCTGATTTCCGAAATCGTGACCATGGGCGGTGCGGTTGAAACGGGGAATGTCACGCGATTTGCCGAGTTCAACTTTTACGCGGATCCCGAGGCTGTCCAGAGCGTCCTGGATGCCGGCATCCCGATTTCCCTGCTCACCTGGGACACGACGCTGAAAGTTGCGCATACCGAGGCTGAGCTGGAGGCGCTTGGCATGAAGAAATCCCAATCCGGGAGGCTCGTGCTGGACTTGCAGCAAACCGTGTTCGCGTTCATTGAAAAAACGCGCGGCATGCGGGCCACGATGCTTCCTGATCCCCTGGCAGCCGCGTGGTTCGTGGAACCCGGCATTGCGAGAAGGCTCCTTGCCACCGGCCTGCGTATGGAGCTGGGCCAGAACGCGATGCGCGGGGCCTCCATCACCCAACGCGGGTCCGGCGTCAAACTCATTCTCGACATTGACAAGTCCAGATTCGATCGTATACTGAGCCGCGTCGTTGCTTTGAAAAAATAGTTCAAAGGAGGGAAGACGCCATGAAGAAATTGATGGCATGTCTGATTGTTCTTGCGTTCCTTCTCGGCTCCGCGGCGGCTTTCGCCGCGCCAAAGCTCAAAGTTGTCCTCTACATCAACGGCACGCTCGGGGACAAGTCGTTCTTCGATTCTGCTGCCCGCGGCGTACTGAAGGCGGCAAAAGAGCTGCCCATCACGGCAAAAGTCATTGAGGGCACGTATGACTCCTCCCGCTGGGAGCCTGACCTTGCCCAGCTGTGTGAAGGAGATTGGGACATTATCATCGCAGGCAATTGGGAGCTGCAGGAAGCCCTGGAGAAACTCGCTCCCCAGCACCCGGAGAAGAAGTTCATCACGTATGACAACTCCGTCACGTACAGCAAGGGCGGCCTGGGGAACGTGTATTCCATCCTGTACAAGCAGAACGAGGGATCGTTCCTTGCGGGCGCACTCGCCGCCATGGTGACCAATTCCACGATGCCCCTTGCCAATGGCCAGAAGGTGATTGGCTTCCTCGGGGGCATGGACATTCCTGTCATCAACGACTTCAAGGTCGGTTACGAGCAGGGCGCAAAATACGTGGATCCGAGCGTGCAGATCCTTGTTTCGTACGTCGGCTCCTGGGCCGACGCCGCCAAAGGCAAGGAGCTGATGCTCGCTCAGTACGATCAAGGAGCTGACATCGGGTTTAATGTGGCGGGGCAGGCCGGGCTCGGTTTGCTGGACGCTGCCAAGGACAAGAAGCGCTACGCCATCGGTGTTGACTCAGACCAATATGTGATGCTGAAGGACTCCGATCCTGTGAAAGCATCGTACATCGTGACCTCAGTGCAGAAGAACGTGGACAACTCCCTGTACAGGGCAATCAAGGGGACCCTGGACGGGACCATCAAGTACGGCGAGGCGGAGGCACTCGGGTTCAAGGAGGGAGGCATCAGCCTCTCTGAGAATGAGAACTATCGGAAACTGGTCCCCGCGGACATCCGGGCCAAGATCGCGGCGCTGCAGAAGAAGCTGATGAGCGGCCAGATCAAGGTCGACACGGCGTTCGGGCAGTAGGCAATGTCGGGCGATCCTCGCAAGGGATCGCCCTTGTTCTATACGCCATATGCAGACAATCCTTGAAGCGCGCGGCATCGTGATGATCTACGAGGATGGCGTGGTAGCCAACCGCGGCGTCAGCCTGGCTGTCGAGCAGCAGACAATCCACGCGGTGGTGGGCGAAAACGGAGCCGGCAAGTCAACCCTCATGAAGATCCTCTTCGGCATGCGCCAGCCGCAGGAGGGAGTGATCCTCTACAAAGGCCGCCTGGTGAGAATCAGGAGTTCCCATGAAGCCATCCGGCTGGGGATCGGCATGGTGCACCAGCACCTGATGCTTGTCCCGGATCTCACCGTGGCAGAGAACATTGTCCTGGGCGTGGAGCCTGTTCGCGGCCGGATGTTTCTGGACATGCGCACGGCGCAGCAGATCACCGAAAGGTTTTCCCGCGAGTACGGCCTTGAGGTGCCCGCGGATCGCAAGATCAAGGACCTTCCCATTGGGGTCCGCCAACGGGTGGAAATCCTCAAGGCGCTCTACCGCAACGCGGAGCTCCTGATCCTGGATGAGCCGACAGCCGTCCTGACACCGCAGGAGGCGGAGAAGCTTTTCGTGACTCTGCAGGAATTGAAGAAGCATGGAAAGACGATCATCTTCATCTCTCATAAGCTCAAAGAGGTGAAGCGGATTGCGGACAGGGTCACTGTGATGCGGGACGCGCGTGTCATCACCACCAGGGACGCTGCCGGCATCTCCGAGCACGACATTGCCTACCTCATGGTGGGCCGGGAGATCAGCTTCGAGAGAGCCGCATCGCCGCCGGCGACAGGCCAGGCGCTTCTCAGCGTCCGGGATCTCAGCTACAGGGATGATGACGGCGTTCGCGCGCTATCTGGGGTCACCTTCGATGTGCGCGCGGGAGAGATACTGGGAATTGCCGGTGTGGAAGGGAACGGCCAGACCCAGCTGGTCCGCATTCTCACAGGGCTTCTTCCCGCCTCCGGCGGCACCATCAGCATACGCGGAAACCCGGCTGAGAGGCTGTCTCCGCGCGGTGTTCGGGAAATGGAGGTGGCTCACATTCCCGAGGACCGCATGGAAGACGGGGCGGCAGGGGAGGCCACGCTCCAGGAAAACGTGATCGTTGACCGCTACTACAAGAACGCGTTTTCCCGGGGACTGCGGCTCTTGTGGCCTGCTATCGCCCGTCATACAGATGATCTTGTCCAACGCTTCAACATTCTCACCAAGTCGACGCGGACGCCGGTGGCGTCGCTGTCCGGCGGCAACATCCAGAAGGTCGTCGTTGCTCGTGAGCTGTCAAGCAATCCCGAGGTCGTCATTGCTTCCCAGCCGTCCCGCGGGATCGACGTGGGCTCAGAGGAGATGGTGCACAACCTTCTCACAGAGGCCAGGGACAAGGGAAAGGCAATTCTCCTGGTATCAGCGGACCTGGACGAGGTGCTGAAGCTGTCCACCAGGATCCTCGTCATCTACAACGGTGAGCTTGTGGCGCACTTCCCGGATGCCTCCCGGGTGACGGCATCCGACCTGGGTCCCTACATGCTTGGCGTGCAGCGGGAAGAGGGCGTGCGTGGATAGGTTCATACTGAAATACTTCACCTTGATCCGCACCGTGATCGCCATCCTCATCGGCATTTTCCTTGCAGTGGCGCTCATCTTCCTTGTCAGCAAGGATCCCGGCTTTTCACTGAGGTCCTTTCTCCTGGCGCCTTTTCTCTCTCGCAGCCGGCTCTCCAATATCGTGGAAGGCGCGTCTCCCGTCATTTTCTGCGGGCTCGCGATAGCTGTCGCGTTCCAGGCGAAGCAGTTCAACGTCGGCGCCGAGGGCTCCCTGTACCTGGGCGCCGCCGTGGGCACGGCTTTTGCGGTCTCCACGAGCCTCCCCGTCTACCTCCACGTGCCCCTCACGCTCCTGGTGGCAGCGGTGGTGGGCGCCGTGTGGAACGTGCTTCCCGGCATCCTCAAGGCGAAATGGAAGGCGAGCGAGCTGGTGTCATCGCTCATGCTGAACTATGTCGGGTATTACGTGGGACTGTACCTCATCAACTTCCACTTCCGGGACAAGAAAGCCGGATACCTGGTCTCTTACCAGCTTCCCCAGAGCGCGTGGCTCCAGCAGTTCCTTCCGGGAACCCGCCTGCATGCGGGGATTTTTCTGGCCCTCCTGTGCGCCGTGCTTGTGTACTGGTACCTCTACCACTCCACCAGCGGGTACGAGGTGCGCATGACGGGCTTCAACGAAAAGTTCGCCCGGTTCGGCGGGATAAACGTGGTCAAGGTGGTCGTCCTGTGCCAGCTCATCCTGGGGGTCCTTGCGGGGATGGGCGGCATGACGGAGGTCATGGGAATCCACAGGCGGTTTAACTGGCAGAGCTCCCCCGGGTATGGGTGGGACGGTGTGGTCGTGGCGATCATTGGCCGCAATCACCCTCTGCTCATCATTGCAGCCTCCCTGTTCCTTTCCTACCTGCGGGTGGGCGGACAGCAGCTCAACCTCATGAGCGATGTTCCCTATGAGATGGTCATCGTGATCCAATCCATCATCATTCTCCTGATCACCGCTGAGGCGTTCCTGAGCCAGTGGCGTTACCACATCACCGTGCGGGAGGCCGGAAAAAAGGGAGCCCTTTCGTGAACCCGCTCCTGAAGTCCATTGTTTCCACAGACTTCGGTTTCGCCATCCTGCGCGTTTTGACTCCGCTCCTCTTCCCGGCAATCGGCGTTGCGGTATCCGGGCTTTCGGGGGCGTCCAACATTGCCCTGGAAGGCATCATGCTGGTGGCCGCGTGCGTGGGAGTCCTTGTGAGCGCCTTTACGCACAGCCTCCTGCTGGCCCTGATTGCCGGAATTGCGGCCGGCGTGGCCATTGCGGCGCTCCTGGGATATTTCCATCTCCGGCTCAAGGCGGACATCGTCCTGGCGGCAATTGCGCTGAACCTGTTCGCTTCCGGGATCACCATTTTTCTGCTTTTCATCACCACGGGCGACAAGGGAAGCTCCAGCTCCATCACAAGCCTCGTGTTCCCGGCCGTCCAGATCCCTCTCCTGCGCTCCGTTCCCATCCTGGGGCCCATCTTCAGCGGCCACAATGTGCTGACGTACGCCTCATGGATTTCCGTCATCCTGTTCTGGCTCATCACGTTCAAGACGCCCCTTGGCTTGCGGATTCGCGCCGTGGGCCAGAACCCCGACGCGGCCCAGTCGGTCGGCATCAACGTGAACAGGATACGGATGTACTCCCTGCTCCTTTCCGGGTTCTTCGGAGCCCTGGGCGGACTGTATCTCTGCATGGGGTACCTCTCCTGGTTTTCTTCCGGCGTCACGGCGGGCAGGGGGTGGATCGCCGTTGCCGCGGCAAGCCTTGGCAACAACATGCCCCTGGGAACGTTCCTCTCTTCGCTGCTTTTCGGCGTTGTCAACGCGCTGGCCAACTATCTTGCCGTATTGAAAGTTCCTTCTGAGTTCATCCAGATGATTCCCTACCTGGCCACCGTGATTGCCCTGGCAATCTACGCCGGGCAGGCCATGCGAAAGCGCCAGGGGAAAAAACTGGCCGCAGGAGCGGGAGAATGAAAAAAATCATCATCGATTGCGATCCCGGCCATGACGACATGGTGGCCATCATGCTGGCCCTGGCGTCCCCGGAGCTTGAGCTGCTGGGGGTGAGCACCGTTGCCGGAAACCAGACCGGGGACAAAACGTACCGCAATGCCCTTCGAACCCTGACGCTTGTTGGCCGAAAGGACATTCCCGTGGCGCAAGGCGCCCAGCGTCCCCTCCTGAGAGAGCTGACGGTGGCCCCTGAGATTCACGGCGTTTCAGGGCTGGACGGCGCTGACCTGCCCGAGCCAGGTTTCGAAGGGGACGCCCGCCACGCCGTCGATTTCCTGATCCAGACGATCATGGGGTCACGCGACCCGATCACGCTCGTGCCCACCGGTCCCCTCACCAATGTGGCCCTTGCGCTTCTGAAGGAGCCCGGCGTTGCGCGCGCGGTGGAGAGGATTGTCCTGATGGGCGGCGCGGTGCATGACTCGAACATCAGTCCGGCCGCGGAGTTCAACATCTTCGTGGACCCGGAGGCCGCGAAGGTGGTGTTCGGATGCGGCGCTCCGATTGTCATGGTTG
This sequence comes from uncultured Spirochaetota bacterium, assembly GCA_963710335.1. GTDB lineage: Bacteria > Spirochaetota > Spirochaetia > SZUA-6 > Fen-1364 > Fen-1364. Next base: position 25,034 of record CAVQAA010000025.1, read on the forward strand.
GGCTGGATGTGACGAACAAGGCCCGGCTTTCCTTCGCGGATATCGACGAGATGGAATCCTGGGAGGGCAGGGTCTCCCGCGTAGTGGCCCCGCTCCTGCGATTCTTCGCCACTACCAACAACGAGGTGTTCGGCTTCCCCGGAGCGCCCGTGCATGACGCCCTTGCCGTTGCCCACCTTGTCCGGCCGGAGGTCATCAAGACCAGGCGCATGAACGTGGAGATCGAGACGGCGGGGGAGCTTACCCGTGGAAGAACCGTGGCGGACGTGTACGGGATCTCGGGCAGAAAGCCGAACGTTGATGTCGCGCTCGAGGTGAATCAGCCCCTGTTCAAGGACATGATCTTCGCGGCGATCAGAAAGCTGGATTCCGCTACCTGACCACCAGGACCTTTCGAGTCTCGTCTATGCCCGGGGCCACAATCCTGATGAAGTAGATCCCTCGCGCAACGGCCCTGCCTCCCCGGTTCTTTCCGTCCCATGAAACAGCGTAGTCCCCGGCTGCCTGTGACGAGACGCGGGTCAGGACGTTCACAATGCTCCCCGACAGGTCGAAGACCATGATCGTTACCGGGCCCGCGGAAGGCTGTGTGTACTGCAAGGTGGCCAGCTCCCCCTTGTCGGGGTGGATGACGTTGTTCAGTATGGTGGCGCCACCACGCTGGGTGCGGATGTCGTGCAGGTCGAACGTCCAGGGTGCGACGTGGTTGTACCAGTCAATGGCGGCGGGATTCACCACGCGCGCCGCAAAGAGGCTCGACCCCGCGACAGTCGGGATCTGGAAGAAGAAGTCCAGAACAGAGTTGTCGGTGAGCCGTGAATCGGAGCCGGGAATCTTGAAGTCACGAAGCTGGGGTGAGGGCGCAGACGATTCCGGGACGCTGGCCGCCGAGCTGTCTCCGCCCGCTCCCGTCGGCACCAGGCCGCTGAAACCGCCAAGGGTAACATCGTCGGTGAAAGGCGGCAGCCACAGGCCTGCCCCCGCGCGCAGGCTGGAAGCGACATTCGTGTCGTACCACAAGGAGGTGGCGCCGCTGGCCGGGTAGAGCGTCGGGCCCGGGTAGATCGCCGTCGTGGTGGTGTGGATGTGTCCTTCAATCGCAAGGTTCTGACGCGCCCGCAGCCACTTGGAGCCGTCGAACCCGCCCAGCTGGATGAGCCCGATACCCGTCGCTGAGGTTCCCGACACAGTCTCGTCGTGAGCCCAGACCGGTTCAAACAGGCTGTCGGTGAGCTGGCCCAACCCGAGGTCGGAGATGCGGTGAGTCTCAGGCGCGGGAGGCGCGACGACCGGAACGGGAAGGATTGTGTTGCCGGAGCTATCCTTTGCCGTTCCGGCAACGGTCAAGGTGACCGGCAGCAGAAGATCTTCCGGCGTGATGTTGCGGTTGACAGTGAGGACAATCTGCCCGGGGCCCACGGACCCCACGGCATTGACGGACATTGCCGGCAAAGCACCTGTTGTGAAAGAAAAGTCAGCGGCAACCAGCGCGCCCCCGCTCGTATCAAGGACATTCTCAGAGAACCGCACGAACACCTGGTTGTTTCCGATCTCGGCCAGAGTGTAGGCGATGACCGGGGGGGACGTGTCAGCCGGCGTGTGTGAGCCCGTCGGAACCACGTAGATGCCGATGCTCGAATCATACAGAGTAGTATCCTTGGTAATGGTCCAGACCGGCGTCGCCCCGCTGTCAAGGTATGGCTGCTCATTGAGCATGATCCAGAACTGGTTTTGATGCGTCACAAAGTAGGGATCCGACCAGTTATACGGAGACCCTGCGGCGCTGCCCGCGGACGTATTCAGCGCATAGCCCGTCACCGTAATGGAGAGACCCGAGAAGGCTGCCGCGGTCCTGGTGAGGTTGAACTGCGCGGTCACAAGGATTCTGTCGATCTTGCCGTTATGGGTGAGGTCGAGGGTTGCACTGGCAATGATTGCGTTGATGTTCTGCCATCCCGGGCATCGCACGTTTCCTGGAGCCGTTATCGTCACCCCCGCGGGCACAGGAACGCTGTAGGGAGCGGCAGTGGAAGCGTCCACCGTGACGTTGTTCATGTCCAGGGCTGCCAAGGGATTGAGCGTGAAGAACCAGTAGCCTCCCGGCGCGCTGGGTGGTGCCGGCGCGGGATTGTCACTCGTCAGGTTGATATTGCCGGCCCCGGTTTTTACCCGAAAGGTCGCTCCAACGGCATTCAGAATGGTCTGCGTCTGGTTTGACTGGAAAATGATCGTGGTTCCGCTGACCTGGCAATCGAAAATGTACCACGACGTGCTGCCGGAAACGAGAATGGGGCCGGGCGCCGGCTCAACAAAGCTCACCGTGCCGATCCTTGCAGTGAAGCCTGCCGTTCCGACGGTGTTGTTCCAGTTGCCGTTGACGGTGATCTGAAAGCTGCTGGGGGACACATCGAGCGTTCCGCTGGTGATCAGAAGCTGGCTTGTTCCGACGAGCGCGGGTCCGACCTGGATCGGTTGCCCAAGGGTGAACGTTCCTGTTCCAGCGATCTCGAGGTTGTTGAAAACCGAAAGGTAGAGAGTCCCTCCGGCGCCGTAGTACTGCACTTTTCCGCTCATCGTCATGGAGCCGATTGACTGCGTTGCCTGAGATCCCGTCAGGCGGAAAACTCCGCTGTTCGTCAGAGTCCCGATCGTGAAGTTGTTGCCCTGGACGTCGAGCGTTCCCGCGGTGATCGTTACTGTTGCAATGTTCAGCCCGATCGCTCCCCCCACGGTTGCCGTGAGCGTCGTGTTGATTGTCAGGTTCGCAGACGGAGCGCTTCCGGCAATTGCGCCCGTGGCAATCGGCGTCGCGCCCCCAGCGCCAAGCGTAAGGGTTGCTCCCGCCGCGATGCTGGCCGCTCCAACGGTGATTTGCCCGGTGGACGCGCCGCCCAGCGTGGCGGTGCCGGCTACGCTGACCGCGGCTGCGCCGAAATTCAACACTCCCGTTCCAGCCGCAGAAACAACCCCGGCAAAAACCACCGTCGAGGGTGCCGTGGCAATGGCTCCGCCCGTGAAGACAAATCCCGAGGCCCCGATGGTGAAGGTGCCCTTGTTGCTGAAGGTGGACAGGCTGGTCAGCGTTCCGCCCGCGTTGAAGGCAATTGCGTACGGCTGCCCAAACGTCGTCACCAGGGTTGCTGTCACGCCGCCGTTGAACGTCATGGTTCCCGTTGATGCGGCCGTGTTGTCCTGCAGCGTCAAAGTGCCGACTCCGCTCAAGGTCCCGCTCACAGTCGTGGTTCCCGCGTGCGACACAAGCGTCAAGTTGTTGGCAGCTCCCGTGATCGTAGAGCTGAACAGGATGTTCCCGCCGCCGGTGGTAAGAACAGCTGCCGCCCCCAGGGTCACCGCGCTGGAGTAGGTCTGCCCGCCCGTGGTTGTAACCGCCGTTGTGTTGATGGCCGTTGTCCCGCTGACCGACAGGGAGGCAAGCCCCGTGCCTCCTCCCACGATCCCGCCAAAAGAGGCATTGCCTGAGATGGTCAGCGTCTGGCTGGTGGTGTTGCCCACGGTGCTGGCGAAGCTCATCGTGGTGCCGCTGAGGGTGACGGCGCTTGCCAGGGTCAGCGGATTGTCCCACGCCTGGGTGCCCGTGGTGGTGAGGTTCCCCGTGACCGTCATGCCCCCCCCACCGTTGTTGGTGAAGTTCAACACGCCCGCGATGTTGCCCAGAGTCAGGGAGCTGGCCAGGGTGTTGGTGATGGTCAGGTTGTTGCCGGCTCCGGTCACGGTGCTGCCCAGGCTGATGGTGGTGCCGCTGAGCACGGTGGCGCCGCCCAGGGTCAGCGGATTGTTCCATGTCTGGGTGCCCGTGGTGGTCAGCGTCCCGGAGACGGAGGCAGAGCCTCCGTTGCTGTTGGTGAAGTTCAGCACCCCCGTGATGTTGCCCAGTGCCAGAATGATGGCTCCCGAGCTGGCCAGCGTCAGGCTGTTGCCCGCCCCTACCACCGTCGTGCCGAAGCTCACCGTGGTGTCGGTCAGTGTCGCGCCTGCCCCCAGGGTCACCGCGCTGGAGTAGGTCTGTCCGCCCGTGGTTGTAACCGCCGTTGTGTTGATGGCCGTTGTCCCGCTGACCGACAGGGAGGCAAGCCCCGTGCCTCCTCCCACGATCCCGCCAAAAGAGGCATTGCCTGAGATGGTCAGCGTCTGGCTGGTGGTGTTGCCCACGGTGCTGGCGAAGCTCATCGTGGTGCCGCTGAGGGTGACGGCGCTTGCCAGGGTCAGCGGATTGTCCCACGCCTGGGTGCCCGTGGTGGTGAGGTTCCCCGTGACCGTCATGCCCCCCCCACCGTTGTTGGTGAAGTTCAACACGCCCGCGATGTTGCCCAGAGTCAGGGAGCTGGCCAGGGTGTTGGTGATGGTCAGATTGTTGCCGGCTCCGGTCACGGTGCTGCCCAGGCTGATGGTGGTGCCGCTGAGCACGGTGACGCCGCCCAGGGTCAGCGGATTGTTCCAGGTCTGGGTGCCCGTGGTGGTCAGCGTCCCGGAGATCGTCATGGCGCCCCCGCCATTGTTGAGGAAGTTCAGCACTCCCGTGATGCTGCCGGGAGTCAGGGAGCTGACCGCGGTGTTGGTGATGGTCAGGCTGTTACCGGCTCCGGTCACGGTGCTGCCCAGGCTTATGGTGGTGCCGCTCAGCGTGGTGGTTCCCGCAAGAGTCAAGGCATTTGACCATGTCTGGGAAGCAGAAGTGGTGAGGATCCCTGAGACGGTCATGCCTCCGCCGCCGTTGTTGGTGAAGTTGGCAACACCCGTGATGTTCCCAAGGGTCAGGGAGCTGGCCGCGGAGTTGGTGATGGTCAGATCGTTTGTCGCTCCCGCGAGAGTGCTGCCCAGGCTGACGGTGGTGCCGCTGAGCACGATGGCGCCGCCCAGGGTCAGGGCGTTATTCCAGGTCTGGGTGCCCGTGGTGGTTAACGTTCCCGAGACGGTCATGCCGCCCCCGCCGTTGTTGAGGAAGTTCAGCACCCCGGTGATGCTGCCCAGAGTCAGGGAGCTGGCCGCGGTGTTGGTGATGGTCAGGCTGTTGCCGGCTCCTGTCACGGTGCTGCCCAGGCTGACGGTGGTGCCGCTGAGCACGGTGGCGCCGCCCAGGGTCAGGGCGTTGTTCCAGGTCTGGGTGCCCGTCGTGGTCAACGTTCCCGAGACGGTCATGCCGCCCCCGCCGTTGTTGAGGAAGTTCAGCACCCCTCCGATGTTGCCAAGGGTCAGGGAGCTGGCGGCGGTGTTGGTGATGGTCAGGCTGTTTCCGGCTGCTGTCACGGTGCTGCCCAGGCTGATGGTGGTGCCGCTGAGCACGGTGGCGCCGCCCAGGGTCAGGGCGTTATTCCAGGTCTGGGTGCCCGTGGTGGTCAGCGTTCCCGAGACGGTCATGCCGCCCCCGCCGTTGTTGAGGAAGTTCAGCACCCCGGTGATATTGCCCAGAGTCAGGGAGCTGGCCGCGGTGTTGGTGATGGTCAGGCTGTTGCCGGCTCCTGTCACGGTGCTGCCCAGGGTCACGGTGGTACCACTCAACGTTGTGGTTCCTCCCAGAGTGAGCGCGTTGTTCCAGGTCTGGGTGCCCGTGGTGGTCAGCGTTCCTGAGACGGTCATGCCGCCCCCGCCGTTGTTCAGGAAGTTCAGCACCCCTGAGATGCTGCCCATGGAGCTGGCGAGGGTGTTGGTGATGGTCAGGCTGTTGCCGGCTCCTGTCACGGTGCTGCCCAGGGTGACGGTGGTACCGCTGAGCGCGTGGTCGCCGCCCAGGGTCAGGGCGTTGTTCCAGGTCTGGGTGCCCGTTGTAGTGAGCGTTCCTGAGACGGTCATGCCGCCCCCGCCGTTGTTGAGGAAGTTCAGCACCCCTCCGATGTTGCCAAGGGTCAGGGAGCTGGCCGCGGTGTTGGTGATGGTCAGGCTGTTTCCGGCCGCTGTCACGGTGCTGCCCAGGCTGATGGTGGTGCCGCTGAGCACGGTGGCGCCGCCCAGGGTCAGGGCGTTGCTCCATGTCTGGGTGCCCGTCGTGGTGAGCGTCCCCGAGACAGTCATGCCGCCCCCGCCGTTGTTGAGGAAGTTCAGCACCCCGGTGATGCTGCCCAGAGTCAGGGAGCTGGCCGCGGTGTTGGTGATGGTCAGGCTGTTGCCGGCTCCTGTCACGGTGCTGCCCAGGCTGACGGTGGTGCCGCTGAGCACGGTGGCGCCGCCCAGGGTCAGGGCGTTATTCCAGGTCTGGGTGCCCGTCGTGGTCAACGTTCCCGAGACGGTCATGCCGCCCCCGCCGTTGTTCAGGAAGTTCAGCACCCCTCCGATGTTGCCAAGGGTCAGGGAGCTGGCCGCGGTGTTGGTGATGGTCAGGCTGTTGCCGGCTGCTGTCACGGTGCTGCCCAGGCTGATGGTGGTGCCGCTGAGCACGGTGGCGCCGCCCAGGGTCAGGGCGTTGTTCCAGGTCTGGGTGCCCGTGGTGGTCAGCGTTCCCGAGACGGTCATGCCGCCCCCGCCGTTGTTGAGGAAGTTCAGCACCCCGGTGATACTGCCCAGAGTCAGGGAGCTGGCGGCGGTGTTGGTGATGGTCAGGCTGTTGCCGGCTGCTGTCACGGTGCTGCCCAGGGTCACGGTGGTACCACTCAACGTTGTGGTTCCTCCCAGAGTGAGCGCGTTGTTCCAGGTCTGGGTGCCCGTGGTGGTCAGCGTTCCTGAGACGGTCATGCCGCCCCCGCCATTGTTCAGGAAGTTCAGCACCCCTGAGATGCTGCCCATGGAGCTGGCGAGGGTGTTGGTGATGGTCAGGCTGTTGCCGGCTCCTGTCACGGTGCTGCCCAGGGTGACGGCGGTGCCGCTGAGCGACGGTGGTCGCCGCCCAGAGTGAGGGCGTTGTTCCAGGTCTGGGTGCCCGTCGTAGTGAGCGTTCCTGAGACGGTCATGCCGCCCCCGCCGTTGTTGAGGAAGTTCAGCACCCCTCCGATGTTGCCAAGGGTCAGGGAGCTGGCCGCGGTGTTGGTGATGGTCAGGCTGTTTCCGGCCGCTGTCACGGTGCTGCCCAGGCTGATGGTGGTGCCGCTGAGCACGGTGGCGCCGCCCAGGGTCAGGGCGTTGCTCCATGTCTGGGTGCCCGTGGTGGTTAACGTTCCCGAGACGGTCATGCCGCCCCCGCCGTTGTTGAGGAAGTTCAGCACCCCGGTGATGCTGCCCAGAGTCAGGGAGCTGGCCGCGGTGTTCGTGATGGTCAGGCTGTTGCCGGCTCCTGTCACGGTGCTGCCCAGGCTGACGGTGGTGCCGCTGAGCACGGTGGCGCCGCCCAGGGTCAGGGCGTTATTCCAGGTCTGGGTGCCCGTCGTGGTTAACGTTCCCGAGACGGTCATGCCGCCCCCGCCGTTGTTCAGGAAGTTCAGCACCCCTCCGATGTTGCCAAGGGTCAGGGAGCTGGCCGCGGTGTTGGTGATGGTCAGGCTGTTTCCGGCTGCTGTCACGGTGCTGCCCAGGCTGATGGTGGTGCCGCTGAGCACGGTGGCGCCGCCCAGGGTCAGGGCGTTGCTCCACGTCTGGGTGCCAGTTGTGCTCAGCGTTCCCGAAATTGTCGCAGAGCCTCCGTTGTTCTTGGTGAAGTTCAGGAGGCCGGTGATGTTGCCCAGCGCCAGGGTGATGGCTCCCGAGCTGGCCAGCGTCAGGCTGTTGCCCGCCCCTGTCACCGTGCTGCCGAAGCTCACCGTGGTGTCGGTCAGTGTACGCTTGCACCCAGGGTAACGCGTCCCGTGACTAGGTCTGAGTGCTCGTGGTGGTGACGTTGGCCGCGATGGTCGCGATGCCGTGACGGAAAACAGTGGTGAGCGCAGCCGTGCCTCCCACTGCTCCGAAAATGGTGGCGCTTCCCGTGACTGTCAAGGAACTGACGTTGTGCCGTCCAGCGTGGCTCCGCCGCCTACGACGACCCGACGGTGAGAGCGTCCCGTTGATCGAGGGGATTACGGAGAGTCATTTTATTTCCGTTTGCAACGGTGAAGGAAGCCATCGAGACGGCGGGAATATTGGTGACGACAATGTTCGTGTCACCGTTATTGAAAGTTACATTATCCCCTGCTATAGTTAATGTCGGGGAGGCGGGGTATTCCAGTTTGCTCCCTGCCAGCTGTACGGGCCACCTGCCGTTGGACCGGTCCATGTATAGTTGGTGGCGTATGCAAGGCCCGCGTTCCACGGAGAGAACAGCCCAGGATGAGCGCGATGCTGAAGGCGACCCGAGGGGTCGAAATAGACTTCGTTTCTTTTCCTGTCCGCAGGCGGTGACATCCGGTTACAACTTCGATGCCTTTCGTCGCGGGCACCCTCCGCGTGGCAATCTGATGGTACGAGTTCCTTACTGGACCTCGCGGACACGTTGTTCCCGTAGTCTGCTATATACAGGTTTCCCGATTGTCGACCGCGACGCCGTAGGGCTGGTTGAGCTGGGCAGAAGTCGGCGTTCCTCCGTCGCCCGCATAGCCTGCGGTCCCGGTTCCCACGACAGTCTGATGACCCCGCTTGTGCTCACTTTGCGCACGACGTTGTTTACCGTGTCTGCAATGTAAATGTTGCCGGAAGCTTGATCCACCGCCAGCCTATAGGGTTGGCTGAGTTGCGCGGATGTCGCTGCGCCGCCGTCGCCCGAATAGCCGGCGCCCTTGCTTGGTTCCCGGCCACCGTGGTGATGATGCCGCTTGAGTTCACTTTGCGGATGACATTGTTGATGCGAATCCGCGATGTAGAGGTTTCCTCCCGCGTCGACCGCCACCCCGAAGGGATCGGCGAGCTGGGCGGACGTTGCCGATCCGTTCATCGCCGGAATAGCCGCCCGTTCCGTTGCCAGCGACGGTGGTGATGATGCCGCCCGCGCTGACTTTTCGCACAACGTTGTTGAACGTATCTCCGATATAGATGTTGCCCGAAGCGTCCACGGCCACGGAGAACGGCCTGTACAGCTCGGCGGAAGTTGCCGCCTGGCCGTTCCCCGAATATCCAGGACCGCCCGAAATTGCCAGCTACCGTGTTGATGGTCCCGCTTGGACTGACTTTCCGTATCACGCTGTTGATCTTGTCCGCGACGTAGAAGTTGCCTGCCGAGTCCAGCGCCACGCCATCCGGTTGGTTCAGCTCGGCAGAGGTTGCCGCTCCGCTGTCACCTGCGGTAGCCCGGCGGTTCCGTCGGCCGCGGCTGTGATGATGGTCCCGCCCCCACTTTTCGGACCCGGTTGTTTGACCGAATCCCCGATGAAGAGATTGCCCGTGCTGTCCAGCGTGAGGCCGCACGGGCGATTCCCAGCTGGGCGGATGTGGCGGAGATATTGTCGCCGTTGTAGCCGGCCGGTTCCTGTCCCCGCAATCGTTGAAATGGTGGCACCCGTCGAGGTCTGCTGCGGCGTGATGGTGATATTGCCTTTCTGATCGATGGTGGCTATTGCCGGGTCATTGTCCTGATCCGTGCCGGAAACAAGATAGTCGTTATTCGTGGAATCGAAGTGAACGCCATCCTTGTCCACCATGACCAGATACGAAGTCAGGTAGTCAAGGAGGAACCACTTGAGGTGGTCCAGGATATGCTGCATGGCCCAGTTGGCCCAGCGATGATGGCCCTTGCCGCCGGGGAACTTGGACAGGTCGAAAGTGCCAATGATGTGCGCGTGCGACGCGAGGTAGTAGGGCCTGACCGGATGCCGCGAGACGCGCCAGTACACTCCGATGGTAGTTCCCGGATCTATCTGGAACTTCCCGTGAGAGAACCCCTTCTTGTTCTCCGCGTAGCCGATGATCATCTTTCCATCTTCGCTGATTCCCATGACGTGATACACCCAGCCGAATTGGCCCCTGAATGTGCCGTCATGTTCGCTGGTTTGCGGCAGAGAGCACGTCAGAACTCCACTATCCTCATCGATGACAGGCTGAATCTTGCCCCCGGAATACGCCCAGACGCCGGGATTCCCGTCCTTCCGCGTGCCTATGATGATTGCCTGATCCGTCGATGACGCGGATTGGGAGGCGCCGGATCCCTGGCTCACCGTGGCAAGGGCTTCCGCGCTGGAGGCGCTGACCGTGGACCCGTCATCAACGGTTGCAGTGATGTCGATGCGTGTGCCATTTTGCGTCACCAGGACCGCCTGACCTCTCCCCGTGTCCGTGGTTATGGTCAGAGACGGTTCGCTCGGGCTCGGCGTGGCGGGTGTTGACGGCTGTTGCGGCGTTTTCGGGGCCTGACCCGGGTTGCCTGTGGGCATGGGGCAGGAGACGAACAGAAGGATGAGCGGAGCAAGTATGATTAATGCACGACATTGCTTCATCGAATGGCCTCCCTTTCCCTTGCCATTACGCCAATTCTCTCTATGGGGCAAAAAATCAGCCCACTTTCGTGCCGTTGTCCAGCTATGCAATAGGATATCACGAATGCAGGCCAATTCCAACGTCACGGAAATCATGTTGCATTCTGATCTCCCGTGGATTAGAATTCTCCCGGAGAGGCGAAAAAACCCGAGCGTACACGGAATCGGCGATTCGCCAGGAGGCTTTCTTATGGAAAAAAAGTGCAAAATGTGCTTCGTTGCCGGGCTATTGATCTCCTTGCTCTTGATTGCCGGTTGTTCCGCACCGGGCTCTTCGCCATTGCCTCCTCCAACAATTGTAACGGTCGCGGGCACGGGAACCTCCGGGTTTAGCGGGGATAACGGGCCGGCCACGTCGGCCCAGCTCTGGAACCCGGCCGGGGTCGCGATTGATGGCTCAGGGAATCTCTACATTGGGGATTCGGCAAACAATCGGGTCCGAAAGGTAGCGGGGGGGAACATCACAACGGTGGCAGGCACGGGGACCGCAGGCTATACCGGCGACTCGGGCGCGGCAACTTCAGCAGAGCTGAATACCCCATGCGGCGTTGGATTCGATACGTCGGGCAACTTCTACATTGCAGACAAGATCAGTAGCGTGATACGAAAAGTGCAGCGCACGGGACCATAACGACCGTGGCAGGAACCGGGGCCGCGGGCTACACGAGCGACGGCGTATCAGCCACTACCTCTGAGCTCTATCGTCCGTTTTCTGTGGTCGCTGACGGGTCTGGCAACTTCTACATTGGTGATACCTTCAACAACAGAATACGAAAGGTAAACGCAAGCGGGACAATCACAACCGTTGTGGGAACCGGCACGGGGGGCTATTTCGGCGACGGAGGACTATCAACTTCCGCACAGATCGCCGATCCCTTTGGCGTTGCAATCGATTCATCGGGAAACCTGTATATCGCCGATGCGCTCAACAACGTCATCCGCAAAGTTACCTCAGGCGGGACCATCTCGACGGTGGCAGGTAACAATGCAGCGGGCGCCGGTTACTCCGGGGACGGGGGCCGGCCACCTCTGCTCAGCTCAACCAACCCTACGGCGTTGCAGTCGACTCATCGGGCAACATTTACATCGCAGATACGTTCAACAACGTTGTGCGCAAGGTTAGTACGAACGGGACCATCACGACCGTGGCGGGAACCGGAACCGCCGGTTACACGGGTGACGGCGGGTTGGCGACGTCGGCTGAGCTCAATCAGCCCTACGGAGTGGTGGTCGATTCATCGGGCAACCTCTATATCGCTGACTACGGAAACAACGTCATCCGTGAGGTCAAGCCGTAGCCCTGCTCCTTGAAACTCGCCCGTGATTCGCGTCACACTGCACGTGAGCGAATCCGCGGGAAAGAGGTGCCGCTGTGCGGCTTGTCATCGGGCATTCAAACATGGACCTCGATTGTCTCGGCTCCATGGCGCTGGCCCGCAGGCTCTTCCCCGGCTCCCGCGGCGTGCGCAGCCGAATCATCCATCCCGTTGCGCGCAATCTCTACAATCTGTATGGAGAACACCTGGATTTGCTGACTATCGAAGAGATCGACAAACAGCCCGTGGAGCAGCTCGTCGTGGTGGACACGCGATCCCTCGGAAGGATCAAGGAATACCTGTCGGGAATCGATCCTCTCCCGCCGCTGGTGGAGGTCTTCGATCATCACCCTGCTGACTCTTCCGACATCCCCGGCGCGGTGATCCACGAGGGCTGTGTCGGGGCCAACACGACCCTCCTTGGCTTGGAAGCCATGCGAAAGCGCATCCACCTGACGCCTGAGGAAGCCACCATCGCCCTGACCGGGGTTTATGCCGATACAGGCAGCTTCACGCATGAGAACGTCGCCCTTGCCGATTTCGAAGTGGCCGGTTATCTCGTCTCCCAGGGCGCATCTGTCTCGCTGGTGAAGAGTTTTCTCCAGACGCTCAAGGATGAGTCGCAAATATCGCTTTTTCACGAGATCCTCAACAGGCTTACCTATCAGACCCTTCACGGCCACCAGATCGTTACCACGTACATGGAGATGGACCGACAAGTCGGCGGTCTTTCCGCCGTTGTGGAAAAGGTGTTCGAGGTGGAGAATCCGGACGCCATTTTTTCAGTTTTCTATTTTCAGAAAGAGCGCGACACGCTCATCATCGCGCGCAGCCAGCAGCACAGGATCGACCTGGCGCGCATTCTGGGAGCTTTTGGCGGGGGAGGGCACTCCCAGGCTTCCTCGGCGTTGTTGAAAAACCAGCCGGGGAGAAAGACGTTCCACGCCCTACAGGCGTATCTCAAGGCCATGCTGGATGAGGCCGCAACGGCGCGTGGAATCATGAGGAACAACGTCGAGGTGGCGCGTGATTCGTGGACCCTGCGTGACGCTTCTGAGTTCCTGGAGAAAGCGGACAGAACGGGGGCGCCCGTGGTTGACGGCGCGGGCAGGCTCTGCGGATTCCTCACCTTGCGCGATATCAGCAAGGGCCGCAGCGCGGGGGAGATGAGCGCGCCCGTACGCGCATTCATGACGCGCAAGGTGATCAGCGCCACTCCCGGCACTACCCTCAGAGAGCTCGAGCACATCTTCTTCTCCCACACCATATTCGCGCTTCCCATTGTGGAGGACGGGAAAGTCATGGGCCTTGTGACCCGCTCCGAGTACCTGAAGGCGCGAATGGGGGAGGAAGGCGGCACTCCCAACGATCCCACGACATGACGATGAGACCTCCTTCTCCCATCCCCGAGATCGTGGCCAACCGGGCGTGCCAGATTGGCAGCGGGCCTGTGTGGCAGCCGGCGTCCAGCCTCCTGTACTGGATTGACGCGCACTCGGGCAGCCTTTATTCCTTTGACCCGGCCGGGGCAAAGAGCGTCCAGGTGACTATCGGGGAAAAGGTCCTTCAGCTGACTCGGCGTGATGACGGAGGTCTCCTCCTTTTCACGGCAGGCGGGGAGCTGAAAGCTTTGCAGGACCCAAGTCCTTTGCAAACCCTCGCGGGGCGGCTGGCATGGGGTCCCCGCTCGCATGTCGACGCAGCAGCCGCGGACGGTCAGGGCAGGCTGTATTGCGCGGTGCGTTTTGCGGGGAAAAAATCGGGGAGCCTGTACCAGGTGAACGCCGATGGCACGGCCAGGAAGGTACTGGCCGACATCGGCTGCGCGTACGGTCTTGGATTCGATGCGGGCAGCGGGTCCCTCTACTGTTGTGACGCAGCGAGCCGCCAGATCCTGCGACTGGCCCATGACATGGACAGCGGCGAAGTTTCCGCAAAGCGGGTGATCCTTCAAGTACCTGAGTCGCTGGGGATTCCGCACGGTATTGCGGTGGACTCCAAAGGCTTTTTCTGGGTGCCAGTCTGGGGAGGCAGTTGCGTCCTGCGGTTTTCCCCCGAAGGCAAAGAGGAAAGGCGGGTCTATTTCACCGCGAAGCTGCTCAGCGGGATTGCATTCGGCGGAGCAGACCTCCGGGAGCTGTATGTCGTTTCCTCCGGAGGCGAAGATCTGCGGGCAAACGGACCGGGGGCAGGGGCGCTCTTCAGGCTGCGTCCGGGCGTGAAAGGCTCCGGGCCTCGCTCCTGAAACACCGGGGTTGAGCCGGAGTATATAGAAAGTGGCCCCTCGAAATCGGGAGGCCAGGAGGACTTGTATGAGGAAAACGGCAATTGCTTACGTTGCAGTTGCTTTTCTTTCGCTTGTCGTTGCCGGTGCTGCTGCCGCCGCAGACAACTCGTCAACCGAGGTACAGAGGCTTGAAAACACTTTTTCCGTGACTGCTGCCCAGATCTCCGCCCTCCAGGCAGACGGCCTGGGATTCGGTGAGATCGGCATTGTGTTCAGCCTTGCAAGCAACATGACCGGCGGGATCACCACGGCCAACGTCAACACGATAATGGCCCTTCGCCAGGGCTCTCCTCCCATGGGATGGGGCCAGATCGCCAACAGCCTGGGCTTGAACCTCGGCAAGGTGGTGAGCGCGGCCGCAAGCGCGAAAGGTGCGTCCGAGAGCGCGAGCGCCGGCTCGAACGCCGGATCCCAGGGTGCCGCATCGTCAGGAGGACGCTCGAGCTCCGGCGGCAGGGGAGGCCGGTAGCCGGCCCGGGCAGGGCTCACCGGGTCAGGCCTCACTTGACTCTGAAACGGGTGGCCGCTATCATGCGGCCACTATCGTTTTCGGGTGAGGAGAATCAATGGCAAAGAGCCATCGTGGAAAAGGATTGAAGGGTCAGGTGCGGCAAGGCCGCGGCCTGTGCCCCCTGTGCAAGAGAACCGCGGTCAAGGTCGTCTACGAAGCGCAGGTAAAGGAAAAGACCATCAAGGTGTGCAAGACGTGCAAGGCCGCTTTGAGCCATGGAAAGTATCAGCAGGAGGCAGAGGCCCTGGTTTCCGCGTCCGCGTCGGCATCCGCGCCCGCAACCGCATAGACCGTTTTCCAATCACGCCCGCTTTGATACACTGACCCGAGGAGTAACTGGGAATGCCCGAGCCGGTGTTCGTTGCGCTTCTCATTGCGGACAGGGTCATCACTGAAGACAACCAGAAGAAAGGGATCATCGGGACCTTCACGCAGTTCACGGTCCGTCAGGTCCCGGCCGCGCTGCCGCCGTGGTTCATCTACGCCGCGGTGACCAACATTGCGGGCGAGCATACCTTTTCCCTCAACCTCCTCTTCGATCAAAGCCAGCAAGTGATCTTTTCAGCGGGCGGCAAGGTGTCCGTGGATGATCCGCGCAGGGTGGTCGAGCTGGTGATCCAGGTGCCCAATGTCGTCTTTCCGGATGAGGGCACGTACAACATTTCCTTCCATATAGATGGGGATCTTATCGCAACCCGCATCCTGGACGTCGTGAAAGCCCCAGAGCAGAGGCCCGTCACCCCCGGTCATCCCGGGTAGCATGCATCTTTGAGCTTGCAGCTCCTGGCGCAGTGGTGGCGACGCCGCTCAAGCTCGGCAGGGTAGGACTCCAGGTCGATGCGGATCTGCGCCACCCCTGATTCCATTGCCGCCCTGGCAACGGCCGGCGCTTCCCAGAAAAGCACCCTCGTGTCCAGCGGAGTCGGTATGAGGTAGTCCGGGCCGAAGGACAGGGAGGATTTCCCGTACGCCTCCAGCACGCACTCGGGGACCCCTTCGTGGGCAAGGGCAGCGAGGGACCTGGCCGCCGCAAGCTTCATCTGCTCGTTGATTGCGCGGGCGCGCACATCCAGCGCGCCTCGAAAAATGAAAGGGAAACCCAGGAGGTTGTTGATCTGGTTGGGATAGTCGCTGCGCCCCGTGCCAATGATCACGTCCTTGCGGGTCTCCCGCGCCACTTCGTAGCGGATTTCGGGGTCGGGGTTGGCGCATGCGAAGACCACCGGCCGCTCAGCCATTGTCAGGAGCATGGCAGGGGAGAGAAGGTCCCTGCCTGACAGGCCAAGGAAGACGTCGGCTCCGCGCACGGCATCCGCGAGGGTCCGTTCGTCCGTGGCCGCGGCAAATCGCGCCTTGTAGGCGTTCATGTTCTCCTGCCGTCCGATGTAGACAACTCCTTTTGTGTCCACCAGGCGGATGTTTTCCCGATGCGCGCCCATGCTGACGTAGAACTCGGCGCAGGCAAGGGCCGCAGCGCCCGCGCCGCTTACAACGATCTTGATGCCGCCGATGGTCTTCCCGCACAGCTCCAGGGCGTTCATGAGCGCAGCACCCGTGATGATGGCCGTGCCGTGCTGGTCATCGTGAAAGACAGGGATGTCCAGGGCTTCCTTGAGCCTTCTTTCCACCTCGAAGCACTCCGGGGCCTTGATGTCCTCCAGGTTGATGCCGCCGAATGTGGGCGCCATGGCCTTGATCGCGCTCACCATCTTTTCCACGTCCGGCGCATCCAGCTCGATATCGAACACGTCCACATCGGCAAACCTCTTGAAAAGGATCCCCTTGCCTTCCATCACCGGTTTGGATGCAAGGGGCCCCCGGTTGCCCAGCCCCAGGATGGCGCTGCCATTGGTTATCACTCCCACCAGGTTGCCCCTTGCCGTGTACTCGAAAGCAGCCTCTGGCGTGCGCTCGATGGCCTCTACGACGGCCGCCACCCCCGGCGTGTACGCGAGGGAAAGGTCCCTTTGGGTGGAGAGCCCCTTCGTAGACACCACCTCTATCTTGCCGGGCCGTCCTGCCCGGTGGTACTCGAAGACGTCCTTCGGCGTGATTGCTGACATCCCAATGCCTCTATTTCCCGATGGTGTACACGGCACCATCGGTCCTGCCGAACACCTCGGGCTGGTACATGAGCTCGGCCCGCGCCGGCGGGGTGGGGAAGCTGCCGGGTGTGGTTGTCCTGAACAGGAAGCTCACCTCGTGCTTCCCCCGATCCAGCTGGTCGAAGAAGAAGCGCACCTCGCTGTCATAGATCCGGGAGGTGTAATCAGGCGGCGACACCTCCTGGTCCCCCGAATCGCTGTTGTCAGAGTTGTCGCTGCTGTCCGCGGAGGCATTTTGGGCCGCCGGCTGCTTCACGATCTGCGAGGTCGCAAGGGACCCGTCGATTGGCTCGGCTCCCGAGGGGATTGGCGCGCGCAGCGCCACGAACGTCCTGTCACGGGAGGAGTAGAAGACGAGCTTCATCCTGTAGACCTGGCCGAGCGCCAAAACCGTCCCGTCCACTGTCTTTCCGTCCTGGTCCAGGATCTCCGCCGCAATGCCGATTCCTTCGTCCCTGGCGTCCGCGTCCTCCGAGGCGATTGAATAGCGAAGCTCCGCGGTGTAGTACAGCGTTCCGGACCCGTCCAGCGCAAATGTCAGGGGGAGCTGCGTGCCTCCCGCAGCCTTTGCGCCGGCCTGTGTCGAAGCCGCGCCCGAGAGGTCCGCGGCCGTGATCTGCTTCCGGAATGGGGCTTTTGAAAGACCCTTGAAGCCGCTGCGGGCCACTTCGGAGTCCCCCAGCATCACCTGGGCGGTGAAGCTGGCCTGGTCTTCCTTGTTCTGCCTGATCATCTCCGCAAAGGCCTGGAGCACCCACCCTGCGTTGCTGGTGTTCCCCCAGTATCCGCTCGAGTTTGCCGTGACCAGGTCGTTGGCAAGGCCCAGGACAAGCTGTGAATCCGGCTGCAGCCGCGCGTACAGCATGAGGAGGAGGGCCTTGGCCTGGATGTTGCCGCCGTACCAGAACCAGTCATTCACCGTGCCCACCAGTGTGACCGTGCGCGTCCCCACCCGGACGAAGTTCTTCATGCGGGTCAGGATCTTCGCGGCGGATTTCCGGTCTCCCATTCCGTCATATGCAAGTCCCAGGAAGCCGTACCCGAAAATGCCGATCCTGTCCCCCATGCCCGGCAAGCGCATCAGCCTTCATCTTCTCGTTCCTGCCGTACAGGGAGAACACGTACACGGCATACGCCTGAAGGTATGTGTCGTTCAGTTTTTCGTATCCCCGCGAGAGATATTCCAACAGGGCGTCCGTGTCCAGCTTCTCAGGGATGTCGAATCCCCTGTCCCTGGCCGCTGCCAGAAGGTGAGCGACGCGGAGCGAGACGTAGTAGCTGGAACGGCGCGGCGTCGGGACGTCCCAGTAGGAGAACCCGCCGTCGGAGTTCGCAAAGCGTTCCAGGGTGGTAAGGTCGGCCTTGGAGTCCCCCGTCAGCTGCGGGAAAAGGACGCGCGCGAACATCTTGCTGGTCACCTGCTCCAGGCAATCGTACGGATAGATCTCGAGGAAATGTATGGCGCCCGCGAGAGTGGAGGCGATTGTCGAATCAAGGGTCAGGTACAGCCCTTCCTCGGGTGCGCCCAGAAAAGCGGATGGCACTACGACAGCCTCCCGGGCGGCGTTCGTCGTTTTTCCGATCACCGTGAACGACTCATCCACGTGCTCGGCCGCGACGTTCAGGGAATCCTCCAGCCTTTCCCGCAGGACGTCGGAATCGATGTCGAAAGAAAGCCGCGCCGTGCCCTGCCGCGGCGCTCCCATGTCGAACGCCACTTCCGCCGTGGCTCCGGCAGCGAGCTGTGCCGTCTTTTTTGCGGCGCCCTTCACCGCAAGGGGGTCGCCTGCCGTGAGTGACACGGTGACGGCGTGCGGCTTCGTGTCCAGGTTCGTGAGGACAACTCCGGCCGTTGCGGAGTCACCCACCCTCATGCGGCGTGGAAGCGCGGTGCGGACGTTGATGGGGTTCTGCACAAGGATCTCGTTCTCCCCCATCCCGAAAAGCTCATTCTTGGACGCCACGGCGGTGGTTCTAAACTTTGTCAGGAGGTCCGGCAGCTTAAAGGTCACAGTCACCGTGCCGTCCCTGCCCGGTCCTGAGACCGGTGCGGAAGACCGCCGTCGGATTGAAATCTTTCCTCGTTGTGACACCTGATCCCGCCTCCGGCGCAGCTTCTCCCTTTTCATCCCCTCCGGGGAGGTCGCGCGCTTTCCACGTAACAGGGTCAAGGAGCAGGTCCCGGGACTCGTAATGGGCAACCTTGTCCGGGAAATTGTCCCGACTGTAGAAGAAGTCCAGCGGGCTTGGAACGTGATAGTCGATGAGGTCCAGCACACCCCGGTCGGCGGCAACCAGCGCCACCTCGGCTCCTTCCAGCGGTTTGCCCTTCCACGTGGCCTTCACCGTCAAGGACGCCTGAGTCCCCGGCAAGTAGCTGTTTTTCGAGCTTGCTATGTCCACGTGGATGCTTCGGGAATCAGCTTGAACGGGAATTTCGATGAGCCCTGAATAGCCGCGCGGCTTGCCGAAATCCGGTGAATCCGGCCCGTCTGCCGGAGGCTTGGTCCTGGCGGTGCCGGTGGAGACAAATACGTAGAAGTCCGGCACGTAGCCTTCCGTGACCGGGACATCGATCGTCGGGGCGCTTCCTTCAAGCATGACCGACCTGCGCTCGATGATCCCCTCCCTTTCGATTGACACCAGGAAGATACCCTTTTCGACCGGGCTCTTGATGAGGAGGTGCGCAGTGTCGCCCGGGAAGTATGCTTTCTTGTCAGGCACGATCTCGATCTGCCTCTCATCCGAGCTGTTCCAGCGGATGAAGTCGGCTCCAGTAGAATAGAAGGAAATCCGTGTAAAGCTCTCCCTGCCCTTGGCGTCCTTGCCGGAGAGCTCGATCGCGTATGAGCCCGCTTTCTGGGTTGAAAGCTGGATGCTCCCGAAAGGCCTGCCTGGCTTCACGGTGAACTCTTTCTCCGTTATCTCTTCCTGCTCATAATGAGTGTCGATCATTCCGCCGACTGCCCTCTCCCGCACAAGCTTCCAGTCCTCACGCAGGAGCCTGCCCTGCACGTCTCCCGAGGGATACGGCTTCCCGTCCGGGTCAACGGAGACGATTTTCAGGGCGAACGGCGTGTCCTTTTGCACGAAATACAGCGAGTCATCCGCTTTCGGGCTGGAGGAGATAAGCGCTCCCACAAGCTGGTCAGAGGAGAAGACCAGCCGGGAGTCTCGCTTGGAGATCGCCTGCCTGTCGATGTCCTCTATGGTTGCGACAACCTCGTAGTCGTACACCCGTCCCTTGTCTCCGTCCGCAAGGTCCTGCGCCGCGGTGATTGTCGCGGTGCCGGAGAGGGTGCCCGACTGCGAGCCCAGGTCCTCAGGATATCCGCGTGTGACCGCGCCGAAGGAATACGGCGCCAGCTCATCACCCGGCGGCTGATACCATTGCTCCCGTCGAGTCCAGAACCAGCTCCACTTTCCCTGGGAAACGTTCCCGCCCGCCAGGTACTTGCCGGCAAAATTGGCGTTGAGCGTGCTTCCCATGTACGTGCGGGCATCCGGGAGCGATAGATCGACTGAGAACGTGACCCTGCGGAAATTGGCGATCTTCACCCACGCCTGGCCGGTTCCCCTGTCCTTCCCTCCTGCCAGCCGATGGAAAGAAAGAAACCAGTCCCCCGGATCGATGTCCTTGGGGAGCGTGATCTGGCCCGAGAAGCTTCCCGAAGGCAGCGTTGTGCCTGAGATGGTTGCAACGGGCTTGGCATCCTCGGAGTCAGTCTGAAGATCGATTCGGTATTTCCCGGCCGCGGCTGCAAGCTTCCCGACCACGAGGTCCTGATCAATGCCGGCAAAAGAGACGGTCTCCCCCGGCCTGTAGATCCCGCGGTCAGACCAGATGTACGTGAGAGGCCGGGGGACCTCGGCCGAATACGGCTCAGAGGAGTTCCACGTCAGGCAGGGCATCTGGGAGGTGCTGAGGACAAGCCGGTCGCTTCCCTTGGTTATCTCGACCTGCACGCCTTCCTCGTTCCCGCGGAAAGCACCCATGAGGACGCCGGGAGGGATGGTGAGAGCGGCGAGGCCCGAAGCGTCAGTTTTGCCCGCCACAAGGCGCTGGTCGCTCTTGCGCAGGGTGACCGTGGCATCGGCAAGGGGCGCTCCCGTGGACAGAGAGCCTGCAAGCACCAGAAGGGAGTTGTAGGCAACGTGGACGGATGCCCCGATGTCGGTGACCTGGACCACGAGGTCGTCTTTGACCTCCTCAGGAGTATCGCTCTCCTCGAACTTCCCCGTAAATGCCCATGACAGCCATGCAGCTCCTTTTCGATCGGAGTTGAGATACGGGGAAAGATCGAAGAGCTCGAAATGCCGCGTGTTTTTTGGCACGCGCCGGGTGTCGACTTTTCGGTTCGGGCTGCCGGCCTTCTGCAGGAACGGCTCTTTCAGCGAGCCGATGCCGAACTTGCCCGATATCACGTTCTGGAACTCGACGGCAACCCGGGGAAGAAACTGGGACTCCAGGAGCTTCTGGCCTGTGGCGTGGAACAGCACGTACGTGGCCGCGGGCCCCACTTCGAGGCTGACGGTCTGGTCCTGACCCAGGGACTGGCCGTAAACGTCCTTGAGCCCGCGCAGGATCTGCATGTCGAAGCTCGACTCGAAAGGCACGGGAAGCTGGCCCAGGTAGACCCAGGATCCCGAGACCTCGAGGTGGCTCTCGAGCGAGTAGCCTTTGAGCGGGACCTTGAGATTCGCCAGCACACTTTCCTCGGAAAGCGAGTGATTGAAGCGAAGGACGGCATTCGGCGAAGGACCGCTCATGGCGATCTCGCTCGTTTCCAGCTGGAGGGGCTTGAGCGTGTGAAACCCGGCCGTCAGGTCTTCCGAGGTCCCGTAATTCTCAGGCCTTGGCCTGGCGCCGCTGCGGATAGTCACCTTGACGTCGGCGTCACGCGGCAGATCTCCGGCGGGAATCAGGGATACCAGCCGGTCCGCATTCTCGTACGGTCCCAGCTCGCTTTTGTCTTTCACTACTGTCCTGGCTGCTTTGAAACGCACCGCCGTGCCGTCGGCCTCCAGGCGAATGGAGGGAACGATGGTGGGGAGATCGACGGGGAAGTTGAAGGTGATCACGATCTCCCTGCTGGCCTCGGGTATCACGTCGTCTCCCTGCGGGCTGATGTTGACGATGCCCAGCGGCTCAGTTCGGAAGGTGAACTCCGTGTCTCCGGCAATGGGCTCCCCCTCCAGGGACTTCAGGGATCTGCTCACGCTCACCTTGTATTCCGTCGCCGGGGCCAGCTGCCCTTGGGGCTCGAATGACAAAAGGCGCGAGCCGTACCAGCGGAAAATCCCGTCCACTCTGGGCGTCATGGAAAGGACGCTGGACGCGGTGATCGGCTTGGCAAGCTTGGTCAGGGCAACCACGGGCTTGTTGAACAGGACCCAGACGCCCCCCTCCAGGTTCTCATGCGGTACGGTTCCGCTGGGCCCCGTCTCCGATATCTGGAAGGGCTGGTTCTTTTGATCGGATTGCGGATCGTCGTTTCCGGGCGAATACAGGGTCGGGATGGCGAGCGGCCGACTCTGGGCAGGAGAATATGGGGCGGGAGAACGGGGAACGCCGCATGCGGAAATGATTCCTGTGACAACTGACACTGCGAGCAAGAACCGGCACGACCTCTTCATCCAAGCCTCCTGGGAGGAGACGATTGTACCTCGGTTGGCGCCCCCGGATCAACGAAAATGCCGGTGGCCTCTGGCGGCCGCGGCCGTTGACAAATCCACGCACTTTGTTCATATTTGCCAGCGCATGGTGGGTGTAGTTCAATTGGCAGAGCACCAGACTGTGGATCTGGAAGTTGTGGGTTCGAGACCCATCACCCACCCGTAGCATCGCCGAAGGCGATGCGGAGGTCGGCGCTCTGCGCCGACCGCAGCGCGCAGGGCTGGCGCTGCGGTCGGGGAACTGCACACGGTGCGTGCGTTCGTAGCTCAGTTGGATAGAGCGCCGGGCTTCGAACCCGTAGGTCGCAGGTTCGAGTCCTGCCGGACGCGTTCTTGAAACGGGGGCCGCTAGCTCAGTTGGTAGAGCAGAAGACTCTTAATCTTCGGGTCGCAGGTTCGAGTCCTGCGCGGCTCAAACCCCTTTTTCTATGAAGTATTTTTCAGCATGAAGATCCTCGGCATCTGCGGTAGTCCGCACCGAAAAGGCAACACCTCGTTTGCCTTGCGCTTCGCGCTCGACGTGCTGCGGCGAAGGGGCGCCGAGGTGGAGTGCTTATTTCTGGACGACAAGAACATCCATCCCTGCGACGGCTGCTTTCGCTGTGCGGGAGGCTCGTGCGCCTTTGATGACGATATGAAGGGGATCCTCGACGCGCTTCGAAAATGCGACGCGCTCATCCTTGCCTCTCCTGTCTACATGGGCATGGTAACCGGCCAGATGAAGGTCATGATGGACCGCAGCGTCGCCTTGCGTGCTTCGGGTGTGTTCGAGATGAGCAACAAGCCCGGCGCCGGAATTGCCTGCGGCGGATTTCGTAACGGCGGCCAGGAGCTGACCCTTCAGAACATGCAGACCTTCTTCCTCCAGCAGAACATGATGGCCATTGCGGATGGCCCTCCTTTCAGCCATTCCGGCGCGGCCCTCTGGGGAAGAGCTTCCGAGGATCGTGTCGGTCTTCAAACCGTGGAGAACCTTGCCGCCAGAATGGGGGAGCTCCTGAAGCTGTCCCAAATGACGCCTCCCGTTCGTCATACAAATCAAGACTGAACGACAGGAGGACTTCCATGAAGAAGTTCATTGTTCTCTATAGCGGAGGAAAGGCTCCGACCACCCCCCAGGAAGGGCAGGCTTCCATGAAGGTATGGACGGCCTGGTTCGGAAAACTGGGAAACGCGGTTGTCGAGGCGGGCGCCCCGTTTGGCGGATCGAAGACTGTCAGCTCCGCAGGAGCCCAGGAAGGATCCAGCGGTAATGTCTCCAACGGATACAGCCTGCTCCAGGCCGACGATCTGTCGGGTGCCGCCAGACTGGTCAAGGACTGCCCCATCATCGCCGAAGGCGGAAAAGTTCACGTCTTCGATCTGGCGGCGATGTAGCTCGAAAAGGGGCGGCGCTCTCCAGGGCGCCGTCCCTCCTTGCCAAGGCTTTTGCCGTTTGATATATTCCGCAGCGACGGGCGTATTGACTCCCGTCCGGTGTCGTTGTTACTATCCAGGCGAGAGTGGTGGAATTTGGCAGACACGCCAGACTTAGGATCTGGTGCCGAAAAGGCTTGAGGGTTCAAATCCCTTCTCTCGCAGTGGTAGAGAACGTGCGGGAATAGCTCAGTTGGTAGAGCTCCACCTTGCCAAGGTGGATGTCGCGGGTTCAAGTCCCGTTTCCCGCTCTCAGCCCCCTCTGGTGAAGCTCTGACTCGGTGAATGTATAGTAAGAACCATATATTTGCGCCGCTTGACTCGAATCCGCCCTGCGATATACCGTGGCGTGCGGGTCGCTCCGTGTAGGCGGTTCGCAACTCACGTCGAAAGAGGAATTGCAGGGTGAACGCAACGAAAGAAGTACAGCTTCTCGAAAACTCGAAGGTGAAGCTCACCATCCGCGTCCCGACCGAGGACGTGAGGAAGCAGTACGACGATATAGTCAAGGAATACACGCAGAAAGCGCACCTGAAGGGCTTCCGGCCCGGCAAGGTCCCCGTGGACATCATTGTGCGCAAGCTCGGTCCTGCCCTCATTGACCAGACAAGGTCGGAAGTGCTGGAGAAGAGCCTTTCCGAGGTCTTTGAGAGCGTCGAGCAGAAACCCATTCCCTACGCCACTCCCGAGATCAAGGCGGATGACGCGCTGGAGATCGGGAAGGACTTCGCTTTCGAAGTGATCTATGACACATGGCCCACCGTGGAGCTGGGGCCCTACACCGGCCTGGAGATAGACCAGCCCGAATGGGAGATCACGGATGAGGACATCGGCCGGGAGCTGAAAGGCGTGCAGGAGCAGAATGCCCTCTTCACCGACAAGGAAAGCGGTGACGTGGAGAAGGGCAACATCGTGAACGTGGACTACATGGAGCTGGAGGCCGGAGCGGAGAAGCCGGGGACGCGGCGCGAGGCGTTCGTGTTCGAGGTGGGAACCGGATACAATGTCTATAAGATAGATGACGATATCGTGGGAATGAAGACGGGGGACACGAAGCTCGTCACGAAGGTCTACCCGGAGGATTTCGAAACCAGCGCGCTTGCGGGCAAGTCCGTGACGCTGCAGGTGAAGCTCAACAGCATCAAGGAGAAGAAGCTTCCCGAGATCA
Source organism: uncultured Spirochaetota bacterium (assembly GCA_963710335.1). GTDB lineage: Bacteria > Spirochaetota > Spirochaetia > SZUA-6 > Fen-1364 > Fen-1364. The sequence goes on from CAVQAA010000025.1 coordinate 49,835, forward strand.
ATGATGAGCTTGCCCAGGACATCAGTGAGAAGTTCAAGAGCCTCGATGACCTGAAGGCGGACATCAGGGCAAAGCTGGAGCAGGCCGTGAAGCAGAACGTGCGCTCCCGGACGGTGTCCCGGATCCTGGATTCCATTGTCGAGACGTCGAAGATCCCCCTGCCCCAGTCAATCGTGGATTACCAGCTTGAAAACATGTGGCAGGAGTATGTCAGCCAGATGAGGATCGACGAGAAGAAGCTCGTGGAGCTCCTGGAAGCGCAGGGGACCACCATGGAGAGCCTTCGCAAGGACTGGCTGCCGTCCGCGGAAAAGCGCGCCAGGCTTCAGCTGGTCATCTCCGAGGTGGCCCGGCGGGAGAACATCGCCATCGAGGAGGGGGATCTCGACGCGGAGATCGCAAAGATGGCGGTCGAGCGCAAGGTCAAGCCGGAGGACCTCAAGGAGAGCCTGGCCAGGAACAATCTCGTGGACTATATGAGGTCGAACCTCCGCATCGACAAGCTCTACGATTTCCTCCTTTCCAAGACCACCCTGCGGGCGGGGGAAAAGAGAAAAGTATTGGACATATTGGCGGGGAATTAGGTACCATTCAGTATGATGAAAATTGAAGGGCAGCTCATGGAAGAGATGGACACGAACCTTGTCCCGATTGTCATCGAGCAGACGGGTCGGGGAGAGCGGTCGTATGACATCTATTCCCGGCTGCTCAAGGACAGGATTGTCTTCGTCGATGGAGAGATTTACGACGTGAACGCGGATCTCGTGGTGGCCCAGCTCCTTTTCCTGGAGTCGCAGGACCCCGAGAAGGACATCCACCTGTATGTCAATTCCCCCGGGGGCACGGTGACGGCGGGGCTTGCCATCTACGATACCATCCAGTACATCAAACCGAACGTCCAGACCATCTGCCTGGGCCAGGCGGCCTCCATGGGCGCGCTTCTCCTTGCCTGCGGCACGAACGGCAAGAGAGTGGCGCTGCCCTCATCCCGCATCCTCATCCATCAACCCTGGGGAGGTGTTTCCGGGCAGGCCGTCGACATCAGCATCCAGGCCAGGGAGCTTGTGCGCATCAAGAAGCTCATCATTTCATATTTCGCTGAGCACACGGGGAAATCCGCCGAAACTGTAGAAAAGGATCTCGAGAGGGATTACTATATGTCCGCGGACGAGGCCCTTGAATACGGGCTCATCGACAAGATTCTGAGGCGGAGCAAGAGTGGCGAAAACTCCCAAAAGTGACGGCTTCAAGGTCTGCTCTTTCTGTGGAAAAAGCGCGGACGTAGCCCGGCGTCTCATTGCCGGCCCCGGCGTGTTCATCTGTGACGAATGCGTCAACGTCTGCAAGAAGATACTGGATGAAGAGGAAGAAAACCTCTCCATCGAGTTCACGGAAGACATCCCGAAGCCTCGCGAGATCAAGGACTATCTCGATCAGTACGTGATAGCCCAGGAACAGGCCAAGAAGGTCCTCTCCGTCGCGGTCTACAACCACTACAAGAGGATAGCTCTCGGCCATAAGGTCCAGAACGACGTGGAGCTGGAGAAGTCCAACGTCCTCCTGATCGGTCCCACCGGCACGGGAAAGACCCTGCTGGCGAGGACGCTGGCGCGCAAGCTCAAGGTGCCTTTTGCCATAGCGGACGCCACCACCCTCACGGAGGCGGGCTACGTGGGTGAGGACGTGGAGAACATCCTGTTGAAGCTCATCCAGAACGCCGGCAACAACATTTCCGCGGCCGAGCGGGGCATTGTTTATATAGATGAGATCGACAAGATCGCGCGCAAGAGCGGAGACAATCCCTCCATTACCCGGGATGTTTCCGGTGAGGGCGTCCAGCAGGCCCTCCTGAAGATCGTGGAAGGCACCGTCGCTTCGGTGCCGCCCCAGGGCGGCCGCAAGCATCCCAACCAGGAGATGCTGCGCATCGACACCACGAACATCCTCTTCATCTGCGGCGGCGCGTTCGTCGGGCTGGACAAGATCGTTGAGCAGAGAACGGTGGCGCACCCGCTGGGCTTCGGCTCCGACCCCAAGGGTATGGGGGAGAAGGACCTCGTGGAGCTGTACTCGCAGCTGCAGCCGGATGACCTGATCCGCTACGGCCTCATCCCCGAGTTTGTGGGCCGGCTTCCCATCGTGGTTCCTCTGGAGGAGCTGGACGCGGATGCCCTGCGGCGAATCATCACGGAGCCCCATAACGCCATCCTCAAACAGTACAAGGCATCCTTCAAGCTGGACGAGGTGGAGCTGGAGTTCGACGAGCGTGCCATCGATGCAATCGCGCACAAGGCCATCGAGCGGAAGACGGGCGCGCGCGGCCTGCGTGCAATCGTGGAGGCGCTGATGATGGACGTGATGTTCGACATACCTTCTCTCAAGGGCGCCAAGAAGGTGGTCATCACCGAGCGGGTGGTCACGAGCTCCGAGAAACCCGAGATCATCCTTTCCGGCCAGAAAAAGACGGCATAGCGGCCGTTTCAAGAACATGAAGATCCTCCTCAAAAGACACGAGATGTTCATGGTCCCATTGAAGGACCTCGCGGTTTTCCCCCGGATGGTGGTGCCGCTGTTCGTAGGACGCAGGCGGTCCCTGCGCAGCGTGGAGGAGGCAATGCGCCTGGGACGTCCGCTGTTCCTGGTCTCCCAGAGGAAAACAGGCGTTGAAGAGCCGGATGAGCGCGATGTGCACGATGTCGGGACCGTTGCCCGCGTGCTGCAGATGCTCAAGCTTCCGGACGGGAAGATCAGGCTCCTGGTGGAAGGGCTGGAGAGGGCCGCCATCACGAAGTATTCCGAGACGCGGGATTCTTTCCGCGTCATCGTTCGCCCCATTGCGGAAACCAGGGATATCACGTCCCAGGTGTCCGCGCTCATGCGAACGGCCCTTTCGCAGTTCACGCGGTATGCGGAGGTGGCCAAGAAAGTGCCTCCGGAGGTCGTCACCGCCGTGGAGGGCGCGGATCTGCCGGACACTCTTGTGGACCTGATTGCGGGAAACCTGCCCCTCAAGCTCCCCCAGAAGCTGGAGCTGTTGTCCATCGAGAACGCGGAGACCCGGCTGGAAAGGTGCGCGGCAATCGTTGCCTCGGAGATCGAGGTGCTCTCCCTGGAGCAGGAGATCACCGGCAAGGTCAAGCGCAAGCTTGAAAAAACGCAGAAAGACTACTTTCTCAACGAGCAGCTCAAGGAGATCCAGCGGGAGCTCGGCGCGGAGGGAGATGATCCCACCGGCGCCAAGGAGCTGGAAGAGAAAGTAAAGGCCAAGGGGCTGCCCGCGGAAGTGGCTGAGAAGTGCCAGAAGGAGCTCAAGCGGCTGGGCAGGATGCAGCCCATGTCCCCTGAGTCCGCGCTGCTTCGCACCTACCTCGAGTGGATCGTGGACCTGCCGTGGAAAGAGATAACCGCGGACAACCGCGACATCGAGCGCGCCCGCCAGATCCTGGATGAAGACCACTATGACCTGAAAAAGGTCAAGGAGCGGATCCTCGACTTCATTGCCGTGCGCCAGCTGTCCCCCACGGTCAAGGGACCCATTCTCTGCTTCATCGGCCCTCCCGGCACGGGCAAGACCTCCCTGGGCAGGTCGGTGGCGCGCTCCCTGGGGCGGAACTTCGTCCGAGTTTCCCTGGGAGGCGTGCGTGACGAGGCGGAGATCCGGGGCCATCGAAAGACCTACGTCGGCGCCCTTCCGGGCAAGATCATCCAGTCCATGCGCAAGGCAGGATCGCGCAACCCTGTCTTCCTCCTGGATGAGATCGACAAGATGAGCTCCGACTGGCGCGGAGACCCTGCCTCCGCCCTGCTGGAAGTGCTTGATCCGGAGCAGAACGCCACTTTCGTGGACCACTACCTCGAAGTGCCGTACGACCTTTCCCACGTGATGTTCATCACGACGGCCAACTCTTCCCACAACATCCCGTATCCCCTTCGCGACAGGATGGAGATCATCGAGATCTCCGGGTACACGGAGTTCGAGAAAGAGAAGATCGCCGAAAAGTTCCTGGTGCCCAAGCAGATCAGGGAGAACGGGCTGGACTGGGCCGGCATCACGTTCCAGAAATCGGCCATTCTGAAGCTCATCCGCGGCTTCACCATGGAAGCGGGAGTGCGAAACCTGGAGCGTGAGATCGCCAATATCATCAGGAAGATCGCGCGCGCAGCCGTGAAAGAAGGCAGAATGCCTCCGGCCCCCCCGCAATCTGCGGAGGCAGAGATCGAAACTGCCGCGCCGGCGTCGGCTGAACAAGCAACGCCTGAGTCGCGGGCCGGCGCGCCTGCTGCGGCGCAGCCTCCTGCGCAGCCTGCCGCGCAGCCTGGGCCGGGCGCCGAGCCCTTCAAGGTCACCGTCACGGGCAGGAACGTCGAGAAGTACCTGGGCAAGGTGAAGTTCCTGGAGAACACCTTCTCCCGTGACGTGAAGCCGGGCCTGGCCTACGGCCTTGCGTGGACCGAGGTGGGCGGGCAGCTCCTGCCCGTGGAGGTGGCCATCCTCGAGGGAAAAGGGGAGCTCATGCTCACCGGCAGCCTTGGGGACGTGATGAAGGAAAGCGCGCAGGCGGCGCTCTCCTTCCTGCGCGCTCACCACGCGGCGCTGGGCATTCCCGCGGACTTCACCAAGGACCGCGACATCCACATCCACGTGCCGGAGGGAGCCATCCCGAAGGACGGCCCTTCCGCTGGCATCACGCTCACCGCCGCCCTTCTTTCCGCGGTCTCGGGGGTGGCGTTGAAGAGCGGTTTCGCAATGACGGGTGAGATCACGTTGACGGGCCGGCTCCTTCCCATTGGCGGGGTCAAGGAAAAGGTGCTGGCTGCCCATCGATACAAGATGACGCACGTCCTTCTGCCGCGCCGCAATGAGAAGGACCTGGAAGAGATTCCTGCGGAGGTCCATCAGGACATGGGCTTCGAGTTCGCGGACTCGGTGCTGGATGCCATAGCGATTCTGTTCCCCCAGGGGAGCTTCGAAGGGGAAGCCGCCGAGCAGCCTGGCCTGGCAGGGCAGGAAGAGCGGGCACATCCTCCCGAAGAGCCCGTGACGCCGGGCGGGGATGCCCCCGTGACGCAACCGTCCGTCTAGCCCCGGGATGGAGCATCTCCTCCGGACCCTGGAGCCTTACCTCAAACATTACGGTTATCTTGCCGTTTTCGCCGCCGTCTTCCTGGAGGATTTCGGCGTCCCCATGCCCGGCGAGACACTGCTCATTGCCGGGGCGCTCCTTGCATCCCGCGGCAGCTTCAATATCTACCTCCTCATGATCACCGCCTTGTGTGCGGCCACGTTGGGGGACAACGTGGGCTACGCCATCGGCCGGTTCGGCGGGCGCAGGCTTGTGCTGAGGTACGGCAAGTACGTGCTTCTCACTCCAGCGCGCCTGCAGCACGCGGAGCGGTTCTTCGAGACCCGCGGAGCGATCGTCGTGATTGTGGCTCGTTTTTTCGAGATCCTTCGGCAGCTCAACGGGATTGTGGCGGGAATATCCGGGATGCGCTGGTGGCGCTTCCTGGTCTACAATGCTACCGGCGCGGCCTTGTGGGTCGGGTTCTGGAGCATTTTGTTCTTCCAGCTGGGAAAGCAGGGGGAGCGGGCAGGGCTGCTCTTCCGGAGGTATGAGCCTTTTGCCGCCGCGCTCATCGTGCTGCTGGTCATCTGCGTGGTTGCGGTGCGCGTGTTCCTCAGGAAACGTCATGAGACGCGAGGGAAAAAGGGAATGGACAATGGATAACTTCGAGCAATCCATCGCCTGGGTCCGCATGAACATGCCCCTGACCGAGGGAGAAATCACGGCCCTCGAAAAACTGGAAGGGATCCGTCTTGCATGCTCCGTGCATCTGGAGCAGAAAATCCTGCCGTTTTTCCAGGCGCTTCTCGAGAAGGGCGCGGAATTGTTCCTGATCACCTGCAATCCGTCCACGGTCCGTGACGACGTGGTGGAACGCCTGGTGTCGCGCGGGGCAAAGGCGCACGCCTGGAAGGGGATGGGCGGAAAGGATCAGGCGGAGGCTGCAAGAAGCGCCCTTGCATGGGGGCCGACGCACCTGTATGAGATGGGCGCAACGCTGGCAGGCTGCCTGCTGGAGAGCGCAGTGCGAGTTCCCGTGATTGCCGGGCTGGAGGCCACGGGGTCCGGAATCTCACGCATCAACGGTCTGGTAGGCGCTGGACGCACCCTTACCTTCCCCGTGTTCAACTGTGATGATGTCCCGATCAAGGAAGGGCTGCATAACCGCCACCTCGTCGGTCTGAGCACATGGAACACGTTCATGGACCGCACACGCCTGAGCCTTCACGGACGGCATGTCCTTGTGGTGGGGTTCGGCCTTGTGGGCCAGGGAGTCGCCGAGATTGCGCGGGCTTTCGGCGGGACCGTGAGCGTTGCGGAGACAGACCCCGCGCGCGCCCTTTTTGCGGCGTACGCCGGCTACAAGGCTGGCGCCTTGGAGGAGCTTATCTCAGAGGCGGACGTCGTTGTCACCGCCACCGGCAGAACGGGCGTTCTGAATGCCGGGCATTTCGCGTCCCTGAAACAGGGTTGCTTCCTCCTGAACGTGGGACATGCTCCGGATGAGATCGACGTAGCCGCACTGGGCCCCCGGCGGGAGATGGTTCCGTTTGTCGAGGAGGTCCAGCCCTCCGGAAGGAGGGTGTTTCTCTTTCCCGGTGGGTCAATGGCAAACCTCACGGCAGGGTACGGGGACTCCCTCAATTCTTTTGACATCACGATGGCCACCCTGGCGGCCGGCCTGCGTTTCCTTGTGGGCCGCGAAGCGGGACGGTTCCCCGCGGGGCTTCATCCGCTCCCCCGAAGCGCGTGGGAGCACGTGGCCCGTCGGGCCTCAGGCCTTTGACCTGCGTCGACCGCTCACCGCGATGAGGCGCCTCAGCTCTTTCACGGATGCGCGCATGGCCTGCTCACCACGATCCACGAGCTCATCCAGCTTTTTCAGGTTCCGGTAATGGAAGCCCTGCAGGTCAGGGGTCACCACGATGTCCGCTGAGGCCATTCCCTTCTGTCCGGCGTTTGTCAGGAGAATTTCAAAGGTGTAGTAGGCGATATCAAGTATGTTGCGGGGGGGCCCGGATTGCAGTCTCCGCGAGTGCAGGTTCACCGCGATGACGATATCCGCCCCGAGGGAGCGCGCCACGTCCGCCGGCACGTCGTTGACCAGCCCGCCGTCCACCAGCGCCGCGTCCCCGTCCCGGAGCGGCTCGAAGAGCCCCGGAACGCTGCAGCTTGCGCGCACGGCTTTTCCCACGTTGCCCGTCGTGAAGATCACCGGTTCCCCGCGCTCCAGGTCCGTGGCCACGGCGGCAAACGGGATCTGCAGGCTTGCGAAATCACGCGCCCCCGTCATTGCCTCCACATAGCGCTCCAGCTTGTCCAGGCGCATCATCCCCTGCCGAGGGATGGTCAGGGACACGATGTGGGCCCATTCCAAGCGGCGGGCCGCGTCCCGAATCTCCATCCAGGAGCGCCCGGCGCACAGGGCTGCTCCGATCACGCTGCCGGCGCTTGTGCCCGCAACGCAGTCCACTTTGATGCCTTCCTCCGAAAGCACCTTGAGGACGCCGACATGGGCAAGACCAAGCGCGGCGCCTCCGCCCAGGGCCAATCCGATTCGGAGACTCACCCCGCCAGGATAGCCGCGGGCATTCTTGCGAGTCAAGGTTGCCCAGTGGACGATGGTGAGCGCGTCTTTCTACATTGAAGGGATGAGGAGTAACTTTTTCATGAGAGATCACATTCGATCGGCAACCCCGGTCGTCGTCTTTATGTCGGCACTTCTTCTGGTGTCCGCGGCCGCAGGCTTCGCGCAGTCAGCGGTGCCCACGTCAATCGACGGAACGGTCGCGTCCGTGAGCGCTGGTCAGATAACACTCACAGCCGCTGATGGCAGCACGAAGAGCGCCACCCTGTCCCCGGCCACCCTGGTCCTGGAGCGGCGCAACGCCACGCTCTCCGATGTCAAGACGGGAGACGCAATGGGGGTCACGACCCACCGGGCTGTGGACGGCAGCATGACCGCGACCGCCATCAATATCTTCTCGGCTGAGCTTTACAAAGTGGTCAAGAAGGGGCAGTTCCCCATGCAGCAGCCGGGCCAGATCATGACGAACGCCGTGGTCAGCGCGTATGCGGCCAAAGGGGACATGCATTCACTCACGATGAAGTTCGGAGATCAGACGTTCCCCATCGTGGTGCCGGACGGGACCGAGATTCACCGCCTGGTCACGGTGACCAAGTCCATGGTGAAGGTGGGCATGCACGTCCTGGTCAGGGGCAGCTTGAACTCGGACGGCAGCGTCAAGGCGATGAGCGTGAGCTACGACGCGTCGCAGGGATAGGCTTTCCCGGCACTTTTCTCTTGCATAATCGCGCCCCCGCGGCTACCATGACGAACAGCCGACATGGGGGCGCTTCCTGAAGTATCGCAGCATACGAGCCAAGCTCCTTATCTACTTTGTTGCCGTCATCGTTCTGCCCCTGCTGACGCTGGGCATCCTGGGGCCCTCGATATCAGCGCGCATCATTGAACGGGAAGTAACAAACCACACGGTCCAGCTCATCCGGCAGGTAACTCGCAACATAGAGTTCTATATCCGGGAAATGGAAGGGATCATCTCGATTCTGGCGGAAGACGGCGACATACGGGCCTTCTACGGGATCGACGACGCCGGTGTCAGCCCTCTGCCCGCGGTCCGCACAGACGGCGCCCTGCGCCTCCTTGCGAACATCACGACCGTCAATTCGGAGATTGCGGGCATCCTGCTGGTCAACGATGCTGACGGTCACCTCAGCAATGAGATCCAGCCGATAACCCGGGACCCCCTGTGGGAAGAGGACTGGTATCGCCGCGCGGTCAGATTTGCACCGGCCGTGCAGCTTCTCCCCCGGCCCGTGGGCAGGAACCTTCGCAATACCCCCGGCTACAGCGCTGACGACGTAGTTTCCATCGTCAAGGCCGTCATAGACCCCCGCACCGGGCGGTCCCGCGGGGTCGTCCTGATCGACATGAAGCTGCAGGTTGTCCAGGACATATTCGTCGACATGAAAGTGGGGCAGGGAGGTTTCCTTTTCATCGAGGACGCGGAAGGGGGCACGGTCTATGCCCCCGTCAATCCCGTCGTCTACCGGGTGAGAGGGGACTGGCTGGCGGGCCCCCAGACCAGCACGGTGCGCAGGATCGGAGGGGCGGACTACCAGATCATTGCCCAGAGCTCCGACTACACGGGCTGGAAGACAATCGGGGTTTTCCCGCTGAACGAGATCATGGGACAAGTGAGCCTCATCCGCTACTACTCATTCATCATCGCGGGGGTGACTCTTTTCATCGCGGTTGTCGTCTCGATCTTCTTCACCGGCTCGATTGCCCGCCCGGTCATAGCGCTGCGTGCGCTCATGAAGGAAGCTGAGGAGGGGAACCTGGCGGTGCGCTTCGAGGGCCGGCAGGAGGACGAGATCGGGCACCTGGGCAAGAGCTTCAATACGATGATAGAGGAGATCCAGAAGCTCATTGACCTGGTCTACCGGGAGCAGCAGAGCAAGAGGGAGGCCGAGCTGAAGACGCTGCAGGAGCAGATCAAGCCCCACTTTCTCTACAACACGCTGGACACGATCCACTGGATGGCGCAGGACCGCGGGGCAAACGATATCGTCCAGATCGTGAGCGCGCTCACAAGCCTTTTCCGCATCGCACTGTCCAAGGGAAAGGAGATGATCAGCTTGAGCGACGAGCTGGAGCACGTGAGGAGCTACCTCATCATCCAGAAGCTGCGCTACGAGGACAAGTTCGACTTCTCCCTGTGCGCGCCGGATGACGTGCTGCCCTACATGGTGCTCAAGCTGACGCTCCAGCCCCTCGTGGAGAACGCGATCTATCACGGCATCAAGGAACGGCGCGGACACGGGTCCATCCACGTGGAGGCGCTGCGAAGGGACGGGATTCTGGTGCTGCGGGTGCAGGATGACGGGGTGGGGATGTCGGAGGAAAAGCTCGCCGCGGTCCGCGCGCTGCTCTCCAAGGCGCCCGCGGAGAGCTCCCAGAAGACCGGCTACGGAATATCGAACGTGAATGAGAGGATCCAGCTTTCCTTCGGCAGGAACTTCGGGCTGCGCTTCGAAAGCACTCCCGGCCAGGGGACGACAGTGGAGATCTTTCACCCTCTGATCCAGGGGGAGGAATAAGCGAATGTGGAGAGTCTTGATCGCTGACGACGAGCCAAAGATCCGTCGAGGCCTTCGCGCAACGATAGAGCGCATTCGTCCCGATATGAGCGTGGTGGCGGAAGCGGAGGACGGGGAAATGGCGCTTGCCCTGGTGCAGAAAGAAAAGCCCGACATTCTCATGATCGATGTGCGCATGCCGTTCCTGAACGGCCTGGACCTGATCCAGAAGATCAACGACGTGTGGCGGGATTGCGTCATTGTCGTGGTGTCCGGGCACGACGAGTTCGAGTACGCGCAGCGTGCGCTCAAGCTCAAGGTGTTCGAATACGTGCTGAAACCCGTGCCCCAGGACGTGCTGGCCTCGGTGCTGGTGCGGGCGGAGCAGGAGCTCACCGCCGCGCGCAGGCGCAGACATTACCTGAGCTGGGCGCAGGAGCAGCTGGAGCGCAACATGCCGATCCTGCGCGAGCAGCTTCTCCGGGACTGGGTCGGTGGACGCCTGTCCAGCTCGGAAATCGGGGAGCGGGCCGCGTTCCTGGGCATTGCCACTGTCGGGTACCGCGTCGTTGCCCTCATCCACGTCACGGAGAGGATGGCCTCGGCCGAGCTGGCCCAGGAGAAAAACAGGCGGATCGAGCTGTTCGCCGTCCGCAGGATCGTCGAGGAGGCCTTCAAGGACTTCCCCCCGGTCGCGGTGTTCCTGGACGAGCAGGATGACGTGGTGGCCCTGACAGGCTCCTCCCCCGGCCCGGCCTGGACCCGGGCGGTGGAGACCGTGGAATCACGCGCCGCCGGCTCGTTGGCGCATGCGCTTGTGATCGTTCATGCCCCCATTGCGGAAGGACCGGACGGCCTGGCGGAGACTTATGAAGGCCTGACCTCAGAGGTGGCCCGCCGCAGCAGCCATCGCGCGTTCGTCCTCCAGGCGCAGAACTACATCGATGCCCACTACGGCAGGTCCGAGCTGACCCTGGAGGAGGTGGCCGAAACGGTGCAGGTGAGCCCGGGCTACCTGAGCCGGCTCTTGAAACGGGAGACGGGCTTCTCTTTTGTGGATTACCTGACAAGGGTGCGCATCAACAAGGCGGTTCTCCTTATGAGCGATCCCGCCGTCAAGGTCTACGAAGTGGCGGAGGCCGTAGGCTACCAGAGCCAGCATTATTTCAGCCGAGCGTTCAAGCGCGTTTTCGGCCGTTCTCCGGTGGAATACAGGAAAGGAGGGGCGTAGAGTGAGCAGGTTGCCCGCAGCGGCGGTCATGTGCGTTCTCCTGCTTGCCTCCCTGACTGCATGCAGCAAGGATGGCGTGGCGGATCAGGCTTACCAGTTCGTGATCGGAGTGTCCCTGGCCAACCTCACGGAGCCCTGGCGCATCAACATGAGTGAGGAGATCAAGAGCGAGGCGTCGCACTACGCGAACGTTCGCGTCGTGTTCAGCGACGCCGCTGACTCCAGCGCCAGGCAGATCCAGGACGTGAAGAAGCTCCTGGATTTCGGCATCGACCTGCTCATCATCTCTCCCAACGACGCAGCGGCGCTCACGCCGGTCATTGCGGAGGCCTACCGCCATATTCCCGTGATCCTCCTGGACCGATCCGTGATCGGCTACGACTACACGCTGTATATCGGCCCCGACAACAGGCTCATCGGCAAACAGGCGGGCCAGTACGTTGCGGATCTCCTGGGGAAAAAGGGAGGAAAAGTCGTGGAGATCCAGGGAAGGTCAGGCTCCCCCCCAACCCTGGACCGGGCGCTCGGGTTTCGGGAGGCGGTTGAAAAGGCCGGCACCGTCTCCATCGTCGGCACCATCGTGGCCGACTGGCTGCGCGACAAGGCAGAGGACGAGCTTGTCTCCTGGCTGCGGCACAACGGGAAACCCGACGTCGTTTTCGCGCAGAACGATGCCATGGCCTATGGCGCGTACCGCGCGGCCGTGAAGCTCGGCATCACCGGCATACGGTTTGTCGGCATCGACGGGTTGCCGGGGCCTCACGGCGGGATCGACCTGGTGACAAGCGGCGTTCTCTCCGCCACATTCTCCTGCCCCACGGGCGGCAAGGAAGCGCTGGTTTACGCCATGGACATCCTGCATCGCGAGACTGGCATCCCGAAAAAGATGCTCCTCCGCACCAGCCTTGTCACGCCGGAGTCGATTGCCAGCGGCACCCTGGACGCGCCGGCCCGGCCCCGACGTGACCCGGATCGAAAAATCGTCCTCGGCTTTGCGCAGGTCGGGAAGGAAAGCGAATGGCGCGTGGCCAACACGGAGTCCATCAAGGCGGCCGCGCGAGAGGCGGGAATCGACCTGATATTCGTTGACGGTGAGCAGAGACAGGAGAACCAGATCAAGGCCATACGGTCGTTCATTGCCCGGAAGGTGGATATCATCGCCTTTTCCCCCGTGGTGGAATCCGGATGGGAGCCCGTGCTGAGGGAAGCGAAGGCCGCCGGCATCCCCGTGATCCTCTCCGACAGGGCGGTGGACGTGAAGGATGAGTCGCTCTGGCTGACCTTCATGGGCTCTGACTTCGTGGAGGAAGGTCGCCGCTCGGCGCGGTGGCTCGCAGATTATCTCAAGAAAATCGGCAAGGACGACGGGATCAGGCCCATCAGCATCGTGGAGCTGCAGGGCACAATCGGCTCCGCCCCGGCAATCGACAGGACGGTCGGGTTCCTGGAAGTTCTGAAGGATCATCCGAATTATCACATCGTTGCCTCCGAGAGCGGTGATTTCTTCCGCTCGGTCGGCAAAGAGGTCATGAAAAAGATCCTGCGCGACATGCAGGCCAGGTACCAGAAGTTCGACGCGGTGTTCGCGCACAACGACGACATGGCCCTCGGTGCAATCGAGGCCATGGAAGAGGCCGGCTTGAAGCCGGGGAAGGACATCGTTGTCGTCTCCGTTGACGCAGCGCGCGGAGCGTTCAAAGCGATGATCGCAGGAAAGCTGAATGTCACGGTGGAATGCAACCCTCTCCTGGGGCCGCAGCTCATGAAGGCCGTCAAGGACTACATGGCCGGCAAGGAGCTGCCGGTGCGTCTCATCACCGCGGAGAGCGTGTTCCCCGCCGAGGTTGCAAGCCGCGTGCTGCCGTACAGGAAATACTGAAGGCCGGAAAGACCCGCCGGAACGAACAACCTGGCCTCTCCTTCCTCACCAGTCTGCAAAAGTACACAAAATAGCTGAATCGTCTAAATACCGCTGACTCGAAGTGTGATACCACGGAGAAGCACTCGCCCGATTACGGTCCTTGCATGAGCGGTGCCGAGCGCGGAGGAGCGTGGTCAATGAAGCACAATCTGAAAAGGGCGGTGATACTCATCGCGGGCCTGCTGGTACTGACGGCAGGATTCTCCTTCGCCCAGGGCAAAACCCTTGTGTGCGTGGGGCTGTACTCGGAGACCAGCGCGGGGTCCGTGAGCTACCGGGTCGGTACCGGCAACTGGGTGGTTGTCAAGGTAGGGGACAAGATACCCGCCAATGCGGAAATCCGGGTCAACGTGGACAGGGATTGGATCGAAGTCACTCCCTCAGACAATCCCAACGGCGTCTATGAGATCGACGGGCTCGAGTCAGGTGGAGAAGTGGTCAAGAAGGTAGCGGACATTCTCAAAACCAAGCCCCGACTGGTCAGCTTCCCGAAGGCCGGCGCGGTTGACCCGAAGTTCAAGGACAAGCTTGTGGTCAAGCAGTACTGGGGACGCCAGGTCTATGTGAATCCAGACCTCGATGAGAAGGACATCAAGTATGGCGATGTCCTGGACAGCAAGGGAAAGGTGAGGATCATCGCGATCAACAACACCATCACTCTGATGAACGCCAGCGGCAAGGCGACAACGGTCATCGGACCGCTCAACTTCGAGGTGTCAAAGGTGCTGAACAACGAGAAGTTGTACAAGTTCCTGAATGTTCCGAAATAACAAGGCTTTTGAGGAGGAGGTGACGGCAAAGCACAACACGCATGGGGCATTTCGTTTGACGTCTTCGTGAGGTTTTCCCGGGCTCACTCGTTCACTCGAGCCGCCCGGGAAAAAAGATTGCCGAAAGGCAAGAGAACAGTTCCAGAAGGAGGAGTATTCATGAAGAAGTGGACAAAGGTCCTGTTGCTGGTGACCGTGGCGCTCCTGGCTTGCTCGGTCGCAGTGTTCGCGGCACCCAAGACATGGGTCGTCGGTTTTTCGCAGGTCGGCTCAGAGAGCGAATGGAGAACCGCTGACACGGTTTCTGTCACCAGCGCGATCCTGCAGGATCCGACCCTTGTGCTGGACTATTCGGATGGCCAGCAGAAACAGGAGAACCAGATCAAGGCTATCCGGTCCTTCATCGCAAAGAAGGTCGACGTCATCCTGTTTACCGCCATTGTTGAAACAGGCTTCCGCCCTGTCCTGATGGAAGCCAAGAGGGCAGGGATCCCCGTCGTCATGATCGACCGCGACGTGGCCAAGGAAGACCGTGACCTTCGGCTCTCCATCATGGGCTCGGATTTCGTGAAGGAAGGTGAGAAGGCGGCGCTCTGGCTCGCGGATTACCTGAAGGCTAACGGCAAGGACGACGGTCAGAAGCAGATCAACATCGTCGAGCTCCAGGGCACCACGGGTTCAGCCCCTGCCATCGACAGGAAGACCGGTTTTGCGAACATCCTGAAGGACCACCCGAACTGGAAGATCACCCGGTCCCAGACCGGCAACTTCACCACCTCTGAGGGCAAGCAGGTCATGGAAGCCTTCCTGAAGGCGGACAAGAACATCGACGTCCTGTACGCGCACAACGACGGGATGGCCCTCGGCGCAATTCAGGCCATCAAAGAAGCCGGCCTCCAGCCCGGGAAGGATATCGTCGTCATCGGCGTTGACGGAGTGAAAGGCGCTTTCGATGCGATGGTCAAGGGAGAGCAGAACGCCTCCATCGAATGCAACCCGCTGCTCGGACCGCAGGCTGTACAAGCCATCCACGATCTCCGAGACGGCAAGAAGCTTCCTGCCAGGATCTGGACGATCGAGAGCGTTTACGATCAGACGAACGCCGCAGCGGCGCTGCCGACCCGCCAGTACTAGAACCATCGTTTGCAGAATAGAAAATAACGTTTCAAGACCACCCCTTCGGGGGTGGTCTTGATTTCGGTCACACCGGGCCTCATGATTGCTGACCGAGGAGGACAAGGGCATGTCTGAGGGCACTCCGATTCTCGAAATGAAACGGATCAACAAGACTTTTCCCGGCGTGAAAGCGCTGTCCGGGGTTGATTTCCGTCTTTTCCGCGGCGAAGTGCACGCCATCATGGGACAGAACGGCGCTGGAAAATCCACGCTGGTCAAGGTAATCACGGGCGTGTACAAGCAGGATTCGGGGGAGATGCTGCTGGAAGGGAAATCCATCAGGCCGGACTCCCCCCTTGCCGCGCAAAGACTCGGGATCAGCACGGTGTACCAGGAAATCAACCTGTGCCCCAACCTCTCCGTGGCAGAGAACATCTTCGTCGGGAAGCAGCCCATGAGGCTTGGCCGCATCGACTGGAAGGAGCAGAAGCGCAGGGCGGAAGAGCTCCTGAAAAATCTCGATATTTCAGTCGACGTGACCCAGACCCTCTCCTCGTACTCGATCGCCGTTCAGCAGATGGTGGCCATTGCCCGGGTGCTTGATGATTCATCCAAAATCCTGATTCTGGATGAACCGACCTCTTCCCTGGATGAAAACGAAGTCGAGCTGCTCTTCAAGGTCATTCGGTCCCTGCGGGACCAGGGACTGGCGATCCTGTTCATCACGCATTTCCTGGACCAGACCTACAAGATCTCGGACCGCATCACTGTCCTGAAGAATGGCGACCTGGTCGGGGAGTTCAAGACGGATGCGCTCCCGAAGCTCGATCTGATTGCCAAGATGCTCGGCAAAGAGCTCTCAGAGTTCAGCTATGCTGGCCGGGGAGACGAGAGAAAGAAAGAGAAGGCGGCGGAGGCCGGGGCGAAGCTGGTTCTCAACGTCAAGAATCTCGGACTGCGGGGTTCCATTGCGCCGTTCGATCTGGCCTTGAATGAAGGAGACGTTGTTGGTCTTGCCGGCCTCCTGGGGTCCGGCCGCACCGAAATGGCGCGCCTCATCTTCGGGATTGACAGCCCGAACCAGGGTGAGATTCACGTCAACGGGAAGAAGGCCAACATCACCGCGCCCCGCAGCGCCATGATGGCGGGCATGGGCTTCTGCTCGGAGGACAGAAAGAACGAAGGGATATTCGCGAACCTCACGGTGCGGGAGAACATCATCCTTGCCCTGCAGGCAAGAACGGGGACGTTGAAGCACCTTTCCAAAAAAAAACAGCTCGAGGTCGCGGAGGAGCTGATACGGTCCCTGGGGATCAAGACCCCAAGCTCCAACAGCGAGGCAGGACAGCTGAGCGGAGGCAACCAGCAGAAAATGATGCTGGCGCGCTGGCTTGCGACGAACCCCATCATCCTCATTCTGGACGAGCCAACGCGCGGGATCGACGTCGGGGCAAAGCTGGAGATCATGGAATTGATTCTTTCCCTGAGCCGCAGGGGAATGGGTGTCATTTTTATCTCCTCTGAGTTCGAGGAAGTGGTCCGCTGCAGCAGCCGCATAGCGGTCCTGAAGGACAAGGCGAAGATCGCGGAGCTTGCCGGCGAAGACATCACCGAGGCCGCCATCATGCACACCATCGCGGGAGGGAAGCAGTCATGAGATCATCGCTGGCAGCCCTGAACAGAAGCAAGCTGCTCTGGCCGCTCGTGGCCCTGGGTGTCCTCTTCCTGTTCAACCTGTTTTTCACGCCGAACTTCTTTCATATCGAAGTGCGGGATGGCCACCTCTACGGCAACCTGATCGACATTCTGAAAAATGGCGCTCCCATCATGCTCCTGGCCATCGGGCTGACGCTCGTCATTGGGACGCACGGCATTGACATCTCGGTCGGCTCCGTCGTTGCCGTTTCCGCGGGCGTCGTTGCCATTCTGATCGGCGGTGACCTTGCCGGGAACCCCAAGTACCCCATCGCGTTCGCCATGATCGCCGCTCTTGTGGTTTGCACCGCGGCTGGAATGTGGAATGGAATGCTCGTCTCGTGGATCGGCATGCAGCCCATCATCGCAACCCTGATCCTCTTTGTCGCGGGGCGGGGAATCGCCATGGTGTTTACGAATGCCATGGTCGTCTGGCTCTACGCAAAACCCTTTGCGATCCTTGGGCAGGGGTACATGGCCGGGCTGCCGTTTTCCATCTATATTGTCGCGGCACTTCTGCTTTTGACCGCCCTCGTGACCCGGCGGACCGCTGTCGGGCTTTTCATCGAGGCTGTCGGGATCAATCCCACTGCGGCGAGGTTTGCCGGGATTAACGCCCGGGGGATCCTCTTCTGGGTCTACACTTTCAGCGGACTGTGCGCGGGGATTTCCGGGCTCATCGTGTGCTCGACGGTCATGAGCGCTGACGGGAACAACGCCGGCAACCTGTTCGAGCTGGATGCCATCCTTGCGGTCGTCCTGGGTGGAACGTCCCTCAACGGGGGCAAGTTCTTCCTGGTCGGCAGCATGATCGGCGCCCTCATCATCCAGACGCTGACCACGACCATCTATGCGTTCAACGTCCCGCCGGAGATCTCGCAGGTGGTGAAGGCTTTTGTCGTGTACCTCGTGAGCCTCGTTCAGTCCCCGAGCTTCCGGGCGCGTGCGACGTCGTTCTTCACAAGAAGGGCGGTGTCGGCATGAGCAGAAGAAATCCCATGAGCTCCCGCAACCTTCCGATGTATGTCACGCTGGTGTTGTTCGTCCTGATGTTCGCCGCGGGCTCCCTCGCCTTCAAGCACTTTTTCTCCCTCCAGAACTTCCTCAATCTTTTCATCGACAACGCGTACCTGCTGATCCTCGCCGTGGGGATGACATTCGTCATCATCTCCGGCGGCATCGACCTGTCGGTCGGGTCCGTGCTCGCGTTGGCCACCATGGTGGCATCGAGCCTCGTCACGAAGAGCCACGTCAGCCCGGCTTTCGTGATTCCCATTGCGCTTGCAATGGGAACGGCGCTCGGCCTGTTCATGGGGTATCTCATCCATGCCTTCAACCTCCCGCCTTTCATCATCACGCTGGCGGGTCTCTACCTCGGGCGGGGCCTCTGTTATGTGGTCAGCATCGATACCATTCCCATTACCGACCCGTTCTTCCAGGCCATGGCTTCGACGCCGCTCGACATCATCGGCAAGAACTTCGTTTCACCAAGCGCCGTCATTGCCATCGCCCTCGTCCTGGCGGCCTTGTACGTTACCCGGTTTACCAAGTTCGGACGCGCCGTCTACGCGATTGGCGGCAGTGAACAGTCCGCGCTGCTCATGGGGCTTCCCGTGGGCCGCACAAAGATTGCCATCTATGGCCTGAGCGGATTCTGCTCTGCTTTGGCGGGCATCGTGTTCACTTTCTATACGCTTTCCGGCTATGCGCTGCACGGGAAAGGAATGGAGCTGGATACAATCGCCACGGTCGTGATTGGTGGTACGCTCCTTACGGGGGGTGTAGGAACCATTCTGGGAACCGTGCTGGGCGTGCTTGTCTACGGCACCATCCAGGTGCTCATCACGTTCCAGGGTACGCTCAACTCCTGGTGGACGCGGATCGTCATTGGCTTCCTCGTGTTCGTGTTCTGCTTCCTGCAGAGGCTTTTCGAGCAGGGAAAGAACGTTCGAGCGGCGCGAGGCGCTCCCCTGAAAGAAATGAAAGCAGGTTGAGGCCGCGGGCCGGCTACCGCGGCGCCTCCCCGCGGTCCGGCCTTCCGGCGATGTTTCGAAGGACTGCCGGAAGAATACCTCCGTTCCTGTAGTACTGGAGCTCCACCTCCGTATCGATCCTGACTTTGACGGTGAATCTGGTCCCGCTTCCCTGGGCGCTTTGCGCAATGACCTCCAGGGAATCCCCCGGCCGTGAAGGTTCCGCAACTGAATACAGCTCCTCCCCCGTCAAGCCCAGCCCCGAGGCGCTGTCCCCGGCAGAGAACTGCAGGGGAAGCACGCCCATGCCGATGAGGTTCGACCTGTGAATGCGCTCGAAGCTCTGGGCAATCACCGCACGCACGCCAAGCAGAACGGTGCCCTTGGCCGCCCAGTCCCGCGAGCTGCCGGTGCCATACTCCTTTCCGGCAATGATGAGCAGCGGGACTCCCTCGGCGCGATACCTCTCTGCCGCATCGAAAATGGGCATCTGCTCTCCGGAGGGGAGATGCCGGGTGAGCCCGCCTTCAGCGCCGGGAACCAGCGCGTTGCGCAGGCGGATATTGGCGAATGTTCCCCTGATCATCACTTCGTGGTTTCCCCTGCGCGAGCCGAAGGTATTGAACTCTTCCCTTGCTACATCATGGTCTTTCAGCCACTGCGCGGCAGGTCCGGATTCGGAAATCTCGCCGGCGGGCGAGATGTGGTCCGTTGTCACCGAGTCTCCCAGGAGGGCCAGGACCCGTCCGTTGCTGATCCCGCGGACTCCCGGAGCCTCGAGGGACAGGCCGTCAAAGAATGGGGGCCGACGTATGTAGGTGGAGGCCCCAGCCCACCGGTATCGGTCGCTCTGCGGTATTTCGATTGCATTCCAGCTTTCATTGCCGGTGAACACGGATGCGTACGCCTGGCGAAACACCTCGGGGTCCAGCGCGGAGCGGATCACCTCTTCGATCTGGGCCCGTGAAGGCCAGACATCCCGCAGGTAGACCGGTTGGCCGTTCGGGTCAGTGCCCAGAGGCTCGGTCCCCAGGTCGATGTCCATGGTTCCTGCCAGGGCAAATGCGATCACAAGCGGAGGGGAGGCAAGGTAACTTGCCCGCACCGAGGGGTGGATCCTTCCCTCGAAATTGCGGTTGCCGGAAAGCACCGCGGCAACGGTGAGCTCATTCTCCTTGATGGCCGCGGCCACCGCCGCCGGCAGAGGACCGGAATTGCCGATGCAGGTGGTGCATCCATATCCCACCAGGTGAAACCCGAGCGCCTCGAGATACGGCGTGAGGCCTGCCCGGGCAAGATAACTCGAGACCGCGCGGGAGCCGGGAGCAAGGCTTGTCTTTACATGGGCGGGCACCCGCAGCCCGAGCTGCACGGCGTTTTTTGCCAGGAGCCCCGCCCCGATCATCACTGACGGATTCGAGGTGTTCGTGCAGCTCGTGATTGCGGCAATGACCACGGAACCGTCGCTGATCGTCTCCCGCGTTTCCCCGAGCCGGATTTCCGCCTTGCGCGGGATCCGCCCCTCGGTCCCCGCGGCTTTCCACGAGCCGCGTGTCCTGGACAGGGGGATGCGGTCCTGCGGCCTGCGCGGGCCGGCAACTGACGGCTCGATGCCGCCAAGATCAAGCTCGAGAAGCTCGGAGTACGTCGGCTGGGCGGTCTGGTCGGTGCGAAACAGTCCCTGCTCCTTGCAGTACTTTTCCACCAGATCGACCAACCCCTCCTCCCGGCCCGTGTCCCGAAGGTACGACAGCGTCTTTGCGTCCACCGGGAAGTAACCGGCCGTTGCCCCGTATTCCGGGGACATGTTCGCAATCGTGGCCCTGTCCGCAACGCTGAGAGACGCCAGCCCGGGACCGAAAAACTCCACGATCTTCTCGACCACACCATGTCCGCGAAGCATCTGCGTGACGGTGAGGACGAGGTCGGTGGCGGTCACGCCTTCCCGCAGCGCGCCCGTGATGCGCACACCCACAACCGCGGGGAGCAGCATGAAAAGGGGTTGGCCAAGAAGGGCGGCCTCGGCCTCGATACCGCCCACGCCCCAGCCCAGGACTCCGATTCCGCAAATCATGGTTGTATGGGAATCCGTGCCTACCACCGTATCAGGGAATGCGACACCGTCCCGCACCTCGACCACCCGCGCCAGGAACTCCAGATTCACCTGATGGACAATGCCGGTGGCAGGGGGAACAACACGCAGGCCCTTGAACGCTCCGGCTCCCCAGCGGAGGAACTCGTAGCGTTCCCTGTTTCTCTCATACTCGCGCGCGATGTTCCCGGCGAAGGCGCGTCGCGACGCGAAATGATCCACCTGGACCGAGTGGTCGATGACAAGATCCGCCGGGATGACGGGGTTGATCCTGGCAGGATCACCGCCCAGCCCAGCCATTGCGTCGCGCATGGCGGCCAGGTCCGCCACCGCCGGAACACCGGTGAAATCCTGCATGATCACGCGCGCCGGCATGAAAGGGATTTCCCCCGGGCTGTTCGACACTCCCGCGGCCAGCATGGCTGAAACGTCCTCCTGCCGCACCAGGAAGCCGTCGACATGACGGAGCACCGACTCCAGCAGGATTTTCGTGGCGAAGGGAAGCCGCGACACGCTGCCCAATCCTCTTTTTTCGAGCTTCTCGAGGCTGTAATAGCTGGCTCGGCCGTTTCGCGTTGCAAGAGCGGTCCGTGTTCCCAAGGGGTCTTGCGTGTTTTTCATGATCGTTTCCCGTAGCTCAACTTTATACACCAGCGTGATGCAGCTGTGCTATTGTCATCTGCCTCGGTTTGCTCTATCATTGATGCAAGAGTCAAGAGATGCTGGTTCCTGCCGAGGTCTGGACAGTGGCGAAAGCCGAGCAGGGCAACGCGGTGCTAGTCAGGCCACTCGGTCTGGACGTAGCAGTGCCCATATTCATTGCGCCCCTGGAGGCCCAGTCCATTCTCATCGGGCTGGGGAGCGTGAAAATGCCGCGGCCCCTCACCCATGACCTTTTCATCACCGTGCTGGAAAGCCTGGAGTCTTCCGTCAACCGGGTCGAGATAACCGCCCTCAAGGAAGGCACGTATTACGCGAAGCTGATCCTTGATTCCTCCGGGTCCGAGATCGCCGTGGACGCCCGGCCGTCCGACTGCCTGGCGCTGGCCGTGCGGGTCAAGTGCCCCATCTACATCGACGAAGCCGTGGTGGATGAGGCCGGCATCTCGGTCAAGATGGTGGAAGAGAAGAACCGGGAGCTCAAGCAGGAGCAGGGAGCCGGGGAACAGGGGACGGAAGAGAGCGAGACTCCCACCATCACCGAGGTTGCCCCGATTGCGCAGGAGGACGAGATGTCCAGCCTCCGCAAGATGCTCCAGGCCGCCATTGAAGAAGAAAACTACGAGGAAGCCGCCCGGCTCAGGGACAGGATAAGGGAAATCGAAAGCGCCTAGTCCGGTCCTATTGTCGTTCCGACGTATTTACCGCCGGTCAGGATGCGCTCCAGGTTCGTAAGGTCCCTTCCTTCCGCAAAGACAACGGGGATCCGTGACGCCGCGGCGGCCCGTGCCGCCGTGGCGTCGAAGGGCGTGTTTTTCCCGGGCGTCCACTCACCGCCTACGATCTGGAGCATTTCCTTCCATGAAAGGCGTTCCAGCGCACGGGCATCCGGGTGCGTGCGGGGGTCCGCAGAGTACACCATGGCGACGTTCGAGAGGTTGACTACCAGAGAGGCGGAGAAACGCTGGGCCAGGACCACGGCATCGTTGTCCGTGGAGAAGCCCGGCTTCCAGCCGGCGGCAACCATGACCCTCCCGGTGAACACGGCGACCTCCGTGGGATCCGTGACCAGGTTCTCCATGCACCAAGGCCGCAGGATCCGGCGCACAAGCTCGCCGTTCACGCGCGTGGCGGCTATCCCGACCCAGTCCTGGTCTTCGCTGCTGGAGGCCGGCCAGGCTTCCCGCAGGGCGGCCTGGTAGTCGCGCGCCAGGCTTCCCCCCCGCAGACAATGATCAGCTTGCGGTTGCCGTCTCCCGCAAGGAAGCCCTCAACAAGCTTCGCAAAGCCTTTGAGGAAGGTGATATCCAGGCCTTTTGGCGCGATGATGGAACCGCCCAGTGAGATGACCGTGACATTCGGCGTCATGGTTGAACTATAAATCAATCCCTCGGCGACCGCCAGAAGCGGACGGGGGGCTGCAACCCTTGCAAAATGCGGTCAGGGAGTCTATATCTGGGTCATGGAAAAGATGAAGGTTTTTGTCGCAGACTCGATCGCGAAAGAAGGGATTGCGGAGTTCGGGAAGCACCCGGAGCTTGAGCTGGTGGTCAAGACGGGCCTGTCGCCGGACAAGCTGGCATCGGAGCTCGGTGACTGCGTGGGCCTTGTGGTTCGATCCGCAACCCAGGCAACGCGTGAGCTCATCGGCCAGGGCAAGGGCCTGAAGGTCATTGGCCGCGCGGGCGCCGGTGTGGACAACATCGACGTCAAGGCTGCATCTGAACGCGGCATCGTCGTGCTGAACACGCCCGGTGGAAACGCGGAAGCTGCCGGAGAGCTTGCCGTTGCCATGATGTTCGCGCTTGCGCGTGAGATAGGGCGCGCGGACGCGTCCATGAAGGCAGGGACCTGGGACAAGAAAAGCTTCAGCGGGTGCGAGCTCCTGGGAAAGACCCTGGGCCTCATCGGGATTGGCAATGTGGGAAGCATCGTTGGAGCGCGCGCCCTGGGGCTGGGGATGAAGGTCCTGGCGTATGATCCGTTCGTAGACGCCGGGAAGACGAAGTCCCTCGGCTTTGCCCCGGCTGGTTTCGACGATGTCATCAAGGCGGCGGACTTCATCTCGGTCCACGCACCCAGGACAGCTGAAACAAAAGGGATCCTGGACGCAAAAGCCTTTGCGAAAATGAAGAAGGGTGTGTACGTCATCAATTGCGCTCGCGGAGGCATCGTGGTGGAAAAAGACCTGCTGGCGGCGCTGGAGAACGGCACCGTGAAAGGGGCCGGGGTGGACGTCTACGATAAAGAGCCGCCCGACGACTGGAGCCTGGCCAAGCACCCCCGCGTGATAGCCACGCCGCACATCGGGGCTTCCACGGGTGAGGCGCAAGTCAACGTCTCCGTCATGATCGCACGGCAGATGGCCGCTTATCTCATCAAGGGAGAGGTCATCAACGCCGTCAACGGGGTCACGTAGGACCGCGAAATCCCGCCTGGCCTGCGAGGTTGCCGATTTTCCCTCATGGGGGTACATTGCGCGTGGGAGCGGGAATATGAGCTCTGATATCACTGACCTCCTGCGGGACTGGGAGTTCGACTCCGACAACCAGATACGCATCATTCAGGCTGATGACGGCCGGCAGGTGCTCCAGGTGCGCCAGCCCATGGGGATCGAGCAATACGAGCTGGACGGAAGGCCTGACGGGAAGCGGCCCCTGGGGCGTGAAAGCATGGTGGAGGAGTACCAGTCCAGGCTGGAGAATTATCGCGGCGCGCATGGAACGGATGAGGGATTCTCGATAACCCATGACGACTTTGCCAATCTTCAGGGTGAGGGAGTCCTGTACTATTTCCGATATCTCGTCCTGTTCCAGATCGGAGATTTCGTACGCACGGCGCGGGACACGGAGCACAACCTCAATCTCTTTTCCCTGGTGGAGAAATACGGGGAGAATGACGAGGACCGAAAGGATCTGCTCCAGTACAAGCCGTACGTCCTGCGGATGAACGCCATCGCGCGGGCAATGATCTCCCTCCACAAAGAGATGAAGGACACGGCGGAAGACATCCTCACCAGCGCCATCAGCGCCATTGAAGGGATGAATGAGATCGACACGCCGGCCTTCCAGTTCGAGCGCGTGAGGTCCCTGAACTACCTCAAGGCCACGCTGAAGCAGATCCACGAAAAGAAAGAGACACCCCTCGACGCCTTGAAGACCGAGCTTTCCGCGGCAATCGACGAGGAAGATTACGAGAAGGCCGCGGTGATCAGGGATCAGATCCGGCAGGTGGAGAACGAAGAGCCAGCACCTGATCCCGGTGAACCGCAGGAAGACTCCGCCGAATAGAACGAGGCCGGGCTCCCCGCCGCATCTTGTTCCTTCGCGTCCCTTGCTGGTATCCTCCGGTTGAGGCATGAAGAGATGATCAGGAGAAAAGCCGAGATGGAGAAAGAGGTGCGCGAACGCATGCGCGACGGCAAGGGGGCCGTGGAGATCCTCCACGTGTTCCGGCAGAAGGAGCTGCGTGGAAAGGTCCGTTTGTTCGCCCGCCTGCGCCTGGCAAAGGGCAGCTCCATCGGCTACCACCTCCATGACGGAGAGGAGGAGATATTCTACATCCTCTCAGGAACCGGGGAGGTGACTGAAGGGGGCACGACCTCCGTTGTAGGTCCGGGAGACGCGGTCTTGACGGGAAATGGCGCGGGGCACTCTCTTGAGAACCTGGGTGAGGAGCCTCTGGATCTCCTGGCCACGATTCTGCTGTACTGAGAACAGTGTCCATGTTCGCATTTCTACGCCCGCATACGCCGCCGGAGAAGCTTGCCAGCTCTTTCCGCTGGCTCGACAGAAAGATTTTTCCCCACGCTGAAACCCAGTGGTATTCCGCGCTGCAGCAGCACGGAGCATATCGCCTGGAGCTCCGCAAGGAAAGCTATTTCGCCTGGGAGACAATGGTCCCCGAAAGGCCGCTCGGCAATTTCGTCCTGGAGACGGAGCTGGAGGCCGACCCCGCGAACGGCCATTCGGCCCTCGGAGTCGTCCTTCGTCACGTGAACGATGAGAACTTCTACTTTTTCCTCATCTCTTCACGCGGCAACTATCGCTTCGATCTGCTGTTCAACAACCACCCCCAGCACCTCATCGAGTGGACCCGCCTGCCGGAGCCCGACGGCCCGACACGGAGGCTTTCCCTCGTTGCCCATGGCTCGCACTTTTCCTTCATCGTCGATGACGAGTGGGTGGGCGAAATCGATGATGAGGTTCTCCCGGCCGGGGGGATCGGATTTGCGGCGCAGACCTTCCCGGGGGCGCAAGGGGGAGTCTTTCGGATGCGGCGGCTGGCCGTGGTGGCGCGGCCCCTCGACGTGGAGCGGGAACACCTACGCTGGACGTACTTTTTCCCCGTGTCGCCGCAGGCGCGCGCACGCCTTGCTGAGACGTTCTTCGGGATGGGGAGCTACAACGCGGCCGTGATCCAGCTTCGTCGGGCCCTGAAGAACAGGGAGGGCACGGCCGGGGAGCACTTTCTTCTTGCCGAGAGCTGTGCACGGCTGGCCCTTTATCCCGAGGCGCTCGCGGAGATAGACACGGTCCTTCGCATGGAGCCGGGACACAGGGAGGCCCGTCAGGAGAAACCCAACCTGCTGTACCTCGGAAACCGGCTGCTGGAAGCGCGTGACGAGATGCGCGCCTTTCTTGCAGATGAGGCCGTCCCTTCGGGCCCGGGCGCCTGGAACCTGCTTGGAAACGCTGAGTACGGCCTGGGCAATTGGGCGCAGGCGTCCGAAGCCTATCTCCGCGCCTGCGAACTGCAGCCCGACATGCCCCTTTTCCTGGGAAACGCTGCTCGCAGTCGGGAAAAAGAAGGCCGGATCCAGGAGGCCAGGGACCTGTACTTGAAGGCTGCCCGGACCCTGTTCGCCGAGGAGACATTCGACGAGCTTTCCCTTCTTTTGCCGCGGCTCAACGCGCTTGATCCCGGCAACGCCGAGGTTCGCTCCCTGGAGGCAAGAATGCTCTACCGGGAGGGAAAGACAGAAGATGCGTACCGCATTCTCAACCGGCTTGCGGAGGAGGGGAAAGCCGACAGCACGACAAGCTACCTCCTGGGCATCATCCTCAGCGCAAAAGGCCGAAGGGAAGAGGCGCTTCCTCACCTGGAGCGCGCTGCCCAGGAGGAGCCGTCCTTCCCGCTGTACCAGTTTCGGCTGGCGGAGACCCTTTCCATGCTGGGCCGGGATCCCGGGATCGTCCTGGATGCCGCGCTTTCTCTTGCGCCTGAGGACCCATGGACGAACAACCTTGCCGGGATGATCAAGCTCCAGAAAGGGGATCCGGACGGGGCAGCCGAGCTCCTGGCCAAGGCGCATAAAGCCGCCCCGACGGAGCTCGACATCGGCATGAATCTTTCCGAGGCGATGTCGCGGGGCAACAGGCACCAGCAGGCCATCGAAGTCCTGGAAGAGCTGGCGCGCGCATCAGGTCCCGGCGCGGCGCTGGCCAACCAGCTGGGAAACGTGCGCGCCCGCATGGGCGACAATGCCGGCGCGGTGACGGAATACGAGAACGCAATCCGCATGGACCCCGAGAACCCCGTCTACAAGGAGAACTGCGCGGCCGCGTGCATCGAGATAGACATGGTCCACAGGGCGGATGAGCTTTTGGGGCAGGTGGAAGAAGAGCACCCGTCGCCATCGGTCTACAATATGCTGGGCAACGTCGCGGTGCTGAAAGGGGAGCTTATCCGGGCCGAGATGGCGTTCTCCGCCGGGCTCAGGCTTGATCCCCGCAACACGGACCTCACGATCAACCTGGCCATGCTCCACCTGCAGAAGAACGACTACGGGAAGGCGAAAGCCATGCTGGAAGGCGTCCTTGCCGAAACGCCCGGTCACCCTCGTGCCCTTCGGGTGCTGGAGCGGGCCCGGGCGCAGCGGGAGACGCTCATTTCCTGTGCGCAGTGCGGACGCCAGTGGTGGGCCCCGAAAGACCTGCGCTCTCAGCCGGGGCTGAAGATCCGCGGAGAACCGCCCGGGGATGCCCCGGCAGGCCGGTGCCCGACGTGCGGCAGGGTCTATTGCGTCCAATGCGCCTCGGCGCACATCAGGGACATGAGGTTTTTCTGCGGCATTTGCGGGGAGAACCTGAAGCTTTCGGAGGACACCTTGAAGTGGCTCCTTGCGCGCGCCGTTGACGCTGCGCCGGTGGCCACGGAGCCCAAGGCACCCCCGTCAGACGAAGGCGGCGCATAAGCTTGACAAAGCATGCTGCACCGATAGTATGGTACCATTCTGATGAGCGAACATTGCGCGCTCAGGGATCGGCAAAAGGGCACTTGTTGAGCAGAAAAGCTTTCATTCCCGTTTTTTTCCTCCTGTTTGTGGCCTCTCTGTCTTTCGGACAGGAGATGGTATCCGCTGAGAAGTTCTTCGCCTCGCTTTCGGCGAGCTTCGGGGCCGTGAAGGATTATGAGGCGGCTATCACCATCACGCAGGGAAAATCATCCTCACATGGAAAGATCTCCTACAAGTCGCCTTTCTTCCTGAGGATCGATTTCGATGACCCGAAGGGCCAGGTTGTCGTCTTTGACGGAGAGACGCTGACGTTCTTCTCTCCCCAGTACGAGGTGGTTCTGGAGCAGAAGTACAAGAAAAAAAGCTCTTCGCAGATCGAGAACCTTGCCAGCGCCCAGGGCCTGACCATCCTTCAGCGCAATTACTCCATGGCATACCTGACGGGGCCTGCTCCCGTGCCGCTGGAAGACGGCTCGCGGGAAATGGTGGTGAAGCTGAAGCTGACTTCCCATGGAACCACCGGCTTCGGCCAGCTCATCCTCTCCGTCAAGGACCAGCTCATCCGGAGGATCGAGGGGACGGAGGAGAACGGGGACAAGATCACGATGGACATCGCGAACATTCGGGTCAACCAGGGAGTGCCGGATGAAAGGTTCAAGTACGATTCTCCGCCGTACGCGAATGTCATCTCCGACTGGCTTTTCGATCCGGAAGAGTGAGGCGTATGGAATCCATCGGTGAAAAGCTTCGTCTGGCCCGTGAGCGAAACAACCTGACCATAGAGCAGATTGCCCGCGACACGCATGTGGCAAAGCGCTTCCTGAAAGCGCTGGAGGATGAGGACTTCTCCGTTTTCCCCGGGGAAACCTACGTGATGGGCTTTCTCCGAAACTATTCAGAATACCTTGGCCTGAATCCCGAGGAGCTGATTGCCGTTTACCGTAATATCAAGATCCAGGAGCAGCCGCTTCCCATGAGCGAGCTCCTGGAATCCCGGCCCAAGTACCCGCCGCTCATCGTCGTTGTGGCCGCCGTTGCGGCTGTTCTCATCCTGGCTGCCACCGGCTACCTCATCTATCGGGCCGCCTCACGCGGAGTCGGGACGTCGCAAGCCTCGGCAAAGTCACCGAGTGGAACGCACAATGAGTTCGTCTTCCAGGACGAGGTGCGGACCATGTGGTTCGCCACCGGGGACGTGATCAGCGTGCCCCTCTCCGGCAAGACATACCAGGTCCAGGTGGGGGCAATCGGCGACACCCTCACCCTCAAAGTGCCCGGCGGCACCGTGGATCTCAGCCTCGGCAAGGAGAGGTACATCGACCTGCAGGGGGATTCCTCGGCCGACATCAAGATAGTGTGGAATGACGTGGACCGCACCTCTCCCCAGGTGCGCGTCAATCTCGGGCTCTATCGGACCGCGGGCCAGCCCGTGGACACTTCCGCCGGCGCTGCCACTCCGGCCTCCGCCGGACAGACCCAGGACAGCGCGGGGAATGCGGTCCCGGTTGCCGCAACCACTCCGCCCATGCGCAACGGTGATTTTGCGCCGGTCACCCTCACAAAGACCGCCGCAGCATCGCCGTTCACCCTTGCTTTCGCCTTCAAGGGAGATTGCCTGTTCCGTTTCCTGGTCGACGACAAGGATCGGGAGGACCGTTTCTTCCAGAGAGGCGAGCAGTTCAGCATCGAGGCGGTCCAGAAGCAGGTAACCATCTGGCTGTCGAACGCCGGCGCAGCGCGGATGCGGGTGGGAGACAGGGATTTCGAGCTGGGCGCGCTCGGAGAGGTTGCCACCCGGAAGGTCGCCTGGCGCAAGGACGCGGCGGCGGCCGGGTATGTCCTCGAGATCACGGCGCTCTATTAAAGGCACAGTCCCCACGACGCCCGGCACCGCTACCTCCCGTTCCTTCCACATTGAGAGTCTGGGATGCGCAAAGAACCAGGTCGATTCGGAGCTCATGATTGCGGCCCTCCAAAGGGAGGGCTGGTCACTCTCGGAAAGTCCTGAGACCGCCGACGTGCTCATCGTCAATACCTGCGGCTTCATCTCCCCGGCCAAGAAGGAATCAATCGAGACGACGCTGGAGCTCAAGGCGCGGTTCCCGCAGAAAAAGGTCATCATGGTGGGCTGCCTGACGGAGCGCTACGGAAGTGAGCTGCGCGCCCAGCTGCCCGAGCTCGACGGCTTCCTTGGCAACAAGGACCCGGCAGCCATCGTCGACCTGGTGGAGGCCCGGCGTGCACGTGCCGCCGGAACGGATACGGGGCGAACGGACGCTCAAGGACGGCGGCTGGAGAGAACCCGCCTGCTGTCGTTTCCCGGAACTGCCTATGTGAAAGTCGCGGAAGGGTGCGCAAACCGCTGCACCTATTGCGCCATCCCCTTGATCCGCGGAGACCTTTCCAGCAGATCCATTCCCTCCATCATCGAGGAGATCCAGGGTCTGCTGGATCGCAATGTGAAAGAGCTGATCTTCATTGCCCAGGACCTTGGCAGCTTCGGGTTGGACCACGGCGGCTCGGCGGCGCCGCAGCAACCGCAGCCATTGCTGTCGCCGCAACCGCTGCGTTACTCGTCGCAGCTGCCGCGGCTATTGCAGGAAGTCGCCTCCCTCCCCGGGCAGTTTTGGGTGAGGCTGCTGTACATCCATCCCGACAGGTTCCCCAGGGAGATCCTGGACATCATGGAGAGCGACCGGCGCTTTCTTCCGTACTTCGACTTGCCTTTCCAGCACGGCTCCCCGGAAATCCTGCGGGCCATGGGCCGCAGGGGAGAACCGGAAGCGAACCTGGCGCTGCTGGATGATATCCGTCACCGGCTCCCGCAGGCCGTGATCCGCTCCACGTTCCTCGTTGGATTTCCCGGCGAATCCGAGGCGGATTTCGGGCTTCTCCTCGATTTCCAGCACAAGGCGCGCTTCGACTGGCTCGGCGCTTTCACCTACTCCCGGGAGGAAGGAACGCCCGCATATTCCATGAAGGATCGCGCGACAAAAGCGGTTGCCGAAAGACGGCTGCACGAGCTGGAGCAACGACAGACCCTGATTACCGCGGCGGCCCTCGACTCGCGTGTGGGCCAGACCCTCGATGTCCTGGTGGAAGAGAGAGTGGAAGGGGAGGACATGAGCATTGGCCGGGCGTATCTGCATGCCCCCGATGTTGACGGCCTGGTGGTCGTGCGAAAGAGCCTTCCTCCGGGGGAGCGTGCGCGGGTACGGATCACGCGGAGAAACGGAGTAGACCTCGAGGCGGAGCCCTCGGATGAGTGATCCCTCCTGGCTCCAGGCGCTCAATCCAGAGCAGAAGGAGGCGGTTGTCCACCAGGGGGGCCCCCTCCTCATCCTGGCCGGCGCGGGCTCCGGAAAGACACGGGTCATCACGACGAAGATCGCATGGCTTGTCCAGCGTATGGGCCTGAGCCCGCGCTCGATCCTGGCGGTCACGTTCACCAACAAGGCGGCGCAGGAGATGAAAAGCCGCGTCCTTGCGATGGTCCCGGACGCCCAGGACGTCATGATCAGGACCTTCCATTCCTTCGGCGCATGGTTCCTCCGCGTCAACGCCCAGATCGCCGGGCTGAGCCCTCATTTTCACATCTATGACGAGGATGATTCCCTGACGCTCCTGAAGGGCTGCATTGAGAAGGCCGAGGACAAGGGGTCCCTTCGCCAGACCTACAACCAGATCAGCCGGCTCAAGGACTTCGCGCTCGGCGTGGACGCCTCCCCTGACGAAATACGACGTCATGGCTGCGATCCCGAGAGCTACCGCAGATATGACGCGGCGCTTCGGAAAACCGGAAACGTCGATTTCGGAGACCTGATCCTTCTTCCCATCCGTCTCATGCGAGACAACCACGAGGTGCGCGAGCGTACTCGCCAGAGGTTCCGAGTGGTTCTTGTGGATGAGTATCAGGACTCCAACATCGCCCAGTTCGAGCTGCTGAAGGAGCTGTGGCGTCCCGAAACGTACCTTTGTGTCGTCGGGGACGATGACCAGTCCATCTATCGTTTCCGCGGGGCGGAGGTGGGGAACATCCTGACGTTCCCCGAGGTTTTCCCCGGCACAACGATTGTCCGCCTGGAAAGGAATTACCGTTCCACGCAGCCCATTCTGGACATTGCCTCGGCGGTGGTCAGCAACAACAAGGGGAGGCTCGGGAAGACGCTCTGGACGGACAGGGGCAGCGGAGAGCAGCCAACCGTGTACTGCCTCGAAGACCAGGAGGAAGAGGCGGACCTGTGCTCCCGGATCGTGCAGGACGGCTTTGCCGGCGACACGGCCATTCTCTACCGCATGAACGCCCAGTCCCTGCATTTCGAGAGGCTCTTTCGGGAAAGGCGCATCCCGTTTCGCCTGATCGGGACCACGGGCTTCTATTCCCGCGAGGAAGTCAAGGACGCCGTGGCGTACCTGTCCCTCCTTGCCAACCCGAACGATGAGGTCCGATTCCGCCGGATAGCCAACAAGCCGGGGCGTGGAATCGGGGAATCAAGCGTCGAGAAGATCGTAAGGGAGTGGCGCGCCGGCGGCGGTGATCTCACGGAAGCATGCCGGCGCCAGGCCTCCAGGCTTCCGGCCAGAACACGGGCGGGACTGCTGGACCTGCTTGCCATCATCAGCGAGCTCGGGTCCGCCCTGGGAGACACGCCGCTTTCCGAGCTGGCCAGGATCCTGATCTCCCGGACAGGCCTGTACGAGCTTTACAGAAGCAGGGACCGCACGGACGGCACCTCGCGCTCGGAAAACCTGGAAGAGATGGTAAGCGACCTGGCTTCCTACGGAACCGGTCCGGAGGAGCTTGTCCGCTACCTGGAGGATGTCGCCCTGGCAAGCCCGGGGGACGAGAAGGCATCCGGCGACGCGGATGCGAGGGTGAGCCTGATAACGATCCACAACACCAAAGGCCTCGAGTTCGACCGCGTGATCGTCACGGGCCTGGAGGAAGGGATCTTCCCGCACTCCTCGAGCGCATGGGGAGAGCCCGAGGAGCTCGAGGAGGAAAGACGCCTCTTCTACGTCGGGATCACGCGCGCCCGCGACCAGCTGATCCTGACCTGGTGCAGGCGGCGCCGGATCTTTGGACGCTATTCCGACATGGCCCCTTCCCGATTCCTGGATGAGATCCCGGAAGGAGCCGCCCGGAGGGTGGGGGAGGAGGACGGGGCAGAGGCAGATGACGAGTACCCCGTTGGGTCCGGCGTGTACCACGATGAGTACGGCCCCGGCGTTGTGGAACGGAAATGGTATACTGACGGGACCCTTCTTGTGCAGGTCAGGTTCGAATCGGGAAGGGTGGCGAAGTTCCTGCCGAAATACACGCGGTTGGAACGGATCAGCTTCGACCAGTAGGATAGGAAAGGGATGAAAGACGTTCAGGGAGGTCCCGACTACCGAAACACGCCCATCCAGAAAGTGGGGATCCGCCATATCCGCTATCCCATCACCGTCCGTGACAAGAGCAGGGAGAAGCAGGACACCGTGGCCAACCTCACCTTGTCCGTGAACCTGCCGCACAACTACCGCGGAACGCATATGAGCAGGCTCATCGAGGTGCTGGACAGGTTCAAGAACGAAGTGAGCTACCACACCCTGGACGTTATTCTCCTGTCCATTAAGAAGGCGCTGAGCGCGGAAGAGTCACACATCGAGATCGCATTCCCGTTCTTCCTGCGTACCAGGGCTCCGGTCTCCGGGCTGGAATCCACCATGACCTATGACTGCCTGATCTCGGCAAGCTATGCCCGACACCTCGAGATTGCCACCCGCGTCGAGGTGCCGGTGCATACCCTGTGCCCCTGCTCCAAGGAGATATCGCGCGTGTCCGCTCACAACCAGAGGGGGACGGTCTCCATCACGGTCGGCATGACGAAGTTCATCTGGATCGAGGATCTCATCGAGATTGCCGAGACCTCGGCGTCGAGCCCTGTCTACACGCTCCTCAAGCGGGAGGATGAGAAGTTCATCACCGAGCACGCCTACGAGAACCCGCGGTTCGTGGAGGACGTGGTGCGCGAGGTTGCCCTCCGCCTGGACCCGCTCCCCGGCCTGCGCTATTACTCCGTCGAGGCGGAGAACTTCGAGTCCATCCACAACCACAGTGCTTACGCCGTCATCACCAAGAGCTTCGATGGAAACTAGCAGAGACGCCGAGGTTCCCCTCATCCGGCGGGCGCGGGGTTTCCGGCTCTACGACCACGCCGGGGGGCGGTATCTCGACCTCTACCGGGACGGGGGGGGATTGCTGCTGGGACATCGAAGCGGTGCCACCGTCACCCTGATGAAGTCCGTTCTCTCACAAGGGCTTGCTTCAGCGGTCCCCACCGTCTGGGAGGCGCGCCTGGTCAGGATGATCAGCTCGATATTTCCGGCCGGCTGCGCCGTGCGGCTTTTCTCCTCGCGAACGCGTGCACTGGAAGCCGTGTCGCGCTTCATGGGCATGCGCGTCGACGCGAAAGACGTGTACGACCCTGCAATCCACACCTCGCCGGCAACGCGGCCGCGTGCCGCTTTCTGGCGGCCCTTTCTGCCGGAAGACGATATCGCCACGCCGGTCTTCCCCGCCGTCCTCCCGGTTCTTCCCCTGACGATCTGCGGAGCGCCGGCTCCCGTTTGCTTTCCCGAAGCTGCCTCCGGCGAGCTTCCTCCCTCGGACCATCTCCCCGGCTTCGTGCTTGCCGGCGCATCGTCCGCGCTGGCCTCGGTGCGCGGTCCGCGCCAGGGGCATTCTTTTCGGGCGAACGCCGTGATCCAGAAAACGGTCGACGCCTCCGCAAAGTGGGCGCGAATCGGGCCCTATGTGCGCGCCACCTTCGATCCCGAGGAATACCCGCGCGTGTTTCGCGAGTTTCTGCGGGCGGGCGTTCTCCTTTCACCCGTGTATCCCGGACCCAGCATCCTCCCCGGGGAGTGTTCACCGGGGGAGGCCCGGCGGGTCGCCACGCTGTTCACAACTATCCCCGGAGGTTGACCATGGACATCGCCGCTTTTTCCGTCGACGCATCGCACCTCCTGTTCGGCGCATTCGCCACTTTTTGCGCTATCCTCCTGTGGTCGCGCACAAGGGAAATGGCGTGGACCTTCCTCATCATCGCCGTCATCCTCTCCTACGCCGACATCGTGCTTGCGACGCTCAGGAGCTACGGGATCCTCGGTCCGGAGCCCCAGGTCGGGCATGGGATCCCGATCATACGCATCCTGCTGGCTGATCTGCCGCTCCTGTTCATGGGAGTCGGCTTCATCGTCGCTTTTGCCCGCAAGAGGAGTCGCTGACCATGGCCCCCGTTCACATCATCCCGGCCCGTGACGAGCTGAACATGGAGCAGAAGCTCGTCACGCTTCTTCTTGCCGCCGTTGAGGACAAGCCTGATCTCATTGTGTCCGTTTTCGCCGGGACCCCGGCCTTCGGCGTGTATCGGCTCCTTGTGGAGCGCGCCCGTTCCGAGTTTGTGGATTTCTCCCGCGTGCGGTTCGTCGTCTTCGACGAGCTGGTCCGCTCCTCCCTGGCGGCTCCTTTTCGAGCAGTGCTGGACGAGCGTCTCTTCGGTCCCCTGGCGGTCCCCGCCGAAAACATTATTGCCTTCGACCCGACGCACAATCACGCCGACGAGACGGCCAGGATCGCGAACTGGCTGGGGGTGGCCGGCATTGATATGGCGCTTCTCTCCGTGGACTCGCGGGGACACATCGGGTTTCACGTGACGGGGTCCAACCTGGAGTCCAAGGCGGGAATGGTTTCCGTTCCGAACAAGGAGCGCTGGGGCGCTGAGAAGGCTTTTTCGCTGGGGCTGGCGGACCTCCGCAAGGCAGCCCGCATCTTCCTGTGTGCCTCGGGGCGCAACCTCGCGGAGACCGTGCAGCGGCTCATCGAAGGGAGCTTCGATCCGACGCTCCCTATCTCCGTCCTTCAGCGCCATGAGAGCGTGACCCTCATAGCAGACCGGAGCGCGCTTTCGCGCATCGAGAGAAAGGAACGCATCAGCGGGTTTCATTCCGGACTTTTCATCCTGGACGCGGATTCCGTTCCCGCGGAGCGCAGGGCGCTCGTCATCTCCCCGCATCCTGACGACGCGCCCATCAGCCTGGGCGGGACAATGGCCATGCTCAGTCCCCGCTGCCGGGTCGTCACCGCGGTCATGAGCACCGGGCACCGGTCGTTCATCTACGGCACGCAGCGCAGCGAGCGGATAGCCATCCGAGAAGGGGAAGTGATCAAGGAGTCGCGCATCCTGGGGGTCGAGCCCCGGTTCCTGCGGCTTCCCTTCTACGACAGCAACTACGACATCTCCGAGCGGGACATCGCCATGCTTCTGTCCCTGGTGGAGGAGCTGAACCCCGACTGGGTGTTCATGCCGCACGTGAGGGACAGCCATCCCGCGCACATCGCCAGCAGGCGCATAGCTGTTGCGGCCCTGCGGCGCTTCCTGGGCGCCTCCCAGAAAAGCATCGAGGTGTGGAACTTCGAGGGGCCGTGGGCCTTGTTCAACCGCGGGGACTTCAACACCATCGTCACAGTGCCGAGGCTGCCTTTCGAGCATAAGCTGCAGGCAATCCGGGCGCACGAATCGCAAACGGCCCGCACGCCTTATGACGTGGCCGCTGAGTCACTGGGCCGGCTGCGCGCGGCGCTGGTGCCGGAGTCCGAGCTTGCGGGTTTCGGCGCCCGTCCCCCGCGGCTGGACGCGTGGCTGGAGCTGTTTCAGCGCGAGGAGCTCCGCGGGGAGGCGGTGGCC
Source organism: uncultured Spirochaetota bacterium (assembly GCA_963710335.1). GTDB lineage: Bacteria > Spirochaetota > Spirochaetia > SZUA-6 > Fen-1364 > Fen-1364. The sequence goes on from CAVQAA010000025.1 coordinate 86,432, forward strand.
GAGGCCCCCGTCGGGGAGTAGCACGGGATGGATGGGGTCCGCGTGCAAAGTCCGGGGACGTCTTGACGCTCTTAGATTACAGCCGTAATATTACATCCGTAATGAAAAGGACAGACCACCTTCGCTCCACCGCGGACGGCAAGGGCGCAAAAAACTCTCCGGCTGCCAGAAAAGGCCGCACGCATCGGCAGATCGAGAGCGCGGCCGCGCGGCTCCTGCGCCGTGACGGGATCAAGGGCGCAAGCGTCCGAAAGGTCATGGCGGCGGCCGGCCTGACCGGCGGGGGGTTTTACGCACACTTCCCCTCGAAGGAACGGTTGATGCAGGACGCGTTCTCCTGTGCTGTTCAAGAGAAGCGCAAGCTCCTTGCGTTGGGCCTTGCCGACGCCCGAGGCGCCTCCTACATCGAGCGCTTTCTCCGCGAGTACCTGACACGGGACCATCGCGACAATCCGCAGACCGGGTGCCCGTATGCGGCGCTTCTCTCGGAGCTTCCCCGGTCCGGCCGTGCCGTACGATTGCGCGTCCGTGAGGAGTTTTCGAAAGGTGTGAAGGCATTCGCCGAGCGTCTGGACGGCGGCGCGGCAGGGGAGGCCCGGCGCAAAGCCATCCTGGCCCTCTGTCTTGCATTCGGGGCGTTGGCCATGTCCCGAACCCTGGCCGGCTACCCTGAGGGAGACGAGCTTTTGGAAGCAGCCGCCGCGGCGTCGAAGTATTGGAGGTTATGATGAAGAAGCGTGTCGTGGTCACGGGGATGGGAATGGTTTCTCCCCTCGGGGTCGGCGTTGATCTTGCATGGCAGAGGCTCATGGATTCAAAGTCGGGAATCCGGTCCATCGATCGGTTTCCCGTCTCCCACCTGGCGTCCCGCATTGCCGGCATGGTGCCCCTGGGCTCGGGACCGGGGGAGCTGGATCTTGAGAAGGGATTCCCGCCGCGGGAAACCCGCCGCAACGATCCATTCATCCTGTATGCTCGAAAAGCGGCTGAGCAGGCCCTTGTCGATGCAGGCTATGCCCCCCAGGATCCCTCTGAGAAAGAGCGCGTCGGCGTCATGATCGGCACGGGGATCGGGGGCTTTTCCACTCTCGCAAACGGGGCCGTGGATTTTTCGGCCCGAGGAGAGGCGGGGCTCTCGGCATATTTCATCACGTCGATGCTCGCAAACCTCGCCAGCGGACAGATTGCCATCACGTACGGCTTCGGCGGACCGAACTTCGCCTTGATGAGCGCATGTGCGACCGGTGCGGAGGCCATTGCATCGGCGGCTCGGGCAATCCTCCTGGGTGAGGCCGATGTCGTTGTTGCCGGGGGAAGCGACGCAGCGGTTCACCCGCTGGCAATCGCCGGTTTCGCGAAGATCCACGCCTTGAGCACTCACTGGAATGATTCTCCGCAGCAGGCGTCGCGCCCGTTCGACTCCGCCCGTGACGGCTTTGTCCTGGCCGAGGGCGCGGGGGTCCTCATCCTGGAAGACTATGATCACGCACGGAGCCGGGGGGCGCGCATTCACGCGGAGCTGGCCGGCTATGCATCGGTGAGTGATGCCTACCACATCACCGCCTCCCATCCCGAAGGGCTGGGGGAGCAGCGGGCGCTGCGACTGTCCCTGGAACGGGCGGGAATGGCTCCAGACACGGTGGACTATCTCAACGCCCATGCAACGGGCACCCAGATCGGTGATGCCGGGGAGTTGCACGCAATCATGAGCGTGTTTGGAAAAGACGGCCGGCTTGCAATCTCCTCCACAAAAGGGGCAATGGGGCACACCTTCGGGGCCGCCGGCGCAATAGAAGCAATCGTCTCCATCCTCTCGATCACGCATGGAGCATGCCCGCCGACTCTGAACCTCGAAAAGCCGGATGAGGAGTTCGCCGGGTTGAACCTCGTGCCCTGCAAGCCGCAGGAGCGCCCGGTGCGCGTTGCCCTCTCGAACTCTTTCGGGTTTGGAAGCACGAAGGTGGCGCTGGTTTTTTCCCGGCCTTGACGTAAAAGGCCCGGGAGCCCGGGCCTTTTGAGGTGTTCGGAAAGTTCTACTCGACGATAATGGCTTCAGCAGGGCAGTCGGTGGCGGCGTCCTTCACTGCGTTCTGGAGATTGGCCGGAACCTCGGGGTTGATGACCTCAGCGGCATCCTTTCCCATCTTGAAAACCTGGGGAACCGCATCGGTGCACAGGCCGCAGGCGGTGCAGAGGTCCGGATCGATTCGTACCTTCATGGTCGCTCCTTTCGCTGTTGATTTTCCGCCGCGTCATCCCTTTCGTGGCGATGGGCAATTTCAGGTGGTGCGGACGGGAAGACCACAATACCCGATTTTTCCCAGGGAGGCAAGCTGCGCCGATCCGACGTCCTTGACACCACCGAGTATTTCGCTATTCTTGGCAGAGAAAACAAAGATAAGAACCGGAGGCTTCCCATGATAGCTCTCAGCATCGGCATTCTCCTCATTCTCTTCGCCGTCTACTCCATCCTCCCGGTCTCCTGGGGCCTGCAGTGGTGGACCGAGGTCATCCAGTTCCTCAAGGGCGGAGTGCCCATTCTTGCGGTTTTTGTGGGCCTCATCGCGTTCTTCGTCGGCATAGCGGACATCAAGGACAAGAGGGAGGCAAAGAAGGAGGAAGAGGAGGAGAAAGCTGAGAAGAAGGACGAAAAGAAGGCTGATGAGAAAAAGTGAAGCTCTTGACATTCCTCGCGCGATATGTCAACTTTCCCTTCCTGCGGCCTCGGAGCCGCATTTTTCACGGAAGGGTTGAGCACAGATGAAAACGATATTCGTAAAACCGGATGAGGTAGAACGCAAATGGTACCTCATCGACGCGGAGGGCAAAGTGCTGGGCAGGCTGGCCTCACGCGTCGTGGGGATCCTCCGTGGCAAGAACAAGCCCGTGTTTTCACCGCACTGGGACCTCGGTGACTCGGTAATCATCGTCAACGCGGACAAGATCAAGGTCACGGGCCGCAAGCCGGCGCAGAAGCTGTATTACCGCCATTCCGGCTATCCGGGTGGTTTCCGCGCGGAGCCTTTTGAGAAGGTCATGGCGCGCAAGCCTGCCTGGCCGCTGGAGAGGGCCATCCAGGGCATGCTCCCCAAAGGCGCCCTGGGGAGAAAGATCTTCAAGCACCTGAAGGTTTATGCGGGGCCCGAGCATCCCCATGTTTCCCAGAAGCCCATCAAGCTGGAAATCAGCTGATCCACGTTAGGAGAATAGCTTGGTAAAGAATCTTGCAGTTGCAACCGGCAAACGAAAAACATCGATTGCGCGCGTATTCCTGCGCGACGGGGCCGGGAAGATCACCGTGAACGACAAGCCGGTGGAGGAGTATTTCGCAGGCATTCTCACTGCGCAGGGGATTCTTGCCCCCCTGGATGTCACAAACAATACCGGCAAGTTCGAAGTGCTGATCCGCGTCAGCGGAGGCGGCGTCTCCTCTCAGATTGAGGCGTGCAGGCACGGGCTGGCCCGGGCCCTCAACGCTTATGACGCGTCCAACCATACCGCCCTCAGGGCAAACGGTTTCCTGACCAGGGATTCCCGAATGGTAGAGAGGAAGAAATACGGCCAGGCTGGCGCCCGAAGACGCTTCCAGTTCTCCAAGAGATAACACAACCGGATCCTCTTTTTCCGTCGTTTCGATCGAGCTGAAGGGGGCCGCCGGTGAGATGGTGCGTATCCATCTTGCCGACGGCTCTTTTTTTACCATCCACGCCGAAGTCTTCGCCTCTGAGGGTCCGGCGGCGGGAGACGTGCTGGACGAATTGCGCATTTCCCGGCTGAAGGCGCGCTCGGAGCTGGTCCAGGCGCGCCAGACTGCTCTGCGCCTCTTGTCACGCGCTGCCCAGACCCGCCGGGGGCTCCTGCGGAAGCTTCGATCGAGAGGCTTCGGGCAGGACGCCGCCGGCTCCGCCATCAACCGCATGATCGAGCTGGGCTATGTCGATGACCGGGCCTTCGCCGAAAACTGGACGCGCTTTCGAATCTCGGCGCGAAAGGAGGGCTGGAAGTCGCTCTACCGGGGGCTCCTGCGTAACGGTGTTCCGCGCGTCATAGCGGAGGAGGTGCTCCGCGATGTCTTCACCGAGGATGTCGAGCTGGAACGGGCCCGGCTGCTGGTCCATGGCCTTGCGCCAAGGACCGCCGTGGGCAGGCTCACCTCCCGTGGCTTTCGTTCCCGGACTATTGCCCGAATACTTTCGGAAATGAAACGGGAAGCCCGTCGAGAGACGGAGGAATGAAATGGAATCCTTCCTCCACGACGAAGCGGGGAAGATCAACCACATGCTCGGCGCAATCCAGGATGACCGAATCGGAAGACGCGACGACTCCCCTGTAGCTCTTCAGAGGATAGTCAGCAGTGTGCTCAAGAGTCACACGGAAGGGGATGGAAAGCAGGCCCAGGCGTTTTCGAGTTTCATCCGCCATCAGGCCGGAGAAAGCAATGGGGGAATCGAGAAATGCGTCCATGCTTCCGGGAGCCAGCGCGCGCAGCGCATCCTGGATGGCGTCGAGCGCCCTGTCGGTGAGGCTGGTACGGCGGTAGCTGCCATGCGTGGCGGAGGAGTCCCTGATGATCCCATCATCGGAAATGAAAAGAGGAAACCCGCGCAGGAAGCTTTCCACGGTGATGAGGACATTGTACCAGTCGATTCCCAGGCTTTGTCCCTCGAGGCTTGCGGGGGCCAGGAGCTTTCGCTTGCGCCCCTCGGCGATTACGTCCGGAATCACTCCGCGAAAGAGCGTGTTGCGCTCAATCCGGGAGAGCCTGTGCTTGTCCCCGACCAGCTTCAAAGAGGCCTTCTCAGGGTATCCTTTCTCACGCAAGTATCTATACTGATCAAGTGCAAGCTCGAATTTTTCATTGACATTATGGATATAATTGGTATACTGAATAATATAGAGAATTGGTCCATTGGTCTTGCATGGTGAAAGGATAGCAGGCGTGGCAAAGAAGGAAAAGAAGGTTCGGATTTTTTCGGCCCTGGAAGTTGCGGATATTTGTGGTGTCGTCAATCAGACCGCAATCAATTGGATAAAAAACGGCTTCCTCAAAGCGTTCATGACTCCAGGAGGCCAATATCGTGTTTATGCCGAGGACCTGCTAGCTTTTCTTTCATCGCGGGGCATGAGGATTCCTGACGAGCTGCAGGAGAGCGATGAGAATACAGCCGACTGGCATCGCATCCTGATTGTCGACGATGATGAGAACATCAACACGCTGCTCAAGAGGTTTCTGGCCCGGAGGCTTCCCTCCTACACGATCATGCAGGCCTTCGATGGATTCGAGGCCGGCAAGCAGATCACGGAGCTGAAGCCCGGGGTCATCCTCCTTGACATCAGCCTGCCGGGCATCGACGGGCACAAGCTGTGCAAGAGGATCAAGGATGATCCCGCTCTCGGCTCGCCGGTCATCATTGCAATCACGGGGCTGACCGACTCCGCGCTGGAGAAGACGATTCTCGGGGAGGGCGCCGACGCCTTCTTTGCGAAACCCCTGGATTTCGAGAAGCTGTGCGTGCGCATCGAAGAGCTCACAGCCTCCCGAGTGCCGGCAGGCGATACGAATGGCTGAGAGGGCCGTGATTCTTGTCGTCGAGGATGAGGACTCCATCCGCCTCACGCTGCGGGATTTCCTGAAAAAGAGGGGACATGACGTGCTTGTGGCCTCGGACGGCGTCGGCGCCATCAAGCAGATCCTCGACCATCCGGTGGACCTTGTTGTCACGGACTACCGCATGGACATATTGGGTGGCGACTATTGGATTCGTTTCCTGCGCCAGTTCTGCAGGGACAAGAAGGTGATCATCACCAGCGGCTTCCTCCAGCCGGAGTTTCCCATACCTTACCCTGTCGTCTACAAGCCCTACGATTATTCGGACCTCGAAGCGCTCATCAGAAAAACCCTTGCCGAGGCACCTCCATCCTCCCCCGGGGACGCGCGTGGCGGGTCCGGCTGAAGCGCGCGCTCTGCGAGCCGTGGTGCATGGTCGGGTGCAGGGAGTCGGCTTTCGGTGGTCGACGGTGCGCGAAGCCAGATCCCTCGGCCTGAGCGGCGCGGTTGCAAATCGTCCTGACGGTACCGTTGAAGTGGTTGCAGAAGGGGACGTGACAAGGCTCGTCAGGCTCGTCACCTGGCTGGAGAAAGGCCCACCGGGAGCCCGGGTCAGCAGCGTCGATGTCGAATGGCTGCCTTTGTCGGGCTCCTACAACGGATTCGGCGTGGACTTCTAAAGTTGCTTTCTGGTATGAGGAGACGATAAATGTGTGGAATCTTCGGCTATGCGGGAGAAGGTGCCAACCCCGGAGTGCTGATAGAGGGAATCAAGCGCCTGGAATATCGCGGGTACGACTCCTGGGGGGTCTGCGTCGCTTGTGACGACAAGCTCTCGCTCCTGCGCCGGGTCGGCAGGATTGGCGGGGTGGATGCCGCTGGGTTGGACCTGGGCGGGTCCGGCCCGTGCTCATCCGGCATTGCGCATACTCGCTGGGCAACTCACGGCGCTCCCACGGAGGCCAACGCCCATCCGCATGCGGACTGCGGCGGCAGGATCGCCGTAATCCACAACGGGATCATCGAGAATCATGCTTCGCTGCGCGCCACCCTGCAGGCCAAGGGCCATGTCTTCGCCAGTGAAACCGACACCGAAGTGATTCCGCACCTCATTGAAGAGTTCCTGAAATCCGAGCCCAGCTTTTCCGCGGCGTTCCTGGATGCCATGAAGCTCCTTGTCGGAGCCTACGGCATTGCGGCGGTGTATGCCGGGGAGCCCGGCTCGATTTTCGTTGCCCGGCACGGCAGCCCCATCGTCCTGGGACTGGGGAAGAACAAGACCCTGGTGGCAAGTGATCCGGCGCCCCTGGTGGCGCACACCCGCGAAGTGATCTACCTGGATGACGGGGAGGCCGCGCTCCTGCACGGGGACGGGTTCGAGACAAAAACGCTCGAGGGAGCTTCCGTCAGCAAGAAGGTCCAGCAGATCGCTTTCAGCCTGCCGGACATCGAGCGCGGAGGATTTCCGCATTTCATGCTCAAGGAGATTTCCGAGCAGCCCGAATCCATCCGCAATGCGTTCCGCGGCCGGATTGTGCGCGCCGAAGGAACCGCAAAGCTGGGCGGAGTGGATGAGGCGCTGCTGCACCGCTTGAAGCGCTGCCATATCATTGCATGCGGCACGTCGTGGCATGCGGGGCTGATCGGCAAGTACCTCATGGAAAGCCTGGCGCGGGTTCCGACGCAGGTTTCCTTCGGCTCCGAGTTCCGCTACGCTCATCCGGTCCTGGAGCCCGACACCATGGTGATTGCAATCAGCCAGTCCGGTGAGACTGTCGACACGCTGGCAGGCGTGCGGGAAGCGAAGATCATGGGGGCGGAGACAATCGGAGTCTGCAACGTCGTCGGATCGAGCATCGCGCGTGAGTGCGGGAAGGGGATCTACATCCACGCCGGGCCCGAGATCGGCGTGGCATCCACAAAAGCCTTCACGAGCCAGCTCGTCGTCCTGAGCCTCCTTGCCGTGCATCTGGGACGCATGAGGGGGTTGTCCCTGCGCGCGGGGCTCCTTTTTCTCGATGCCCTGGAAAAACTCCCCGAGCAGGCGCGGGAGCTGATCGCGCAGAAGGATCACATCGGGGAGATTGCCGCGCGATATGCGAAGAATGAGGACTTCCTCTACATCGGCAGGGTATTCGAGTATCCCACGGCCCTGGAGGGGGCGCTGAAGCTGAAGGAGATTTCCTACGTCCACGCGGAAGGGGTCCAGGCAGCGGAGATGAAGCACGGGCCCATTGCGCTGATCGAGCCTTCGGTTCCCACGGTGGTGCTGGCTGCCCAGACGGAAATCCGCGACAAGATGCTGGGCAATATGCATGAGATCCGCGCCCGCAAGGGCCGCATCATTGTCGTAGCGCAGGATGGTGACTCGGAGGTGGCTTCCCTGGCGGATGATGCGATTTTCGTCCCTCGGACGCTTGACCCGCTGGTTCCCATTCTTTCCGTCATTCCCCTGCAGCTTTTTGCGTATGCAATCGCCGTTGCCCGGGGGTGTGACGTGGACAAGCCCCGCAACCTTGCCAAGAGCGTGACGGTGGAGTAAGCCATGGCAGCAACTGACAGCGCCGCCGCGGGAGCCCGCATTGTCCTCTTTGAGGACCACCTCCTTGGGGACATGAACCCCATCACGCTGACGCGCCCCGCGTTCGCGGTCACCTGCGCGTGCACAACCCTCTACGACATAGCGGCAGAAGCTGCCGGCGCGCCTCCATCCTGGGTTGTGCGGGGCTACCTGGGCAAGCTCACTGCCCGGAGGTACCCTGCCGACGCGCCGGGGGACGGCCCCCTGCTCCTGCTCAACGCGTCGATCGTTCCCGACACCAGGTACGTGGAAAAAGTCCGCCAGCTTGCCTGCGCGGGCCGACCGTTCGTTGCAACGGCCGGCGACAGGGTGTCCGCGGCCTTTTTGCCGTCAGGCACGGCGGTGCCGCATCCCCTGACGTCGGAGAACATCACGCCGTGGCTCCTGGAGCTGAAACTACCCCTTCACGAAGAAGAGATTTTCCGGACTTTCGATCACCAGTTCCAGGTGGTGAAGTATCTCGAGCCGCTTTTTGAGGTGAACCTCCGTCATCGGCTTGCCCGGGGCGCGTATCGCGAGGTGAAGCCCGGCGTCTTTGCCGCGGAAAACGCAAAGCTTGCGGACAGCGCCGTCTTTCATACCCACGAAGGGCCCGTGGTCCTGGAGCAGGACGTCGAGATCAGGGATTTCGCTTATTTCGAAGGGCCCGTTCATGTCGGGGCGCGCTCCCGCGTGATCGAGAGGGCGTCCCTGAAGGAGCACGTGTGCATCGGTGAGACGTGCAAGATCGGGGGAGAGGTCGAGGCAAGCATCGTCGAGAGCTACACGAACAAGCAGCACCACGGCTTTCTGGGGCATTCGTACGTGGGCTCATGGGTGAACCTCGGGGCCGGCACAAGCAACAGCGACCTGAAGAACACCTACGGTGAGGTGCGGCTGGAGTTTCCCCACCGGCGCGTGGACACCGGGATGCAGTTCCTGGGGTGCATCATCGGCGACTATGCGAAGAGCGCCATCAATACGAGCATCTTTACGGGAAAGATAGTGGGCGTCTCCAGCATGCTCTATGGTTTCATAGGCTCCAACGTTCCCAGCTTCTGCAACTATGCCCGAGCTTTCGGCCAGATCACCGAGTGCCCGGTTGACCAGGCCATCCTCATCCAGAAAAGGATGTTCGAGCGAAGGGGAATCACGCAGACGGCGGAGGACGCCGAGCTTCTTCGCGCGGCGTTCGAGCTGACGCGCGCGGAGAGATTGATAACAGACGAGCCTCCAGCGTTGTAGGCGACCGGCCTTCGGCCTGGGTCCATTTCATCCTGTACATCCGGTCCTGGAGGGTATAAAATATGAATGCGCGCGGTGCTTGCCACGAGCGCGCTCCCTCGCGGGTCAACGCGCCCAGATAACCGTCAGCGTACGTCGTGCGCCGGAAAGGATGTATGCAGGCAGCCGCACCAGGAGGTGGGAGATGCGTGATGCGGACAGGGTGCAGGAACAGATCCTGAAAATCATCAACGACGACCCGACCATCGAGGGCGCAGGACACATCATCGTCAGCGTGGAAAAGAAGGGCGTTTGGCCCAGGGTAAAGGAAGTGGTTGTCCTCAAGGGGAACGTCCGCTCGGACAGCGACCGGGTCAAGGCGGAGAAGGTCGCCGCGCTGCACTCGGCCGGACGGGAGGTCGTCAACGGCATCAACGTGCACACGTAGGCCGGCGCTCCGTGCGGAGGCGAGCCGCTAAGGTGGGTTGGGCCTGCGCGGGTAGGCTTTGACGGCTGAATACACGAACCCGGCCAGCGACGGATCAATCCGGGCAGCTTCTTTGAGAAACAGCTCGGCAACCTTTTCCTTGCTGAACTCGCCATCCGCAATGATCACGGGGGTCATCTTTGCGTGGCCGGGAACCTCCCCCGAATCTATCCTGTTGTGCTGGAACCCGTGCTCCCGGGTCCACGTGAGGGCTCGCTCCTTGCCCGTCTTGTCGTAGCACAGCTGAAAGCCCTTCAGCTCCTTCATAGCGCCAGGCCGGGCATCCTTGGCCGCGGGCGTTTCGTACCACGCTATGAGATCGAAGTATTCGTCAGTGAACCATCGACGGAACCCCTCTCCGGGGATCTGCCGCGCGCCGTGGATCTCTGCCAACATTTCCTTATCGAACCTCAGTACTATTATAGCATGCCGGCTCAACGCCCGCGAAGGGTCGATTCGTGACGCATGAAGATCACCTTGCCCTGCTCAGGGGCGGGGTAACCACCGCGGGCGGCTCCTGGGCGGATCTTGGTTCGGGGGAGGGGGCTTTTACGATTGCCCTGGCGGAGCTGCTGGGCGGGCAGGGAAGGGTACTTTCCGTTGACAGGAACGCCTCGGCCCTTAAAGAGCAGGAAAGGATCATGCGCGCCAGGTTCCCGAACCTTGACCTTGTCCTTGAGACGGCCGACTTCGTCTCGCTTTCTGGCATCTCGGGCCTTGACGGCATCGTGATGGCCAATTCCCTTCACTTTCAGCGCGACACGGCTTTTGTCCTGCGAACGGTGATGAGCTGGCTTGCGCCGGGCGGAAGCCTTGTTGTGGTTGAATACGACAGCGATCTGCCAAACCCGTGGGTCCCGTACCCGGTCTCCCACAGGCGTCTGGTTGCGGTAGCGGAGGCAACCGGCCTTTCCCCTGTACGCCTGCTGGGGACCAGGCCCAGCCGCTATCACGGGAGGGTCTATTCAGCGGTATGTCAGTCTATTCGCTGATCCATGGGCATCCAGGGCCGGGGCGCCGGGCCTTTGTAAAGGCTTTCCGGACGGTAGATCCGGTTGTCTTTTCGCTGCTCCAGCACGTGGGCAAGCCAGCCGGCCACGCGTGACATCGCGAAGATGGGCGTGAAGAGGATCCTGGGGAGCCCCAGCATGGTGTAGACCGCCCCGGAGAAGAAATCCACGTTCGGGTAAATGGGCTTCCCCTTTTCCTCCATCCGCTCTCGGAACTGCTTCTCGATCTCCTTGAGAGTCTCATAGTAGCGGGGATCACCTTTTTTCTCCGCCAACTCTTTGAGAAACTCCTCCATCACGTATGAGCGCGGGTCTTTGACCTTGTACTCCCGGTGGCCCATGCCCATGACCTTGCGCTTTGCGGCCAGGGCCTTGTCCAGCCAGGCACCGACGCGCTCTTTCGCGCCGATCTCTTCCACCATTTCCATGACCCTCTCGTTCGCTCCACCGTGGAGAGATCCGTACAGGGCCCCCATGGCCGCGGAGATGCTGCAGTAGCAGGTGGAAAGCGTGGATGCCACCAGCCGGGCGGTGAACGTCGAGGCGTTGAACTCATGCTCCGCATGCAGGACGAGGCAGGTGTCCATGATCCGGCCTTCATACTCCTCCGGCTCCTTGCCGCGCACCATGAACAGGAAGTTAGCCCCGTGGGAGAGATCCATCCGGGGAGGCACATATTCCTTGTTTTCCCGGTATCTCTGGTAGGCGGCAACCACGCTTGCCGTCTGCACGACCTGGTGGAGCGTGTCGCGGCAATCACACGTTGCGGAGTGCTGGATGCGATGCTCAACATAGCTCGACATGTAGGCCATCACGGACTGGAGAAGCTGCATGGGGTGCGCGCTTACGGGAAACGCGCGGATCATCTCCCGGATCTGGGTGGGGATGTCGCGGCTTGCCCGCATGCGTTTGCGCCAGGCCTCCAGCTCGGGTTTCGTGGGGAGTCTTTCATACAGCAGGAGGTAGGTGACCTCTTCGAAATCCGAGTGCGCGGCGAGATCCTCGATGGCGTATCCCCGGTAGTAGAGCTTGCCCTTCTGACCGTCGATGCGGGAGACGGTTGTCTCATCCGCGATGATGCCTTCAAGCCCCTTGGAAAAGGTACCGGTGTCCACGCTCATGGTGCATCCCCTTTGTCACACTTCTATCAGAAGGCGCCAGGGATCCTCCGCCAGCTCCTTGATGCGGCGGAGGAAGCTGACCGCTTCCTTTCCGTCGATGAGCCGGTGATCGTAGGTGAGGGCCACGTACATCATGGGGCGGATGACTATGGTCTCCCCGGCGCTTTCTTCTACGACGGGACGTTTCTGAATAGAGTGCATGCCCAGGATGGCCGACTGCGGATAATTCAGCAAGGGGGTGGAAAGGAGGGAACCGAACACTCCACCGTTGGTGATGGAGAATGTCCCTCCGGCCAGCTCATCAGGGAGCACCTTCCTGTCGCGCGCCCGGGAAGCCAGGTCCGCTATGGCGGCCTCCAGCTCAGCGATGCTCAGCCTGTCCGCTCCCCTGATAACGGGAACAATGAGCCCTCGATCCGTGGAAACGGCCACCCCGATATCGAAAGTGTTGAAGTACACGATATCATCGCCGTCGATGCGCGCGTTGACCATGGGAAACTCCGCAAGGGCGCGGCTGGCCGCTTTGACAAAGAACGAGGTGAAGCCGAGCTTGACACCGTGGATCCGCTCGAAATCCTCACGGTAGCGGCTGCGAAGGTCCATGATGTTCTTCATGTTGACTTCGTTGAAGGTGGACAGCGAGGCCGTGGAGTGCTGCGCCTCGATGAGCCTCTGCGCGATGCGTTTGCGCAGGGAGCTCATGGGGGCGCGCGTGGGAGGCAACGAGCCGTTTCCCGCTGTCGCCGCCGGCTTCGGCACCGCGACGGGCCGCGCGGCCGGCTCAGGGGGAGCCGCGGGCGCTGGCGGAGCCGCGGTGGCGCGGGGAGCCGCGGGCGCAGGAGAAGGCTCGGTGGCGCGGGGAGCCGCGGGCGCTGGCGGAGCGGAGACAGCAGGCGCCGGGGGCAAGGCGGCTTTTTGCGGCGGGGCCTGGGCGGGCTGCGCCTGCGGCGCTGCTGACGAATCTATGAAGCCCACCACCTGTCCGATGGTGACTTCCGTTCCCTGCTTGACCGCGATGGAAACAACGCCCGAGGCTGGGGCAGGAACCGTCACATTAGCCTTGTCGGTTTCCAGCTCCAGCAGGTCGCCGCCCTCTTCAACGAAATCTCCCTCCGCTTTCAGCCAGGCGGAGATGATGCCCTGCGTCACTGATTCTCCGACGCTCGGTATTTTGATTTCCAGCTTCACTTCTTCACCTCTGGCTCGTCACTTCGCATAGTGACGTTCCTTCGCTGCCGACCCTCCGTTCCTGCCTTCCTTTGCGGGGGGCTTTGCGCCGCCGTTTCGGGAGCGGACCGCGGTCTGCGCCGGCGCGGCCCCTCGTGCGGTTCTGCTCCCCCCAAGGGCCGCCTGCACTATCTCTTCCTGCTCCCTGCCGTGCACCTGGTGGGATCCGGTTGCAGGGCTTGCCGCTTCGTCCCTTCCGACATAGGAGAGAGAAACGCCGGGCAGCTCGCGGGAAAACCTTTCCTGCATGAACATCCAGCCTCCCCGGTTGCGGGGCTCTTCTTGGACCCAGACTTTGTCCCGCACCGACCGGTAGCTTTCAAGGAGGTCGGCAAGGATCTGAGAGGGGAAGGGATACAGCTGCTCGATCCTCACGATGGCGGTCGTGCTGTCCCCCATGTCTTCCCGTGCCTTGAGGAGATCGTAATATACCTTGCCGCTGCACAGGAGGAGACGCCTAGGCTTTGCCCGGCCTTGCCTCGTCGTCCAGCACCTCCCGGAACTCCCCTCGCGAAAGCTCGGAGAGAGCGGAGAGGGCTCGAGGATGGCGCAGCAGGCTCTTGGGCGTCATGACGATCAGCGGTTTTCGGAAGCTGCGCTTCACCTGCCGGCGCAGGAGGTGGAAATATTGCGCGGGGGTGGTGCAGTTGCACACCTGGATGTTGTTGCGCGCGCACAGCATCAGAAACCGCTCCAGGTGCGCGCTTGAATGCTCCGGTCCCTGGCCTTCGAAGCCGTGCGGGAGGAGGAGCACGATTGCGCTGATTGTTCCCCACTTGGCCTCTCCCGCGGCAACGTAGTTGTCGATGATCACCTGGCCGCCGTTGGAGAAGTCCCCGTACTGGGCCTCCCACATGACCAGGGATCGCGGTTGACCCAGGGCGTGGCCGTACTCGAAACCGAGGATGGAGTACTCCGAAAGAGGGCTGTCGTAGACGGAGAACCGGCCCTGATCAGAGGCAAGATTCGCCAGGGGCGTGTAGGGTTGGGGGAGCAGGGTCTCCGTGTCCCACCAGACGAGGTGGCGCTGGGAAAACGTCCCCCGCGCGCTGTCCTGGCCGCTCAAGCGCACGGGAATGCCTTCCAGGAGCAGGGACCCGAACGCCAGGGATTCAGCGAACGCCCAGTCCACTGTTCCGTCCTTTGACAGGCGCGCCGTCTTCTCGTCAATGATCCTTTTCAACTTCGCATGGACGTGAAAGCCGCTGGGAATGGCCGTCAACTTTTCCGCGATGAGCCTGAGGCTTTCTTCCGAAGGGGCAGCTACGTGCTCCCCCCACTCCCATGCGTTGGGCTCGCGGGTGAGCACCGGTCCGTCCACCTCCGTGGTTCGAGCTTCCTGGAGGGCGCGCTTCAGCGATTCGCGGAACTGGCTCCGCCTGGCCTCGGTCTCCTCCCTGGTGACGATGCCTTCGGCTGCCAGCCGCTCCGTGTAGAGGACGGGCTGGCTCTTCTTGCGCTCGATGATCTTGTACATCAGGGGGTGAGTGAACGAAGGGTCGTCTCCTTCGTTGTGGCCGTATTTGCGATAGCAGAATACGTCGACAACGACGTCCCGGCCGAAGGTCTGCCGGAACCGCACCGCAAGGTCCATGGTGTACGCAACGGCCTCAGGGTCATCGCCGTTGACGTGGAAAACGGGAACGGGAAGCATCTTTGCCACGTCGGTGGGGAAGAATGTGGAGCGCGCATCCCTGGCGGAGGTGGTGAAGCCGATCTGGTTGTTGATGATGACGTGGATGGTGCCGCCCGTCTTGTATCCGCGCAGGGTGGACAGGTTGAAAGTCTCCTCCACGATTCCCTGGCCTGAGAATGCCGCATCTCCGTGAAGGATGAGGGGAACGATTTCCTTGCGATCCACGTCCCCTCGTTCGCGCTGCACTGCCCGGGCCATCCCTTCCACCACGGGGTCCACGGATTCGAGGTGGCTCGGGTTGGCCACCAGGTTCACGCGGACGCTGCGGCCGTCAGGGTGCGCGTGCTCGGTCTGGAACCCCAGGTGGTAGCGGACGTCGCCGCTGGAGCTGAAGTCTCCGGGGTCCTCGATCCCCTCGAACTCCCGAAACAGCTCCACCGGCGGCTTGTTGAGAATGCGGTTGAGCACCGTGAGCCTTCCACGATGGGTCATCCCCATGATGATCTCGCGGATTCCCATCTCGGGGGCGCCGTCAACCAGGTGGTGGAGAGCCGGGATGACGGACTCGGCGCCTTCCAGGGAGAACCGTTTCTGCCCGATGAAAGCCGTGTGCATGAAGTGCTCGAACTCCTCCGCGGTCAGAAGGTCGTCAAGGATGACTTTCTTCTTCTCCGTGCCGAAGGCGGGCTTGTTGCGGGCGGATTCCATCTGCTGGATGAGCCAGCGCCGGATGGGCTTGTTCTGGATGTGAAGGAACTCCACGGCCACCGTGGAGCAGTACGTCTCACGCAATGCCTGAATGATGTCGACCAGCTTCATCTTGGATCTGGAGAATACGCTTCCCGCCCAGAACTCCGTCTGAAGGTCGCTGTCCGACAAGCCGAACTCGCTCAGCGTGAGCTGCTCGTACGTGTGGGCAGGTTCGGCGTAGTAGTTTTTCTGCTCCCCCTGCGCCGGCGCCAGCGGGTTGAGGTGGGCATACAGGTAGCCGACATCGCGGTATCCCCAGAGAAGGCTGTCGACCCTGCTCTGCTTGAACTGCATGTCGGTGGGGATAGGGCCTTCATTTGCAACGGCTCCCCCCCTCCTCTTCAGCGCGATATGGCTGCTTTCCTGGTTATGGAAGAACTCGTTCCATTGCGGCTCCACGGACGTGGGGTCCGCGAGCCAGCGCTCATGAAGCTCCTCTATCCAGGGAATGTCGACGGACGAAAGAACCGACGCGTCGCTCATATTCTCACCGCACCTCCTGTACGGTCATGACAATCAACCAGCCTTGCGGCCTCCGGGCGCGTGGACCGCCAGCCGGGAGGAAAGGAGGCCGGGCACCTCATCGGGACGATCGGCAACGGGGACACCTGCCTTGCGCAGGGCAGCCACCTTGGCTTCCGCCGTGCCCTTCCCGCCGGAGATGATTGCTCCGGCATGCCCCATTCTCTTTTCCGGGGGCGCCGTGCGGCCGGAAATGAAGGAGACGACCGGTTTTTTCATCGATCTTGAAATATACTCAGCGGCTCTCTCCTCGTCATCGCCCCCGATTTCTCCGATCAGCGCAACCCCCGTGGTCCGGGGATCCGCTTCGAAAAGGGCCAGAAGCTCGACGAAGCTGGTGCCGATGACCGGGTCCCCTCCCACCCCGATGCAGGTTGATTGCCCCAGCCCGGCGCGCGTGAGGGCCCAGACCACCTCATAGGTCAGAGTTCCGCTGCGCGAGATCACGCCGATGCCTCCCGGAGCGTGGATGCGGCCGGGCATGATCCCCACCTTGGCCGCGCCGGGGGAGACCAGCCCCGGGCAATTCGGGCCGATGAGCCTGCATCCTCTTTCGGCGATGTAGTGGGCATCCCGGATCATGTCCAGCACCGGAATGCCTTCCGTGATGCAGACGATGAGGGGGATTTTTGCGTCAGCGGCTTCCCGCAGGGCCTGGCTTGCAAACCGAGCCGGCACGAAGATCACGGTGCACGCGGCGCCGGTGCGCTGAACTGCCTCCTTCACCGTATTGAAAACAGGTATCCCGTCCACCGTCTCGCCGCCCTTGCCGGGGGTAACGCCCCCCACGACCTTTGTGCCGTACTCCCGCATGGAGCGGGCGTGAAAAGACCCGTCCCTGCCCGTGATCCCCTGGACAATGACGCGCGTTTCCGCCTGCAGCAGTATGCTCATGATTTCCCTTTCCCGTCGGAGGACCTTGCTTTCTCTACGACTCCCTTGACCGCATCCGTCAGGTCCTCGTAGGCGTCGATTCCCGCGCCCTTGAGGAGCGCACGGCCCTCAACCTCGTTTGTCCCGATCAGCCGTATCACCAGCGGCACGGGGATGGAGAGGCGCTCGCGCGCCATGAGGATCCCGCGGGCAATGTCGTCGCAGCGCGTGATGCCACCGAAGATGTTGATGAGGATCGCCGTCAAGCCGCGATGCTTGAGGATGATTCGCAGGGCGTTCAGCACTTTTTCCGGATTCGAGCTGCCGCCCACGTCCAGGAAGTTGGCCGGGCTCCCGCCGAAGTACTTGATCAGGTCCATTGTCGCCATGGAAAGCCCTGCCCCGTTGACGATGCACCCGATGGTCCCGTCCAGGCCGACATAGGAAAGACCGTTGGACCGGGCGTCCATCTCATCGGCACCGTATTCCTCCGGGCTTCGCAGGTTCTCCAGCTCGGGATGCCGGAACAGGGCGTTGTCGTCGAAGATCACCTTCGCGTCAGCGGCAATCAGCCTGCCGCCGGGCGTCTTCGCGCAGGGATTGATTTCCACCAGAGAGCAGTCTTTTTCCGAGAACAGCCGGTACATTCCCTGGAGGATGGCCCATGCCTGCTCGGAAAGCTCACCGCCGAATGCGGATGCCAGCTTTGCCTGATGAGCCGCATGGACAGGGCCCGCTTCCGGGTCCAGGGGGAAGCGCACAATCCGTTCAGGCTGCGTCGCGGCGATCTCCTCGATGTCCATGCCGCCTGATGCGCTTGCGATGCACTGGACCGTCTTGCCCGACCTGTCCACGGCCAGGCTCACGTAGAACTCCGCCGCTATTTCCACCGCGGCCGCAATCAGGACTTTCTGGACCTCGATCCCCTTGATATGCATTCCCAGGATGTCCCGAGCGCGGGCCTCCGCCTCCTCGGGGGATTTCGCCATCTTGACGCCCCCCGCCTTGCCTCGACCTCCCACCAGGACCTGCGCCTTCACCATGACGGGGCAGCCGATGGAGGCGGCAATGGCCCGCGCTTCTTCGGGTGTGGATGCGGGTCTTCCCTCGGGCACGGGGATCCCGTACTCCCGGAGGAAACCCTTGGCCTGGAACTCGTGCAGCTTCATGTCTTTATCGCCCTCTTTATTGCGTTGATGTTTTTCGTCACCTTGATCCCCCGGGGGCATACGCGGGTGCAGTTGAAGTGATTGTCGCAGGCCCAGGCCCCGTCAGGAGCGTCGAGCACGGACCGCCTTTGGGCGAATCCACGGTCCCGGCTGTCAAAAACAAACCGCGCCGCCTGCACCAGCGCGGCCGGGCCCACGTATGCGGCGTTGGCTTCCAGAACGGGGCAGGAAGAGTAGCATGCGCCGCAGAGGATGCAGCTCGTGGCGTCGTCGAATGCCGCACGCTCCGCCTGGCTCTGGACGCGCTCTTTGCCTTCCACCGGCTCCTCGTTGATCAGGAACGGTTTCACGGATTTGAACTTTCGGAAAAACACGTCCTGGTCAACCATGAGGTCCCGCTGGACAGGCATCCAGCGCAGCGGCGAAACGGTGACGAGAGCCCCCTCCTCTTTTGCCACGTCCCGCACCAGCGTCTTGCATGCCAGCCTCTCCACCCCGGCGATTACCATGGCGTCGGAGCCGCACACCCCGTGGGCGCAGCTTCGTCGAAACGAAAGGCTCCCGTCCTGCTCTTCTTTCACCCGGATGAGCACATCCAGGATGCGGTCCGTGGGCTCGGCATCGATTGGGTAGTCCACATCATGGGGGCCCGTGCCCGCTTCCGGGTCGAATCTCCTGATCCGAAGCACGATCCTCATGCCGTCCTCCTCATGTCGGAACGATCAATAAACCCGGGGCTTCGGGGCCCAGCGGGAGACATCCACGGGCCGGGACCCCAGGACAGCCTCTTTTTCTCCGAGCCACGCAAGACTGTGCTTCAGCCAGCGCGCGTCATCCCGGGCGGGATAATCGTCGCGCGCATGCGCGCCGCGGCTCTCCGTTCTCGCCCTGGCCGCGGTTGCCGTGAGGTATGCCAGGTCGACAAGGTTGCCCAGCTCCAGGATCCCCAGAAGGTCCGTGTTGAACCTGCTGCTCCTGTCCTGCACGCGCACCTCGGTCCATCTCTGGCGCAGCTCCTTCATCTTCTGGACCGCGGCGCAGAGATCCCGCTCATTGCGGAAGACCCCGACCTTCTCCATCATCACGGTCTCCATCTCTTCCCGCACCGCTTGAGCGCGGGGACCCGGGCCGGTCTTCGTCAACCGGGCCACCTCGCTTTCCGCGGGCTCGGCGGAATCCTTTGCCAGGCGGCCGAAATCGGCAGCCCTCACGAACGCCGCCATATTCCTTCCCGCGCGGCGTCCGAAGACCACCAGGTCCACCAGGCTGTTGGTTCCCAGTCTGTTTGCGCCGTGAACGGAGACGCAGGCGCATTCCCCGGCCGCATAGAGGCCTTCGTAGACATTTCCTGCCTCATCCGCGATTACTCTTCCTTCAATGTCAGTCGGAATCCCCCCCATCGCATAGTGGGCCGTGGGCTGGATGGGGATGGGAGCGTCGGCAGGATCGATGCCCAGGTAGGTGCGGCTGAAGCCCGTTATGTCCGGCAGCTTCTTCTCAAGCACCTCCCGGCCCAGCTTCGTCGCGTCCAGGAGCACCCAGTCATCGATTTTCCCATCCCCCCGCATGCCGTTTCCGGAGGCAATCTCGGTGAGAATGGCGCGTGAGATCATGTCACGGGGCGCAAGGTCAAGGAGGCCCGGAGCGTAGCGCTCCATGAACCGCTCTCCCTTCCTGTTCCTGAGGATCCCCCCCTCCCCGCGGACACCCTCGGTGATGAGGATCCCCATCCCCTTGATGCCGGTGGGATGGAACTGGAAGAACTCCATGTCCTGGAGGGGCACCCCGCGGCGCGCCAGGACCGCAGGGCCGTCCCCCGTGTTGGCGTGGGCATTGGAGGTGATGCGGAACATTCGGCCGAAACCGCCTGTTGCAAACAGGACCGCTTTTGCCCGGAAAGTATGGATCTCACCGGTTGCCAGCTCCAGGGCTACAACGCCGGAGCACGTGCGGCCGTCAAAGATCACGTCCAGTACGTGGAACTCGTCATGGAACTCAACGCCGTTCTTGATGCACTGCTGGTAGAGCGTCTGCAGGATCATGTGCCCGGTGCGGTCCGCCGCGTAACAGGAGCGGCGCACCGGACCTTCCCCGAAGTTGCGGGTGTGGCCGCCGAAGCGTCTCTGGTCGATCCTGCCCTCGGGGGTGCGGCTGAAAGGGAGGCCGCGGTTTTCCAGGTCATAGACCGCGCGCACGGCGTCCTCCGCCAGGAGAATGGCCGCCGACTGGTCCACAAGGTAGTCGCCCCCTTTCACCGTGTCAAAGGCGTGCCATTCCGGCCTGTCTTCCTCCACATTGCCCAGCGCGGCGCCAATGCCTCCCTGTGCCGCCCCGGTGTGGCTCCTCATGGGATGGACCTTGGAAAGAACCGCCGTTCGCGCAGCCGCGCTGGCCTCCAGGGCGGCGTACAGCCCGGCTCCCCCCGCGCCGACGATCAACGCGTCGAACTCATGCACCATGGGAACCTCCTCACAGGCTCTCCAGCTCCTGCACCGCCCTGCGCACGGACTCAGCCGAGGCTTCAAGGGACTTTTTCTCGGTCTCCGTCAAAGGCAGCTCCAGGATCCGCTCCACCCCGTTTCTGCCCAGGATGACGGGGACTCCCAGGAAAATGTCGCGAAAACCGTACTGGCCGCGCAGGTACACGGAGGCCGGGATCAATCGCTTGGTGTCCTTGATGACCGCCTCCACCATTTTTGCAACCGAGGCTCCCGGCGCGTAGAACGCGCTTCCTGTTTTCAAGAGCCCCACGATTTCCGCCCCGCCGGTGCGCGTGCGGCCGATCAGGGACTCGATGGTGGAAGAATCCAGGAGCTGACTGATGGGGATGCCGCCCACGGAAGTGAAGCTGGTGAGCGGAACCATGTCGTCTCCGTGGCCGCCCAGCACCATGGCCTGGACGTCGCCCGGCCACACACCCAGGCGTTCGGCGATGAACCATCGAAACCTCGTGGAATCCAGGACGCCCGCCATCCCGATCACCTTCGAAAGCGCGAAGCCGGTTTCCCGCAGAACCGCCATGGCAATGACGTCCAGCGGGTTTGTGACCACGATGACCACGGCGTTGGGAGCGCGGCGGGCAATCTCCCGCGCGGATTGGCGGGCAATCCCCACGTTCGTGCGCAGGAGGTCCATGCGGTCCATGCCGGGCTTTCGAGCGATGCCCGCCGTGATGACAACGACGTCGCTGCCTTCCATCTCGGCGAAATCGGTGGTTCCCCGTATCCCCACCTCGTAATCGCGAAGCGGAGCCGCGTGGAGGAAGTCCATGGCCTTGCTCTGCGCCAGGCCGTCCACAACGTCCACCATGACGATGTCGGCAATGTTCTTCTCAGCGATATAGTAGACCGCCTTGGCGCCGACGTTCCCGGCGCCGATGACCGTCACCTTCATGCGGCACCTCCCTGGACAACGGAAGCGATCAGCCGGGCCGATTGGCCAAGCGCCTCTTTCTCCTCCCGTGTGAGCTCGGGTGTGAGGATCTTCGACACTCCTTTCTCACCCAGGATGGCGGGAACGCTCAGCGCCGCATCCTTGATCCCGTACTCGCCGTCGAGCACGAGGGAGACAGGAAATATCCGCGCCAGGTTCATGTGAACCGTATCAGCGAGCTCGGCAATGGCGGCCGAGGGGGCATAGTAGGCGCTGGATCTCTTTGCCAGCTCCACCACCAGGTCCCCGGCGCTGCGCGTTTCCGAGACGATTGCCGCAATCCTCTCCGGCGGAAGGAGCTGGGGGAGAGGCACCCCGGACACGCTGCAGTAGCGCGGCAGGCAGATCATGTCGTCCGAATGCCGGCCTATGACGAGGGCGGACACGATCTCCATCGACACATCGAGCTCACGGGCAATCAGCGCGCGCAGACGCATGGAATCGAGGATCCCGCCCAGCCCCAGCACGCGTGTGCGCGGCATGCCGGAGCGCAGCGTGAACAGGGTGGTGAGCGAGTCCACTGGCTCGGTCGCCATGACCACAATGCTGTCAGGGGCAAGGCGCGCCACCTGGGGGGCAAGTTCCTGGATCAGGGGGGCATTTTCACCATAGAGGTCTTCACGGCGCATGCCGGGTGCACGAATGGCCCCCACGGCTATGACGACCATCTGGGATCCATGGATGTCCGCCAGGGAATCGGATCCGACAAGGGAATTGCGGTACCTGCGGATGGGCGCAGCCTCCATGATGTCCAGCGCCTTTCCGCGGGAAAGGCCCTGCTTGACGTCGATGAGGAGCACGTCCGTGACGCCTTTCTCGGCAATGAAGAATGCCGCGTTGGCCCCGACGTTACCGCTGCCTATGATGCTCACTCGGGACATATCGATTCCTCACTTTCATCTGCCGAAGGCCTAATTCGCGCGAGCCAGGTTCAGAAGCCCCCCCGCCAGCAGGATGCGGCGGTGCCTGTCGGAGACATCGAGCTTCGTCATTATCGTTTTTCCATTCACCTGGACCGGCACATCCGCCGCCGCGCTTTCCAGAAGCCTGCGAACTCCCGTGATGCGGACCTTGTCCCCCTGGCGGATTCCCTCGTAGTCCGCGGGGTCCGCAAAGGTCAGGGGAAGAATCCCGAAGTTGATGAGATTGGACTTGTGGATGCGGGCAAAGCTCTTGGCTATCTTCACCCGTACCCCCAGGTACCGCGGCGCAAGCGCCGCATGCTCCCGGGAGGAGCCCTGCCCGTAGTTTTCCCCGCCAATGACCGCTCCGCTTTTCTTCTCCCGGGCCCGGTTGGCGAACTGTTCGTCCGCCTGGATGAAGACGAAATCGCTGATGGCGGGGATGTTGCTGCGGAACGGCAGGACACGGTTGCCGGCCGGCATGATGATGTCCGTGCTGATGTCGTTCCCCACCTTGATGAGGACCTCCGCTTCGATGGTGTCCTCGAGCGGGCCGAAGGTCGGGAAGGGCTTGATATTCGGGCCGCGGATCACCTGCACCTGATCCGGGCTCCGGGAGGGCATGAAGAACCAGTTGGGATTGAAAGCGTAGCGCTTGGGGTATTCCACGCGGGGAAAATCCCCCAGCGTCCTGGGATCGGTGATCCGGCCGGTCAGGGCAGAAGCCGCAGCGGTCTCCGGCGAGCACAGGTACACGAAGTCATCGTCAGTCCCGCTCCTGCCCTTGTAGTTTCGAGGCATAGTGCGCAGTGAGTTCGTGCCGCTTGCCGGCGCCTGGCCCATTCCGATGCATCCCAGGCAGCCCGCTTCGCAGATTCGTGCCCCCGCATCCACCAGCAGCTTGATGCCGCCCATGGCCATGACATTCTCAAGGGTCTGGCGGCTGCCGGGATTCACGCTCAGGTCCACCATCGGGTGGCGCTGCTTTCCCTCCAGGGCGCGGGCCACGATCATCAGGTCGCGGTAGCTCCCGTTTGTGGAGGAGCCCACCAGGACCTGCTGGACTTCGACGTTGGAGAGCTCTGCCGCGGTTTTCACATTGTCGGGGTTGGAGGGGCAGGCCACCAGGGGCTCGATGCCGGAAAGATCGATCCGCGTGACCTCGTCGAACTTTGGATCAGGACCCTGGATAAGGGCACGGAAGTCCTTCTCCCGCCCGTTCATGCCAAGGTACCAGCGGGTCACCTCGTCGGAGGGAAACACGCACGCGGTAAAGCCCATGTCCACCGCCATGTTCGCGATGGTCCCCCGCGCCGCCATGTCCAGGTTGGCAACGCCCGGGCCGAAGAACTCCATGATCTTCCCTGTGCCCGCTTTTGCGGAGTAGCGCCGCAGGAGCTCCAGGATCACGTCTTTTCCGGACACCCAGGGCTGCAGGGCCCCTTCCACGTGGATCCCCCAGACCTTCGGGGTCATGAGGTAGAACGGCTTTCCCGCCATGGCCATGGCCACCTCATTGCCCCCTGCGCCGATGGCCAGCATCCCGAGGCAGCCGCCCGTGGTCGTGTGGCTGTCCGACCCCAGCAGTGTCTTGCCCGGCGCGCCGAACCTCTGCCGGTGCACGTGGTGCGATACGCCGTTGCCCGGCGGGGAGAGGATAACGCCGTATTTCGAGGCGCATGAGATGAGGAAGCGGTGGTCATCCGCGTTCTTGAAATCGGTCTGGATGATGTTGTGATCGATGTAGCTCACGGCGAGCTCAGCCTTGACCCGGGCAAGACCCATGGACTCGAACTCCAGGTACGCCATGGTCCCCGTTGCATCCTGGGTGAGGGTCTGGTCGATCCGAAGCCCTATCTCCTTCCCGGCTCCGGGCGTTCCTTCAACCAGATGCTCGCCGATGAGCATTCCCGTAATCGTGTCTTTCATTCGTCACCCTTTTCCCGAATTGAGCGCTGCTGGTTATAGTATAATCACGGCGGAACCGGGAGCGAACAGGAAATACCGCGACTGCAAGCACGAACTTCGTTGACTCAGCCGGGAGCGCGGCAGTATATTCCCACTGGCATGACATCCCTCGGAGCCGAGACGATATTCAGCATCTCAGGATTCCGAGCGCCAAACACCCTTTTGGCGACACTCTTCGTGGATGCGGTGCTCCTCCTCCTGGTATTTGCGGTTCGCCGCAAGATAGCGCTCGTTCCCGGCAGGTTCCTGCAGGCGGTGGAAGGGGTTGTTGAATACCTTCGCACCACCGTGGACCAGGTGGCGGGCGTCCGATCAGCGAAGATTTTCCCGTGGGTCGGGGTTTTTTTCATCTATATAGTATTCAACAACCTCATGGGGCTTTTCCCCGGCTTCGGGTCCATTGGGTTCAACCGCATTGGTGATGACGGCGCGCTGCACCTGGTGCCGATACTTCGTGCGGCAACCTCGGACCTCAACACGACCCTTGCCCTGGCAATCGTGTCTGTTTTCGCAACACATATCCTTGCCATCCGCACCACGGGCATTGCAGACTACCTCAAGCGCTTCTTCGCGCTGAACCCCATATTCCTTTTCGTCGGCCTTTTGGAAATCGTTCAGGAGCTGACAAAGTTCATCTCCTTCTCATTCCGCCTCTTCGGCAACATCTCGGGCGGCGAGATCGTGCTCAGCACCGTGGCAAAGATGTTCGCCTTCATCCTGCCCGTCCCGTTCCTTGCCCTCGAGATCCTCGTCGGCGTGGTCCAGGCGGCAGTGTTTGCGCTTCTGACGATGGCATTCATGGCAATATTGACGGAATCGTCTCATCATTGAGGGAGGGCGCTCATGGTTACGTTCACTGTCACCGGCGGGATCATCATTGCAATCGGCGGGTCTTTTCCGGCTCTTGCCGTGGGTTTGATCGGCATGAAGGCCATTGAGGCAATCGGGAGAAATCCCGAAGCTTCGGGCCGCATCGTGCCCACCATGATCCTGGCAATGGCATTCGCAGAAGCCATCGCCATCTACTCCCTGATTTTCGCGTTCCTGCGCTGATCCCGCGAAGAGAACGCCATGGGAGAAACCCTCGGGGCCTTCGGAATCAATCCGTGGCTCCTTGCAGGCCAGATCATCAATTTTCTCGTGATCGGCTGGGTGCTTTGGCGCTTCCTGCTCAAGCCGCTGCAGGCCAACATGAAGACCCGCAGCGACAAGATTGCCCGCGGGCTGCAGGACGCGGAGAAGGCCCGCCTGTCGCTGGAAGACGCGGGCAAGGAGCGTGAACGGGTCCTTGCGGAGGCATACGCCCAGGCCTCCCGTGTCCTGGAGCGGGCCCGCGACGAAGCCGAACGGCTGCGCTCAACCGCCCTGGACCGTGCCGGGGCAGACGCTGAAAGAATGATAGCCGAGGCGCGCGGGGTCATGGCCCTGGAGCGCCAGCAGATGGAGAGGGACATGCAGGGCCTGTCAATCCAGCTGTCCGGGAAGATCCTGGAATCGGTGGTCACGGACCTTTTCAGCGAGGAAGAGAAGACGCGGATCGTGGCCGAAGGAATGAGAAAGATCAGGGGGGTCGCAGTATCGTGAACAAGCTGGCCCAGCTGACCTTCACTGCCCAGGGAGAGGTGAATGAGGAGGTTGTCTCCTCCATCCTGGAGAATCTCACGAGATCGCAGCTGAAGTCCTACCTCTCAGCCCTCCGTCGGGAGATGCGCCGTCGCCGCGTGTACGTGGCGCTCTCCGGCGGAAGGGAGAGCGACGTGAGCGGAACCATCGGCGAAAGATATCCGGGCAAGGAGCTTTCGATATCTCGCGACGATGGGCTGGGAGCGGGCGTCAAGGTCAGCGCCGGGGATGACATCGTGGATGCCAGCGTGAAGGGCTACCTCAAAGAGCTGTTGGAAGAGATCGGAAAGGCATGAAAGCTGAAGACCTTGTCAAGCAGATAGAGCAGAGGCTGCAGGGCGCGGAAGTGCGCCCGGCCGTGGCCAACGTGGGCCGCGTCGTGTCCGTCGGGGACGGAATCGTAAAAGCGGACGGCCTCTCACGGGCCGGCTACGGCGAGCTTGTCCAGTTTGAAGACGGCAGGCTGGGCCTTGTGATGAGCCTGGATGAGGACTTCGCCTCCGTCCTCCTGCTTTCAGAGGATTCCAGGGTCCCCGAGGGCATGGAGCTGAAGACAACGGGCACGCTTCTCTCCCTGCGCGTCTCAGAAGATCTTTTCGGCAGGGTCATCGACCCGTTCGGCGCGCCGCTGGACGGGCGGCCTTTGTCCGTCACCAACTGGACCGCTATTCCCCTTGAGCGCATAGCCCCGGGGGTGACCCAGCGCGCTCCCGTCGAGGTCCCGCTGAAGACCGGCATCAAGGTGGTGGACGCGCTCACTCCCATCGGCCGGGGCCAGCGGCAGCTGATAGTCGGAGACAGGAATACCGGCAAGACCGCCCTCGTGGTGGACACGATCATAAACCAGAGGGACCGGGACCTCGATCTTCCGCAGGTAGTCTGCGTGTATTGCGCAGTCGGGCAGAAACGGGGGTCCATTGCCCGCACCGTGGCAAAGCTGGCGGAGGAGCGGGCCATGGGCTACACCATCGTCGTTGCCGCAAGCTCCTCCACTCCCGCGGCCATGCAGTACCTCGCTCCGTTTGCCGCATGCGCAATCGGTGAATACTTCATGGAAAAAGGCATGGACGCCCTCGTCGTCTATGATGACCTCTCCAAACACGCATGGGCGTACCGGCAGCTCTCACTGCTTCTGCGGCGCCCCGCAGGCAGGGAAGCCTACCCGGGAGATATTTTCTACCTCCACTCGCGATTGCTGGAGCGGGCGGCAAAGCTCTCGAAAGCCAAGGGGGGAGGGTCCCTCACGGCGTTGCCGATCATCGAAACACAGGCGGGCGATATTTCCGCTTACATCCCGACGAACGTCATTTCCATCACGGACGGCCAGATTTACCTGGAGACGGATCTTTTCAACGCGGGACAGCGGCCGGCCGTGAACGCCGGACTTTCCGTCTCCCGCGTTGGAGGCAAGGCGCAGTCGAGGTCATTCCGGCAGGTCTCGGGCCTGATGCGCCTGGAGCTGGCCCAGTACCAGTCCCTGGCAGCATTCTCGCAGTTCGGCTCAGATCTCGATGAAGCGACACAGAAGAGGATCAACCGGGGAAAACGGATCGTGGAGGTCCTCAAGCAGCCTCAGTTTTCCCCCCTGGGGGACCTGGAGCAGGTCGTCATCATCCATGCCGCGGGCTTCGGATTGCTGGACGAAGTGCCGCTGGAAAAGATCGCGGAGTTCGAGGACAGGGTCATGGACCACCTGCGAACAACCCACGGCAACCTCTACCAGAAAATTGCCGGCGGGGCGCGCATGGACGACGCCACCATGAAGGAGCTGAACGAGGCGGTCCTGGCCTTTGCCAGGACCGTGCGGTGAGAGGGCGGGAATGCCCCAGAACCTCAGGACTCTGAAATCAAGGATCAGGACGGCAAAGAACATCGCGCAGCTGGCGAAGACGCTGGAGATGGTGTCGGTGGCCAAGATCCGCCGTGCCCGCGGCCTTGCGGAAACGGTGCGTCCTTACGCGGAAAGGATCACGTCCCTGGGGGACACTGCGCTTCGAAGCGTGGCTCCCGGGGAGTTCGTGCATCCTTACCTGGGCCCTGGGAAGCCTGACGGAGGCGGTGCCAGGCTTCTTCTTGTGATCGGCCCTGACAAGGGCCTCTGCGGACCCCTGGTGTCCAATCTCGTGCGCAAGATGTTCGATGAGGACAGCGACGACGCACAGCTCATCACGGTGGGCAAGCGAATGGAAGCGCCCGCCGCGAGGATTGCCGGTAAGCGCCTGGTTGCCTCATTTCCCGTCGGCTCCAGACTTCCCGAATACTCCCTGGTGTACGACCTTGTGCTGGCCATCAACGGCTACATTCTATCGGGGAAGGCCTCGAGGCTCGATGTTCTGTACACCCGCTTCGTCTCTTACTTCACGCAGGTGCCGACACTTGACCACGTGTTGCCCCTGGTGCCGGAAAAAACCCCCACGGAGCCCGAGAGCCAGCGGCCCCATACAATAGAACCCGACCTGTCCGGCCTGCTGGAGGCGCTCCTCCCGCATTACCTCGAGGTGCGTCTTTTCGACGCGGTCATCCAGGCATATTCGTCCGAGCACGGGGCGCGGATGGTCGCCATGCAGAACGCGAAAAAGAATGCGCTGGAGATCGCTGACTCCTTCACGCTTATGTACAACAAGACACGCCAGGAGAGGATCACGAACGAGATCCTGGACCTGGCCAATACAGGGAAGCGAGCATGAAAATACCCGGCGGAACCAACGGCAAAGAAGGTGGAATCGAAGGCAGGGTCATCCGGGTCCAGGGGCCCGTGATCGACGTGGAGTTCAGGGGGGAGATGCCCGGGGTCTACGAGGCGCTGCAGCTTGAGCGGGGAGGAGGGGCTCCCGCGCTCGTGCTGGAGACCGAGTTCGTCTTGGAGAACGGAGAGGTGAGAACCCTGGCGCTGGGGCCGACGGAGGGCATTCCCCGCGGCGCTCGCGTCCTGCGCACGGGTGCGCCGGTCACCGTCCCCATCGGGGAAAAGACCCTGGGACGAATCTTCGACGTGCTGGGAAGACCCATTGACGGCGGAGACCCTGTTGAAGGTCCCGACATACAGAGAGCGCCCATTCATCGCCTCCCGCCGGCCCTGTCAGAGCAGCGGACCAAACCCGAAATGCTGGAAACCGGGATCAAGGTCATCGACCTGATTGCCCCGTTCACCAAGGGAGGCAAGATCGGAATCTTCGGCGGCGCCGGAGTGGGCAAGACGGTTATCGTCAAGGAGCTGATCCGCAACATCGCCATCGAGCACAAAGGCTACTCGGTATTCGCCGGGGTGGGGGAGCGCTCACGCGAGGGCACGGACCTCTGGCTGGAGATGGAGGAGTCAAAGGTACTGGACAAGACAGTGCTTGTCTTCGGCCAGATGAACGAGCCGCCGGGCAACAGGCTGAGAGTGGGCCTCACCGCCCTTACCATGGCCGAATACTTCCGTGATGAGAAAGGGGTGGATGTGCTCCTTTTCATCGACAATGTCTTCCGCTTTGCCCAGGCCGGCAGCGAGGTTTCCGCCGTGCTGGGCCGGATGCCATCGGCGGTCGGATACCAGCCGACTCTGGCGGAGGACATCGGGAACCTGCAGGAAAGGATCACCTCCACGCAGAACGGGTCCATAACCTCGGTCCAGGCCATCTACGTTCCTGCCGACGACTACACCGACCCTGCGCCCGTTGCGATCTTCGGGCACCTGGACGCAACAATTACCCTTGAACGCTCCATCGCGGAACAGGGATTGTACCCCGCCGTGGACCCCCTGACCTCCTCTTCCCGTCTGCTTGACCCGAACGTCGTCGGCGCGGAGCATTACCGCATTGCCATGGAGGTCAAGCGCATTCTCCAGCGCTACAAGGACCTGCAGGATATCATCTCCATCCTCGGGATCGACGAGCTGTCGGATGAAGACAAGCTCCTGGTTGCCCGGGCGCGCAAGATCCAGCGGTTCCTCACGCAGCCCCTCTTTGTCTCGGAGACCTTCACCGGCAAGGAAGGACGGTACGTGAAGATTTCCGACACCCTTCGCGGTTTCACGGAGATCATCGAGGGGAAGCATGACAGCCTTCCCGAGACTGCCTTCTACAACGTGGGACCCATCGAGGAGGTGGTGGCCAATGTCTGAGGAGTTCTCCCTGCGCGTCATCTCCCCCCTGGGAACGGCATTCGAAGGAAAGGTAACGCAGGCAACGCTGCCCACCCCGAACGGCGAGATAACGATCCTTGCCCACCACATGCCCATTGTCGCCGTGCTTTCCGAGGGGGAGGTTCGAATCCCGACGGAAAAGGGAGAAGTGGTCATTGCCGTGGCGGGCGGATTTCTAGACACGGACCTCAACGCGGCTACGGTGCTCTCCGATTTCGCCGCGGAGGCCCAGAGCATCGAAGTGGCGCGCGTGGAAGCCGCGCGAAAGCGCGCGGAAGAGTTGTTGGCAGAAAAGAAACTCAAAGGCGAGATCGCCCTCATTGAGCGCGACCTGCAGAGGTCGCTCCTGCAGCTCAAGGTTGCGGAGCGCTACCGCCGCAGGCGGCCGCAGCGATAGCCAACCGGTTCTTGACGTTCGGCGTCAGCTGACTGATATTGGTCTCGGAAGAAAAGAGGGGAACATGAAAACGCAAGGCATGCAACAGGACCTTTTCGACCTTTCATCACCTGAAACCGCGGCGGCAATGAGACACCATCTCCTGGGGGAACGGGAGGAGGCGGAAAAAGCCTTTGAAAAGCTCCTCAAGAAGGATCCCGACAACCATTTCTTCCATTACCTCCTTGGTGAGAGCCAGTACGCGCTGGGCCGGCTCAGCGACTCCGTGATCGAATACCAGAAGGCCATAGACCTGAAGCCGGACTTCGGCGTGGCGTTCTACAAGATGGGGGTCTGCTACCATCGAATGGGACAGCTGGAAAAAAGCCTGGAAAGCTTCACCGCGCTCATGAAGATCAGGGGCCAGGGGCACGCGATGGCCAGCTATTTCGTCGGCCTCATCAACCAGTTCCTGGGAAACGATGAGGAAGCCGAGGAAGGGTTTCGCATCCTGCGCGGGTCGTCAAAGGAATCCCTGATCGCCAACTACTACCTTGCCCAGCTCAAGATCAAGCATCACCGCTACCAGGAAGCCCTCGACCTGCTGGAAGAGCTGCTTGCAGCGACGCCCAACCTGGCGGAGGTGCACTTCCAGAAGGGCATGGTGTTCATGGGCATGCACAAGAACATGGAGGCTATCCGCTCTTTCAGAAAGACCCTCGAGCTGAACCCGGATGACCAGCGGGCGAAAAGCAACCTGGAGCTGCTCACGGAAGTGCCGGAGATATGAGCGCGAAACCCCACGCGAGCGCGAAACCGCAGGAATCTTATCGAACGGAAACAGACAGCCTTGGCGAGGTAAGAGTCCCGTCGGGCGCTTACTGGGGCGCGCAGACACAGAGGGCTGTGGAGAACTTCTCCGTTTCCGACCTCCGCATTCCTGTTCCCCTGATCAGGGCGCTGGGGCTCGTGAAAGGGGTGGCCGCCAGGGTGAACCGGGACCTGGGGCTCATCGAAGCTCCAGTGGCTGACGCAATTGCGCGCGCCGCCGACGAGATGGCGGACGGCGCCTGGAACGCACAATTCCCCATCGACGTTTTCCAGACCGGATCGGGGACCTCCTGGAACATGAATGCCAACGAGGTCATCGCCAACCGGGCCAACGAGCTGCTGGGCTCCCCCCTTGGGGCGAAGAAGCCCGTGCATCCCAATGATCATGTCAACCGCGGGCAGTCGTCAAACGACGTGATCCCCACGGTCATCAGCATGGCGGACAGGGAAGAAGCAGGCAAAACGGCCATGGCCCTCGGCAGGCTGCAGGAAAGCCTGGACCGCAAGTCGAAGCAGCTGAGAGAGGTCCTCAAGATCGGCCGCACGCATCTGCAGGACGCCGTTCCCATGACCCTGGGCCAGGAGTTTTCGGGCTATGCCCGGCAGATCGAGAAAGGGCGGGAGCTCCTGGAGCGCTGCTTTCCGGATCTGGAGGAGCTGGCCATCGGAGGGACCGCCATCGGCACGGGCCTCAATGCGCACCCGGAGTTCGCCAGGCGGGTTGTCGCGGGAATAGTGGAGCAGACGGGGATCCCTTTTCGCGAGGCAAAGAACAAGTTCGAGGCAATTGCCGCGCGGGACTCGCAGGTCCAGCTCATGGGTGCCCTCACAACGATCTCGGTCTCCCTGACGAAAATAGCCAACGACCTTCGTCTTCTTGCCAGCGGGCCGCGCACAGGGCTGGCGGAGATAATCCTTCCGGCTTTGCAGCCGGGAAGCTCCATCATGCCGGGCAAGGTGAACCCCGTCATCCTGGAAATGACCATCCAGGCGGCGGCTCATGTCATGGGATCCAGCCTCAGCGTCACTCTGGCAGGCCAGACAGGTCCGCTGGAGCTGAACATGATGCAGCCCATCATTGCCTGGGAAACCCTGAGCTCCCTGGCCCTGATCGGGCGGACGGCCGTTGCTCTGGCGGAGAGGTGCATTGACGGGATCGAGGCCGACGTGGAGAGAAGCCGGGACTGGATAGAGCGCAGCCTTGCCCTGGTGACGCCGCTTTCCCTGCGCGTGGGCTACGACAAAGCTGCCAAGCTGGCGCAGAAGGCTCTGGCTGAGAACCGCACCATCCGCGAAGTGGTGATTGCAGAAGGAATCCTTACCGAGGAGGAGGCGGACAAGCTGCTGGATCCTCGTGGAATGCTGGGGCCGGAAAGCTAGCTGCGGGCGGAGTCACGCCCAGCCGCCACCTCAACTGCTCGCGTGACTGGACATCGAGCTTGTCGAAAATGCTTTCCAGATGCTTCTCCACTGTCCTTCGGCTGATGGACAAGCTGGCGGCAATTTCTGAGGTAAGCAGTCGACGGGCAACGAGGGAACAGACTTCAACCTCTCGACTTGAGAGGGAGCTGAACTTCTCGGCTATCTGTTGCGCCGATAACGTTGGATCGAGTACCTCCATGCTCCCGCCAAAGCGGGAATAGAGATTGTTCAAGTGCTCATTTATGAGTCCCAGAGTATTTATCTCCCAGTCCGAAAAGGCCGGGCTTGAACGCGATCTGTGGATTGCAAGTGAAATCTCATGCTGGGGAAGGATATGGCCGAAAAGGCTCTTGCACATCCCGTGGTGCAACATGAAGTCCACGGCGAACTCGGAATCTCCGAACTCACGCCAGTCACAGATGTGTGAAGAAAGCTCAGGACTCGAATCGTTTTGTCCCATTGCCGGCAGAGAATGCGGTCGCCTTTTTCGGTAATAAGCGTTATAGGACTTCGCGACCGACTCACTCTGCCCCGTCCCCTGCAGGAATCTCCCGTCCAGGGCGCTGTAGATTCCGTCTGAGGCGTCGAAAGGGATAATCGCAAAGATCTCTACACTTGCCGCATGCAGGAAGTCGCTCCGATTGATGCAGGAGCTTACGCGGAGGTGGTACTCCTGCACCTTGGTCCACGGCATTTTCCCATAGTCCCTCACATCGTCTCCAGGCCTCACTGGATCCGGTCAGCAATTGAGCCTGACTATGTGCAAGCCATCCTATATACTCAATCCCCGGTTTCTCCCTGTCAAGACTCCGAAATTCCTGACTCCGAAATTCCTGATTTCTGCGCAGAAGGCTCGGTGAAAATACGTAATTCCTACGCATGCGGGGAACGCGCCGACGGCATAGGATGGGCTGTTGGACCAAATTCGAAGCGGAGCTTCAGGCAGGAGGTGGAGCATGAAGTGGAGAGTAACTGTGTTTTGTCTGGTTCTGGCGGTCGCAATGGGAGGGCAGGTGGTTGCTCAAACTCAAATAGCCTTTACGGGAACAAACTACGCCTCAAGCACACTCAAGGCTATGCCAATTGATCAGGAGCATCTCGTTCTTATCGGGGAACAAGTTGGTGTGGAAGTAAATGACAAAGCCCCTTTCAACAATCTATCGACTCATTTCGCGTTGATCGTGTATTTCGACAAGGGGGCACAGCATTTGCACGGATACGGGACGTATGTCGACAAGGACGGCGACAAGTTTGTCGTCGAGATCTGGGATTTCCCCTCCGGCTCCCCCACCAAAGGCAAAGGAAAGGTGATTGGGGCAACTGGCAAGTTCACCGGCATGGAAGGGTCAGCTGATTTTGTCACTCAGTCACTCGGAGGCTGGCCGCAAGGGACCGGTCGCATAGTCTGCCAGGAAAACTGGAAGCTTACGCTGAAGAATCCCATGTGAGGATCGCGCAACCGGCGTGGGCTGTGCCGCGCCGGGCGTGCAGGAGGTGGAGTATGAAGTGGCGAGTTGCAGCCATATTCTGTCTGGTCCTGGTGGTAGCCTTGGGAGGGCAAGCCTTCGGGCAAACCCAGGTAACCTCGACAGGAACGAACTACGGGTCGACTACCTGGAAAGTGATGCCGATTGATCAGGACCATATGGTGTTCATCGGGGAACAGGTCGGTGTAAGAGTTGATGACACCGGCAAAGGCCCATTCCACAACATGGCGACCCACATCGCCATGATCATGTACATGGAAAAAGGAGAGTTCGTCTACCATGGGTATGAGACGCATGCGGACAAGGACGGCGACAAGGTAATCTGGGAGATTTGGGATTTTCCCGCTGGTACTAACAGGGGCAAAGGCAAGATAATCGGGGCGACTGGCAAGTTTGAAGGGATGGAAGGGACGATGGATTTTGTGCTGCAGCCGACTCCGAAAGGCTTTCCAGAGGGAACCACCCGTACTATCTGCCAGGAGGTCATGAAACTCACCCTCAAGAACCCCATGTAGGACACGTGAACCTGGCCGGGGCATGCCGCCCCGGCCCTGGCCGCTTTGCGCCACCTCCCTATTTCACGACGCGGTAACGGAGGTGGGTGACGCCGTCGGACTCGACCACGCGGGTGCATTCGAGGTTGAACTGGCGATGCCCGAGGTTGGCGAAGAATGGGACGCCGCCGCCCAGGAGGACGGGGACGAGATTTATGTGGATCTCGTCGAGAAGGCCGGCCTTCAGGTACTGCTGTGCGACATCGGCGGCGCTGACGGCAATGTCCCGCCTGCCGGCCACGGCGCGGGCCTGCTCGAGGGCGCTCTCGATACCGTCCGTGACCACGGTTCCGTCGGTGCCGGGGCCAACGTGGCTGTCGGGTGGGTTGTGGGTGAGCAGGAAGAAGGGCGCGCCAACCGGGTGGTGGCCGCCCCAACCGTTGGCAATGTCGAAGGTGCGCCTTCCCGTGATGATTGCCCCGCATTCGAACATTTCCTTGACTACCCGGCGGCTTCGCGCGGGTGGCTTGAAGCGGTCATCCGGGCCGAGGCGCTCGGTACCGGCCGTCCACCAGTCGAAGAGCCTGCCTCCGCCGTCTCCAAGCGGGTTGCGGGGGCCGTCGTTGGGACCGGCGATGAAGCCGTCCAGTGACATCGAGAGCCCAGCCACTACCTTGCCCATTTCTGCCTCCAGTCTTTTGCCGTTCGGCTTCAGTCTTCAATCCGCTCTTTCAAGCGTCCCGACCCCCGCGCTCAGTCCTTTATCTCAGGCAGCGCGGAGCCGGGGAAGCCGCGAACGGGGTGAAGCTCGTACGTGAACACTCCTGCCATGACGCCGGGGTCCTCGTCCATGATGGTCCTGACTTCCTCTTCGCTTACGCAGAATACTCCGATTCCCCTGAGGGGGCCGCCGTCCGTGACCGGGCAGATGATCGGGAATTTTCCGGCTTTCATCAGGGAGAGGTTCCGCTTGCCGTGCTGGTAGATGATCGCCTTGGCTTCCGGGGTGTCGTACTTCGGACCTCTCTTGAGAAGCACGCCGACATAGGTCCTGCCGCGGTTTCGCAGCTCGAGAAACTCCTCATCGCTGATTATTTCCATGGTTTTGCACCCCCTTGTATTTCAGAAATGTACTCAAGAGGGCGCGGGCCGGAAAAGTCCCCCCTGTCCTACGACCCGCCAGATTTGAAGTCCGTCGACATTGCTGCGGAGCTAACCCGGAAGTTTATTGCACTTATTCGCTAGATTCTCTGTATTGCGCAAGAGTCGTGCTAGCAACTCTCAGCAATAAAGGCCGTGGCGTGCGCCACGGCCGTAAGGGGAATCCTCGTTCCTTAGTTGCTCGCGACCGCCCTCAGTCGGTGACCGTCCGGGTCTTTGGCCACGAAGGTGAAGCCGAACACGACCTTTGCAGGGGCCTGTGCGAACTCGACGCCACGGCCTTTCCATTCGTCGTACAAGCGGTTCACGGCATCGTGATCCGGCAAAACGATGCACAGCTCGCAGCCGCCGCCAGTCAGGGATGCTGCAGGATGAACCTTGTCCAGCTGCCAGAGCTCCAGGATCATCCCGGAGTCCAACTGGTACGACATGAAGGTGGGCGACAATTCCCTGGGGCTGCATCCGAGCAGCGCCGTATAAAACGCCTTGCTGACGTTGATGTCCTTGACATAGAAAACAACAACATTGAAACTAGGCATGGTTCGTTCCTTTCGTTAAGACTATAAAGTTTGTGATCCTTTTCTTCGCTGACTTGCATGCCTCCTTCTTCTCATCGCTCGTCATGCGTCAGCAGGCTTCATGCCTCTACTCTAGAGGTACACTGTGTCAGATAGTGTCAGCAGTCGAAGGGGTCTTAGAGTTCAGGCCGGGGCGGGAGAATGCCAATCTTCTGTCTCCACTCCTGCAGGAGGTCGAAGCGTCTGCGTGGATATTCAGTGTCGGAGGCGATCCAGGATTCCACACGGTCGGCCCGGAAGTGCCGGAAGTCGATCCGTGTTTCGCACCAGGCGACAATGAGCTGGACCTGGTTCCAATAGGATAGAGCGAAGGGCCAGATGGTCCGCTGCGTGACTTTGTCTTTCGAATCCCTGTAATCTATGGTCATTTTCCTGTTGCCCCTGATGGCTTCTCGGAGAGCTTTCATGAAAGCGGCTTCAACAGGCGCATGAGGCAGGGAGGGAATGAGCAGCGTGCACGATTCCAGCTCATCTTGAAGCGGTTTCGGCAACACGGCGTTGATCTTGGCTATGCCATTACGGGCCGCCTTAGCGAGGTGTCCATCGGCTCGGCCGATGACCCAGCGTGCGCCGACGACGAGGGCTTCGATTTCCTCCGGTGTGAACATCAAGGGCGGAATGGTGTAGCCGGGACGCAACAGGAACCCGACGCCAGCTTCCCCGTCGACGGAAGCTTCTTGGTTGTTCAAAGTCTCGATGTCCCTATACACCGTCCGTACGCTGACCCCAAGCTCCTCCGCCAAGGACCGGGCTGTGACGGCGTAGATTCGACGGCGCAGACTTTGGAGAAGTTCCATGAGGCGTTCGGCACGGGACATCGCGTTCTCCTTGAGACAATAATACGTCTTTTGTGCCAGGATTGCCTTGAAACGCTTCGTGGATGAGCATGAAGGATGAGATTCTTTTTACGGTCCCGTGAAAAACCCGATCAGTGAAAGCATGGGGCTCGGATACACGCCAAGCGCAACCACGACCAGTGTCAGGACCGCGAGAACCACGCCTGTAAGGAAAGGCTGCCGAACCGCAGCGCCGGCCGCCGTTTCGCCTTCCCGGCCGCGGTACATCGCCGAGATCACCTTCAGATAGTAGAAGATGGATATCGTCCCGTTCACGGCAAGGATGATGATCAGCGTCCACAGCTGGGCGCCTGCGCCCGCGCTCAGGATTATGAACTTCCCGACAAAACCCGCAGTCAGCGGAAGCCCCGCGAGGGAAAGAAGCGATGCGGTGAACACACCCGCCAGCCACGGCGAGCGCGAAGCGAGGCCCGTGTAGTCATCTATCATGTCCGCTTCCTTCTCCGGGGTGGAGAGGGCGGCAACGACCGCGAATGCACCCAGGGTCGTGGCGAAATATGCGACAAGGTAGAAGGAGATTGCCCGAACAGCCAGGGTTCCCCCCGCCACAAAAGCAACCAGGAGATACCCCAGGTGGGCGATGGAGGAATACGCCAGGATCCTCTTCACGTTGCTTTCCCGCAGGGCCAGGAGGTTCCCGACGAACATTGAAAGTCCCGCGATGATCGTGAAAACCCACGGGAACGCGCTGCCCGTCCCCCCGGGGGCTACGAAAGAGTCTGCTCCGATCGGGATGAACAGCCTGACAAGAAGCACGGCCACGGCGCCCTTGGAGATTGTTGCTATATATCCTGCAACGGGGGCGGGGGATCCGTCATAGATGTCCGGGGTCCACAGATGGAAGGGCACAACGGCAAGCTTGAAGCCTATGGCGACAAGGATCATCGCAAGCCCGACCACGGCAAGAACGCCATCAGCCGCGCTCTTTCCGCCCGCTGACCCGAGCGCGATCTTGCTGATCTCCATGCTCCCGGAAGCTGCGTACAGGAGGGCCATTCCGAAAAGCAGGAAAGCAGCGGTGGCCCCGGCCAGAACGAGGTACTTGATGCCCGCCTCGGCGCCGGCGCCCCGCTCCCGCCTCCAGGCAATGAGCGTGTACAGGGACACGCTGAGAAGCTCCAGGCCCAGGAAGAACGTCGCAAACGCGCTGGCCGCGGTGAGTACCATGGCACCCAGGGAAGCAAGGAGCAGGAGAAAGTAATATTCGCCACGGGCATCAGCGTGCCCGCGAAGGTAAGCCCAGGAGCTTGCCGTTACGAATACGCTGGCCGCAAGGACAAGCCCCATTCCGAAGATCACGAACCGGTCAAAGGACAGGAGGCCGGCCACATCGCGCGGCGCCGCGGTCCATGCCAGGCCAAGGGACGCCAGCGCAACGATAAAGCCCGCCAGCGTCAACCCGGCCGCAAGGCCGTGCCGCCGAATGAACGCGGCTGCAAGCAGGACAAGCAGCGAGACCGCGCCGACCACCAGCATAGGGAAGGAGCACCAGGATGTCCTGCACGCTCATGCGCCACCCCCTACGGTTGCCAGCACACCGGCAACAACCTGATCGACAATTCGCAGGATGGGCTGCGGGAAAAGCCCCAGCACGACCAGGAGCGCGATCATGGCGTACAGCACGCTTGTTTCCAGCGCCGAAAGATCGCGGAATACCCATTTCTCCTTCGGGCTTCCGTGAAAAGCGAGCTGGACCATGCGAAGCGCGTAGACCATTGCTATCACCAGGCCAACGCCCGTGAGCACCGCGACGGCCACGCTGACTCGATACGTGCCCAGCATGACCATGAACTCCGAGACGAAATTGACGAGCCCTGGCAGCCCCACAAGCGCCATTGCCAGGACCATCGCCGCGGCGCCCATTCGCGGGGCCTGCTTCCAGAGCCCGCCCATTCGGTTGAGGTCCCGTGTGTGTATCCTGTCCTGGAGGAACCCGACCAGGATGAAAAGGGCCCCTGTGCTGATGCCATGGCTCACCATCTGCAGCACGGCCCCTGAGAGGGCAATGCTGTTGAACGTGTAGATGCCCAGCAGGACGAACCCGAGGTGGCTCACGCTCGTATAGGCGATGAGCCGCTTCATGTCGGCCTGGCCGAAGGCCATGAACCCGCCGTACAGGATGCCCGCAACCGCCAGGGCAATGGCAACGGGGGCGAACGCTCGCGAGGCGGCGGGAAAGAGCGGGACGACGAACCGGATGAAACCATATCCTCCTGTCTTCAGGAGGAGACCCGCAAGGATCACGCTTCCTGCCGTCGGCGCTTCCGTGTGGGCGTCAGGGAGCCACGTGTGCAGAGGGAACATCGGAAGCTTGACCGCGAAGGCCGCGAAGAACCCCAGCATGAGAAGCATCCCCATCACGGGAGAGAGGGCCGTTCCCAGCAGGTCGCGGTAATCGAAGGAAAGAGAGCCGCTGGCCATCCCGTGCACAACGGCCAGCCCGATAATGGCCACCAGCATGAGGAGGCCGCCGATCTGCGTGAAGAGGAAGAACTTGACGGCCGCCTTGTGGCGATTCTCATGTCCCCAGATGTCGATCAGGAAATACATCGGGACGAGCATCAGCTCCCAGAAAAACGCGAACAGGAACAGGTCCAGGGCAAGGAACACGCCGTTCACACCGGCAAGCACCAGGGAGAGATTGAGATGGAAGAATCCCACCCGCTCGCGTATCCCCGTCCACGAAGCCAGCACTGACATGATTCCGAGGAACGCGGTGAGGGCAACCATGATCAGGCTGAGGCCGTCCAGTCCCAGGGAGAAGGAGATCCCGAGGCTCGGTATCCACGGCCATTTCACCAGGGCAAGCCAGGGCGCGGCCGCCGGCGGCATCTGCGAAGCGCTGGGAAGCCCGAAGTAGACAAGCCAGAGAAGGGCCGCGAGGAGCAGGTTCACGATGTTGCCCGCAAGGGCCAGCCAGCGGCTCACCAGCGGCCGGCGGGCGCCGAAGGCCCACCCGATGAGCCCGAACAGGAGGGGAATGGCGATAAGGGCGACAAGGATCATAGCAGCACCGCCGCCGCAATCACCAGCGCGGCCCCGGCGGCCACCCCGGCCGCGTACCAGCGGACCCTGCCGTTCTGGGTCCATCGCAACGCACGGGAGAACACCATGCTCAGGCCTCCCACGCCGTCAGATATGCGGTCCGCCGCATCGCGCTTGTTCACGTTCCAAAGCCACACGAACGGATTCACGATGACGCGCTCATACAGCCAGTCGAACCCCATCCCGCCGGAGAAAAACGTGACAAACGACGGTCTGACGGCCGGTTGGCGAGTCGTCCCATAAACGCGGACGGCGCGCCGGGAGATCAGCCAACCAACAGGGATTCCCAGGAGGGAAGCAGCTTCCGAAATGATCTGCAGGATGCTGTCGGTTGAAAGGGGCATCTCCCCCGCGTGTGTCGCGGCGGGCAATGCAGTTTCCAGGAACCGGGTGAGGAGGGGAGTGCCACCCAGGGTCCGCGGGAGATCGAGAAAACCGCCCACGATGCACAGCACGGTGAGAATGGCAAGAGGGACTCCCATCACCACTCCTGCCTGCCTGCCGTCCCTGCCTGCCGCCAGGCCCTCCTTGCTGGCCGCGCTGCCATGAGCTGCAGGGCTCGGGCCGTGTCCGCCACCGTGGGCGTCTTGTCCACTTCCGCGTGCCGGCGCTCCTCTTGGCTTGCCCCCGAACACCGTGAAGAGGAGCCGGAACGTATACACCGAGGTGACGAAGACCCCGAGAACGCCGAGCACCCACAGGATGCGCCCGGCCTGGCCTGACTCCCACACCCTGGACAGGATGAGCTCCTTGCTGGCAAAACCTGCCGTGGTGGGCGGAAGCGCCGTAAGGGCAAGCGCGCCGAGAAGGAAGGTCCAGAACGTGTAGGGGGTTTTTCGCGCAAGCCCGCCCATGGCGAAGATGTCGTGCTCGTGGTTCATGGCCAGGATCACCACGCCAGCCGCAAGGAAGAGGAGTGACTTGAAGAACGCGTGCGTGACCAGGTGGAAAATGGCCCCGGACCAGGCTCCCACGCCAAGAGCCAGGAACATGTAGCCGAGCTGGCTCATGGTGGAATAAGCGAGCACCCGCTTGATGTTCGTCTGGGCAAGTGCGCTGAACCCTGCAACCAGGACCCCGGCCAGGCCAATGATGGCCGTGGCGGTCATGACAACAGGGGCAAGGGCGAACAGCGCATGCGTTCTGGCGATGAGATAGACGCCGGCAGTCACCATGGTGGCCGCGTGGATGAGGGCGCTGACAGGGGAGGGGCCGGCCATTGCGTCAGGAAGCCAGGTGTGCAGGGGAAGCTGAGCGGACTTGCCCACGGCGCCGCCCAGGATCAGGGCGGCCGCCGCGACGGCAATGGCCGATCCCGGAGCCCACGAGGCGGTTGCCTTGCGGGCAACTTCCTGGATATCGAGGCTGCCCAGGTTCGTCGCAATCAGGAACAGCCCGATCACAAGGGCTACGTCACCCACCCTGGTGACGATGAATGCCTTGCGGGCGGATCTCCCGTTCTCGGGGTCGGTGTACCAGAAGCCGATGAGCAGGTAGCTGCACAACCCCACTCCTTCCCAGCCCAGGTACAGGAGGAGCAGGTTTCCCGCCAGGACCAGAAGGAGCATGGATCCGACGAACAGGTTCATGTAGGCGAAAAACCTGCTGTAGCCTTCCTCTCCCGCCATGAAACGCACCGAGTAGAGGTGAATGAGGAAACCGATGACGGTGACAACCAGGATCATGACCGCGGACAGGGCGTCCAGGGTGAGGGAAATGCTCGGGGTGAAGCTGCCGGCTCTCACCCACTCCCACAGCGTGAGAGTCACGGAGCCTCCCGCCGGCGGGGAGACCCAGAAGGTCCAGACCGCCGCGATGGCCGCAAGCATTGACAGTCCCACCGAGCCTGTGCCCACTGCTGCCACCGAGGCTGCGTTCATGCGCCGGCCCAGTACCGCAAGGGCAATGAAACCAAGGAGGGGAAGCGCCGGGATCAGCCACATCCAGCTCATGATTTGCTGCCCCCGCCCAACGCATCGGAATCCAGGTCTTTGCGCCGGCTGTACAGGAGGAGGATAAGGGCAAGGCCCACGGCCACTTCCGCGGCTGCCATGGACAGAAGGAAGATGAACATAACCTGGCCGTCGGCCTGGCCCCAGCGGGCGCCGGCGACAATGAACGCGAGCCCTGCCGCGTTGAGCATGATTTCAACGCAGAGCAGGATAAAGAGCAGATTGCGCCGCGCCAGCACTCCGGCCAGCCCCAGGACAAAAAGGATCCCGGCAACCGCAAGCCCGTATTCGAAGGGAACCGAAGCCATCTAGTCCCCCTTTCGTCCCAGCGAAACGGCAAGACGGCGCCCAAGGTGGAATGCGCCGACCAGTCCGGCAAGAAGGAGAAACGCCGTCACCTCCACGCCGATGAGGTACGGCCCCAGGAGCGCGATTCCCACCTGTCGGGGCGTGATTTCCTTCACGGCAACCGGGGCCGCGGGTCCGGCGGCAATGACGTAGACCAGCTCGGCCAGGAGGATCAGCCCGAGGATGCCGGGCCCGATCCACGTGCCGGGCTTCACCGTGTCGTTCCGCGGGCCTATGAGCATGATCACGAAGACAAAAAGCACCATGATGGCGCCGGCGTAAATGATGACCTCCAGGGCGGCCACGAAGGCGGCGCCCAGGAGAAGCATGATGACCGCAACCGCGAGGAGCGACACCACGAGGTAGAGCAGGGCATGCACTGCGTTTCGCCTCGTGATGACCATGACCGTGGCCGCAATTGCGACGCACGCGCTTGCCGCGTAGACGAGGTTCACGGCAGGAGGCTCCGCAGATTCACCGGCGGCCTCTCATTTTCACCTTCTCCCTTGCCTTTTCCGCTCACCTCCATTCCCGACACCCGGTAGAAGTTGTACCCGGGGTATTTGCCCTGGCCGGAGATGAGGAGGTCTTCCTTCTCATACACCAGGTTCTTGCGGTCATACTCCGCCATCTCGTAGTCGGGAGTGAGCTGGATGGCGAACGTGGGACAGGCTTCTTCGCAGAAACCGCAATAGATGCAGCGGGAGAAGTTGATCCGGAAGAAATCCGGATACCGTCGGCCTTTCTCATCGATGGCCGCCTGGAGGGAAATACAGGAAACGGGGCAGGCCACGGAGCAAAGGTAACAGGCGACGCAACGCTCTTCCCCGTCCGGGTCACGCGTGAGCACGATGCGGCCGCGCCATCGGGCGGGAAGGGTACGCTTCTTCTCGGGATAGAGGACAGTCACCCTTTTGTGAAAGGCGTGACGGAAAGTGACCCAGAGGGTCCTCAGGATGCTCCACATGACAACAGACTCCTTCTATCGACCGACGGCCAGCACGACGGCGCCGGTCACGGCAAGATTCAAAAGCGCAAGGGGAAGCATGACTTTCCAGCCGAAAGCAAGAAGCTGGTCATAGCGCGGCCGGGGAAGGGCGGCGCGCACCAGGATGAACAGGCAGAGGAATGCGCCCGTCTTCAGCAGGAACCACACAATGGGGGAAGCACCGGGCCCTGCCATCCTCCGAAGAACAGCGTCACCATCATCATCGAGATGAGCGTGATCCCGATGTATTCCCCGACGTAGAACATGGCGAACTTGAAGCCCGAGTATTCCGTGTGATATCCGGCCACCAGCTCGCTCTCAGCCTCCGGGAGGTCAAACGGCAGCCGCCGCGTCTCGGCAAGGCCCGCAATGAAGAAGACCACGAAGCCGACGAATTGCGGCACCACGAACCACATGCCGCGCTGGGCCATTACGATGTCCTTGAGGCTGAAGGAGCCGGTCATCACGACCACTCCCATGAGGGAAATCCCCATGAACACCTCGTAGCTCACCATCTGGCCGACCGCGCGGATGCCGCCCAGGAGGCTGAATTTATTGTTGGACGCCCACCCTGCAAGGGCGACACTGTACACGGCGAAGGAAGACATGGCCAGGAAAAACAGGAGGCCGAAGTCGAGATCGGACACCAATATGGCCGGGGCAATGGGGATGACGGCAAACGACGCCAGGGTCGTGACCATGATGATTGCGGGGGCGATGACGAACACGGTCTTGTCGGCAAAGGGGGGAATCCAGTTCTCCTTGGTGAAGATCTTGAGCATGTCGGCAACCACCTGGAGGACCCCGAAGGGGCCTGCCCTGTTGGGCCCGTACCTTTCCT
Organism: uncultured Spirochaetota bacterium; assembly: GCA_963710335.1. Lineage (GTDB taxonomy): Bacteria > Spirochaetota > Spirochaetia > SZUA-6 > Fen-1364 > Fen-1364. Next base: position 130,990 of record CAVQAA010000025.1, read on the forward strand.
GGAAGAACCCAAGGAGGCGCCGCTCCACCCAGATCACGCCCGCGGCAAGGAGCATGGCCCCGATCATGACCCCCACGATCACGACAACGGCGAGAGCCACGGCGCTCACGGCGTGCCTCCCGTTGCCCCTGTGACGCGGGCAACGGCAGGAAGCTCCCGCAGAGGCATGCCGGGCACACCCCAGGGCACGCTTGCCGTTCCGGGGGGCAGATCGCTCAGGATGACCGTGAGAGTTGCGGAGGCAGGCCCATGCCGTCCGTCCTGGACGGCCACGTACGCCCGTTGCCCTTCCGTGAGCCCCAGGGCCTGCGCGTCTGCCGCGCACATTGCGATATAGGGGGCAGGGACTCGGGAGGAGATTCCGGGTGAAAGGATTGACAGCTCGTCAGACCCGAACACGTGATGGTGCGCAACCAGGCGAAGGAGGCCATTCTGTTGCGCCGCCTCCGCCGGGCTGGCCGGAGCATAGCTTCCCCTGGCCTGCGCGGACGGCTCGACCATGCGAACACCGGGGTCCCCGCCGCGTAGCGGTCCGCCTACCTCGATCTGGAACTTGTTCAGGGACTGGTCGGAGTTCCATCCAGGGGACCAGAACCGCGGGATGAGGCTGGACGGCGGCTGCGTCAGCCGGCCTTCCATGGTGAATGCCAGCGGCGAGCTCGCGTCCTGCGCGGGCCTGGGCTCGTGCAGGTTGATGTTGGCCGTGACGGCTGTTCGGCCTGTTTCCCGGTGACTCTTGCGGGGGATGGCCTGGCCCACCATGCGGAAGGTTGACTGCGGGGCCGCGTCCCTGACTTTCGCAAGCTCCGGCAGTTTTACGGCTATCTCAGCAAGCAGGGCGTCGAGCCCTTCCCATCCTGCGGCGCGCTTTCCGGCAAAAGCCGCCAGCTCTCCCAACCAGCTCCAGGCCTCTCGTGATGGCTCCGCGGGCGGGAAGACCGCGAAGAACCGCTGCGCCCGTCCTTCCATGGAGACAAGCGTCCCGCTGGATTCGGCGTATGTAGTAGAAGGAAGGAGAACTTCGGCCTTTTCCGTGGTCGCGTTCGCCGTGTGATCCAGAGAAATCACGTGAGCCGCGCCGGACAGGAGAGAATCAGCGGTTGCCGCTTCCACCTCCCGGAACAGATCGTTTTCCGCGATCACCAGGGTGGCACCTGCTGATCCAGCCAGGGCCTTGCGGGCGGACTCGATTCCGCCACTGGCCATCATGGCCACGGCAAAGCTGTTCGCCGCGGGGAACACAAGGCTGATCCTCGGCTCCTTGCCGGCCGCCTTCAGCGCGCGGGACAGGTTGCCGGCTGCCTGGATGATCTCCGGGCTGCCAAGGCTGCACCCGCTGACGACAAGGGGCTTCTCGGAGAGCATGAGCGCCCTGGCAATGCGCTGGGCAAGCTCTCGTACGTCGTCCGTCAGGCCGTCCACGGCGGGGGCGGCGCCGTCTATCTCGTGCGCCACGGCAAAGCCAAGGCGCGCAATCTCTCGGGGGGAAGCGCGGAAGCACTGAGAGGCAACATCATCGAGCTCGGTCCGTTCCACCGTGGCAACGAAGAAGGGGCCTTTCTTGTCATGGATGGCCTCCCGCAGCGCCGCGTCTTCCCACCTGTTGATGCGCTTCTGCTTCATTGCGGCGGCAACCGGCGTGTTGATTGCCGCCTGCCGCAGCGTGAGGGCAAGAATGGGGGCCGTGTTCCAGACATCCTCTCCCAGCACAATCGCCGCATCGCTTGCCCCGGCATCGCGCAGGGATGCGCTGGATGCCGGACCGTCCCGCAGGACGTCCAGCATCTGCCGCGTGAGGGCGAAGCTCGAGTCGCTTGACCCTGCAAAGAAGTTCTGCGGTCCCACCAGCTCGCGAAGCGCGAAGTTCGTTTCCACCGAGGCGCGCGCGGATCCGATTCCGACCACAGCCGCGCCTTTGACCGCTTCCGCTGCCCGGCCAAATGCCTCTGCCGGGTCAACGGCGGTGAGAGCGCCTTCCTTGCGTACCATCGGCTGCCTGATTCTCAAGGTCCCGTTCACGAACTCGTAGCCGTAGCGGCCGCGGTCGCAGAGGAAGTATCCGTTGACCTCTCCGTTGTATCGGGTCCGCACCCGCCGAAGCATTCCGTAGCGCTCCCCGGGGATGGTGTTGCACCCCACGGCGCAGTGCGTGCAGACCGAGGGGGCCGTCTGAAGGTCCCACTTGCGCGTGTAGTGCTGGCGCAGCGTCTTGTCCGTGAAGACCCCCGTGGGGCAGACCTCCACGAGGTTCCCGCTGAACTCGTTTTCCAGAACCCCATCCTCGTGACGTCCGAAGTAGACGTTGTCGTGCGCACCAAGAACTTCCAGGTCCCGCCCGCCCGCGTAGTCCCTGTAGAAACGGATGCAGCGGTAGCACTGGATGCAGCGGTTCATCTCGTGATTGAGGAAGGGCCCCAGGTCCTGGTTCTTGTGCGTCCGTTTGGTGAAGCGGTAGCGCCGGTAGGTATGACCGGTCATGACCGTCATATCCTGAAGGTGGCACTCTCCGCCCTCGTCGCAGATGGGGCAATCATGGGGATGGTTCACCATGAGCCACTCGGTGACCCGGGCGCGCATCTCGCTGGCCTCGGGGTCATCCACGGCAACCCGCATCCCGTCCGTCACCGGGGTCATGCAGGACATCACGATGCGGCCGCGCGTGTCCGCGGCGTCGCGGAAAACCTTGACGGCGCACTGCCGGCAGGCGCCCACGGAGTGCAGGGCAGGATGCCAGCAGAAATACGGAAGGTTGAATCCGAGGGAGAGGCATACGTGGAGGAGGTTCTTCCCTTCCCCGTCCACTTCGTACCTGCGCCCGTCGATGGTTATGGCCAGTTGCTTCATGTGAAAGGGCACCTCTTCTGGCGGACATGCGCGTCGAAGTCGTCACGGAAGAGCCGCAGCGCGCTCTGCAGGGGCTCCACCGCGCCCGGGGCCAGGGCGCAGAACGTACGGCCGGGCCCGAGAAGCCTGCCATGCTGTTCCAGGATCTCGATGTCCCGCTGCTCACCTTTGCCTTCCTCAAGGGCCTGCAGGATTTTCGCCACCCAGGGCAGGCCTTCGCGGCAGGGAGTGCACCACCCGCAAGACTCACGGGCAAAGAACTTTTCCAGGCTGAGGAGCATCCCGATGGGGCAGGTGTGATCATCAAGGATGACGATTGTGCCTGTCCCAAGCCTGCTTCCCGCCTTGGCAACCGAATCAAAGTCCATTTTCACATCGAGCTGCTCGGCTGACAGAAAATCCGTGGACGCCCCGCCCGGTATCAAGCCGCGCAGCTTCACTCCGTCCGCCATGCCTCCGGCATGCTCGAAGATGATCTCCCGGAGCGTCGTGCCCATGGGCAACTCCCAGAGGCCGGGTTTTTTCACCTTCCCGCTGACGCCGAAGATCTTGGTGCCCGCGTCCGGTGATGGGCTGAGCGTCTTGTACCAGTCCGGGCCTTCCCTCAGGATGTGGGGAACATTGCTCAGCGTCTCCACGTTGTTCACGACAGTCGGTCTGCCCCACAGGCCGCTCACCTGGGGGAAGGGCGGTTTGTTTCGCGGTATGGCGCGTCTTCCCTCCAGCGCGTTGAGGAGGCCTGTTTCTTCACCGCACATGTACCTGCCCGCGCTCAGGTGGAGGCGCATCTCCAGCCCCCAGGAGGAGCCCAGGATGCCTTTTCCCAGGTAGCCGCGCTGGTAGGCTTCCGCAATGGCCTTTTCGATATTCCGCGCTGCCACGGTGTACTCGCGGCGGAGGAAGATGTAGGCGATGTCTGCCCTGATGGCCCACGCCGCAATGATTGTTCCCTCGATGAGCTGGTGGGTATTTCCCTCCAGCAGCAGCCGGTCCTTCATGGTGCCCGGCTCTTTCTCATCCGCGTTCACCACGACGTAGCGATGCCCGGCAGCGTCATCCATCGGGACGAAGCTCCATTTCTGTCCCGTGGGGAACCCCGCGCCGCCCCTGCCGCGCAGCCCGGACTTGATGACGGTCTGCTGCACGTCCTGCGGGCTTGCCGCCAGCGCCTTGCGCAGGCCCTGGTACCCGCCGGCAGCCTCGTACGCGCCGACATCCAGGTAGGACCGTCCCGGTCGGATCTCAGCCGTGAGCGGTGTGGGCATCGGATTCCTTTCTGCATCTGGCAATGATCTCATCAGCCCGCTCGGGCGTGATGTCTTCCATGATTTCCCCGTCTACCAGCAGCGCGGGCCCCCTGTCGCAGGCGCCAAGGCACCCCACGGGGATGAGCGTGAACATCCCGTCCGCGCTTGTGCCGCCCAGCTCGACGCCCAGCCGCTTTTTCAAGTGGTCGGAGATCCGCTGCTCCCCCATGACGAAGCAGCTCACGCTGTCACAAACCATGATCACGTGCTTCCCCACCGGGCTGCGGTACACCAGGTCGTAGAATGTCGCTATCCCGTCGACCTCCTCCACGGTCATCCCCAGCGCCTCGGCCACGTCGGAAATGGCCTCGGAGGAGACCCATCCCCGGCTCTGCTGGAGGATCATGAGAGCCTCGGAAACAGCGCCCCGTTTCTGCTCGTGATGATGAAGCTCCGCCTCTATGAGCTGTCGCTCCTTGTCGCTCAGCATGTGCTTTCCATTCCCCTATCTGTCCAGGTCCGCAAGAACGTAATCTATGCTCCCCAGGATGGTCACAAGGTCGGGCACGGTCAGCCCGCGGCTCATCATGGGCACCATCTGAATATGGGCGAAAGACGGCGTTCGGATGCGGGTGCGGTAGCTCATGGTGCCTCCATCGCTCACAAGGTAATAGCCGTGATTGCCTTTTGATCCCTCGGTGGCAAAAGTCGCCTCTCCCGGCGGGATGACGGGGCCCCAGCTCACGCCCAGGAAGTGATTGATGAGCGTCTCGATGTCGTGCATCGTGCGCTCCTTGCGCGGCGGGGTGGCCAGAGGATGGTCCGACTTGTACGGCCCGGCAGGCATGTTGGCCAGGCACTGCTCGATGATGCGCAGGCTCTGGTGCATCTCCTCCACGTGCACGGCCAGGCGGTCATAGGAGTCCCCGTGCACGGCCGTGGGCACGTCGAACTCGAACATTTCGTAGCCCCCGTAGGGCCGGTCCTTGCGGATGTCGTAGCTGACGCCGCTTCCCCGCAGGAACGGTCCCGTGGCGCCCCACTCCAGGGCTTCAGGGCCGCTGACGGTGCCGATGCCCACCATGCGGGCCTTCACCATCCGGTTTTTCATTACCGAAGCGTCGTAGTCTTTCAGCCGCTTGTGCATGTACGCGGTAAAATCGCGGACCATCGTGTCCCAGCCGCCGGAAGGTCCTGCGCTACGCCGCCGATGCGAAACCACGCCGGGTGCATCCTGCCGCCGGTCACGGCTTCAACGATGTCGAAGGCGCGCTCCCGATCCGTGAACATCCAGAACACCATGGACATCTGGCCGATGTCCGCCGTGAAAGTGCCGAAGTAGACCAGGTGGCTGATGATGCGGAAGATCTCCGCCATCATGATCCGGATGACTTTTGCCCTGTCAGGGATCTTGATCCCCGCCAGGGTCTCGACGGCCAGCACATAGGGGAAATTGTTCAGCACTCCGCCCAGGTAGTCGATGCGGTCCGTGTAGGGGATGTAGGTGTGCCAGCTCTGGCGCTCACCCATTTTCTCGGCGCCGCGGTGATGGAAGCCAATCTCGGGCACCACGTCGACGATCTCTTCCCCGTCCAGCTGCGTGATGAAACGAAGGACGCCGTGCGTGGAAGGGTGCTGGGGTCCGAAGTTCAGGAACATGTACTCGTGCTCCTGGCTCTCCCGTTTCATCCCCCAGTCCTCGGGACGGAACTCCATCATTTTCAGCATCCGGGCGGCGTCGTCACTGGACATCTGGAACGGCCCCATCTCGGTGGCGCGCGCGGGGTGCTCCTTTCGCAGGGGGTGGCCCTCCCACCAGGGCGGCATCAGGATGCGAAAGAGGTGGGGATGGCCGTCGAACCTGACGCCGAACATGTCCCAGACTTCCCGTTCGTACCAGTCAGCGTTGGAATAAATCGGGCTGACGGTGCCAACGCTTGGATGGTCGCCATGAAGGGCAACTTTAATGCGCACATCCTGGTTGCGCTCCAGGGAGAGCAGATGGTAGACCACGGTGAAGTCCGAGGGGGGTTGGCCTTCCCGGTGCACGCGTGTGCGCTCGTCGATTGCCGTGATGTCCCAGAGCATGGCGTAGGCGCCCTGGGGTGAGCCCTTGAGGTGCCGCAGCACGCCCGGCAGGAGCTCAGCGCTCACCCAGGCGGTGGGAATGCCGTCCCTGGTAGGCTGGGCAAGAATGGCTTCCTGGCCGAAGCGTTCCGTCAACTCCTGGAGCACGCCTTGTGCCACGCCTTGTTGGGCACTTGCTACCGGCGGCGCCCCGTGCGTTTCATCCATCCACTTTCCCCCGTGCCGCCGGCTACAGGCCGTCCGGCGATCGAAGATCAGTCTGTTTCTGGCGCTCGGACCGCATGGCGTCCCTCAGGGACGGCTTGGCGGACCGGACGACCCCTTGCGGCCCAACGAGCCAGGACAGCGGCCGTTTTTCACTTGCCACCGCTTCACCCAGAAGCACAAGGCCGCGCATGAATGCATCCGGGCTCGGCGGGCAGCCCTGCACGTACACGTCCACGGGAAGGAACGTGTCCACTCCCTGCACGACGCTGTAGATGTCGTACATGCCTCCCGATCCCGCGCAGGAGCCCATGCAGATGACCCACCGCGGCTCCATCATCTGCTCGTACATGTGCAGGACAAGGGGCGCCATCTTCACGAAGACAGTGCCGGCAACCACCATCAGGTCAGCCTCACGCGGAGAGCCGCGGATGATCTCCGACCCGAACCGAGCTATGTCGTACTTGCTCGTGATGGACGTTGCCATCTCCACGTAGCAGCAGGAGAGGCCGAAATTGAAGGGCCAGATCGAGTATTTCCTGCTCCATGCAAGAAGATCCGCCCTGCGGGCCATGTAGAGGTCTCCGTACGTGGAGGCACGCACGTTGCCGGATTCAGTGTGCACTGCTTACTCCATGCCTTTCTCGGTGCTCTTTCAACCTTCGCGCTCCCCAGGCGAATGCTCCCATCCGCCACAGGTACGCGAGCCCCGCCACTGTCTCTATCATGAATACGAGGATTGCCGCATAGCCCGCCCAGCCAAGGTCACGGACGGCGACCGCCCAAGCGAAGAGGAAGACTGCCGAGATGTCGAAAATGACGAAGAACATCGATACCAGGTAGAAATCAGCGGAGAATCGAAGCCGGGCGGACCCTGTCGGCGTCACGCCGGATTCATACGGATCTGTGGTGCCTCTCTGGCTGTGGCGCTCACCCGACAGGTGGGTCACCACCATGAGAAGCCCGACGAGCACGACGACGACGGCAAGGTAGACAGCCAGCGATAGCAGTGCGCTCATCTGTTCTCCGCGGGTCACAGCGACGGCTGTGACGGTCATACGAATCGACGTTCGACGATGTCACGGCGAAGCCGTGACGGTAATCGCATAAAATCTATTAACGCGGAGACAAGGAGTCAAGGAATCGCTTGCGCAATCACGTAATCCAGCAGATCGTGAAGCGTTTTGCGGTATATGGAATCAGGAAGCGTGTTGATGCAGGAGCGCGCCCTTTCGGCATGCGAAAGGGCCTTGGCCAGGAGATCCACCCCGGATTCCAGGCCGTGGTCCTTGTCCATGACGTCATCGATCATCTGAAAGGAAAGGCCGAAATCGAGGCCCAGGCCGCCCACCGCGGCAACCATGGCTTCCGGGGCCTCTCCGAGCAGGGCCGCGGTCTTGCAGCAGGCGGAGAAAAGCACCGCCGTCTTGTCGGTGGCAATCTCCTTGTACACGTCGAAAGTGAGAGGCCGGGCGGCGGATCGGGCCTCCTGGGCAAGGATCTCACCCATGCACATGGCCTTGGTGGTCTCCAGGAAGACGTCAAGCAACGCGAAGCGCTTGCGGGCGTCGATGCCGGAAAGGCCGGTGATGAGCGTGAAAAAGTGGGTGTACAGGATGTCCCCTGCCAGCACCGCTATCCTGTTGCCGAATCTCTTGTTCAGGCTGACCTGATGGCGCCGGGAATCAGCGCCGTCAATGACGTCGTCGTGGACGAGGGAAGCGGCGTGAAGGACCTCCACGGCCGCAGCCAGGGCCACCAGCGAGTCGCCGTCCGCGCTGGCCTGCAGGGCTCGGTAGAGGAGCAGCACCATTGCCGGCCGGATCCGTTTGCCGGGTACGGCGAACGGGTGCTGCACTATCCCGCCAAGGATTCCGAGCCTGGTCCGGCCGGGTCCATCTCCGAGCCGACCCGTTTCATGAGAGCCTTCAGCTCGACATCAACGGCCTCCATGTCATGACGAAGCGGCTCGAACACCTTCTCCAGGGTCATCTGCTCACTCCCCTTGTTCGCCCGATATGCAAGTATGCCGTGCCGAAGGTAAGAGCGTGGTAAACGACATCCTCCAGCCCTGCGGTGCGCATGAGATCCCGAAAGGCCCCGGGAGTGGGGAATGTGCGGATGGAATCCGCAAGGTACGAATATGCGCCGCTGTTGGTCGCAAAAAGCCTGGCCACCCGGGGAAGCACACGCGAAAGGTAGATGCCGTAGATTGCGCGGAACGCACGGGCGGGTGCGAACGTCATCTCCAGCACCATGACCTGGCCGCCGGGGACGGTCACACGCGCCATCTCGCGAAGCGCCGCAAGCTTGTCCGGAATGTTCCGCATCCCGAACGCGATTACGGTGACGTCGAAGGAGGAATCGGGAAAGGGAAGAGCCAGGGCATCTCCCGAAAGAAGGGTTATTCGGTCAGCAAAGCCGCCGGTCAGCACTTTCCTTCTTCCTATGTCGAGCATCGGCTCCGCGAAGTCTACTCCTGTCACGCGGAGCCGCGGATGGCGGGAGGCGGCTTCCAGGGCAAGGTCCGCGGTGCCGGTTGCCACATCCAGGAAGCGACCCTCTGCCGGAAAGCGCATCTTTTCCACGGTGAAACGACGCCACCCCACGTCGCGCCGCAGGCTGAGGAAGTGATTGAGGAAGTCATACCTGTCCTGTGCCGTGGTGAAGATTTCTTTCACAACGCTGGTCTGACCGGCCTGACTCATGGTCCGAAGGGGCGGATAGGTTCGCATTATCTTCCCGGGCAATATATCAGAACCCCGTGAAATAAAAAGCCCCGCATCTTTCAACTTTACGCTAAAAGATGCGGGGCGGATGTCCGGGTGATGGAATTACCTTTTCTTCGCCTTCTTCGCAGGGGCTTTCTTTGCTGCCGGTCTCTTGGCAGCGGTCTTCTTTGCGGACACCTTTGCTGCTTTCTTGACCGCCGCCTTCTTCACCGCCGGCTTCTTCGCCGCGGGGGCAGGCTTTGCCGCGGCTTTTGCGGGCTTCTTCTGCCCGGAGTCCGCCACGGCTTCCTGGGCCGCCGCGAGCTTTGCCAGGGGCACGCGGTAAGGCGAGCAGGATACGTAATTCATCCCGACCTTGTGGCAGAACTTCACCGATTCCGGGTCTCCGCCGTGCTCACCGCAGATGCCGATCTTCAACGTCGGCTTCACCGAGCGGCCTTTCGTGATCCCCATGCGGATCAGCTCCCCGATCCCTTCCTGGTCCAGGGTCTGGAACGGGTCAGCGGGAAGGATCTTCTTTTCGATGTACTTGGGAACGAAGCTGCCGATGTCGTCCCGGGAGAACCCGAACCCCATCTGGGTCAGGTCGTTGGTGCCGAAAGAGAAGAACTCGCATACGCTGGCGAACTTGTCCGCCGTAACGCATGCCCGGGGGATTTCGATCATGGTGCCGACGATCAGGGGAAGCTTCGACTTGGGCAGCCCGAACTTGGCAATGACCTTCTCATAGACCCTTTCGATCAGCTTTTTCTGATCAACGATTTCCGTCATTACCGATGTTACGGGGATCATGATCTCGGGCCTGGCGTTCTTGCCGGCCTGGTTGAGCTCAGCAGCCGCCTCCAGGATGGCCTGGGTCTGGACTTCCGTCATCTCGGGGTAGGAGATGCCGAGCCGCACGCCGCGGTGGCCCATCATGGGGTTCGACTCATGAAGGCTGTCGGCCCGGGCGTTGAACTCCTCCGCGCTGATCCCGAGGTCCGTCGCGAGCTTCTGGCGTTCATCTATGCGATTGGGAACGAACTCGTGGAGGGGAGGATCCAGGAACCGGAAAGTCACCGGCAGCCCGTCCATGACCTCCATGGTCTTCTTCACGTCTTCCTTCATGAAGGGGAAAAGCTCTTCCAGCGCCCGGCGCCTTTCCGCCTCGGTCTTGGACACGATCATCCTGCGCAGCAGGAACAGCGGCTTGTCGGACCCTTCGCCATAGAACATGTGCTCGAACCGGAAAAGCCCGATTCCCTCAGCCCCGAACTCGAGGGCCCTCTTTGCGTCCTGCGGGTTGTCGGCGTTGGTGCGCACGCCCAGCTTCTTCACCTTGTCGCACATCGTCATGAAAGCAACGAAGTTCGGGTTCTCGCCCGCCGCCTTGATCAGGGGAAGCGCCCCGGAATACACGGCCCCTTTTGTGCCGTTCAGGGAGAGCCAGTCTCCTTCCCGAAGCACGTTGCCTTTCATCGTGACCTGGCGCTTGTCCATCTCCACCTTCACCTCGGCGGCCCCGACGATGCAGCACTTGCCCCATCCGCGCGCAACAAGCGCGGCGTGGGAAGTCATGCCGCCCCGCGCGGTCAGGATGCCTTCCGCGGCCCGCATGCCTTCCACGTCTTCGGGGTTGGTTTCCTCCCGGACCAGGATCACCTTCTTGCCCTGCTTTGCCCACGCAACCGCATCACTCGCCGTGAGGACTACCTGTCCGACCGCTCCTCCGGGACCGGCGGGAAGGCCCTTGGCCAGTATCGTGGCGCTGATTTCCTTGGCTGGATCGATGATGGGATGGAGCAGCTCGTCAACCTGGGCCGGGGTGATGCGCGTCACCGCCTCTTCCGCGCTGGTGAGCTTTTCCTTGACCATCTCCACGGCCATGCGCACGGCGGCCGGGCCGTTCCTCTTGCCCACCCTGCACTGCAGCATCCAGAGCTTGCCTTTTTCGATTGTGAACTCGAGGTCCAGCATGTCGTGGTAATGCTTTTCCAGGCGAAGCTCGATGGCGTGCAGCTCCGCGTAGATTTTCGAGAACTGCTTTTCCAGGGAGGGGAGGCCCGCCGTGTGCTCGCTTTTTCCCGCCTCATTGATGGGGTAGGGGGTGCGGATTCCGGCTACGACGTCCTCACCCTGCGCATTGGGGAGCCATTCCCCGTAGAACAGGTTTTCTCCCGTGGCGGGGTTGCGTGTGAACGCCACGCCGGTTCCCGAGTCGTTGCCCATGTTCCCGAACACCATGGACTGCACGGTCACCGCGGTCCCCCATTCATCAGGAATTCCTTCGATGCGGCGGTAAGAGATTGCCCGTTTGCCGTTCCAGCTCTGGAAAACGGCCCGGATGCCTCCCCAGAGCTGCTCCTTGGGGTCTTCCGGGAAGTCCTTGCCCAGCACTTCCCGCACCTTCGCCTTGTAGATCCTGATGAGGCTCTTCAGGTCATCCGCGCTCAGGTCCGTATCCTGCTTTGCGCCTTTTGCGCGCTTCATCTTCTCCAGCTCTCGCTCGAGCTGCTGGCGGATGCCCATTCCCTCCGCCGGCTCCGATCCTTCGGCCTTTTCCATGACGACGTCCGAATACATCTGGATGAGGCGGCGATAGGCGTCATAGACGAAGCGCGGATTGCCGGTTGCCTTGATGATTCCTTCAGCGGTCTTTTCATTCAAGCCGACGTTGAGAACGGTCTCCATCATGCCGGGCATCGATTTGCGCGCGCCCGAGCGGACCGAGACCAGGAGCGGGTTGACCGGGTCCCCGAACTTATGGCTCATGATTTTTTCGATATGAGCCAGCCCCGTAGCCACCTGCTGATCCAGGCCCGCGGGGTATTTCCCCTTGTTCTGGAAAAAGTGGGTGCACACCTCGGTGCTGATCGTGAAACCCGCGGGGACCGGGAGCCGCAGATCGGGATGTCCTGCCATCTCTGCCAGGTTGGCTCCCTTGCCTCCGAGGAGGTTCTTCATCTTCTCATTGCCGTCGGCCCGTCCGCCGCCGAAAAGATAGACGTACTTCGCTGCGCTCATATTCGACCGCCCCTTTCTTTAGGATTGAACTGCCTGGATTGCATGATGTAGCAACTTGTGATAGCCTAATCAATACCCCGAAGGCTCACGCTAAGTCAAGTCGCGCCCGTCTTGGGAGCATGCGGGGGCTGTCCTGCCCCCTTAAATATGGAGGAAATTGACATGGCCAAATCGATCAAGGGCACGAAAACCGAGCAGAACCTCCTCAAGGCCTTTGCAGGGGAGTCCCAGGCGCGAAACCGCTACACGTATTTCGCCGGCGCGGCGCGGGAACAGGGCTTCCAGCAGATCTCCAACATCTTCCTGGAAACGGCGGACAACGAGAAAGAGCACGCAAAAGTGTTTTTTTCCCACCTCGAAGGCGGGGGCCTGGAAGTCACGGCCATGTACCCGTCAGGCGCAATCAGGGACACGAAGATGAACCTGGAGGCCGCGGCGGCCGGTGAGCAGGAGGAGTGGACGACCCTGTACCCCGCATTCGGAAAGACCGCCCGGGAGGAAGGCTTTCCCGAAGTTGCGCGGGCGTTCGAGCAGGTGGCCAAGGCCGAGAAGTTCCACGAATCCCGATATCGCAAGCTCATGGAGAACGTGACCAACGGCGAGGTATTCAAGAAGAAGTCCGTGGTGAGGTGGCACTGCATCAATTGCGGCTACATCTTCGAAGGCCCGGAGCCTCCGAAGGAATGCCCTGCATGCAGGCATCCCCAGAGCTTCTATGAGCTTCTGGCGGAGAACTACTAGCAGGAAGGTCTGAGCTGAAGCGGGGGGGGCTGGCTGTGCCTGACGCTGCTTTCCTGGGTGTCGACATCGGCTCGGTCTCGATCTCCACGGCGCTTGTCAACCGCGACGGGCACGTGCTCTTTGCGGCCTACGGCCTCCACGGAGGCAAGGTCCGCGAAACCCTTCGCGGTCAGCTCGCAGGGCTTGGATCTGCCCTTGTTTCGGCCACCGGATGCACTCCGGCCGCTGCTTCCGTCCTCCGTGGCGCCCGTCCCATTGATTCGCAGGTCGCTCTGATTGCCGCCAGCCGGCGGCTTTTTCCGGGCGTTCGTTCCATCTTGCACGTGGGGGGAGAGAAGTTCGCCCTCATCCGGCTGGGCGGGCAGGGCCAGTATCTCGGAACGCGCTCCAACTCATCATGCGCGGCAGGGACCGGAAGCTTCCTGGATCAACAGGCGCGTCGCCTTGGATTCTCCGGCGTACAGGAGCTTGACCTTCGGGCCGGCGCCAGCACCTCCGCTCCTCCCAGGATTTCAACCCGGTGCGCCGTCTTCGCGCGCACGGACCTTGTCCATGCGCAGCAGGAAGGCTACTCCCCCGCCGAGATCTGCGACGGGCTGTGCAAGGGAGTGGCCCTGACGATCGCTGACACGCTTGCACGCGGGGATCCTCTGGAGACGCCCGCGGTCTTCACCGGCGGGGTCTCGTTGAACGGGGCGGTCCGCAGGCATCTCGAGCAGGCCCTGGGCGTCACCCTGGAGGTCAATCGGTATGGCTCGACGGCCGCTGCCATTGGCGCGGCACTGTGCGCGGTGGAGCACGCGGACCAGTCCCCTCCCGCTCCCCTTGACCCGGACGCGCTCCTTGCCCCGACGCCGGAGAAGAAGGACTACTACTACGCCCCGCTGTGCCTTGATGGCGCGGATTCGGCCCGTCTGCCCCGCCTCTACGAGGAAGGAACGCATTCCCGGGTTCACCCCGTGGAAGTGGAAGAGTGGAATGACAGCGGACGGGCCGCCGATCTGCCAGGAGACCTGCCCGTCTGCCTGGGCATCGACGTGGGCTCCACCTCCACAAAGGCCATCCTCCTTGGAGAGACCAGGGAGCCCGTGGCCGGCTTTTACACCCGTACCCTTGGCTCTCCTCTCACGGCGGTGCAGGCGCTCTGCGAAGCCATGGAGGATTTTGCGCGCAGAAGCGGCGTCAACCTCGCGGTCACGGGGGTCGCCACAACTGGCGCCGGCAGGAAATTCATCGGTTCCATCATCCGCTCTGACCTCGTGATCGACGAGATCACCGCCCATGCGCGCGCCGCATACTCCCTTGACCCCGAGATCGATACGATAATCGAAATCGGCGGGCAGGACGCCAAGTTCACCACCATGCGGGATGGCATGGTGACATTCTCCCACATGAATACAGTGTGCGCCGCAGGCACAGGCAGCTTCCTGGAAGAGCAGGCGGCCCGCCTGGGCTGCGAGCTGTCGGACTACAGCCGCCGGGTCCAGGGCGCCAGGGCGCCGCTGTCAAGCGACCGCTGCGCCGTTTTCATGGAGCGCGACATCAACAACTTTCTCTCGCAGGGCTTCTCTGCGGATGAGATCCTTGCGGCCGCCCTTTACAGCGTTCGGGAGAACTACCTCCAGAAGGTGGCACGGGGGGCCGCCATTGGAAAGAAAGTGGCTTTCCAGGGGGCCACGGCAAGGAACAAGGCGCTGGTGGAAGTCTTTCAGCAGGGCCTTGGGGCGCCGGTGCTTGTGTCCCGGTATTGCCACCTTGCCGGCGCGCTGGGCGCGGCGCTGCTCCTCAGCGAGGCAAAACGCGCATCAACGACTTTTTCGGGCTTCCCTGCCCTGCGGGGGGACATCCGCGTCCGCTCGGAAACCTGCCAGCTGTGCGCCAATGCCTGCCGGCTCCGAATAGCGCTGGTGGGAGGGGAAGAAGTGGCGTACGGATTCCTCTGCGGCCGCGACTACAACGTGGGCCGATTCGTCGACAGGAACCGTTCGGGCTTCGATCTCATGAAGGAAAGGCGCAAAGCTTTTCAGGCTGAGAGCCCGGCTCCGCTGTCAACCGGCCCCGTGATCGGCCTTCCCGCTGCCCTCGGGCTTTACGCCGACCTCCCTCTCTGGAAGGTATTCTTTGGATCCCTGGGGCTCAGGGTGATCACGAGCCAGGGGCTGAAAGATGCCATTGAAGAGGGGAGGAAAACGCACGGCGCGGAGTTCTGCGCGCCGCTTGCGGCGTTGCGCGGACATGTGGAACACCTTCTTTCCCGCGCCGACTGGGTTTTTCTCCCGGTCCAGCTTGAGGAAGCCAGGCTTGGTTCCCGCCTGCCTCGCGTGTATTGCTACTACACGCAATACAGCGCGGCCCTTGCCTGCAGTGATCCTGCGGAGCGGCGGCGCTGCCTGATGCCGAACCTGAGCTGGACCAGGCGGCGCAAGCGCACCTTGAGCGAGCTGTACGCCATGTTCGTTCCCATGGGTCTTTCAGGCATCAGCCGGGCCAGGGTCAACCGAGCCTTCCGGGATGCCTGTGTTTTTCGTGAGAGGGCCATGGAAAGGCTGCGGCAGCGCTTCCGCGAGGAGCTTGCCCGCAGTGACGGCCCGGCGGTCGTCCTCCTGGGCCGGCCGTACAACGTGTTGTCTCCCGAGATGAGCAAGGGAATCCCCGAGCTGTTCGCCGCACAAGGCGTGAAGACTTTTTCCCAGGATATGGTGCCGTATGAAGCCGCCGACGTGGAAGAGATTGCGCCGCTTCTGGAGCAGGTCCATTGGCATCATGCCGCGAAGATCCTCGAAGTTGCCTGCGTCGTGGCAAACACGGCGGGCCTGTACCCTGTCTACCTCACCTCATTCAAGTGCTCGCCGGACAGCTTCGCCGTGGAATACTTCAAGCGCCTCATGGACGCGCGCGGAAAGCCGTATCTGGTCCTGCAGCTTGATGACCACGACTCCACGCTCGGCTACGAGACGCGCATTGAGGCCGGCGTCGCCTCTTTCAGAAACCATTGCGCCCGCGGGCGCCGCCCGACCCTGGTAAAGGCTCCTCTTCCTTTCAACCCGAGCCTTTCCGCAAAAGTGGACGGGAGAACGCTTCTCTTTCCGGTCTGGGACCCCATCGTCAATCCTCTTCTGGCCGCGTGCCTGCGGCGGGACGGAGTGGACGCCCGACTGCTCGACGAGGACCCCCTGGTCATCAGGAAGGCGATGCGGCACAACACGGGGCAGTGCATTCCCCTGAATGTGATCGCGGAGGAGGCAATGCAGTACGTGGAGTCCCACGGGCTGGACCCGGCCCGCACCGCGCTGTGGATGGCGCGGTCCGGACTTTCCTGCAACATCGGGATGTTCCCCTCGTACATCAAGAGCCTCATGGAAGCCAGGGGCGGCGGGATGGAGAAGGTGCAGGTTTTTGCCGGCAGCGCGTTCTATCTGGACTTCTCCGCTCCGCGCCGCCATCAACGCGTACCGGGCCTACCTGGCAGGCGGGCTTCTTCGCCGCCTGGGATGCCGGCTGCGCCCTTACGAGACGGAGCCCGGGGCCACGGATCGGGCCATGGCGCGGTCCCGGGAAATCCTCCTGCCGGCCTTCGAAGGCGCCTCATCGATGGACCATGCCATGCAGAGCATCGCGGGCTTCTTTGCCGGAATCCCAACGGCGGGAGACAGGAAGCCCAAGGTGGCGATCTTCGGGGACCTGTATGTCCGGGACAACGACATCATGAACCAGGGCCTCATATCGTGCCTCGAGGATGCCGGAGGGGAAGTGATCACGACCTCGTACGCGGACTACATCGGGATCGTGGCCAGGTCGTACTTCCGCAAGTGGCGCGAGTCAGGTGAGTACGTCGCATCGTACAGGTACAGCGCGCTATGGAAGCTGGCCCAGTCCCTGGGCAGGACATACCGCAGGCATTTCGAGCCCATCCTGGGGAAAGACCCGGCCGTCGCGGACGCGGATCCCGAGCTCATCATGAGGGAGTTCGGGGTGCGTAGCGAGCACGCCGGGGAGTCTTTCGACAACCTGCTCAAGGTCTCTCACCTGGTCGGGATGTATCCCGACCTTGCCCTGTTCGTGCAGGCCAGCCCTGCTTTCTGCTGTCCTTCCCTGGTCACCGAAGCCATGGCGCGTGGCATCGAGCGCCTGACCGGAGTGCCCGTGGTGAGCATCACCTACGACGGCACAGGCCAGTACAGAAACGATGAAGTGGTGCCGTACGTGAAGTTCGCTGCGGCGCGTGACCGCTCTTCTCGGCCTAGCTCGAAGTTGCCTCCAGCACGGCCTGCTTGAACCTGGCGCCCCTGTCGAACTCATTTCGAAACATCCCGAAGGACGTGCATCCGGGGGAAAAAAGCACCGCTGCGGGCTCCTCTCCTCCGCCCGCGATGGTGATGGCGGTATCAACCGCGCTTGCAAGGTCTCCGAACGGGCCTTCGTACGAAATGCCTTCGCTGTCCAGCAGGGCCCGGATCTTTTCCGTGCCGCTTCCCGCAAGGAGCACAAGGGCGCGCGGCGCCCGGGCAATCTCCGCAAGGGGTGAGAAATCGATGTTCTTGTCGGTTCCGCCCATCACGAGGACCACGGGCGGCTCCACGGATTTGACCGCCTGCACCGTAGCCTGCGGAATGGTAGCGGCGGAGTCGTTATAGAAACGCAAACGCTTCCACTGGCGGAACATCTCCAGTCTGTGCTCCACACCGGGAAACTCCGCAAGCGCCTTGCGGGCCACCTCAGCCTTGACCCCGTAGATCCGCAGCACCAGGCCCGCGCAGAGGAGGTTGATTGCGTTGTGCGTTCCCGGCAGGCGCTTTCCCGACAGAACGGTTTTCTCGTCCCCGCCGACCGGCGACAGCCGAACCGTTCCTTTCTCTCCTTCCAGCCACGCGCCGCGAAGCCCGTCAGGCAGGTCGGACGCTGAGTAGAAGAAAGGCTGCGCGCGCGTTTCTCTGGCGAAATCGTGCTGCCACGGATCATCCAGATTGAATACCGCTTTCTGATCAGGCGCCTGTTCCTGAAAGAGGACTTTCTTGTCGGCGATGTAATCTCCCATCCCCATGTAGCGGTCCAGGTGATCCGGCAGGATCACCGTGAAGGCCGAGATGGCAGGCCGGAGAATGCCGCGGCCGCGAAGGTCTCCAAGCTGCCAGGAGGAAAGCTCGAGGACCACCGGGCTGCCGGGATCCATCCCGTCCACGAAATCCAGGGGGGAAACGGTGATGTTGCCGGCCAGGACGGTTCCCGGGTCCACGCGGGCAAGACCGAAAGCGATTGCCGACGCAGTGGTCGATTTTCCCTTTGACCCGGTCACTCCAATGACCGGGTTCTTTGCCATGGACAGGAAGATGGACAGGTCGGTCTCGATTGGCACGCCGCGCGCACGGGCGGCGGCAAGGAAGCTGGAGCCGGGGGGCACCGCAGGGTTTTTGATCACGAGGTCTGCCCCCGCGAAATCCTGCTCATCGTGCTTTTCCAGTACGTAGCGAACCGTGAGTCCGGAAAGCTGCTGGATGGAGTCTTCCAGGAGCTCCGGCGATCGCAGGTCAGTCACTGTCACCCGGGCGCCGTGGTGCGCGAAGTAGCGTGCGGATGCAAGCCCGCCGCCGTTGAGCCCGAGGCCCATGACCGTCACCTTCATGCCGGCCCACCGCGAACGCTCACTGCTCAACTTTGAACTCCCTCATGTCCGCTGCGTTCAGGTATGCCTCCACACGGAGGCTCGACCATGCGTCGTACCACGCCGGCGGAACCTCGGCCTTGAGCTCACGGAAATAAGCCAGATCTTCAGAGAAGCTCCTGTTCTGCATCTCCGCCTGGATTTTCTCCATGTGGGGGCGGAGAAAGTCCATTGCGCGATGGAGGTGGGGGACGGTCTTCTTGCGGCCTTCGGGGGAAAGGGTGATGACGGACTGGCAGACCGTCTTGTATTTGCAGAGGTACGGATAGTAGGGATACGTCTTCTTGTTGGGGGGCAGGAAGAGCTTGGTGAAAAACTTGGTCAGGTCGGCATCCATCCAGATTCCCTGCACGAAATAGCCTCTTCCCTGCTCGCCGATCCATGTCTGGGAGATCGTCTCACGTACTCGAAATGAGGTGGCCTTGCCGCCGTCCCTGACCACCTCCCGCAGGGGGACGATGGTGTCCTCCAGAAAAAGCCTCCGGGATGTGTACCACGGAGTCAGGTCATTGGTGCCCCGCTGGCGCACCGTGCTCTCAGCCGCCCTCATCACCAGGTCTATCCGCAGAAGGTAAAGGTAGCAACTCTCCTCGATGCGGAAGATCTGAAAAAAGCAAGGCTTGAGGATCTCTGCAGGGTCGAAAAAGTACGTCAGGTCTTTCAGAACCTGGGGCGCGAGCCCCTTGATCTGCTCCATGACTCCATTCAGCGTGGACAGGTACTCCGGGCTGGGCACGGAGAGGCGCACGTCATGGTGGATGGGAATGGGCGGGACCGAGAACTCGCCCTCGAGCTGGAGGAAGAAATCCTCGCTCTGGTTGAAGTGGCAGCTTATTTGCCGGGTTTCGTCGCCGATGGCTTCCAGGAGGGCGTTGATGGCCGCGTCGGAGTACTTTACCCTGATTTCATTCGAAACCTGCTCCACCGCATGACATTTAACAGGAATTGGCCGTTTGCCGCAATCCTATCCTCCCTGCTCGTCACCAACCTCTGTTATCGAAATATCCAGCTTCATGCTGGCCGCGAACTCCTTGTAGTGGCTGATGGCCATCTCGCGGGCGGCCTCGGGGGATCCCGCCTGGAGCTGGACGGCCGGGCGAGGCACGTGCACGTCATTTTCCCGCAATACCAGGACGGGGAGATTGAAGTAGTGGCCGATCCTCCGGGCCTCTCCTATCTGGTAAACGCCAAGTTTTTTCGGAAAGCCGAAGTCATTCTGATCCCTGCTCCTCACGACGATCTGCGTGTATTTCCCCATGTCCCAGGCCCTTTCCCAGCAACGATTTTTGTAGTCACGTGGGCGCAATCGTATGGTTGCCGGGGAACAGCCGCGGTCATAAGGGTAAGGCCAGGGGAATCGAATGGATACAATGCGGTAACCGAACCCGGGGTCAGCTGGAAATTGTCCGGTCTCCTTACAACTTTTCAGGGGGGACGATTGGCCCATGCGCCCTTTTCAGGGCTTCAAGGCCGCGTTTCTGCTCCTCGTAGACTTCGAACAGCCGGGGCGGCATCCGAGTGTCCTTGCTGTATGCATCTTCCTGGAGCTTGATCCGGGCCAGGATGTTATCTATATAGAAAGAGAATTGCTTGGTGTAGAGAGCCTTGGGATAGCTCTTGCCCGTCGTTTCATCGAATATGCGCTTCAGGTCCTCGTAGAGGGGAATGAACCCGATGGGAGTCTCGGTTGCACCCGCTTCGCCGTGAGCGTACCTCTCCAGCCATGACAACCAGGCCCTCACGTCGCGCTTCTCACCGAGGAGCTTGTTCAGATCTCCGCCGCGGGCGCAGTCCACCAGGAAATAGTTGAGGCCGGCGATGATCGGCCTTCCCTGCCGGGAGAACTTTCGGGAATTGAAAAAAAGGAACTGCGCTTCCATGTAGTCTCCCAGGGGGCAGGGGATGAAGGGAGAGTTGGCCCATGGCTGCCTGTTCACGCCCTTGGCGCCCACTTCCGTGGCAGTGGCTGCCGAAAGGATGGAGGCGCCGATCACGACGCCGTGATCCGGATTCTTCGCCACCCATACCGGGGGCATGGTGTCGCTGTCCCTGCCGCTGTAAGTGATAACCTTGATGGGCACACCGGCCTGGTCCCAGGCCACCTGCCTGTTGAAGTTCCCCATTGCGTCGTTGGTCAAGGTTATCCGGGCGTTCGGGTTGGAAACAGGGATCGGCTTCCCGGCCGCATCTTTTTTCCCCGGCCACCACTGGCCCTGGAAGTTGGCTCCTTTCTGGGGCAACGGCTCTCCGCTGCCCGTCCAGTGCGGCACGCTGTGCTCGTCGACCAGAACGTTGGACCAGATGACCTCTGTTCCCGGCTCCCGCATGCACTTATAGAGGAACGGGTCCCCTTCCTTGTTCAGGTCCTCCACGATCCCGAATATGCCAACTTCTGGATTCACTCCACGCAGAGCGCCCTCACTGTCTATCCAGAGCTGGGCAAGGTCGTCCCCTATGTAATCAGTGCCCACCATGGCCGTTGTGGTCTTGCCGCACCCCGAAGGAGCGGCACCGGCAAAGAATGTTTTCCTGCCGCCCGGACCGGTCATGCCGGTGATGAACATGTGCTCGGAGAGCTCCTTCTCCCTGCGGTAGTATGTGCACAGGTCAACCGCGAATCGGTGGTTGCCCTTCTTGAGCATCAGGGTGTTTCCCGCGTAGGAGCAGTACATGCTGAACGTGGTGAACCAGCTGCGGTCCATGAAGATGCGAGCCTTGGGTATGTCCTCTGACCTGCCGGTGCCCTGGCTGTGAAGGTTCGTGAAGAACACCCCTGCGCGCTTCACCTCGGAGTCGAATTGCTCGAAAACGTTTCGGTAGAGGATGTTGGCGCTGTGCATCACGTACGCGGAGCTCGAGATCATGAGCGCGGGGACGGAAGGCTGCGCGCCGATGGGTCCCCTGCTGTAGAATCCAATCAGCATGGTTTTCCCGCGCATGATGCCGGCCATGGTGGAGCGGATATACGCAAGGGCCTCCGGCCGCAGCATCTTCTTGGCAAGGACGCTCACTTCCTCGCCCTCATTGGCGATGTAATAGGTCTGGTCAACCATCCGGCCTTGATCCTCCGGGAGGTCGAAATGGATGGTGTGGTCTTTCATCGCCAGCGGGCACTCTTCTCCCGACTCCAGGCTCATTTCGCGGCAGGCCTCGACATCCTGCTGGCTGGAGTCGATGACAAAGACCCGCTCGGCAGCGCACATGGAGATGGCATTCGCAATCTTGAGAAGGGCGTCCGGGTCACAGATCTTCGCGATCTTTGCCTGGTTTGCAGCGTCCAGGGAATTGGCAAGAACCTTGCGGGCCTCGTCCACACCGCGGACCCCGCCTACCTCGACCAGAATGTCGATTCCTTTTCTCAGCTCCAGCATGCCGTTCCCCCTGGGCCTCTGATGTAAGCTGTTACGAGACTCGATTTTCGTGTTCCTGTCAATTGCTTGCTCTCTCATTCCCCAGCACGGTCCCCGTGGTATAGAATCACGTTCCCGGGACAAGGAGGTGTCGTGGAAAATATCGCCTATGCCGTACTCGACCGAAAGGTCATCATGCGGGTCAGACGCCGTTTTTGCGAGACCCCGGACGAGCTTCTGCAGAGCGATCTGTTTCGTGACATCCTGAGGCGATGCCTGCGGGACCTGGCGCGGCGCGACTCGCCGCTTCTCGCTTTCCTGGACGGGAAGCATGAGGAGGAAACCTCCCTCGATGTCGTTGTCCAGAGCCTCTCCTTTCTCACCAAGATCCCCCTTGCGCTGGTGCCGAACATAGTCGCGGGCGCCGCTTCCTTTCCCGCGCACAGAAAATGCCTGGCCGACTTTGTCGAATACCTCTACAATTTCTGGCGGAGCTTCGAGAGGTACGCGGTCTGTGATTCCGAGGGTGATGCCCTGGACAAGCGGCCGTACAGGACGTTCAACGAGACCGTGGAAAACTTCTCCCACCTCGTGCGCGGCGTGTATCGGGACATCCAGGAGAGCATCCAGGGGATCCACCCGCGCATCTATCGCCAGCTCCACGCGGGGGTCGAGATCTCAGCCATTGCCCTTACTCAGGAAATCCCGCTTCCGCGGGGCCGCTACGACAAGCTGCGCGGCGTGGCGATCATCCGCCAGATCCTGCTCAACCCCCCGCTGATCCTCGAGCCGCCCATGAACAAAAGGACGGGCTCCTTCATCCGGGTTCCGTGAGAACCCCCTGGATCGCGTCACGATTGATGCCTCGGACTGGCTGTGCTATCCCGCCCGGGTGGGTGACCTGCTGATCCTCATCTATTTCCATAACACGTTCTTCGAGCTGGGGTTTTCCCTGTGCAACCTCTTCGAGATTGCGGACGACAAGGATCTCACCCGCGCCCCGGACGGAGTGTATGTGTTCGGGGACCCGACGGACGGGTTGAACGGGATTGCGGAGATGCCGACTGTCTTCCATGACGATGACGCCAACGGGATGTTCGTAGCGGCCGTTCCCAATCGCAAGGAATATGGCTATTTCGGCTACCTGAAAAAGATGGTGCTGACCCTGCATAACGCCATCAAGATGAAGCAGGGGCGGCTGCCGTTCCACGGCGCCCTTCTTTCGATCCAGCTCAAAGGGGGGCGGGCCGCGAACGTGCTCCTCATGGGGGACACGGGGGCCGGCAAGTCCGAGACCATCGAGGCCTTGCGGGGAATGGCGGACGCGGAGATCCGTGACCTGGCCATCGTGGCTGATGACATGGGATCCCTGGAGCTTCGCGATGACGGGGTGATGGCGTACGGTACGGAGATCGGCGCGTTCCTGCGCCTTGACGACCTCAGCCCCGGCTTCGCTTTCGGGCAGATCGACCGCGCAATCATCATGAGCGCCAGCCGGACGAACTCCCGCATCGTCCTTCCCGTCACCGATTACCCCAGCATCATCCGCGGGGTCAGGCTGGACTGTACGCTGTACGCGAACAATTACGAGGAAGTCGACGAGGACCATCCCGTGCTGGAGAAGTTCGAAACCGCGGCGGAAGCGCTCAAGGTTTTCCGGGACGGCACCTCCATGAGCAAGGGAACAACGACATCGACGGGCCTGGTTCACACCTACTTTGCGAACATCTTCGGCCCCCCCCAGTACCGGGAGGTGCATGACGAGCTTGCAGAAAAGTTCTTTTCCGCGTTCTTTGCCAGAGGAATCTTCGTGGGACAGCTGCGGACCCGGCTCGGCATCCCAGGCATGGAAGCGGAAGGCCCGAAGGAGGCGGCACGGCACCTCCTTCGGCTGATTGCGGGCTCCCGGTGATTCTCTAGCCGATTGCGATTTTTCCTGTTTCGCCGCTCCTGATGCGGATGCAGTCGTCCAGCGGCAGCACGAAGATCTTTCCGTCACCGATATTGCCCGTGCGCGCGCCCCGCACAATGGCGTCCACGGCCGGCTTCACGTAATTGTCGTTCACCGCGATCTCAAGGCGCACCTTCTTCAACAGGTTGCCGGCTTCCTTGACTCCCCGGTACACCTCGGTGACCCCCTTCTGCCGTCCGCAGCCCAGCACGTTCGTCACCGTCTTGAGATAGACCTCTTTCTTGTCCAGCTCCTGGAGCACCTCGTCGAGCCTGTGAGGCTGGATTATTGCTATGATGAGCTTCATCGCTGCTTTTCCTCCCTAATCGATGAGCGTGTACGCGCTTTCCTTGTGCTGCGTGTTGTCCAGGCCGATTGCCTCTTCCTGCTCCTTCACGCGCAGCCCCATGGTCAGGTCAAGCACCTTGGCGATGATGAAGGTCACCACGACGGAATACACAAGGGTGGCCCCGGCCGCGATCGCATTGACCACGAACTGATGGGGATTGCCGAAGAACAGGCCGTCGGCGCCCCCCTGGTTGATGATCTTCTGGGCGAACAAGCCGGTGACCAGGGCGCCGACAGTCCCCCCCACGCCGTGGACGCCGAATGCGTCCAGCGAATCGTCGTATGTGAGCTTCTGCTTCACGACGGCGACGGCGAGGTAGCACACGCATGCCACGATGAGGCCGATGAAGATGGCCGATATCGGGGAGACATATCCCGATGCGGGCGTGATGGCGACAAGCCCGGCTACCGCGCCTGTTGCCGCCCCGAGCACCGTGGGCTTGCGAGTGACGAACCAGTCGATGATCACCCACCCGATGGCGGCCGCCGCGGTGGCCGTGTTCGTGTTGATGAAAGCGGAGACTGCAAGCTCGTTGGCCTGGACGGCGCTTCCGGCGTTGAAGCCGAACCATCCGAACCACAGGAGGGCAGCGCCGACCAGCGTGTAGGTCATGTTGTGCGGCGGCGGCGTGATGCGGGGGAAGCCGGTCCGCCCGGCCGATGATCAGCGCCACGACAAGCGCGGAGATCCCCGAGGACATGTGCACAACCGTTCCGCCCGCGAAATCCAGGGCTCCGAGGTTATGCAGCCATCCATCCTTGCCCCAGACCCAGTGAGCTATGGGGTCATACACCAGGGTTGCCCACACCAGGGTGAACACAACGAACGTGGAGAACTTGATCCTCTCCGCGTATGCTCCCGTGATGAGGGCCGGGGTGATGACGGCGAACATCATCTGGAAGATCATGTAAAGCTGGTGGGGGATGGTGGGCGCATAGTCGGGGTTCGGGGTAAGGCCGACGCCGTTGAGACCGAACCAGGAAAGGTTCCCGAACAGGTGTCCGACGTCGGGGCCGAAAGCGATGCTGTAGCCCCACAGGAGCCACTGGATGCTGATGAGACACAGGATGAAAAACGATTGCATCATTGTCGACAGGACGTTTTTCCGCCGGACGAGCCCGCCGTAGAACAAGGCGAGCCCTGGCGCTGTCATGAGCAGGACCAGCGCCGTGGACGCCAGGACCCACGCGGTGTCGCCGGAATTGATTGTGGACTGCATCGAATCCTCCTCTCTGAAGAATTGATGCAGTAAATTCAGCAATTATCGTGCCAAGACTGCTCGGGCTCCTAGGACTTGAACCTCTTGGGCTCGATCTGGTACCTGTGCACCCGCAATCCCATGATCCGTTCGGTGATCCCCAGGGAAGCGGCCGCCGCCGCCATGTTTCCCCGTGACGACTTCAGGGCTTCCATCAATAACTCTTTTTCCACTGTCTCCAGCGCCGCCGCAAGCGTGCCTCGGGGAACCGTCCCGCTGGATTCGGCGGTCTGAAGCGAAGGGGGCAGGTGGTGCCCGTGGATCACCTCATCATCGCTGAGAAGCACAGCCCGCTCGATGCAATTCTCCAGCTCCCGAACGTTGCCCGGCCAATGGTATGCCATCAGCATGTCGATGGCGGGAGTGGAGATGCGGATGACGTTCTTGTGGTTCTGCCTGCTGTAGCGCTCCACGAAATAGTCGGCCAGCAGGAGGATGTCGGTCCTGCGCTCGCGAAGGGGCGGGATATGGATGGGGAACACGTTCAGCCGGTAGTACAGGTCCTGTCGGAACTCCTCGGTTTCGATGAGCTTTTCCAGATCCCTGTTGGTGGCGGCAATCATGCGCACGTCCGCCTTGATGGTCAGCGTTCCCCCGACCCGCTCGAACTCGCGCTCCTGCAGGACCCGCAGGAGCTTGATCTGCATGGCCGGCGACAGGTCCCCGATCTCATCCAGGAAGAGGGTCCCCCCCTGGGCCAGCTCGAATCGGCCCTTGCGGGTTGCAACCGCTCCGGTGAACGCCCCCTTTTCGTGCCCGAAAAGCTCGCTCTCGATCACCCCCTCGGGCAGCGCGGCGCAGTTCACCTTCACGAACGGCCGCGGGGCGCGTCGGCTGGCGTAATGGATGGCGTGTGCCACCAGCTCCTTGCCGGTGCCGCTTTCCCCGCGTAAAAGCACCGTGGTGTCGCTCGAGGAAACCTGCCCGATGAGCTGGTAGACGCTCTGCATGGCCTTCGAGTTGCCGATGATGTTCGACGGTCGATACCTGTCCTTCAGCTCGTCCTGCAGCCGCAGGTTCTCCTCCACCAGCCGTTCCCGTTCCTCCTGCGCGGACTGGCGCAGCCGTACCGCCTGGGCTATCAGCGAGGCGATGATGGAGAGGATCCTGGCCTCTTCCTGCAGGTAGGAGACGGCGGCCACGGGCCGGTCCGCGCTCAAGGCCCCCACCACTTCACGGCCCATCTTGATGGGCACGCAGATGAACGACAGGTCTTCCCCTTCACGCGTACGGCGCGCGCCGGTGCGGTCCAGAAACTGCGGCTCCTCGGAGATCTTGGGCACGATGGACGCCTTGCCCGTCTGGATGACCGTGCCCGTGATTCCCTCACCCAGCTTGTACCTGCCCTTGCGCTTCTGGGTGGCCGACAGGCCGTAGGCGGACTCGATGGCGATCTCTCCGGTCTGCCTGTTCAGCAGGGTGAGGGTGGCGAACTTCATGCCCAGGGACCGCGTGAGGGCCTCCAGGACCGGCTCCACGACGGTGCGCAGGTCAAGGCTGGAATCGAGGATCTGGCTGATCTCGAAAAGAAGTGAGAGCTCCCCTGGCGCTCCGTCCACCTCCACAAGGCGTCTTTTCTCACCGGGCATTTCGTCTCCTTGCCGGAACCTACGGAATTGTAGCTATGTTGACTAAAAAGATACAGAAATGTAGTGCTCTTTCCAGCCGGCGTCAACTCCCCCGGCATGTTGCATTGACAACGGGCACGCCACTCCCGTATAAATCGTTCATGAACCCTCTGGCGCAGGAGTTGAATGCAGTCCTTGAAGGAACCGTGGCCGGCAGCCTGCTCTCTGACCTGGGAAAGCGGATCTATTTTCCCCGTGGAATAGTGGCCCAGTCAGCCGAGGCAAAAAAGCATGCCAGGCGCGCAAACGCCACGATCGGGATGGCTTTGCTGGACGGCAAGCCTGTCTACCTTCCCGCAATCCGGGCTCTTATCCCCGGCCTGGACCCTGAGGAGATATTCCCTTATGCGCCTACGCAGGGGATAGAGAAGCTCAGGGAAGCGTGGAAAAAGGAAATAATCCAGAAAAACCCGGATATCGGGGATACTTCCTTCTCCCTTCCCCTGGTCGTGCCGGGGCTGACTGCCGGCATTTCGATTCTGGCGGACCTGTTTGCCGGCCCGGGAGATACGCTTGTGCTGCCGGACCTGTACTGGGACAATTATCCCCTGATATTCGAGACCCGGCGCGAGACGGATGTCCGGACTTTTCCTTTTTACTCAGACAAGGGAGGGTTCAACCTCGATGGCCTGCGCGGGGCGCTGCATGGCGCCGGCAAAGGCAAGGTGATCCTGCTCCTGAACTTCCCCAACAATCCGACCGGCTATTCGCTCACCCGGGATGAAGCGGCCGGCGTCGTCTCCATCATTGGAGAGTTGGCTGCCGCCGGGACCCGGTGCCTGGTCATCACAGATGACGCGTATTTCGGGCTTTTTTACGAGCCCGATATCTACCCGCAGTCCCTCTTTGCCCGGCTGTGCGGCCTGCACCAGAACGTGCTGGCCGCGAAAGTGGACGGGTCCACCAAGGAAGACCTCACGTGGGGGTTCCGCACGGCGTTCATCAGCCTTGGCGCAAAAGGGCTGGCGAAAGAGCATTACGACGCCCTGACGAACAAGCTCATGGGCGCGGTCCGCTCCACGGTCTCCAACTCAAGCGTGCTGGCCCAGAACCTCATCCTCCATGCCATGGCGAGCCCGGACCGCAAGGGTGAGAAAGAAGATGCCGCGGCGCTTCTTCGCGAGCGCTATAAAAAGGTGAAGTCCATCCTTTCCCACCGCTCCAGCAAGGCCATTCAACCGTTCCCTTTCAATTCCGGATATTTCATGAGCTTCCGCCTGAACAGCGGAGATGCCGAGACTCTCCGAAAGGCGCTTCTCATGGAGGAAGGGGTGGGGACCATCGCCGTGAACGAAAGATGCCTCCGCGTGGCATTCTCACAGCTGGACCTGGACAAGCTCGAGGGGGTGTTTGACGTGATCTTCCGAACAGCGGAGAGGGTGCTCTAGGGGCTCGGCGCGGCTCCGACCTCCCTGTCTAGGCATTCACCAGGAATCGGCCGATATCCTTCAGCTCGGGTATCCGCTCGTAGACAGGACGTTTCTTTTCGTGGGCTTCCCTGTCCAGGTTCGTTGTCTTCATGTACAGCTCGTTGATCAGGTCAGAGAGGACCCCCAGGTTGAGCGGGAAGTTCTGCGCGGCCATCTCCCGCAGCACCCTGTCCGCGTCCGTGCCGCCCTGCGAGATGATGCTCTTGAGATTCGGAAGCATCTTTGTCCGCGCCTGGTAGATGAAGTGGGCCGCGGCGATGACCATTTCGTAGAGCTCTTCGAACTGGAAGCCCTGGTTCTTGTAGTACTCCGACTTCGTGGTCAGGCTGTCCAGTCGATCCCATTCGGACTGGGGAAGGTCCAGAATCACCAGCACCTTGCGGATGAATCGATTGGAGATGTTGTTCTGGTAGTGGTCCCCGATCCGTTCGATGATCTTGAAAATCTCAGGATCCTTGATATTCACGCAAAGCCCCTCTGGACCTCAGAGCGTACCTGATCGTCAGGGCAGAGGTCAAGGGATGGAGGAATGCCGCCCGAAGAGCCTTCCCTGCCGGGCGCCGCGGGAGCGCATCTGCTGGGCCAGGCTGGAAGTGAAGCGCTCTTTTGGCCAGAATGTCCGCGGGCTCACCACGTCAGCCGGCAGCGCGTCACACGTGATACGCATAATGACCGTGTCCGCGGGAAGCCTTTCAATAGCGGACAACGTGTATTCCAGATGCCGCTGGGGCCCCGGCGTCGTTACTTCGCCCATGAGAAACTCCCGGGCAAGCAGCGTGTTTCTGGGGATCAGCAGATTGTGGATCTTGACTCCGTCCGCCGGCAGCCGCGCAATGAAATCCACGGTTTCCATGATATCAGACCAACTCTCACCCGGCAGACCGAAGATCAGGTGCACGCCCACTTTCAGCCCTTTGTCTTTCAGCATGGTGAACGCCCGCAGAAAATCCCGTGAGGTGTGGCCACGCCTGATCCGGCGCAAGGTCTCGTCGTTGGCCGACTGCAGCCCCAGCTCCACCCAGACTTCCAGCCCGCGCTCGCGGTAGGAAGCCAGAAGACTTGCCTTTTCCTCGTCCAGGCAATCGGGCCGGGTCGCCACATTCAACCCGCAGAATGAGGCCAGGGACAGCCCGTCGTCGTACACTCGCGCAAGCTCGGCCACAGGAGCGTTCGTGTTTGAGTATGCCTGGAAGAAGAGAATGAAGCCCTCCGCGGCGTATCGCCTGCGAAGAAATGCGATCCCCGTCCGGACCTGCGACGCAAGGCCTTCCCTGCTGACCGTCCCTGCCCCCTGCCCGCAGCAGCCGGGAACAGCGTTGCCATTGGCATTCAGGTAGGGCGCCCGGGAGCCGTCAGCGGCGCAGTAGCTGCAGCCGCCCGAGGAGCGGCCGCCTTTCCTGTTGGGACAGGAGAAGCCGGCATCGACCGCCACGCGGTACACTGTGCAGCCATGACGTTGGCGCAGGTAACGGGAATACGTCAGGTACGGAGGCTCGATCACTGGAGAAAATCCCGTACGAAGCGTAGCAGAGGAAGGCGCGTGTTGACAATGGCGGCCCCCGTCCCTACAGTTTCGCCACATGAATACACTGCGGCGGGCCGTTCCATCAGCCCTTGCAACAGCGGCATTGTGCGTCTGGCTCACCGGATGCGGCCTGATTCCCGAACCCAGCATCAGGATGATCACCGACAGGGCAGAGATGGCTGCCTACGTTGATCGCTTCAACGCCCTCCAATCCGACGTGAGGGTCGAGCTGGCATACTACGAAGCGCCTTTCCAGTCGGTGCTGGACCGGGTGCAGGGGGACCTTGTCGTAGGGGAATGGCTTGCCAGCCCGGCCGTGCTGGACCGCTTCGACGCCCTGGGAGATATCGTGAAGCCGGGAAGGATCGATCCGTCATGGTTCTACGCCGGCCTTCTATCCATGGGCTCTCGTGACAACAGGCCGGTTCTGGTTCCCATTTCCTTCAGCCTGCCCGCCGTCGTGTTCTTCAAGCCGGGGATGCAGGCCGAGCTTTCCAGCATGTTCATGCCGCTGGATACTCTTCGCGCCTTGTCGCGGGCTTTCAACGCGCAGGGAAAATCCGGCAACTTCGAGGCAATGGGGTTCTCGCCTTTCTGGACCCCGGATTTCTTTGACGCCGCTGGGCTCCTTTTCGGCGCTCGGTTTCGGCCGGGAAGGAACGGGCTTCCAGCCTGGGACCAGGAAGGGCTTTCAAAGACGATCGATTTCGACCGGTCCTGGCTTGCCGACGTGAACGGCGGGGCCTCGGCTGACGAGGCTTTCTCCTCCCGGTATCGTGTCCAGCCCTGGTACAAGCTCCTCATGGGAAAAAGGATTCTCTTCGCGCTTCGCTCATTTACCGACTACTTTGCCCTCCCTGAGGAGAAGCGAAGAGACCTCGATTTCCGCTGGTTGTCGCAGGGGAGCTCCATTCCTGTCCGCGAGGATGTGCTGTTTGCCGGCGTGCTGAAGTCCTCGAGGAACAAGGGAGGCGCCAGGGCCTTCCTGGAGTGGTTCTGCAGCCCGTCCGTTCAGAGGACCCTCCTCGACGTCAACCAGTCCAGGCGAATCGGGGTTTTCGGCGTCACCGACGGCTTTTCAGCCTTCAAGAGCGTCAACGAACGGGAATTGCCCCAGAAATACCCTTTCCTTCTTGGTCATATCCCGACGGAGAGCATCCTGACTTTCCCGGAAACACTCCCCGACAACTGGCTTGCCGCGCGTGACCAGGTCATCCTGCCCTGGATTCGCCAGGCCGCATCAGGAGCCCAGGATCAATCCCTTGAAAAGAAGCTCGACGACTGGCTGAAGGGCATGAAAAAGTGACGCAGACGGTCCGCGGACGCTAAATATTCATTGACAATACCGGCAGCGGTCATTTATCATCATCACTATAGGATAATTCAACCGGGAGGTTGCCAATGGCTACAGTAGAACTAAGGAACATCACGAAGGTCTATGAAGGAGGGGTGAAAGCGGTAGACAGCGCCAATCTGACGATCAACGACAAGGAGTTTGTTGTTCTGGTCGGGCCTTCGGGCTGCGGCAAAACGACAACACTGCGGATGGTGGCAGGCCTGGAGGAGATCTCCTCCGGGGAGCTGTACATCGACGGAAAGCTGATGAACGACGTGGCCCCCAAGGACAGGGACATCGCCATGGTCTTCCAGAACTACGCCTTGTACCCGCACATGACCGTCTATGACAACATGGCGTTCGGTCTCAAGATCCGCAAGTACCCCAAGGCGGAGATCAACTCCCGCGTCCACGAGGCTGCGCAGATTCTCGACATCGAGGAGCTCCTGGACCGCAAGCCCAAGGCCCTGTCGGGCGGCCAGAGGCAGCGCGTCGCGGTGGGCCGCGCAATCGTGCGCAAGCCCAAGGTATTTCTCTTCGATGAGCCCCTGTCCAACCTGGACGCGAAGCTGAGGGTCCAGATGAGAGCGGAGCTTTCGGCCCTCCATCACCGGCTGCAGGCCACCATGATCTATGTCACCCACGACCAGGTGGAAGCCATGACCATGGGAGACCGCATCGTCGTGCTCAAGGACGGGATCATCCAGCAGATCGGCACGCCGCTGGGGTTGTACAACACGCCGGTCAACAGGTTCGTGGCGGGCTTCATCGGATCCCCCCCAATGAACTTCATCAAGGTCAGCTTGAAATCGGAAGGCGGCAAGATGTACGCGGAAGAGGGCAGCTTCCGGATGCAGCTCCTTCCCCAGCAGGCAGAGACCCTCCGCAACTACTCGGGAAAAGACGCCATCTTCGGGATCAGGCCTGAGGACCTTGTGTACGTCGAGGCACCGGACAGCAGCAACAACATCCCCACCAAGGTCGAGGTCATCGAGCCCCTGGGAGCAGAGATCCACCTCTGGGTGAGCACGCCGAACAACCAGATCGTGGCCAGGGTCGCGCCCCGGTTCGTTTTCCACGTGGGAGACACCGCGAACCTGAAGCCGGATCTGCAGAAGATCCATTTCTTCGACCTGGAGACGGAGAAGGCGATATTCTGATCCCGGATTCCCGCGAATAATAAAGGCCGGCCCTCAGGGACCGGCCTTTCTATTGAGGGGACGGCCGCTACAAGAGCGCGAAAATCTTCCATTGCCCGTTGTCGTTCACGAAGTAGTAGCGCTGGTAAGTCTTCCAGAACGGCAGCTCCTTCGACAGGTCGATCCTGGCCTGGACGCTGAGCGAATAGACTGTCCCGCTGACCTCCGGCACCGGGCTCTGCGCGTGCTCCACGAAAGCGCTGTTCAAGTCAACCGCGTCGGCCGCCTGGGTGGTGCCGAAATCCGCGTTTTCAAAGGAGCCTTCCAGGGAAGTCTTCAGCTCCGCCTTTGTCACCGTCTGGCGCAGCCTCAGGAAGTTGACTCCGTCAGTCATGAAACTCAGCGCCCCGTCCGCGTCCTTTTTCAACAGGGCGCTCAGGCACCCGCTGAACGCGTCCATGATGGCCTTGCTTGCCTCAGCCTCGGCCGCACCGGTCGCCGAGGGCGACGTGCCTGCAGCCGCAGCCGCCGGCGCGGGCTTCCAGGTGAGCGGGGGAGGGTCCTGCCCAATGGCAAAGATGTACCATTCTCCCCCAACACTGTGGATGAAGAACTGTTGCTGCTTTTCCCAGAAATTGAGGTTCTGGGAGTAGTCCGCGTTCGCATCAACACGCAACGTGTAGGCGTCTCCCCATGCGGCGCGCATTGGAGGGGTGACTCGCGCAACGCTCACGCCGTCAAGGTTGTACAAGTCCGACGGCGTCTTTCCCTCGAGCGCAGCCGATTCGAA
Source organism: uncultured Spirochaetota bacterium (assembly GCA_963710335.1). GTDB lineage: Bacteria > Spirochaetota > Spirochaetia > SZUA-6 > Fen-1364 > Fen-1364. The sequence continues at coordinate 164,264 of CAVQAA010000025.1, forward strand.
GAACTGGTCCAGGCTGGATTTTGCATCAGCCTGCGAAATCTCTGTGGGTATTTTCGAAAGGTAGACCGAGCCGTCCATGAATCCTGATGCTGACGTGGAGTCTCTGCTGAGAAGGGCGCCGACAAACCTGAGGAAAAACGAATCGAGGGACTGTGCGGGTACCTCCGCTGCTCCCCCTCCAATCGCGGATGCCCCTCCACGGGCCAGGAGCTCCGCGGCGGACGGCATGGATTCGTCTTTGATCGTGGAGGGATCAAGCTGCGGATCGATGATCCGCGCAAGCTGCATGAACTCTTTCCCCTTGTCCGTCTTGCCCACGGCCTGGTACTGCCTGCCCGCAAGCCAGTATGCCTGCGCAATGACCTGGCGGTCCTTGTCGCTGTAATTCTTCCAGAACTGGGCCCAGAGGGCTCCGGAAGCGAACAGAAGCAACATGACGCAAATGACAAACTTGTTTCTCATGCGACGCCTCCTCACGAGGGAAAAGCAATCACAAAGTATTCTACTCACATCGTGCTCGAGTTGACAACCCAATTGGCGCGCTGCTACACTTTGTCTGCGCGAAGACGGCCCGTCCCGTTGCACGATGCGTTGTGCGGACGGGGATCAGTCGGGAGGAGGCAGAAAATGTCACTTTCACTGCGGCTGCTTTTCTGTGCCGGGGTTGCCATCCTGCTCGTCGCCTGCCCGTCAACACCGAAGCCTCCTGAGAGCCTGGTTGCGGCTCCCACCTTCAGCCCCGCTGAAGGCACATACGCGGAAACTCAGACGGTGGCCATCTCCACTTCCACCGAAGGGGCGGAGATCCGGTACACAACGGACTCTTCGGAGCCAACGGCCACGACCGGCACGGTCTACGCAAGTCCTGTCCACGTTTCTTCCACGACAACCATCAAGGCAATTGCGACAAAGAAGGGTTTCAAAGACTCCGACGTCGTCACGGCCACGTTCACCATCCAGGCCGCGCAGCCGGCCCAGCCCACCACCACGGGACAGGCGGCCGCTCCCGTGACGGATGAGGAAGTTGCTGCCGCGCAGAACGCCATTGCCCGGGCCCGTGAAGTGGACGCCGACTATTATGACCCCGATAACTTCGATACGGCCCGGCGGCTCCTGGATTCCGCCCTGGCCGTGCGAACCTCAGACCCGGCAACCGCCCATGCCCAACTTGCGGATTCCAAGGCAAAAGCGGATCTGTCGTTCGACAATTCCGTTTCCCGGTCTGCGGACGACCTGGCGGCGCGGATGGAATCCTTGAAGCAGAAGCTCCTGGACATCGGAGCGGACAAGTACGCCGCGGATGAGTTCCAGAGCGCGACGGCGGGAATCGACGAAACGAAGAGCCTGTTTGAAAAAAAGGATTACTCGGGTGCCCGCGCGCGGGCATGGCAGGCGCTCAGGGAGATGGCTGATCTTCGAAACCGGCTTGAGACCCGGCTTTCAGCCCTGCAATCCCTCAGGTACAACGTCGAGCAGTCCATGAAGGAAGCGGAATCAACCAACGCTTACTCCTACGCCCCCGCGCAGAAGGACAAGGTCACCGGCATGTACCTCCAGGGACTCCAGGCTCAGCAGCAGTACAAGCTGGACCAGGCGGAGGAGAGCTTCGGCGCGGCCCTCGAAGCGGCCAAGGAAGTGCTGAGGATGGCGCAAGCGGCGCGTGACGCGCAGCAAGCTGATGAGAAGCAGAAAGCGGAGGAGAAGCAGGCGCAGGTCATGAAAGCCCTGGAGGAGGCTTCCCAGCTCACCATCGTGACGGAGGACGGCACGGTGGTAAAGCCGAAGAACTGGACTGAGGATGATTTCCTCAAGGAAATCGACCAGATGCAGAAGGAAGAGGAGCAGAAGAAGAGCACCGCACCGGGAGGAGAGTCATTCCTCATTCCCGTGGGGAACGGCACTGCGGTCCTTGCCGAGGAAACCGCGGAGGACCTGCTCAACCAGGCCAGGCAGTTGTGGAGCCTCGGCCTGAAAGAGAAGCTTGCCGGCAACTACGCGAAAGCGCAGGACTACTTCGACGAAGCCCTCAGGTACATTGAGATCTACAAGTCGTACGCGGTCAAAGGGGTCTACACGGTCCGCCTGATCCCGGAGAGGCGTGACTGCCTGTGGCGGATTGCGGAGTACAACGACATCTACGGTGACCCGTATCAGTGGCCCAAGATATGGCGCCGCAACCGCAAGCTTATCCAGAACCCGGACCTGATTTTCCCCGGGTGGCAGCTGGTTATTCCCCCCCGCTAAGGGGGTCGAAGGCCGCTTTAGCTTAAACCGCTTCCGCCGCGTACTGCCTGATTTTCTCCGTGAGCTCCTCTTTGCGGCGCGTCAGGCCGTCCGGCGTGGTGGCCTCGACAACGAGCCGCAAAAGCGGCTCCGTGTTGGACACTCGAAGGTTGAACCACCAGTCAGGAAAGTCAATCCTGATGCCGTCCAGGTCGGTGAGCTGGCCGGCCTCGTAGTCTTTCCTGACCTTTTCCACAATCCCTTTCCCGTTGGGCACCGTGAAGTTGATCTCTCCCGAAAAAAAATACTTTCGAACTCCGGCCAGCAGCCGGGAGAACGGCTTCGCGCTGCGGGCAAGAACCTCCAGCACGATCAGGGCGGCAATCATCCCGGAATCGCAGAAATAGTTCTCCCGGAAGTAATAGTGGCCCGCCAGCTCGCCGCCCAGGATTCCCTGCGTCTCCCGAAGAAGCTTCTTCGCGTAGGAATGCCCGACTTTGCAGATCCGCGGATCAGCCCCGAGCTCGCGGAGGTACTCCACCACCGCGCGCGAGCTGCGCACGTCGTACGTGGCCACGCATGACCCGCCGGCAAGCCTTTCGGGGTGCTCGCGAAAGTAATAGTCTCCCAGCAGCCCGATGATCAGATCAGGAGAGATGAAACTACCGTTCTCATCCACGAACATCACGCGGTCGGCGTCTCCGTCGAAGCAGATCCCCAGGGAGGCCCGGGAGCGAACAACCTCCAGCTTCAACGCCTCCAGGTTCTTCTCCTCGAGGGGGTTGGGCGCATGGTTGGGGAAACGGCCGTCAGGATCAATGTAGATATAGCCGAAGTCCCCTCCTGTCGGCGCTAGGACGTCGCGGAGAAAAACCCCCGCCATTCCGTTCGAGCAGTCGATGACAACCGGCAGCCCAGCCAGGTCTGAGCTGAACCTCCCCAGGTGCGAGAGGTAATCCCCGCGGATGTCGAGCGTCCGAATTGCTCCGCGCCGTGGAGCAGGCGCCGGGTCCGGCGTGGAGAGGGACTTCTCCAGCTCCGCCAGTCCCGAGTCGAACCCTACGGGAACCGCCTCTTTCCGTGAGACTTTCATGCCGTTGTACTCCGGGGGATTATGCGAGGCGGTGATCATCACGCTTCCGTCCAGCCTGTAGAAAGCCGTTGCAAAATAGACTGCCGGCGTGTCGCACAACCCGATGTCCTCCACGTCGCATCCGGCCGCGGTGATGCCGCGGGAAAGCGCCGCGAAGATCTCCTCCGAGGAGAGCCGCACGTCGCGGCCCACGCCGATGCGCCGCGCGCCCAGCAGCCCGGGAAGGCGAACGCCGATCCGATACGCCAGGTCGGCATCCCACTCCTGCCCGTAGACGCCGCGAATGTCGTAGGATTTGAACACGCCCATGGCCCGAATGTAGCCCGAATCAGTGACCCTGTACACCAGCGGGCATTTTCACTACGATCGGAGCCCCGGAGGAGCACTGAATGGGACTTCTGACCTTCACGATCAAGCCGAACATTCCAAGCCGCCTTCTGCCCCTCGAAGAGCTTGCTCATAATCTCTGGATCAGCTGGAACTACGAAGCCATCATGCTTTTCATGCGCATCGACTACGATGCGTGGACCACGTCAGGCATGAATCCTGTCCGGATGCTCGGGCTGGTGTCGCAGGCCCGGCTGGAAGCCGCGGCAGCGGACGACTCTTTCCTGGCCGCCCTGGACGCGGTCTATGCGAAGTTCCTGAGGTACAACTCCGCGGAGCGATGGTACAAGGGCCCGGCTGATCGGTTCATTGCCTACTTTTCAATGGAGTACGGGCTTGATGTCGCACTGCCCGTATATTCAGGGGGCCTGGGAATGCTCTCCGGGGACCACCTGAAGTCCTCCTCGGACCTCGGACTTCCCCTCGTGGGCGTGGGGCTGCTCTACCGCCAGGGATACTTCCAGCAATACCTGAACCCGGACGGCTTCCAGCAGGAGTCATATCCGGAGAATGACTGGTACAACATGCCCGTGACGCTCTGCCGGGACGCGAAGGGTGATCCCCTTTCCGTCTCCGTGGAGATGGGGAAAGAAAAGGCGTCCGCGTGGATCTGGGAAGTGAAAGTCGGAAAGAACTCCCTTTACCTCCTGGACACCAACATTGAAGCCAATCCGTCGCACCTGCGCCTCATCACGGCGTCCCTCTACGGAGGTGACCGCGAGACCAGGATCCAGCAGGAGGTTCTCCTGGGGATCGGCGGGATCAGGGCGCTTCGCGCGCTGGGCATCAGGGCCTCCTGCATGCACATGAACGAAGGGCACTCCGCGTTCCTGGGGCTGGAGAGGATCCGCCTTCTCATGTGCGAGGAGAAGCTCACCTTCAATCAGGCCTGGGAAGCTGTCTGGGCAACGAACGTCTTCACCACGCACACACCGGTGCCGGCGGGCAACGAGCGGTTTGCGCCCTCTCTCATGGAGAAGTACGTCGGCTCCATGGCCTCGGAGCTGGGGCTTGCCTGGAAGGACTTCCTGGGCTTGGGCCGGGAGGACCCGCATAATGACGGAGAGGAGTTCTGCCTCACAGTGCTTGCCCTTCGCCTGTCCGCCTACAACAATGGCGTGAGCAGGCTTCATGGACGGGTCTCCCGCGCCATGTGGCAGCACATATGGCCCGCCCTTCCCCTGGATGAAGTCCCCATAACGCACATCACTAATGGCGTTCATCCCCGTTCCTGGATCGCCCACGACATGGTGGACCTTCTGGATCGCTACTTCGGACCCGAGTTCCTGGACACGCCGACCAATCGTGACATCTGGGACCGCATCGACAGGATCTCCGATGAGGAGATCTGGCGAACGCACGAGAGGCGCAGGGAGCGCATGGTTGCTTTCGCTCGAGGCAGGCTCAAGGAAGAGCTCATACGCCGCGGCGTGAACAATTCCGAGCTCTCCCGGGGGACCAACGCACTTTCCCCGTACACGCTGACTCTCAGTTTTGCCCGGAGATTCGCAACGTACAAACGGGCTGATCTTCTGCTCTCTGATCCCGAGAGGCTGCTGCGGCTTCTCACGGATAACGAGCGACCCATCCAGCTCATATTTGCCGGCAAGGCGCACCCGCATGATCTTGCGGGCAAGGACATCATCAAGAAGATCATCCACTTCGCAAGCGATCCCAGGGTGGCAAACCGTGTCGTCTTCCTCGAGGACTACGACATGACAACCTCCCGCTACCTGGTGTCGGGAAGCGACGTGTGGCTGAACACCCCGAGACGGCCCCTGGAGGCTAGCGGAACCAGCGGAATGAAGGCGGCCATGAACGGCGCTCTGAACGTCTCCATCCTGGACGGCTGGTGGGACGAGGCGTACTCAACGCAGATCGGTTGGGCAGTCGGCAGGGGGGAGGAGTACGAGGACGAGGCCCTTCAGGACGAAGTGGAGGGCAAGGCGCTGTACGACCTGCTGGAGCGGGAGATCATCCCCCTGTTTTACACCCGCGGCATGGACGGCCTCCCCCGGGAGTGGATCCGTCGCATGAAGGCTTCCATGCAGGAGGTGGGGAAGGGGTTCAGCACGCACCGCATGCTGACCGAGTACACACAGCGGTTCTACGCACCAGCCCTCGGGAGCGCCGAGGCTTTCGAGGCGAACAAGAGCGGCCTCTGCCGCGAGATTGCGGCGTACCGGGAGAAGCTTGCGCGGAACTGGGACGAGCTTCGCATCGAGGAGCTCACCTCCCCCTCGGCTTCCATTCTCAAGATCGGTGAGAAGGTCTCCGTCGCGGCCAGGGTCCACCTGGCCGGCCTGGCCCCTGACGAGGTGGGCGTGGAGCTGTACTACGGGAACCTTTCTTCAGAAGGGGAAATCGAGGAGCCGCGGCGGCTAACCATGAAGCACTGCGGGACAGAGAAGGACGCGGCTGTGTTCTGCGCTGAGATTGTCTGCGACAGGACGGGCCGGCAGGGCTATACGGTCAGAGTGCTGCCGTCACACCGGGCGCTGGTCCATCCGTTTCTGCCGGGCCTGGTGAAGTGGGGCTGACCCTCTCAGGCTGATCGCTTTCAGCCCAGGTGCGCCGCGCCTATCCAGCCCTCACCCACCACAAAGAGAACAATCAGGATCAGCGCCGGCAGGAAGTTCGCGGTCTTCAGCCTGGCCAGCCCCAGGAGGTTGATGCCGATCATGACGACAAGCGCTCCGCCCACGCCGGTAAGCTCCCTCAGGAGCGTTTCGCTTACCAGGGGTGAGAGCCAGACAGCCGCAATTGTCAGGATCCCCTGGTAGACAAGGACGGACAGGGCTGAGAAGCCGACGCCGATGCCCATGGCGGCGGTAAGCACAATGGACATGAACCCGTCCATAACGGACTTGGTGTAGATCAGCTCGTAGTTTCCCTCCGCGCCGGCCTTGAAGGATCCCACAAGAGCCATGGCGCCGACGCAGAACAGTACGGATGCATTGAGAAACCCGTAGCCGAACTCCGAAACCGCCGGCGCCAGGCCATCGCCACCCTGCGCGGGGGCGGCGCCCCGTGCGAACGTGCTCCTCAGTTTCTCCCCCAGCCGCAGGATGCCGTTCTCTATCCGCCACCACTCGCCGAGGATCCCCCCGATGATGAGAGACAGCGCCAGGTAGACTATCTTCTGTCCGGTCAGCGCCATCTTGATTCCGATGATGAGCGATGTGACCCCGGCGCCGATCTGGACGATTGTCTTGAAAGAATCCTTGATCTTCGAGCGCAGGAGCAGTCCGAGCAGGGAGCCAAGCAGCACGGCACAGGCGTTGACGACGGTGGCTATCATGTCGGTTGTCTCGTTTCACGCGCACTGTAATGTTTTTCCTCACCCCTGGGAATACCGGCCCTGAAAAAAAAGCCCGGGACTTGCCCCGTCGGGGAAAAGCCTCTATTCTCGTGCCTGCCATGAGACGAATGTGCGGTGCGGTAGCGTTCCTGCTCCTCCTGGGTGCTTTCTTCGAGGCATCGGCAGCCCCGCAGAGCGTTGCGGCAGACCCTGCGGGCACCACCTCACCGGAGGCAGGATTGGCCAGGACCCCGTCAACCGGAGCCGATACCGGGGTGTCGCCAGGCATCGACTTCGACCCCACGGCGCTTATCGGCCTGGACCTGAAGGCCGCGCTGGATTCACTCGGAACCCCCAAGGAGGTGTTTTCCTATCGAGGCCAGGATGACACGCAGGACAACGTCGTGTTCTTCTACCCGGACTACCTGTACCTGTTCTGGTATCGAAACCGGGTCTGGCAGGTGAGATGCGATCACCGGTTCGCCAGACCGCTGTTCGGCGTGGCAATGGGAATGCCGCGGGAAGTGATTGAGCGCACATCGACGAGGCAATTCGCGGCCCGGGGTGATTCGCTGTACTTCGACCTCGATGACGCGAAATACCCGATTCGCGTGCGGCTTGTCTTTTCCAACAACGCCCTGGCGGACCTCTACGTGTACAGGAGCGATTTCTGAACCCGCCGTCCGGCATCTGCCTCTGCCTCACAGGGACCACCCTGGAAGAAGACCTGGAATGCGTCGCCAGGTACCGCAAGCACGCAGACCTTCTGGAGCTCCGGGCTGACTACCTTCGTCCCGAAGAAATTGCCCATGCCGCCGTTCTGCCGCGGAAGGTCGACCTTCCGGTCATTCTCACCATTCGACGGCCCGCGGAAGGCGGAAAGTGGAAGGACGGCGAGAGGGAGCGGATCCAGCTCCTTTCACGAATCGGACCCGCCGGCTTCGCGTTCCTGGATCTTGAGGAAGACCTCGATGCTCCGGGCCTGGACAGGCAGATCCTGGCGGCCGGGGCGGGAATCATTCGTTCCCTCCACGACACGAGCGGCATGCCGCCTGATCTCACCCGAAGGATGTCCGCCCTGGCGCGCAGCCCCCGGGAGATCCCGAAAGCCGCGGTAACCCTTCACGGCTCGCTCGACCTGCTTCGGCTCCTGGAGGTCTTTGAAGCGCTTGGGCCCGTCCCCAAAGTGCTCCTGGGCATGGGGGGCTACGGATTTGCAACTCGTGTTCTGGCAACCAGGCTGGGGTCTCTTTTCTGCTATTCCTCCCCGCCCCAGGAATCAGCCGCCCCGGGGCACGTGGACCCCAAGACCCTTGATGAGCTGTTCCGCTACCATCAAGTCGGCGGGACGACCCAGGTATTCGGCATTATCGGCAACCCCGTCATGCACTCCCTGTCCCCCGGAATTCACAACCCCGGTTTCACCGCCCTGGGGCGTGACGCGCTCTATGTCCCTTTCCTTGTGGATGCCCTGGAGCCCTTTTTCCAGGTTGCAGACCGCCTCGGCATCCAGGGCCTCTCCGTCACCGTCCCTTACAAGGAAAAAATCATCCCCCATCTGGCGCGCCAGGATCAGTCCGTTTCGGCAATCGGCGCTTGCAACACGATTCGCCGAGGGGCAGACGGGAAGTGGGAGGGAACCAACACCGACGCGCCGGGCTTCCTTTCCCCGCTTCTCTCAGCGTTCGGCGGAAAGCTTCCGCCAGGACTGAAAGCAACGGTGATCGGAGCGGGAGGGGCCTCGCGCGCGGTTGTTCACGCGCTGGCCAAAAGCGGAGCGCAGGTCCTTGTGCTGAACCGTACCGCTTCACGCGCCGAGCAGCTTGCCCGGGAGTTCAATGTTCAGGCCGCCCCGCTGGAATCGGGGCACAGGCTCATGGCCGGGTTCAATGAGTTGATCGTCCAGACGACGAAAGTCGGGATGTCGCCAATCGTTGATGAGGACCCGGTGCCGGGCTACCGGTTCACGGGAAGCGAGGTGGCATACGACCTGGTCTATGCGCCCCGGACCACCCGATTCCTCAAGCGCGCGCTTGCTGCCGGTTGCAGAATCATTCACGGGGACCAGATGCTCCTGGCGCAGGCCTTCGAGCAGTTTCGTTTTTTCACGGGCTCAGATTATCCCGAGGCAGCGAAGGCGGGTCTCTCGAGCCTGACGGAGTCCGATTGAGAATTTTTTCACGATATCCTTCTTGACTCTTTTTTCATTCTCCGTATTAATATGCAAAATTAACCTGCAAACCGCCGCCCAGGAGAAAGAGGTACTGAATGCCGCATAAGAAGCTTTTTATCCCCGGTCCCACCGAGGTGCATCCGGAAGTGCTGGCAGCCATGTCGACGCCAATGATCGGGCACCGCAGCTCCGACTACACCGCTCTGCAGAAAGGCGTCACGGAGAAAGTCCAGAAGCTGGCATTCACCTCGAATCCCATACTCTTCTCCGCATCGTCGGGAAGCGGGCTCATGGAAGGGGCAATCAGGTGCAGCACCGCCCGCCGCGCCATCGTGTTTTCCGTGGGCACGTTCGGGAACCGCTGGTTCGAGATTGCGCAGGGAAACGGGGTTCCTGCAGACAAGTACGAGGTGGAGTGGGGAAAAGGCCTGACTCCCGAGATCGTGGATGAGCACCTTGCCTCCGGCAAGTACGACTGCGCCACCCTGACGCACAGCGAGACGTCCACCGGCGTGATGAACCACCTGGAGGAGCTGGCACCGGTATTCCGCAAGTACCCTGACATCGTGTGGTGCATTGACGCCGTATCGTCTTTCGGCGGCGTCAAGATCGACGTCGACGCGCTTGGAATCGACATCATGGTGACCTCCAGCCAGAAATGCCTCGGGCTGCCGCCCGGACTTTCCCTGGCAACTTTCTCCCCGAAGGCCGAGAAACGGGCGCAGGCGGTGAAAAACCGCGGCTACTACTTCGACCTCCTGCAGCTCGTTCAGTTCATTCGGGAGAAGAACTTCCAGTACCCCTCCACCATGAGCATTTCCCACATGTTCGCGCTGGACCGCCAGATGGATCGCATTGCCCAGGAAGGCGTGGATGCCCGGTTCAAGAGGCATGAGAAGATGGCGGCCAAGGTGCAGGGGTGGGCGCGGAAGAACTTCGCCCTGTTCCCGGACGAGAAGTACGCTTCCTTGACCGTGACGTGCATCAAGAACACGCGGGGCATTTCCGTTGCGGACCTCAACAAGGAGCTGGGGAAGCGCAACCTGACGCTTTCCAACGGCTACGGAAAGCTCAAGGAGCAGACGTTCCGAATTGCGCACATGGGGGACCTCCAGATGAGCGACATCGAGGAGCTGCTCGGCGCGATCGACGACATCCTGAAGCTGAAGTAGGGGACCCCCGGCGACGGGAGCGGAAGATGCGCAGGCTTCGGACAGCGGCGTGCGTCGCGCTTCTCTGTTTGGCGGCGGGGGATTTTGCGCTTCAAGTCCTGGAGGCGCTTGCCGGGGCTTGATCGGCGGACTTGATACAAACACCCGTTCGTATTGCAAAGCCCTCCTGCCGCGACTATACTTGAGCGCATGGAGGAGCAGAAAGCCTGCCTTTTTTGCGGGAAAATCGTGGACGGGAGCTACCAGTATTGCCCTCATTGCGGCTACGAGTTCGGGGAGGGGGAGGAGCTTTCGGTTCTCCTGGATGAGACCCTGGGAGACACGTCGTGCAATGAAGGGGAGGATTACCTGCTTCGCCTGCGCACGCTCCAGGAGCTCCTTGCCGATATGGAGCGGGAGCTGGACCTCATCATCAGGACCTCTTCAAAAGGTCCTTGATCACGCTCCGGTCGTCAAGCAGGGAGCTCAGGCTTCTCCTGTAATGCAGCCGATAGATGATCCTGGCAAACAGCTGGGTGATATCCGCGCTGAGATACCATTCCCGGCCCAGGAGCGATTCATCGTGGTACACCGCGTTCGTTCCGATCATCCTGCAGAACAATCCTTCACGGTATGCGCTCTCGAAGGTGTCCACGGCCCGCGCGCTGAATAGCGGAAGGCTCACGGCGCAGATGATCTTGTCCGCCCCGTACTCCTTGAGCTTGCGCATGGCCTTGAGAAGGGTGCCTCCGGTTCCCAGCATGTCATCACTCATGAACACGGTCTTGCCGGCAACGGACCCCAGCAGCTTCATGTCCGTGATGTTGCCGTTTTCCGCGCTCTGCGCGACGCGGGAGTAGTCCCGCTCCTTGTACAGCATTGCGAGCGGCTTGCTGAGGATGGAGGCGAAGAACTTGTTCCGGTCAATCGCGCCGGTGTCCGGGGCAACGACCACCAGGCCCTCCTCCTTCAGATCGGTCACGCCCGCCAGGACCTTCAGGATCTGGTACGCCCCGTGGAGATTCTCCAGGCGGAGGTGGTTGAAACAGTTCTCGATCTCCTTGGAGTGGATGTCCAGGGTGATGATACGGGCCACCCCGAACGCCTCCAGAATCTGCCCGACCCGCGCGGCGGACAGGCTCTCCCTTCCCTTTTTCTTGTGCTGCCGTGAATAGGGGAATGTGGGAAGGATCACCGTCACCTGCGTTGCCCCTGCCTGGAGCGCGGCGTCCACGGTGACAAGCAGGCAGAAGAGGTGGTCGTTGACGGAGAGCACGTGGGGCTCATCCGATTTCTGGAACTGCAGGGGATAGCGGTTGGAGACGTCCTGCACGACGTAGATCTCGGTATTCCTGACCGAGGAGAGGATCTCCGTCTTGAACTCGCCGTTGGGAAACCGCGTGTACTTGGCCGGTATGAGCCATGTGTTCGAGCGCTGCCGGTCGATTGGCTCATCGAGGTCGCCTGCCGTGGGAAGGATATCCGCGGCCAGGTTTATCTGGCGGATGATCTCCGCGCGCGGCAGCTTGTACGACTTGCTGAGAATCCTTGCGCGCTCTTCCAGCTTCTCACGAGTGATTGTCTCCAGGTGGCCCAGGATCTTCTGGGCAAACGCCATTCCCCCGGGGCATGGCAGGATTCCGATCTGAGACAGGTCAGCCATGGCTGGCGGAAAAGAAGGCTATTGTCTTTGCCAGGCCGCCGTCCAGGTCGCAAACCGGCTTCCAACCCAGGACCTTCGCTGCCTTCGAGTTGTCCAGGCAGCTCTTGCGCAGGTCCCCTGGCCGGGGTCCGGCCCGGGTGTACTTCAGCTCCTTGCCCATGATCGAGCAGATGGAAGCCAGCAGCTCCCGCGTCCTGACCGGCCGGCCGCTGGCAATGTTGATGGCCTGCCCCTCCCCCTTGTCCAGGGTAATGAGATTTGCCCGGGCCACGTCCTCAACAAAGACATAGTCCCGTGACATCCCCTCAGGGTCGTCAGCGTATGCGTTTATCGTGGGGATTTCGCCTTTCAGTATCTTCGAGATGAAAATGGCCACCACTCCGGCCTCCCCGGCAGGATTCTGACGAGGTCCGTACACGTTCGAATAACGCAGCGCCGTCCAGGCAAGGCCGTGCTGGTGCCCGTAGAAACGAAGGTAGTTCTCACCCAGGAGCTTGTGAATGGCATAAGGAGATTCAGGAGCCGGGGGATGGTCCTCAGGAATATGGTCCAGGTCGGATTCACCGTAGATGGCTCCCCCGGACGAGATGAAAATGAGCTTTTTTACGCGCGCTTTTCGGCTGTTTTCCAGGACATTGAGAAGGCCAAGGCCGTTGATTTTTGCGTCCAGGACCGGGTCACGGGAGGATACGGTGACGCTCATCTGGGCCGCGTGATGGTTCACGATGTCGGGCTTCTCTATCTGGAAGACTTTTTCAAGAAGGGGCGAGGCGATGTCCATAAGGTAAAAAGGCACTCCCTTGGGCAGGTTTGCGAGGCTTCCGGTGGCAAGGTCGTCCACAATGGCCACGGAATGGCCGGCCTTCAGGTACTGGTCAGCCACGTGCGAACCAATGAAACCCGCGCCTCCGGTGATGAGGATTTTCATGGAACGACTGTAGCATCCGTGCCGAACAGGGGTCAAGGCGAGCATGGTTTTCTGCCGAAGATTGAAGGAGATGCGGAAATCGCTGCTCCTCCTATTCTTCTCTGCGGCATCGGCCTGTTTCGCCCAGGTCTCTTTCACCGGCCTCGACCTGTCGGCGAACAACAGGCTTCTGTTCTCCGCCTCCACGCTGTATCCCGATTACGGAACGTTCAGCACCCTTTTCCTGGCCGATGCGCATACCCGGCGTTTGCGGCAGCTCACCTGGTTTCCCGAAGACGTCCTGCTCCTGCAGGACAGGGATGTCCTGCAGATCCAGAACCGGTATGGAGTGTTCCGCTCCCAGCCGGGGTTCACCGGGATAACGCCCCTGTCCATCTTTCCGTCGTTCGTCGGGGGCAGCCAGATCCGTGTCGGCCGAATAGCCCCCATGCAGACTTCCCCGGACGGCCGCTACCTTCTGTACACACGGGAGACCTCCACAGCCTTCGGCGACCTGACCCTGCTTGATGTTGCAACGGGCAAGGCAACAGTCGTCTCCACGCGCGTGGAGCTTTCCCTCGTGTCCTTTCCCGCCACCTGGTCTCCCGATTCGCGGTTCATCGTTTACAGCAAGGCTGCCAGCCTTTTCTACTATTCCCTGCAGCAGATGCGTGACGGCAGGGTCCTGACGGAATCCCTGCGGAGGATCGGCGACGGGACAATCAGCAACGTGCGCTGGAGCAGGGACAGGAGCCTGTTCTACATCTCCGGCCTTATCGTGTACGCAATCGATCCCAGCGAGCTTTTCACGAGGGCGCTGTACGCAGGGTTCCTCAAGATAGGAAAAGTCCAGGGGAAGATCCCGTTCGATTTCGATTCGAACTTCGACTCCTTCTGGGTGTCCCCTGACGGCCGGAACCTCCTTCTGGACAAGGGCGGGCGTAATCTCTTCCTTTACTATCTCTCCGCGGATGATTTTCATGCCAACGGAACTCCGCTCAACCTTCCTTACCTGTTCCTGCCCCGGGATACCACGGTGCGCAAAGTGATCTGGTCCACGGGCAACATCGTCACGATGCTCTGTGAAACGCGCTCGGCCGGCGTAAGGGGAACCGCCGTGTTCCGGCTCACAACGGACGCCCAGGGGCACTACGGCAGCTTCACGCAGACCGCGGACACCGGCGTGCTCGACATCAGCCTCTCACCCGATGAAAGCCTGGCGGCCATCATGGAGGCGGACAGCGTCTCATGGCGGGACTACGCAACCTGGCAGGAAAAGGGCAGGGCGGCCCACCCGTCGCCGCTTCACCTGTTGTGGCTGAGCCAGGACGAGCTGCTCCTGGCAGGGGCTTACTTCATTGAGCGTCTTTCCCTGGCAACGGGGGCAACCACGCTGGTGGCCCTTTCCCAGCCGGGGGGGTATGGCTTTGCCGGTGATTCGGACTCGGTGGAGACGTCCCTGAAGGGCAGGGTCCTTTCCCTCGATGAATCCAGCGGGGCATGGACGCCGATCGACAAATACGATGCCAGAGCGCCCGGCAATGCCTCCGCGGATCTCCGGGTCTACCTGGAGGAGTCCCGGCGCGGCAGCTACGCAAATCTCGTCATGGTGCGCGACGCGAAAGGGTACGGAACGGTCCCCTTGTTTCCCCCGGAGACCGCGGTCTACGAGCCGTTCCCCACCGGGGATGAGCCCGTGAGCGTCACGAACTTCACGCACGGGTCGCGAATCCGCAGGCGCGAAGTGAGCATCGTTTTCAACGCCGTTGATTCCGCGGAAGGGCTGACGGGGATCCTGAACACGCTTACCGCATACCGGATCCGTTCGACATTCTTCGTGAACGGGGAGTTCATCAGACGATATCCCGACGCGGTGCGGGAGATCGCGGAATCCGGTCACGAGGTCGGCTCCCTCTTTTCTACCTATTTCAACATGACCGACTCCCGTTTCGGCGTGGACCGGGAGTTCGTCAAGGCGGGCCTTGCCCGCAATGAGGATGACTACTTCGGGGCCAGCGGCCGCGAGCTTTCCCTCCTGTGGCACGCTCCGTACTACTTCGTGAGCTCCGACATCATTGCCGCCGCCGCCCAGATGAACTACACCTACGTCGGCCGTGATCTGGATTCCTATGACTGGGTCTCGGCCAGCGACTTCAACAAGGCCAGGGGGATCTACTTCCCCTCTGCGCAGCTCGTGGAGCGAATCATTGCCCAGAAAAAGCCCGGGTCAATCATCCCGATCCAGGTGGGAATGGTCGGCGGTCCACGGGATGACTACCTTTTCCAGAAGCTCGACCTCATCATAAACCAGCTCATTCTTCTGGGGTACCAGGTCGTGCCGGTCTCCACGCTCATGGAGCACGCCAGGTGAGAGAAGGGGGATTGCGGTGAACATGAACGATCCGGTTCATGCGTACAAGGAAATCCAGATCAAGACGGCCAACCAGATCAGGCTGATCGTCATGCTCTACGACGGGGCCATACGCCACCTGAACCTTGCCCTGGATTCCTTCTCCGAGGGCCACCGGCGCTACGACGTGATCAACAATCACATCATCGCCGCCCAGGACATCCTCTCCGAGCTGACCGCATCCCTTGATTTCGACAAGGGCGGGACGCTTGCGAGGAACCTTTTCAGCCTTTACAGCTTCATGAACCGGCAGCTCATGGAGGCGAACATGAAAAAGGACCATGCCCCGCTGCTGACGGTCAAGAAGCACCTCAGCGAGCTTCGGGAGGCGTGGGAGGTGATATCGACCCGCAAGGGTCTCGAGGAAAAAGGCGGGTCGGTGTCTGGCGTGAACATCGCAGGGTAAGGAGGGGAACACCCATGAGCTTGACGACCGGAAATGCAATGACGACCGAGCAGAAAGTTGCGCTTTTGAAGCGATTGCGGGAGATGCTCCAGCGCCAGCGCGAGAAATTCCAGGGCTACCTTGCGCTGCTTGAGCAGGAGACGACCTCCATCAGCAGCGGGGACGCGGAGAGCCTCCTGGCGCAAGTGGAGATGGAGAAATCGATCATCGCGGACATCTTCTCCCTGAAGAAGGTGATCGAGCCGCTGGAGGGCCTGTACCAGGCCGCGTATCCGCGAACGGAGCAGACCGTTCCCCGGCTGAAGGCCACGCTGGAGAAAATGAGCGAGCAGGTGATCGAGCACAACGCCAGGAACAGGGCGTTGCTGCGCGCGCGCATGGACGACCTGCGCCTCGAGATCGCCTCCCTGCGGGCCTGGCCACGGGCCTCGTCCAGCTTCTCCCAGGCAACGCCGGGTCTCGTCGACATCACGACATGAGTCAGGAGCTGTGCCTGATAGACGGCTACAGCGTCATCTATCGAGGGTACTTCGCTTTCCTGAACCGGCCGCTTCTGAACCCGGAGGGGAAAAACTCCTCCTCAGTGTTTGTGTTTTTCCGGACGCTGCTTCAGATCGTGCGGGAGCTGTCCCCGGGGCATGTTGCGGTGGCAATGGACTCGCGGGTCCCGACCTTCCGCCATGAAAGCTTTCCGCAGTACAAGGCCAACCGGCAGAAAGCGCCGGCAGACCTTCACGCCCAGGTGCCCGTCATCGAGGAGATCCTTGCGGCCCTCGGCGTGCCGTGCCTGCGCGCGGACGGTTTCGAGGCGGACGACGTCATTGCAACCCTTGCGGAAAGCTGCAGAAAATCACGCAGGCCCTGCTGGATCTTCTCCGGGGACAAGGACATTCTCCAGCTCATTGGGGGCAATGTCCGCCTCCTGGCACAGGAGAAGGGCGCATCGGACATTGTCCAGTACTCACGGGAAAAGGTGTTCGAGGTCCGCGGGGTCTATCCGGAGCAGATCGTCGACTTTCTGGCTCTCACGGGGGACTCCTCCGACAATATTCCCGGGGTGCCGGGAATCGGTGAGAAGACCGCGTTGAAGCTCCTGGCCGGCTACAAGGACGTCGAAGGCATCTACCAGCACATCGACGACATCACTCCCGAGTCCCTTCGGCGCAAGCTGACGGAAGGGAAAGAATCAGCGCTTCTTTCCCGCGAGCTTGTCACCCTGCGACGCGATGTGCCGGGCGTTCCCCCCATCGAGCAGCTTCCGCCGGCAGTCTTGAACGCGGCCGCCGCCGTCCCGCTTTTCGAGCGCCAGGGGATGAAGAGCATCGTGGCGGACCTCCTCAAGCTCTCTGGAAAGGCCGCCGCGCAGCCCGCGCTCCAGCCCGCCTCCACTAGCCCTGCCGCGGTGGCGCCCGCAGGCGCGGAGCAGCCCGTCATGCGCAGCACGGCGCCCGGGACCTACTCCCTTGTGACAAATGCCGCCCAGCTTGCGGGCTGGATGGAACGTGCCAGGGCTGCCGGAGCATACGCGTTCGACGTTGAGACCGACGGCACCGACGAGATGCAGGCCGTTCTCCTTGGGTTCTCGCTTTCCGTCGAGGAGGGGAAGGCTTGCTACGTCCCCGTGCGCGCCCGCGACACGGCGTGCATCCCCGAAGAAGAGGCTCGCCGCATCATCGCGGGGCTCCTGGAGGACCCGTCGATCCGCTGTGTCGGCCACAACGCAAAGTACGACTACAAAGTGATGCGCCGCTGGGGCGTGTCACCGGCGAACGTTCACTTCGACACCATGATTGCCGCCTGGATGCTCGACAGCGAGCAGGGAAGCTACGGCCTGGACTGGTTGGCGGAGCAGCGGCTCGGCTATCGAAGCCTTCCGTACCAGGACCTTGTCGGAAAAGGCCGGACACTGGAGGACGTTCCCATCCAGCAGGTCACCGACTATTCAGGAGAGGATGCAGATCTGACTCTCCGCCTTCACAAGCTGCTCTCCCCGGAGCTCGAGGCCGCGGGGCTTGCGAAGCTTTTTTCCCGGGTGGAGATGCCGCTTCTCGTGGTGCTGGCGGAGATGGAGCTTGCGGGCATCCGGGTCCTCTCCACGGAGCTTGCGGCCTACAGCCGGGAGATGGAAAAGGATCTCGAGCGCCTGGAGTCAGAGATCTACGAGCTGTGCGGCAGGAAGTTCAATATCAATTCGACAAAACAGCTCCAGGACATCCTGTTCACGTGGCGCAAGCTCACCCCGGTAAAGAAGACCAAGACCGGCTTCTCCGTGGACGAGGACGTGCTGGAGGTCCTGGCATCCCAGGACCCCGTGCCGGAGAAGATCCTTGCGCACCGCAAGCTTTCGAAGCTGAAGTCGACGTACGTGGATGCGCTGCCGCTTCAGATCAACAGCGCCACCGGGCGCCTGCATACGCACTATGTCCAGACTGGTGCCGCAACGGGGCGGCTGGCGAGCAAAGATCCGAACCTCCAGAACATTCCCATCCGGGAAGAGGAGGGCAGGCGGATTCGGACCGCTTTCGTGCCGGCCCCGGGCATGCGCTTCATCAGCGCCGACTACTCGCAGATCGAGCTTGCCATCCTGGCCTACCTTTCCCGGGACCCCGTGCTCCTGCAAGCCTTCCGTGAAAGGCGGGACATCCATCGCCAGACCGCCTCACTCATTTTCGGGGTTCCCGAAAGCGAGGTCAGCCCCGAGCAGCGAGCCGTGGGCAAGACCATCAACTTCGGCGTGGTGTACGGCATGTCGGCGTACGGGCTGTCACAGAGGCTGAAGATCGCAAAGGCCGACGCTGACAAGTTCATCAAGACGTATTTCCTGCGCTACGAAGGAGTGGACCGCTACCTCAAGGAAACCATCCGGGGAGCCGAGCAGAACGGATTTGTCACCACGCTCATGGGGCGCCGCCGCAGGATCATCGCAATCCGCAGTCCCAACCGCACGGAGAAATCCGGCGCGGAGAGGGTGGCGGTGAACTCGCCCATCCAGGGCACGGCCGCGGACATCGTGAAGCTTGCCATGGTGAAGCTCTCCGCGCGGCTGCGGGATGAGCGGCTTGCCTCGCGCATCCTCCTGCAGGTCCATGACGAGATCATTCTCGAGTCGCCGCTGGAGGAATGCGAGAGGGCCGCGCGCTGCGTCCAGGACGTCATGGAGCACGTCGTGGAAGAGGACATTCCCCTGAAGGTGCATTGCGAGACGGGCGACAGCTGGGGAGCGTTCCACTAGGAGCGGCGCTTCGCGCGATCTGCCTAGTCCAGAGGCTCCCAGACTTTCTTGTTGAGGTCGGGTTCCTCCTCCGTTTCGATTCCTTCCTCGAAAACCGAAAACGCGAGCAGGTACTCGGACATGCCCTTCTTTGTCGGCTGGCCCCGGGCGGCCAGGATGGACTGCTCCGAAAGGTCGAGATCGAACCCATGGAAATACCGGTAGACGATCTGGTGCGAGAGGGGAACGGAGAAGCCGTAGATGCTCGTGTCGTTCAAATGCTGCGCAATCACGATGTTCGCCGGGACCACGGCGGCATACGTGCAGGGAGTCATGGGGACTCCGCCGCGCCACGGGCTGTACTCCATCGCCGGAAACTGGACCGACCGGTTGGAGGAGTACGAGGTGATGTCTTCGTAGTCGAGGAAGAGCACCTGGGAAAAAGGCGAGCTCCTGAATATCTTCTTCAGCTCGGGCAGGCGGAAGGAATCGAAGGTCCTTTTCCTGTCCTGTTTCAGCTTGGTCTCCATGAACGCCGCCCCTTCGAGCCGGGAGCCGTCCTTGCGCGCAATGCGAACCAGGATGGAGAGATCCGCGTTTTCGGATTCCCTCTTTCCCTTGTGATGAAAAGCCGAGAGGCGGATGGTGGATCCCTGCCGGAATCCGCTGATCTCCGTGTCATCCAGCTCGCCCGCAAGGTTTCTCAAGAGGCTCGCCGTGACCGTGCCTTCCACCCAGTCGGTGGGGTGGCTCCCCGGGACACAGGTCTTCACAATTCGCTCTATTTCGCCAATCAACCGCCAGTAGCTGAGTTTTTCCATGCGACGTCGGCCTCCTGGCTCAATTTTGCCGTTTCTGCCGCCGTTATGCAAAGGGGGGAACCGTGAGAGAGACCGGGAAGATCGTCGTCGGCCTGACAGGCCGCTACTGCTCCGGGAAAGGTACGGCTGCCGGGGTGTTCGCCGCGCTCGGGTTCAGCGTCGTGGATGCCGATGAGCTCAGCCACGCGGTGATGGTGGAAAAAGCGGACGCGGTGATTGCCGAGTTCGGGCCCGGGGTGAAGGCCCCGGACGGCGCGGTGGACAGGCGCGCCCTGGGCAGGATTGTCTTTTCCGATCAGGCGGCGCGCACGCGGTTGGAGGGCATCCTGTATCCCGCCATCACGGAGAGGATCAAGCGCTTCATCTCTGAAGCAACCGGCGACGTCGTGATCAACGCCCCGCTCCTCCAACGCGCCGGACTGGAGAAGATCTGCAGCGCCGTGGTGTTCGTGAGGGCCCCGGCAGCGCAGCGGCTGCTGAGGGCAATGCGCAGGGACTCCCTTTCGCTTCGCGATGCCTGGACCCGCATCAACGCGCAAAAGGACGTGCACCCTCAATCTATTGGCCCCGGCGTCGATACTTATAGTGTGCTGAACTGGGGCAGCGTGCGCTCCCTGGAGCGCCGCATCGCGCGGCTTGCCCGTCGCCTGAAGGGGTGAGGAATTCAATGGAAAAGCAGAAGATATTCTGGGTGGTCCTCTCCGTGAGCGTGTTCGTGGTGATTGTCCTGGTTGTGGGCGTCTACCTCCTTCGGCAGAAGCCGCAGGCGGTATCCACCGCTCCCGGCGCGGTCAATCCGATTGTCGGCCCGGGGCCGCAGGTCTACGAGTACTCCCAGCAGAAGCCGCAGGGCCAGACCGGCACGGATCAGAAGCCAGGCGAAACGCAGACGATGCACTTCTATATTGGCGAAGGAGCGGAAAAGCCGCCTTCCCCGCCTCAAGCACAGCAGACGCCCGGCACGCAGCCCGTGACGCCTCAGGCGCCTCTGACTCAGGCGCAGCCCCCGGTAACCGGCGCACAAGCCCAACCCCAGACGCAAACGCAGGCGCAGTCGGCACAGAGTCCCGCCGCGGCGTCACATCCGCGGACATTGGTAAACGTGCCCAGGAAGGCAACGGTGACCGTGAAGACTCCGGTCAAGCCCAGGCAGGTTCACAAGCCCGTGGACTACTGGATCCAGACCGGCGCGTACAAGAGCCAGTCCAAAGCCGACGAGCTGGTCACCACGCTCGCGGACAAGGGCCTCACCGGCAAGGTGTTCTCCTACGATGCGCGCAGCGGGACGTATTACCGGGTTCGAATTGGCCCGTATACGAACCAGGGTGAGGCGGACAAGTTTCTCTCCATCGTGAAGCAGATCCAGGGTCTCGAATCCAGCTACGTTTCGCAGGTAGGCGGGCTCAGGAACCTCAATTAGCCGACGGCCGATGATGCCGGGTTCTGTACTGGTACGGTGACATTCCCATGACCTTGTGGAAGACCCTTGAAAAGTAATAGGGATCAGCATAGCCAAGCTTCTCGCTGACGGCGTACACCTTCCAGTCCGTGGAATCCAGATAATGGCAGGCGTGCTGCACCTTCAGCCGCGTGTAGTATTCTATGGGAGAGAAGCCGGTCTTCATCTTGAAAAGTTTTGAATAGTGCGTCACCGAGAGGCACGCCTTCGTCGAAAGCTGCTGAAGGTCCAGATTGTCCTCGATGGCCGACAGCATGTACTGGATCGTGAGATCGATCCGCTTATTTGCGTCGTTTTCCAGGTCCGGATGGAATGACTCATTTGCGAACATGATGGCGCCGAGTATCTCTCCAAACCCGAGCCCTGAGCTGATGACGTTCTCCGCGGTGTAGCCCCGTTGAAGAGTCTCGAATATGGCGCAGAAGGTCTGAATAGCCCTTTTTATCGCCGTCCCGCCGACCGGCAGAACGAGATCACGGTCTTTCAGCCGGCTCACGAAATACCGCGACCATTCCCCGGAAAAATGTCCCCAGTAAATTGTCCAGGGATCAGCGGAAGAGGCCCCATACGCGTGGCACACCTCGCGTGGAATGATGACCGCTCGTTTCGCTGCCTGATTTTCTGGTGTTCGATCAGGATCTGAAAGAGAGAAACCGGGCGCAATGCCGACTCATGATGGGTCTCGGCCTCCTGGGCAAGGGTGAAACCGGGGATGCTGCCCGGGTTTTCGAGGAAATACTCATGCGTGATCCGAGTAATCTCGATGCCGTCATCCACGTGAGGATGGCGCGGGAGGGATCAACAAGCCTGGCCTTGCTTGAATCACAGAGTGAAAAGCGCCTGGTTGCCGGCGACTGAGCTAGCCGACGGATGATGCCCTTGCGGCCGCGACGGGGGCAGCAAGGACTTTCTGGTAGACCGCCTCGTACTGGGGAACGATTGTGCGGTAGTCGAAGTCCGCCGCGCGCTTGCGCGCCGCCCGGGCAAAGCGTTTCAACGTGGCGCCATCCCTCAGCAGCTCCAGGCAGTAGTCCGCCATTGCATCCACGTCGCCAACCGGTGCCAGGAATCCGGTGCTGCCGTGCGCTACCACCTCCGGCAGCCCGCCGACATCGCTGGCAACAACGGGGACCCCGCTGGCCATTGCCTCCAGGGCCACCAGCCCGAAGCTTTCCGTCTCACTGGGCAGGAGGAGAACGTCAGCGGCCCCGAGGAGGGGCGCCACATCGTCCACCACGCCGACGTAGCGCACGGCCTGCTCCAGCCCCAGGGATTCCACCAGCTCCCGCGTCCTCCCGTACTCGGGGCCGTCTCCCACCAGGACCAGCCGCGCATCCATTTTCTCCCGCACACGAGCGAAGATGCGCACCACGTCGCCCAGCCTTTTGACCGGCCGGAAGTTCGATATGTGCATGAGGGTGACCTGCCGGTCCGAAGATTTTTCGGGGATGCAGGGGACAGAATGCGCATGGTGGCGGGGAGGGTCCACGAAGTTGTACACCACGTCGATCTCTTTTCCGATGGCGAACTGGCGGTATGTCTCATCCTTCAGGTACGAGGAGACCGCGGTGACGGCATCGGATTGATCGATGGAGAACTCCGTGACCGGTTTGAATGACGGGCTTGCCCCGACCAGCGTGATGTCGGTGCCGTGCAGCGTCGTGACCACTTTCAGATCCAGCTCCGGCGCGATCTGCCGGGCCAGAATGGCCGCGGCGGCGAACGGGATTGCGTAATGAACGTGCATGATCTGCAGCTTGTGGGTGCGCGCAACCTCCACCATCTTGGCCGTAAGGGTGAGGCTGTGCGGGAACTGCTTCAGCAAGGGATGGTTGTCCTGGTCCACCTCGTGATAGCACACCCGGGGCGGCAGCTCCCGCAGACGCAGGGGGTTCGCATAGCTGATGAAAGCCACCGAATGGCCCCTTTCCGCCAGGTGCTTGCCCAGCTCGGTGGCCACGACGCCGCTTCCTCCCGCGGTGGGGTAGCAGCAGATGCCGATGCGCACTTTAAATTCCTTCCCCGCCAAGACCTCGCACCGCAGCGGAGCGCGTCTTCTGCGTCGGAGTGTGGTAGATCCTGCTTTCCGGCGGGACGCTTTCCGTGAGCCACACGTTTCCACCGATGATCGATCCACGCCCGATGACCGTAGTGCCGCCCAGGATCGTGGCCCCCGCGTAGATCGTCACGTCATCCTCAATGGTAGGGTGGCGTTTGCTGTTGGCCAGCTCTTTTTTTATGCTGAGGGCCCCGAGGGTCACACCCTGGTACAGCTTGACGTTGTTGCCGATCACCGTCGTCTCGCCAATGACGACCCCGGTCCCGTGGTCGATGAAGAAATAGTCGCCGATGGTGGCACCCGGATGGATGTCGATCCCGGTCTTGCCATGGATGTATTCGCTCATCATGCGGGGGATCATTGCCACGTCCCGTATCCACAACTCGTGGGCAATGCGGTGCACCATGATGGCCTCGACGCCCGGGTAGGAGAGGATCACCTCCTCCTGGGATCGGGCCGCCGGGTCCCCACGATCAGCAGCCTCGACGTCCAGGCGGAGCCTCTGTCGGATGCCGGGCACGTGGTCCAGGAGGTCCTGGACTATCTCCCGCGCCTCTCCTGTGCAGTCTTCATGCCTGCCGCAATCATTCCTGATCCGGCAGGTGTAGCGCAGGCTCTTCTCCACCTCCCCGCCCAGCGACCTGGTCAGCCAGACCACCTTGTCCCCGATGGCATAGCGCAGCCCGGCCAGGTCCAGTTTCTCCTCCGCCCGGAAGCCGGGGAAGATCAACGCCTCCAGGGTTTCCACGATCCGGGCAACGCTCTGCTGGGAGGGCAGGTTCGGACCTTCCAGATGGTTGATCCCGCCCAGCTCCTGATAGGAATCGAGGATCCTGTCCACCAGGGTCTCGGTGAAATCAGCGCAGACCCCGCGCTTTGGCTCGCTCATCGCTATCAAAAGTGATCCGGCACCGAGTGTTTGTCAAGGTACGTACTTTCGCATACACTCCGGTGCCATGGCCCCGGCGTTTCCCCTCAGTGTGAGCCTGATCACCGCGGTCGGCGTCCAGGTCGCCTGCCAGGCGTTCAAAGTCGTGCTGTATTCGGTGCGGGAGAAGCGCCCTGCCTTCTCCTGGTTTTTCTCGGCGGGCGGCATGCCCAGCGCCCATTCCGCCTTCGTGACGGCCCTCTCGGTTTCCGTCGGGCTCTGGAGCGGGTTCGGCTCCGATGTCTTCGCGGTGGCCTGCGTTTTCTCCGTGATCATCATTTATGACTCATGGAGGCTTCGCGGCGCGGTCCAGAGCCACGCAAAGGCCCTGAAGAAGGTGTCGAACGCGAACCGGAAGCTGAAGCTGGGACGGTTCAACGAGAACATCGGCCACTCGCTGGCCGAGATAGGAGTGGGAATGGCCGCGGGGGGAGCCCTTGCAGCCGCGGTGCACCTGGTGATTCACGGGGGGTAGGCAAGGGACGAGGGGGGAGTGAAGATGGCCAGGTACGTCACATTCGGTGAGGTCATGCTGAGGCTGAAACCGCCCGGGGCCGAGCGCCTCCTCCAGAGCCCGGTCCTCGAGGCGACCTTCGGGGGAGGGGAGGCAAATGTCGCCGTTGCCCTTGCAGGCTTCGGCAGCCAGGCCGCCTTCGTGTCGGTCATCCCCGCCAACCCCATCGGGGAAGCCTGCATTGGCGAGCTTCGGCGCCATGGCGTGGACACCTCGCTTGTCGTTCGAAAAGGGAACAGGCTTGGGATCTACTTCCTGGAAGCAGGGGCGAACCAGAGGCCGTCCGTGGTCATCTACGACAGGGCCGGATCCGCCATTGCGGAAGCCGGGCGCGGCGACATCGACTGGGAGAACAGCTTTGCCGGGGCGTCGTGGTTCCACATCACAGGAATCACTCCGGCCATCTCTCTCTCCGCGGCGGAGCTTGCCGTGGAGGCTGTGAAAAAGGCAAAGGCATCGGGGCTTACTGTTTCCTGCGACCTGAACTACCGCAAGAACCTGTGGAAGTACGGCAAGGGAGCGCCGGAGATCATGGGGGAGCTCATGAAGTCCGTCCATGTCGCGGTGGCGAATGAAGAGGATTGCCAGAAGGCCCTGGGGATCACCGCCACGGCCGACGTCGAGTCCGGAAAGCTGGACACGGCTGCCTACCGGGCCCTTGCGGAGAAGGTGCTCTCCGCGTACCCCAATCTCACGCATGTCGCCATCACGCTGCGGGAAAGCCGGTCCGCGGACGCGAACGGCTGGTCCGCAGTCATGGTGACAAGGAACGATTTCCTGGTCTCCCGTCGATATGAAATCACCGACATTGTCGACAGGGTCGGGACGGGGGACGCGTTTGCCGCGGGGCTGATCCACGGTCTTGGGAGCCTTTTCCCCGCGCAGGAAGCGCTTGATTTCGCCGTGGCGGCTTCCTGCCTGAAGCATTCCATCCCCGGTGACTTTTCTTTGCTGAGCGCCGCCGAGGCACGGGCGCTCATGGGAGGCTCGGGCAGCGGACGAGTGCAGCGGTAGCGGCGCTGGACGCCGCAGCCGGCCGCGCATATCTTCTACCCTTGAGGAAGGCCATGCGGACGCAGACCAACGCTCGTGGCGGTTTCCGCGCCATTGCGCTGCCAATCGCTTTCTGCCTCTCCTTCGTTGCCGCGGCCGCGGCAGACTCCCCGAAAACTCTTCGCTTCACGTTCCTGGGAGACCTCATGGCGCATCCCGTCTTGTTTGCGTCCGCGGATTACAGGGACATATATAACGGGATCGCCGATGTGCTCTCCGGAAGCGACCTCGCATTCGCGAACCTCGAGTTTCCCGTCGACTCCACACGGCCGGTGTCCGGCTATCCCCTGTTCAACGCGCACCTCGACTACGTGAGCGCCGCCCTGGAGGCCGGCATTGATGTGCTCTCCACGGCCAACAACCACGCCTTCGACGGGGGGGAGGAGGGCGTGCTTCAGACTGTGCGCGCCCTTACCCTCCTTGCCCAGGGGTCCCCGCGAAAGCTTTTCTTTTCAGGAATCAGGGGCAACTGGCGCAGGCCTTTTACTCCCGAAACGCTCACCGTGAATGGGGTGCGCATCGGGTTCATTGCCGTGACCCAATTCCTCAACCAGCCGGGCGGGGGCCGCTACATCCATGTGGTCGACTATGATGACGAAGAGGAAGCCAGTGAGTTCGCGGACCTGGTGAAGGAGGCCAGCCCGTTCTTCGATGTCTTCATTGTCTCCTATCACGGGGACAGGGAATACGTGCAGGAGCCTGACCCGGCCAAGCGGGCTTTTTTCCACAGGCTCGTGGAGAACGGCGCCACCATCGTGTTCGGTCATCATCCTCACGTGCTCCAGGACTACGAGCTGGTCACGGTGGGCGGTTCGACAAGGCTCATCATGTATTCGATGGGGAACTTCATCTCGGGCATGGCCTGGCGGGAGTCCCCTCCTGATCCGGACGGGGTGAGCGCGCTGGTGAGCGACTCCATCATGCTTCGCGTGGACGTCAGCGCGGGAGGCGGCGCGGCATCCGTGGCAAGCGCGGAGCCGATCCCCATTGCGGATTATCGGAACGACAAAGGCGAGCTGGTGGTGTTCAAGCTGGACGACCTTGCCGACGGCAAGGTGGGAATGTCACAGGCCTGGGCATCGTACTTTCAAGCCAGGCGCAACAGGATCTGGAAGTTCCTGGGCGAAGAAGCGAAGCCGCCGGCTCCCGAGGTGCGCACCGTCGGCTGGCTGAAATAGGTTTACTTGTTCTTTGCTATCCTGGTCTGCTCCGTGATTGTCTCTTCACCCTGGGAAAGCCAGTCTCCCACGGCCATGGCCTTTGCCTTGGCCGCAGCGAACGAGCCTGAGTCCAGGTCCTTGCGGGCATCATCCAGCGCAAGACGGGCCTGGTCAGCAACAAGGCCAAGCGGCGTGATGGCGTCAAGCCTGATGCCCCTCACTCTTTTGGCCGTCCACACCTTTGACTCGAAATCAGGGATCTCGGAGCTGATCTTCTCAATAAGAGATGCGGCATCTTTCGCCACTTGCTGCTTGCTGGTGTCAGCGTCGGCCCCGGCGTGCTGGGAGGCGTCAATGACTTCCTGCGCCAGGCTTCGAGCCGCGTCATAGCTTCGGGAAACCGGCGGCCTTTTCAGCTGGGCCGCGATCTCGTTGTTCAGCGCATCCATTTTTTCCTGCGCGGCGCGCAGCGAATCCGGCGCGTAGGTCAGCACATCGATATTCTCAGCAGCTTTCTGCACGGCGGAGCGAGCCGCATCGATCTCTGCCTGGGGGGGCTTGGCGCACGCCGCCAGGCCGAATGCGACTGCCACGATAAGGACCACGCGCAGGTGCTTCATTATAACGGATTTCCTTTCAGGACATGGAACTGTTTCAGCATCGAGTTTCCACGTAGGGAAGCCGATTTTCAGGTGCCTGTCAAGAGTCTTGCGAAAACTCTCCGTGAACTCTATGATCACGGGATGAAACGGTCACTTTCAATCCTCGCGTTCGCCCTGTTTGTCGTGATGGCCGCGGGGACGGCGTATGCCCAGTTCACTCCCAAGAGGATCTGGACGCTGACAGTTATCGTGAACGTGCCCGGGGCCGTCGTCCTTGTTGACAACCAGCAGCTCCCCGGCAACCAGGCCAGGGTCACCGGCGGAACGCACAACGTACAGGTCATGGCGGACGGCTTCCTCCCCTTTAATGGACCCGTCATGGTGAGAGGAGACATGGCATTCCCCGTCAACCTCCAGCCGGCGGGCCAGCCAAACCCGACGGCGCAGCCTTTGCAGCTCAACCCACAGGCCCAGCCCTTGGAGCAGCCCAACCCGACGGCACAACCGCTGCCGGCGCAACCGGCGGGGTTTCCGCTGTCCATCAACGTGAACGTTCCCAACGCCATGGTGTTCGTCGATGGGGTACAGGTCCAGGGGGTGCCGCTGGTCGATGCGGGTCAGCACTCGGTCCAGGTATCCGCTGACGGCTACCAGGACTACACCTCGACCGTCAACGTGGCCGGGCCCTTGGCGGTGAATGTCGTGCTGAATCCCCTTGGCTACCAGTTGACGGTGAACTCCAACGTTGCGAACGCCGTTGTCGTCGTGAACAACGTCGAAAAAGGTCCGGTTCCCTATTCCGAGATCCTTCCCCCCAGCACCTACACCGTGCGCGTGTCGGCCCAAGGTTTCGTGGACTATGTCGCAACGGTCTCGTTGAGCAGGCCCATTGTCATCAACGCGCCCCTGAAGCCGGCAATACCGCCATCGACCCTGAGCTTCGTCATTCCGCCGACCTTCCTCGATCCTGACATGCAGCCCAATGATCCGCAGGCGATGATCCGGATATTCATCGACGGCAGGCTCGTGAATCCCGGAAGGGAGCTGGAGCGAATACCGGTCCTGCCCGGACGGCACAGGATCAGGATCGCTTCCGGGGCGCTCAACGTGCAGCTGGCGGACATGGAGATCAGGCCGGGAACCAGCTACGTGCTGGAGCTTGGAATGAGCGTGAAGGTACGGGCCCTGAAAGCCGGCAGATAGCGGGCGAAGAGCGCCAGGAGACACCCACATGCGTCGTTCACTTACGTTCGCTCTGATGTTCCTGCTCCCTGCCTCCCTGCTCCTGGCGGATTTCTCCGATGCGGTGACCCAGGCCGACGGCCTTCATGACCAGGGGAAGTACGCGGACGCCAAGGCGCTGCTGCTGGATGCCGTGGGCCAGACGCAGGACGGGAAGGAGAAAGCAGAG
The DNA here is from genome assembly GCA_963710335.1 of uncultured Spirochaetota bacterium. Classification (GTDB taxonomy): domain Bacteria; phylum Spirochaetota; class Spirochaetia; order SZUA-6; family Fen-1364; genus Fen-1364. The sequence continues at coordinate 193,196 of CAVQAA010000025.1, forward strand.
CTGTACTGGCGCGTGTCCCGGGAAACCATCGAGCTCGGGGACCTCGCGGAAAAAGCGAAGAAGTCCACGGATGACGTGCTTGGGTTTTTCGTGGAAGGGGAGGGGTATGCGGACAAGGCCATCGAGGCAGACCCCGACAATGACCTGGGCTATTTCTGGAAATCAGCGAACATCGGGCGGTGGGGGCAGGTGAAGGGGGTTTTCAACGCCCTGGGGAAAGCCGCCCCGATCCGGGACCTGCTGCTCAAGGTCCTGTCCATCAATCCCGACCGTTCCGATGCCTATTTCGTTCTTGGGCAGCTCTATCGTGAGCTCCCCGGCTGGCCGATTTCCTTCGGGAACACCGACTGGGCTGTTTCCCTTGGCCGAAAAGCCGTGGAGCTGAACGAGGCGGAAGTTGCGCAAGGGAAGGAGAAGGACAACGGCTTCGACTTCTCCACGGAGCTGGCAAAGACCCTGCGTCAGCGCGGCTGGTCGGCCGCGAATCGGCTGTCGGAGCACAAGAAGAAGGCCGAGATGTACGACGCCGCGAAAACGACGTTTGAAAAAGCGTGCGTTTACGAAGGGGCCGTGGACCTGAAAAACATTTCCGACGCTCAAGAGGCAAAGCAGATCATCCAGGATGTGGTGGCTTCCATGGAGAAGCTTCCCAGCCTCACCTCGGGCCAGGTCAAGGATTTCCAGAAAGCAAAGGATCTGCTCAAGAGCTGGTAGGCGGCTCCGTGGGCTGCCCCCCGGGCGCGCCGCCTCTCCCTGAGCGCCGCCTGCGTGCCCGCTCCTCACCGTTCATGAGGCTCGCTTTTGTGAGGGAGACGTCCCCCATCTTCCTGCGGATCCTGAAAACCGCCTCTTCCACCTTTTTTTGCCGGGAGAACTCGTCGGGAAAGAGCTCCAGCTGATCCTGTGCGTCGGCCTGGATAAGGCCGGAGAAACCGATCCCCACCAGGCGAATCGGCGTGCTGCCGCTCCAGCGCGAATCCAGGAGCTCGCGCGCCACTTCATCCAGCTCTTCCGCCGAAGAGATCCAGTGCTTAAGCGTCTTCTGCGCGCTGACGGTGGTGAAGTCGTGGAAGCGGACCTTGAGGGTGACCGTCTTCGACTTCCACCCCTCCTCGATCATGCGGAAGGTCACCTGGTGGCAAAGCTCCAGCAGGACGCGCTCGATCCCGCTTCGGTCCTTCCTGTCCCTTTCGAAAGTCGTCTCGCTGGACAGCGACCTGCTGCGCGGCTCCTCGGAGAAAATCCCCGGGTCGCGCCCCCTGACAGCGGCACTGAGAAACGCAGCCGCGCCCTGACCGAACAGCCCAGCCAGCTCCCCCTCCGCGAATCCCCGCAGCCGGCGAACGGAGGTGATGTTGAGCTCGGTCAGACGTTGCAGAGTTTTCTCGCCGATACCCCAGAGCTGGGAGAGCGGGATCCCGTCCAGGAACGCCTCGGCCCCCGCCTCATCCACCATCACCAGGCCGTCGGGCTTGCCGGAGTTCGTGGCAAGCTTGGCCAGGTACTTGTTGGGCCCGATGCCGACGGAGATCGCCAGCCCGGTCTTTTCTTTCACTTCTTTTTTCAGCCGCTCTCCCGTCCCACGTGGTGGGCCGAACAGCTTTTCCGTGCCGCTGAGATCCAGAAAAGCCTCGTCCACGGAGATCTGCTGAAGAGAGGGGGTGTACGTCTGGAGGATTGCCATGACCTGCCGCGAGACCTCCATGTACCGATCCATCCGCACCGGCAGGTACACCCCCTGGGGGCAGCGCCGGTACGCCTGGGATATGGGCATGGCGGAACGGATGCCGAACCGCCGGGCCTCGTACGAGCAGGCTGAAACGACTCCCCGGTGACCCGGGGCAGCGCCCACGATGACCGGCTTGCCGGCCAGCGACGGATCATCCCGCTGCTCCACCGAGGCGAAGAACGCATCCAGGTCCACGTGGAATATGATGCTCACGTCTTGACCTCGAGATTTTTCTGAACGCGCACCCGCGTGGAAGCCCGGGTGTCGACGCGCGTGGACACCTTGGCGCCGATGAGGGGCAGGTCGAAATCCATCTCCATGCCGAGAGTGAATGTCCCGCCAGCCGGGAGCGTGAGCTGCAGCTCCAGCGGGTTTGGCGCGGACGTCCCGATGAGGATGCGGTACCGGTTGGGGCTTTCCCTGATGAAAGGGAACGTGGAGTCGAACAGGATGAAGTCCTGCGCCGAGGAGAGGGTGGCAACCATGGCCTGAGGGCTTGCCGGCATCTCGACATCGAGGGTGACGGTGCGCTGGCTGAAAAAAGCGCTGGAGTCCTGGGAGATCTTCACGGGGGACACCTCCAGCGGGCGGAGAGGGAGCGCCGCGCTGGTCCCCCGGGCGGCGACGCTGCGCGTGCCGGCCGCATCGCTCACCGTGATGGTGCCAAGCGGCGCGGGGCTGGTGACGCTGAGAGTGTCGCGCGTGACCTCTCCCTTGGCTCCGATTTCGAGGGTCTGGGTCACCTCAAGGGGCTGCGGGTGCAGCGGCGAAAAAGGTGAGAACAGCATCAGGCGCGCAACCAGGACCGCCGCCCCGGCGAAAAGGGCCCCGGCGAAAACGTATTCGCGCGTGCGGCGCCTGAACACTCCGCGTCCGGGGAGGATCAGCCCGAGCCTCAGGACGACGAGGATGAACGGAAGACATGCGGCGGCAATGAAGAGATTTCCCCAGATCGGTGAGAGAAGAAGGAAATGGCAGAAGGGCAGCGCGGGCATGGAGAACACCTCGATGATGCCGCGTACTCCCCAGAACGGCGCCGGGAGGAACAGCAGAACCTTCGCATAGCGCGGGCGCGCAAGGGCCGAGAGGAAGACGAAGATGAAGGCCCAGAGAAAGTAATACGTGAAAGATATGTTGAATACCGCGACGACCGCGATGTCCACAAGGAGAATGAAAAGCGCCGCCGCCGAATAAAAGCTTCCATTGCGGGGGAACGGCAGCCTTCGGGCCGCATTGTACAAAATGCTGTAGAGGAACAGGGCAATGAAGGCCTTGAGGACCAGGAACTGCATTGGCACGTAGGACCAGAGCGTAGAGAAGCCGCGAACGGAAAGGATCCCGTCAAGAGTCAGAGTCCCGGCAAAGAGAAAGAGGAAGGCAATGCCGGCCACCGGAAGGAGCGCCGGCAGGTTTCTGATCAGGGTGCGGATGTATTTCCTCATTCCCTCGCGAAAGGTCAGGGAGTAGAGGAGCACGCCGGACAGGGCGATGATGAGTATCGCGATGTACGCCCTCTCGGTGATGATCAGCGAAAAGTCGCCGATCTGGAACAGGAGATAGTGCCGGTCCCAGTCTTCAGGGATTCCGGCGTGGGCTTCCTGCAGAAGCCCGGAGAGGAACACGGGGAACGACTCCATCCAGTTGGATGCCTGTTGAGGATTCTCAGCTCCATATTCTCCCTCCAGCTCCACGGAGGGGTAGCCTGCCCGCAGGTACGGCTCGATGGCGGTGCGCTGGTTGATGGAGCTCACGCGGAAGATCTGGCTCTCATTCCCCCTGAGAAGATACGGGATCCTGGCCGTGCGCAGGGCGTCCACGCTCCTGTTCATGAGCCAGTACGGTGTGACGATGCCCCTGCCGCCGCCGCGCACAAGTATCCGCGTCGGGACCTCGCGAAGATTCAGATAGACCACCGCCGCGCGGTAGTCGGGCTGGAAATCCCGGAGGAACAACGCGCTGCCCATGGGATAGACGTCGGCGTCCCCGAACTCCGCCCCCAAAAACAGAACGGTGAGGGACACCGGCAGGATGCCGTCCCGGGATCTCCTGATGAGCTCCAGGGCAAGCGCGATGTTGATGGATCCGTCCGCGTCTTTCTCCGCGTCCGGCTGCTGGTCCAGCGGGACGGCCAGGATCAGCGTATCCGCCACGCGTCCGGGCAGATCGACGCGCAGGCAGGTGGAAAACGAATGCTCGAAATCCGAGTCGCTGAAATCAAATGGCGTGAAGCTGACCCCGAACGAGGAAAGGCGGGACTCGATGAACGACACCGCGCCCTTCTCTCCCTCGGAGCCTTCCAGGCGAGGATGGAAGGACTCGATCATCCGCAGGTCGCCGGCCAGCGATCCTACCTGCGGTGCAGGCGGCTCCAGGCTGAACACGGCGCGGGCAATGAGCGCGAAGACGATCGATATCCACCAGGGGCGGCGCATGTCACAGCGAGCATAGGGAATGGCCGTGCCAAGGTCAATCGAAAGCTCACCCCAGCAGGCCCGCGATCACTCTCCCTTGTCAACCGGCCTGCCTTGGTGTACCCTTTCGAACCAACATGGAAGTCATGCCCGAGATCCTCAACAGAAGGAGTATACGATCCTTCACGTCCGAACCCCTCGAAAAAGACCAGATTGAGAGGATACTCGAGGCCGCGCGCCTGGCCCCGTCAGCGAAGAACAGGCAGGAATGGCGGTTCATCGTCATCCAGAAAAAGGAAATCAGGCAGAAGATGATGGAAGCCGCCTTCAGCCAGGAATACGTGGGACAGGCTCCCGCCATCATCGCCGTGTGCACCACCAACATCGATTACCGCATGCCCAATGGCCAGCTCTCGTATCCCATCGACCTGGCCTTCGCCTCTGCCCACATCGTTCTTCAGGCCGTGCACGAGGGGCTGGGCACCTGCTGCATCACCACGTTCGACGAGCAGGAGGTCCGGGAGCTGCTCACCGCCCCGTTCTCCATGCGCGTCATCCTGCTCATCCTGATCGGGCACATCGACGTCGAGGGGGAGCAAACCACCCGCAAGACGTTGAAGCAGATTTCCTCACGGGATCACTGGTGACCCCGGCGCGCTCCTAACCCTTTTTCATCCTTATTGCCGTGTTTCCCCGTATCGGGAGCAAGCCCGCCTGGACAGCGGTGGCGGCCCCTTCCCTCGGTTATCTTTGGTACGCCTTGCGTGACCCTCACATCCTCCCCCAGACGGTGTTCTGGATGTCCAACGGCGGCCGGCATGCATCACCCTGGTCCGGCGTGAATCGCTGCCTTGGCGTGGAGGACGGGTGCGCGTATTTCGCTTCGGGGCTGAGAGAATCAGTGCGCAGGAATGAGCTGAACAGCGCCGGCATTCCGACGTCCCTCAAGCTCAGGCCCGGCATGAGAACCGAAATTGCCCACATCCAGGGGGTTGTCCGAGTTCCGAGGAGCTTCGACGCTGTAAGGTCAATCGAGTTCCGAAAAGATGGCCTTGCCATCCGCTCGCTCTCCGGGAACATGGTGAAAGCCGCCGTTCGCTGGCAATTCCTCTTCGACGGCGAGCCGTCGCGCGGCTAATCTCCCGGCGCCCCGACGTAGTAGGAGACCAGTTTTTCCAGAGATGCGGTATCCTGCGGCGTGACGCCGCGGATCTTCCCACCCAGCAAGTACCATAGCGGGTCTTTCCTGACCCACCGCACCTCGAGCAGAAGCTGGAAAGGGGTCTGCGCAGGGTTATGGACCGGTATGATCTGGATCTTCACCGTCAGACCTTCCCGAGCGGGAACGGGCTCCATGAAGGCGATCTGACAACCTGACGAGCTCACATCCCGCAGGTACCCCGGCGTCATGGTGTCGACAAAAACGGTCTTGGCATGCGCGCTGGCTCTCCCCTGCGTGCGCTGCTCAGCGCCCATGCGCAGCCCCGGATTGCATTCTCTTCCTCCTCGTGGATAATCAGAGGCATGGTATATTGTTACGCGGAGTTGCGCAATTACAGGCAACTCACGCGCCTGCGGGCCTCCAGCCTCCCCGGCATCGAATCAGGCCTCGCCACCTCCCTTGGATCGCGGAAAACGCCGTTGCTCTCTCTTGGCCAGGGCGCGTGGCTCATCGAGCTGGGTCCGGAAGCAGATCTGGACGCCAGCGGAACAGCCGCCGCCATGCTCAGGGTTCTCGACTTCCTGGAGGCCCGGCGGCAGGAGCTGTTCGGCTTTTCCCTCCTGGTGGCAGGCACGCAGAAAGGTACCACGGCGTCGATTGTGGAACAGATGCGGGGGCTGCTCCTCGAAGCGGAGGAAGGGGAGGGGTTGTGGTGCACGCCCGAATGCGCCGGGCTTTTCGCGGACTTCCTGGCATTCGATCGCAACGCTCCTTTGTATCGCGTCACCGGCCCCAACCAGACCACGGAAGTCGAGCTTGTGGTTTCTGAAGAGCCTCGCCCGTGGATCCGCGAGGCGCTGGTGGCCAGGGCGTTGGACATCATCTCCGATCGACTGAACACCGGTGAGTCGCGCGAGATTCTCCATCTCCATGGCCCGCCCGGCGTCGGAAAGACCGCGCTTCTGCGAGAGGCTGCCCGTCGCCTTCTGGGCGGCGGTCATGAGATTCCCGTCCTCAGGCCTCATACACTGTTCAAGCGCCGATCCCCGCTGCATCCGTTCCTGAACAGCCTGTCGCCCGCACTTTTCACACTGGCACCGCGGTACCTCCTGGGCGTCGAACGCGCCGCCTGGGACGACGTTGCGAGCCTTCTTGCCTTGCTCCTCCAAGCTCAGCCGGAGGGTGAAGAAGCGCTTCAGCCCGACCATGTGCTGGAGGACTTCATGATCGCCTACCGGCTGTGCCTGACCGCCTGGATACGGATGGCGGGCGAAAAACGGCTGCCGGCGCTTTTTCTGTGCGACGGGGTGGATGGCTACCACCCGGAGGCGCGCCGGATGGCCGCCCGGCTCATCAGCGATTTTCTTGTTTTTGCCGACTTCGTTCCCGTGGTCTCCTCGAGCGAAGAATCGCTGCCGGAAGAGTTCTCGGGCCTCAACGTGCAATCGCTGTTCGTCCATCCCCTGGGAAAGCGCGAGCTGCGATCCCTCTGCGAGCATTTCTACCCGGGGCTCGCGCTTCCCGAGTCCCTGCTGCGGCGGCTGCGCAGGCGTTCGGGCGGGTTGTACGAGTCCGTGGTTTCCTATCTGCAATACCTTCACCGCGCCGGGTTCATTCGTTTCGCCTCGGAACGCCACGAATGGCTCCCCGCGGCCACCGATGATTCAAGCCTTCCCGCCAACCCGCTTTCCGCTTCCTGGTATCTCATCCGCACGCTGCACGAGGAAGCGTTCCTTCTCCTGTATGCCGTCTCCCTGGCGGGAGGGCTTCTGGACCGTCGCGCGTTCCTGACGTTCCTGGCCGAGGCGGGATTCGAGCAGAAATCAACGGAGAAGACGCTTTCCGGCCTCGTGATGGCCGGCCTTGTCGCGGAGGAAGATTCCCTGATTCCCCGGTTTCCCGTGCTCAGGCGCAAGCTGGAAAGCGAGCTCGGTGTTGCAGGGACCGACCTGCGGGACCGCTTCCTTTCGTACATGTGCGGAATGTGGGATGCCGGCAGCTATCCACATGCGGTCCTCCTGTTCACTTTCCTGGCCAGGAATGGCCGCACGGACCTTGCTTTGCGCATCCTGCCTGAAATCATCCGGCGCAAGCTCGATGAGGGGGATTTCAGCGGCGCGCGAGCCTTCTGCGATCCCACGAAGCTTGAGTTCTCCGCGGAACCCACAACTTCCCAGCGGGAGCAGATCAAGGCCCTCATGGCCATCGGGAGGCTGCGGGCGTCCCTTCTTGAAGGGAATCGGGAGATGGCGGAGGCGGCCCGGGCCGAGGTGGTTGAGGTCACCAGATCGGATTGCGGCCAGGACCTGCTGGGTGAGGCCTGGGTGGAGCTTGCCAAGCATTCGCTGTCCCGCGGTGATTCACCGGTATCCCTGGAGGAAGTGAAACGGGCCTTGCTTCTGTTTCAGGAACGGCGCCAGGAGCGCTCCGCGCGCACCGAGGCCGGCGAGCGCGCCTCCTACCTCTGGCTTGGCGTCACCATGCTGGCGGATGGGAAGCTGAGCGAAGCCGCCGAATACATCGGTCTGTCGGAAAGGCTCTGCCGTGAAACGGGTGACTCGGCCGGAGCACTCAGGGCTTGCAGCCACATGGCCGTTGCGCTGTTCATCAGCGGACGCTTCACCCAGTGCCTGGCCGCCATCGAGCGGGGAGCAGCCACCGCCCGATCCATCTGCAGGAGGGAGCCTGAGCTCTTCCTCCTTTTCCTCAAAGCGCGCACGCAGTTCCTGCTTGGGGCTCACGAAGACTCATGCGTGACGCTGGAAACGTGTCTGTGCCGCGCCACGCTCTACAACCTCGGCACAGCCGCGCCGGTTCTTCGCGCCTGGCTGGGAAGGAGCGCCCTGTACAAGGGAGAGGTGGAGCACGGCCTGCGCCTTTTGCACGAAATGGCACCGAGCAGGGAGGTCCTTTTCTTTCTTGCCGAGGGGTATTTCTTTTCCGAGGCGTTGGACAGCGCCCTGGAGCATCTCGACAAGGCTCTCTCCGGCGGGACGGAATTTCACTTTTCTTCCGCGGAGATTCCCTCCTGGGCCGACGGTTTTGCTTCCATTGAAGGCAGATGCTTCCGACTGAGCCGCGGTGACGCTTTTGTCCGTCGCAGCCTCTCGGCCATGCGGGCATGCCTGCTGGGGCTTCGCGGCAACCTGGAGGAAGGGATCCGGGAGCTGCACAAGCTCACCCGGTCAGAGAGATCGGTGGAGGAGGATCCCAACGGGTATTGGTTCAATTACCTTTATTCCATCATCCTCCCTGAATCCGGCACGGAGGAGATGGATGACAAGGAAACGGTCCTGAGCAAGGCCGTCAAGAACCTGCAGGAAAGGGCCAGCCGCATCGATGCGCCATCTGAGAGGAGCTCTTTCCTGTCACGAAACACCTGGAACCGCCGTATCATGGACGAGGCCAGGCGAAGAAAGCTCGTCTAGCTGCCTACGGTTGACGAACGGCCCCGGCTCCCCGTATACTCTACTCTGCGATTTTCCTTGGGAGGGGAACATGGCAGAACAGCTTATTGTCAAAAATCTGCCTTTTATCAAGGTCCTCCCTGCCTGGGCGCAGGAGCTTTCCTACAAGTACTGCTCGAAGACAGCCAACCTCTATATCCTTTCCGGCAATATCCGCGACTTTCTGCCCCACAAGATGAAGGAGGGGGAGTTCAACTTCGTCAAGATTCAGGATTATGTCTCGGAGGTGCTTTTCGGCAACCGGGACATCATCGTGTTCTACGACAGGTCCTCCGGCGTGAGCTTCTGCACGCCGGAAATGAAGAAAGACTACCTTGCCAAGATGCGCCAGCTCACGCCCCACGCCACACCGGGAAACCTCCTCACGCGGAATCCCATCAAGGCGCTCTCTCAGCTGGAAAAGTATTTCTACGCCAATATCTCGCACAACAAGCGCATCGTCCTGATCGTCGACTACGCGGAGACCGTGGTTCCCAATACCGATATCTCGCGCTATACCGATGAGGACCGCTACTGCCTGGTGACTCTCAATCGCTGGGCGAATGATCCCATCTTCACCCAGGGCGACGTTTCCATACTCCTTCTCACGGAAAACCTCGCGGACCTGAATCCTTCCATTGTCCGTTCGCCCGGCGGAATCAAGGTGAACATTCCGATCCCCGATGAGACGGTCCGTGCGAGCTTCCTCAATTTCCTTGACACCAAGGGCAAGCTGCTGCTCGAAGAACGGTTGAGCGTCCCGGAGTTCGCGGCAATCACGAGCGGCCTGAACCTGGTGAACCTCAATCAGCTTGCCGCCGAGAGCTTCCAGGAGGACCGGGAAATAAGCCTTGCATACCTGAAGGAGAAGAAGAAGCAGATCATCGAGGCGGAAGCGGTGGGGCTGCTGGAGTTCATTGAAAGCGAGCACGAGCTGTCTGCCGTTTCGGGACACGACTTTGTGAAGAAGCGGTTCCGCAGCGCCGCAAAGGCAATCCGCGAAGGCCGTTTCGACGTGCTGCCGATGGGCTACCTCATCTCGGGCCCGGTTGGGACAGGGAAGAGCTTCATGGTGGCGGCTTTCACGGGGGAGATCGGGATCCCGATTGTGAAATTCCGCAATTTCCGTTCGAAGTGGCAGGGAGTGACGGAGTCGAACCTCGAGAAGATCCTGAACATCCTGAAGGCCATGGCGCCCGTGGGCGTGATGATTGACGAGGCGGACGCTTTCCTGGGAGACAGGAACCAGGACGGAGACTCGGGGACAAGCAACAGGATCTTCGCGCAGATTGCCTCCTTCATGGGCAACACCGAATACAGGGGCAAGATCATCTGGTTCCTGATCACCTGCAGACCCGACCTTCTTCCCATCGACCTCAAGCGCCAGGGCCGGGCGGAGGAGCACCTGGCGCTTTTCTATCCCGAGAGCATCGAGGAGAAGGAAGACCTCTTCGACACTCTCGTGAGGAAGCTGTCCCTGCGCATGCAGAAGGTGAACGTGGGGGAGCTTTTCCGCAAGTACAAGTATGAGTTTTCCGGCGCGGACCTGGAATCCGTGCTGATCCGCGCAAAGTTCCTTTCCGCCATGAATAGTCACGTTTTCATAACAAAAGGCGACCTGGAGGAAACGATCCAGGATTTCATGCCTCCCGCGTACCCGCACGAGATCGAGCTGCAGAACCTGGTGGCTGTCCTGGAATGCACCAGCCGGGAGATGATTCCCCGACGCTTTCGCGACATGACGCGTGACAGGCTGGTGAGCGAGATCAAGCAGCTCAAGGTGCTCCTGCACGAAAGGGAGTAGGGTTCGCTTGATTTTCCTCCCGCCATCACTACAATTGCTCATGTGAAACCCCGCAAAGTCCAGATCGCGCGAAAAACGCGAGAGACTGACATCTCTTTGACCCTTGATCCTGATGCTCCAGGGGGAGGTCAGGTGGGCACGGGCCTGCCGTTTTTCGATCACCTCCTTGCCAGCATGGCGTTTCACGGCAGGTTTTTCCTTGATGTCGGCGCAAAAGGCGATCTGGACGTGGACGCCCATCACCTGGTGGAAGACGTGGGCCTGGTTCTCGGGCAGGCTTTCTCCGCGGTCCTGGCAAAGAGCGGTCAGGTGCGGCGCTTTGCCCACAGCGTCATTCCCATGGATGAAGCCCTGGCGCAGGTCACAATCGATGTCTGCGGCAGGCCGACCCTGGTGTGGAAAGTCCGGCTCCCGCAGGAGCGGGCCGGCACGTTCGATCTGTCTCTCCTTCGTGAGTTCTTCGACGGCTTCACGGCGCAGGCTCGCGTCAGCCTGCACGTGGACGCCCGCCGGGGCCGCAACAGCCATCACATCGTGGAGGCGGTGTTCAAGGCGCTGGGAAAGACGCTGCATGAGTCATATTCAGTCGTCGAAGAGGAAATGTCCTCCAAGGGACAGATCGGATAGCAAGGGAGCTATTTACTCCTGCAGATTAATCCGGTATCTTGAACTTGTAGGAAATGTTGCCAACGAATGAGCGCCCAGGATCTCCTGAAAAAGTTGCCGCCAGGAGGATTTCTCAAGACAACCCAGGTAGCCAGCGCCCGGATCAGCAAGGAGCAGAGAGCCGCTCTTATTCGCAAAGGCAATCAGCTTTTCAACAAGGGGGATTACATTCTCGCGCAGAAGATCTTCATAACGACGAAATATTCCGACGGCCTGATCAGGATCGGGGACCATTTCGCGGGAGCCGGAAAGCCGCTGGAGGCGCTCCGCGCGTACTGGCTTGCCCCGTGTCCTGAAAAGGCGGCGGTTTTGATTGAAAGAATTGCGAAGGTGATGAAACAATGGCTAACAGAGGGGAAGAAAGCGGGTACGGCATGAGCAGTGAGAACAAAATGTCGGAACCCGTTCAGGTATCGATATCGGAGCTCTCCAAGCGGGGCTATCAATTGCTCAAGGAAGACCACATCGCGGAGGCGGAGGAGAACTTCCGCCGGATTCTCGAGGTGGAGCCGCAAAACAATTACGCCCTGGTGGGGATGGGGGACGCCGCGCGGAAGCGCAAGTCCTACCATGAGGCCATCCGCTACTATGAGGAATGCCTCGGCTATCACGTGGGCAACAAGTACGCGCTTGTAGGGCTGGCGGACAGCTACCGCTCCTTGAAACAGTTCCACAGGGCCATTGAAATTTGGGAGAAATACCTGGCCCAGGGGGACAGCGACGTGACCGTGCTCACGCGCATCGCGGATGCGTACCGCAAAGTCCTGGACTTCAACCGTTCCAAGGAGATCTATCACAAGATCCTGGAGATTGACCCGGGCAACCCGTATGCCCTCACCGGCCTGGGTTACCTGCATTTCGACCTGAAGGAATACCGCGAGGCTCTCACGTACTGGGAGCGCATGCATGAGAAGGACCCCAAGAACATCTGGGTGCTGACATCCATCGGCAACTGCTACCGCAAGCTCAAAACGTATGAGAAGGGGATCCCGTATTTCAAGAAAGCCCTGGAGATACAGCCCAACAACTTCTATGCCCTCTTCGGGCTGGCTGATTGTTACAGGGGGATGAATGATCCCCAGGAGTCGCTGTTCTACTGGCAGAAGATCCTGGCGGCGGACCCCGACAACAAGGTCATCCTCACAAGGATAGGGGATTCCTACCGGGCCATGAACGACCTGGATACGGCGAAGGACTTTTACAGCAAGGCGCTGAACATCGAGTTCGACAGCTATGCCGTGCTCGGTCTGGCCCTGATCAACAAAGAGAAAGGCAATTACCTGGAGGCCATCGAAAGCCTGTCAGGGTTGCTTGTGAACGACGCCAAGAACCCCAGGCTCTACCTGGAAATTGCCCAGTCCTGGCTCGCCCTGGACAAGAAGGACAAGGCGCTGGAAGTTCTGACTCGAGCTCAGCGCATGGGCGTCAAGAACCTGGGCGTGGCGGAGCTGCTGGAGAAGCTGCAGAAAGCTCCGTAGCGCGGAGGCGCGGGACTAGTTCTCCTCCAGCACCGCCCGGATCCGCCGCACGCCGGCGGAGGACGACTGTTCCTTCTGGATCACGAACTTCCCCAGGACCCCGGTGTGCTCCACGTGGGGCCCGCCGCAGACTTCCTTGGAAAAGTCACCAATCGAATAGACTTTCACTTTTTCCGCGTATTTTTCTCCGAACAGCGCTATGGCGCCGCCGGCCCGGGCCTGTTCCAGCGTCATGACCTCCATGCTCACGGGCAGATCCCTGTTGATCTGCTCGTTGACGATGGCTTGCACTTTCCTGATCTCTTCTTCCGTCATGGGTTGCGGGTGCGAGAAGTCGAAGCGCAGCCGCTCCACGGTGATGTTTGAGCCTTTCTGCGCGACATGCTGACCCAGGACCGTCCGCAAGGCCTGGTGCAGGAGGTGCGTGGCCGTGTGGAGCTTTGTCGTCATCTCCGAATGGTCGGCAAGCCCTCCCTTGAACGTCTTCTCCGCTCCCGCTTTCGACAGCTCCTGGTGTTTCTGGAAAGCCTCATCGAAGCCCTTCCTGTCCACTCCCATCCCGTTCTCTTGCGCAAGCTCCTCTGTTATCTCGATGGGGAAGCCGTACGTGTCGTACAGCCGGAATGCCACCCGGCCCGGGATGATTTTCTGGGGATTTTTCAGCAGATTGGGAATGAGCTTCTCGAACTCCTTCTCTCCCTTTTGGAGCGTTTCGGAAAAACGCTCTTCCTCCATGCCCATCTCCGTGGAGATCATTGCGGCCCGTTCCGCAAGCTCAGGATATGCGTCGCGGTAGATGGCCACGACGTCACCGGCCAGCTTGCCAAGGAACCCTCCCTCCAGGCCCAGCTTGCGTCCATGACGGATGCTGCGCCGCATGAGGCGCCGCAGGATGTAGCCCTGGCCGAGGTTTGACGGCTTTACTCCCTTGTCATCTCCAAGGATGAAAGTAGAGGCGCGGATGTGGTCGGTAATGATCCTGAAGGACGTGTCCGCTGCCGGATCCGAGCCGTAGTGTTTTCCCGTTATCTCCGTCAACCGCGCTATCACGGGCCAGAAAAGCTCCGTCTCGAAGACCGTCTTTTTCCCCTGGAGCATGGCGATGGTGCGATCCACCCCCATCCCCGTATCCACGGTTTTTTGGGCAAGGGGAAGGTATTTACCGTCCGCGGTCTTGTTGTACTGCATGAACACGTCGTTCCAGACCTCGAAGTACTTCCCGCAGTGGCACCCTGGCTTGCAGGAAGGGCCGCAGGCGGGAACGCCCGTGTCGATGAACATTTCCGTGTCAGGCCCGCACGGTCCGGTCTGCCCGGCCGGCCCCCACCAGTTGTCCTTGCGGGGGAGGAAGTGGATGCGGTTGTCCGGTATGCCTACTTTTTTCCAGACCCCGGCAGCTTCGTTGTCGGGGGGAACCTCGTTGTCACCGGCAAAGACCGTGACGGAAAGCACCTCGGGGGAAAAACCCAGCCATTTCTTCGATGTGAGGAACTCATAGGAGAGCCGGATTGCATCGTCCTTGAAATAGTCACCCAGGGACCAGTTGCCCAGCATCTCGAAGAACGTCAAGTGCGAAGGATCACCGACCTCTTCGATGTCGTCCGTGCGAATGCACTTCTGGACATCCACGAGGCGCTTGCCGGCCGGGTGCGGCTCTCCCAGGATGTAGGGCACCAGGGGATGCATCCCCGCCGTGGTGAAGAGAACCGTCGGGTCGTTTTCCGGGATGAGAGATTTGCCAGAGATCTCTGCGTGCCCTTTTTCCTTGAAAAAATCTATGTACTTGCGTTTCAACTCGCTGCCGGTCATGGCAGCTAAAGTACGGGAACCGATGGGGGGTGTCAAGGACAGCCGTAAAATGGTAGAAGGAGAACACATGAACGTGATCGGCCGGAGGCGCTTTCCCGCCCTGGCATTCCTGCTTCTCGGCGCGCTGGCCATCCTGAGCGCAGTCCCCTTCTGGCTGCCGTGGCACGCCCTGGACGTGTTCCTTGCTGACGCAGCCGGCACCCGGATCACTGATCGTGATGGACGCCTCCTTTCCCTGGTTTCCGGCAGGAACGGGAGCTTCAGGGAGACTCTCGGGTTCCCGGAGATCCCGGAGACATGCCGTGAGCTTTTCGTCCGCCTCGAAGACGAGCGATTTTTCTCCCATCCGGGAGTCGATCCTCTTGCCGTGGTCCGAGCTCTCGACGCCTTGCTTCGTGGAGGTCCACGGTCAGGCGCCTCCACAATCACCATGCAGCTTGCGCGGATTGTCTCTCCCCATCCGCACACCATTGCGTGGAAGATCGTTGAAGCGTTTCGGGCATTGCAGATCGAGTCGAGGCTCCCCAAGGACCGCATCCTTTCCCTGTACCTGAACTCGCTGCCTTTCGGGAGGAACACCCGTGGAGTCGGCGCGGCTGCGTGGACGTACTTCGGCGCCGATCTCTCGGAGCTGCGCCCCGCTCAGCTTCTGATCCTGGGGATAATCCCACGCAATCCCACTTTTTATGATCCTTTCGATCATCCCGAAGAGGTCATTCGGGCCGGTTTCGAGGCCTCTGAGAGCAGAGGACTGGGCATCGGCGCGGATGAGATCAGGCGCACCGTGCTTTCGGTAAAGTCGGCCAGGCCAACGGTTCACGCCCCCCACTTCACCAGGTTCGTTTCCGAGCTGCTGCGGAATGGGCAGATAAAGCAGGGCCAGGGGGAAGTGCGGACCACGCTGGACGGCGGGCTCAACGCTTTCATCGAGGAAAGGGTGCGGTTTTACCTCGATCGGTATGCCTCGGCCAGGGTGACCAACGCGGCGGTGGTGGCTATCGACAACGCCAGCGGGGCGGTGCTGGGATGGGTCGGCTCCCGCGATTTTTCCGACGCCTCGAGCTCCGGGCAGATCGACGGCGTGCTGATCCGGCGCCAGAGCGCATCGACCCTCAAGCCGTTCCTTTATGCCAGGGCAATCGAGACCGGGTGGACCGCGGCAACTCTCCTTCCCGACAGCCCCATCGAGTTTGCCTCCGCCGCGGATGAAACCTTCCGGCCCTCCAATTTCGACAGGCGCAGCCACGGCGTCGTGCGCCTTCGCACGGCACTGGCAAGCTCCTTGAATGTGCCTGCAGTGTACGCGCTGTCGCGCCTTGGTCTGGGCACGTTCATAAGCCAGCTGCGGGCCCTCGGTTTTTCGCTGCCCAGTGACGCGAAGTCCCGTTACGGGCTGGGCATTGCCATTGGAAACGCGGAGGTTTCCCTGCTCGAGCTGACCCGCGCCTTCACCGTGTTTCCGCGCGGCGGCACGCTGCCGGACCTCGTTGTGACCGCAAGCCAGCCGCGCCGCTCAGCCAGGGCTTATTCCCCGTTCACGGCCTGGCTGATCTGCAACATCCTCTCCGATCCCTCCGCCCGGGCCACAGGGTTCGGCACAAGGACGTATTTCCGGACCCCCTTCCCCGCGATGTTCAAATCAGGCACATCGAGTGAGTTCACCAACCTGTGGTGCGTCGGGGCGACGCCGCGCTATACCGTCGGCGTGTGGGCTGGCAACTTCGACGGCCGCACGGTGATCAACAAGACGGGAAGCATTGTTCCTACGCAGCTCGTGGTGGATGTGCTGAGGCGTCTCCAGTCGGACGTCGAGGAGTTTCGACGACCGCCGGGGGTGATCGAGGCGAAGATCGACACGCTGACAGGACAACGCGCCACTGCCCGCAGCCCGTCGGTTCGCGTGGAATATTTCCGCGACGCTGAGGAAGTTCCTGATCCGGATGTATTCCATGCCGGTCCCGGCACGCGCGAGTCACTTCTCCTGGAAAGCCTGCTGGACAGGAATGAGAAGGTAAGGATCTTGTTCCCCGTGAACGGCCAGGTCTTCTACCTGGATCCGACGGTCCCATTCTCCGACCAGGAGGTCCCGTTCATGGCCGCTGCGCGAGGCGGGGCCGGGGTGTCACTCTTCGTCGACGGCGTGGAGATGGCCCACGACGTCCCGGATCCCTCGCTGTCCCTTTCCGTTCGGCCGGGGGCCCACGTGGTGGAGGCGCGAACGGAGGCCGGCGAGGACAGGGCGGTCTTCGAGGTGAAATGAGGTTTGTGAACGACTTCGCGTTGACTCCTTTCCCGCAAAATGCTCATCATGACGCCATGCCGGAGGTTTTCTCGGTCCGGACCGGGTGCATCTTCCTGCGGGTGAAAGCGAAACCCGGGGCCCGCCAGGATTCCATCCTGGGCGTGCGCGGCTCCGAGCTGGTTGTTGCAGTAAGAGTGCCGCCGGAGAAGGGCAGGGCCAACACGGAGATTGCACGGGTGCTGGCAAAAGCCCTTGGGGTGTCCCGCGACGAGGTGGTGCTGAAGATCGGCGGCTCATCGGCGCACAAGGTGTACACGGTTCCCCTTGCGGCGGCGTCGATCCTGGGGAAGCTGGTGTCCGCGGTTTGAGCTGCCAGTCCGTCGAGGATCCCCGGCTCATCGCTTCCTCCTACGCTCGCTATCTCCACGACGAATCCAGCCTCCGCGCCGGCCTCCCGCGGAGGATCCTGTTCCCCGCCTCCCTGGAGGAGCTTTCCTCTGCTGTTCGTGAGATGGCTGACCAAAAGGAGCGCGTAACGATCTCAGGCGCCCGCACGGGAATCGTGGGCGGAGCAGTGGTTGCCGGTGGTGAGAGCCTGCTCTCCCTGGAGAAGCTTCTTTTCCAGCCGCAGGTCGGCTTCTCCGAGCGCTTCCACTCCTGGACTGTGAAAGCAGCGCCCGGCATGACCCTCGACGCGTTGCGTGACGCCCTGGAACAAATGCCAGGCAACCACCTGTTCCCCGTGGACCCGACCGAGGGGGGCGCAAGCCTTGGCGGCATGGTTGCCACAAACGCAAGCGGGGCGCGCACGCTCCTGTATGGACCAACCCGAGCCTGGGTGGCCGGCCTGACCCTGGTTTGTGCCGACGGCGGCGTTGTTGAGCTCTCCCGGGGCGAGACGACGGCCACCAATGGAGAGCTCGTAGTCAATGGCAGCCGCGTTCGCCTCCCCAGCGTGCGCATCCCGGAAACCAAGCACGCGGTGGGCTACCACGCGGGATCTGCGATCGACGCCATCGATCTGTTCATCGGCGGGGAAGGGACGCTGGCGATTGTCGCGGGCATCGAGCTCCTCCTCACGGAAGCCCCGCGGGCAGTCTGCGGCGTGGCCGCGTTTCTTCGCAAAGGCCAGGATGTCCAGGAGCTGGTCAGGGATCTGAAGCAGGACCAGACCGTGCTGCCCCGGGCCCTCGAGTACATGGATTCCCACTCCATTTCCATCCTGTCGCAGCTTCGCGCGGAGGTGGGGCCGCGAAGCGGGCTGCCCGCGCTGCCCGGGGATACTGACGGCCTCTTGTACATCGAGTGCGCGGCTGCGAATGACGGGGACGCGGAGCTGAGGCTGTCCCGGATCGGGGATGTCCTGTCCGCCCATGGCGTCCCTTCCGAGCGCACGTGGGCCGCCACGACGAAGGGCGAGCTGGAAGAGATCCGCGCAATGAGGCACACGCTTCCCGAGAGGATCAACGCGCTCATTCTTCAGAGACGTGACGAGATCCCGGGGCTCACGAAGCTTGCGGCGGATTGCGCGGTGCCGGATGAGGGGCTGGGTAAGATGATGGCAGCGTATCGGTCAGTCCTGGACGAGGCCGGCCTGCAGCGGGCCATCTTCGGCCATATCGGAAACGCCCACCTTCACGTCAACATTCTTCCGCGCACCGCCGACGAGCTCCGGAGAGCTCGGGAGGCAGTGACGGCCTTGGCCCGCATGGCGGTCGACCTGGGTGGGAGCGTTTCCGGGGAGCACGGGATCGGCAAGCTGAAGAAAGAGCTGCTGGGCCTGCAGTACAGCCGGAAGGAGCTCGACGGGCTTCGCTCCCTGAAAGCGCAGCTCGATCCGGACGGTATCCTCAATCCCGGCGTGTTATGGTGACGCCGAAGGCCCCTATGCCGAGGCCGCTGCCCTGGCCGTTTTCTTCTTGAACGTGATCCCTTTGGGACCGTGGTCTATGGTCACTTCGTCCCCTTCCAAGACGTCGCCTGCAAGCATCAGCTTTGCCAGCGGGTTCTGGACGAGGTTCTGGATGGTTCGCTTCAGCGGACGTGCTCCGTACTGGGGGTCGAACCCGACCTCGGCGAGATAGGCCTTGGCCTTTGGCGTTGCTTCCAGCGTGACCTTCTTCTCTCTCAGCCTGCTCTTCAGTATCTCCAGCTGAATGTCGACGATTTTCAAGATCTCGTCTTTCCCCAGCCTGTTGAAGAATATCGTCTCGTCGATGCGGTTGAGGAACTCGGGCTTGAACGTCGCCTTGATGAGCGCGCCCACTGCTTCCCGAACGTCATCGATCTTCGTGGCCCCCTGGATGATGTCCCCTCCGAGGTTGCTCGTCATGATGATGAGGCAGTTGCGGAAATCCACCACCCGTCCCTGCCCGTCGGTGAGCCTGCCTTCGTCCAGCAGCTGCAGGAGAACGTTGAAGACGTCCGGGTGCGCCTTCTCGATTTCGTCGAAGAGGATGACGGAGTAGGGACGTCGCCGCACGGCCTCGGTGAGCTGGCCGCCCTCCTCATAACCGACATACCCCGGCGGGGCCCCAATGAGCCGTGACACGGTGTGCTTCTCCATGTACTCGCTCATGTCGATGCGCGTAATCGCCTTTTCGTCGCCAAAGAGGAAATCCGCGAGGGTTTTCGCAAGCTCTGTTTTGCCGACCCCCGTCGGCCCAAGGAAAAGGAACGTGCCCATGGGCCGGGCAATGTCGGAAAGCCCCGACTTGTTGCGCCGGATTGCATCCGCAACCGCGATGATGGCTTCCTTCTGGCCGACCACCCGGCGGGTGAGGATCTCCTCCAGCTTCAGGAGCTTCATTTTTTCCGACGCCAGCATCTTGGAGACGGGAATCCCTGTCCAGTTGGAGACGATGCGGGCAATATCCTCCTCCGAGACTTCTTCCCTCAACAGGCTCTGTTCCCCATGGGTTTTCTCCAGCTCCTTGCTCTTTGCGGCAAGCTTCCTTTCGATCTCGGGGATCCTTCCATGCTTGATCTCCGCCGCTTTGCTCAGGTTCCCTTCCCGCTCATACCGCGTCTCTTCGAAGCTCAGCTCTTCCAGGGACTGCTTCAGCTTCCTGATCCCGTCAATAATTCCCTTTTCGTGCTGCCACTGGAGCTTCATGGCGTCACGCTTGCCCCTGAGATCGGCAAGCTCCTTGTCCAGGGTTGCAAGGCGCTCCAGAGACGCAGGGTCCTTTTCCTTGGAGAGGGCCTGCTTCTCGATTGTGAGCTGGAGGATCCGTCTCTCCGCCCTGTCCAGCTCGGTGGGCTGGCTCTCGATTTCCATTTTCAGCCGGCTGGCAGCTTCGTCGATCAGGTCGATTGCCTTGTCCGGCAGGAAGCGCTGCGTGATGTAGCGGTCCGAGAGAACGGCCGCGGCGATGATGGCCTCATCCCGTATCCGAACGCCGTGGTGCACCTCATAGCGCTCCTTCAGCCCGCGCAGGATGGCGATGGTGTCTTCCACCGAGGGCTGCGAGGTGAAAATAGGCTGGAACCTGCGCTCCAGCGCCGGATCCTTCTCGATTCGTTTCCTGTACTCATCCAGGGTCGTGGCCCCGATTGCGCGAAGCTCCCCGCGCGCCAGCGCCGGCTTGAGGAGGTTGGAGGCGTCCATTGCGCCCTCCGCGGCGCCAGCACCCACCAGGGTGTGCAGCTCGTCGATGAAGAGGATGACAGTGCCCTCGCTGTCGACAATCTCCTTGATGACCGCCTTGAGCCTCTCCTCGAACTCCCCGCGGAACTTCGTTCCCGCCACGAGGCTCCCGAGGTCAAGGGAGAGGAGGCGCTTGTTTTTCAGGGAGTCCGGCACGTCACCCGAAACGATCCGGCGGGCAAGCCCCTCCACGATGGCGGTCTTTCCCACGCCGGGCTCGCCGATGAGCACGGGGTTGTTCTTCGTGCGCCGCGAAAGCACCTGCATGACCCGGCGGATCTCCTCATCACGGCCGATGACGGGGTCCAGCTTCTCCTTGCGCGCAAGGTCCGTGAGGTCGCGGCAGTATTTCTCCAGGGATTGGTAGCGGGCCTCGGGGTTCTGGTCCGTGACCCTCTGGTTTCCGCGGACAGATTTCAGCGCCTCCATGGCCGATTCCCGCGTGACCCCGCGCTGGCGCAGCAGATCGCGCGCTTCTCCCCCGTCTCCGTCCAGCATGGCCAGGAGCAGGTGCTCGGTGCTGGTGAAATCGTCCTTCAACCCCGCTGCTTCCTGTTCGGCCTTGTTCAGGACACGCGTCAGGCGCGGGGCCATGGTCAGCTCGGCCGCATCGCCGTGGACCTTGGGTTTCCCTTCCAGGCGGGACCTGACGGCGCCGGCCACCTCGCCGGCGTCGACCCCGATCCTTTCCAGAAGGGGCGGGACCACCCCGTCCTTCTGCTCCACCAGGGCAAGGAGGAGGTGATCCACGTCCAGGCTGGGGTGGTTGTAGGCGTGGGCAAAAGAGTCCGCCTGTTGCAGGGCTTCCTGCGCTTTCAGAGTCAGTTTGTCGTATCTCATCTGTAGTCTCCGGAAGAATTGTACCTTTTGAACAAAGATATGACAGGACAGGCGCCCGGTCAAATCAGTGGACAGCGGGGGAAACGGTTTCTATACTGGGGCCATGTCAGACAGGGGCTTTCCCAAAGGGTTTCTGTGGGGAGCGGCCACGGCGGCCTACCAGATCGAGGGGGCTGCGCGGGAAGATGGCAAGGGCGAATCGATCTGGGACAGGTTCAGCCATACCCCGGGAGCCATTTGTGACGGAGAAACCGGGGACGTCGCCTGCGACCATTACCATCGCTGGCGGGACGACCTGGAAAACATGCGCGACCTGGGCCTTGGCGCATACCGGTTCTCCGTCTCGTGGCCTCGCGTGCTGCCCGCCGGCAGCGGCAAGGTCAACGCGCGCGGGCTCGCTTTTTACGAAAACCTGATAGACGCCCTTCTCAAGGACCGCATCGAACCCACCGTTACTCTCTACCATTGGGATCTGCCGCAGGCGCTCCAGGACAAAGGCGGGTGGACCAACCACGATACGGCCTCCAGGTTCGCCGATTACGCTGAACAGCTCTTTCTCAGGCTCGGCGATCGCGTGAAGACGTGGATTACCCTCAATGAGCCGCAGGTTTCGGCCTTTGCCGGCTACGGCGACGGGGTTCATGCCCCCGGCATCCGGGACCTTGGCCAGGCGATACAGGCTTCGCATGTGCTCATGGTGGCCAATGCCCTTGCCGTGCAGGCCTTCCGGGAGGAGAGCCCGTCTGGCCCGGCCGCTCACAGGATCGGGATCACGCTGGACCTGCACCCTGTGTATCCCTGGAGCGACGGCATGTCGGACGTGGAGGCTGCCCAGGTGGCTGACGGCCGGGTCAACAGGTGGTTCCTGGATCCGGTGTTCCGCGGCGAGTACCCGAAGGACGTACTAGCCCTTTTCGAAGCAGCCAAGGTGGCGCCTCGCATCGACGCAAAGGACCCCGCCCTCCTTTCCTCGAATCCCGTGGACTTCCTCGGCGTGAACTATTACTTCCCCATGCGTGCGCTGGCTTCCGACGCGGACCCTGTTCTCCATTATGAGTGCGCCGCGCACAAGGATCGGGAAAAGACCGAGATGGGCTGGGAGGTCCATCCGGAGGGATTGTACGACCTGCTCATGCGCCTGAGGCAGGATTACGGGAACCCTCCCATCGTGATCACCGAAAACGGCGCGGCATATCCCGACTTAGAAGTGGTCAACGGGCAGGTGCAGGATGACGACCGGATAAGCTACGTAAGCGGCCACCTGGAACAGGCCCTGCATGCCATCCGCGACGGCGTGAAGCTCGAAGGCTATTTCCTGTGGACCCTGCTGGACAATTTCGAGTGGTCGTTCGGGTACAGCCGCAAGTTCGGCATCACCAGCTTCGATCGCGCTACCCTGGGGAGGGCCTGGAAAAAGAGCGCTTCCTGGTACCAGAAAGTGATCGCCACCAACGGCGCGGAGCTTTGAAGCTAGAACGTCCTCTCCCCGAAGGACTCCACGAGATCCTTCACCTCCAGCAAACCTCTGACGCGGAAAGGCTCTCCGTATTTTTTTCCGATCAGGTGCCCGTAATGGGCCATGCGGGTAAAGAGAAGCTCCATGAAATGCTCGCTTGCAATGAAGGTAGGGGGTTCGCTTCCCGCAAAGTCTGGACTGAAGACCTGGGTACGGTAGGCCTGGAGGGCGCGTCTTTTGTCCTCGATGTGCTCGCTGATGTCGACGACGAAGCTGGGCTCGAACTCCCAGCTCGACATGTAATACACAAGCTCGGCCGGCCGGTGAGGCGGCTGTCCCGTGTCCAGCTTCGCGAGCCCGGACAGGAAGGCCGCGTCCTGGATGATCCGGGCCGCCGCCCCGTGATCGGGATGCCTGTCCTCGGTCCACGGGAGGAGCACGATCCGCGGCTGGTGCTCCCGGATCTCCCGGACCACGGCCAGCCGCGCCTGCTCATCCGCGCAAAGGCGGCCGTCGGGAAGGGAAAGCATCTCGTGGTGCCGCAGACCCATCACGCCGCTTGCCGTCTCGAACTCTGACGCGCGGGTCTTCAGCGTTCCCCGGGTTCCCATCTCTCCGCGTGTCAGGGATATGGCCCCGGTTGCCAGGCCGCGTTTCGCTGCCTTGATCAGGGTGCCGGCAGCGGCCAGCTCAACGTCGTCCGGATGGGCGCCGAAGGCCAGGATGTCGAGCTTCACTGGTCGAGCACCACGCCCCGATGCTCCGGGGCGAACGGCTCGATGGCGCCGAGCGCCTGGTCGAGCGCGCGGCCGCCGTGGCGCGCAAGGAACGGCAGCGCGGTCAACGTTCTTTCCTGAAGGCCTCCGCGTGGAGCCAGGGACGCGGCCATGCGCTCCACCTGGCCGCGGAGGACCTCGTCCTTCCTTCGGGCCGCCTGGATGATTTTCTTTTCGATGAAGTCGAACTGCTTCCTGCTCCTGGCAGCTGCAATCTCAGCGGTTTTCCGAAGGGTCGGGTCCAGCCTTTCAATCTCTCCTGTCAGGTCTTTCCAGGCCTCGATCGACTGACTCCTCCGGTCTCCCAGCTTTCCCGCAAGCCCTGGCGGTATTTCGCGTCTGACGATGTCGTCAATAACCCTCTCGCCGCGGCTCAGGACGTCCTTGAGGGAAAGGCTGTGCTTTTCCATGAGCTTCTGGTGCCGCGTGTCGATCAAAGTGAGTGAAGCCCTGGGGAAAAGCACCGGGCATCGGGATCCCCATGGCCCGATAGGCCAGGGGGAGCTGGGCCCAGTATGCAATTTCCGAAGGCCCCAGGACCATTGCAAGGGTGGGGAAAAGCGAATCCTGGAACAGGGGCCGGAGCGCGGCGTTGGGGCTGAAGTGCTCAGGGCTTTTTTTCAGCAGCGCGGTAAGGTCGCCGTTGGTGAACCGCCGGGCCGACGCACGCAGCTCGAATCCGTCGTCCCGAACCGCGATGGCCTCCCGTGCCGGGTTCTGAAAGAACAGGGTCAGCATGCCTTCCCGCAGCTCGATCTGTGGGGGGTAGCCGGCCCGCTCCAGCAGCCGGGTCTGCTCCCGCATGGCCCTGCTGACAGGGCTTTTCTCGGCGATCTCCCTCTCGAAGAGCGGCAGGGCAATCCGCTTCAAGCCGGGCTCGGAGGGATCCACCAGCACGAGCCCCTTTTCGCTGAAAAGCGACGCCATCCATGCGCCGAACGCGGCCGGGTACGAGCGGCCCGGCGCGTATGCAGCGCGCAGCGCGCCAAGGATTTCCGGGGTGAACTGGCTCTCCGGCAGCGTTGCCGCCAGATCCTCCAGCAGGGCACTGATGCCTTCACCGAGCCTGACCTGGGAGACGGGGAGCTTGGCATTTTCGTCCCCTGGCAGTCGAAGCTCGCGAAGCCGGCCGTCGCGACCCAGCACGGAAGCCCGATCCACCTCCGCCAGGTCGCTGTCCTCCGAAGCAATCCAGAAAACAGGAACAACGGGCTGGCCGAGCTGGCCCTCAAGCCGGGCCGCCAGAGAGAGGACCGTGAGCGCCTTGTGCGCCGTGTACAGGGGTCCGCCGAAAAGGCCGGCTTGCTGGCCGCCGATCACCACTGTTGAGCGCGGATCGGAGAGACGCGCGATGTTTGCAAGAGCTGCGGGCGCGGCGAAGAAACGCCTGTTTTGCGCTTCCAGCACCGAGCGGAGCGTCTCACGGTCGTAGCGTCGGCCGGCCAGCTCGTCGCGCTGTTCGACGAACGCCCGCGGATCACGGAACCATCGAGGCACCAGAGACCGGAACTTTTCGTTCCCCTCCCAGCAGTCCAGGACCACGCTGCCCGCGGGCAGCATCTCGCGCAGAGGGATCGAATGGACCATGGAAGAATGCTACTATTTCTCGAAGAGCGCGGCTATCTCCCTGCGATAGATCTCGGAGACCACGTGCCTCTTGACCGAAGCCTTGGCGCTGAGCTCAACGCCCGCCTGGAAGTGCTTTGGAAGCAGCTTGAAGCGGAACACCCTTTCGAACTCTCGGAAACCGCGCTTGGCGTTCACGCGGGAGTTGATTTCGTCGGAGACCAGCTCCTGGATCTGCGGGTTTTCCAGCAGGTCGTTCTTTTCGACCCATCCGATTTTCTGCTGCGCAGCGTACTTTTCCACGGCTTCGTCGTTGGCAACCACCAGGGCAGCAAGAAACTTCTGGTCCTGGCCCACCACCATGACCTGGTCGATGTACTCGCTTTCCAGGATCGTGTCCTCGATGGGTACGGGCTCCACGTTCTCACCGCCAAGGAGGACGATCGTCTCCTTGGTCCTGCCGATGATCTTGAGCTCCCCACGGTGCGTCATCATGCCCAGGTCCCCCGTGTCCAGCCAGCCGTCGGGGGAGAGAACCTCGGCGGTCTTGTCCGGCCTCTTGTAGTAGCCTTTCATGACGTTGGGGCCGCGGATATGGATGACGCCTTTCTTTCCCGGTCCCACCTGAACGCCTGTCTCGGGGTCCAGCAGCTTCACCTCCAGCTCGTCCAGGACAGGTCCAATGGTTCCCGGCACCGGCCTTCTTTGCAGGCGCACCGACACCACCGGGGTCGCTTCCGTCAGGCCGTATCCTTCCAGAAGGAGCACCCCCACCGCCTGGAAAAACTTGTCCACGTGCGGCGGCAGCGCGCCTGCCCCCGAAACCGTGAAGCGGAATCTTCCTCCGAGACGCTGCTTGATCTTCTTGAAAACGAGCAGATTTCCCAGGGCCTTGATTGGCATGAGAAAGATGAAGGGAAGAATGCCGAGAAGAAAGTCCGTCACGAAGAACCGCCGGGAGAACTGGGGATAGCGGCCGCTGACAAGCACGCTTGCGGTGGCGTGGACCGTGCCGACCGCAACAAAGAAGTGGAACAGAGCCTTCTTGATGCCGCCTTCTTCATTGACATTGCGGTAGACCGCCGAGCGCACTATCTCCCAGAGCCGGGGAACGGATGCCATGACTGTCGGCCTGATGGCGGCCATGTCGGCCAGCATGATCTTGCCAACGGGCTTGGAATACGCCAGCGCGGTCCCCTGGGACAGGGCGAAGTTGTCGATGATGCGCTCAAAGGAGTGCCAGACAGGAAGAACCGAGAGAAAGATGTCCCCGGGACCTATGTCAAGGACCCTGGGGATGGTGCGCATGTTGTGAAGGAAGTTGCCGTGCGTCAGCATCACTCCCTTGGGCTCACCCGTGGTGCCCGAGGTGTAGATGATCGTCGCAAGGTCCGCGGGCGTTCCTTTCTCCACTTCCCTCAAGAAGGCCTGGGCATCCGAGGAAAGCACCCTGCTCCCGCGGGCCATGATGTCGCGAAAGGGTACGACGCGCGCCCCGCACGCGGATTCGGGAAAGGCTTCCGGCTGGAAGTCATCATCCATGACAATGATGTTCTTCAACAGGGGAAGGCCCTCCTTTTTCGAAAGGACCTTTTTCAATTGCTCGGTGTTCTCGACGACGGCAAACGCGCAGTCGGCGTGCGAAAGGATGTAGCGGGCCTCGTCAGCCATGGTGTCCGATCCGCGGGGCACGTCTGCCGCGCCGATCCCCAGGATCCCCAGGTTGGCAATCATCCACTCCTTTCGGTTGTCCGAGATGACGCCGACGTGGTCTCCCCGCTTGACTCCGAAATCAAGCAAGCCTGCGCCGAAACGCTCGAACTGGGAGGCGAGCTCCAGGAATGTCAGGGTTGTCCACTCACCGTTGCCGGCCTTGCTCATCAGCGCAGCCGTGTCGGGATATCGATGAGTAACGGACCACATGGTCTTTACCACTGTGTCTTCCATTCCGACCTCCCTTTCTATGCTTGATTTGCTTGGGTTTATAATGAGAGAAGACTACCATAGCCTATTTTTGCAATCAAGAATTCTTTTAGTATTTTAGCGTCTGTAGTTAATTCCAGATTCATATCGGAGGATGAGTAGATGTTGACTCTTCGCTATCACGGTCATGACTGCTGGGAGATCGACGACGGAGCCCACCGGGTGCTCATCGACCCTTTCCTGGAAGGCAATCCCAAGGCTACAGCGAAGCCGGATTCTTTCACGAAGCTGGACGCCATCCTGGTGACTCATGGGCATGGGGACCACCTTGGTGACGCCGCCGCCATCGCAAAGAAGACCGGCGCCATGGTGATCTCGAACTATGAGATCGTGGGATATCTCCAGAGCAAGGGAGCCGCGAACGGTCATCCCCTCCATATTGGCGGAGGCTGGCAATTTCCCTTCGGCAATGTGAAGCTCACCATCGCCCATCACGGCTCAACGGGCCCCAATGGAGAGGCGCTGGGGAGCCCCGCCGGGATCCTTCTCACCATGGGCGGGAAAAAGGTCTATCACGCGGGAGATACAGGGCTATTCCTGGACATGCAGCTCATCGGGGATGCGTGGGGGCCGCTGGACGTCGCCCTCCTGCCCATCGGCGACAATTTCACGATGGGCATCGACGATGCGGTCAGGGCAGACCGGTTTCCTGAAGGCGAAGGTCTGCATACCCATGCACTACAACACCTTCGACCTCATCAAGGCGGATCCCGCGGAGTTCGTGAGAAAGGCGGAGGCGAAAGGCTACCACGCGGTCGCGGTGGCTCCGGGGGGTACGTTCAAAGTCGGATAGACCGGGCGCCGCACCGGGCGTGGCGCGGGTCAGCTGTCTGCGAACCTCGACAACAGCCTCCGGGCGTCCTCAAGCCCCTTGAGGAATCCCGATCTCTCATCCACGCGCAGCGGCGCATCCTTGGGCACACCGATGCGCCGGGAGAAGTCGAAGAACTTCAAGGACCGGAATCTGCCTGCCTGCTCCGAGCCCTTGCCGAAGACCTCTTCGACGTTCTTCTCCGCCTTTTCCTTCCATTCCTTGAACTTCGACTCTTCCGGATTGCGGGACCGCAGCCCGTTCAAGTCGCTGAGCAGCGACTGGATCTTTGACTTGTCCTCTGCCTTTACCATGGATTTCCTCCAGGGGAATTATAGCAAAACAGCGCTCTCCTTGACGATCCCCAGGGACGCTCCGACCTTGACAAAAGCGCGAAGCGCCCGGCGCAGATCATCGCGGGAGTGCAGAGCGGAGAGCTGGACCCGGATTCGGGCCTGGCCCTTGGGAACAACCGGGTAGCTGAATCCGATCACGTAGATGCCCTCGTCCAGCAGCATCCGTGCCATCTCCGCCGCGC
Source organism: uncultured Spirochaetota bacterium (assembly GCA_963710335.1). Classification (GTDB taxonomy): domain Bacteria; phylum Spirochaetota; class Spirochaetia; order SZUA-6; family Fen-1364; genus Fen-1364. The sequence continues at coordinate 221,562 of CAVQAA010000025.1, forward strand.
GGCTTTCCTCGAAAAGCATGATGGGAACGATGGGGTGGGACCCCGGCTTTACGTTGAACCCGGCAGCGCTGATTCCCTGCCTGAACAGGCCGGCATTTTCCTCCAGTCTGTCGCGTAGCTCGGTGCTTTTTGACAGCAGGTCCAGGACCGCGAGTGTCGAGGCTGCGACCATGGGCGCAAGGGAGTTGGAAAACAGGTACGGCCTGCTTCGCTGGCGAAGGAGCTGGATGATCTCCCGGCGTCCGGATATGCAGCCTCCGGTGGCGCCGCCGAGCGCCTTGCCGAACGTGGTGGACAGCGCGTCCACCCGCCCTGTCACTCCGAAATGCTCCGGGGTTCCCCGACCCGTCCTGCCGACAAAGCCGGTTGCGTGGCTGTCATCCACCATGACCAGCGCCCCATGGCGCTCGGCCAACGCGCAGATCTCGGGCAGCTTCGCGTAATCCCCGTCCATGGAGAATACTCCGTCGGTCACGATCAGCCGCACGGCCATGGATGACGCTTCGGTGAGCCTGTCCTCCAGCTCACCCATGTCGCCATGGGCGTACATGAGCCGCCGGGCCTTGCACAGACGGGCGCCGTCGATGATGGAGGCGTGGTTGAGCTGGTCCGTGATCAGGGCGCACTGCTCGTCCAGCAGGGGCTCGAAGATGCCGCCGTTCGCGTCGAAGCATGACGAATAGAGGATGGTGTCCTCCGTTCCCAGGAACTCCGACATGCGATGCTCCAGCTCCCGGTGAACCTCCTGCGTCCCGCAGATGAACCGCACGGACGCCATGCCGTACCCCCACATCTCCAGGGCCCTATGGGCGGCCTCGATGACCGCTGGATGGGACGCAAGCCCCAGGTAGTTGTTGGCGCAGAAGTTCAGCACCTCCCTGCCGGGGGCAACCCGGATCCGCACCCCTTGCGGGCTGCCGATGATCCGCTCTTCCTTGAATGTTCCCGCCCTCCGGATTTCCTCGACGGCATCGGCAAGCCTCTCCCGCGTCCCCTGGTCAAGCATCCTCTTTGTCCTCCGCGATTTCCAGGATCACCTTCCCGCAGCTGCCCGACTGCATTGCCTCGAAACCCTTGCGGAAGTCCGCCAGCGGGAACCGATGCGTCAGCACAGGAGAGACATCAAGCCCGCTCTGGAGCATGGTCTGCATCTTGTACCATGTCTCGAAGATCTCCCGTCCGTAGATCCCCTTGATGATCAGCCCTTTGAAGATCACCTGGTCCCACCGTATGCCGGTGGAGTTGGGGAGGATTCCCAGGAGGGCGATGCGGCCCCCGTGGTACATGTTCTCAAGCATGGTTTCAAAGGCCGTGCCGTTGCCCGACATCTCCAGGCCGATGTCGAAGCCGATGATCCCCAGCTCCTTGCGCGCCTCCTCGATGGTGGCATGGGCTATGTTGACAGTCTTCGTGACCCCCATCCGCGCCGCCAGGCCCAGGCGGTAGTCGTTCACGTCCGTGACCACGATCCTCTGGGCCCCGCAGTGGCGGCAGATTGCGGCGGCCATGACGCCGATGGGGCCTGCGCCCGTTATGAGCACATCCTCGCCCACGAGGTCGAAGGAGAGCGCGGAGTGGGTTGCGTTGCCCAGCGGATCCAGGAAGGAAGCGATCTCCGAGGGGATGCTTGGATGAACGTGCCATGCGTTTCCCGCCGGCAGGGAGAGGTACTCCGCAAAGCAGCCGTCACGGTTCACGCCGATGCCCACCGTGTTGGTGCACAAATGCCTGCGGCCCGCCCGGCAGCTGCGGCAGACCCCGCAGACGATGTGCCCTTCACCCGAAACGCGCTCCCCGATCTCGTAGCCGCGCACGTTTGCGCCCTTGGCCACGATCCTGCCCACAAACTCGTGGCCGATGATCATGGGCGGCACAATCGTGCGCTGGGCCCATTCGTCCCAGTTCCAGATGTGAAGGTCGGTGCCGCAGATGGCGGCTTTGGTCACTTTCACAAGGAGGTCGTTCCCGCCGATCTCGGGGACGGGAGCTTCCTGCATCTCCAGGCCTTTGCCTGCTGACTTCTTCACCAGGGCTTTCATGCCGCCGATTATAAGCCCCGGCGCTTCAGTTGCACAGGAGGTTTATCTCTTCTTTCTCTCCCTGATCTTTGCGTCCTTTTCTACGGCAGAGCTCTTGAGCGCCTTGAACTCCGGAGATCCGGGCCGGATCCCGAGGGATCTTGCCACGCTTCCCCAGCCCTTCCCCCGGTTTTTCCTGTATGCCTCGATGACCGTGGCCGGCGGCCTGTGGGAAATGCGCCCCAGGTCCAGAGCCAGGAAGACTTCGGCCGGCTGGAGCTTGTCGACCGTTATCCATGTCTGGATCTGAGCCTGCGGCACGCCATAGGAGACGCTCAGGTCCGCCTCATAGGGGCCGATGTTCGCGCTGGCCTGGACGTTCATCGAATTGAGCGTGACGTCCAGGCTGGAGTCTCCGGTTGCAAAAGAAAACGACTGTGCAGCCAGCGGATACCCTGCCGCGCACAGAAGGGCCGCTGCAAACATGACATGACGAAGCATGCTCACCTCCTACGCGTACCTGCGGTTGATCAGCCAGAGGGCAAGGAGGATGATCACGTCCGCACACAGTCTATTGAGCCAGATGATGAAGTCAGGCTCGAACGGCCGCTGGGCAAAGAAGCCGATGATGATCTCAACCACCCACAGGACGGCAATGATGATGGTGAGCCAGTACACCAGCCGGCTGCGAACATTGATAAAGAGGCCGGCGAACACGATCACCCCGGCAGCCAGCTCGACTATGGCAACGATGATGTTGATGGGGTCGTTGCCCGCGCCGAACAGCCGGTTCAGACTGCGGCCGAACTGGGCGGCGTTGGAGTTCCAGTCGATGATGCCGACGAGCCCGAGGGTGAAAAGGAAAAGGGCCACGACAATCTGCATGACGCTGAGTGCGTCGAAAGAGAGGGATTTCCTGGTCATCGAGTCCTCCTCTGATGAGAAGTGTACCCCGCAAGTTGCCTTGCGTCTGCAGGTCGATTCGGTCCCTGGTGGCCTTTGCCTCCCCGAGAGCTCGTGTGACAAGCGTCACGCGTGAGCTCTGACATCCCGCACCGAAAAGTCCTGACGCTCTCCACTACTGCGCCGCGTGCGCTGCGGGCATATTCTCGCCATGCAGCATCGCAAAAGATCAAAAGCACCGACCGTGCTTATCGGACTGGCACTCATGGTGTGCCTGCAGGCAGGAGCGTGGTCCAAGCTTATTCCCCGCGCCACCATCCAGACCCTGGCGGGGTCCTCGTTTGTGCTTCCGGATGACCTGGAAGCCGACACTGACATCCTGGTGGTTGGATTCACGCAGAAGGCCGGATCGAACAACAAGCCCTGGATGGACAGGCTGGAGCGGGATTTCACGGCCGCTGAAGGGTTTGCCGTCTATCCCGTTGCTGTCATCGCCGGCGTTCCCCCGGTCTTTCGCTCCTTCGCTCTCGGCTCGATCCGCTCGGGGGTTGCTCCGCAGGAGCGCGCGCGCTTCCTGATCGCCGATCATGACGAGGGGGCCTGGCGCTCCCTGGTCGGTTACCGGCTCCCCGATGATCCGTACATCATCGTGCTGGACAAGACCGGCACCGTCCTGGCGCGCGCAAACGGCCTGTTCGACGAGAATACCTACCGGGACGCAGCGGCTCAGATTCGATCAGCGGCGGGAGGCAAGTCATGACGGAGCTGATCAACATTCGGGACGCTGAAAAGCATTACCAGCTGGAGAAGACCGAGATACCCGCTCTGGCAGGCATCAACCTCGTGATCGGCTCCGGGGAGCGCGTCTGCCTCATGGGCCCGTCAGGGAGCGGGAAGTCCACGCTCCTCAACGTCATAGGGTGCGTTGACAGCCTCTCCTCGGGAAGCATCGTGATTGCCGGCAGGGAAGCAAGCCTTCTGAAAGACGCGCAGCTTTCCGAGTTCAGGAACAGGACAATGGGGTTCGTCTTTCAGACCTTCAACCTTATTCCCGTCCTGTCAGTCTTCGAAAATGTCGAGTACCCGCTCCTCCTGCAGCGCATGCCGCGGGGAGAGCGCGCCGCCCGGGTGGAAGAGCTCCTGGAGAGGGTGGGCCTGAAAGGTTTTCGGCGCCGCAGCCCGGAGCGGCTTTCCGGCGGGCAGCGCCAGCGCGTGGCAATTGCGCGAGCCCTGGTGACCCGGCCCAGGCTTTTGATCGCTGATGAGCCGACGGCCGCGCTGGATCATGAGACCGGCAGGACGATCATGGAGCTCATGGTGGAAATGAATCGATCCGCGGGCTCCACTCTCATCTTTGCCACCCACGACCCTGCCGTGGCGCGCTACGCGGGCCGGCTCGTCACCATGAGCGACGGTCGCATTGTCGGGGACAAGGAAGTCGCATGAAGGATCTCATGATTGCCTGGCGAAGCATTCTCAGGCACGCGCGCCGGACCATCGTCACCGTGTCCGCGCTCGTCGTGGGGCTCAGCGGCATGGTTGTCTTCCAGGGCTTCCTGGGCCAGATGATGCAGGGCTTTCGGGACGGAACCATCCTCTCAGGCGTGGGGCACGTGCAGGTCGCCGCAAGCCCCCGATACTTCATCGACGGAGAGTTCAACCCGTTCGCCTACGGTCTCAAGGACCCTGACGGGCTTTCAGCGTCGATCGGGAAACAACCCGGTGTGTCGGCGGTTTTCCCGTCGACTGGGTTTGTGGCCGTTGCCGGGCTGGGCGATCAGTCGGCTACGCTGCTGGTAAGAGCGTATCCGGCGAACCGGATGTACTTCGCACCCAGCTCGGGGATCATCACCCCGCCGCCTGACCGGTTCAACCTCGGAACCCTGGTGGAAGGGTCGAATGTGACATCCGAAGACCATGGCAGCCTGGTGATCGGGGAAACTGCCTCCCGTGTTCTCGGGGCAAAAGTGGGAGACGTGGTCACCCTGATGGCCATTCTCCCCGGCGGCAACCTCGAAGGCCGGGACTTCACGATCTCGGGGATTTTCAGCTCGCCCGGACGGGATAAGTCGTTCGCATACACGGACTACCAGACGGCAGCGGACTTCATAGGGATGCAGGCGCCGCCGGTGCTCATGATCATTTCCCGAGACATCAATGCGGTCGGAGCCATCGCGGCCAGCCTCCCCCGAGGCGTGACATTCCGCACGTGGAAGGACCTGGCAACCCTGTACATCCAGGTCAGCACGATCATGGGGAGCTTCCTCACCGTGATCCGCGCAATCATCCTGCTGGTTACCCTGTTCATCCTGGCCAATTCAATGAACCGCACCGTTCTTGAAAGGATGCGGGAGTGGGGGACTCTTCGCGCCCTGGGCACGAAGAAGCAGGACATCCTTTTTGTGATCCTCTGGGAGGGATGCCTGCAGGGGCTTCTTGGCGCCGTTGCGGGGATTGCGCTGGGCTTCCTGGTCTCCGCGATCATCGATGCCTCCGGAGGGCTCACGTACCACAACGGCGCGCAGGCTTTTGCCATCATGGTCAGGCCCGGCCTGGACTCGGTATGGCTCAACCTCGTCCCCGCGGTTCTGACAGCGGGTCTTGCCGCCGTTCTTCCCGGTCTTCGTGCGGTCAGGCTCACACCGTCGCAGTGCCTGAGGGAGGCATAGGAAACCCATGGAACACGCACGAGTCATTCTTTCGATGGCAGCGCGCAACCTGGCGCGCAACCGGGGCCGAACGCTTTCCACTCTGATTGCCATCACCGTGGGTCTCCTGGGGCTGACCTTGCTGGACGGCTTCATCACCTACTCCATGAACGGTTTCCGGGATGCGATCATCAAAAGCGGGACGGGCCACATCCAGGTTGCGCGCTCCGCATCATACTTCGACGCCGGAGACACGAACCCCATCCCGTTCATGCTCGACAACGAAAAGATGATCGATGCCCAGCTTCGATCCATCCCCGGGGTGAAGGATGTCATGCCAACCATGGCTTTTTCCGCCGCGCTTTCCGACGCCGGCACGACCAGCTTTGTGCGCGTGACCGCTTATCCCACGGCGCAGGCGCGAACCGATCTCAGCCTGCGCTCGATCACCGACGGAAGGGATCTGGCCCCCGGGGAATCAGGCACCATCCTGGTGGGGACCGGGCTTGCCCGGAAGCTGAAGCTTGCTCCCGGACGCACGCTGTCCCTCTTTGCCCTGAGCAAGGAAGGGGGAGTGAACACGGAGAGCTTCACGATTGCCGGCATCAGCTCATCGGGTATTGCCGAAGTGGACGACATCTCCGTCGCCATGAGCCTTGCGGACGCCCAGGCCCTGGTGGGCGTGAAAACGGTTCCGAGCTTGATCGTGTTCCTGAAAAACACCGGTGATACCGCTGTCGTGGCAAAGCGGATGGCCGCTGCGCCGCAGGGGTCCGCAGTATCCGGTCTGACCGTGCGGACGTGGGAGCAGCTTTCACCTTCGTTCCAGGCAGCGAACTCCCTGTACCAGCTGATTCTCGCCGTGGCCCGATTCATCGTCCTGCTGGTTGCCCTGTTCTCGATTTCCGGGACTCTCTCGGTTTCCGTCATCGAGCGCTACCGGGAGATCGGAACTCTTCGAGCCTTCGGAACGCGGCGCCGACAGCTCCTTGTGATGCTCATGATGGAAGGCCTCATCCTCGGGCTGGCAGGAACTGTTGCTGGCTTCCTTGCCGGCGGCGGAGCGTGCGGGCTCATCAACGCCCTGGGCGGCCTGCCCATGCCCCCGGAGCCGGGAATGTCCACGTCCGGGATAACCGTCAGCTTCACACCGAAGCTTCAAAGCTTCTTCGGAAACGGCATGTGGCTGCTTGCAGCCTCTCTGTTGGCGGCCCTGTTCCCCGGCATGCTTTCCCTGCGAAAAACGGCGGCCGAGCTTCTGAGATCACGATAGGAGACGATCATGAAAAGAATCATCAGTGCATTTCTTGTCCCCGTTGCCCTGCTTGTCACGGCCGGCCTGTACGCCGAGTCCCCCGCCGGGATCCTGGCGCAGTCGGACGCGCAGCGGACCATCGACGACATGAGCTTCGAGGTGCGCCTCAGCGCCTATGATGGAAGCCAGGTCACCGACACGACGACTCTCTGGGGATCGCTGAAGATCGGGGCGGATCACAACCGGGTGCTCATGTATTTTGTGGACCCCGCCTCGAGCCGGGGCAGGAAGCTCCTGGTGGACGGGGATGCCGTCTACCTCCTGTTCGTGCGAACCACCAACCCCATCCGCCTCTCCCCGCTGGAAGTGCTCACGGGGCAGGCATCGGACGGTGATGTGGTCCGGACTTTTGCCCGGGACTATGACGTGGAATCGATGACTGACGGGACCCAGGATGGAAAGCCCGTCTACCATTTGTCCCTCGTGGCAAAAGAGTCTGTCGGCGACACGAGCTACAAGCGGGTGCAGCTCTGGGTGGAGAAATCCAGCCTTCGGCTCCTGTACGCGGAGCTCTATGCGGCATCCGGAGCTCTCCTGAAAAAAGCGTACTACCGGGACTATCGCGAGGCGATGGGAAAGGATGTTCCGTTCACGGTGGAGGTTTTTTCCGGCGACGACGCGACCAAGCGAACTGTCATGGCGTTCGACAAGGTCGGACGGAAATCGGTGCCAGAGACCGAGTTCAAGCGCAGCTTTCTTCCCCTGTGGAACCCGGAGCAGCCCAGATGAGAGCCTTGGTCGTTGCCATGGCGCTGGCTGCCGTTGCGGAGCTTCCCGTTTTCGGCCTTGAGGGTGAGATCGATGTGGACGCGGCACCCAGCGCGACACTTGCTCCGACGCAGGGTCCCGGCTCGCCCCTTGTCCAGGCGGAGGACGCGCGCATCACATCGCAGTTTGCGCTGAGCGGCCATGCAACACCCCGTGAAGGGCTGACTCTCTCTGCCACGGCCTGGGCGCTCCTGGATTCCCTCCCGGACTACAACCCGCTGAACGTGCCTGGAAACCGGCTTGCCCTCTCCAGCCGCCTGCTCCAGGCGGATCTCAGCTGGCAGATCATTCCCGGCGTTCTCATCTGGGACACCGGGAAAGAAATCATCCATCCTTCATCGGGCTTCTTCCGTACGCCCCTGAATCTCATTTCGCGCGGAGCCGCAGGCAATGTCCCCCAGCAAATTCCTGCGGCGGCCCCGCAGTGGGAGGAGGGCTGGGTCGGAACCAGGCTCCTCTGGATGGTTGGAGATTTCAGCTTCGAAGAGTTCTTCTCTCCGCGCCTCGTGTGGTCAAGCGACGCCGGCTCCGTCCTCGGATACGTGAGCTCGCAGCAGAATGATTTCCTCGACCAGCTCACGATACAGGCCCATATCGGCGGGGTCGATCTGCAGGCCCTCGGGCTGGTCTCAACGGGAGGGCCGGGAAGCCCCGATCCCGCGGTTCACGCGCAGGGAGGAGCGGGAGTGGATGCGAACATCGGCGACCGGGTGACGGTGCGCGGGGAGGTCTCCGTGGCAGACTCCCTCCCCCGGCTCGCTGTCGCGGATCCCCAGCTTCTGACAACCTCCTCGCAGTCAGTGCCATGGGTTGTCCGCGCCCTGGCGGGCTTCACCTGGTCCATCACCACGAAGACCTCCCTCATTGTCGAATATGCATATGATGGCCTGGGGTTTGCGGGCAGCGACTACTCGAGCGTGATCCAATATTCCCGAAACCGGCTGGAAACCGGCGGAGCGGCGCCTGATGTGCTTGGCCAGCTCGGACAGTTCCAGGCGGCGCAGCATTACGCATTTGCCCGGCTTGCTGAGAACATCACCGATCAGCTGACCGCGCAGGGCTGGGTGGAGGTCAACCTGCAGGACCCATCCGCCATGGACGGGATCGGGCTGGCGGTGACGAATGACGGGTGGGGGCTCGCCGGGTCGGTGACCACTACCTGGGGCGGAAGCGCCACGGAGGCCGGCGCGTCTCCTTTCTTGTGGCAGCTTGATATCGAGCTGAAGTTGTTCTTTTAGATCGGGTATGGCATGCTGAGTGAAACGATGCAGAAAACGCCGGCCGTCCCACAGCATCGCCTGTTCTCTTCCCCATGGCGCCTGTGGATCTTGTGGATCGTCTGGCTCCCCTTCCTCATTCCCGGCACCCTTCAACTTCTGCGGCCGCCCGTGCCTGCGGCCTCCTCCGTGGCCCTTGCCGTCATGGCCGTCTTTGCGGCGGTCTATGGTTTTTGCGCATTCCGCCTGGCCTTGTCTCTCAGTGGCAGATCCTACGGAGAGACCGACGAGCGCGCATTCATCCTCAGGAGGAACGGCGTCGTGGCCGCCATGCTTGCCCTGAGCGTCGCCGTCGCGCTCCTGGGAAGGCCGCAACATCTTGATTCGACCAGCCTTTTCATCTACACGGCGGCATATGCGGGCAGCGCGTTTCGCATACCCCGGGCGATCATCACCAACGCCGTGGTGCTGGCCGTGTGCCTGGTCACGGGCGCGTTGCTCGGCTTTTCATTCGCCGCGCTGCTCCCTGCCACTTTCATCATCCCGGTGGTCAGCTTCATGACCATCAGCTTGACCCGGTCCATCGCCGTGGGCCGAAAGCTCCATGAAGCGCAGGGTGAGATAGCCCGGCTTGCAGCGGCCGACGAGCGCCTTCGCATCGCGCGCGACCTGCACGACCTGCTGGGGCAGAAGCTTTCCTTTATTGCGCTGAAAAGCGAGCTGGCCCGGCACCTTATTTTCTCGGCGCCGGACAGGGCGGAGGCGGAGATGGTGGAAGTGGAATCCACCGTCCGCTCCACGCTCCAGGAAGTGCGGGAGGCGGTTGCCGGCTGACCGCAAACCGGTCCTGGAGAGCGAGCTGCGCGCGGCGAAGGAGATCCTTTCGGCGGCCGGCATCCAGCTCGTCAACGCATGCGATCAACGCCTTGTCGGAACGCTTCCGCCAGAGCTCAGCGAGGCGCTTGCGTGGGCCGTTCGGGAAGGAGTGACGAACGTCATCCGGCACAGCCGGGCAAGAATCTGCACGATCGATCTCAAAGAGGGCTCCGGTTTCGCGGTCGTTACGGTGGCAGACGATGGAACCGGATCTCCGACGCCGGCCGAGCTCCCCGTCGGTGGCAGCGGCATTCGCGGGCTGCAGGAGCGGTTGCAGACTCTGGGCGGAAACTGCGAGGCGCACGGCCGGGCGCAGGGCGGCTTTGCCCTGACCGCGACGGTCCCGACAAGGGGGCGGGAATGATTCGCGTCCTTCTTGCGGATGATCAGGCCACCGTGAGAGGAGCGCTCGCCGCGCTTCTTCGCCTGGAAAAGGACATTGAAGTTGTGGCCGAGGTCGGCCGCGCGGACGAGGTGGTCCCGGCTGCCGCGGCGAAGAAACCCGACGTCGCCCTCCTGGATATTGAAATGCCGGGCGGGGACGGCCTGACGGCGGCAGCGCAGCTGCGGGAGAAAGTCCCTTCCTGCCGGGTCCTCATGCTCACCACCTTCGGGCGCCCGGGCTACCTCAGGCGCGCCATGGAGGGAGGAGCGGTCGGCTTCCTGACAAAGGATGCCCCGGCGGCCCAGCTTGCCCTGGCCATTCGCAGGGCCGTGGCCGGAGAGCGGGTCATAGATCCTCAACTGGCAATCGATGCACTGAGTGAGGGAGACAATCCGCTCACGGAACGGGAGCGGGACGTCCTTGAGGCAGCTTCCAGCGGATCCGGCATTGCCGAGATTGCCAACGCGCTGCATCTCTCACAGGGGACCGTTCGCAACTACCTTTCCCTCGCCATCCAGAAGCTCGATGCCGCAAACAGGTTCGAGGCCGCGCGCATTGCTCAGGAGAAGGGCTGGATCTAGCGCACTTTTTTCTGGAGGATGGGGCGCATGCCCGTCACTCTTGCCGACATGCGCGCCACCAGGGCGCGCGGCGCGTGATGGAGGAAAAAAGTGGGGAAAGGTCTGCCGACAACCGTGACAGGAGCCGGGTTCCTCGATTTTATCAGGCGCAGCACAGCGTCTGAGACCACCCGGGGATCAGGAGACGTGGAAATCGTGCGCTCTCGCATTTCGCTCACGCCCTGCAACGCCTCCGCGTAGGGAGACTTCTTTTCCATGATGCGCTCCTGGGGAAGACCGGTCCTCACATACCAGGGGGTCACCACTGCAACCCGCACGCCCGTTCCCATGAGCTCCATGCGAAGGCATTCACCGAAAGCCCTGATGGCCGCCTTGCTGGCGGAATAGATGGATGAGAAGGGAGTCGGCGCCTCACCCCTGATCGAACCAATGAAAACGATCATGCCGCTTCGTTTCCCGCGCATGGCCGGCAGGAAGCCCTGCATGATCATTGCGGGTCCGAAGAAGTTGATGTTGAAATGCCCGCGCATTCTCGGTATGGGGATTTCTTCGGCGGGACCGATGGGGCTCTCTCCGGCGTTGTTCACCAGCAAGTCGACATCTCCCGCCGCGCCGACAAGCGCCTTTATGCTTTTTTCGCTGCCCAGGTCCAGCGCAAGGTAGCGCACTCCGGCAACCCGTTCCCTTGCGCCAAGACGGCGCGGGTTTCTGCACGTGCCCACGACTTCCCAGCCGTCCTTCACAAGGGCTTCCGCTATGGCCCTCCCGATCCCACGGGAGGCGCCGGTGACGAGCGCTCTGCCCTGCTTCATACCAGGCAGTCCAGGAGCGCAGCGTATGCCTTCACTGCCTTGTCGTTGTCAGCTTTCGAATGGCTGGCGCTCACCATGTCTCGCCCGTTCCTGGTCAGGACTCCGTTTGAATGCACGATCAGGGAATATTCCTCCAGAATGCCCCGGCGGAACATGATCTGCTGAAGCGCATCAGGCCCGGTGATGGGCACGGCGTGCGGCGCGGTCATCTCGATGCGGATGATCCCGCCGAAGTTGTACGCGAAGAAGCCGCACGCGCGCCCGGCAAAGAGCGCGTTGAGCTTGTCCACGTAATCCGCGGCCATGGCGAACAGGTGCTCCATGACGCCGGGCTTCTCCAGCTCCACGAACGTGTAGTAAGCGGCCGCCGCGGAGAGGACCGTTCCCGGCAGCGTGCCCGCAAGGTATGCAAAGGGCCTGCCGTCAGGGATCACGCCGGCGCTTGCGGTTTCCATCACGTCGGCCCTCCCGCACACCGCTCCGCAGGACGGCCATCCGCTCATGAGCGCTTTGCCCAGGGTGGTAAGGTCGGGTTTCACTCCCAGCGCTCCTTGCGCCCCTCCCAGGCCCATGCGCAGCCCGGTGACCACTTCGTCGAAGACGTACAGGGCGCCGTGCCTGTGCGCGATCTCGATTGCCGCCTCGTGAAAACCGTCGGCAAACGGCACCAACCCTGACTCCCCGCCCACGGGCTCGCAGAAGACTGCCGCAATCCCGCCGTCGCTGGCATTCTCAACAAGCAGTCTCTCCAGCGCTTCCAGGTTGTTCGGCGGTACAAGGACGGTCAGGTCCAGGATCTCAGAGGGTATCCCCTGGGAGAGAAACCGTCCGCTTCCCGGGATCTCCATGTCGGTCATGAACGTGTCGCTCCAGCCATGGTAGCCGGCCATGAACTTGGCTATTTTCTTCTTTCCCGTGAAGGATCTGGCAATCCGTGCGGCCGCGGCATTCGCCTCCGTGCCGGATGCCGTGAAGCGAACCCGCTCAATGCCCGGGAAGTGGCTGATGATCTTCTCCGCGGCCTTTATCTCCATCTCATCGGAAAACCCGTGGAACCAGGTCCGCTTTTGGATTAGCTCCATCATGCTTCGTTTCAGGCCTTCATGGTTGTGCCCCAGGATGACCGGCCCGCCTGCCAGGATGTAGTCGAGGTATTCGTTGCCGTCGACGTCCCAGACCTTGCTCCCCTGTCCGCGCTCCATGAAAAGCGGGTAGGGAACGCTGGGAGCCCACGCGTGCTCGCAGCCCCGGGGAAGGACCCGCCCGGCTTTCTCGAAAAGGCGGGCAGATGAGGCGGTGCGGCCCTGGAAATCTTTGAACGCCTTTTCCCGCCCCTTGGGGTCGAGCTTCCGCACGGGTTGCTCGGCAAGCAACCTGGAGCGATTTATAATGTCCTGGTATTTCATATGAGCCCGAAGTATAGGGAAATGGAGCCGGGCTTGCCAGTCCCGGACGCCGGGGCTACACTGCCGCACGCTATGACCGGCAGCGGGCTGGAAGCCCTGCTTCGCGACATCCGTCGCTCGCGCATCGGGGTGATCGGGGATTTCTGTCTCGACGCCTATTGGGACCTGGACCCTTCATTTTCGGAGATCTCCATCGAGACCGGGCTTCCCACCCGCGCCGTCCGGAAACAGCGCTATTCACTGGGCGGCGCGGGGAATGTCGCAAACAACCTCGCGGCAATGGGCGTCGGGCGGGTGGCCGCCTTCGGCGTTCTTGGCGATGACCCGTTTGGCAGGGAAATGCTGCGCATCCTGCAGTCAATCGGGGTCGAAACCGCGAGGGTCCTCGCTCAAGGACCGGGGTGGGCCACGCCGGTCTACATCAAACCCATCGAAGCAGGCAAAGAGCAGGGAAGGATCGATTTCGGAGGGGCGAACGCTCTGGCCCCCGGCGTCGCAAGCGCCCTGCTGGGCGCGCTCCGCGAGGAGTTGGGCGGGCTGGACCTCGTCATCATCAACCAGCAGCTCCCCCGTGGCGTTCACACGGATGAGTTTCGCGCCGGGCTGCGTTCGCTGATCGCTCAATCCACAGTTCCGTTCATCGTGGACAGCAGGGCGTTCAGCGACTCCTTTGACGGCGCGATGCGCAAGCTGAACGACGTCGAAGCGCTGCGACTGTGCGGCATCCCGTGGGAAAAGAATGCGCCGGTAGCGCGGGAGACGGTGGCCCGGGCGGCGCTGGCGCTCTTTGGCCGGTGGGGCAGGCCTGTCTTCATAACCCGGGGGCCTCGAGGGATCCTTGGGCATGAAAAGACAGGAGCGTTCGAGATCCCTGGGCTGCAGATAATCGGACCGGTTGACACGGTCGGGGCAGGAGACAGCGCCCTGGCCGGCATTGCGGCCGCGCTTTCCGCGGGTCGCGGCTCCGCGGAGGCGGCCAATCTCGGTAACTTCGTGGCAGGGGTCACGGTGCGCAAGCTCTTCACGACCGGGACGGCGTCGCCGCAGGAAATTCTCGCTCTTGGAACGGACCCGGACTACGTGATGCGCCCGGAGCTCGCGGAAGACTCGCGCAGCGCCCGTTTCCACGCGAATACGGAAATCGAGATCATTTCGGAATTGCCGCACGGACGTGCTGTCCGGCATGTCATTTTTGATTTTGACGGGACCGTCTCCACGCTTCGAGAGGGATGGGAGAAGATCATGGAGCCCGTCATGGTCCGCAGCATCATGGGTGAGGGCTGGGAACGTCTGCCCGCGCAAGTCTACCAGGAGGTTGTCTCCCGGGTGAAGGACTACATCGATGCCACCACGGGCGTGCAGACTATCGTCCAGATGCAAGGGCTGGTCGGGATGGTCCGAGAGCTTGGTTTTGTCCCCGAGTCTGCAATAAAGAACGCCGGGGGATACAAGGCTGATTACGACGGAGAATTGCAGGTCATGGTGGCCGAAAGGATCACCCGGCTTCAAAAGGGGGAGTTGTCTGTCGATGACTTCATGATCAAGGGCGTCGTGCATTTCCTGGAGGCTTTGAAAAGCGCCGGTGTAAAGATGTTCCTGGCAAGCGGGACTGATGAAAAGGACGTCATTCGGGAAGCCGGGGTGCTCGGTGTGGCCAGGTTCTTTGAAGGACGCGTCATGGGTTCCGTTGGAGACCCGAAGGTGGAGGCGAAGAAGATGGTGCTGCAGCGGATTGAAGCCCAGGTGGGTCCGGAAGGGCTTCGTGGCCTTGTCACCTTTGGCGACGGACCCGTGGAAATGCGGGAAACAAAAAAGAGCGGGGGATATGCCGTTGGGGTGGCGACTGACGAGCCGCGACGGTTCGGCTGGAACATGGGGAAACGCAGCCGCCTTGTCCGGGGAGGCGCTGATCTCATTGTAGCAGATTTTCTCCGCTGGGAAGATCTCTTCAAGATCCTCGGGGTCCGTCCATGAGCTTTCCTTTGTTCGATCGCGGCGCCATCCGGTTCAAGCCGCTGAGGGACAGGAAAAACAAGGTCGTGGCCCCGCGTGATCTGGTCCTGGCGGAATCACGGCCGCGTGAGCTTTCCCCCCAAGCCAGGGACGCGCTCCGTGAGGCTGCACAGAGGATCAGGGCCGCAAGATCGGCGGGCAGGCCGGTGATGTGCGCCTTCGGCGCGCACGCAATCAAAAACGGGCTTGGCCCCGTCCTGGCAGCGCTGATCTCGAAGGGATGGCTGACCCACCTGGCCACCAATGGCGCGGGGATCATCCATGACTGGGAAATCGCATTCCAGGGCAAGACAAGCGAGGACGTGCGCGAAAACGTGGCCCAGGGGCAGTTCGGCACCTGGGAGGAGACGGGACGCTACATAAACCTGGGGCTGCTGGTTGGAGCATGGGAGGGACTGGGATACGGCCAGTCCATCGGAGCGCTCATCGCCGATGAAGGGCTCCTGATTCCTCAGGCCGAGGAGCTTCGCAGCCTGGCGGAGCGGCTGCTGAGGGATGATCCGGAGCGGGCGGCGGCCGGGGCGGACCTGCTGGCCGTTCTGAAGAACGCCCGTATTCCCCCCGGCCGCCTTTCGATCCCGCATCCCTTTCGCCAATGGAGCCTCCAGGCTGCGGCCCGCACGCTGGGCGTTCCTTTCACTGGCCACCCCAGCATTGGCCACGACATCATCTACACGCACCCGTGGAGCAGCGGCGGAGCAATCGGCCGGGCGGCAGCCCGCGACTTCCTGATGTTTGCCGCTTCCGTCAGCAGGCTGGAAGGGGGGGTCTACCTCTCGGTAGGCTCTGCCGTCATGTCGCCCATGATTTTCGAGAAGGCCCTCTCCATGGCGCAGAACGTGGCGCTGCAGCGCGGCAGCCCCATCCGCGGCCACTACCTCCTGGTGGTCGATATCGCGGAAGCCGCTTGGGACTGGCTGCATGACGGGGAGCCCCCCGCGGACAATCCCGCGTATTACCTGCGCTATTGCAAGACTTTTGCCCGCATGGGCGGCACAATGCGATACCTCAGCGCCGACAACCGGGATTTTTTCCCCGCTCTGCTGCATGAATTGGGCTAACGAACGGCTAACGAACGGCAATTGTCACGCTTGGTGAATTGGGATATGATCGTCGACGAAAAGTCCCGCACACCCTTTTAACGAAAGAAGGTCTACGTTTATGGCCAGGAAGATGGTCACTATCGACGGGAATACCGCCGCCGCTACGGTCGCGCACGCAACAAATGAAGTCATTGCGATCTATCCAATCACACCCTCCTCAACAATGGGAGAGCTCTCGGACGAGCTGTCCGCCGATGGTGTGAAGAACATCTGGGGAACCGTGCCGTCGGTTGTCGAGATGCAATCCGAGGCCGGGGCAGCGGGCGCAGTCCATGGCGCGCTCACCACCGGCGCGCTCACGACGACATTCACCGCTTCCCAGGGACTTCTCCTGATGATCCCCAACATGTACAAAATCGCCGGAGAGCTCACCCCCACCGTTTTTCACATCGCGGCCAGGGCGCTTGCCTCGCATGCGCTTTCCATTTTCGGGGATCACGAAGACGTCATGGCCTGTCGTTCCACCGGCTGGGCAATGCTGTGCTCCAACAACGCGCAGGAGATCATGGACTGCGCGCTGATTGCCCAGGCGGCGACGCTGGAGTCCCGTATCCCTTTCCTGCACTTCTTCGACGGCTTCCGCTCCTACCTGGAGGTGCAGAAGATCGAGGAGCTTTCCCACGACGACATGCGCGCCATGGTCACCGATGAGCTGGTGGCCGCGCACAGGGCCCGGGCGCTCAACCCCGAGCGGCCCACCATCAAGGGCACGTCCCAGAACCCCGACGTGTTCTTCGCAAGCCGTGAGACGGTGAACAGGTATTACCTGGCCGTGCCCGGCATCGTGCAGAACGCAATGGACAAGTTCGCCAAGCTCGTCGGCCGCCAGTACAGGCTGTTCGACTACGCGGGCGCACCTGACGCGGACCGCGTCATCGTCATGATGGGAAACGGCGCGGAGACCGCCGAGGAAGCGGCGGAGTTCCTGAACGCGAAAGGGGAAAAAGTCGGGGTCCTGAAGGTACGCCTCTTCCGGCCCTTCAGCCTGGAGCATTTCGTCCAGGCCCTGCCGAAGACGGTGAAGGCAATCGCAGTCCTGGACAGGACCAAGGAGCCCGGTTCCCTTGGCGAGCCGTTGTATGAGGATATCCGCACCGCCATCGGGGAGGCAATGTCGAGCGGCCTTTTGAAGACGAAGGACTATCCCGTGATTGTCGGCGGCAGATACGGTCTGGGATCGTATGAGTTCACCGGCGCAATGGCCAAGGCGGTCTTCGACAACCTCAAGGAGAAGAACGCGAAGAATCACTTCACCATCGGCATCAATGATGACGTCACTCACACCAGCCTCTCCTTCGACCCGACCTTCTCCTCCGAGCCGGCGGGCGTCCATCGCGCCATGTTCTACGGGCTGGGCGCGGACGGGACCATCGGGGCCAACAAGAACTCGATCAAGATCATCGGCAAGGCCACGGACAACTACGTTCAGGGATACTTCGTGCTGGACTCCAAGAAATCCGGTTCCATCACGATCTCGCACCTGCGTTTCGGGAAAAAGCCCATCAAGAGCACGTACCTCGTTTCCAAGGCGAACTTCCTGGCCTGCCACAAGTTCACGTTCCTGCAGAAGTACGACATGCTCTCCCAGGCGGATGAAGGGGCGGTGTTCCTCCTCAACTCCCCTTTCGGCAAGGACGAGGTCTGGGAGAAGATCCCCGTCGAAGTGCAGAAACAGATCATCGACAAGAAGCTCAAGTTCTACGTGATCAACGGAACAAAGATCGCCGACGACGTGGGGCTGCGCGGCAGGATCAACGTCCCCCTGCAGACCGCGTTCTTTGTCATCTCAGGGGTCCTTCCCGAGGCAAAGGCCTTGGATCTGATCAAGACCGCCATCGAGGACACGTACGGCAACAAGGGCCGCGACATCGTCGAGATGAACATGAAGGCGGTGGAGGCGGCGCGCACGCGCATCGAGAAGGTGGACTATCCTCAGAAGACGGTCGGAGACATCCACGTTCTTCCCGCGGTTCCGTCGGAGGCGCCCGAGTTCGTGCGAAACGTGACCGCGGCGATCATTGCGGGACGCGGAGAGACGCTTCCTGTTTCGGCCCTTCCTGATGACGGCACGTGGCCCACGGGGACCACGAAATGGGAAAAGCGCAACATAGCGGAAGAGATCCCTGTCTGGGACTCGGACACCTGCATCCAGTGCGGCGAATGCTCCATGGTCTGTCCGCATGGTGTCATCCGCATGAGCGTCTATGACCCGGCGCACCTCAAGGATGCGCCCCCGACGTTCAAGTCCATCGACGCAAAGGGAAAGGAGTTCGAAGGCCTGAAGTTCACCATCCAGGTCTCCTCCCTGGACTGCACGGGCTGCGGGGTCTGCGTGGCCAGCTGCCCCGCGTACAAGAAAGTCGACGGCCAGAAGACCGACAGGAAGGCCATCAACATGGCGCCGCAGCTTCCCATCCGGGACCAGGAGGCCAGGAACTTCGAGTTCTTCCTTTCCCTCCCCGAGGTGGACCCGAAGCTCATCAAGCGCAATACAATCAAGGGTTCGCAGCTCCTTGCTCCGATGTTCGAGTTCTCCGGCGCATGCGCGGGATGCGGGGAAACGCCGTACGTGAAGCTGATGAGCCAGCTCTATGGAGACCGGGCCATCATTGCCAACGCAACCGGATGCTCCTCTATTTACGGAGGAAACCTCCCGACAACCCCGTACACAACCCGGCGCGACGGCAGGGGGCCGTCGTGGTCCAACTCCCTGTTCGAGGACGCCGCCGAGTTCGGCTTTGGCATGCGCCTCACCTCCGACAAGCTCATGGAGTTCGCGCGGGAGTTGATCGACGCCATTGCCGCAGCGGGGTCAAAGACGGTCTCGAAAGACCTCCTGGAGCAGATCAAGAACGCGGACCAGACCACTCAGGCCGGCATAGAAAGCCAGAGACAGCGCGTGACCGACCTGAAAAACGCCCTTGCAAAGAAAGGAACCACCGCGGAGGAAAAGCGGCTTCTGGCTGCGGCTGATTACCTCATCAGAAAATCCGTCTGGATCATCGGTGGAGACGGGTGGGCGTACGACATCGGCTACGGCGGCCTGGACCACGTGATAGCGTCGGGCCGCAAGGTGAACATCCTGGTGCTGGACACCGAGGTCTACTCGAACACCGGCGGGCAGATGTCCAAGTCCAC
This sequence comes from uncultured Spirochaetota bacterium, assembly GCA_963710335.1. Taxonomy (GTDB): domain Bacteria; phylum Spirochaetota; class Spirochaetia; order SZUA-6; family Fen-1364; genus Fen-1364. The sequence continues at coordinate 240,745 of CAVQAA010000025.1, forward strand.
CCCCGTGGGCGCCATTGCGAAGTTCGCCGCCGGCGGCAAGCCCCTGGGCAAGAAGGACCTCGGGATGATGGCCGTGGCGTACGGCAACGTGTACGTCGCGCGTGTGGCATTCGGCGCCAGCAAGCTGCAGACCATCAGGGCCTTCACCGAAGCGGATGAGTACGACGGGCCGTCCATCATCATCGCGTACAGCCACTGCATCAACCATGGCTATGACCTGCGCAAAGGAATCGGGCAGCAGAAGCTCGCCGTTGAGTCCGGGGCGTGGCCGCTTTTCCGCTACAACCCGAAGCTGAAGGCAGAAGGGAAGAACCCGTTCATCCTGGACTCGAAGGAGCCTTCAGCGGACATCGGCGACTACATGTACAACGAGATCCGCTTCCGCGCTCTCAAGCAGATCGCTCCCGACAGGGCCGCCTCCCTGCTGGAGGTGGCGCGCAGGGACGCCAAGGACAGGTATTCATACTACAAGTACCTCGCGGATCGGACATAGGAGAAGCGCGGCTCCCCACGGCCGGGCTGTGCCGGGGCCGCGCAACCTAGGCTTTCATGCAGACATGGGAATCACTGGACGCGCGCCGCCTCCCTGAGTGGTTCGAAGACGCGAAGCTCGGCGTCATTGTCCCATGGGGGCCGTACGCCGTCCCGGCCTGGGCGCCGCTTTCCGGGGACCACGCAAGGCTTGTCGCGGAAGACGGCTGGGAGCACGGGCTGGCCAACGACCCGCGCGCGGAATGGTATGCAAACTCAATGCGCATCTCCGGCAGCCCGACCTGGGAGCACCATCGCTCCGCCTGGGGAAGGCTGGCCCGGTACGAATCCTTCGGAAGGCTTTTCCGCCAGGGCCTGAAGGCCTGGGACCCCGCGGCCCTGGTGGATGCCGTGGCGGCCTCGGGAGCCCGGTACCTTATTTTCACGGCCAAGCATCATGACGGCTTCCTCCTGTGGCCCAGCAGAAAAAAGAACCCGCGAAGGCACGAATGGCAGACCAGCACGGATGTCGTGGGCATCTTCGCGGAAGCAGCGCGGGAGCGCGGCTTGAAGTTCGGGGTGTACTACTCCGGAGGCCTCGACTGGACGTTCAGCGGCCCTCCTATCCGCAGCCTGGAGGACCTTCTCGAGGCAATCCCGACCACAAGAACGTATGCCGCGTACGTGGACGCCCACATGCGCGAGCTGATTGCCAGGTACCGTCCCTCCATTCTCTGGAACGACGTGTGCAGCCCGGCCCAGGAAGATCTGTTGTCCCTTCTCAGCTTCTATTATGAGTCGGTCCCCGACGGAGTGGTGAACGACAGGTTCGGGCAGTTCGACCCCGAGGAGAGCGCCGGCCTGGGGAGGCGCGTGATCGAAAGCCTCGAGCGGGTTCTCCCCCTGAGGAGAAAACCTCCCTCCGTTCACGGCTCCGCCGCGCCGACACCACGCCACCTCGATTTCAAGACGACAGAGGATGACAGCTCATTGTCCGAGGAGGAGGGCGCGTGGGAGCGGGTGCGGCCCATCGGCCATTCCCCTGCCTTCAATTCGGAGGAAACGGAAGAGTCCCTGCTCTCCGCCGGTGCCATGGTGCGGCTCCTTGTCGACACGGCCGCCCGTGGCGGCAACCTGCTCTTGAGCGCAGGCCCGGCCGCAACGGGATTGATTTCCGAAGCGGCAAGCTCCCGGCTTCGCGACTTGGGAGCATGGCTGAAGCGCAACGGGGAGGCGATCTATTCGACGCGGCGATGGGAGGTCACAGAGGCGGTCACGGACGAGGGTATCGAGGTGCGCTACACCCGAAAAGGGATGACCGTGTACGCAATACTCCTGGGAACCCCGGCGGGCCGGGCCTTCATCCTCCCATCCCTGCGATTCCTTCCCTATGCAAGCATCCGCATCCTGGGCTCCGTCAGCCACGCGTCCTGGTTCCAGGAGGGAAGGGACGTCATGGTCCGGCTGTCCGAGCCTCTGCAGGCGTCTCCCGCCCACGTGATAAGCATCACTCCTGCCCCCCGATTGACCTAGAGGAGATCGCGCTCCGCGCGGTCTGCCTTAGAGATCCTGGAGGGTATCCCCCAGCTCCGCGCAGCCGCGGGAGAAACTGCGGTACAGGTCATCGTAGAGCGCCAGAGTCTCAGGGTTCGGCGTATATGTTTTCTTGAACCGCACCATGGCCTCGCAGGCGGCCGACAGGCTTTCGTATTCCTCCAGCGAATAGAATCCCACGCACGCATTCCCTACCAGGTCGGCGTCCTCCTGCTCGGGAAGCAGCACGTTTCTGCCGGTGATGTCCGCGCGAACCTGGCACCACAAGGGGATCCGTGCCTGTCCACCGGAGACGCGCAGATCGGTCACCCTGCAGCCGTTGGCTTCCATGGCCGCAATGATGCCGCGTACGGCGAATCCCGTCGACTCGAGGACGGCGCGCATGATCTCACGCCGGCCGTGCTCCAGGGTGAGCCCCAGGAAGGCTCCCTTCAGGCGCTTGTCCCAGATGGGGAACCGTTCGGTGGTGAGGAAGGGGAGGAAGAGCAGCCTCCGAGCCCCCGGCGGGGCGGCCTGGGCGTCTTTCAAAAGCGTTTCAATATCCGTCTTGCGCCTGCCGAGAGTTCGCACGGCCCAGTCGATGGTGGACCCGGAAGAAGAAATCATGGCGGAGACGTTGTACTGACCGCGCACGACGTGGGGAAAACAGAGCAGCCGGGGGTCATGCACGGGAGTGGACCAGCAGAGATTGACGCCTTCCGACGTGCCGGCGCGATCACACGTGCGGCCCACCGTCATCGTTGCCGTTCCCAGGATCGACATGAGGTAGTCAGGCCCCCCGGCGATCACCGGAATTCCGGCGGGAATGCCGACGGTCTCCTGGGCGCGCTGGGACACATTGCCCACGATTTCCCCCGGTTCCAGGTACGGAGGGAACTTCTCCGCGTCCATGTGAAGCCGGGGGATGGCTTCCTCGTTCCAGTAGAACTCCTTGAAGAGGGGGGTGGGAATGATGCGGGAAGCGTTCCCTGAAAGGAAGAAACAGATGTATTCGGCGCACGCAAGGAAGTGGCGCGTCTTCTCGTATATCTCGGGCTTGTGGCGCATGATCCACAACGCCTTGGGGAGGTAGAACGACGCATCCAGGGGAGCGTCGGTGAACTCTGCAATCAGGTCCGCTTCCTGCTGGGCCCGCCTGTCCATCCAGGTCATGGCGAATCCAAGGGGCTCCCCGGCGTCATCCACCGCAAGCAGCGTGGGGCCGTTCGCGCTCACCACGACTCCCCGGATGCGGCCTTTTTCCCGCAGCCCGAGCTCAGCGGTCACGATGGCCATCCCGGCAAGCCAGTCGTCGGGATCGGATTCCCGATGTGAGGGGTCGCCGCTTCCGCGCAGCCGCACCGGGACCTGGGCCCTGCTGACGATTTTTCCGCTGGATGTCACCACGGCCCCTTTCAGGTAGGAAGTGCCGATGTCGTAAGCCAGCATCATATGGCCGGACTATAGCATGAGCGCGTCCCGTGGGCATCCCTCAGGCTCCTTGACATTTTAGCGGCATTTTCTGAGAATTGACCTCAGCCTTTTCTTCGAGGCAGGGAGTATTTCCCGACCGGCGGTCACAGCCCGCAACCCCTGGAGCTTAATCGTCTTAACGGAGCATCCAGGGAGGAAACGGAGGAATTCCGTTGCCGACAGTACAGTCTGGATGGGAGAAGGAAGGATGAATGAGTCCGGACCTGACCATTGAGGCATCAGGCCTCACATTTGCGTTCAAGAACAAGCTTGTCATCGACTCGATCTCATTCTCCGTTCCACGTGAGCAGTTTGTCACGTTCCTGGGCCCTTCAGGCTGCGGGAAAACGACTTTGCTCAATCTGATTGCCGGCATCTACAGGCCCGTCGCGGGCAGCCTCGAGGTCGAATCGCGGAGTATTTCGTTTGTCTTTCAGAACGACACGTTGCTCCCGTGGCGCAACGCCCTGAGCAATGTCCTGCTCCCCTTCGAGCTGCGCGGAGAGCCCATCACTCTGCAGCTGCGCGAGAGGGGGGTGAAAATACTGGATGAGCTGGGGCTCTTCGGCAGCGAGACTGCCGCCCCATCCGAGCTTTCCGGGGGAATGAAAAAAAGGGTTGAGCTTGCGCGGGCGCTGGTCACTGAGCCGGACCTCCTTATTCTTGATGAGCCATTCTCTTCCCTGGACATCATCACGCGGGAGAAGCTCAACATTCTCCTGCGCTCCATCCATCGCAACACGCGAAGCGCGGTTGTCATGGTGACTCACTCGGTGGAGGAAGCCTGCTACCTCTCGGACAAGATCTACGTCCTGTCTCCCCTGCCTGCTCAAATCATCAACGTCCGGGAGCTGGGGAAGAACGGGGAAGGCGCGCCGGACCAGTACCTGCTCTCCGTCCCGGAACGGGACGCTGCCCGAGACATCCGCAAGGACGCCAAAGTGCTCTGGACCGCGCTGCAGGAAGCGCCTCGCGAAGCGGGTGAGAACGGCGGCGGAGAAGCCCCTGCGCGGCACGGGAAAGGCGGCGGAATCCCTGCCGCATTGCGCCTTCACCTGGGCGGCGCCCTCATCCCGGTTGAGCTCGTTGCGCTGTATTTCATCGTCATCTTTTTAAAGACCAGGCTGGGGATTCCCGACTACATCCTGCCGCATCCTGCCGGGGTCCTTTCCCGCTTCTTCCTCACCCTCTGGCGCGGGACGATCCTTGCCGACCTCGGTGCCACGGTCTATGAGTCCCTGTCGGGCTTTCTCATTGCATTCGTCATGACCCTGGCCCTGGGGTACTGGATTGCCAAGTCGAAGCTTTTGTCCCGTCTGCTCATGCCGTACCTGATCGCCTTCAACACGATTCCCACCATCGCCCTTGCCCCGTTCCTCGTGCTGTGGTTCGGGTTTGGATATACCCCGCGCATCGTCACCTCGGTGATCGTCATATTTTTCCCCATGCTGATCACGAACATCTCGGCCACCCGGCTGGCGGAAAAAAGCATGAGCCAGCTGATCTCATTTTTCCGGCCCCGGCGGCTCCGCCGTTTTGCATATTTCGAGTTTCCCGCCTCGCTTCCCATGATTGCCAGCGGGGTGAAAGTCTCCATCACGCTCTCCGTCATCGGCGCCGTGGTGGGGGAGTTCGTATCCGGAAGCGTCGGGCTGGGATCACTGGTGAACGTGGCGAAGGGCAATTTCGACACCGAGCTGATGTTCGTGGGTCTGGTCTGGCTGGTGATCCTGGGGCTTGTGTATTACGCGGCAGCCACGCTCCTGCATCGGCTGGTGGCGTGGAGACTCAGATAAAGAGGAGGCGGGAAATGCGCATTCGTGCAATCATGGTGGTCGTGGCGCTGGCCTTGGGGGCCCTTGTACTCTCGGGGGCTCACGCGCAGGACAAAACCCTTCAGAAGGTCAGGCTTGCCATAGGCTATATACCGCACGTCCAGTTCACGCCCCTCTACGTGGGAATCTCGAAAGGCTTCTACCAGGAGGAGGGCATCGACCTTCAGCTCAATTTCGGGTTCGAGTATGACATTTTCTCCCTTCTTGCGGCCGGGAAGATCGACGTCGGCCTGACAGATTCGGATCAGCTCATCCTGGCCGGCGCGAAGAACATCGCGCTTCAGGCGATTTTCCAGTACTACCAGGAATATCCCATAACAATCGTTGCGCTTGCCGACCGGTTTCAGCAGCCCTCCGACCTCAAGGGAAAAAAAATCGGAACGCCGGACCTCTCGGGAGCCTCCTGGATAGGGCTTCAGATTTTCCTGCACAAATACAACCTTGCCGGCGCGGTCCAGGTGGAGAAGATCGGCTACACGCAGGAAGCCACGCTGCGCAGCGGAAAGGCCGATGCGGTGGTCTGTTTCTTCAACAATGAGCCAATCGTGCTTCGAAGCGAAAAGGTGCCTTTCCGTGAGTGGGACGTGAAAGACATCTCCGACATGGTGAGCGCCTCGTTCATCAGCTCCCGGGCAATCATCGCGTCACGCGCCGACGTGCTTGCCGCCTTCGTCAGGGCTACCCGCAAGGCAATGGCGTACACGGTTGATCATCGCGACGAGGCATTCCAGATCGCCCTCAAGGCGGTGGGGAACATCCAGCCGAAGGATGAGGCGCTCTTCCGGGAGCGGCTGGACGCAACCTGCCAGCTCTTTGCCCACCCGAAGGGGTACGGGTATCTCGACCTGGACAGGTACGCGAGATCCATCGCGGAGCTTGCCTCCCTTGGTCTCATATCTTCACCGTACCCGGCTCGACCGCATCGTGAAGGTTTTCTGATCCTCGAAAGCCTTCCGTGAGCTCCATGAACCTGCCGCCGCACATCTCTACCTCTGATCCCGGCTCCTACGCGCAGTACACGGTCACCGTACGGCAGCCGCGCATCATCGAGCAGGTCATTGAAAGCAGCCGGCCCGGACAAGCGGCCCGCGAGGCGCTCCTTGACCTGGCGCAGGAGATCCGCGACGGAGAGATCAGAAGCCCGTTTGAAGCCGGCCGCGCTCCTGCCTCGAGCTTCGAAGCGGATGAAAAGCGCGCGTGGGAGGAACAGATTGCCGCACAGCAGGGCCGGAAGTGGCTCGATATTCCGTGGTATTTCTCGGAATCGTTCTTCTACCTGAAGCTGCTGACCGCGTACGGATTCTATTGCGGCAATGAGGAGGGAGAAGCCGGCGCACGGGATCCTTTTCACGCTCAGAAGGAGCGGGAGCTCCTGGATCCTGACGGAGGGCTTGCCATGGCGCGTCGAGTCATGGCGTCCGTCCAGAGAATGGAGGAAGAAGAGGCCCAGGTCTTTCATCTCCACAGCTCCCTCTGGGGCAACAGGCTTGACCTCAGCACGTTCGAGGTGGACGAGTCCAGGAGAAAAGGCGTCCTCAGCCGGGAGAGGGACTCCCTCATTATCGATCACACGGCGGACTCCCGGTCCGCCCTGGCAAGGGCCAACCGGATCCAGGTGCTCCTGGACAACTCGGGGCCTGAGCTGGTTTGCGATCTGCTGCTCGTGGACCGCATTCTCTCGGGCCGGACCCCGGATGGCAGGGGCCGTTCCTCCATCATCCTTCACGCAAAGAAGGCGCCTTTCTTCGTCTCGGATGCCACGACAGGTGACGTGCTCCACACAATCGAGGTGATGGCGGAAGACGCCGACAAGCGGGTCTCAGCCGCCGGAAGCCGGCTCCGCGAAGCCCTCCGATCGGAGAGCCTGGCCGTCCGCGATCACTGGTTCTGGAACAGTGCTTTGCACTTCACTGCGATCCCGCGGGAGCTGCGGGAGGACCTGGCGGACAGCGACGTGGTGCTGATCAAAGGGGACGCGAACTATCGGCGCATCCTGGAGGACAGGAAGTGGGAGACCTCGCTCTCCCTGGACAAGCTGGGCGCTTATTTCCCCGCGCCGTTCATCGCCCTGCGAACCATGAAGAGCGAGCTCGTGGTGGACATCCCGAAAGAGCGTGCAGCCCGGCTCTCACTGACAGACCCCCGGTGGATGGTCAACGGAAAGCTGGGCCTGATCAGGTTCGTTCGTGACGCGGGCCGGAGCCGGCCCTGACCGCCTTGCTGCCAAGTATGTTCGCGCCGGCCAGGACGCCAACCGACGCCGCAACCTTCAGGGCATCCCCCGCCAGGAAGGGAACGAATCCCAGGGCAACGGCGCGTGAGATTCCCAGGGAAACGGCCAGCCACGCAACGCCGGTCACATACGGCACCAGGTGGCCCGCAATCATGACGAAAAGCGCTCCCAGGAAGGTGGCCGCGAGCCTGCGTTCAACGAGCAACCCGGCAAGCCAGGCGGCCGCTACAAAACCAACAAGGTAGCCGCCTGTGGGCCCCAGGAGGTGCGCAAAGCCCGCCCGTCCAAGGGAGAAGACGGGAAGACCTGCAAAACCTTCAGCCAGGTACAGAAGGATGGCAGTCGCGCCGCGCCGGCTCCCCAGGAGCGCTCCCGTGAGAACCACCGCGAAGGTCTGAAGAGTGACAGGCACAGGGGTGAAGGGCAGAGGGATGGATACCTGGGCCGCAAGCGCTACGAGGAGCGAAAAACCTCCGATGAGGCATACGTCGTAGACTCGGGCAGGCGCCCTGTTGGCTGGCCGCAGAACCTCGGCGAGAACCGGAGAAGACATGATCCGCCTCCTGCTTCACGAAGTGTCGGGAGGATAGGAGAAAAACGGCAGATGTTCAAGCGCGGGAGCGGCGTCGGGCTCCGCCGTTGACTGGCAGCAGCAATATGAGGAAGCTCACACGCAGGGGGCAGAACGATGAGACTCGAAGAGCTTCTCCGTTCCAAAAGCTTCATGGTGCTCGATGGCGCAATGGGCACTGAGCTCGATAAACGCGGCGCGACGGGGCGCGGCGAATGCAACCTGACTGCTCCTGACGCGGTGATCCAGGTACACAAGGATTACATCGAGGCAGGGAGCAACGCCCTGATCACGAACACGCTCACGATGAACCGCGTCTTTATCGACTCTCACAGGCTTTCGATCGATGTCGGCAGGGTCAATCTTGCGGGGGCAAAGCTGGCCCGGCAGGCCGCAGACAGCAAAGGCGGGCAGGTGTTCGTGCTCGGAAATCTCAGCTCAACCGGGCAGATGCTGGAGCCGTACGGCAGCTACTCGGAGGAGGCTTTGATTGAATCATTCAAGGAACAGGCGGGCTTGCTCCTTGACGGCGGGGTGGACGGTTTCATCATAGAAACGATGTTCGACCTTCGTGAGGCCGTTTGCGCCTTGACGGCCTGCAAGGAAGTTTCCGGCCTGCCGACAATCGCCTGCATTGCCTATGACACGCAAAGGAACGGCGGCAGGACTGTCATGGGGAACTCGGCCGCGGACTGCGCTTCTGTTCTGGAGGAACACGGGGCGGACGCCATTGGCGCCAACTGCGGCGGCATCGACCCGGACCAGATGGCGGAGATTGTCGCCACCCTGGAGAGCCGAACGCGCCTGCCTGTTGTCGCCGAGCCGAATGCCGGCAAGCCGCGCCTGGTGGGTGGCGAGACCGTATTTGACATGGATGCGGGCACGTTCGCATCCGGCATGTCCCGGTGCGTGAAGGCGGGGGCAAAGATCCTTGGCGGGTGCTGCGGGACCTCCCCGGAGCACATCGCCGCGCTCAGCGCAATGCTGCGACCGCTGATGGCGGGGCTGCTGTGAGGTGGGTCACCCGTTCGCACGTTCACGTTGACCGCGTGGCCTGCCCGTGGCTGATCTCGCGCTTCGTGGACAGCGAAGCGGAGTTCGTGTTTGTCCCCAAAGGCGAGGTCGAAAGAGTTGCCAAAGAGACTGGAGCCGTTCCTTTTGACGTGCCCGGCGTCGAGCTGGGGCACAACGAAGGCCGCTGCTCGTTCGAGTCCATCATGGTGAAGTACGGCCTGGTTGATCCCGGGCTGGCCCGTCTGGCCAGGATTGTCCATGCGGCGGATATTGCACAGGACATGGACTCGGATCCGATAGCCCGCGGCCTGGAAGCTATTGCGACCGGTTTCGGGCTGCGGTTCCCCGATGATGAGGAGAATCTGGCGCGACAGTTCGAGGTCTACGACGCGCTTTATGCCTGGTGCCGTTTGGAGGCTGCATCAAAGAAGTAGCGCGCTCGGCGTAACTAATCTTCCCCTTTTTCGTAGTTGCGGCCGTCCCAGGCGGGAGCCCTGGACTTGCCGACAATTCCCGCCAGCACCACGACTGCCAGGATGTAGGGGAACATCTGGATGAACTGGTCCGGGATGGGGATCTTGGACGCGAATACTATCCTCACCGTGTCCGCGTACCCGAAGAGCAGCGATGCGAGCACTGCCCCCACCGGGTCCCAGCGGCCGAAGATGACTGCTGCCAGCGCTATGAATCCGCGGCCCGCCACCATACCCGTGATCCACTTGTCGGCAAAAAGCGTGGCTGATGCGACCCCGCACAGCGCGCCGCTGATGAGCACCCCCGCGTAGCGAAGCAGCGTGACGTTCACCCCCAACGTGTCGGCGGCCTCCGGGTTTTCCCCGACGCTGCGCAGCCTGAGGCCGAACACCGTTCGGTACAGGAGGAACCATCCCAGCACCGCGACGGGGATGAGCCAGAATGCCAGTGAGTTGATCCCCAGGAGCTTGGGGAAGAGGTACGGGTTGATCTTCGACTGGGTCTCCGCGCCGAAGAAGCTCTGGCAGAGGAACCGGGAGAGGCCGATGGCGAAGACATTGATGGCCACACCCGAAACCACGTGATCGACTTTGAACGTCACGGTGACGACGGCGTGGATCAGCCCCATGAGCATCCCCGTGATGATGGCAACCAGAAGGCCGATCCAGACGCTCTGAAAAGTGATGGCACCCCAGACGAGGGTGAGCGCCGTCACGGTCATGATCCCTTCCAGCGCTATGTTGACCACGCCGCCGCGCTCGGAGAACACGCCGCCCATCGCGGAGAAAGCGATGGGAGAGGAGATCTCCAGGCCCTTCATGAGGAAGAAACCGATGAATGAGAAGTCCATCAGCCCACCTCCTTCTTGCGAAGGCTGCGCGCCGCGCGGACCAGGATTTCATTGATGGCGACTATGAACAGGATCATGATCCCCTGGATTGCGTACGTCACCGAGTTGGGAACCTTGCTGAAGAGTTGAAGCCCGTAGCCGGCCTGCTTCAGGAACGCGAAGAGCGCGGAAGAGAAGACGATCCCGATGGGAGAGTTCTTTGCGATCAGTGAAATGGCGATGCCGTCGAAGCCCAGCCCCGACGCCAGGTTGTACGTGTAGAACCCGCGGATGGCGTAGATCTCCTGAAGGCCGATGAGCCCCGCGATGGCTCCCGAAAGCATGAAAGCGCCGATCTGCACCCTGCTGACCCGTATGCCGGCGTAGCGCGACACGTCGATCGATGTGCCAACGGCCCTGATCTCGAAGCCCTGACGCGTGCGGAAGAGGAGGAACCAGATGGCTATGCCCATGATGATGGCCACAATGAGGCTGTAGTCCAGATACACGTAGTTCGGGACGTTCCAGCCGATGGCTCGGAAGAGCCCGTTGAGCTTGCCGAATATCGCGGTGGGCAGGAGCTTCTTCATCTGAGGCTCCAGGCTCGTGCCCTTCTGGAGCCCCGAGAGCGGGCCGTTCACGAGGAAGTTCACGAGCGCCAGCGCGATGTTATTGAACATGATGGTCGTGATGACCTCGCTGATGCCGCGTACCGCTTTCAGCACTGCCGGGACAAGGGCCCATAGCGCGCCCCCCAGCATCGAAAAGATGATGACGACCGGAATGTGGAGGAACGGCGGGAGCGGGAAGTACACTCCGGCGATGGCGCCCACCATGCCGCCGATGAAATACTGGCCTTCGTTTCCGATGTTGAAGACGCCGGCCCGGAAAGCAATGACGATCGAGAGGCCTGAAAGATAGTAGGGGATGGAGATGGAAAGGACCGCGGCGATCTTGGCCGGGTCGCTCACGCTGAACTTGTAGATGCCAGCGAACGCTTTCCCCGGGTTTTCACCGAGTCCCATGATGATGAGTGTGAGGACCGCCATGGAGGCGACAAAGCCGATGAACGGCGCGCTTTGCTCCAGCACGTACACCCCGAAGCGTCGCTTATGCTGCGCCATGGGCTTTCTCCCCCGTCATGTAAAGTCCCACCTCTTCCTTGACGGCGTCATCATGGGCTATCTCCTTGATGATCTTGCCCTTGAAGATGATCCCGATGCGGTCCGAAAGGGCCAGCAGCTCGTCCAGGTCCGCCGAAACCAGGAGCACGGCTTTTCCCTGGGACCTGGCATCTATGAGCTGGCGATGGATGAACTCAGTGGCGCCGATGTCCACGCCGCGCGTGGGCTGCGAGGCGACAAGGAGCTTCGGGTTGGCGCTCATTTCCCGTGCCACGACGGCTTTCTGCTGGTTTCCGCCGGACAGCGCGTTTGCCGGGGTGTCCTCCGAAGGAGTGCGTATGTCGAACCTCCTGATGATCTCCCGCGCTGACTTTCGGATTGCGCCCCTGTTGATGGTGGAAAACCGCGTGGAAAAAGGCGGCTTGTGGTGCATCCCGAGGGTGAGGTTCTGGGCGATGGAAAAGGGCAGGAGAAGGCCGTACTTCTGTCGGTCCTCCGGGATGTGGGCAATCCCGCCCTCGCGCCGCTCTCTCACGTTCTTGGCCAGGATGCTTTCCCCTTCCAGCACGATGTCTCCCGAGACCACGTCCGCGGTCTCCGCGATTGCCCGCACCAGCTCGGACTGGCCGTTGCCTTCCACGCCGGCGATGCCGTAAATCTCACCCGCGCGCACGGACAGCGACAGGCCGGAGACCGCGTCGTATCCGCGCGGACTGCGGACCACCAGGTCCTTCACTTCCAGGACAGTGGGGCCGAATGACGCCGGCGGCCGCTCGACCTCCAGCAGCACAGGTTTGCCCACCATGAGGCTTGCGATCCGGGGCTTCGTGGCGCCTTTCCTGTCCATGGTCTCCACGACTTTCCCTTGACGGATGACCGTGATGCGGTCCGCGATTTCCAGGACCTCGTCGAGCTTGTGCGAAATGAAGATGATGCCGCGCCCCTGTGCCTTCATTGCGCGAAACGTCCTGAAGAGCTCCTCCACTTCCTGCGGAGTGAGGACGGCGGTGGGCTCGTCGAACACGAGGATCGTCGCGCCCCGATAGAGGATCTTGAGGATCTCCACCCTCTGCTGGATTCCCACCGACAGGTCCTCCACGCGGGCGGTGAGGTCCACCACGAGCCTGTTCTGCTCCATCAACTCCGTGATCTGGCCGCTCTGGCGTGCCGTGGCCAGGATGCCGGCGGTCTGGGATTCCTCCCCCAGGATGATGTTTTCCAGCACCGTGAACGGCGAGAAGAGCATGAAGTGCTGGTGCACCATGCCGATGCCGCGGCGAATCGCGTCCCGAGGCCCCCGGATGCTCACCCGCGCGCCCTTGACGGCTATCCATCCGGAATCCGGCCGGTGCAGGCCGTAGAGTATCTTCATGAGGGTGGTCTTGCCCGCGCCGTTTTCCCCGACCAGGGCAAGGATTTCCCCGTCACGCAGATCGAGGGAGACGTGGTCATTCGCGGTGACGCCGGGGAAGCTCTTGGTGATATCGCGCATTTCCAGAAGATTGTCGGGCATGCCATCTCCTCACCGGAAAGCAAAAAAAAGCGGGAGCAGACTCATGCTCCCGCTCGTCAAAGGCCGATTCCTACATCAGGCTGGACTTCCAGGTATTGAATGCGTCATCAGAATCAGGCACCTGGATCTTTCCATCGATGATGTCTTTTCTCAGCTGCTCTATTTTCTTCTGAACGGGTGCCAGCGCCGCCTTGTTGAAGCTGTTCACCGCGTAGCCCACGCCGTCTTCCTTCAGGCCGAAGGACATGTATCCGCCGTCCAGCTTGCCGTCGTTCTTGATGAAGTTCTCAGCGCTCTGGAGCACCGCGTTGTCCACCCTCTTCATCATCGAAGTGAGGATCCACTTTCCGCGGGCCTTCGTAGCGGCTTCCTTTGCCGACGCGTAGATGAGCCCCTGGTCTGAGTCGACCCCGATGGCCCACTTCTTGGATTCCGCTGCCGCGCTGAAAAGACCGTCTCCCGAGCCGCCGGCCGCGTGGTAGATGATGGCCGCGCCCTGCTTGTAGAAGCTCTCTGCGATGTTCTTTCCGCCGGTGGGATCATTGAACGCCGTGGGATCCTTGCCGATGTACTGGGACAGGATCATGCCGTCAGCCCGCAGCTTTGGGTTTACGTACATGGCTCCGGCCTTGAAGCCTGCCTCGAACTTGTGGATGAGGGGTATGTCCATGCCGCCAAGGAACCCGACGGGCTTGCCCTTGTTCATGAGGCCCGCGATGGCTCCGACGAGGAAGGACCCTTCCTGCTCCTTGAACCCGAGGCATGTTATGTTGCTGGTCGGGGTCAGGTCAGGGACGTATCCGTCAATCAAACCGAAGTGCAGGTCAGGGAAGTCAGCGGCCACCTTTGTTATGGCGTCCGTGAACAGGAAGCCTACGCCGATGATGTACTGGTAGCCGTCCTGCGCAAGAGCCCTCATGAGGATCTCACGGTCCTGTCCTCCTGCCTTGGGCTCGATGTACTTGATCTGGATTTCCTGCCCGAAGTTGATGTTCGCCGGGTCTCCGTCGATATATCCCTTTTCCGCCTTTGCCAGGGCCACCAGGCCTCGATACGCCGAGTCGTTGAACGAGTTGTCCCCGCGGCCCGCGAGGTCGAACACGAGCCCGATCTTGAACTTGGGTTGCGCGCTCACCGCCATGACGGCGACCAGGAGCAGCGCCACAAGCACTATGAAACGCTTCATAAGTACCTCCTTCGCTGGAACTTCTGGGGTACTCTATGACCGTCGGAGGAGGAAGTCAAGACTTTCTCAGCAGTTGAACGAACTCGTCCTCGGATATGACGGTGATTCCGAGCTTTTTCGCCTTTTCCAGCTTGCTTCCGGGGCTTTCGCCGGCCAGCAGGTGCGTCGTTTTCGACGTGACGCCGTCGGTGACCCGCCCGCCGCGCTTCGTGACTTCTTCCATGGCCGCCTCCCGGGGCTTGAAGCGGAGGAAGCTTCCCGTGACGCACCATGTCTGGCCGGCAAAAGTCTGCGGCGCGTCCGACGGGACCTTCGTTGCCTTTTCGACGAAGCTCAGCCCGGCGGCCCGCAGGCGTTGGATGCGCTTTCGCACCTCCGGCCTCCGGAGCTCCCAGAGAAGCGACGCCGCGGTGCGCTCGCCGATCCCGTGAATTTCCAGAAGCGGGGCCGGGTCTCCGGCATCCGCGAGCTGCAAAAGCGAATCAATATCCGCGTATCCGGCCCCGATAAGGAGCTCGGTGACCTTCTGCCCCATCTCCGGGATCCCCAGCGAAGGAAAAACAACGTGGAACGGAAGCTTCTTGCTCTTCTGGATCCCGTCACGGATTGCGGCGACTTTCTTTTCACCGAAACCCGGCAGCTCCAGGAGCCGCGCCGTGTCGAAATAATAGATGTCATCGATGTCGTGGACCAGGTCGTTTTTCAGCAGGACTTCGATTGTCTCGGGCCCCAGGCCTTCGATGTCCATCTGGCCCCTGCCCACGAAGAAGTTCAGCCTGCCCCTGACCTGGTCAGGACAGGCGGCGTTCACGCAGAAGTGGTGCGCGCCCTGCTTGACCAGCCGGGATTTGCATGATGGGCAGGAGACGGGAAGCTTCCACGTCGTCGTTCCGTTTTCATTTTTCTCGAGGACTCGCTCGACCGCGGGGATGACGTCTCCGCGCCGTGAAACGGCAACCCTGTCCCCCACGGCCAGCTCCAGCATGTCGATGTACTCCTGGTTGTGCAGCGTCACATTGGAGATGGTGGCGCCGCCAATTCGAACCGGCTCCACGCGCGCCACGGGCGTGATCCTGCCTGTTCTCCCCACCTGCACCTCGATTGCTTTCACCGTGGTTGCCCCTTCGGGGGACTCGAACTTGAACGCGATGGCCCAGCGCGGATGGTGTCCCGTGTAGCCAAGAGCGTCACGCGCCGGGATCTCATTGACTTTGGCAACGACCCCGTCGATCTCGTAATCCAGCGATTTGCGGGCCTGCTTCTCCTCTTCGAGAAAACCGGCCACCTCGGTCAGGCCGCCCACGTGCCATTGTGGATGGCGGCGCCGCGCTTCTGCCGCATCGGAGCCGTCGGAGAAATAGCCGACCCTCTGGTTGAGCCGGAATCCCAGCTCCTCAAGGAGCTCCAATGTCTGCCTGTGGGTCGCAAGGGGCGGATCGAAAAAGCCTTCATAGACAAAGACTGAAAGCGGGACCTCGGCCACTTCCCGGCTCTTGACCCTCCGCAGCGTGCCGGAGGCCAGGTTGCGGGGGTTCGCGTACGGCTCTTCCATCTTCGCGTTGATGGTGGAGAAAAGGCTCTTCGGGAGAAATATCTCACCGCGCGCCGCAACGGTGAGCGGCTTTGACAGGCGCAGCGGCACGGCACGGACGGTCTTCACGTTCCCCGTGACATCATTACCGACAAGCCCGTTCCCGCGGGTGACAGCCCTGGCAAGGAGCCCACGCTCGTAGTAAAGCACGATGGAGGCTCCGTCGATCTTCTCTTCGCAGATGTAGGAAAGATCCTGGCCCGCGTTGCGGCCCGTCTTCCCGATCCACTCCGTCAGGTCGGCCGCGGTGTAGGCCTTGTCCAGGCTGAGCACGGGAATGGTGTGTGGCACTTCGGGAAGGTCCTGGCTGAGATCGGACCCGACGCGCCGGGTGGGCGAGTCCGGTCTGGCCAGCTTGGGGAACTCCTTTTCGATGGCGGAAAGCTCGTCGAACAGCGAGTCGTACTCACGGTCCGACACCACCGGCCGGGATTCCACGTAGTAGGCATGCTGGTATTGCCCCAGGAGGCGGACAAGCTCCCCGGCCCTCTTCTCCGCGTCCTTTCGGGTCATGATCCGGTTCTACTCCCCGCGGACAAATGCATCCCGGAAGCCGCGAAACTTGAATAGCGGCAGGAGAGTGCCGCTTTCTGCCTTGTTGAGCGGGCCGACAAGGACCTTGTACACCTGCTTGCC
Organism: uncultured Spirochaetota bacterium; assembly: GCA_963710335.1. Lineage (GTDB taxonomy): Bacteria > Spirochaetota > Spirochaetia > SZUA-6 > Fen-1364 > Fen-1364. Next base: position 257,228 of record CAVQAA010000025.1, read on the forward strand.
GCCCGAGGAAGGAGCCAGGACGACGACCGGGTACGTCTGCACCAGGCTGACTGCAAGGCCCTGGGCAACCTCCTGCGTCGCGTACGCGCCGAGCTGGACATAGAAGGTGGCAACTCTTTTCTTTCCCGCCAGCTTGGGCAGCGAAGCCACAACCTGCACCTGTCCGCTCTCAGGCGGGGCCTTCACGACCGGCGTGCCGGTCGTCTGCTGCGGCGCCGCTGCCACCGGGGGCGTTGCCGGCGTTCCCGCGGCTGGCTGCTCCACGGGGGTTTCAGGGGTCTGCAGGGCGATTATCCCGCCGCCGGAAGCCTGGGCAGGGGGGGCCCGCTGGTCTCCGCGGGGTTTGCCGGTCCTGTCTCCGGCGGCGCAAGCTGTGCGCCTGCAGCCTGCTGGCCGGGCTGCGGTGTCGAGGAACCTGCCTCCTGGGGCGTGGCCTGCGGCTCCGGTTGCGCCTCCGCCAGGGGGACTTGTGACGGATTCTGTGAAGGGGCGGCGGTCTCCCCGCTCACGGAGGGAACTTCTGCCGGGTTGGCTGCCGGCTGCTGAGCCGCTGCCGGCTCCGGGGCCTGCGCCGTCTGCGCCGGTGCGGCCGGCTTATAGGCGAACTTCTGGTCTTCCCGGGGCGGGAGGAAAAGCTGCTTCTGCGGGTTTCGGGCAGCGGCATCGGCAAGGATCTGAGCATCTTCGGCAGACTGCGTACCTGCCTGATCCGCCGCTGCCGTGGGCTGTTGTTCGGCTGCAGGCGGGGTTGGTGCCGCTGCCGGGTACGCCGCGCCCGGGTTCACATCCGAATCAGGGTTGTACGTGCTTTCAGGCGCCGCCGCGGCGCCTGTCGATGCGGCTTTTTGCTCTTCGGTGATGCGCACGCGCGCGATGCTGCCCGGTGCGATTCCTATTGCATCAGCGGCCCGGGGGGAGAGAAGGATCAGGATGTCCGACTGGCCGTCCGAGCGCTGGCTCACCGTGACGATAGTGCTCTTGCCGTTCTCCAGGTTCTGGACCATGAGCTGCGTGTCCGGCGCAAAGGAATTGGACGCCGCATAGAGCCCGTTCTCGAAGGCTGCATCACCCCTCTGGAGGGCCGCATTTCCTTCCCAGAAGCTGTCCGCAGACGCGAGAAGGGGGACCATGAGCAGGCAAAGAACGACCCATCTCTTCATGGCAATCATGCTCCATCGTCGCGCTGGCAATTGCTTACCACGCATTTCTTTCCATAATCATCGGAACAACGGCCGTAGTTGTGAGGCCAGATTTTCCCGCTCATCTTCCTCCATAGTAGCAAAGATTGCGCCGGCTGGCGAGGTCAAAGGGCCGGTGACGGAAGCGCCTTTACCACTTTCTGGCTGATCAGCTTGCCCAGCTCCGCTCCCAGGGCGGCCCGGTCGACTTTCTTCTCTCTTCCCGAATTGGAATCGGAAACCTTGTCTGAGAACGACGTGGCGCCGGTGGAGGCGTTGACGAGGGAGAACGTTGCCAGGCAGGTCACGCGGACCGCTTCCTGATCCAGCTTCGTCTGCGTGTAGGCCACCGTGATCTGAAGGAGCCATTCGGCTTTCCCTTCGCGCGCAACCTCCGCCAGATCGGTTGTCTTTGAGGAAGGGCCGACCTGGCCGGCATCGAACACGATATGGCCGGCTTCGAAAAGGCCGCTTGAAACCCCCTCCACCGCCGCGATGGGGGGCTGGCTGGGCGCCCCGTCAACCGTTTCCCTTGCTGCAATCATCACCGTTTCCGCCCCCAGGACACCGGCGGCGAATACGCCCGTGACCAGCAGCAGGATACCCATGAGCGCCGCTTTTCCTGTTCGTGACATGAAGGCCCCCTTACCCCATCATTATCGGCTGCCAGGGACCGGTTTGGAACAGGCGGCGGGCCCTTGATGGAGGACGGCCGCGGTGGTAGGTTCTTCGACCAGATGCCGTTCTTTGCCGTGCAGATCTGGACCGGTGACGAGGGACGCTTCCTGTCCATTGCCGCGCAGCGGGTTCGGGAGAACGATGCCCGGTTTTACTGGCCGCGTCGCAGCCTTCGGATCAAGCGCGGCGGGAACTGGAAGGAATCCCTTGCCCCCATTTTCCCCGGCTATATATTCATCCAGGCTGAATCGATCAGCCCGGAGCTCTACGGCGTGTTGAAGGGTGCCCCGGGGTTCCTTCGATTCCTGCTCTCCAACGACAACATTGTCTCCCTTGAGCGCTCTGACCAGGATCTGCTCAGCCACTTCCTCGGGTTCGGCGAGATCGTCGACAAGTCCATGGTGTTCTTCGATGAGAACAAGCGGATTCGCGTCGTCTCGGGCCCCTTGAAAGGCCTGGAGGGACGGATTATCCGCGTGGACCGGCGCAAGGGGCGGGCAAAGGTACGCCTGGAAATGTACCAGGATTCCTTCGACATAGATTTCGGTTTCGAGTCCATGGAAGCGGCCCCTCAACCGCCGGCTCGAGATCTCCTAATCAATCCACGGGGGAATCCGACATTCTTCAAATGATGGCGGACGAATCCCGCAACAGCATCTACATAATCGGCGCAGGCTTCACGGGAACCACCCTTGCCACGGAGATCCGGTCAAAGAGGATCTTCGGTCACGTGGTGGCGTTTCTGGATGACGACCCCGCAAAGATCGGAAAGCGGATCGACGAAGTTCCCGTGCTCGGCCCCATCGAGGCTGTGGGCCGCATACTGAAGACCGCCCCCGCAGACGAAGCCATCATCGCCATCCCCAGCGCCACGCACGAGCAGCTGGCCAGGATCTATGCGATCTTGCGAAGGGCGAAGTTCGCCCGTATCCGCATCGTGCCGCAGGTCTCCCAGATCCTCGACGGCGAGGCGCATCTCATCCAGGCGCGCGAGATCGATCCCGAGGACTTCCTGGCGCGCAGCCCTGTGCGCGTGAACTTGAAAAAGAGCCTGTCCTATGTCCAGGGCAAGAGGGTCCTCGTGACGGGGGCGGGCGGCAGCATTGGATCGGAAATCTGCCGCCAGCTCCTGGAGGGCAGGGCGGAGAGGCTGTACCTCTTCGGGCACGGGGAGAACAGCATCTACGAGATCGAGCGGGAGCTGCGGATCCTGCAGGACGAAGGGGTGGGGGAGAAGGCGACCATCGTTCCGATCATCGGGGAGATCCAGGACAGGGACTACATGCAGTTCATCCTCTCCCGCACCCGGGCTGATGTCGTTTTCCACACGGCAGCCCACAAGCATGTCCCGCTCATGGAGGCGAACCCCGTCGAGGCGGTGAAGAACAACGTATTCGGCACGAAGAACGTCGTGGACGCCGCAAAAAAGGCCGGCGTGCGAACGCTTCGTGCTGATCTCCACGGACAAGGCCGTTGAGCCCGGCAGCGTCTATGGCGCTTCGAAGCTCCTTGCAGAGGAGATCGTGCTGCGGGAGGGCAAGAACGGCCGCCATTTCCTGGTCGTGCGCTTCGGCAACGTGCTGGGGTCCCGCGGGAGCATCCTCCCCCTTTTCCGCAAGGCAGATCCTGAAGGGAGGCCCGGTCACCGTCACCCATCCCGAGACGCGCCGCTACTTCATGACCATCCCGGAGGCGTCCTCCCTGGTGCTTGAAGGCCGGCGGCGTGGGCACCGGCGGTGAGGTCTATCTGCTGGACATGGGGGAGAGCTGTTTCCATCAGGGAGCTTGCCGAGCAGATGATCCGCTTCTACGGATACGAGCCCGACGCCGACGTGAAGATCGTCTACACGGGGCATGCGAAGAGGGGAAAAGCTCCTGGAAAAGCTCCATGCCGATACGGAGGTCACGGAGTCGACCGGTCATCCGAAGATCATGAAGCTCCAGAGGAAGACGCTCATCAACGGGCGCATCACCGCGGTCCTGGACAGGCTGCGGCCCGTCTGCTTCCACGACCCGCAGGTCCCCCTCCGCATTCCGCAACAGGCGGTGCCTGCGGGCCATCCTCCAGGAGGTCATCCCCGGGATCGAGCTGCAGCCCGAAGAGCCGGAGTTTTGAGGCGTGCCCTCCTTTGTTCCGTTTTTTCGACCCAGCATCGGAGTTGAGGAGGAGCGGGCCGTCATCTCCGTCCTTCGCAGCGGCTGGCTGACTACTGGCCAGGTCACCGCCAGCTTCGAGGGCGAGTTCGCGGCCTTCACGGGTGTTCGCCACGCGCTGGCGGTCAACTCAGCCACCGCGGGACTCCACCTTGCCCTCGAATCCCTGGGGGTGGGACAGGGAGACGCCGTCATAACGACCCCGTATACATTTGCCGCCACCGCCGAGGTCATACGCTACCTCGGAGCAGACCCGCTCTTCGTGGACATCGAAGCGGATTCAATGAACATCGATCCCGAGGCCGTGGAATCGGCTCTGAAGCGATGCAAGGCGGAAAAGCGAAAGGTCTCGGCCATCCTTCCCGTCCACGTGGCGGGCCTCCCGTGCGACATGGCCGCGCTTGCCGACATTGCCCGCCGCTATGAGGTCCCTATCGTGGAGGACGCCGCGCACGCCTTTCCCGTTCGAATTGGCAGCAGCTTTGCGGGAGCGGTTGGCGATGCAGGGGTCTATTCATTCTACGCGACGAAGACCATCACCACCGGCGAAGGCGGGATGCTGGTCACGAACAGGGACGACGTTGCGGCCCGGGCGCGCATCATGCGCCTCCATGGCATCGATCGGGATGTCTGGAACCGCTACACGTCGCAGGAGGCGTCATGGCGCTACGACGTCGTGGCGCCGGGCTTCAAGTACAACCTCACCGACATTGCCGCCGCCATAGGCCGGGTCCAGCTTGCCAAGGCGGAGAACTTCCTTCTTTGCCGCACGCGCATCGCGAAGCGGTACCTTGAAGCCTTTGCCGGGCTGGACTTCCTCCAGCTGCCCACGCCGGCCGCCAACCATGCATGGCACCTTTTCATTGTGCACGTGGTTCCCCGAAGGCTGAAGCTGGACAGGGACGCGTTCGCCGAAGAGCTCACCCGCAGGGGGATTGGCATCTCGGTGCACTTCATCCCCCTGCATCTGATGAGCTATTATCGCCAGAGGTATGACCTCAAGCCCGAAAGCTTCCCCCGGTCCCTTGAAAGCTTCCGCACGTGCATCAGCCTCCCCCTCTCACCCTCGCTCTCCGACCAGGAAGTGGAGAGCGTCATCTCCGCCGTGAAGGAGACCGGTGCCATGGCCCTCAAAGCCTAACCGACCAGGTTCCTGCTCTCCTTCTCGATCGCGTCGAATGCGGCCTTGTCGTCGATCACTTCGAAATCGATCGTGATTGAATACTCCGCCTGTCCCTCCAGCTGCGGAAGATTTCCCTTTTCCCGCAGCACTCCGCGTCCCAGGGGAACGGAATTGCCGGGCTCAAGGCCCAGGACGTAGAACCCCTTGCGGACCATTTTCCACTCGGTCAGGAAAGGCAGCTCTTTCGCATTCCAGCGCAGGACCATGCCAAGAGGCCCGCCGTCCCCGGTGTCCGGGTTCAGCAGCGCGACAAAGGTCCGGCCATGGTTGTCCGTGCCCATGGTATGGAAGAAAACCTTCTCCAGATATCCCTGCACGGGCTCGGGGAAGATCCGGCATTCCTCCACGCCCTTGTCTTTCCGCGCTTCATCATCACGCGGCTCCGTCTTCTTGATGGGGCCCAAAACCCTGGCTTTCGGTCCAAGAAGCGGAAATCCGAAGTTTATATGGTAGAGCATGATCAGGGGCTGGGGCTCGAACCCGTGGTTCACGATGGTGTCCCGCAGGCGGAACCCCTTGGCTCCCAGCCGGGTCTCTATCTTTCGCGTCAAGGTGAGGTTTTCCACCATCGCCTCGGCTTCCCGCATTGTCCCCTTGAGACGGATCTGGTACTCATCGTCTTCCCATTCCTGCTCGACGCAGAGGTTCTCCGCCGCCGCGTTGGCCACCCTTCCGTGCAGTCCGAAGGCCTTGCCCTGGTCCACGCTCGGCGCCCCGGCATTGGCGATGCCACAGGTTGTCAGGAGCCCCACGGAGAAGCTTCTTCGCCATTCGAGCCCGGGCTCGGCATAGTATGCGGGCGACGTGATGCCCGTGCCGGAGAAGAATCCCAGGGACTTGCCCTTGTAAGCGGCAAACGGGATGTCCATTCCCCTGCCGGGAAGCACGGTGAACGAAAACCCGCTCCCGGTCGTGACCTCGACGGCGCGGACCCCGTCAGCCTTTCCGTCGGTGAGGACCGCTCCGCGCGCCCCGGCGATCTGAAGCGGGTCTCCAATATAGGAAACCAGCTCCCCACGCTTCCAGTTTCTTCCCGCATACCAGGCCATTGTCCACCTCCTGTCAGATCGGATTGATTGCCCAGAATACCATTGGCGGCCTCCGTATTTACATGGCTGTTCGTCCCCGGTATCATCCTTCAGGAGGGGAATTTCCGGTGACTCCATTCGTCCACCTGCACTGCCATTCCGATTTCTCGCTTCTGGACGGGGCATCGTCCATCGACGCCCTTGTTGCCCGTGCGAAGGAGCTCGGCATGACGCACCTGGCGCTGACCGACCATGGGAACATGTTCGGAGCGCTGGCCTTCTTCAAGGAATGCCGCAAGGAGGGCGTGGTGCCCATCATCGGGTCGGAGTTCTACAAGGCGCCCGGCTCGCGCCATGACAAGGCCGGAAGCGAAAAAGGGACCCGTCACCACCACCTGGTTCTCCTGGCGCGAAACGCTGCCGGCTACGCGAACATGCTCCAGCTTTCCTCCCAGGGGTACACGGAAGGCTTCTATTACAAGCCGCGCATCGACGACGAGCTGCTGGAGAAGCACCACGAAGGGCTCATCGCGCTCAGCGCCTGCCTGGCGGGGGATATCCCGGCAGCAATCATGGACGGCAGGCACGGGGAGGCCCGAAGGCGGGCAGGGTATTACCGGGAGCTCTTCGGGCCGGAGGGTTTTTACCTGGAGGTGCAGGACCACGGAATCCCCGAGCAGCGGACCGTCAACCGCGAGATCGTCCGGATATCCCGGGAGACAGGCATTCCCCTGGTGGCGACGAACGACATCCACTACACGAGCCGCGGGGACGCGCGGGCGCATGACGTTCTGATATGCATCGGGACCGGCAAGAAGGTCTCCGAGGGCAAGCGCATGAAGTTCGAGCACCCGGAGTTCTACTTCAAGTCCGGAGATGAGATGGCACAGGTGTTTGCAGAGCTCCCGGAGGCGGTTGCCAACACGGTGAAGATTGCGGCTTCATGTCACCTGGACCTGCAGCCCCAACGGCCCCAGTTCCCGGTGTATGAGGTTCCCCAGGGCAGCACCCCGGAAGGGTACTTGACCCAGCTTGCCCGCAAAGGGCTGGCGGACAGGTTCTCTCCGGTTTCGGATGAAGCGGCCCGGCGGCTGGAATACGAGCTCTCGATCATCACGTCAATGGGCTTCACGGGATATTTCCTCATTGTCTGGGACTTCATCGATTACGCCAAGAGAAACGGCATTGCCGTGGGTCCGGGCCGCGGCTCGGGGGCCGGGTCCCTCGTTGCCTACTGCCTTCGGATCACCGATATCGACCCGTTGAAGTACGGTCTTCTCTTCGAACGCTTCCTCAACCCCGAGCGCGTTTCCATGCCTGATTTCGACATCGATTTCTGCCATCGCCGGCGAGACGAGGTGATCTCCTACGTCACGAAGAAGTACGGGGAGGACAAGGTCGGCCAGGTCATCACGTTCGGGACCCTGAAGGCGCGCGCCGTCATCCGGGACGTGGCACGCGTGCTGGACCTGCCCTACGAGGAGGCTGACGCCATCGCGAAGCTGATTCCCGAGGGACCGAAGATCGACCTGGACACGGCCTTGAAAGAGAACCCCCAACTGGAAGCCGTGGCGAAGAAAGGGGACCAGTACAAGGAGCTTCTGGAAATAAGCCTGAAGCTCGAAGGCCTGCACCGGCACGCCTCTACGCATGCAGCGGGAATCGTCATTGGGCGGGAGGCCCTCACCCGGTATGTCCCCCTGTACCGTGATCCCAAGACCGGCCTCGTCTCCACGCAGTACACGATGGACTACCTGGAGGAGTGCGGGCTCATCAAGATGGATTTCCTGGGCCTGAAGACGCTCACCGTGATAGAAGACGCCCTGAAGCTCGTGAACAAGAAGGGCGTGGCCCTGGAGCTCAAGGGCATCCCGGAGGATGACCCGGCCACCTTCCGCATGTTCTGCGAAGGAAAGAGCACCGGCGCGTTCCAGTTCGAAAGCTCGGGAATGCAGGGCATTCTCAAGAAGGCGAGGCCGGGCCGGATCGAGGACCTGATCGCTCTCAACGCCCTCTACCGTCCGGGCGCCATGGAGCACATCGACACGTTCGTCGAAAACAAGTCCGGGCGCAAGCGTATCGAGTATCTCCTTCCTGCCCTGGAGCCTGTCCTGAAAGAGACGTACGGCGTGCCCGTCTACCAGGAGCAGGTCATGCAGATGGCCCAGGTAGTTGCGGGATTCACTCTCGGCCAGGCCGATATCCTGCGCCGGGCCATGGGAAAGAAGAAGCCTGAAGAGGCGCTGAAAATGAAGCCCCGGTTCATCGATGGGGCAAAGGCGAAAGGTTACGACCAGAAGACCGCGGAGAGCATTTTCGAGCTTCTCTTCGCATTCACGGGATACGGATTCAACAAAAGCCACGCCGCCGCGTACACCATCCCCGCGTACCAGACCATCTACCTCAAGGCAAACCATCCCGCGGAGTTCCTCGCGGCAAACTGCACCAACGACATGAGTGACACGGACAGACTGGCGCAGCTCATCCACGAGGCGCGGGAGATGGGGATCACGGTTCTCCCTCCTGACGTCAACCTGTCCCAGAAGGAGTTTACGGTGGAGAAAGGCGCCATCGTTTTCGGCCTCCTGGGGATCAAGAACGTCGGCGCCGGGGCGGTGGACGCCATCATCACGGAGAGGGAGGCGCGCGGAAAGTTCGTGAGCTTCGTCGATTTCTTCGACAGGATCGATTCGCACGAGGTCAACAGGAAGGTCGCGGAAAGCCTCATCATCACCGGCGCCTTCGACAGCCTGGGGGAGACGCGCGCCACGCTCATGCACGAGGTGCAGCGGATCATGGAAGGGGCCGCGAAGAATCGCGAAGCGCGCCGCTACGGCCAGGCCTCGCTTTTCGAGGGCCCCGCGGCTGAGGCGGCCGCGGCCGTGGCGCTGGAAAAGCAGCCGGAATGGCCTTCCGCGGAACGGCTGAAGTTCGAGAAAGAGAACCTCGGTTTTTTCTTCAGCGGTCATCCCCTGGACCCCTACCGCCAGATCATTGAGAAGGCGGTGAGCGTCGACCTGTCCAAGAAGGAAAGCCTGTCCAACGAGCGCTCGTGCGCCCTCCTGGGCGTCCTTCGAGACGTGCGGGAGATCCGGACCAGGAACGGACGCGCAATGGCATTTGCCCAGATAGAGGACTACAGAGGGTCGATTGAACTTATCATTTTTTCCGATATATATGATGCTAGGCGTTCGCTGATTGCCAATGACAATGTGGTCGGCATACTGGGAAAGATCGATACGACGAGGGGGGACCCGAAGGTGAAAGTGGAGGACATCGTGGAGCCGCGTGCGCTTCCGCAGCGCGCCGCGCAGGCCGTTCACGTACGGCTCAGGGACGAGGTGGGCACGGAGGAGAGCCTGCATACCATGCGGGAGTATCTCCTGGACCGGCGGGGATCGTGCTCGCTGTACTTTCACCTGAGCGGAAGCAACGGCACTCCCGACGTCGTGGTCCAGGCATCGTCGCAGATCCAGGTTGCCGACACGCAGGATGTCCTGGATCACATCCGCGAGTTCCCGCAGGTGGCGGACGTATGGAAAGAGTGAGGATCGGCCTCGTCGGATTCGGGGTCGTCGGGCAAAGTTTTTACAACCTTCTCACCTGTAATGCATCGGAGTTCGCGCAACGGCTCGGAGTCGTGGTGGAAGTCCCCTACGTCGGCGTGCGGGACGCATCCCGGCCGCGCCCCGTGGGGCCGGGCACCCGCCTGATAGCAGGCTGGAAGGAAATGCTTTCCGACTCCTCGTTGCCGATCATCGTGGAGCTGGCGGGCGGAATCGACGAGCCCCTGGCCCTTATCCGGGAAGCGCTCTCCCGGGGAAAGCACGTGATCACCGCAAACAAAGCGCTGCTTTCGGCGCACGGCCAGGAGTTGTTTGCCCTTGCCAGCGCAAACGGCGTTGAGCTGAAGTTCGAGGGAGCGGTGTGCGGCGGCATCCCCATCGTCAAGGTCCTCCATGAGAGCCTCATGGGCAACCGCGTCAGGAGCATCATCGGGATCGTCAACGGCACGACCAACTACATCCTGACCCGCATGACGGAGGAGAAGCTCTCCTTCGAGCAGGCCCTCGATTACGCGCAGAAACAGGGCTTTGCCGAGGCTGACCCCACCCTGGACATCGGCGGAAAGGACGCAGCGCAGAAAATCGGGCTTCTTGCCAGCCTGGCGTTCGGTTGCTGGGTGGACCAGGATGACATCCTGTGCGAGGGAATCACCGATGTGACGCCCCGGGACATCGAGTTCTGCCTTCAGAGCGGGTTCGTGTTCAAGCTCGTCGCGCAGGCCCGGCTCCCGGAAGGAAAGCCCCTGGTCACCGTGTTTCCCATGCTCGTCCCCCTGGACCATCCCCTGGCGTCGATCCGCAATGAGTTCAACGGCGTTCTTGTGGACTCTGATTTCCTTGGCCCTTCGGTCTACGAAGGCAGGGGAGCGGGGGGAAAGCCCACTGCTTCCTCGGTAGCCTCCGACCTGGGGGACCTGCTGAGGTCCATCCTCTCGAAGCAGGTTGCCAGGAAACGGGCGGCGCTCCCGAAGGCTGATCCCTTCCCCGTTGGGCGGATGAGCTCCCGCTATTACTTCCACTTCGTTACGGCGAACAGGCCGGGCATCTGGGCTCTGGTCACGGGAATCTGCGCGGAGGACGGGATCAACATCGAGAGCGTGCATCAGAAATGGGAGGACAAGTCCAAGCCCTCCGATCTGTTCGTCCTTGTCGATGAAGCCGAGGAGGCCCAGGTCCGCCGCGCGTTTACAAGGATCGTCGCTTCCGACGGGATATTTCCGCAGTCGCATTACTTCCGGGTCCTTGCCGGGCCCGAAGGGGGAGGGCAGGCATGATAGACCTGCACACGCACACGTTCCTCAGCGACGGAGAGCTGGGACCCGCCGAGCTGGTGCGCCGGGCGGAGAACGCCGGCTATCGCGCCATCGGGATCTCCGACCACGCGGATGCCTCCAACCTGGACGACATCATTTCGGCCCTGGTGCGCTTCGCGCGGGAGACTCAGCCGTTCACGAAGATCAGGATCATCCCGGGCGTGGAGCTCACGCACGTGCCGCCGGGCCAGATCAGCGGACTGGTCAAGCGCGCGCGCCAGCTCGGGGCGCGGCTGGTAATAGTGCACGGGGAGACGATCTGCGAGCCGGTCGCCCTGGGCACCAACCGGGCCGGCATCGAGGCCGGCGCGGATATCCTTGCCCACCCGGGGCTCATCTCCGAGGAAGAGGTCCGCATGGCGGCGAGCAATGGCGTGCTCCTGGAGGTCACGGCCCGCCTCTCCCACGGCATGGGCAACGGCAGGGTGGTGAGCCTGGCCCGCGAGGCAGGCGCCCCTCTTGTGCTGGATTCGGACGCGCATGCGCCGGGGGACCTGCTGAGCCCGGACTGGCGGGAGCGGGTGGCGTTCGGATCGGGGCTCACGGCGGATGAGCTGGACAGGATCAACAAGACCATGATCTCCCTCGTGGAGAAGCTGGTTCCCTCGACGTTCTTTACCTAGAGGAGGCGGCCGTGCAAGTGCTGCAAATCGTGTATGCAATCATCATCGTCTACGTTCTGGTGCTCTCGGTGCGCATTGTCCTGGGCTGGTTTGCCCCCCAGGCCATGGGCAGAGCATGGGAGCTCCTGCGCGCCATAACGGAGCCGTACCTCGACCTGTTCCGCCGCATCCGTTTTCTCCGCGGGGGAATGTTCGATTTCAGCCCCATTGCCGCCGTTCTGGTCCTCGTGCTCGCTGCAGACCTCATCGGACAGCTTGTGAACTGGGGTCGAATCACGGTTGGCTTCTTCCTGGCCTCCGCGTTCGCCGCGGCGTGGTCCGGCGCGCGCTTCCTCCTCCTTTTGTTCCTCATCGTTGGCCTGCTTCGCACCATTCCCCTCCTGTTTCGCAGCGCCGGCGGCGCGGGGATCTGGAGGGTCGTGGACCTCATCATTCAGCCCGTGGTGGCATGGGTGACGCGGATGATCCGGCTTGGAAGCAGGGCGGGGTACACCCAGCACCTCCTCGTGACCGTCGGTCTTCTTTTTGTCGCCTGGCTCCTGGGTGAGTTCCTGGTCCGTCAGATCGTGTACGCTTTTTCGCTTCTGCCGTTCTAGCGGTCCGGCCTTTGTTTCTCTGGGAGTTGACCCGGGAGGCATCCTCGCTTTCAGGAGTGGGACCGGCGCTGGCGGCCCGCCTGGAACGCCTTGGCGTGAGCTGTGTGCGCGACCTGCTGCTTCTCCTGCCGCGCGGGTACGAGGACAGGACCGATGTCGTCCCTCTGGCCAGGGCCGCCTCCCGGGAAAGGGCTGCCGTCGCGGCCACGGTTGACTCCGTGACCGAGGTCGGCTGGGCAGGCCGCGCAAGGTCGCGCACTCCCAAGGCGTTTGTGACTGACGGCAGCGCCGAAGCCAGCCTCGTGTGCTTTGGCAGGCCGTTCCTCCGCACAGTCCTCCTGCCCGGCAGAAAATTCTTCATCTGGGGACGCTTCCAGCTGCGCGCGGGGGAGCTTTCATGCTCGGACTTCGAGCTTGAGCCCTGGAGCGATGCCCCGGTTTCCTTTGGAAGGATACTCCCCGTTTACCCCCTGACCGAGGGTCTCTCGCAGGTAATCCTGAGAAAAATCATTCGCGTGGCGCTGGACAACGTCCTCCCCGAAATCCAGCCGGGGCTGCCTGAGCAGCTGACACGCGCGCGCGGGCTGCCCGCTCTCAATGAAGCCCTGCGCGGGGCGCACTCCCCTTCAAGCGTCGCCGAAGGGGAGCGCTGCCGCGCCGCCCTGGCATACGAGGAGCTGTTTTTCTTCGAGATGGGCGTCCTTCGCCGCGCGCGCGCGCTGGCCGTGCCCCGACGGCGCGGGAGATCGCCCCAGACAGCTCCGCGGGACAGTCTCCTGGCCCGCCTGCCCTTCAGCCTCACCCGGGACCAGGAAAGCGTTGTCGCTGAGATCGAGGCGGATCTCTTCCGGGCCGTTCCCATGGCGCGGCTCCTGCAAGGCGACGTGGGCTGCGGCAAGACGCTTGTGGCCCTGCTGTCATCTCTCCTGGTGGTCGGCTCAGGCCAGCAGGTTGCGTTTGTCGCGCCCACCGAGCTTCTGGCAACGCAGCACGCGGAAAGCGCCGCCCGGCTTGTCGAGCCGCTGGGCGTGAGGATAGCGTTCCTGTCAGGGACCGTGACCGGGGAACCCCGCGCCCTCCTGCTCCGGGCGCTCGCCGCGGGCGAGATCGACATCCTTTTCGGAACGCATGCGTTGTTCTCCGAAGAGGTCGTCTACCATGACCTCGGGCTTGTCGTCATTGACGAGCAGCACAAGTTCGGCGTGCTGCAGCGCCAGGCCCTTGCTGCAAAGGGGGAATCCCCGGACCTCCTGCTCATGACGGCCACCCCGATTCCCCGCACGCTTGCCCTCACCGCGTTCGGCGACCTGGACGTATCCACCATCCGCACAATGCCGCCGGGCCGCAGCCCCGTGGTCACACATCTGGCGCGCGAAGGCAACGAGGAGAAGGTGTATCGCTGGGTGCGCGGGGAGCTTGGGAAAGGCAGGCAGGCATATTTCGTGTACCCCCTCATCGGGGAATCGGAATCCCTTGCAGTGAAGGACGCGGAATCGGCGTTCCAGCGGCTTTCAACGATCGTATACCCCGGCACTCCCATCGCTCTTGTCCACTCCAAGGTCGCCCCGGAGGAAACGGAGAAGACAATGGCTGCCTTTGCGGCGGGTCGCGTTTCCATTCTCGTGGCCACGAGCGTCGTCGAGGTGGGCGTGGACATCCCCAACGCCACCTGCATGGTCGTGGAGCATGCCGAGCGCTTCGGTCTTTCCACACTTCACCAGTTGCGCGGCCGGGTGGGCAGGGGAGTCGAGCAATCCTATGCGTTCCTTGTCTACGGGAAGAAGCTCACTGCTGAAGGCATCGAGCGGCTGAAGATCATGAAGGAAACCACGGACGGTTTTCTCATCGCGGAACGGGACATGCTCCTTCGGGGCCCCGGCGAGCTTTTGGGGGTTCGGCAGAGCGGCTTCCTCAATTTCCACGCCGCGGATCTTGCCGTCCACGGCCATCTCCTTCTCCAGGCCCGGGAGGACGCCGGCAAGGTTCTTACGGAGGACCCTGGACTCCTGCTGCCGGGCAACGTGGCCATCGGGCGGATGCTGGCCCTGGGCGCCTGGGGAGGAGGCGCACCAGCCATGGGACGCGCCGTGGAGGCGGCACCGTGAGGGTGACCGGCGGATCTTACAGGGGAAGGAACATCCTGTGCCCTCCCGGCATCATCCGCCCCTCGATGGACAGGATGCGGCAGTCCTTGTTCTCGATTCTGGGCGACATGGAAGGGCTGTCATTCCTCGATCTTTTCAGCGGGACTGGAATCATCGGTGTGGAAGCGGCTTCCCGGGGAGCGCGACCCGTGCTCCTGGTGGAAAAGGACCCCCGGAAGCGGACGACGATTCAGAAAAACATATCTTTCGTGCAGACTCCCATTGAGCTGGTGACCGCTCCCGTGGAGCGGTTTCTCGGGAATGACAATCGATCGTGGGACCTCATTTTTCTTGATCCTCCCTTCGATTTTACGACAAAAGGGGAGGTGCTTGATGAGGCCTGCCAGCCTCCTCACCTGGCGGAGGAAGGTCTTGCCGTCATTCACCTGCACACGGCGGAAAAGCTTGCAACGGAAAGGCCGGGGCTCGAGCTGGCGGACAGAAGGACGTACGGACAGTCGCTCCTGCTGTTTTTCCGCCGGGCCCCGGACACCCGTTCCCCTTGACCCGAGCGCGGGCCCTCTGATACGATCCGTCGTTGTCCGCAGGGCGCCCTTGTAGCTCAGTCGGTAGAGCACCTCCTTGGTAAGGAGGGGGTCAGCGGTTCAAATCCGCTCGAGGGCTCGAGATGGACGGTGCGAAAAACGGGTCGTGCCGTCCCGGAAAGGCAGATTATCCGCGACCACTTGACACTCATGCGGCTATGTATATAAATTTGTCGTTCAACCTACTCCAGGGAGATACGAATGGCCAAAGGGAAAGCGAAGAACCTAGAGCTCGTCGCGCTCCAGTGTACCGAGTGCGACCGCAGGAACTATACCACCACGAAGAACCGCAAGAACACCCAGGGCAAGCTGGAGTTCACCAAGTACTGCCGGTGGGACAGGAAGCATACCCTCCACAAGGAAGCGAAGGTAAAGTAGGTTTCCATAGGCCAGTAGCTCTAATGGTAGAGCGCCGGTCTCCAAAACCGGATGTTGCGGGTTCGAGTCCTGCCTGGCCTGTCAGGCCTGTACGGAGAATGGAATGAGGAAGATCATCCTTTTTTTTCAAGAGAGCTTCGCGGAGCTCAGAAAAGTGACCTGGCCCAGCAGGGACGAGGCAACCGCCTCCACCAAGGTTGTGCTGGTGTCGGTCGTTATCATCGCAGCCATCCTTGGACTGGTGGACTTCCTCCTGTTCAAGCTCGTGGACTGGATGTTTTAGACAGAAGGCGGCATGGCGAAGGCCTGGTTTGTCGTCCATACGTATTCGGGATACGAGAACAAGGTTCAAAAGCACGTCCGACTGCTCGTGGACAAGGGCACGCTCAAGGACCATGTCTTCGACGTGAAGGTCCCTTCGGAAGAGGTCGTGGAAATCAAGGACGGCCGCAAGAAGGTATCGACGAAGAAGTTCCTTCCCGGCTACATCATGGTTGAAATGGACCTGCCGGATATCGGTTGGAAGGAGATCTGCCAGGAGATTCGAAAGATCCCCGGGGTCACGGGATTTGTCGGGTCAAGCAGGAACCAGAAACCCCAGCCAATTTCGCAGGAGGAGGCCCGCGGCATCCTCCAGAAAGCCGGGGAGATCAAGGCGGACAGGGTGTTGAAGCCGCGCCAGAACTTCTCCGTCGGGGAGATGGTGCGGATTGTCGATGGCCCGTTCGAATCCTTTACGGGGAACATCGAAGAGGTGAACACCGAGAAAGGCAAGCTGCGGGTCATGGTGGGGATATTCGGCCGTTCCACCCCGGTGGAAGTCGACTATCTCCAGGTGGAGAAGATCTGAGCAAAATCAATAACCCTCTTGATCCGCGTGGGAACGCGGTCCTGTTGGGAGCCTCGGAAAGCGCCGTTTCCGCAAGGATCGCGCGCCAGGGGGGCGATTGCACCACGGAGGAGAGATAGAGTATGGCAAAAAAGACAGTCAAGGCGATTGTCAAGCTTCAGGTGCCTGCGGGGAAGGCCACTCCGGCCCCGCCGGTCGGGCCTGCCCTGGGTCCTCATGGAGTCCAGGCCGCCCAGTTCTGTCAGCAGTTCAACGACAGGACGAAGAAGCAGGAGCCGGGCGTGCTGATCCCGGTGGTCATCACGATCTTCACGGACAAGAGCTTCACCTTCATCACGAAGACGCCACCCGCGGCCGTCCTCATCAAGAAGGCGCTCGGGCTCGAGAAGGGAAGCGGTGAGCCCAACAAGACGAAGGTCGGGGCCCTGACGAAGGACAAGCTGCGCGCCATCGCGGAGCAGAAGATGCCCGACCTCACGGCAAAGGACATCGAAGCGGCCATGAAGATCATTGCCGGCACCGCCCGCAGCATGGGCGTCACGGTGGAGGGCTGACGGCATGGCGCATGGAAAGAAATATCGGGCGTCAGTGGAAAAGGTGAACCGAGCGGAGACCTACCCGCTGGACAGGGCGGTTGAGCTGGTGAAGGAGCTTGCCTACGCGAAGTTCGACGAGACCGTGGAAGTCTCCATGAAGCTGAACATAAAGAGCAAGCACACGATCAGGGACGTCATGGCTTTTCCGAACATGTTCGGAAAAGAGAAGAAGATCCTCGTTTTCGCGAAAGGCGACAAGGCGGAAGAGGCGAAAAAGGCCGGAGCCGCGTTCGTCGGTGACGCGGAACTCATAGAGAAGATCAAGGGCGGCTGGCTGGATTTCGACGTGGCGGTTGCCACCCCTGACATGATGAAGGACGTGGGCAAGCTCGGACAGATCCTGGGCAGGCGCGGGCTCATGCCCAACCCCAAGACCCAGACGGTCACCTTCAACATCAAGGAGGCCCTGGAAGAGCTGAAGAAAGGCCGCGTCGAATACCGCGCGGACAAGGGCGGAGTGGTCCACCTCGCGGTTGCCAAGCTGTCCATGCAAAAGGAGCAGATCGCTGCGAACGCCGCGGCGTTCATCCAGGAGGTCGTGCGCAAGCGGCCGTCGGACCTCAAGGGCGACTACGTGCACTCCATCGTCCTGTCCTCCACAATGGGGCCCGGCATCAGGCTGTCCCCCAAGGACAAGGCCTTCGTGGCGTAAGAGGAGCGGGAAAAACAATGGCTACCACGGTCAGGAAGATACAGCAGTACAAAACGGAGGCGGTGACGAAGCTGAAGCAGGACTTCGCCAAGACACCGGACTTGATTCTCTCCGATTTCCGAGGTCTCACCTTTCCCCAGATGATCGAGCTTCGGACAAAGCTCGGCGAACAGGGGTCCAGCTACCGCGTTGTCCGCAACGCCTTCGCGCGCATCGCCATGAAGGAAGCCGGCCTGCCGGACGTCTCCGCCATGCTCGAAGGACCCACCGCGCTGGCGTTTCTCGGGAAGGACCCCAGCCCGGCGGCGAAGGTCCTGGTGGATTTCACCCGCAGCGCCCCCTTGACCATCAAGGGCGGCGTGGTGAGCGGCAAGGTTTATAGCGCCAAGGAGATCGAGGCGCTCTCGAAGCTGCCTGGCCGCCTCCAGCTCCTGGCAATACTCATGGGCACGATGAATGCCCCCCTGAGGAACATGATGTACGTCATGAACGGCGTGTCCTCCAAGCTCGTGAGGACGCTTGCGGCGGTTGCCGACAAGAAGCAGAAGGAAGAAAAATAACGACCCCAGTCTTCGAACATTGTGCCAGCTGGAGTCGTCGAAAACAAGGAAGGAGAAGATAAATGGCAACTCTCACAAAGGATCAGATTCTGGATGCGATCGCGGGGATGACAGTCCTCGAGGTCTCGGATCTCGTCAAGGCAATGGAAGAGAAGTTCGGCGTCACTGCCGCGGCCCCCGTGGCTGCTGCGGCGGCGGGCCCTGCCGCGGCCGGCGCGGCGGTTGAGGAGAAGACGGAGTTCACCGTCGTGCTGAAGAGCTTCGATGAGGCAAAAAAGATTCCCGTCATCAAGGAAGTGCGCGCCATCACGGGGCTGGGCCTCAAGGAGGCGAAGGATCTCGTTGAAGCAGGCAACAAGACGCTCAAGGAGAACATCTCCAAGGACGACGCCGCGAAGATCAAGCAGCAGCTGGAAGCGGCTGGCGCGGTCGTTGAGATCCAGTAAGAGCGTCCGACGCGCAACCCCACGGGGTACGGCGTACCCGCCGAACGGGTACTCCGGCGCCGCGGGAGGCGCGGACCGACACTGCGCGGGCGCAGTGAGGCCGCGCGTACCTTTGTATCTACTCGAGCATGAACCACCGACGGTGAAAACCGCCGGTGGTCGCTCGTTTATCCGGGTGTTGGCACCAATAATACGGGCATGAGGGGGGGATGAATGATTCTGGACAAGTCCAAGAAGATCAAGCGTACTCTTTTTGGCAGGGGCTACGAGGATGTCATGGAGATCCCTAATCTCGTCGACATCCAGCTCTCGTCCTACGAGAGGTTTCTCCAGCGCAAGACCCTTCAGAAGGCGGAACCGCCCCTGAAGCAGGGGCTGGAAGAGGTTTTCCTGTCCACGTTCCCCATCGAGAGCCCCAACGGTGACATGCTCCTGGAATACTGCGGGTACACTCTGGACGAACAGAACATCAAGTTCGGCGAGCAGGAATGCAAGCAGAAGGGGCTGACCTTCGCCATTCCGCTGAAGGCAAAGATCAACCTGATTTTCCTCAACACGGGGGAGATCAGGCAGAAAGAGATCTACATGGGGGACATCCCCATCATGACGGACAAGGGCACCTTCGTCATCAACGGGGCGGAGCGTGTTGTCGTCAGCCAGATCCACAGGTCGCCGGGCGTCATCTTCTCTCATGAGAAGGGCGTCTTCTCCTCCCGGATCATCCCGTACCGCGGTTCGTGGCTGGAGTTCGAGATCGACCAGAAGAAGGAGCTCATCTACGCCAAGATCGACCGCAAGAAGCGGATCCTGGCAACCATTTTCCTTCGCGCCCTGGGCTACGAGACGCGAGAGTCCATCATTGAGCTGTTCTACAAGGTGGAGAAGGTCAAGGTCACCGACAACCGCGAGGAGAAGGAGCGCCTCGTGGGGCGCAACTTCGCGCGCGGGGTCACCGCCAAGGAAGGCGAAGGCCAGAAGACCATCTACCGGGCCGGCGACAAGATCCACCCCCACGACGTGGAAGAGCTGGTGCATGCCGGAGTGAAAGAGATATTCCTGATCGATTTCGAGAACGAGAAGTCGCTCCATTCCCCCATCATCCTCAACTGCTTCGAGCGTGAGGAGATGAAGTTCACCAAGGAGTCGGCGGACCAGGACGAGATTGCAAAAGATGATGCCATCCTGCGCGTGTACTCCATCATAAAGCCGGGGGAGCCCATCACCATCGAGAACGCGGAAAAGGACCTGCACTCCATGTTCTTCTCCAGCCGGCGCTATGACCTGGGACGGGTGGGCCGCTACAAGCTGAACAAGAAGTTCGACTACACCGAGCAGGTGAAGACCCATACTCTGATCAAGGAAGACATCATCAATACGATGACCTGGCTGATCAGGGTGTACATCGGGGAGAACAACGTCGACGACATCGATCACCTGGGCAACCGCCGCGTGCGCTCGGTTGGCGAGCTTCTGACCAATCAGCTGAAGGTTGCCTTCACGCGCATGGAAAGGATTGCCAAGGAGAGGATGTCCCTGAAGGAAGCGGACACCATCAAGCCGCAGGACCTCATCTCCATCAAGCCCATCGTCGCTACGATCAAGGAGTTCTTCGGATCCAGCCAGCTCTCGCAGTTCATGGACCAGGTCAACCCTCTCGCCGAGCTGACGCACAAGCGCAGGCTGAATGCACTCGGGCCCGGCGGTCTTTCCCGTGACCGGGCTGGTTTCGAGGTGCGCGACGTTCATTACACCCACTACGGCAGGATGTGCCCCATCGAGACCCCTGAAGGTCCGAACATCGGGCTCATCGTTTCCCTGGCCAACTATACCAGGGTGAACGAGTACGGGTTCCTGGAGACCCCCTACCGCAAGGTGAAAAACGGCAAGGTCAGCAACGACATCGAATACCTCTCCGCCATGGATGAGGAGCGCTACTACATTGCGCAGGCCAACGCGGTCCTTTCGCCGAAGGGAGAGTTCCTGGAGA
This sequence comes from uncultured Spirochaetota bacterium, assembly GCA_963710335.1. Lineage (GTDB taxonomy): Bacteria > Spirochaetota > Spirochaetia > SZUA-6 > Fen-1364 > Fen-1364. The sequence continues at coordinate 277,705 of CAVQAA010000025.1, forward strand.
AGCAGGTTTCCGTGCGAAAAGGCGGAGATTACATCTCGCGGGCACCGGAGGACATCCAGTACATGGACGTGTCCCCGAAGCAGATCATTTCGGTGTCCGCGTCCCTCATCCCGTTCCTGGAGCACGATGACGCAAACAGGGCCCTCATGGGTTCGAACATGCAGCGCCAGGCGGTGCCCCTCATCGCTCCCGAGCCCCCGCGAGTGGGCACGGGCATGGAGGCCAAGACGGCCTACGACTCCGGTGTGTGCGTGATTGCCCGAAGGGCCGGGACGGTGTCCAACGTTACCAGCCTCGAGATACGGATCAAGCCGGATGAGGCAAAGCGGGATGAGGACGTATATCCGCTCCTGAAGTATCAGCGCACCAACCAGGACACCTGCTACACGCAGAAGCCCATTGTCCAGCTGGACAGGCACGTGGCGGCAGGCGAAGTGATTGCCGACGGTCCGGCCACTTACCAGGGAGAGCTGGCCCTTGGCATCAATCTTCTGTGCGCATTCATGCCGTGGAACGGATACAACTACGAGGACGCAATCCTTGTCTCGGAAAAAGTGGTCCAGGCGGACGCTTTCAGCTCCATCCACATCAAGGAGTTCTCCGTGGAGGTGCGGGAGACGAAGCTGGGGCCTGAGAAGATCACGCGGGACATCCCCAATACGAACGAGCACGCCTTCGAGCAGCTGGACGAGGAAGGGATCATCCGGGTGGGGGCGTCCGTGAAGGCAGGCTCCATCCTGGTGGGCAAGGTCACGCCCAAGAGCGAGACTGATTCCACTCCTGAGTTCAAGCTTCTGAACTCGATCTTCGGTGAGAAGGCCAAGGAAGTGCGTGACACCTCCCTGCGCGTCCCCCATGGGGTCGAAGGGACCGTGATCGACGTGCAGCGCCTGAAGAGGGTCAACGGCGACGAGCTTGACCCGGGCGTCGAAGAGGTGGTCAAGGTGCTCATCGCCGCCAAGCGCAAGCTGCAGGAGGGCGACAAGCTGGCCGGGCGTCACGGGAACAAGGGCGTCGTTGCCCGCGTGCTTCCCGTGGAGGAGATGCCGTACATGGAAGACGGCACGCCCATCGACATCGTGCTGAATCCGCTGGGCGTCCCGTCGCGTATGAACCTGGGACAGATCATGGAGACGGAGCTCGGGTGGGCGGCGACGGCGCTGGACGAATGGTACTCCACGCCCGTGTTCCAGTCCGCTTCCAACGAGATGATCGAAGGCAAGCTCAAGGAAGCCAACCTGCCCACCTCGTCGAAGGTGACGCTCCTCGACGGGCAGAGCGGCGAGCCCTTCGAGAACCAGATCACGGTCGGCACAATTTACATGCTGAAGCTCCATCACCTGGTGGATGACAAGATGCACGCGCGTTCGACGGGCCCCTACTCCCTGGTCACGCAGCAGCCCCTGGGCGGCAAGGCCCAGTTCGGAGGCCAGAGGCTCGGAGAGATGGAGGTATGGGCGCTGGAAGCCTACGGCGCGTCCAACACGCTCCAGGAGCTGCTCACCATCAAGAGCGACGACATGATGGGAAGGGCCAAGATCTACGAAAGCATCGTAAAGGGCGAGGTTTCGACGAGCCCCGACATACCGGAGAGCTTCAACGTTCTTGTGCAGGAGATGCGCGGCCTTGCTCTGGACGTGAGCATCTTCGATGCCAAGAACAAGCAGATTGCGTTGACCGAGCGGGATGAAGAGTTGATCGACCGGCAGATGAGCCGGTTTTAGCCAGCACGCGAGGGGCGTGCGGGGAGGCATAGAGATGCGGGACCTTCAAGATTTCGATCATATACTTATCAAGCTTGCCTCACCGGACCAGATCCGGGCCTGGTCCTACGGAGAGGTGAAGAAGCCTGAGACAATCAACTACCGCACGCTGCGGCCTGAGAAGGACGGACTCTTCTGCGAGCGGATCTTCGGGACAACGAAGGAATGGGAGTGTTACTGCGGCAAGTTCAAATCCATCCGGTACAAGGGTGTGATCTGCGACCGATGCGGAGTGGAGGTCACCCACTTCAAGGTCCGCCGCGAGCGCATGGGGCATATCGAGCTGGCGGCCCCCGTGGCCCATATCTGGTATTACCGTTCGGTCCCTTCGCGAATCGGGCTTTTCCTCGACCTGCAGATCGCGGCCCTTCGCTCGATTCTCTTCTATGAAAAGTACATCGTCATAGATCCGGGCGACACCGAGCTGAAAAGGATGCAGATCCTCACCGAGGAGGAGTTTCTGGAAGCGCGTGAGCGCTACGGAATGTCCTTCACCGCGGGGATGGGCGCCGAAGCAGTGCGGACCCTCCTGGAAGGCGTCGACATCGATGTCCTGGCGGAAGAGCTTCGCCGCAAGATGATCGAAAAGGGCGCCAAAGCCGACAAGCGCCTCCTGAAGCGCATCGAGCTGGTGGAGAAGTTCCGCCAGTCCAATAACAAGCCCGAATGGATGATTCTGGAGGTCATCCCCGTCATCCCCCCCGAGCTCAGGCCCATGGTCCAGCTGGACGGCGGCCGGTTCGCGACGTCGGACTTGAACGATCTGTACCGCCGGGTCATCAACCGCAACAACCGCCTGAAGAGGCTCCTCGCGCTGAATGCCCCTGACATCATCATCAGGAACGAAAAGAGGATGCTCCAGGAAGCCGTGGACGCGCTTTTCGACAATTCCAAGAAGAAGAGGGTCGTGAAGGGCGCCGCCAACCGGCCTCTGAAATCCCTTTCCGACATGCTCAAGGGCAAGCAGGGCAGGTTCCGCCAGAACCTCCTTGGCAAGCGCGTGGACTACTCGGGACGCTCGGTCATCGTGGTCGGTCCCGAGCTGAAGCTGCACCAGTGCGGGCTTCCCTCGAAGATGGCGCTGGAGCTGTTCAAGCCGTTCATCATGCGCAAGCTCGTGCAGAAGGACGTCGTCTACAACATCAAGAAAGCGAAGACCCTCGTGGAGCAGGAAAGCCCCGAGGTCTGGGCAGTGCTGGAAGAGGTCGTCCAGGAGCATCCGGTGATGCTCAACCGGGCCCCGACGCTGCACCGCCTGGGAATCCAGGCCTTCGAGCCCATCCTCGTGGAAGGAAAGGCCATCAAGCTGCACCCGCTGGTCTGCCACGCGTTCAACGCGGACTTCGACGGGGACCAGATGGCGGTGCACGTTCCCCTGACTCCCGAGGCGCAGACCGAATGCTGGACGCTGCTGCTTTCCTCCAAGAACCTGCTCAACCCCGCCAGCGGACACCCCATCGCCGTGCCCACGCAGGACATGGTGCTCGGGATCAACTACCTCACCCGCGAACGCCCGGGAGCGAAGGGCGAGGGCAAGCATTTCTCGACCCTCGATGAATGCATCCTCTCGGTTGACGCGCGAGGCGTCGATTACCAGGCAAAAGTAAAGGTGAAGGTGGACGGCGAATGGGTGGAAACCACCCCCGGACGCGTCATCCTGAACGACAACATCCCGAGGGACCTCGGGTTCCTCAACTATTCCATGGGTGAGAAGGAGCTTCTGAACCTCATCGCCCGCTGCTACAAGGAGAAGGGCCCGGCGGTCACCGTTCGGATGCTTGACGCGGTCAAGGACCTTGGCTTCAAGTACGCCACCAGGTTCGGCGCTACCATAGGCATGGACGACATCGTGATCCCGGAGGCCAAGAAAGCGCTCATCAAGGAGGCCAACTCCAAGGTGGACGAGATCCAGCGCCAGTACCTCCAGGGGCACATCACCAACGAGGAGCGGTACAACCGCGTCATCGAGGTGTGGAGCTCAACCAACGAGCTGATCACCAACGAGCTCATGGACGAGCTGCGCAAGGACAAGGACGGGTTCAACCCCGTGTTCATGATGGCCTATTCCGGGGCGCGAGGGAGCAGGAGCCAGATCCGCCAGCTGGCCGGCATGCGCGGCCTCATGGCCAAGCCGTCGGGAGACATCATCGAGCTGCCCATCCGGTCAAACTTCAAGGAGGGGCTCTCGGTCATCGAGTTTTTCATCTCAACCAACGGCGCCCGCAAAGGTCTTGCGGATACGGCGCTCAAGACGGCCGACGCAGGGTACCTCACGCGGCGCCTCGTGGACATCGCGCAGGACGTCGTGATCGCGGAGGAAGACTGCGGCACCATCAACGGAATTGACCGAAGGGCGATCAAGGACGGGGAAGATATCGTGGAAGCCCTGCATGACCGCATTTCGGGCCGAACATCCCTGGAGAAGGTCAAGCACCCGATCACGGGAGAGCTGATCGTGGATACCAACGGGGAGATCACCGACGAGATAGCGCAGGCAATCGAGGACGCAGGCATCGAGGGCGTGAGGATCCGCTCCGTGCTCACCTGCGATTCGAAATACGGCGTGTGCGGCCGCTGCTATGGAAGGAACCTTGCCACGTACAAGCCCGTGGAGATCGGGGAAGCGGTGGGCATCATAGCGGCGCAGTCCATAGGGCAGCCGGGAACGCAGCTCACCATGAGGACGTTCCACATCGGCGGAGCCGCCACGAAGATCAGCGAAGAGAACCGCATTTACCTCAAGTACCCGGTCTGGGTGGAAAAGGTGCAGGGCATCACGGTGCCCATCGACAACGGCAACATGCTGTTCACGCGCAAGGGATCGGTAACCGTGCGAAGGATCCTGCAGAGCTACGACCTGCAGAAAGGTGACCGCGTCCTGGTGAAGGACGGGCAGAGGCTGCTGAAAAAGGGAGCCGAGCCGCTCATCCAGAGGAAGGGGGAGACAATCACCTCTTCCGAGATCTGTTACGTGAAGCTCATGCCGGACAAGCTGCTGCTGATCGCGCAGCCCCAGTTCATCGAGATCCGTAACGGCGCCGAGCTCATTGCCAAGGAGAAGGACGTCGTCCCCAGCGAGGAAACAATCGCCTTCTTCGATCCTTTCTCCGAGCCCATCATCGCAGAGGCAACGGGATCCGTCGAGTTCCACGACATCGTCCTGGGAACCACCCTGAAGGAAGAGGTCAACGAGGATACCGGCAAGATCGAAAAGAAGATCACCGAGTATTCCCTGGAGAGCCTCCAGCCGCGCTTGACCATCCACGACGAAAAAGGCACCGAGCTTGCGGCGTACTTCCTCCCGGGAAACGCGTACATCAACGTGGATGACGGGGAGAAGGTGAAGGCAGGGCGCATCATCGCGAAGCTGCTGCGGGAGAGCGTCAAGACAAGCGATATTACCGGCGGTCTGCCCCGCGTCGGAGAGCTGTTCGAGGCCAGAAAGCCGAAGAACCCCTCCGTGCTCGCCAAGGTGGGCGGAAGGATTTCCTTCAAGGGCATTGTCAAAGGCAAGCGGGTCATCGTCGTGACGGACCCGTTCACCCGCGAGTTCAAGCACCTGGTTCCCATGGGCAAGCACCTCCTGGTGCGCGAGGCGGACGAAGTGGCCGCCGGGGACATGCTGTGCGACGGCCCCAAGGATCCGCACGACATCCTGCAGATCCTCGGTGAGACCGAGCTGCACAGCTACCTCCTGAACGAGATCCAGGAGGTCTATCGGCTCCAGGGCGTCCGCATCAACGACAAGCACATCGGGGTCATCATCCGCCAGATGATGAAGAAGGTGGAGATCGTGGACGTGGGAGACACCCCGTTCATCTTCGGCCAGCAGGTGGATCGCTACAAGTTCCACGAGGAAAACCGCAAGACCCTGCGGGAAGGCGGTCAGCCCTCCGTGGCGCGTCCCATCCTCCTGGGCATCACGCGCGTATCGCTGAACATCGACTCCTGGCTTTCCGCGGCCTCCTTCCAGGAGACCACCCGCGTGCTCACCAACGCCTCCATCTCGGGGAGCGTGGATCACCTGCGCGGCCTGAAGGAGAACGTCATCATCGGGCACCTTATCCCCGCGGGAACGGGCATGAAGAAGTACCGCGAGATCAAGCTGTATGACGAGAACATGGAAGACCTCGACATTTCGATCAACCGGATCATCGAGGAGAAGCGCAAGGAGCGTGAGCTGAAGGCGCTGCTGGAAGCGGAGAAGGCGCAGCTGCCCAGCGCGGAGAGCGTATTGGCTCCGGATTGAGGCACTGGACACGCTTGAAGGCGGTCGGTATACTTGAACAGCATTTGGGATCCAACCGGCCGCTTGACAAGCGGTTAGGGGAACGCCGGACGAGACATCCGGCGTAGAGGGCGGGAAGACTTGTGACACTTCGGTTCCGTAACCCCGGGAAAACTGCCCAGTGCGGGGTTGACTTTTTTTTTGTGCGCGAGTATCGTTTCTACCCGCGTTGCCGGGAGAAGAACGCGGAATGTAGAGCTTTTCAGAAGGATCAGAAGGAAAGGTAGCACAAGGGTTTATGCCGACGATCAACCAGCTGGTGAGATTGGGGCGAAGGGCCGCGCAAAAGAAGACAAAGGCCCCGGCGCTCCAGAACTGCCCTCAGAAAAGAGGGGTCTGCACGCGCGTCATGACAGTCACTCCCAAGAAGCCCAACTCGGCCCTTCGCAAAGTGGCCCGCGTCAGACTCACCAACGGGATCGACGTTACCGCATACATCCCCGGCATCGGGCATAACCTCCAGGAGCACTCGGTGGTGCTCATCAGGGGTGGAAGGGTGAAGGACCTCCCCGGCGTCCGCTATCACATTGTTCGCGGCGCAAAGGATACCCTCGGGGTCGAGGACAGGAAGAAGGCCCGGTCCAAGTACGGGACCAAGAGACCCAAGGCGTAGGGAAAAGGAAAGAAGATGCCCAGAGGCCAATTGATCCGAAAGAAGAGGGTTATCCTCGATCCAAAGTACAAGAATCCCGTTGTCGGGAAGTTCGTTGCGCGCATGATGGAGCAGGGCAAGAAGAGCATCTCCTACGGGAGCATCTATTCCGCCCTGGATATCATCCAGCAGAAGGTGAGCGGCAAGGAGCCCCTCGAGGTTTTTCAGAAGGCTCTGGAAAACGTCAAGCCCGTCGTGGAGGTCAAATCACGAAGGGTCGGAGGCGCGACACTCCAGGTCCCCGTTGAGATACGGGAGGAACGCCGTGACGCCCTCGCCATGCGCTGGATTATTGGGTTCTCCCGGGCCCGCCACGGGCGGTCCATGGCTGAGAAACTGGCAGCAGAGCTCGTTGACGCTTTCAACAATACCGGGTCCGCGATAAAAAAGAAGGAAGACACCCACAAGATGGCGGAGGCGAACAAGGCTTTTGCTCACTACCGCTGGTAAGCGGGATACTGGGCGTCTTATGGAATCGCGGTTTCCCCTGTCGTCCATCCGCAATATCGGCATCATGGCCCATATTGACGCGGGAAAGACGACAACGACAGAGCGCATCCTGTACTATACGGGCAGGACGCATAAACTTGGCGAAGTGCATGACGGCGAAGCCAAGATGGACTGGATGGAACTAGAAAAGGAGCGCGGCATCACGATAACGGCTGCCGCAACCTTCTGCGAATGGCGCGGCGTGCAGGTCAACATCATCGACACGCCGGGACACGTCGACTTTACGGTCGAAGTGGAACGTTCTTTGAGAGTATTAGACGGAGCGATCGGGGTGTTTTCCGCCGTTGAAGGCGTGGAGCCCCAGAGCGAAACGGTCTGGAAACAGGCCAACCGCTACAACGTTCCACGCGTCGCGTTCATCAACAAGATGGATCGCGTGGGCGCACGGTTCGAGGAGGTGGTGCAGGAGATGCACTCCAAGCTCGGAGCCAATGCGGTTGCCATTCAGCTTCCCATCGGAAAGGAAGCGGATTTCGTCGGACTGGTGGACCTGGTTCGCATGAAGGCGCTGATCTGGGATGAAGATGTTCTGGGGGCAACGTTCCGGGACGTCGAGATTCCCAAGCCGCTCGTCGACAAGGCTCACGCGGCGCGCACGGTGCTCATGGAGAAGCTTGCGGAAACGGATGACGCCATCATGACTGCGTACCTGGACGGGGCCGAAGTGCCGGAGGAAACCCTCACGGGGGCCATCCGGGCGGCGACCATCCAGGGCAAGATCTTTCCCGTCGTGTGCGGGACGGCGTTCAAGAACAAGGGCATTCAGCCCCTTCTGGACGCGGTTGTGGACTACCTGCCTTCACCGGCGGATGTTGAGCCGACAACGGGGACCGTGCCGAACACAGGGGACTACATCAAGCGTCCGCCGAAGGAGGACGAACCCTTTGCGGCGCTGGCTTTCAAGATCATGACGGATCCCTTCGTGGGGAAGCTGACTTTCTTCCGCGTCTATTCGGGGCGGCTGTCGTCGGGGTCGTACATCTACAACGCCACGGCGGACAAGCGAGAGAGGGTCACCAGGATTCTGCGGATGCACGCAAATGAACGGGAAGAGATCAAGGAGGTCTTTCCCGGTGACATTGCAGCCGCGGTAGGACTGAAGAAGACCACGACGGGAGACACCCTGTGTGATGAAGAGCACCCTGTGATTCTTGAGTCCATGGTGTTTCCGGACCCGGTCGTTTCCGTCGCTATCGAGCCGAAGACCAGGGATGATGAGGAGAAGCTCTCCTCCGCCCTGCACAAGCTCTCCGAGGAGGATCCCACCTTCAAGGTCCGTTTCGACAAAGAGACGGGGCAGACGATCATCAGAGGGATGGGGGAGCTGCACCTTGAGGTGCTCGTGGAGCGGATGTTCCGCGAGTTCAACGTCGCGGCCAACGTCGGTGCACCCGAGGTTGCGTACCGTGAGACCATCAGGGACTTTGCAGAGGCGGAAGGAAAGTTCATCAAGCAGACGGGCGGGCACGGCCAGTACGGGCACGTGGTCATGAGCTTCGAGCCGCTGCCTCCGGGGACCGGGTTCGTCTTCGAGAACAAGGTCATTGGAGGCCGTGTTCCTCGGGAATATGTGCCGGCCGTGGAGAAGGGGATCAAAGAGGCCATGGAGAACGGCGTTCTGGCGGGGTACCCCATGGTGGATTTCCGGGCGGCCCTGCTTGACGGGAGTTACCACGACGTGGACTCCAGCGAAATGGCCTTCAAGGTCGCGGCATCGATGGCATATAAGTCGGGCTGTGCAAAAGCCAAACCGACTATCCTTGAACCGATCATGGCAGTGGAATGCGCCACCCCTGAGGAATACCTCGGGGACGTGATCTCAGACTTCGGCGCGCGCATGGGCCACGTGGAGGGGATTGAAGATCGGCCTGGGAGTAAGGTGGTGAAAGCCCTCGTACCCTTGCGGTCAATGTTCGGGTACGTGACAACGCTGCGCTCCATGACGAAGGGGCGGGCGTCACACACCATGCAATTCTCCCACTACCAGGAAACCCCCAGATCGATTCAAGAAGAGCTCGTGGAAAAGGTTCGTGGACGCAGCAGGTAGCGCGTCTTTGAGGGTTAGAGCGGAGGAGTGAGCCCCTACGCCACGGAGTACCATGGCTGGGCTGAGGGGCAGAGGCACCTCGAGGAAACTGCAAGGAGGAGTTGTATGGCGAAGGAGAAATTTGTTCGGTCGAAGCCCCACATCAACGTCGGCACCATCGGTCATATCGACCATGGAAAGACTACTCTGACTGCCGCAATCACCATGTACTGCGCAAAGAAGTACGGTGACAAGCTGATGAAGTATGAGGACATCGACAACGCTCCTGAGGAGAAGGCCCGGGGAATCACGATCAACACCAGGCACGTCGAGTACCAATCCGACAAGCGCCATTACGCGCACATCGACTGCCCGGGACACGCGGACTACATCAAGAACATGATCACGGGTGCCGCGCAGATGGACGGCGCCGTTCTGGTGGTTTCCGCCCCCGACTCCGTCATGCCCCAGACCCGCGAACATATCCTCCTGGCCCGCCAGGTCGGCGTGCCTGCAATCGTCGTTTTCCTCAACAAGGTCGACATGGTGGATGACCCCGAGCTGCTCGAGCTCGTCGAGGTGGAAATCCGCGACGTGTTGAAGTTCTACAACTTCCCCGGCGACAAGATTCCCATCGTCAAGGGCTCCGCCCTCAAGGCCATGGAGCATCCCGAGGTCGCAGAGAACACCAAGTGCATCGAGGAGCTCCTCACCACAATGGACGAATACTTCCCGCTTCCCCCGCGGCCCGTCGACAAGCCGTTCCTGATGCCCATCGAGGACGTCTTCTCGATTTCCGGGCGCGGAACGGTGGTGACGGGGAGAGTGGCCACGGGAGTCATCCACGTCGGAGACGAAGTCGAGATCGTCGGCATCAAGGATACGCGCAAGACCACGGTCACCGGTGTTGAAATGTTCAACAAGCTCCTGGACGAGGGTCAGGCAGGGGACAACATCGGCACGCTTCTGCGCGGCATTGAGAAGGATGACGTGGAGCGCGGCCAGGTTCTTTCGAAGATCGGCGCCATTACGCCGCACAAGAAGTTCAAATGCACCGTCGTGGCGCTGACCAAGGAAGAGGGTGGACGGCACTCGCCGTTCTTCACCGGCTACCGGCCGCAGTTCTACTTCCGCACCACGGACGTCACGGCCTCCGTCACGCTGCCGGAAGGCAAGCAGATGGTCATGCCGGGAGACCACATCACGGATATGCAGGTGGAGCTGATCTATCCCATCGCCATGGACAAGGGACTGCAGTTTGCAATCCGTGAGGGCGGCAAGACGGTCGGCGCAGGGCAGGTCACGGATATCATCGAGTAGGGACGCCGAAAGCCACCGCAGACGCGGCATGCCGCGCGCGCCGTGGCCGGCAGTTCAGGAGTAGACACATGGCCAGGGAAAGGATTCGGGTGCGCCTTCGAGCGTTCGACATCGAGCTCATTGACCAGAGCGCGAAGTCAATCGTGCAGACCGTGCTGAAGGCGGGCTCGCGTGTTTCGGGACCGATCCCGCTTCCAATGAGGATCAACAAGTTCACGGTCCTGCGCTCGCCGCACGTGCACAAGAAGTCGCGCGAGCAATTCGAGATGCGCACGCACAAAAGGCTCATCGACATACTCGAACCCACCCCGGCGGTCATGGACGCCCTCATGCGGCTGGAGCTTCCGGCCGGTGTCGACGTCGAAATCAAGCAGTGAGGCAGGGAATGCTCGGCCTAATTGGAACAAAAATCGGCATGACACAGCTTTTCAGTGACGACGGGACCAGGGTTCCGCTCAGCGTCATTCAGGTCGAGCCGAACGTCGTCGTGCAGCAGCGCACGGCTGAAAAGAACGGGTACAGCGCAATGATTCTTGGCGCGGGCGCCATGAAGAAGACACGGGTCAAAAAGCCCTACGGGGGGCAGTTCCCCAAGGACGTCGACCCCCGGCGCTACCTCCTGGAGTTCAAGGACTTCGAGAAAGAAGCGAAGATCGGGGACACGGTCGGCGTGGAGATCTTCGAGGGAGTGCGATTCGTGGACGTCCAGAGCGCCACGAAGGGCAAGGGCTTCCAGGGCGTCATGCGGCGCCATGGGTTCCAGGGGGGACCCGGGGCGCATGGCTCGAAGTTCCACAGGGAAATGGGCTCCGTGGGAACCGGCGCGTTTCGCAAGATCATCAAGGGTTCGAAGATGCCGGGGCGCATGGGCAACGTGAAGCTGACCGTCCAGAACCTTCGGCTTTTCCGCGTGGACAAGGAAAAGGGGCTGCTCCTCATCAGGGGCGCCGTCCCGGGCCGCCGCGGCGGCATGGTCGTCGTGCGGACGGCCAAGAAGAAGTAGGACGGGAAGGAAATGAAGACAAAGGTCTACGCGTTGGACGGTAATGCGGTGCGGGAGATGGACCTTGCTGACGCGGTGTGGAACCGCGAGGTGAGCGAAGGAGCCATCTACCATGCAATTCGCAACGAGCTGGCCAACAGGCGGCTGGGGACGGCTAAGATCAAGGATCGCGGCGAGGTGCACGGCAGCAACAAGAAACCGTGGAAGCAGAAGGGCACGGGCCGCGCGCGCGCCGGGCAGAGGACCTCCCCCGTCTGGGTGGGCGGCGGAAAGATCTTCGGCCCCCGGCCCAGGGATTACAGCTACTCATTGCCTCGAAAGCTGAAAAGGCTTGCCTTGATCTCCATCCTGTCGCTGAAGACGAGAGAGGACAGGCTGAGGGTCGTGCAGGATTTCACCGTCGAAACCGGCAAGACCAAGGACCTCGTCACGGCGCTGAAAAACCTGGCGGCCCAGGAACGCACCGTGGTGGTTCTCAAGGACAATGACGCCATGATCCGCAGGGCGGGACGCAACGTTCCGTGGCTCAGCTTCCTGAGCTTCAACAGGCTGGCGGCGCATGATCTGTTCTACTGCCATAAGCTCCTGGTCCTGGAGACCGCCGCAACGAAGCTCAATGAGTTCTACGGCTCCTCCCAGCGGGAGCTCGCGCCCAAGGGAGCCGAGCGGGTACCCCCGCGCGGCGCAGGGGACGGCGAGGAGCAGAAGGCCGCCAAGAAGGCGAAAGGGGCCAAGGCATGACGCTCCAGAGGATCATCATCGAGCCGGTTGTCACTGAGAAAACGAACATCATGCGGGAAAACCACAAGTATGTTTTCAAGGTGGACAGCCGGGCCAACAAGCACCAGATCATGGACGCGGTGCGCCGGCTGTATAACGTGCACCCGCTTGCCTGCAACGTGATGCGCACGGCCACCAAGCCCAAAAGGGTCCGCTATCGGCTGGGCTACACCGCGTCATGGAAGAAGGCAATCATCACCATCTCCCCGGAGGAGAAAATAGGGATCTTCGAAGGAGCATAGGCAGCGAATGGCAATCAAGAAATACAGGCCACTGACGCCGGGACTCAGATTCAAGACCGGCCTCACCTTCGAGGAGATCACGAAAAAGACTCCTGAGAAGGCGCTCACCTCCGGCAAGCCCAAGAACGCGGGCCGCGGCGCGGGGGGACGGATCAGCGTGCGGCGCAAGGGCGGCGGGCACAAGCGCAGATATCGCGTCATCGATTTCCGGCGGGACAAGATCGGCATTCAAGGGAAGGTATCCGCCATCGAATATGACCCGAACCGCAGCTCCTTCATCGCGCTCATCGTCTACAAGGACGGGGAGAAGCGCTACATGCTGGCCCCGGAAGGGGTGACCGTGGGGCGCACCGTGGTGAGCGGCCCTGATGCGGCATTCGAGATCGGAAATGCAATGCCGCTCTCCAAGATTCCGCTCGGGATCCAGATTCACAATATCGAGCTGAACCTCGGCAGGGGCGGCCAGATGGCCCGCTCCGCGGGGACCAGCGCAACGATCGTCGCCAAGGAAGGCGGGTATGTCACCCTGCGGCTTCCCTCCGGTGAGATGCGCCTGGTCAACGAGAAGTGCTACGCCACGATCGGCGAGCTGGGCAACAAGGACCACATGAACGTGTCCCTCGGCAAGGCGGGGCGCAGCAGGTGGCTGGGCAAGAGACCCAAGGTGCGCGGCACGGCGATGAACCCGGTTGATCACCCGCACGGCGGCGGCGAAGGCAAGACAAAGGGCGGACGCCACCCGGTGAGCCCGTGGGGTCAGCCGACCAAGGGCTACAAGACGCGCAAGAAGCGAAACACGACGAGCCGCTTCATCGTCAAGAGAAGGAAATAGGGGGAACCGGGCGTGTCACGATCCATCAAGAAGGGACCTTTCATCGCGAAGAGCCTGTACAAGCAGGTCACCGACATGGGCAAGAGCGGGGAAAAGCGGATGGTCAAGACGTTTTCGCGGACCTCCACGATCATCCCCGAGATGGTCGGATACACCATCAGCGTGTACAACGGCAAGACCTGGGTCCCCGTGTACGTCACGGAGAACCTGGTCGGCCACAAGCTCGGCGAGTTCGCGCCCACCCGTATTTTCCGTGGGCATTCCGGCTCTGAAAAGAAGGTGGTGAAGAAATGAGCGACCCAGCAAAGACGCCCAAAGCGCCGGGGCCGGAGAAAGCCGAGGGAAAGCACGAGAGGAAGCCGCGCTCACCGCGCGTGCGGACAAGCGGCTATCGCGCGAACGTTCCGTTCCAGCGCGTCTCCGCCACGAAGGTGAGAAGGATCGCGGACAACATCCGGCGCAAGCCGTACGTCGAGGCCATGGCGCTGCTGGACGTCCTGCCGCACAAGGGAGCGCGCCTTCTGCGCAAGCTCATCCAGTCCGCCGCCGCGAACGCGCTGGCGCAGAACAAGAACCTGGACGAGCAGATGCTGTACGTGAAGGAGCTTTTGATCGACGTAGGGCCGACCATGAAGAGGATGTGGACACGAGGTCGTGGCCGCGCCGACAGGCTCCTGAAGAGGTCGTGCCACATTTCCGTGGTTGTCGACGAGATCGGGGCGAAAGAGGTGGGGAATGGGTCAGAAGGTTAATCCTATCGGGCTGCGGCTGGGGATCAACAAGACCTGGTCGTCGCGGTGGTTCGTTGATCCCAAGCTGTACGCGACGACTCTGCATGAGGACCTTCGCCTCAGGAAGACCATCCTCAATTCTGAAGAGACCAAAGGCGCCGACATCGCGGAAGTGGAGATCGTCCGCCATCCGCAGCGGGTCACGGTGATCATCCACACGGGAAGGCCCGGGGTGCTCATCGGGGCAAAGGGCGCGAACATCGAGAAGCTGGGCTCCAAGCTCCAGAAGTCGATTGGCAAGAAGATCCAGCTGCGCATCAAGGAGATCAAGCGGCCTGAGACGAATGCCAAGCTCGTCGCTGAGAATATCTCCCGGCAGATCAAAGCGCGCGCATCCTACCGGCGCGCGTGCAAGATGTCCATCCTGAACGCCATGAAAACAGGCGTCCAGGGAATCAAGGTAAAGATCGCCGGCCAGCTCTCCGGGGCCGAAATGGCGCGAAGGGAAGAGTTCAAAGAGGGGCGCATCCCCCTGCACACCTTCCGGGCAGACATCGATTACGGCACAGCAACGGCAATCACCACCTTCGGATGCGTGGGCATCAAAGTGTGGATCTTCAACGGCGAGGTCTACGGCCAGGCGAAGAAAGACGATGCCGGACTGCTGGTCCGCCGCGGCAGGGAAGGCCGGGACGCCCGTGATGACAGGGACCGCGGCCGCGAGAGAGGTCAGGAGTAGAAAACAATGCTGAGCCCCAAGAGAACGAAGTTCAGAAAGCAGCAGCGCGGGAAGTCGAAGGGACGCGCCACACGGTGCACCGAGATCTCCTTTGGCGAGTTCGGTCTGGTTGCCCTGGAGCGGGAGTGGATCACCAACCGCCAGATAGAGGCGGCCCGTATTGCAATCACCCGTCACGTGAAGCGCGGCGGCAAGGTGTGGATCAGGATCTTCCCGGACAAGCCCTATACCAAGAAGCCCGCGGAAACACGCATGGGAAAGGGAAAAGGGGCGCCGGAGTTCTGGGTTGCCCCTGTGAAGCCGGGGACGGTGATGTTCGAGCTGGGGGGCGTGGACCGAAAAATGGCAGAGGAAGCCATGAAGCGCGCCGGCAGCAAGATGCCAATCAAGACCCGGTTCATGAGCAGGGAAGGCGGAGACTGAGCATGAAGGACTCTTTCAAGGAACTGACGTACAACGAGCTTCTGGCCAAGCGGGAGGAGCTTCGCAAGCAGTACAGCGACCTGTGCGCCAACATGATCATCGGCCACGTGGACAACCCGCTCAGCAAGCGCACCGCGCGGCGGAGACTTGCGCGGGCCAATGGCATCATCCGCGAGTTCGAGCTCGAGATCAGGAAGCGGTAGGAGAAGGCTCGTGGCAGAAACAGAGACACAGAAGAAGGTTGAGAAGGTCCTTCAGGGCCGCGTGGTCAGCAACAAGATGCAGAAGACGATCGTTGTGGAGATCCATCAGCGGAAGCTCCACCGCCTGTACAAGAAGTACCTCACGCGGACCAAGAAGATAAAGGCGCATGACGAGAAGAACGAGTGCGGCATCGGGGACACCGTGCGCGTCGTGGAATCGCGGCCTTTGAGCAAGGAAAAGCGTTGGCGCCTCCTCTCCATCGTGGAGAAGGCGAAGTAGGAGGAGCCGGCCATGATTCAGATGAAGACGCTTCTCAACGTCGCGGACAACAGCGGCGCGAAGCAGGTGCAGTGCATCAAAGTCCTCGGCGGCACGCGGCGGAAGTACGCGCGCATCGGGGACATCATCGTGGTGGCGGTGAAGGATGCGCTGCCCAATGCGGCCATCAAGAAGGGCGGGATCGAGAAGGCAGTGGTGGTGCGCACCCGCAAGGAATACCACCGTCCCGACGGCACGTTCATCCGCTTCGACGACAACGCATGCGTGGTCATTGACGCGAACAACAACCCCAAGGGAAAGCGGATCTTCGGCCCCGTGGCGCGCGAGCTGCGTGACAAGGACTTCATGAAGATCGTGTCCCTCGCGCCCGAAGTGCTGTAGGAGGATGAAGAGTCCAATGGCAACGAACGAGAGTCGGCCGAAGCTGAAGCTTCGCAAGAACGATACGGTGAAGGTGATTGCCGGCCGGGAGAAGGGAAAGTCCGGCCGCATCATCCGTATCGACAGGGAAAAGCTGCGCGCCGTTGTTGAAGGCCTCAACATGGTGAAGAAGGCCGTGAAGCAGAAGAAGCAGAACCAGAAGGGCGGCATCACATCCGTCGAAGCGCCCATCCCGATCGGAAAGCTGGCCATCGTATGCAAGAAATGCGGACCCACGCGGATCGGATACAGCATCGACGGTGACACGAAGAAGCGGGTCTGCCGCAAGTGCGGAGGGGAGCTGTGAGCAAGGAAAAGCCGAATCCGGAAGAGAAGCCGGCGGCCGAGGCCGTGAAGAGCGAAGCGCCGAAGGCTGAGGCGCAGAAGGCTCCAAAGCCTGAGAAGTCTGAGAAGGCGCCCCGCCCGGAAAAAGCCCAGAAAACCGAGGCAGGCCAGAAAGAGCAGAAAGGCCAGAAAGGCCAGAAGCAGCCCAAGCAGGCTCCTGAGACCACGGAGAAGGCCAAGCCGGTTGCCGATCCTCCGGGCTATGAGCCGCGGCTGAAGAAGCTCTATCGGGAGAGCGCTGTCAAGGACCTGCGGGAGGAGTTCGCGTACAAGTCCGTCATGCAGGTGCCCCGGCTCAAGAAGGTCATCGTCAGCATGGGAATCGGGGAGGCCATTGCGAACAAGAAGCTCCTGGATTCCTCCACGGCGGAGCTGACGCAGATCACCGGCCGCAAAGCGGTGCGGACAAAGGCCAAGAAGTCGATTGCGACTTTCAAGGTTCGCAAGGGGATGGACATAGGGGCAATGGTGACGCTGCGCGGGAACACCATGTTCGAGTTCCTGGACAGGCTCATCAACGTGGCCATGCCCAGGATCAAGGACTTCCGCGGGGCCAACCCCAACGCTTTCGACGGGCACGGCAATTACTCCCTCGGGGTGACCGAGCAGATTATTTTCCCCGAGATCGACTATGACAAGATCGAAAGGGTGAGCGGCATGAACATCGCGGTGGTAACCACGGCGAAGACGGACCAGGAGGCTCGCAGCCTGCTTGCCCGCCTGGGCATGCCATTCCGAAAATAGGCACGGAGAGGACGATGGCGAGAAAAGCGGCAATAGAGAAATCCGAGCGCAAACAGAAGTACATGTCGCGCCGGACAAACAGGTGCAAGGTGTGTGGAAGGCAGAGGGGATACATGAGGAAGTTCAAGCTGTGCAGAATCTGCTTCCGCAA
This sequence comes from uncultured Spirochaetota bacterium, assembly GCA_963710335.1. Taxonomy (GTDB): domain Bacteria; phylum Spirochaetota; class Spirochaetia; order SZUA-6; family Fen-1364; genus Fen-1364. The sequence continues at coordinate 295,157 of CAVQAA010000025.1, forward strand.
CCTGGCCAGCGAAGGGAAACTTCCTGGTGTCACCAAATCCAGCTGGTAGGGAGTAGAGCCGATGAGTCTGTCAGACCCTGTTGCGGATATGCTGACCAAAATCAGGAACGCAAGCGCCGCGCGCTTCGAGAGCGTCGACATTCCCACCTCGAAGCTGAAGCTGGAAATCACCAAGATCCTGAAGAACGAGGGCTATATCAAGACGTTCAAGAAGGTGAGCCAGGACGGACGCAACCTGATCAGGATTTTTCTCAAGTATGACGGCAAAAACGAGCCCGTCATTCATGGCCTGAAGAGGGTCTCCACGCCGGGACGCAGGATGTACGCTGGATACAGGACGCTTCCGCGCGTCCTCAACGGGTTCGGGACGCTGATCGTCACCACCTCCGTCGGCGTCACCACGGGCAAGAAAGCCCTGGAGAAGAAAGCCGGCGGCGAAGTACTCTGCACGGTCTGGTGAGCAAGGAGAGCTGAAGCGTGTCGCGAATCGGACGTTTACCGGTCAAGATACCGAAGGGAGTCAAGGTCACCGTCAAGGACGGCCAGGTCCTCCTGGAAAGCCCCAAGGGCAAGGTGGTCCAGGACTACGCCCCCGAAGTGTCAGTCAAGACGGAGGGTGACCTCCTGGTTGTGAGCCGCTCCGAGGATACCATCAAGGGAAGGAGCCTGCACGGCCTGTACAGGAACCTGCTGAAGAACGCGCTCATCGGGCTTTCTGAAGGCTTCTCCAAGGTCCTGGTGATATCGGGCGTCGGATACAAGGCGGAGCTCAAGGGCAAGTCCCTCGTTCTGACCCTGGGGTACTCCACGCCCATCGAATACCCACTCCCGCCGGGGATCACCATGGAAGTGGAGGCGAATACGCGGGTCACGGTGAAGGGGTCTGACAGGCAGCAGGTCGGCCAGGTCGCTTCCGAGATCCGGTCATTCCGCCCCGTGGAGCCCTACAAGGGCAAGGGGATCAAGTACGAGGATGAGTACGTGCGCCGCAAGGTCGGGAAATCCGGCATCAAGTAGGAAGAGGCCATGAAGAAGATCGACGACACAACGCGAAAGCGCCTGAAGAGAAGAGCGAGCATCCGCAAGAAAGTCCACGGGACTCCTGAGAGGCCGCGGCTCACCGTGTACAAATCCAATCGTTTCACCTATGTTCAGGCCATCGACGACCTGGCGGGGAAAACGATTGCGGCGGCGTCGAACCTCGAGAAGGAGCATCGCGACATAGCGAACAAGGTTGCGATGCTGGAAAAGCTCGGGCAGCTGATCGCGGAGCGCCTCAAGGCAAAGAACGTCTCCGCTGTCGTGTTCGACAGGAACGGGTATCGCTACCACGGCAAGGTGAAGGCCATCGCTGACGGCGCCCGCAAGGCCGGCATCACGGTGTAAGGGAGAGAGCAAGTGGCACAGGATCAGGACAGGGACAGGAACCAGGGCGAGTTCCTGGAGAAGCTGGTGAAGCTCAATCGCGTCGCCAAGGTCGTGAAGGGCGGCAGGCGATTCTCTTTCTCCGCCCTCACCGTTGTCGGCGACAGGGCCGGCAGGGTTGGATACGGCTTCGGCAAGGCGAATGACGTCTCGGATGCCATCCGAAAGAGCATAGAGAAGGCAAAGAGGAGCATGGTGATGGTCCCGGTCAAGAAAGCCACGCTCCCGCACCAGATCATTGGAAAGTTCAAGAGCGCCCAGGTGCTCCTGAAGCCGGCCGCGCCGGGAACGGGGGTCATTGCCGGCGGCCCGGTCCGCGCTGTCATGGAGGCCGCCGGGATCCACGACGTCCTGTCGAAGTCACTCGGCTCCTCGAATGCAATCAACACGGTGAAGGCCGTGTTCCAGGGGCTGGGCTCGCTGATGGACGCCCGTGAGGTAGCGGCAAACCGCGGACGCGGCCTCAAGGACATGTGGGGGTAGGCGCATGGCAGCAAACGTTCTGCGGATCACCCTCGTGCGCAGCACCATCGGGTGCCTGCCGGCGCACCGAAAGACAATCAAGGCGTTGGGCTTGCGCCGCATCGGCGCAGTCGTAGAGAAGGCCGCGACCCCGTCCATCCTTGGAATGGTTCGCGCCGTTTCCCACCTTCTCGAGGTGGAGGAGAAGGGCTGAGTATGGAAGGATTTACTTTCCGGGCGCCGCGCGGGCAGAAGAAGGAAAAGAGGCTGGGCAGGGGTGTCGGGTCCGGCCACGGCAAGACTGCCGGCAAGGGAACCAAGGGCCAGAAGTCGCGCGCCGGCGGCGGGAAGCCTCGCATCGGCTTCGAGGGCGGCCAGATGCCGCTGTTTCGAAGGATAGCCAGGCGCGGGTTCTCCAATTATCCCTTCAAGAAGGAGTTCCAGGTGGTCAACGTCTCCGACCTGAACAGGTTTGCGGACGGCGACACGGTGACTCCGGATACCCTGCGTGCCATCGGCCTGGCCAGGAAAAGGGGCGTGGCGGTGAAGGTCCTCGGGGGAGGAGAGCTCACCAGAAAGGTCATTGTGCAGGATGCAAAGGTTTCGGCGGCCGCCCGTGAGAAGATTACGAAGATGGGCGGGCAGGTGAAATAATGGCGAATCCGATTGTCGACATCTTTCGCGTCAAGGAGCTGAGGGACCGCATCCTCTTCACCATCGGTATACTCGTCATCTACCGGCTGGGGACCATCCTGCCGGTGCCAGGGGTCAACATTGCGGCGCTGAAGCTCTACTTCGCCTCGCAGGGAACCTCAGGGGCCATGGGAATCGAGGACTTCCTCGACTTCTTCGCGGGCGGGGCGTTCAAGAACTTCTCCATCCTGATGCTCTCCATCATGCCGTACATCTCGATGTCGATCATCATGCAGCTGGTCACCATCGTGTTCCCCAAGCTGAAGAAGATCTCCGAGGAGGAAGGCGGGAAGAAGAAGATCAACCGCTGGACGCGCTACGGTACGGTGCTGGTCTGTATCATCCAGTCCTACACGGTGACCGTGTACGCAAACAGGATCCCCGACGCCATCTCCATGGGCCGGATCCCCTTCATCCTGCTGGCCATGCTGACCATCACGACGGGCACGATGTTCCTCATGTGGCTCGGTGACCAGATCACGCGGCGAGGGATCGGCAACGGGATCTCCATGATCATTTTCGCGGGCATCGTTGCGCGCATTCCCGGCGCATTGTGGACGCTCGTCCAGTCCATCCAGCGCCGCGAGCTGAACCCGGTGTTCGTGATCATCGTCCTGCTCCTCTTCGTGGTGGTTGTGGCGCTCGTCATCATCGAGCAGCAGGGTCAGAGGAAGATCCCGGTCCACTACGCGAAACGGGTCATCGGCAGAAGGATGTACGGGGCGCAGAACACGTACCTGCCGTTCAAGGTGAACCCGTCGGGGGTCATCCCGGTGATCTTCGCCTCCTCGGTCCTGATCTTCCCCATCCAGATAGCCCAGAACCTCGGCGCGCGGGTGGAGTGGCTTTCGCGGTTCGCTGCCTGGTTGCATCCGCAGGGCCTTCCCTACGTGGTGATGTATGCGCTGCTGATCATATTCTTCGCGTATTTCTACACCCAGGTCACGTTGAACCCCGTGGAAATATCGAAGCACATCAGGGAAAACGGGGGTTCCATTCCGGGAATCCGCAGCGAAAAGATGGAGGAATATCTCTCGCGAATACTCTACCGGATCATCCTCCCCGGTTCGTTGTTCCTCGCCTTCATAGCCGTCATACCGACGCTGGTGCAGACGCTCTTCCGTTTCCCCAGCGCCATTGCGTATCTCATGGGAGGAACATCGCTTCTGATTCTGGTCGGAGTGGACCTGGACACGATGTCACAGATTGAAGGGTACCTGCGCATGCACCATCACGAAGGCATCGTGAAGAGGGGCAAGATACGCTCCCGGAATCTGTAGGAGGGGGCATGATGCGAACGGAGGCTTTGTCATGAAAGTGCGGGTGAGCGTGAAGCCGATCTGCGACAAGTGCAAGGTGATCAGGCGCAGGGGCGTCGTGCGCATCATATGCACGAACCCCAAGCACAAGCAGCGCCAGCGGTAGGGCGAAGGAGACAGGAATGGCACGTATTGCGGGCGTGGATCTTCCCAACAAGCATCTCGACGTGGCACTGACGTACATCTACGGGATCGGCGTCACTTCCGCGCGGAAGATCTGCGCCGCCACCGGCGTGGATCCCGAGAAGCGGACGAATGACCTCTCTCCGGATGAGGTCAATAAGCTGCGGACCGTCATCGAAAGCGACTACAAGGTGGAAGGGAGGCTGCGAACCGAGGTCTCCCTGAACATAAAGCGGCTCATGGATATCGGCTGCTACCGGGGGATCCGCCATCGCCGCGGCCTGCCGGTACGGGGCCAGCGGACAAAGACGAACGCAAGGACCCGCAAGGGCAAGCGGAAGACGGTTGCAGGGAAGAGGAAGAAATAGCAATGGCCAAGACGAAGGGCAAGAAGGAAAAGAAAAAGAATATAGCGGAAGGGAAGGCGTATATTCAGGCCACCTTCAACAACACCATAGTGACCATCACGGATCTCATGGGAAACACCATCTCATGGGCGTCCGCCGGCGGACTTGGATTCAAGGGCGCCAAGAAATCGACGCCTTTTGCCGCGCAGACAACTGCGGAGTCGGCCGCCAGCAAGGCCATGGAGCAGGGGCTTCGCGAGCTGGTGGTCCTCGTCAGGGGTCCCGGGGTCGGCAGCGAGGCCGCCATCCGAGCTTTTGGTGTCCTGGGGATCAGGGTGCGTTCCATCAAGGATATCACGCCGATCCCTCACAACGGTTGCCGGCCTCCGAAGAAGCGCCGGGTGTAGGGAGGACAGACAGTGGGAAGGAACATCGGACCCCAGTGCAGGTTGTGCAGGGCCCAGGGATACAAGCTCTATTTGAAAGGTGACAGGTGCAAGGGCCCCAAGTGCCCCGTGACCAGGAAGAAAGGCGCACCGGGCAAAGGGCCGCGCAGCCGCACCAAGAAGATATCCGACTACGGTGTGCAGCTGCATGAGAAGCAGAAGCTGAAGAGGATGTACGGAATGCTGGAAGGCCAGTTCCGCCTGTTCTTCGGCAAGGCCGTGCGCAGGAAGGGGATCACGGGGGAGAACCTCATCCAGATGCTGGAGAGGAGACTCGACAATGTCGTCTACCGGATGCACCTGGCCCCCTCGCGCAAGTCAGCGCGGCAGCTTGTCCTGCATGGCCACATCGCCGTCAATGGCAAGAGGGCGTCCATTCCCTCCTTGCTCGTCAAGGAGAATGACGAGATTTCCGTCCGCGAGCCCAGCACGAAGCTCACGGCGATCAAGGAGAGCCTGAAGGAATATTCCCGGGCAGGAATCGTGCCCTGGCTCGAGATCGACCCGGACAGGATGGTAGGAAAGATCCGTGCCATTCCCCGGCGCAGCGAGATCACTGACTTGTCGGATGTCAGAGAGCAGTTGATCGTCGAGCTGTATTCGAAGTGAGGTCTTGTCAATGGTCCGCAAGAACCTTCTGAAGGGCTTCAAGAAACCCAAGGGCATCACCTTCGAGCACAGCGAGGTGGAGGCCAACTACGGACGTTTTGTCGCTTATCCCTTCGAGCGGGGATACGGCGTCACCATCGGCAACACCCTCCGCAGGATTCTCCTGTCTTCCATCCAGGGATGTGCGGTGTCCGCCGTGAAGATCACGACGTACAAGGACGACGGGAGTCCGCATACCATTGCCAGCGAGTACGAGCCCATCCCCCACGTCGTTGAGGACACCCCGGACTTCATCAACAACCTGAAGCAGGTTCAGGTGAGGCTGAGCGGGGACCTGGAGGAGAAGACCGTCATCGTGGAGGCCAAAGGCGCGCGCACCATCTACGCGAAGGACCTTGCCTCCGACAACGACATCGAAGTTGTCAACGGGGACTTCCCCATTGCCACGCTGATGGACAAGGCCAACCTCGAGTTCGAAGTGCAGATCAACCTGGGACGCGGGTACGTTCCCGCCGAAAGGAATGAGAAGTACATCGAGGTGATCGGCACCATCCCCATCGACGCAATCTTCTCCCCCATCCAGAAGGTGAAGTACAACGTCGAAAACACGCGGGTGGGGCAGAGAACGGACTACGACAAGCTGATCCTGGAGATCTGGACCAACGGGACGATCACCCCGGATGACGCCCTGGCTGAGGCCGCGAAGATCGCCAAGGACCACTTCACCATCTTCATCAATTTCGACGAGTCCGAGGCCGGGGGAGACGACGAGGTGGATGAGGATGAGGAGCGCATTCGGGCGCTGCTCGACACCCCCGTGGAGGAGCTGGAGCTCTCGGTGCGGTCCAGCAACTGCCTGCGGAACGCGAACATCCGTACAATCGGGGACCTCACGAAGAAGACCGAAGAGGAAATCACGAAAACCCGCAATTTCGGGAAAAAGAGCTTGCAGGAGATCCGGGACAAGCTCCAGGCGCGGGGCCTGGACCTCGGTATGAAGGATTATTCTGCCCTGAAGAAGCAACTGAAGAAGCTGGGGGAGACGCAGCCGGCTTCCGCCCCGAGCGCCGGAGCAGTGGCACTGGGAGAAGAGAATGAATCATCGGAGTGACTACAACAGGCTGGGCCGGACCTCGGCTCATCGCAAAGCCCTCCTGAAGAGTCAGGCAAAGGCGCTTTTCCGCTATGAGAGGATCCGCACGACGGTCTCCAAGGCCAAGGAAGCGCGCCGCCTCGCGGAGAAGCTTATCACGAGGGCAAAAGTCGACTCGGTTCACAACAGGCGGATCGCCCAACGCGCCATTGACGACGGCCGGATCCTGAACAAGCTTTTTACGGACATCGCGCCTCGCTACGCCCAGAGACCGGGCGGCTACACCAGGATACTGAAGATGGGACGCCGCTTCGGCGACGCCTCCGAAATGGTCATCCTGGAGCTTGTGGATCGCAAGGAAAGGGAGAGGAAGCGCAAGAAGAAGGAAGCTCAGGAAGCGGCAAAGGAGGGCTGAAAGCCCTTCCAGCTGCAACGCGCGCCTGGGGCTATGGCCACCACCCCCTTTCGCCGATAGACAGAGAGAAGGTATACTGTTTCTCGATGCGGCAAAGTCTCAAGGTCGCCATAAGCTTGCTCATTTCAATTGTCCTGTTCGCCGGGTTCAGCGTCCTTGCTTTTTCCGGGCTCTTCGACATCCTGCAGGCCAGCTTCTTCCTTCCCCGTGTCGAACAGGGGTACCAGCAACAGCTTGCCGTCCTTGGGGACAGGATTGAGAAGTACCACGCCGCGAACCTCGAGCGATTTTCGACGCTTGCCAGGAAAGACTTCGTCTCCGCCTCCTTTGAGACAAACCTTCCCGCGGAGGTGATGAGCCAGTGGGCGGACGCCATAGCCAACCTGAAGGTTTCCGCGGTGCGGGTCCTGGCGCCGGACGGACAGAAAATCGTTTTCAGCTCAATAGCCTCGGACGCAAAGGATCAGAGGCCTGACCGGTTTGCATACCGCAACTACGGGGAGGTCGACCAGGCCGTCCCGTCCATCTCCATCGTTTTGGGTGCCGGGGATCAGCCGAGACTCTTCATCGACGGCAACCAGGGCAGGTTCCTCTACCTCGTGCCAGTCTACCAGGCTGCTTCCCGAGGGGGAGGGGCTCAGCTTTTCAAGGGAACGGCCGTCTTCTATGTCGATTCGCTGGATCTCCTCAGAGATCTGCAGCTCATGCCGCAGGTTCCCGTTACCAGCGTCGTGCTGGTCCAGAACGAAGGCGTCCTCCTCAATTTCACGGCAGCTGACCCGAAACCCGTCACGGCCGCCCTGCAGGCAACCTGGCAGGCCCATGCAGGCTCTTCTTCATTCACGTCTCCGCTGGCGCTGACCCGGGAAGGGGGCAGGACGGGCTCTTTCCTGTCTTTCTCCCTTCGACTCACGCAGGGCGGCGTGGCGAGCCTCCTCGTCGATGCGTCGGTATTTGAAATGACGGACCTCATGAAGGGCCTCCTCCTGGGCACGTTTTTTCTTACCGTCTTTCTCATTGTTTACCTTCTTATCAACCTGAGGTCGGACCCCCTTGATGTGCTGCGCCAGAGAGTGAAGCGCTTCCAGGTTCAGCTCATCACGGAGCTGGTTGAAGGGCCGGGCGGAACGGACTGGAGCAGATGGCGTCGGGAGCTGGAGTCGCGCCAGGGGGAGATCACGTGGCAGATCCAGAGAGGCATCGGCAGAGTCTCACGCAGGCAGAAACCCCTGGTCGATGAGTACATGTCCAAGAGCTGGAACGAGATCCTGGACCTTCTCTCCCGGAGAGCTGAGACCCCGCAGCCCCCGGTCGTGGGTGCCCTGGATATCTCCCGGCTGGAAAGCCTGATCAGGAGCGCCTTGCAGAATGAGTCTTTCAAACGCAGTCTGCCCGCTCGCGAAACACGCGCCGCGCGCGGGGAAACCTCGGAAGCAACCTCAGCAGCGCAAGGACCCGGTATTGAAGCGGTTGAGCCGGCAGAAGAGGCCGAGGCAGTAGAAGAGGCTGAGGCGGTAGAAGAGGCTGAGGCAGTAGAAGAGGCTGAGGCGGTAGAAGAGGCCGAGGCAGTGGAAGAAGCCGAGGCGGTAGAAGAGGCCGAGGCGGTGGAAGAAGCCGAGGCGGTAGAAGAAGCCGAGGCGGTAGAAGAGGCCGAGGCAGTCGAGGCTCCCGCGGTTTCTGATAAGGCCGAAGCCACTCAAGAAGAACCCGAGCTCGCCCAAGAGCTTGAAGAGGTGCCGTCCTTCGATGAAGGCGGCGTCGCGGAATTTGGCCTGCCGCAGCATGCGAAAGTCGGAGCCGTTGATAGCGGCCGCATGCAGGGGGAGGGCGCGCTTTCCGCGCGGGCGACCCGTGAGCCGTTGATGGCACCCGCGGCCACTGAACCGGAAACGTTCCTGATGGACTCACCGGATGAGGTTCTGGAAGAGCTTGAGGCCCTTCCAGATATACGACCGCTGCCGCCTTTGCCCTTTGAGGAAGGACTCGAGTTGCTACCGGCAGCCGAAAATGAGGAGTCGACGGCACGACTCACGGACGAGGGAGCTCTAATGAGAGACGGCGAAAGCGAAGAATCAGGCGCTTCGGATTACCCGGATCTGAAACGCCTTGAAGAGCTTTCCGATGTGGAGGAGCTTTCCGATGTCGACGAGATCGAAGACGTGGAATTTGACATGACGACGCTGACGACGGTCGAACCAGGGAACCTTCCGGAGGAGCAGGAGCTGGGGGAGCTGGAGACCATTGATGAAGCAATGGCCGCCGTGGAGCCGGGGAGCACAAATGAGCTTTCCCTCGAGGACAAACAAGCTGAGCTGACGAAACTCCTTGCAAACGGAGCCATCAAGACATGGACCATAGGTGAAATGCTTCATCTTGTGGAGGAAAGCAGATCCACCATCGTCATGGAGGACGGCGTATTCAGGATCAAGGAGGAGGTCTATGGGCCCGGCAACCATGAAGACAAGCAGTTCGCGCCCGAGGCTTCCCGCAACGGAGGGCTGCGCGAGATCGCTCAAGAAGTGGTTTCCCACATGTCGGCCCAGGGCCAGGATGGTTCCCAGTCGGGAATAGGGGATATCATCAGCGATGCTGCGGTTTTTGACTTCCCTGCGGAGATGCCGAGGCAGTCCGGGACCCGCGATGAGGAGCTTTCCGGTGACCGGGAAAAGACATCCCCGATCAAGCTTACCAGAAGCGGGATAGATTATGATGATTTTCTCTCCAACTACCCTCGATCGATCAGCCAGACCCAGCAGATGAAGTCTCTGGTCGAAGTCTCCCGCCGCGTGGCGGCCGTCAGCGCAGGGATGCTGGTCAAGGGACAGAGCGGCTATTCCCTGGAGCTGACCGTCGGCCTCAACGAAAAAAGCCGACAGCAACTGCATTTCGACCCAAGAGACCCGTTCAACTCGTTCTTCGCAGACCGGAAGGCGGTTGCCGTTGATAGAAATCCGTCAGATCTGCAAACCTGGAAGGTCCTCATCGACCAGGAGGATCTGCGCTATATAAAAAGGATTCTCATAATTCCCGCCGCATTCCATTCTCAAGAAGCCTATCTTTTCCTTGCGTTCGCGGCTGACACTGACGTTGTCTTGAAGGGGATTTTTTCCAAGCTGCTGATCCGATGATCGACGCGCCAAAGTGTGTCACAACGACACAAAGGCGGTAATAACTCGGTCATAACTGCCTCAATATTGGGTCACCCTTGACAAACCAACCAAACTGACTTACTCTATCATTGACTTAGTGCACGCGTGTGGAGGAAGACATGAGCACACTGGCGTACTTCATTCTTCCTCTCGCCGGTTTATTTCTAGGTTGGCTAATTCGATGGCTTTACGCACGTTTTCAGCTTTCATCGGCAGAGCAAAGGGCAACAAGGATTGTCACGGAGGCCTTAAGAGAGGCGGAAGCAAAGAAGAAAGAGGCGATACTTGAGAGCAAAGACCAGCTCCTGCGGGAACGCAACCAGCTGGAAAAAGAGACGCGGGAGCGCAGAATCGAGCTCCAGCGAGTTGAGAGGCGCCTCCTTCAAAAAGAAGAAAACCTAGAAAAGCGCTTTGAATCCCTCGAAAAGCAGGAGAGGGTCGTCAGCAACCGGGAGAGGGGAACCGCCGAAAAAGAAGCGGCGTTGCAGCAGGAAGGCGAGCGGATAGCCGCTGAGTTGGAAAGGATATCGGGCCTCACCAGGGCGGAGGCCAAGAAGCTACTTGTACAGAGCCTCGAAAACGAGGCGCGGCACGACGCCCAGGTGACGATCAACGTCATTGAGCAGGAGGCCAGGCTCGCCGCTGACCGCAAAGCGCGGGACATCCTGGTCACGACCATTCAGCGACTGGCAACGGACGTCGCTTCCGAAGTAACGGTCACAACCGTGACTCTTCCCAACGATGAGATGAAGGGCCGCATCATCGGGAGGGAAGGGCGGAACATACGGACCCTGGAGACCCTGACGGGGGTTGATGTCATCATTGACGACACCCCGGAAGCCGTGGTCATCTCCTGCTTTGATCCCATCAGGCGGGAGATCGCGAAGACGGCGCTCAGCCGGTTGATTTCCGATGGTCGGATCCATCCCGCTCGAATCGAAGAGATCGTTCAGAAAGTCAGCAAGGAGATCGCCCAGACCATTTATGAAGAGGGCGAACGGGTCCTCTTCGAGGTCGGCATCCATACCATGAGCCCCGAGGCCATCAGGACCCTGGGCCGGTTGCATTACCGCACCAGCTACGGGCAGAACGTCCTTGCCCACTCCAAAGAGGTTGCGCTGATAGCCGGCATGATTGCAGCCGAGGTGGGGGGCAACGTGGAGCTGGCAAAGCGCGCGGCGCTCCTGCACGACATCGGCAAAGGCGTCGAGGCTGACGGGGACGGCAACCACATCGAGGTCGGCATGGACCTTGCCCGCAAGCTCGGCGAAGACGCGCGCGTCATCAACGCCATCGGAGCGCACCACGGGGATGTGGAGCCGGAGAGCGTGGAGGCGGTCATCGTGCAGATCGCGGACGCAATCTCGGCCGCCCGGCCTGGCGCGCGCAAAGAGACTCTGGACAATTATCTCAAGCGACTGGAAAACCTCGAGTCGATTGCGGAGGATTTCGAAGGCGTCGACAAGGCGTATGCCATCCAGGCGGGTCGCGAGCTGCGCATTCTCGTGAACAACGAGAAAGTCAGCGACGACGCAGCCAAGGAGCTCGCGAAGGGCATTGCAAAACGCATCGAGACCGAGCTCAAGTACCCGGGCCGGATCAAGGTGACGATCATACGGGAGATGCGCGTCGTCGAGTACGCGCGCTGAGGCCGGGTGGGAACGAACCTGAGGGCCCTCGTCGTGGGTGACGTCGTCGGTCAACCCGGATGCAGGGCCCTTTTCGTCGGCCTGCCGGAGCTGGTGCGCAGGCTCGGCGCGGACCTTGTCATTGCGAACGGGGAGAACGCAGCTGACGGTTTCGGGCTCACTCCGGACATCGCCGAGCGCATGTTCAAGTCCGGCGTTCACGTCATCACGTCGGGAAACCATATCTGGCAGAAACGCGATATATTTCCCGTTCTGAAAACGAATGACGTGCTGCTGCGTCCCGAGAACTATCCTGTCCTGGCCGGCGCTGACGCGATCCCGGGAAAGGGACACTGCATCGTCATGGCCCGGGACGTGCCGGTGCTCGTGATCAACCTGGAGGGGAGGGTCAACCTCTCTCCTCTGCGTGACCCTCTCCAGGTGGGCAGGTCGCTGCTGAAGCAGTTCCGTGGCAAGGCGCGCCTCTCCATCGTGGACTTCCATGCAGAATCCGTCGAGGAAAAAGAGGCGCTCGGAATGTACCTGGACGGCGAAGCGTCCGCAGTGGTCGGGACCCACACCCACGTGCAGACCGCGGATGAGAGGATCCTCTCCGGCGGCACGGCGTACATCACCGACATCGGGATGAGCGGGCCGGTTGACAGCGTCATTGGCATGAAAAAAGAGACGGCGGTGGCGCGAAGCCTCACGCAGATGCCGCTCAAGATGGAAGTGCAGAACTCAGCCGCGGAAATCATGGGGGTCCTCATAGAGCTGGACCCGTCGAGCGGCAAAGCTGTGAGCATTGAAAGAGTGCGCCAGCTGTCGTCCGTGTGAAATGCCTCAGCGCCGGATTCCCCTCATTCAGCTTCTCAAATCCGCGTATCCGGCAAAACCCGAGAATGAGCTATTTGCGCTGATCCTGCGCGGAGATGTCCGGGTGGACGGAGAGCCGGTGGAAAAACCCGGCGCCCCCGTTGACAGCGGCTCCAGCATCAGCCTGCGCGACAATCCCCCGTATGCATCCCGGGGCGGTGAAAAGCTGGCGTACGCCCTGGAGGCATGGAAGGTCGGATGTCAGGGGTTGGTGTGGATCGACGCCGGCTGCTCGACCGGCGGGTTCACCGACTGCCTTCTTTCCCACGGCGCGTTGGTGGTCCATGCCATCGACGTTGGAACGAACCAGCTGGACTGGCGGCTTCGCAGGGACGCCCGCGTGCTGGCAAGGGAAGGGACCAACATCATGCACGTCCGGCCGGGCCAGCTTGTCCCAGCGCCGCACAGCGCCGTGGCGGACCTGTCTTTCCGCTCGCTGCGCCGTGCCGCCTCCCACATCCTGGGGCTCACCAGTGAGGGTTGGGGCATCTTCCTGGTCAAACCTCAGTTCGAGTGGTCACGCCCGTCCAAGGAGTTTCGAGGCGTGGTGCGGGATCCTGGTACCGTGGTATCGATCGTCCAGGAGCTCGTCAGCGGGCTTGCGACTGAAGAGGTTTGCGTCGAAAAAGCCCTGGTGTCGCCTGTTCGCGGCAGAAAGGGAAACAGGGAGCTCCTCTTTCTCCTGCGGTCAGGGAAAAAGCATCGGGGTGACGTCTCACCTCGCGGCCTTGAGAAGATCATCTTTGACGGCTGGGGCCAGGATCTGCCCTAGAACGAGCTTCGGGACAACGGCTGGCTGATGCTCACCCCTTCGGTTCCCAGGTAGTCGACCTTTTTCCCTTCGATGAGAAACTGCACCCTTTTGACTGTTGGAAACTCCGTGGCCGCGTACACCACCTGGCGAAGCTGCGCTTTCATACCGTCAATCCCCAGGGAGTTGAACCGGAAGCTCTCGCTGAAATCCACGTAAGCGGTGTCTCCCCGGACTGTCACTCCGCGAAGTGCCGTGCCTGTCGGGATCATCGTGAGAAGGCCGAGGTTGATCTCCTGGGACGTCGGGCCTTTGAGGAGCGTCTCCAGGGCGTCTTTCAGCGGCGAGTCACTCTGGGGAATCGGGCGTATGACCCCTTTCATGAAGATGTTCCCGTTCTGATCGACTGAAAGGAAGAACAGGCGAGTCTTGCGCAGGACCGGTCTCTCTTCGGTCTGGGTGGTGATGGGGGGCCGGGTCACCGTCACAACCCTGTCTCCGGGGGCTGCCGGCGGCCTGCCTTGCGTCTGCGGGGTCTGTCCGCTGACGGGCGGGTTCCCCGCGTCCCGGGCCGGAGGGACATTCGCATCTGACAGAGGTTTGACCGTGACCTGGGGCGTTGTCCGGCTGGAGCCGGACGGCGTTCCTTTGCCCACAAGGCGAGTGAACGTGTCTGCAATCTGGGCGCGCGCGACATACCCCACCGCTACAATGATGGCCAGCAGGCACAGCCAGAAGAGGCAGCCGATGCCGCGGCTTCGAAGAGAAGATGAGCGGGTGCGCGAGGTCTTCTTTGTTGCCATTTCCGCCTTCACTTAATGATCGGTTTGTTTGACAGGCCCATTGAATAACGCTATACTCTCGCCGCATGATGGAGTTCGTTGGGATCAGCGCCTCACCCGGCATTGCCCGAGGCAGGGCGTTCCTGTTCCTTGACGACAAGCTCACGGTACCTCGGCACCACATCGAAGCCTCGCAGGTCGAATACGAGTATGGAAGGTTCCTCACGGCGCTCATCAAGGCGGCCGAAGAGGTGAAGGGCCTCGCTCGGGGACGAAACGCCAAGCTCTTCGATGCCCAGATACTCATGTTCGACGACCCGGAGCTCAAGAGCAGGGTCCGAAGCGCGCTGGAAGACCAGCAGCGCAACGTGGAGTGGGTGCTCCTCCAGATCATCGAGGAAATGTCGCAGAAGCTCGAGTTGGCGGACAGCCAATACCTTCGCGAACGAACGGTGGACTTCAGCGATGCGGGAAACAGGATACTGGGCCATCTCCTTTTTCGGCCCAAAGTCCAGCTCTCCGATGTCAAAAGCGAAGTCATCCTCGTCACCCACAACCTCATGCCGTCGGACACGCTGGGACTTGACCGCAAGGTCGTGCTGGGCATTGCGGCGGACGTCGGCGGGAAGACCTCCCACACGGCCATTCTGGCGAGGTCCAGCGAGATCCCCGCGGTCCTGGGGCTCTCCGACATCAGCCGGCACGTCAAATCGGGAGACGAGGTCATTGTCGACGGGATACGCGGCACGGTCATCGTGGAGCCGGACGATCTCACGCGGGACCTGTACGACGAGCGGAGGAAGGACTGGCAGCGCAAGTACGTCATCCTGAAGGAGTTGCGGGAGCTGCCCGCGGAGACCGTGGACGGAAAGCTCGTCTCCATAGAGGCGAACATCGAGCTGCCGGAAGAAGTGGATTCGGTTCTCACGCACGGTGGGGACGGGATCGGGCTGTTTCGATCCGAGTTCCTTTTTCTCCAGCCCAATCGCTTCCCGTCGGAAGAGGACCAGTACCAGGCATACAGCACGGTGTTGAAGGCCATGCGCGGAAAGAGCGTGACCATCAGGACGCTGGACCTAGGCGGGGACAAGATAATGCCGGGCTTCTCCCTGGATTCGGATGCGAACCCCCTCCTGGGGTGGCGCGCAATCCGATTCTGCCTTGCCAAGCCGGACATCTTCCGCACCCAGCTACGCGCCTTGCTGCGTTCGTCGGTGAATGGAAACCTTCGCATCATGTTTCCCTTGATATCGGGGGCAGAGGAGCTTTCCCGGATCGTCGAGACCCTGGCGCAGGTGAAGGCGGAGCTGCGCCGGGAGAATGTCCAGTTCCGGGAGGAGATCCCCATCGGGATCATGATCGAGGTGCCCTCCGCGGCGCTGTCCTCCGACATTCTTGCCGCGCAGGCGGACTTCTTCTCGATCGGAACGAATGACCTCATCCAGTACACCCTGGCGGTGGACCGGGGCAATGAGCGCGTGGCGTACCTGTATGAGCCGTTTCATCCGGGCGTGCTTCGCCTCATCCGCACCACAATCGAAAACGCCCACGCGCGCGGCCTGCCCGTGGGGATGTGCGGTGAAATGGCGGGAGACCCGCTGGCCACGGTGGTCTTGCTGGGGCTCGGCCTGGACAGCTTCTCCATGGGCCCTATTGCCATCCCGCTCATCAAGAGGATCATACGCTCGGTGGGAGTCATGGAGGCTGAGGCCTTTGCCCGGAGCCTCGTGCCAATGAGCTCGGCAGCGCAGATAGAGCAGGCCGCGCGACGGTGGATGGAGGAGCGGCTTGATTTCTTCTCGTGGTAACGCACGGCCGGGCCGCCGCTCCCCGGCATCCCTTCCCCGAATCGCCATCCTGGGAAGACCAAATGTCGGCAAATCATCTCTTTTCAATGCGTTGCTCGGCCGACGCCGGTCGATCACCCACTCGAATCCGGGGGTGACGCGGGACCCCGTGGAAGAGGCCTGCACCCTCGGCGGCATCCGTGCGCTCCTCATTGACACCGGCGGATTTGCCCCCGAGGGGGAGGCCATTGACCGCGTTGTTTCCGGGCGGAGCCTTGCAACCGCCCGCGCAGCGGATCTCATCCTGCTGGTGCTGGACGCGGCTGAGACGACTCCGGAGGATGAGGACTTCATGAGCCTGCTTCGCCCGCTCTCGGACAAGCTCCTCCTGGTGGTCAATAAAGTGGACACCCCGGACAGGGATTCCCTTGTCTGGAACGCGCATTCCTATGGTTTCCCGCGGGTCATCGGCGTATCCGCGGCGCATGGCAGGAACCTGCCCGAAATCAAGGAGCTGATTGCAGCTCTGCTGGAGGAGCGGGCTTCCGAGCTCAAGACAACGGACCGGGAGACCCCGGAACCGCAGGGCGAAGCCGTGCGGATTGCCATCCTGGGTAAGCCCAACACCGGGAAGTCCAGCCTTGCGAACCGGCTCACCGGGGATGATCGCTCCATCGTGTCGCCGGTGCCGGGCACCACCCGGGACGTGGTGCAGGCGCGGTTCGAGCACCGGGGCCGGGCATTCGACATCCTGGACACCGCCGGCATCAGACGCAAGAGCCGGGTGACGGATGCAGTGGAGTACTATTCCGTCAATCGCGCCATTGAGAGCATTGAGCGGGCCGACCTGGTGTTCCTGATGATCGATGCCACGCAAGGGCTGGTTGACCAGGACAAGAAGATCGCCGGGCAAGCCCTTAAAGAAGGCCGGGGGATCGTGATTGTGCCCAGCAAGTGGGACCTCCTGGGGAAAGCGCCGGACCTCGTTGCCCGGGTGAGCGACCAGCTGAGATTCCAGTTCCCCGTGCTCGGCTTTGCGCCGATTGCGCCAATTTCCTCTCTTACCGGGTACGGCATTCGCGCGCTCCTTGACACGGCGATCTCCGTGTGGGACCAGCTCCATCGGCGTGTCACCACCGGGCGCCTGAACTCCGCCCTGGAATCGTGGATGGAACACTATCCCCTTCCCGGGCGCGGGAAGTACAAGATCCGGTTTGCAACCCAGGTCGGCTCCAATCCCATACAGTTCGTGATCTTCGTGAACCGGCCCCTCGGATTCCCCGCCTCATACATCTCGTATCTGGAAAACTGCATCCGCAGGGACCTGGGATTCCCCCAGGTCCCCATCGCCGTCGAGGTCCGAAAAAGCGGGAAGACCGACCCGCGCGGCAGGTGAGGCCGATGAAATCGTGGAGCATCGGCGAGGTGGCGCGGTTTCTCGGGGTCAAGCCGTATATCCTGCGCTACTGGGAAGGCGAGCTTCCCCTGCTCTCGCCGCGCAAGGGGTTATCGGGGCGGCGCGAGTATTCCAGCCGCGAAATACGCCTCCTCATGAGGTTCCGCTACCTCCTCCATGAGAAAAAGTTCACGATCGAAGGGGCCAAGCGGCGAATGTGGGAGGAGCTGGGAGCCGGAGAGCAGAATGTGGCTGCGCGGTTCGACGAGGTGCGGGCCGACCTTGTCGAGGCTCTCATGACGCTTCAGCGCGGCAGGGCAGCGGGCCCGGAAGGGCCCTCTGACGAGGGTTGCAACAGCAACGTCGAGGGAAAAAAAATGACGGAAAAGGAGATCAGGGAGGCGTGCGAGGCAAACGGGCAGGAGCACTTGTTTGCTCATTGGGACGCCCGGCCCGCCGCTATGAAACAGAAGCTGCTTTCCGATCTTGCCGCACTGGACTTCGGCAGGCTGGATGAGCTTCGGAGCCGACTGCGCGAGCCGCCGGCAGCGACCGTGACTGACGTTCCCGTCCCTGCCCCTTACATTCCAATCTCCCTCAGCGCATCAGACCATGCCGCGCGGGAAATCGGTGAGGACCTGATCCGGCGCGGGAAGACGGCTATTCTCACCGTGGCGGGCGGGCAGGGGTCACGCCTGGGTTTTGACGGGCCCAAGGGAATGTTCCCCATAAGCCCCCTGCGCAAGCTGACCCTTTTTGCCCTTCACGCGGAGAAGCTCCTTGCGGCCCGCAGGTGGTACGGGGCGGAGATACCCTGGCTCATCATGACCAGCCCGTCCAACCGTGCTGAAACGGAGGAGTACTTCCGCCGGGAGGACTGGTTCGGGCTGGGCAGCGGATCTGTCCTCCTTTTCTCCCAGGGGACCCTGCCATCACTGTCCCCGCAGGGCAGCCTCCTGATGGCGCCGGACGGCGGGCTTTTTGTCAACCCGAACGGTCATGGAGGCGTCGTCAGCGCTCTTACGGACTCGAGGGTCATTCAGGAAATCCGTGACAGGGGAATTGAAGAGCTGTTCCATTTCCAGGTGGACAACCCCCTGGTGCGCGTGCCGGACCCCGTTTTTCTGGGGTTTCACCGCAAGGAAAGCTCGGAGATCTCGTCGAAAGTCATCGAAAAGGCCTATCCCGAAGAGAAGCTCGGCGTCATTGCCCTTGTTCGGGAAAAGCCATGCGTGATCGAGTATTCCGACTTCGACGAGCAGTTGATGAGTTCCCGGGGGCCGGACGGGAAGCTTGCTT
The DNA here is from genome assembly GCA_963710335.1 of uncultured Spirochaetota bacterium. Taxonomy (GTDB): domain Bacteria; phylum Spirochaetota; class Spirochaetia; order SZUA-6; family Fen-1364; genus Fen-1364. The sequence continues at coordinate 313,757 of CAVQAA010000025.1, forward strand.
TCCCCCAGGGCTCGATTGCCATCCACGTGCTCAACGTGGATTTCCTGTCCCGAACCGGCAGGTCGCTTCCTTTGCATATTGCGCGGAAGAAGGTGAAGGCCCTCAAACCCACGCACGAAGGAACCGAAATTGGAGAGGAAGACGCCGTGAAGATGGAGATGTTCATTTTCGACGCGATCCCGATGGCGGGAAAGGCGATCTTCTTCGAGACGGAGCGCATCGAGGAGTTCGCGCCGCTGAAGAATCGCGAGGGTCTTGATTCCATCGAGACGTGCGTTCGCGGACAGATCGAGAAGGCCGCCAGATGGCTGTCCGCATGCGGTGTCGAGGTGCCGCGGGACGGCAATGGCAGGTCTCTGCATGCCATCGAGATCAGCGCGCTCTTTGCCTGGGACCGGCAGGTGCTGGCTGCGAAACGCGGGAGCCTCAAGGACAGGATTGATGAAGACACGCTTCTTGCATAGGGTCTGCCTCTTCTCACTCGCGCTTGCCCTGGGGATTGCCCCGCTTGAGGCATGGACGCCCGTCAGCGATGAGACGGCGCTGGGAACCGTGCCCGAGAACTGGGAAGCCCGGACCCTTTTGCGGGACGTCATTTTCGCGTCCGCGCGGGATGCCGCCGCCTCGCCGCGGAGAATCGTGCCACAGGTCGAAGCCGGGGACGATGTCTCTTTCACGGCCCAGGTTCAGGATGATGCGGTATATCTGGTGTTTGCCAACAGGAAAGGAAACTCCTTCCCCCTGGCGGATGCCGGAACCTTCATCATCAAGAGGAGCCTTCGCGACGGAAAGTTCCTCCAGGCCAAGATATTTATCCAGAACGACCCCGGCTGCTTCCTGAGGCTTTTCCCCGAGGGCGACAGGACCGCCATGGACATCGTGCTCTTCAATGAGAGCTTCCAGACCCACGTCATCCTGCCGTCCCCGTTCCAGGACCTTCTTACCTCCTCTTTTGCCCGGATCGTGGACCTTTGCAGGCCCGCTGTAGACTGGTCTCTTGTCATGGCCCCTTCCCAGGGCCCCGGTGACGAACGCCTCGAAAGAATGGTGAGTGCCTTGCGCAGCCAACTGGGGAAGCTGCGGGACATGGATGATGGGGCGATGGATGCAAGCGGCAGGCTTGTCTTCATTGCCTCCGGGAAGCCGGCCCCCTCCAGGCTGGGCGGCTTCAACTGCTCGGGATTCGCGAAGTGGGTGATTGACGGCTTTTACTTTCCCCTGACCGGTTCCTTCACGGATATCGATGTTCTTCGATCAAGGGATTCCGACCTCCTGGGCAAAGCGTGGAGCGCCAGGTTCGAGGAGGAGCAGGATCCCTACTTCGGGCTTGACTGGTCGCGCGGCCTTGCGCGGGCAATCGCAAATGCCCGGACCGGCGAGATGCCAGGCCCCGAGTCACTCGACGTGACCGAAAGCGAGCGGTTTGCGCACGTGAAGGACGTTGGCTACAGGGTGGAAAGCCTGCCGGGGCTGCTGTACTTCCTGGCGCGCGAGCGCCCCGGAACGATGTACCTCGGTTCCGTGAACGCGCGCTCGAAAGGCGTTCCGCAGGGCGCCAGCATGCTGCTCCGCCAGCACCATCATGTCGTCGTGCTTCTGCCCTTCTTCGACAAGGCCGGGGATTTTCGCCCGGTTGTCATGGAAAGGAACAAGGAGACGAGCGTCCCGTCCCTTATCAGGCGATACGCCGGTGAATACATAAACCTCGTGAGAGTCGATTCCACCGGCCAGTTTGCCCCTCCCGAGATCCCGCGGTAAAACCCCCGACCATCGCCCTGGCCGGGCGTCCTAGCGTTGACAGGTCTTCCCGATAGGTTTACTATTGATAAAACCTCTGGGAGGGGGACAATGCTACCAATTTTCTCGATTGGTAATCTGATTACCTTCCTTGCTGTCCTTCTAATCCTGGTCATCATTCGAGCGCTGGATCGCAACAACAGATCGCTGGAAAAGCTCAAAAGGTTCAGCGACAAAATCGCGGCAAACATCTCGGCCCTGGCTGAGGAGAAGACCGCCCAGATCGGCGCGCTCGTCGCCGGCCTCCAGGGAAGCCTTGCCGCCGGCAAGGAGCTGATGTCCAGGGCTCGAACCGTGGAAGAAGCCCTCCAGGCCAGGTCTGGGGAGGTCGAGGGGATTCGCAAGAGACTCCTTGATTATGAGAAGAGCTTCAGCGACATCACCTCGGTGTCGACGCGCCTTGACCAGGCTCTTAGAAAGCTGCGCGCGGAAGCGGAGGTCGCTGACTCCGTTGGCAAGAAAATCGGCGAAACCGCGGGGCGCCTCGAGAAACTGGAGAAGAGGCTTCCTGAGATTGAAGCAGGCTCAAGCGCTCGCGCACGGCAGGCCCTGGAGGCGGCCCGAGCGGAGGTTGTTTCTGTCGTAGAGACCAGGGTCGGCGCGCTGGCTTCCAACGTCAACGCATCGGAAAAGAAGCTGAAGGATTTTTCCGCCTATATGGCGCACCTTGAAGCGCGGGAGGAACAGGCGGAGAAGGAAAGGGCGGCATACCTCTCCCGGTCCCTTGAGGCATTCGAGGCAGACCTGAACGCCAGGCTTTCGAAGGCGCGCGAGCGCGGGGAAACCCTGGAGGGGGAGGTCTTCGGCCGTCTGGCAACCAGGATCAAAGAGGATGAGGCCGCTTTTGCCCGGAGCATCGAGGCAATCGAGGCGCGGCTGGCCGATTATCAGGGCGATGTCGACTACCGGATCAAGGCTCTGGAGGAGTCCAGCGATATCGAGGCCCTGCGCGTTTCTCTGGCTGAAAGCCTGCAGAAGATGGCGGCAGGCGTGCGCGTGGAGATGAAGGAGACTGCCGCAAGTCTCGTTGCGGGATGGCAGGCTGAAATCACCGCGGCCGCAAGCGCCAGGGAAAAGCTCCACGCCGGCCTTGCTGAAGTGCACGCCGGGCTGGAAGAGCTCAAGACCCGCGCCTACCAGGACGTGGAGAAGGGCCTGGCCGTCTTCGAAGATGAGTTCTTTGCCGACCTGCGCCAGAGGGCGGAGCAGGCCCTGGACAAGGTGGAGGGTTTCGAAGGTGACCTGAAGGCGCGGATATCCTCCTCAGATGAATCGGTGAAGACGCTGGGGGAGAAGATGTCCTCCTTCCAGGTTGACGTTGCGGACAGGATGAAGAAGATGGCCGCAGACCTTGTTGCCGGTTGGCAGACTGAAACTGCCTCCGCGGCCAGCGCCCGCAAACAGATCAGCGCGGAGCTGGAAAAGCTCAAGACAAACGCATATCAGGACGTGGAAAAAGGACTTGCTGTTTTCGAGGACCAGTTCTTTGCAGACCTGCGCCAGAGGGCGGAGCAGGCGCTGGACAAGGTGAAAGGCTTTGAAGGCGACTTGAAGGCTCGGATATCCTCCTCAGATGAGTCGGTGAAGACGCTGGGTGAGAAGATGTCCTCCTTCGAAGCGGACGTGGACGGCAGGATGAAAAAACTGGCCACGGACCTGGTTGCGGGGTGGCAGATCGAAACCACCGCCGCGGCAAGCGCCCGGCAGCAGATCAGCGCGGACCTGGAAGAGCTCAGGGCAGGCGCCCACCAGGAGGTGGAAAAAGGACTTGCTGTTTTCGAGGACCAGTTCTTCGCGGACCTGCGCCAGCGGGCCGCCCAGGCGCTGGACAGGTACCAACTCTGGCAGGCGGATGTCGAGAAACGGATGGAAGCATTCGAGGGCGAGTTGAAGTCCCGGCTTGCTTCCTCTGACGATGCCATGCAGGGCCTGAGGGAGGCTTTGCGCGTCGAGGTTGAGAAAACGCGCAAAGACTCGTCACTGGCAATCGAGAAGGAAACCGCCGGTCTCAGAGAGACGCTGGATGCCGCCGTACGCAAGGGTCAGCGGGAAATCGAGTCGAGGCTCCGGGAGATGTCTGCTGAGCTGGAGACCGGCCGCAAAGACATGGGGGACGTGCTGGACGCCTCCCGAGCGGAAGTCGTGGCCTGGGAAGGCCGGGTGCGGCAACAGCTCTCGGAGACGGAGGTTTCCGTCGCGGAGAAGATCTCTCGGCTTGCCTCCGAGGCAGAGTCTTCCATCGGCGTTGTGCGGGACGAGTTCACATCCCAGAAAGACGACATGCTCGCTGTCTTCACCCAGGAAAGGAATGCCATCAAGGCGGAGCTGAAGGACCTGGGGGAGAGGATCTCGGGATTCGAGGGCGACTTGAAGCGCTCTGCCGAGACGGCGGTGCAAGGCATTCGGATCCAGATGGAGAAGGCCGGCAAGGGGACGGCGGCGGCCCTGGAGAAGGAGCTTGCCGCAGTGAAGGAAGCGCTGGAGACCAGGAGCGCGTCCATGCACGGGGAGATCGAGAACCGGATGCAGGAGCTTGCCGCGCTGCTGGAGGCCGGCCGCAAGGAGGCAGCAGCCCAGGCGGAGTCGGCGCTCGGCGCCATCCGCGGCAGCTTCGCCTCGCAGAGGGACGAGCTGATGACGGCTTCCGCGGCGGAGCGGGAGGCCCTGAAGAAGCAGATTGCCGAAATGGCGGAGAGGGTCGGTTCCTTCGATGCGGAGCTGTCGCGCACCACGGACTCCACCATGGAGGCCATCCAGGTGCTGAGGGATGCCCTGCACGAGGAAGTGGAAAAGGCGCGCGGGGAGTCGTCCCTTGCCATGGAGAAGGACCTTGCGTCCCTGCGGGAGTCCCTGGACGGCGCGTCGCACCGGATGCAGAAAGAGATAGAATCGCGGATGAGCAGCATCACCGCGGAAATGGAAACGAACAGGAAAGAAGTGTCGCAGCTGCTGGAAGCATCCAGCACGTACGTCACCGCGTGGGAAACAAAGACGCGGCAGCGGATGTCCGAGTCAGAGGCTGCAATCGCCAGGAGGGTTGCTGCCATGGAATCCGAAGCCGGTTCGTCGGTGGAAGCGGTGCAGGAAGCGTTCGCGGCCCAGAAAGAGGAGCTGATTGCGGCTTCCAGCGCGGAGAACGCGGAGTTCAAGAGCCAGCTCGCCGAGATGGGGCAGAAGATTTCCGCATTGAAGGCCGAGCTTTCCCGGTCTTCCGAGGAGACACTGGAGAACCTGCGTACGGAAGCGGAGACCCTCCAGGCGGAAAGCCAGAAGCGGATCCGGGATTTCCAGGCGGACGTCGAGACGAGGATAAAGGAACACCGGCAGCTCATGACGGAAAGCCGCGAAAAAGCCGAAGGAATGCAGGAAAAGCTGGTGGCAAAGATCGATGAGAGCTACCGCCTCATGTCGACGAACCTCGCCGACATCGAAAAGCGGGTGAAGTCGTTCACCGCGCAGACGCGTCTTTTCGAGCGAGCGGATTCCCTGAAGGTCGGACTGGAAGGCAACATCGAGGAGATGAAGAAAGAGATCGCGAAGCTGGGGGCGGAGAAGGCGGAGCTTGCGGAAACCGAGCTGCAGCTGGCACGGACAAAGAAGCTGGCGGACGAGGTTTCCCAGAAGCTGTCCCGGTTCCTTGCGGAGAAGCGGCGCATCGACGAGATGGAAGGCGAGTTCAAGAAGCTCCTCACTTTGTCACGGGACATCGATCTGAAAGTGAACACCCTTTCGGGCAGCCATGACGCTCTCCAGCAGATCCAGGCCAAGGTTCGCGAGTTCGAGGAGATGGGGAAAGTCGTGGAGACCGGCGTGGAGAGGCTGGACAAGAAGCAGCAGATCATCTCCGTCACCGCGGAAGGCGTGGACAAGAACTTCCAGCGCCTGGAGACCATGGAGAAGACCATCAAGGAGACGGACCAGGAAACCGCGGCCCTGGAGGCAAAGGTGAGGTCCCTCATGACCGAGTACGAGACGCTGGCCGGACGCAAAAAGGACGCGGAAAGCGCCATGGAGATTTCCGGGAGGCTCACGGCCGTCATCGAGGATCTGGAGCAGAGGCTGGAGAAAGCCCAGAACTCCCGGGAATGGCTGGCCAGGACTGAGACGCGCTTCGAGGAGATTGGCCGCCAGGCGCAGGAGCAGGTGCGCCTTCTTGAGAGCATCGTGAAGTCTGAAACCAAGAAGGAGAAAGGGGACAAGGGCGCCCCTCCCATGGACAAGCGGGAAACCGTGGTCAAGCTCTCACATCAGGGCTGGTCGGTGCAGGAGATCTCCCGGGTGACCCAGCTCAGCCGCGGCGAGGTGGAGCTGATCCTGGAGCTTGCTCCCAAGGTTTGATGCGGTGGAAACCTCTTCCCGCGTCGCCCTGATCGCATGCCCGGACTATGACCGTGAGCGCGTCCGCGCTGCGGTCCGCCGGGGCCTCGGCTTGCTGGGCCGCGGCGCTCTCCCCGGGCCCCGGGACCTGAACGGCAGATACCTTCTTCTCAAGCCGAACCTGCTGCGTCCGGCGCCCGCGGAGCGGGGCGTTACCACTCACCCCTCGGTGTTCTCCGCCGTGGCCGGCTTCCTGAAGGACGGCGGTTTTGCGCTTGCCTACGGAGACTCGCCCAACGGAATGTTCAGCCCAATCAGCGCGGCTCGAGCCAGCGGCATCCAGGCGGAAGCCGAGGCGCTGGCAATACCCATGGCTGATTTCGACGTCGGTGTCGACGTCAGCTTTCCCCGCGGAGTACTGGACCGGCGGTTTTCCGTGGCGAAAGGGGCCGTGGAGGCGGGCGGAATCATCAGCCTGCCCCGGCTGAAGACTCATGGGCTGACCACGATGACGGGCGCGCTCAAGAACACATTCGGCCTCATCCCTGGCGGCCGCAAGGGGGAGTACCACGTCACGCATCCCGACGTGGAAAGTTTTTCCCGGATGATCGTGGACCTGAACGGTGCCGTGGCTCCCCGCCTGGTGGTCATGGATGCAATTACGGTCATGGAGGGCAACGGCCCTGCCAATGGACGGCTTCGAAACGTCGGCCTTCTGATCATCACGACGGACCCGGTTGCCGCCGATGCGGTGGGGTGCAGGATCATGGGGATAGATCCGCTGGCGATCCCTTTCATCCGCATGGCGGATGAAGCCGGCCTGGGGAACGCCGCGGAAGGGAAGATCGAGCTGCTGGGTGATCCCCTGGATGGGTACATATGCGCGGACCTGGATGTGCGCGCCCGGCCCCTCGGGCAGAATGTGCCCGGCTTCCTGTTTCGCATCGCAAAGGACCTCATCGTCTCCAAGCCGGTCATCGACGCAGAGGTGTGCTCACGCTGCGGTCAATGCGTCGAGGCTTGCCCTACCAGCCCCAAGTCCCTGCAATGGGGTGACGCGGGACCGCTTCACAGCGTGCCGCGCTACCTGTACTCGACATGCATCCGGTGCTACTGTTGCCAGGAGACCTGCCCCACGGGAGCCGTTCGGATCCGCCGGGCGCCCCTGGCAGGGATGTTTGAAAGCCGGAGGTAGAGATGTCGATTTCAGTCGATTATCGCAGGATGATCCCCCCCCTGGCCAAGGAGGTGGTGGAGTCCTATCGGGACAAGATACGGACCATTCATTCCGACCTGAGCGCGCGCCGAAAGGCTGGTGCGCTGCCTTTTTACGACCTTCCCCGTCAGGACGTGGGGCCGATTGAAAAGTACGCAGCACGGGTGAAGGGCAGCTACAAGAACGTCGTGGTGCTTGGCATTGGCGGCTCATCCCTTGGGCTGCTTTCCCTGAACTCCGCCCTCCGAAGCCCTTTCCCGGCCCTGGAGCCCGCGCCCCGGCTTGCGGTCATGGACAACATAGACCCGGTTCGCATTGCCTCTTTCATGGAAGCATTTGATCCCAAAGAGACCATCCTGAACGTGATAACCAAGTCGGGAGATACGGCGGAGACCATGTCCGAGTTCCTGATCTTCCGCAAGTGGTTTACCGACGCCTTGGGGAGCAAGGGCGCGAAGGAGCGGATCGTCGTCACGACGGACAAGAGCAAGGGCGCCCTGCGCAAGATCGCGAATGATGAGGGGTACGCGAGCTTCGAGGTGCCTGACGGAGTGGGTGGGCGATTCTCCGTGCTCACACCGGTCGGCCTTCTCCCCGCGGCGCTCCTGGGCATCGACATCAAGGGCCTGCTTGCCGGCGCCGCAAGCATGGATGCAAGGCTGGCTTCCGGAGAGCTCATGGAGAACCCCGCGTACCTGGGGGCGGCGCTGCACCACGCCGCGTGGGCGGGAGGCAGGCGGATCTCGGTGATGTTCGCCTATTCGGATCAGCTCTACCTCATGGCAGACTGGTATCGCCAGCTCTGGGCGGAAAGCCTGGGCAAGCGAAAATCCACCGACGGAAGGATCGTCGCCGTCGGGCCCACGCCCATCAAGGCCCTTGGGGTCACGGACCAGCATTCCCAGGTCCAGCTCTACAAGGAAGGCCCCGACGACAAGGTCTACACATTCCTGGCCGTGGAAAGCTTCGACAAGACCGTCGCTATTCCCTCCTCAGACATGGAGGCGGTTTCCTATCTTGGCGGCCATTCGTTGAACGAGCTTCTTGCCGCGGAGGAGCTGGCAACGGAGATCGCGCTCTGGAAAGCAGGCCGTCCTGTCACGCGCATCGTCTTCCCGACCGTCAGCGCCGAGAACGTGGGGGAGTATTACCACCTCCTCGAGGTCCAGACGGTTGCCGCCGGCGGACTTTTCGGCATCGATCCTCTGGACCAGCCGGGCGTGGAGGAAGGGAAACAATTCGCGTACGGGATCATGGGACGGTCCGGATATGAGGCAAAACGAAAGGAAGTACAAGGCATTCCCCAGGGGGACCCTGGTCTGGCATTCAAGGCCAGGGAAAAAGCTTGACCTGATTCGAAATCATCTATTATTTTTAGGTAAACTCTTCTTAAGCAGGCGGTACTGATGTCTAAGAAAAAAGACCAGTCAGAGGTCTTCGAGGGGGCGCAGAACGTCCCCGGGGGCGCGCCGAAAGACGGCGGATCCGAACTGAAGGGGGGCGAGCAGCACGCTGCCCCGGCGCCCGGGCAAGGCGCGGAGGACCGCGTGAAGACGCTCTCAGCCGAGGTAGCCGATCTCAAGGACAAGCTTCTGCGCAAGCAGGCGGATTTCGAGAACTTTCGAAAGCGTATGCTTCGGGAAAGGGAGGACGCGTCCCGGTATGCCAACGCTGCGCTGTTGAGCGACCTGATCGGGCTTATCGATGATTTCGAGCGGGCCATCCACTCGGGTGAGGAGTCCAAGGACTTCAGCTCGTTCCTCCAGGGCATAACGATGATCGAGAAGCAGCTCGTGGAAATGCTTGAAAACCGCTGGGGCCTGAAGAGGTTCGCGTCCGTCGGTGAAGCCTTTGACCCCAACAGGCATGAGGCGGTGCAGCGGGTCGAGGGTCCGGTGGATTCCAAGCCGACCGTCGTGGAAGATTATCAGAAGGGGTATTACCTGCACGATCGGGTTCTGAGGCCTGCGCGGGTCAAGGTGATGGTGCCGGCGCAGGGAGGACCCGTAGCCGTGAATGAGACGGCTGCCCCCCCGACCGGCGGGGACGGGAAGTAAGGAGATCCCTGGATGGGCAAGATCATAGGCATCGACCTCGGAACGACGAACTCGTGCGTGGCCATCATGGAGGGCAGCCAGCCCATTGTGATCCAGAACTCGGAGGGGCAGCGCACAACCCCTTCGGTCGTTGCCTTCACGGACAAGGGTGAGCGCCTGGTGGGCCAGCCGGCCAAGAACCAGATGATCACGAATCCGGAGAACACCGTCTATTCAATCAAGAGGTTCATGGGCCGAAGGTACGCGGAGGTCAGGGAGGAGATCCGCAGGGTCCCCTTTGCAGTGACCGACGCCGGGCAATGACGTGCGTGTCCAGGTCCGTGGCACCCTGTATTCGCCGCCCGAGATCTCCGCCGCCATTCTTCAAAAAATGAAAAAGACCGCTGAGGACTACCTGGGGGAGCCCGTCACGGAGGCGGTCATAACGGTTCCCGCGTATTTCAACGACGCCCAGCGCCAGGCCACCAAGGACGCGGGAAGGATTGCGGGGCTGGACGTCAAACGGATTGTCAATGAGCCCACGGCCGCGGCCCTTGCATACGGGCTGGACAAGGGCGGCCGGGAGGAGACAATCGCGGTCTACGACCTCGGTGGCGGCACGTTCGATATCTCCATCCTGGAGCTCGGGGACGGCGTTTTCGAGGTGAAGTCCACAAACGGAGACACCCACCTGGGCGGGGACGACTTCGACCAGCGGATCATCGAATGGATCGTGGCTGAGTTCAAGAAGGAGCACGGCATCGACCTGTCAGGGGATCGTATGGCCCTCCAGCGTCTCAAGGAAGGCGCGGAGAAGGCAAAGATCGAGCTTTCCAGCACGCAGTCCACCACCATCAACCTTCCTTTCATCACTGCGGACCAGACCGGCCCAAAGCACCTGAACTATACCCTCACCCGCGCAAAGCTGGAGCAGCTCCTGGGTGATCTCTTCGAAAAGACCCGCGGACCCTGCCTGCAGGCCCTGCAGGACGCAGGCCTCAAGCCCGTGGACATAGACCACGTCATCCTGGTCGGGGGCTCCACTCGCATTCCTGCCGTCCAGGCGCTGGTCAAGGACATATTCGGCAAGGAGGGGAGCAAGGGGGTCAACCCGGACGAGGTTGTCGCCGTGGGCGCCTCCATCCAGGGAGGGATTCTCGGCGGCGACATCAAAGACGTCCTGCTGCTGGACGTCACGCCTCTTTCCCTGGGCATTGAAACCCTGGGCGGAGTCTTCACGAAGCTCATAGAGCGCAACACCACCATCCCAACACGCAAGAGCCAGACTTTCTCCACGGCCTCCGACAGCCAAACCGCGGTTTCCATCCATGTGCTTCAGGGGGAGCGGGAGATGGCTTCCCAGAACCGGACCCTGGGCCGATTCGACCTGGTGGGCATTCCCCCCGCCCCTCGGGGCGTTCCGCAGATCGACGTGACCTTCGATATTGATGCCAACGGCATTGTGCACGTTTCCGCAAAGGACCTTGGCACGGGCAAAGAGCAGAAGATACGGATTGAGAGCTCCTCCGGACTCTCCGAAGAGGAGATCCGGCGGATGGTGAGAGAAGCGGAATCGAACGCCGCGACGGACAGGATGGAGCGGGACAGGGCGGAGGCGCGTAACGAAGCGGACAGCCTCCTGTATTCAACCGAAAAGTCGCTGGGGGACTACGGGGAGCGCGTGAGCCAGGAGGACAAGACCGCAATCCAGACTGCCATAGCAGAGCTGCGGGCCGCCCTGGAGAGCCATGATGCTCCCCTCATGAAGGCAAAGACAGAGGCTTTGAAGAAGGCGGCCTACCGGCTTGCCGAAGAGGTCTACAGGGCAAAAACAGACACTCGCGAAGCGCCGGGAACCTCCGGCAACGGCTCATCCACCGCCGAACGCACCGCACGAGGCGGCGGTAAAGGGGCCCAGCGCCCGAACGAGGAAACCACTGAGGACGTCGATTACGAGATTGTCGACGACGAAAAGAAGAAGACATGAGAGCTCATGGCTAAACGAGACTTCTACGAGGTGCTGGGGGTCGCGAAAGGCGCCTCCCGTGACGAGATAAAGAAGGCCTACCGCCAGCTGGCAATCAAGTACCACCCTGACCGCAACTCGGGAGACAAGGCCTCCGAGGAGAAGTTCAAGGAGGCTACCGAGGCGTATGAGATCCTGGCGGATGACCGGAAGCGGCACGCCTATGACCAGTACGGGTTTGCCGGGGTCAACGGCATGGGCCAGCCGACGGCCCAGGACTTTTCCACGATTTTCCAGGGGTTCGAGGACATCTTCGGGGACTTCAGCGGCTTTTTCGATTCCTTTTTCGGGTCCACCGGTGGCCGCCGTAAGTCCTCCCGCGGGTACGGCCAGCAGGGCTCCGACCTCAGGTATGACATGGAAATCTCCTTCCTCGATGCCGCATTCGGTTCGAAGCGGGAGATTTCCTACGCACGCGCCGAGCGCTGCGACGTCTGCGGGGGAACCGGAGCGGACAAAGGAACCGGCCGGAAGCTGTGCCCCACGTGCGGCGGCTCCGGGCAGGTGCGAAGGAACTCGGGATTCTTCTCCATCGCCTCCACGTGCCCCAGCTGCAATGGTGAGGGAGAGATCGTGGAGAAGCCATGCGCGGCTTGCCGGGGGACCGGCCTGGTGCGCCGTAACCGGACAATCACCGTCACCATTCCTGCCGGCATCGAGGATGGAAAAAGGCTCAGCCTGGCGGGCCAGGGGGACGCGGGGACAAACGGCGCGCGGGACGGCGATCTGTACATTTTTCTCAAGGTCCAGGCCCACGAGCTGTATGAGAGGGACGGTAATGACGTCTATTGCGCTGTCCCCATCTCATTCACCCAGGCTGCCCTTGGCGCGGACATCGTGGTCACCACGCTGGACGACAAGTCCGTGCGCGTGTCGGTCCCGGCAGGTACGCAGAACGGCAGAATACTGCGGCTCAAAGGTGAGGGGATCCCCGAGCTGCACAACTCCAGCCGGCGCGGCGACCTGTACATCAAGCTGGTGGTGAAGGTGCCAACGAAAGTCTCCGCCAGGGCAAAGGAGCTTCTCAAGGAGCTTGCCAGCGTCAACGGTGAGGAAAAGAGCCCCAAGCCCATCCCCTTGTCCGAGTTGAAGCAATGACATAACATTTCCTTCATGGAAAAAGTTGGCTTCCTCCTCAGCGCCGTCACCGTTTCCCTCCTCTCTGCCGAAGCCGTTCTCCTTGCACTCCGATCTCCCCGCTGCGCGCGACGCCAGGAGCCGCTGTACCTGTCCCTGTTCCTGTGCGCGGTCGCCGTGGGGCTGGCTTTTCCTTCCCTTCTTGGTGCAGGAAGCCTCCTGGCGGTTCTCACCATGTGGGCCGCCGGAGCCTTCCTTATCGAGGCGCGCGGGAGAACGCGTCACGGGAAGATGCGCCTGCCATGGGCCGGCGCCTGCGCGGCTTTCGTGAGCCTCCTGATTCTTGGGAGCATTTCCGGCTACCGCGGTTCCCTGGGTTTCGCGGTCTTCGACGCGGCCGGGACGTGCGTGACAGCGGCATTCCCCGTGAGGCTCATGCTGGGGATCGGCCGAGGCTCGCGCTCTACGCCGCTTTTCGCTGCGCTTGTGTCGGCGTGCATATGGATTGTGGCGGCCGCGGCAGACACGGTGCTTGTTTCCCTGGGGATTCGACACCCGGATCTGTCGGCCGTCCCGCTTTTTGCCCTTTCTCTTTGCCTGGGATGGCTCGTTTTCCAGGAAGGGTATCCGTCACGAGCGGGATGGCGGGGACGCCTTGCCGCCCTGGAGCTTCAGGAGAAACTGCCTCATGCCGCCTACGCCCGGGTGCTGGACCATGAGACGGCTCTTGCGCGCCAGGACAGGCTGGTGGCAGCAGGGCTCCTGGTGCTTGGCGTGGCCCACGAGTTCAAGAACACGCTGTCCTACATTCGGGCCGTGGCAGAGACGGGGCTGGACAGGTCGGAAGCGGATCGCAAGGACGAGAGCCTTCGGCTGCTCCTGGAGCACGCCGAGGCGGGGCGGGAATCCGCGGTTGCCCTCCTGGAGAGACTGGGCCGGGAAGGCCGTGAGAAGCCATGCATCATCGACGCGGAGCGTGACCTTGTTCAGTTTCTCAGGCTCATTCGCGCCGGCTATCGCGGGGAGGGCATCCTGATGCCGGCAATGCTTCCCCCGGGCGTGAAGTTCAATGCCAGAAAAAGCGAGGTGGAGCAGATCCTGCACAACCTCGTGAGAAACGCCGTGGAGGGCCTCCGTTGCAGGGGGATTGCGGAGCAGAAGGTCATCGAAATTTCCTCTCGACGGGACGACGGGCAGGCAATCATCGATGTGAAAGACAATGCCGGAGGCGTCACGCCTGCGGCTTCTCGCCGCCTGTTTGCCCCCCGGTATTCCGAGACAGGCGGGACAGGACTCGGTCTCTACCTGTCCAGGAGCCTTGCCGTGCAGAACGGCGGAACGCTGGAGTACGTCCCCGTGCGCGGTGGAAGCGTGTTCAGGCTCGCATTTCCGGCGCTTCCGGGTTGCGGGTCCTGGGGCTGAAGGTCCTAGTAGATGTACGCGGTCAGATTGATAGAATGCCCGTTGGAGGACATGGTCCCGGAGGCGTACGGCATCTGGATCATGTTCAATTCCGTCCCCGTGGGATCGAAAAAGTCATCCGGTGCAGGAGAGGCATAGTACGTGGATCCGCTTGTGCCGCTTGTATACGAAGTTACCAGGGTATATTTCTGGTTGGGCAGCTTGGTCAGCACAACCAGGAAGTGGGCGTATGTTCCGTCAAAGGTTCCTGATACGGCCGCCTGGGTGAAGCTCTGCCCGGCGTCCGATGTGGCTGTCACTGAGGCGCCGGAGCCGGGCTGGGCCCAGTCCGGGTGCGTCGATGCCATGACGCGCACGTCGACGGCGATCGCATTGGATGGGTAGATTACGTTCATCAGCTGGCCGCAGCCGGTCAGAACGAGCGCCAGGCCCGCCGCCGACAGCATCAGTGCCCACTTTCTCACGTTCCGCATTCCTCTTTTGACAAGAAAGTATACCACAAATCTGGACTCAATTGCCACTCCCCTTGCAGGTGTTCCCGCACGTGCGCTGCAGGAAACAAAAGCGCCCCCCGGGTGGGGGCGCATGCTGCTTTTCCGGAGCACCGCTAATTGATGAAAACAGTAAGGTTCGTGATGTCTGACGACTGGTTGTACGGCAACGTGACCAAAGTGGTCGGAAATGCTGAATTCTCCACATAAAAGGATGGCGTACCAGAAGAGGATGGATAGTAAGCGGATAGTAATGATCCATAGTACAATGACGCCAGTCCGTATGTTTCATTTCGCAACTTCGTGAACTGAAAGGAGTAAATCAGATAGCTTGTTGAAGCGTCATACGTCCATGAAAAGGACGAAAGTGTCGAAAGAACAGTTCCCGAGTTATCCAGGACTTGAACTTTGGCGTACGAGTAACCGCTAGCGTAGTCAGGGTGCGCCGGGGCATAAACCTCCACGGTCACGTTGACAATCTGTCTTTGGGGGAAGATCCCGTCCAGCATTTCGTTGCAGCTGGACAGAAGCACGAGAATCCCGGCAGCAACCAGCACGAATGGCAGTTTTCGAGCTATTTTCATGACTTCCTCCCCGATCAGAAGTAGATCGCGAAGTTGAGGCTTGCAGAGGAGCCGTCGGTGAGCGTGCTCCAGTTGCCGTGCGCCGCATCACTGAAGGCGGCGCTCAGGTCGCTCCAGTTCGCAAAGACCTGGGTCCCCGACACGTTGACGCCCCACCACCCGAACTTCACTCCCACACCGGCGCGTGCATTCACCCCGATATTTCCGTAGTCCTGGCTCCCGTAAATGAAGAGGTTGTTGCCGCCCACCTCCACGTAAGCAAGGAGGGGCTTCACGACGAACCGCAAGCCTACGTCGAAGAGATTCAGGAAGCCTGGCGTATAGTTGCCGGTCATGTTCGAGACCCAGTAGTCCGGCATGGCGTACGCATCCCATGAGGCGTACAGGATGCTCCACGCATATCCTACATGGAAACCGATGATCGAGTTGACGGCGTTCGGGTCTGCGATGTTGCTCGAGTCCTTACTTGGCGTCCAGCTCAACCCCAACTCCCACTCCCCGCGCGGACCGTACGCGAATGCAGGTACTGCCATGGCGAGGAGGAGAACCGCTGCCATTGGGAGCAGTATCTTCTTCATCTTGTCCCCCTAAGTTCCATGTCTGTGAAATTGCCCTTGTACATACCAGTATAACACGGCGGGGGGCTGGAAACATCACCTGCACGGCGCCCCTTTCCCCGGCTGTTTCTTCTTGCAACAGCCTGACCGGGGCTGATACTATAGCTCGGATGGCCTTGAAGATACTGGCAATCAATCCCGGCTCCACTTCCACGAAGCTTGCCCTTTATGACGACGCCACGGAGTGCTGGAAGAAGGGCGTCAGCCATTCATCTGATGGCGTCGCCGGGGTTCGAAGGATGCAGGACCAGCTGGAGCTGCGCAGCGCGGCAGTGCGGGAAGGCCTTCGAGACGCGGGCATCCGCCTTTCCGACATCTCGGCGGTGGTCGGGAGGGGAGGGCTGCTCAAGCCGCTTGCGGGCGGCGTCTACGAGGTCAATGAGAAGATGAAGGCGGATCTCATGGCGTGCAAGTACGGGACCCACGCTTCCAACCTCGGGGCCCTCATTGCGGATGCCATTGCTTCGGAGATCGGCGTGAAGGCTTTCATCGTGGATCCTGTCGTGGTGGATGAGCTGGATCCCATCGCGCGGTATTCGGGAGTTCCCCAGATCCCCCGAAGATCGATTTTCCACGCTCTCAATCAGAAAGCCACGGCAAAAAAGGCGGCGCGGAGCCTGGGTAAGAAATACGACGAATGCACCCTGATCGTGGCGCATATGGGCGGGGGCACCTCCATCGGCATCCACACCGGCGGGAGGGTGGTGGACGTCAACAACGCGCTGGACGGAGACGGCCCGTTCGCTATCGAGCGCGCCGGCACGGTGCCTGCGGGGGACTGGATGCGCTGGATCCTGGCCCATCAGCATGATCCCCAGGCGCTCCAGCTGATGCTCACGGGCAAAGGCGGCCTGGTGGCGTACCTCGGCACGAACGAGTTCCAGGAAATCGAGAAATCATCCCGTGGGCAGGGTGCGCTGGATGCAGGGCTGTGCGATGAGCTGATACGGACGTTGTGCTACCAGATCTCCAAGTTCATCGTCGGCCTGGCTGCGTTCACCGCCGGGCGGGCGGACGCCATCGTGCTCACCGGCGGGCTGGCGTTCTCCGAGCGGGTGGTCAGGGAGATCTCCGCCCGGGTCTCTTTCCTGGCGCCCGTGCTCCTGTTTCCCGGTGAGAACGAGCTGGAGGCCCTCGCGCAAGGAGTGCACGAGGTGCTTCGGGGAGAGACGAAAGCGAAAACCTACGAAGGCTGAGCGGAGGCGGACGTGCATCGCAGAAGGATAAAGGTCGTCGATAACGTGTTCCAGTACAGGATGATTGCAATCCTGCTTTTCATCGTGGTTTGCGGCCTTGCCGCTTTCACCGCGGGAGCGTTGATCGTTTCCGCAGCCGTGCACGCGCAGGGCGTTCTATCGATGTTTCCGCCCATCCTGGTGAACGACCTCGTGATCATGCTGCTCCTCATCATCGCCGGGATCTTCGTCACCCACCGCATTGCCGGACCCGTGTACCGGGTCCAGTGCGACATCGATCGGGTGCTGGCCGGAGAGAAAAACGTGCGGGTCAGGTTTCGAAAACGTGACGCGTTCCCCGAGCTCGCCGAAAAGGTCAACAAGCTCATTGAGCGGATCGACGACACGCCTCGGCGCTGAAGCCAGGACGCTTCCCTGGAACCGGAAGTTCCTGGGCTCCAAGCGTATGCTCCGCACCTGGATTGCGGATAGAATCATCGAGAGAGTCGGAGTGCCCGCGACTTTTCTCGACGGCTTCTGCGGAACCGGGTCAGTGGGCATTGCCATGGCATTTCGCGGCGCGCGGCGCGTGGTGGCGGTGGACGCGCTCTGGTCGAATTGCGTCATCCTTCAAGGATTCGTGGAAACCGCGCGCCGGCCGACCGAGGACAGGCGCGTCGAATGGCTCCTCCATGAGCTGAACTCCCTCCCTCCCGCGCACGGGTATATTTCCGACAGCTACGGCGGCACGTATTTTACGCATGAGAATTGCCTCCGCATGGATTCCATCCGCGAGCGCATTCAGTCGTTGAAAGACGGCTCGCAGATCTCCGACGGGGAGCAGGCAATTCTCCTTGCCGCGTTCCTTCTTGCCGCTGACCGCGTGGCGAACACGCTGGGCCAGTACGATGCCTTCCTCAAGCACATTGACGGAAGAAGCATGGTGAGAGGGCGGCACCTGGTGGATGAGAGGGTCAGGTCACCGTTCTTCCTCCAACCCCTGGCCAGGCTGGAAGGGCTGGAGCTGGAAGTGGCCCAGGGTGACATGCTCGAGCTGGCGGCCGGCCGGGAAGTCCAGGCGGCGTACTACGATCCTCCCTACAACGGCCGGCAGTATTGCGACAATTACCATGTTCTGGAGAACCTCGTCCTGTGGAAGAAGCCTCCCCTTTTCGGCAAGACGAGGAAGTTCGATCGCAGCGGGATGCGAAGCCCTTTTTCCAGCAGGACAGGCGCAGCCAGCGCGCTGCAGAAGCTCATGGCAGAGACCGTTGCCCGGGAAGTTTTCCTTTCCTACAGCTCGGAGGGGATTCTTTCGCGTGAGGAGATCCACGACGTTCTTGCCCGCCACGGAGATGTGGAGGAGATCCAAACAGAATACCCCGTGTTCGGAAACGGAGCGGGAGTCTCCGTTCGACGGAGCGTCAGCGAGATGCTTTTCCACGTAAGGTCCGCGAGGTAAGGCGCCGTGCACCGCGAAAAGCGCGAGCTGGTCGATGAAAACGGCAAGTCCCGGGGGTTCTACTCGGAGAGCAACAGGGTCAACGATCTCACGGGGCGGGAGTGGGTATTCTGGACCAGGTCCGTGATCACCAAGCCGTACCCGCCGGATTTGCAGCATGCCCTGCGCAGCCGGCATGGGGGCCAGAAGCCGCCCGCGCTCTGCGCCGACCTCATTCGGGCGTTCACGAAGTCGGGGGACGCGATCCTGGATCCGTTCATGGGCGTCGGAGGCGTTCTCCTGGGCGCATCGCTCGCCGGCCGCAAAGCCACCGGTATTGAGATCGATTCCCGCTGGATTGCGATTTATCGTGACGTGTGCGCCAGGGAGGGACTTGGAGAGCAGGAGACTGTCCTGGGGGACGCTTGCGCGGCCCTGGCGGAGATGAAGGGCAGGTCGTTCGATTGCGTGTTCACCGATGTCCCGTACTGGAAGATGGACAAGGCGTCGCGCTCACGAGGGACATTCAAGCGCGTCGGGGAAGCTGCGCGACCGGCCAGGGCAAGCAAGCTTTCCGCGTTCGGCGGCGGGGAGTACGCTTCCAAGGCGGACTGGCTTTCTCACATGGGGGATGTGTTCTCCCTTTCGGCAGGCCTGCTGAGGCCGCAGGGATATCTGCTGAGCTTCATCGGGGATATGTATCGGGAAGGGCAGTATCATTGCCTTTCCGCTGAGCTGGCCCAGGTCATTGCATCGGTCCCCGGCATGGTGTGGAAGGCGAACATCGTGTGGTACGATGTGTCGAAGAAGCTCCATCTCTACGGCTACCAGTATTCCTACATACCTTCCCTGATTCATCAGAACGTCCTCGTATTTCGCAAGGAATTGCAAGGAGAAAAATGATGCCTGAGCACCTGTTCGGATTCCATACCATAGAGGAGACCCTGCGCAAAGGCGTTTCAGGCGCTTCCCTCCTGGTGTCACGTGAGAACGCCAGGATCCAGAAGCTGCGGGAGGCCGCGGAGAGCCGGGGGGTGCCCGTCTCCGAGGTGGAGGAAGGGGAATTGACCGGCTTGTGCGGGACGGATGCCCATCGCGGAGCGGTGCTGGTGCTTTCCCGGGCGCCCGCTTCCCTGCAGAAGGACCTCCGCCGCCTTCTTTCGGGCCTGAAAACTCCCACTGCGCTGGTCCTGGTGCTGGACGGCATCACTGACCCGCAGAACCTCGGGGCCATCCTGCGCTCCGCGGACCAGTTCTCCACGGACATCGTCGTGATTCCCTCCCGTCATTCCGCGCAGGAAACACAGACCGTCGCCAAGGTGTCTGCCGGCGCAAGCGCATACGTTCCCCTTGCGGTGGTTCCGAACATCCCTTCCGCCCTGGAGCTTCTCAAGGAAAACGGGTTCTGGATCTTCGGCGCCGACATCGGCGGGCAGACGACCGACAAGCTGGACCTTGCCGGCAAGGTGTGCCTTGTCCTGGGAAGCGAGGGCACAGGCATGCGGCGCCTGGTCAGGGAAAGATGCGACCTTCTGGTGCGCATCCCCGGCGCGGGTCACGTGGATTCCTTCAACGTGTCCGTGGCTGCCGGGATTCTGCTCTTCGAGGCGCGGCGGCAGCAGGGTTTCCCCCACATCACACCGGAATGACCCATCGGCAGCCGATGCGCCTCGGCTGCCGCGGTCTGGACACTCGGAGAGCTCCGTCGTAGAATCCAAAAATAAAAACATACCGACCGGTCGGTATGTATGGAAGGCAAAGTCCGTGCAGGGACGCAGCGTCGAGACCAGGAACCGCATCCTCCAGGCGTCGCTCAAGCTTTTCGCGCAAAAGGGATACAACGCAAGCGGAGTTGCTGCCATTTGCCGCGCCTCCCGCGTAAGCAAGGGCGCCTTCTATCATCACTTCAGCTCAAAGCAGGCTATGTTCCTGGAGCTCATGCAGGGCTGGCTGGCCGGAGTGAGCGAGCAGCTTCAGGGCGCAATGAGAAGGTCCCGCAGTGTGCCGGCAGGGCTCCTTGCAATGGCATCCCAGATGAAGCACGTGTTCCAGGCAGCGGATGGCAGGTTGGAGATCTTTCTTGAGTTCTGGCAACAGGCGCGGCGTGACAGGGCGGTAGGGAAGGGACTCATGGCTCCGTATCGCCATTATCGGGACCTGCTTGCCCAGATCGTGAGAACGGGGGTGCGGGAGGGCTCGTTCCGCCGGTTGATCCGAAGGTGGCGGGGCAGGCCCTGGAAACGCTTGCAGTGGGCACGCTGCTGCAGGGCGTCCTTGATCCACTCGGGGGACCATGGGATCGGGTCATCAGGCAATCCGTGAAGCTGTTGATCGACGGATTGGCCAGACGGCCGGACGCAAGGAGGTAACGCGATGGTGCTTGTCACCGGTGCCGCAGGGCATCTGGGCTGTGCGCTCGTCCGGGAGCTGGTTGCAGACGGGGAGAAAGTCCGCGTCCTGGTGCTTCCCCAGGAGGACCTGGAGGGACTTCGGGGGATTCCCCTCGATATCGTGAAAGGCAATGTCCTGGACCTGGAATCGATCAGGCGGGCGGCGGAAAACATCGAGGTGATCTACCATCTGGCAGGGATCGTTTCCATCATGCCTGGCAGAGACGATCTGATGCGACGGGTCAATGTCGAAGGGACGGCGAACGTTGCCCGGGTTGCCCGTGAACGCCGGGTGCGCCGGCTGGTCTATGTCAGCTCTATTCACGCCCTTGGGCGTCCGCCGCTCGGGACACCGGTCAACGAACGCATCCGAATCGACCCCCATAATCCGGCGGGAGAATATGATCGCACCAAGGCGGAGGCATCCCTTGCAGTGCTGGCTGAGGTGGAGCTGGGCCTTGATGCGGTGATCGTCTGCCCCACGGGCATCATCGGCCCATTCGACTTCCGCGGCATTTCTCCAATGGCGCGGCAGATTCGCCGGTGGGCCCGGCAGGGCAGTCACCTCATTCTGGACGGGCATTTCGACTTCGTGGACGCGCGTGACGTCGCACGAGGGATGATTTTTGCATCCCGGCGGGGCCGCAAAGGACAGCTGTACATCCTGGCCGGTGAGCGCGTGTCTGTCGAGGAGCTTTTCAAGCTGGTCAAGGAGTGTGCCGGCACGCAAGGTCGCATGATACGAGTCCCCTTGAGCGTCGCTGGGATGGTCGCGACCTTTGCGCCCCTGCATTCCCGCCTCTGGGGGAAGAAAGTCCAGCTGACGAATTACGCCTTGGAAACCCTTGGCAGCAATTCGCTCATCTCGTGTGAAAAGGCGCGCAATGAGCTTGGCTACAGGCCCCGCGACATGAGCCAGACGATCAAAGACACCGTCGCGTGGCTGCGTGACAATCCGGAGCCCCCTTCCCAGGCCATGGCCGCTTTCGAGCGCGCCCGCGGCCGTTCGACGCCCTCCGCGAGTCGGACCAAGGTGGCGGTGGTGACAGGCGCTTCGAGCGGAATCGGCGCGGCCACGGCCCTGCGACTGGCCTCGTGCGGCTACACGGTCATCCTTGCTGCTCGAAGAAGGGCAAGGCTGGACGCGCTTGTGGACCGCATTCGGGCCAACGGGGGAAAAGCCGAATGCCTTGCCGTTGACCTGGCCGCGCAGGGAAGCGTCCGCGCGGTGTACGACCGGGTGGTCGAGAGGGGTGAGGGAATCGATGTCCTTGTCAACAGCGCCGGATTCGGCTGGTACGGTTATGCCTCGGAGATGTCGGTGGAGACGGCGGTCCGGATGATGCAGGTGAACAATGCCGCCGTTGCCGAGCTTATCCTGCTCTTTCTCCCTCTCATGAAGAGAAGGGGGAACGGGCACATCATCAATCTCAGCTCGATCGTGGGCAGCCTCCCGAGTCCCTGGGCCGTGATATATTCCGCAACGAAAGCATTCGTGGATGCGTTGACGACGGCCCTGCATCGCGAGCTGCGGGGATCAGGGGTCAACGTAAGCGCCGTGCGTCCCGGACCTGTCCTGACGGAGTTCTATCAAACGGTCACCAGGCTCTCATCCGGACGCACCATACCCGTGGGGAGGGTCTCAGTCTCCCCTGAGGCGGTAGCGGATGCCATTGTGAGGCTCCTGGCGAGGCCCCGCCGTACCGTTTACGTACCGGCAGGCTTTCGGGTCCTTCCCTGGATCGAGCTCGGCTTCGGCTGGCTGTTCGACCGCCTGGCCGGCTTTGTCCTGCGCCGCCAGCCCTATACGGCGTGACCTGGTGCGGTCTGGTGGGTCTCACCCGGGAGGAACAGCAAGGATCCTCTCAGCCAGGTGAACGGCGTTGAGAACGCCTTGCGGGCCTATCCCCATGGTTGCCACGGGGACGCCGCGGGGAAGCTGAAGTATGGACAAGAGCGCATCGACGCCGGACAGGGAGCCGGCAACCAGCGGCACCCCTATGACCGGGATCTTCACCAGGGAGGCGATGACCCCGGGAAGGGCGGCCGACAGGCCCGCCGCGGCTATCACGAGCCGGTAGTTCTTCTCCTCCGCGCCAAGGAACGAGACAAGCTCCGGGAGGTTACGGTGCGCCGAGATCACCTTGAGATCGAAGCGCATCCCTTTTTCTTCCATGAGGGTGAGCGCCGGCTTCACGGCAGGTTCGTCGGACTGCGAGCCTATGACGAAAAGAACGTCCTTCACTGGCCTGCTCCAAGAAACTTCCTGCCGATGTCGCGGCGGTACCAGCCGCCGGTGAAGCGTATCTTTTCCGCCAGCGCGTAGGCCCTGTCAGAAGCGTCCTTGAGGTTTTTGCCCCGGCCTACCACCGTGAAGCATCTTCCCCCGCGGACATGCAGGGAACCATTCTCATTGAATGTCGAGGCGTGAAACACGTGGGTATGGTCCGGCTTCGTGTCGCAGGGGAGCTCCACCGGAACCGGCTCACTCGGTGCCTCGGGATAGCCGGCCGCGGCCACGACCACCCCCAGGGCGGCTCCGACAGGGGTGGCTGTTTCGACGTTCGCGGCAAAGGTTGCCAGGTCCCGGTCCAGCACGGCTTTCAGAAGGCTTCCGAGATCGAACGGCAGGACCGGCAAGAGGACCTGGGTCTCGGGGTCGCCGAAACGAACGTTGAACTCCAGGACACGGGGGCCTGCCTTTGTGATCATGAGCCCGAAATACAGCACTCCTGCATAGGAAAGTCCCTCGCGCTCCATTGCGGCATATGTGGGTTCCACGATTTCCTGCTCGATGCGGCGCATGATGGCGCCGTCAGCCGCGGGAACCGGGCACACGGAGCCCATCCCACCGGTGTTGGGACCGGTGTCATCCTCATGAGCCTTCTTGAAATCGGTGCAGGGAGGAAGGATGACATGGCTTTGCCCGTCGCTGACTCCGAATACCGAAAGCTCCCAGCCCTCCAGGAACTCTTCCGCCAGGACGCGGTCCCCGGCCAGGGCCGATCTGCCGAAAGAAAGAAGCTCCTCCGTCTTCGCGGATTCCAGAACGCCTTTTCCCGCCGCAAGCCCGCTTTTCTTGATGACAAGGCGCTGCCCGGCCTTGCTGTCCAGGAACTCTTCCAGGGCCGCGGCATCGGAAAACTCGGTGGCCCGGGCCGTGGGAATCCCGTTTCGCACCAGAAACGATTTCGAAAACGCCTTGCTGGATTCCAGCTGCGCCGCCTTTTTCCCCGGCCCGAAAACGGGGATTCGGCGGTGCGCAAGGAAGTCCGCCACGCCGGCAGCCAGCGGCGTCTCCGGACCCACGAGCACGCAGTCCACGGAGTGCCGGCGGGCGGCCGCGAGAACCGTGGTGAACTTCATGGGATCAACGTCGGGGATGTTGGTGCAGACCCCCGCCGTGCCGGCGTTTCCAGGGCCCGCATAGACGGCGCGTACCTCGGCGCTCTGGGACAGCTTCCACGCAATGGCGTGCTCGCGCGCGCCTGAGCCCAGCACCAGAACCCTCATGGCGCGCCCCCTGCATCGACCCTGTCGAGCATCGAAAGAAGGATGCGCGGATACCATTCATGCTCCAGGACGTGGATCCGGGCCTCCACATGCTCACGGGTCTCGCCGGGATCGCGACGGAAGGATTTCTGAAGGATGACGGGTCCGGTGTCAACGCCCGCATCCACCCGCATGATCGTGATCCCCAGCTCGCCGTCCCCCGACGCATAGCTTTCTTCGATCCCGTGGATCCCGGGGTACTTGGGCAGAAGGCTGGGATGGACGTTGATGACCGGCCCCTTGAACGCTTCCAGGAACCGGGGCGTGAGCAGCTTCATGAATCCCGCCAGCGCGACGATGTCAACCCGGCGCCTTTCGAGATGGCGCACGATTTTCTTTTCCATCTGCTCTCTCTGTTCTCCGGCATAGCTCACGGGGAAAACGGGAATTTCCATTTCAGCTGCCCGGTCCAGCACGGGGGCTCCGGCGACGTCGCAGAGCAGGAACTCGAGGGAATGCCGCGTCCCCTTCAGCGCATGCGCAATGGCGACGAAGTTCGACCCTTTTCCCGATGCAAAAACGGCAAGCCGCGCCATTACTCCACGGTCCCGATGACGAGAAGCGGGAATCCTTCCCGCCGGGCCGCGTCCATGAGCTCTTCCCTGTGGTGGTCATGCGCGATGAGCGCCACGCCAATTCCAAGATTGAAGACCTTGCGCATCTCTTCTTCGGGCACCCCTGCGCTTCGCATCCTGGCGAAAACCGGAGGCTCTTCCCAGTCGAAAGAGAAATCCGGGAAAAGACCGTCCGGCATGACGCGCGTGAGGTTTCCCGAAAGGCCGCCCCCGGTGATGTGAGCGGCTGCCAGGACCCGGTGTGTTTCGATGAGACGGGCCATTTCCGTTGCATAGATGCGGGTGGGTACAAGAAGGTCTTCCCAGCCGGCGCGGTCTGTCTCCGGGATGATTTTCCGCGCCAGGGAAAGGCCGTTGGAGTGTATCCCCGAGGAAGGAAGCCCCAGGATGACGTCTCCCCGCTGGATTTCCTCCCTGCGGGGCAGCACATCGTCCTTCTCCGCGATCCCGACCGCGAAACCCGCAAGATCGAAGTCGTCGGGACCGTAGGCATCCGGCATCTCGGCCGTCTCTCCGCCGCCGAGCCTGCAGCCGGCCAGCTCGCATCCGCGCACAATCCCGCGCATCAGGGCGTGCATCCTCTCCTCGTGGATTCTCCCGCAGGCAATGTAGTCCAGGAAGACCACCGGCTTTGCTCCGCAGACAAGGAGGTCATTGACGTTCATGGCGACAAGGTCGATCCCGATGGTGTCGTAGATCCCGAGTTTTTTTGCCACGAGGAGCTTTGTGCCGGTTCCGTCCGTCGTGGTCATCAGCACGGGTGAGCGGAAACCCAGGGAATCCAGGGGCAGAACAGAGGAGAACCCGCCAATTCCCTTGTCCACTGCCGGGGAGGCAATGCGCCGGATGAACTCCACGAACCTGTCCCCCCGGTCGATGTCAACGCCAGCGTCGCTGTAGCCGTGCATGGCCGGATCCTCTCCTCTTCCCGTCATTTTCGCGGCACCGGGGCGTCCCGCACCGCGAAGGGGTAGGAGCCGCTGAAACATGCATAGCAGAAATCTCCCGGATTGGGGAGGCATTCCCGCAGGGCCTCTATGGTAAGATAGCGGACCGAATCCGCGCCGAGCTCCCGGATGATCCCGTCCATGTCGAGTCGATTGGCAATCAGCTCGTCGTGAGTAGGGATGTCGATGCCGAAAAAGCAGGGATGGCGCACGGGGGGGAGGACAGACGCAGGTGCACCTCCCTGGCCCCCGCGTCACGGAGGAGCTTCACGATCTGCCGGGATGTCGTGCCGCGCACCAGGGAGTCATCCACCACCACCACGCGCTTTCCCGCAATGGCTTCGCGCACCGGGTGCAGCTTCATCCGCACCCCGAACTCCCTGCTGGCGGCGGTCGGCTGGATGAACGTCCTTCCGGAGTAGTGGTTGCGCGTAAGACCCTGCTCCAGGGGCAGGCCGGAGGCCGCGGAATACCCCAGCGCCGCGCTGTTGCCGGAGTCCGGCACCGAGATGACGATGTCGGCCTTCACGTCGTCTCCGCGAGCCAGGATCTCCCCCATGCGCTTGCGGACCATGTGCACGGAGTGGGCGAAGACGCTGGAATCCGGGCGGGCAAAGTAGATGAGCTCGAAGATGCAATGCGCGCGGCGCGGGGCCGGCGCGTGGGGGAGCATTTCAGTGTGGACCCTGTCCCCCTCAACGGTCACAATCTCTCCGGGAGCCACTTCGCGAATGTTCTCCGCCTGGAACATCTCCAGGGCGCAGGTCTCCGAAGCAAACAGGACCCGGCCGTCCCGTGACCCCATCACCAGCGGACGAAACCCGTACGGGTCCCGCACGGCGATGAGCGTGTCCTCATGCATCATGAGAAAGCAATACGCGCCTTCGATCTGCCGCAGGCATTCCAGCAGGGCTTCGTGAAAGCTTCCACGGGGAGACCGGGCAATCATGTGGAGAAGAAGCTCGGTGTCTGTCGTGCTCTGGAATATCGAGCCCTCGGCGATCAACCGCTCCTGCAGCTCGTCGGAGTTGGAGATGTTGCCGTTGTGCGCCAGGGCGATTTCGCCCTTGCTGCAGGAGACGACGATGGGCTGCGCGTTCTCCAGCTTGTCCGTCCCGTGGGTGGAGTAGCGGACGTGACCAATGCCCACCCGTGAGGGGTGGCTTTCGGTCAAGTAATGGGCAAGGGCCTGCGACACCATGCCCACGTCGCGGTAGGAGACGATCTTCCCGTGGCGGTGGTAGGCAAGGCCCGCGCTTTCCTGACCCCGGTGCTGGAGGGAAAAAAGGCCGTAGAAGAGCTGCTCGGGAAGGTTGAACTCTTCCCGGGAGGAAATCCCCACGACACCACAGTGGTGGCGGAGTGAATCACCGTCTTCCACCCGGACATGAAATCAGAAGGGTGTCCGCGAGTCAACAGGGGAGCCCTTCATTGACCGCGGTCGGTCCACGGTGGTACGCTGGCACGGATGAGTTCGCAAGCGCCCCCGTCTTCCCGGGAACCCCTGGCAGAACGCATGCGGCCGCGTACGCTGGAGGAGTTCGTTGGACAGGCCCACATCCTTGGGCCGGACAAACCGCTTCGCCTCCTCCTGGATTCGGGACATCTGCCGTCTCTCATCTTCTGGGGACCGCCGGGGTGCGGGAAAAGCTCCCTGGCGCGGATCATCTCGCAGCGCCTGGGATATTCTTTCCACTTCTTTTCCGCGGTCGTGTCGGGGATCCGGGAGCTGAAAGACCTTTTTGCCAGGCTCGAGGCTGAGACAACGGAAAAGAATCTGGTCTTCATCGATGAGATCCACCGGTTCAACAAGGCCCAGCAGGACGCTTTCCTTCCCTACGTCGAGAAGGGCGTCATCACCCTCATCGGCACCACGACCATGAACCCTTCCTTTTCCATCGTCTCTCCCCTCCTGTCGCGCTCACGTGTTTTCATCCTGAACACACTGGATGAGGCTGAGATCCGTCAGGTGATGAGCAGGGCGCTCGCGGATGCAGAGCGTGGATACGGCGGGATACCAATGACCGCCGAGCCTGAGGTCATGGAAATCATTGCCCGCTACTCCCAGGGAGACTGCCGCGCGGCGCTCAACGCCCTGGAAATGCTTGTGGAGTCGGCGAGGGCTTCCAGGGAGGCCCGCGGCCCCGCGGGGGAGATGATGCTGACTCGCACGCGGCTGGAGGCCGTCTTCGAAGGAAGATTGCCGGAGTACGATCGGGACGGCGAAGGGCACTACAACCTCATTTCCGCTTTGCACAAGAGCATCAGGGGCTCGGACCCTGACGCGTCCCTGTACTGGCTTGCGCGGATGCTCGAGGGGGGAGAGGATCCCCTGTACATTGCCCGAAGGCTCCTGAGGGTGGCGTCCGAAGACGTGGGTCTTGCCGATCCGCAGGCGCTTGTGATGGCCAGCGCGGCGCAGGAGGCCGTTCATTTCCTGGGCATGCCGGAAGGGGACCTGGCCCTTGCCCAGACCGTCGTCTACCTTGCAACGGCGCCGAAAAGCAATGAGATTTACACGGCGTACACAAAGGCTCGGGAAGATGCGCATGAGCACGGAGCTGACCCGGTTCCGCTCTACCTCAGGAATCCCGTCACGTCCCTCATGAAGAAAGCCGGCTACGGAACCGGATACATGTATCCGCATGACTATGAAGGCCGGGTGGTGAGCCAGGAGTATTTTCCTTCCACCATGAAGGGGAGGAAGTACTACACGCCGTCCGAGTTCGGCTTCGAGAAGATCGTCGGCAAACGCATCACGTGGTGGGAGGAAAAACGCCGGGGCGGCGGACGGACCGACAGCTCGGACCCCGCCTGAAGATTCACGCTCTGAGGTAGCTTTCGACGATCTCCTGGTAATCGGCAATCGTCTCCGCGTTCACCACGCTCTGGCGGATAATGGCGCCCCCCTCCATGCCCTTGGTGTATGCGACGAAATGCTTGCGCATGTCGCGGCAGGCTTTCGCTTCCCCCACCGAGTCACTGAGCATCTTCAGGTGCTCCAGCGCGGCCTGCAGCCGTATGCCGGCGTCGACGGACGGCGATTTTCCCTCTGCCAGGAGGAGTGCCTCCGTCTGCTCGAAAATGAAAGGGTTGCCCAGGCAGCCGCGCGCAATCATGACTCCGTCGCATTTGGTTTTTTCCAGCATGGTCAGGCAATCCTGCGGGGAGAACAGGTCCCCTGACCCGAAAACGGGAACCGGGCAGGCTTCTTTCAACGCCCTGATGTGTTCAAGATTGACCTTTCCACCGAATCCTTGCGCCCGGGTGCGCGCGTGCAGCGTGACGAGCAAGGCGCCCGCTCGAACTGCCTCTTCCGCGCAGGCAGGGTAATTGACGGACCCCGCGTCCCATCCGGAGCGCAGCTTCAGGGTCACGGGAATGTCGGTTTCCGACCGCATTGCCTCTATGATGGAAGCGATGAGCCTGGGATTGCGCATGAGCGCGGCGCCGCAGCCTGTTTTCAGCACCTTGGGAACGGAGCAGCCGCAGTTCAGGTCGATGAGGGCGGGTGCCATGGGCGCTATGCGCTTGACCGCGGCTGCCGCCGTGGGTGCGTCCGAGGCAAAGATCTGGAAGGCGGTCAGTTTCTCGTTCGGGGCCCTTGTGAGGAGGCGCAGGGTGGTGCCGTTGTTTCGCGAAAGGGCGTCCGCCGAGACCATTTCGGTGAAGCACAACGAGGCGCCAAAGCGCACGCACACGGACCGGAAAGCCGCGTCGGTGTACCCGGCCATTGGCGCGAGCCAGACATTTCCAGGGAACTCCCGTGAGCCGACGCGGACCGGGTGGAAAAAGCAGCTAGTCCTGGAGGCCAAAGAACTTGAGGCTGTTGGCGTAAAGCGCTTCCGTGACTTCCTCCACGGCCACTTCTCGCAGCTGCGCGATGAAGGCCGCGGTCTCATTGATGTAGGACGGCTTGTTCCTCTTCCCGCGGTGGATTGCCGGTACCATGAACGGCGCTTCGCTCTCGATGAGCATCCGGTCCAGGGGGATCTTCTTTGCCGTGTCCTGGAGATTGCGCGCGTTGCGGTAGGTCACGTTTCCGGCAAACGATATCCAGAGGTTCAGCTCCAGAGATTTTTTTGCGTACTCGTAGTCCTCGGAGTAGCAGTGCAGGATGCCGCCCCTGCGGGGCAGCCTTTCGCGCAGTATCTCCAGGACATCCGACCCCGCATCCCTGTTGTGGATGATCACCGGCAGGGACAGCTTCTCCGCGAGCTCAAGCTGGCGGATGAAAAGCTCCACCTGCGAATCGCGGTCACCGAACTTGCGGTAGTAGTCCAGGCCGATTTCCCCGATTGCCACCACCCGTTCCAGCCTGGTTCCCTCTTCGATCTTCGCCTCCCAGTCATCGCCAGGCTGCACAACAGAGGAGGGGGAAATGCCGATACTATGAAAGACATTCGTCTCGGTCTTGAGGTTGGCGAAGAGCTGGGCGAAATCTATCAGGTTGTTGGAGACCGTCACCAGATGTTGAACACCTTCCTGCCTTGCCTCCTGCACCACGATGAGCTGATCGATCGGGTCTTCGGTTATGAGGCCTATGTGGGCGTGTGTGTCAAAATAGCGCATATGTCTCCGTTGGGGTTATATTTCGAAAGAGTTTGTTCTTCTTCTTCCGATTTTTCTAAACAATATCATGGGGCTGGGCGCAAGTCAAATTCTATTTCGGCCGCCGCAGAGGCCAATTTGCGCGCGTTTCGCTGTTCCTTAAAGCGGCAGGAGCCGCGGAAGCCTGCTGCGTTTGACAAAGAGTGCCCTGTATGGTAGTATTCGTACGAATTTCTTATACTATCGGATCGAGACCATAGCGTAAGAAGGAAAAGGACCTTGCCCGTTACCCAATACAAGAAGGTAGAGAAACAGTTCGCTGACAGGTTGGGTTCATGGTTGCGGCGGATCTGGGTCTCTATCCTCAACTTTTTCAAATACATCATGCAAAAGGGGAAGCAGCGATTCACGGTCATGCTCATCCCCCATTCGGAGAAGAAGATCTTCAATTTCCAGATCTCCTTCTTTACCCTCATTTTCGTCACTTTCACGCTCGGTGTGGTGCTGCTCGGGTTTTTCCTGCTGGCCACCAATTACACTTACACGAATGAGAAGATCACCAGGGTGTCGCAGGACTTGCAGAGCAACGAGACGACAATGGAGAACCTGAAAGACGAGATCTCCGGCATCCGCAAGGCGGGAAGGAGCTTCAAGGCCAGCATGGACAACGTGATGAGGGTCATCGGCAGCCAGGACTCCCTCAACCCGTCCGACACGACGGGGGTCAGCGCCCTGTACCCCGCGCCTGAGGAGACCGAGGGAGGAAGCCTCAGGGAGCTGGCCGACCTGAAGAGCATGACCAGCCTGATGCAGAACTCCGTCGAACCGCTGAACGAGATAAAAAAAATGATCAGCAACTACAGCGAGCTGCTGGCGGACACCCCCACCTTGTGGCCCTTGAAGGGGGTTCATGGCAATATCACGACCCGTTTCGGCTGGACAATCCACCCCTTCACGCACCTGGGCTACCTTCACACGGGCGTGGACATCGCCTGGGCGCTCGGGACTCCCGTCGAAGCCACGGCGAACGGCCAGGTGGTGCAGACCGGCTACACCGAAGACGCCGGCAACTTCATCACCATCCAGCACAAGTTCGGTTTCACCACGCGGTACCTGCATCTTTCGTCCATTGTCACGCACAAGGGAGACCACGTGAACCGCGGCGACGTCATTGGTTACCTCGGGAGCACGGGACTCTCCACCGGCCCCCATCTGCATTATGAGGTTCGCCTGGGCGCTAACTACGTGGATCCCATGAACTTCCTTTCCATCACTCCCGACCTTGCCGGAGCGAAGGTGAGCGGGAGGGCAACGGATTGAGCGACACTCGATTCACCGATGACGCTTTCATCAACTCCATTATCGGTGAAGGGACGAAATTCAAGGGTGAGTTCGACCTGAATGGGCTGTTGCGCATTGACGGAGATTTCACCGGCGTCATCCGAACACGGGGGAAGGTGCTCGTTGGCCAGAACGGCAGGGCGGAATGCACGCTGCACGCGGGCACCGTCGTCGTGGGAGGAGTTGTTCGCGGTGAGATCGTCTCCACGGAGAAGGTGATCATCCTGTCCACCGGCCTCGTCCTGGGCAACATCTCCACTCCGAGGCTCATCGTGGAAGAGGGCGTCATCTTCAACGGGTCGTGCAGGATCACGACGCCTGCCACCGACGCGCCGCGCAGCGGCCCGTCCAACGGACAGAAGCCGGCAGCCGGCCTTTCGCAGAAGGAAACGGCCACGCTGCAGGGGCAGAAACGCTGACGGGCGTCCGGCCCCATGGCGCGCATAGATTCGCTCGGGGAAGCCTCCTCCTGGCTCATTCCTGAAAAAAAGAAGGCGGGGAAGAAAGACAAGGCGCAGCGCAAGACGTTCTCCGAGCTCGTTGAGTCCGCCTCGGA
The DNA here is from genome assembly GCA_963710335.1 of uncultured Spirochaetota bacterium. Taxonomy (GTDB): domain Bacteria; phylum Spirochaetota; class Spirochaetia; order SZUA-6; family Fen-1364; genus Fen-1364. Next base: position 345,868 of record CAVQAA010000025.1, read on the forward strand.
GGGCGAAGGGACCGCGCAGGAGGAGCTTTCGCAGTCTGATCGCCGCCGGGGGATCGAGGAGCTCCTGGACGGAGTGTTCGCCTCGGGGGATGCGTTGAAAAAAACCCCGACCATGGATACCATCAGGGAATACCGTCAAAAGGTGAAGGATTTCCTGAAGTTCGTGGTGCAGAACTCCGTCCGTGTGGAAGAGACGACCTCGGGCGCGAACATCATGAAACGGAAGCGATTCACCCTTGTCAGGGTGATCGATGAAAAGCTGGATGCTCTGGCAGCCATGGTCCTGGGCGGGCAGAAGGAGCAGATAGCAATTCTGGCGCAGATCGACCAGATCAACGGCATGATCGTCGACCTGGTTTCCTGAGCTTACACAAGGAGCATTTGCATGGGGGATCACGACGACATCATCACCGAGGACTCTTTCCCCGAGGAAACCGCGGAAGGATCCCAGCCGGCATCCGCTCCTGTGGTGCTGGACGGAAAGACTGTCTGGCGCGTAAAGGTGCTGTACTCCAGCGCCACCGAGTTCTGTGAAGCCCCCGCGGGAGTGGAAGCGAAAATCGGCGACATGGTTGTGGTGCCGACCCGCTACGGCAACGAGCTGGGCAGGATCCTTGGCAGAGAGACGGACCCGGCTGAGGTCACCAGCGAGCTGCGCACCATCCAGCGCCTTGCCAGCCCGGCGGATCTGCTCCGTGTGGAGGAGAATGACACGCGGGAGGAGAGGGCCTTTGAGGTCTGCCGCGAGAAGATCGAGTCGCGCAACCTTTCGAATGAAGCTCGTGAGCGCGCACTACATCCTTGACGAACAGAAGATTCTTTTTTTCTTCACCGCGGAGAACCGCGTCGATTTTCGGGAGCTCGTGAAAGACCTGGTGGCCGTCTTCAAGATGCGCATCGAGCTCCGCCAGATCGGCGTGCGTGACGAAGCGCGTGTTGTCGGCGGGCTGGGGATCTGCGGAAGGGCCTTGTGCTGCAATGCGGTCACGGACCGGCTGCGCCCCGTGTCCATCAAGATGGCAAAAGAGCAGAACCTGACCCTGAACTCCATGAAGATTTCCGGGCCCTGCGGCCGGCTTTTATGCTGCCTGTCCTATGAGTTCGACGTCTACAAGGAAGCCCGGCAGACACTGCCCGGTTTGGGAACGCGCGTGCGCTACGACGGGGAAGAGTTCAAGGTCACGGAAATGAACGTCCTTGCCCGGCGGCTGCGCTTCCAGGGAGAGAGCGGCCGCGTGCTGGACGTCGGGTTCGACGCCCTGTCTCGCAACTCCCAGACCCAGGCCTGGGAGTTGCACGTGCGGACCGGCGGCGAAACTCCGTAGCCCTTCTAATAGGTGACTTTCTCGCCTTTTGCCAGCCCGTCGAGCTTCGAAAGCATCGTCGTGAGCTGCAGGCGGGTGAGCGCGAACTCGCTCTTTCCTCCCATGAAGATCGCATCGAAGTCCCTGTCGTAGGGTGCGTAGACGATTGTGGCAACCTTCGACGGCCCCTTGTTGAGGAAGAAACGAACCGTCACATCCGGTGTCTCGGGAACCGTCTTCTTCGCCTCCCCCTCCACCTGCAGGCCGACCACCTCCTGATAGAACGCCTTGAAGGAACCCTCCTCCAGGGTCCTTGCATCCACGGTGTAGGTGGCCTGGACGGTATCCTTCTCCCCTTGCTTCTCCGCCTTCTTCGTCACGCGCGCAATGGCAAGAGTGTGGGAGACGCCCCCGCTTTCGATCTCGATCTTGTCAACGTCGTCGATGTTGGGGATGAAAACGAATTTGTCAACGAGGTCCCACGCAGTGGTTTTCAGGAAGGAGAGGCTGGTGGTGTCCGTTGTGTAGACGCTCGGCTTGCCCCGGATCATGAAATACGTCTTGTCCTTGCCGGCCTCGGATCCAATGAGGAGGTCCAGCGTGTTCGACTTGTCGCGAACCACCACCTCATCCCGCGGCCGGGCAAGGCCGTACTGGGAAAGGTTGGCCGGAGCGTCATTCACGAAAGAGGAGATCTGGATCTGCTGGGGACCCTTGACGAACGGATCAGCCTTCTCGCCATCCACGCCGCGGGGAGAGGAGTAGGGACGGGTCATCAAGTAGCGGCCGAACCCGAGCTGGAACGTCTTGGCCTGCTGATCCGTCTTCTGCATAAGCTCTATTGCGGTGCCGTCCGCATGGGACAGCCGGAAGTACGTGACCTCGTCGTAGTTCAGCTCGGGAGTGATTTTCTTGTCCCGCAGGTCCGCGAGGGTCCAGTGGAGCTGGTCGCCATGGCTCTGCCAGACGGTGTAGACCCTCGGATCTCCCTTGACCTGCAGGTAGTAGTTGTTGCCCGCGGGCGTCTTGTCGCCCAGGAGAACCGTCTTCGAGGTGCCGTCGCTGTACGTTGCCTGGCCCTGCGCGTGGGGAGGAGCCAGCCCGTACTGGGCAAGGTTCGTCGGGTTCTCGTCGATCACCCTCTCGGCGCTCAGCGATGTGAACGTCAATGCGAGATCGTCGATGTTCGATTCATCCAGGGCAAACACCTGGGGAGAGTCGACCGTCCACGTCTTCCCTTTCTTCTCCAGCGTCAGCGTGCCTTCCGCCCTGTCGCTGAGAACCATTTTCACCAGCTTGTCCTTGTCCGCCGTGATGAGCTGCGGCTGTTTCGCAGCCGCCTTTGCCGGCTGGGCCGGCTCACCAGAAGGTAAGCCCCGACCAGCCCGACGAGAACAACGAGAACGATGACAAGAGTGAGAAGGCGCCTGCTCATAGATGACGTCTCCTGATCCAGACAGTGAATCCCGCTCCCAGCACGAGGAGCGGCAGGATGATCACCACGAGGCCCGAGAAGAGGAGAGCCTGGAGATTGCTGATTCCCAACCGCATGGTGAGCATGTCCTTGGGTCGCACGGTAATCTCATCCTTCTTCCCCCGCAGCCAGCCAAGGGTGTTGAGAAAGAAGTCGGTGTTGCCGGGTATCTGGGAAGAAAGAGACTGGGAAAGAAACTTCGCGGAAGCAACGACGACGAGCTTCGTGTCTTTTTTCGTCGGATCGGAGGCCGGGTCCGTAATGGCGTCCGCCAGCGTGAAGGGCCCCTGCGCGTCCCCGTTTTCCTTTGCAAGGGTCTTTATGTTTTCGATGTTCCTCTTCCCCCAGGAGTTGTCCGAGGAGCTCAGAAGGGGCTCGATCTTCAGGGACCTCTTCCGCAGCTCGAGTGTCTCGATTGATTGCGAAAAAGGCATGAGGATGGCCAGGTTGGCGGTCCGCAGGGGAGAGACGATGTCGTGGTATTCCAGCTTGGGTATCAGGTACATCGGGTTGCCGGCTGCCACGCTGTTCTGGTCACCCTCTACCACGACCATGCTGTGCACGGCGACACCGTAGCTCTTCAGGATCCCGGCGAGATTGGGGAACGCGTTGTCGCTTTTCATGAGGTCAAGGATGAACTCCGCCCTTCCTCCGCCGGCAAGGTACGTCCTGATCTTGGCGTCGTCCTCGGTGGAGAAGTCGGTCTTGGGCGCGGAGACCAGCAGAATGTCGGCGTCAGCGGGAACCGCGGGCACGGTCAGCAGCGTCAGGGGCTTCACTTCATAGTTCTCGTTGCCCACGGCCGTAGCCAGCCCGAACGAATCCAGGGTCTGCTCCCCGTGTCCCTGGAGGACATAGATGGTCACGTTCTTCGCCGCGGTCACGTACAGAATAGCGGAGGTGACTCTCTGCTCGACGGAAAGCGACGTGAGCGTGGGTTCCTGGTTCGGATTGGAATAATCGTAGTTGTACATGTCGTACTGGCCGATTGTCTTGAACCGGGGACCGCTTGAAACGACAACCGAGCCCGGACCGGGGCCCTGTCCGTTCGTTTCGAACTGCTTGGACCAGCCGGGATTCCTCTCGGGGTCCATTGTCTGAAGCTTGATGTGGTGGTTGCGCAAGGCGTACTTCGAGAGGATTTCCTTCACGGTCTGGTCCTCATTGCCGGCACGTGCCACCATGCTGACGGTGATGTCACTGGTGAGGCCGTCGAGCACTTTGAACGTCTCCGGGGACAGGGAGAAAAGGTGATTCTTCGTCAAGTCGAGCTTCCCGGGGATCTGCTGGACCAGCACGTTGACCACCACGATAATGGCCAGCGCCGCCACGATGAGAAGCGTCGCATAGCCGCCGAAACGCAGCTTCCTGGTCGAAAGAGAACGGAACAATGGTGATTTTTTCACGGGCCTTTCTCCCTTACATCCAGCGCCGTCTCTCGATCATCCGGACGGTGAGGAATACAAACGCGCCGGAGAACGAGATGTAGTAGACGATCGGGGCAAGCCCGAGGACGCCCATGCTGAAGTCGCTGTATCGCTTCAGAAGCGAGAACCAGTTGAGGATCCGGGCTATCAGCCCGTCGTAAAAAGACCTCTTCAGGACGAACAGGAGCACCAGGGCAACCGCCGCCGCGACAAGGGTCAGCACAGCTGCCGGCGTGCTTCGCGTGCTGAAGAATACCAATGCCACCAGGACGATGGCCAGCACCGCCAGGAACACGAATCCCGAAACGGCGTCGCTGGGAACGCTTTGCGCAATGAAGTCCAGGATCCAGATCAGGAGCAGGGCGGCGAAAGTCTCCACGGCGGCGATGAGCTGGTTGTCCGTGAGGGAGGAAAAGAACAGCCCCACGGAGATGAACGAGGAGCCCAGCAGGAAAAACCCGATGTAGCCGCCGATGATCTCCCACCAGCCAAGCCCGCCCAGGGCGAAGAAGCTCATGATGATGGGATAGATGAGGGTGATCAGGAGCGTTATGAAGAACACCCCGACGGCGGCGAGGTACTTGCCGAGGACGATGCCCGTGATGCCCAGCGGGCTGGTAATGAGCAGCTGGTCCGTTTTCTGCCGGGTCTCCTCCGATATCAGTCTCATCGTCAGGATGGGCACGACGAAGAGAAAAATAAAAGTGATGGACCCCAGGACACCCGCGTAGTTCGGGTTTCCCGACAGGAGGTTGGAGATGGCAAAGAACACGCCGGCAAGGAGGATGAAGAAGCCGATGAACGTGAACCCGATGGGAGAGGCGAAATAAGCGGCCAGCTCGCGGCGGAATACTGCCAGCATGTCAGGATACCTCCTTCTCTTCGGTGATGAGGTTGAGGAAGATGTCTTCCAGCGTGAGATCCATGGTTTTCATCATCAGGATGGGATACCCGGCTTTTGCCAGAACGCTGAAAAGGGGGCGCCGGATGTCTTTCTCTTTTCGGGCTTCCACGACCACGTCCACCGTGTCGGGCTCCCGGCTGCCGATCGCGTTGACCACGACAACGTCGGGAACTCCGCGGATGGCGGCAAGCACGTCGCGCTCGGAGGCCGCTATGCGAAGCGTCAGGCGGTTGTCCCCGACCAGGCCGCGGGAGAGGTTCTCCGGTGTATCGCTTGCCACGATCTTTCCCTTGTTGATGATGAGAACGCGAGTGCACACCGCCTGCACCTCGGGCAGGATATGGGAGCTCAGGATGATGGTGTGCTCCTTGCCCAGCTCACGGATCAGGTTTCGCGTCTCGATGATCTGCTGCGGATCCAGGCCGATGGTCGGCTCGTCCAGGATGAGCACCGGCGGCGTGCCGATGAGCGCCTGGGACAGCCCCACCCTCTGCTTGTAACCCTTGGACAGGTTCTTGATAAGCCTCGTGCGCACGTCGGTGATCATGGTGCGCTCCATGGCCTTGTCGATGTTGTCCTTGCGACGCGAGCGCGGAACGCCCTTGATGTCCGCGACAAAAGAGAGGTAGCTCTGGACCGTCATGTCCACGTACAGAGGCGGCAGCTCCGGCATGTAGCCGATCTGCCGCTTCACCTCCTGCGGCTCCTCCAGGATGTCGTGCCCGTCCAGCTTCACGGAGCCTTCCGTGGCGGAGAGGTAGCCGGTGATGATGTTCATTGTCGTCGATTTCCCGGCGCCGTTGGGGCCGAGGAAGCCCAGGATCTCGCCCTTGTTGACGAGGAAGTCAAGGTGGTCAACCGCGACGCGCTGTCCGTACTTTTTCGTGACGCTCTCGACCTGTATCAAGGCATTCTCCTTTCTACGCTCCGCTCAGGAGTCCACGTGCGGATTCAGCACCGATTTTGGTATCATGATGAGTATACCAAAATGAAAATCATATGAATATCGCGGACGCAAAGTCCAGGATTTCCCTCAGGTCGCGGATCACGAACGCGGGGCGATCCCCCGGGCCCGGCCATGGCTGACCGCCGGGCGCGTACCAGCACGCGTCGATCCCGGAGGCACGCGCCCCCTGGATATCCGAGCCGGGGTTGTCGCCGACGCACAAGAGCTCGGCTGCCGGGATGGAAATTGCCTTGACCGCCGCCTCGAAGAACCGCGGATCGGGCTTCGCCATGCCGAGCTCTTCGGAAATGACGACCGCGCGAAAGCAATCCGCAATTCCGGACTTCGCAAGCCGTCCCCTCTGCACCAATCCAATCCCGTTCGTGACAAGCCCGAGAGGAGAGGTGCGTGACAGCGCTTCGACAACTTCCCTTGCGTGGGGCAGGAAGTAGGCCCGAACGGAAAGCTGCTCGAGGTACCGCGAAGAAATGGCCTCAGGATCTCCGGCGCAACCCAGGGAGTCCAGCAACTGGCGGAACCGGCCTGCCTTCAGCTCTTCCAGGCCTATGTTTCCGTGCTCGAACTTCCGCCAGAAGCCGGCGTTGATCTCGTGATAGGAAGCCAGTGCCCGGGGCAAAGGTATTCCCGGGAGCGCTTCACCCAGGGTCTCGGTGAGCGCCTCGATCTCCGCCCTGTCATAGTCGAAAAGCGTGTTGTCGGCGTCGAAAAGAAAACCGCGATACCTTTTCATCGAATCTCGAGAACGGATGATGCGAAAAAATCCGCTCGAAGGCAAGAGCAGTGCGCGGGCGGCGCGCCGGCGCCTTGACTTTTCTTCCATTATTGCTAAATTTACAAAGTTTTTCAGGTTCTCTCGCTTACCCCTGTCAGGAAAGAAGCAGAGACTCAATTCCAATCCAACGAAAGGAGGAAAAAGACATGGCCGAGGTTATAAGCAAGAATGCGAGGGTCGGGGTCGTCACGCAGAAGTTCTTCTGCACCTGTGGCGGCGAGGTGAGGATGAAGCTCGTTTTCAACAATGGAAAGCTGCGGAACGTTGCCCAGTGCGAAAAGTGCCAGCGCCAGGAGCGCAAGCCCAGCGACTTCAAAGCCTAAGAAAAAACCGCAGGCCTTTCTGCGTGACCCCAGGGCGGCAGACCCCCGCACGGAATACCTTGCTAGGATCGGGAGCCCTGGGGTTTTTTATGCCTCGACGGTCCGCCACTGGCGGACTTGTTCGCTTATCTCGCTTTTGATCCTCGCCAGAAGGTCCAGGATCTCCTTCTTTCCCCGAGGCGCAGGGTACAGCGTCAGGGGCCGTATCCTGAACCATGTCCCGCGCATTTTCGTCAGGAGCCGGCCCAGGCTGGCAATGCGGTACCCGCCGTCCACGGCGACGGAAATGACCGGCAGCGGGGAGCGTTCCAGGATGATGCGAAAAGCGCCGCTTTGGAAATCCTGCACCTCACCGCTGCGCGACCGCCTGCCTTCCGGGAAAACCGCCGGGCAGACACCGACGGCCGAAAGGTCCGCCAGCTTGACCATTGCCCTTCGTCCCGCCCGATAGTCGCCGGTACGCGATATCACGGCATGCCTGCCCATCCGCAGGGCAAGGGAGACATACGGAACCCCGTACTTGAGCTGGCTTTTCGCGACGAATCGAAGGTGGTGTCCCGGGAACACCAGGGGAAGAAGGGCTACATCGGCAAGGCTCTGGTGATTGGACACCATCAGAAATGCCCTGGGCAGGGAACCACGGTAGAGCTGAAAGTCGGTGCGCAGGCCGGCAAAGCCGGCAAGGTAGGCAAGCCCCCTTCCAATGGAGAACTGCTGCTCGGTGACTTTCCGCATTGCGTCGCGCGGCCGAAAGATCGCCGTCAGCCAGAGCACCAGCTGGCCGCGCAGGAAAAGGCCAAGCCCGCCAAGGATCAGGACCAGAGTTCCCACCCGGCTACTCCCGAACGCCCGCAATCACCTTCCCCATCTCCCGAACGAAGGACGGGCTTGTTCCGCAGCAGCCGCCAATCAGGCTGACACCGGCTTCCAGGATGGAAGGAACGAAAGCGGCGTACTGCGAAGCGGTCAGGGGATACGACACTTTCCCTCCGACAATCTGGGGAATGCCGGCATTGGCTTTGACCCACAGGGGGAGCGACGTGAGCCCCCGCAGAATGGGGGCCAGCGGGACGTAGTCCTCTATGCCGGAGCCGCAGTTGGCCCCGACGACCGCCGCGCCCGCCTGCTCGGCTTTCTTCACGCAGACTTCCGGAGGGTTGCCCATCATGGTCCGATAACCATGGGGCGTACGGTTGTACGTCATGCTCGCGACCACGGGAAGGTTCGTTTCCTTGACGGCTGCGGCAACCGCGACGGCCATCTCTTCCACGTCCGTCATTGATTCCACGACAATCAGGTCGACACCGCCCTCGGCAAGGGCCCGCGCCTGCTCCGAGAAAACCCGGTTCAGCTCCTCGACTGTCACCTCGCCGAGGGCGAGAAACCGGGCCGTGGGACCGATGTCGCCGGCGAGGAGCGCGTTTTCCGCCACGACCTCACGGGCAAGGTTTGCCGCTTTTCGGTTTATCTCCGCGACACGCTCGGACAGGCCATGCGGCTCAAGCCGGAACCGGTTGGCCCCGAAGGTGTTGGTGAGAATGACCCTGGCACCGGCAGCAAGGTAGTCAGCCGTGATCTCCTTGACTATCTCCGGATGTGTCAGGTTCCATTCGTCGGGAGGGCATCCGGGCATGAGACCGCGCTGGAAAAACTCTGTTCCCCATGCGCCGTCCAGGAGGAGGATTCTCTCATTCACCAGCGCCTTGTCGAACGTATTCATTTCGCACACATAGTACAGCGCGGCCGCGCTTGTGAAAAGAAGGGTTTTTCGCTACCCTGCCTAACGCCATGCAGACGTTCCTGATCGTGTACGCGGCATACAGTGCCATCATTCTCGCATTCCACCTGGCGCTCGCCGTGGGCCTCGTACGCAACATCATCCTCGATCGGAGGCGGGGAAAAAAGGAAATCCGCCGGCCGGCCTGCGCGCGGAAGTGGTGGTTGCCCTTCGCAACGAGGAAAAAACCCTTCCTGCCCTGCTTGAGTCGCTCCAGGCACAGACCAGTCCCGGTGTGAGGCTTCTTTTTGTCGATGACCGTTCCACCGACGCCACGGGCAGGCTCCTTGACGAGTTCGTTGCCGGAAGCGGTGACCGGGCGCGCGTCATCCACAACACAAGCGAGCCTCAGGGACTTACGGGCAAGCAGGCGGCTCTCGACCTTGCCTTCGAGGCATGCAGCGGCGATGTGCTTCTCTTCACCGACGGTGACTGCACTGTCCCTCCCCGCTGGGTGGAAGAAATGCTGGCCGGCTTTCATGACCCGTCCGTCGGCGTCGTCATAAGCCGCATCGAGCTGGAAGCCGACGGGAGCTTCCTCCAGCGCTTCCAGGCTTTCGAGCAGCCCCTTTTGAACCAGTACAACCTGGGATCGGTCGGCATCGGGCTGGCAACGGGGTGCTTCGGGAACAACATGGCAGTTCGCGCTGAGGCGGTGACGGCAACTGGCGGGTTTCGGGCGCTGGGCTTTTCCGTCACCGAGGACGCGATGCTCCTGGACGCTGTCTGCCGCAAGGCCGGATGGAAGCCGCGCGCGCGCGTCACTTCGGGGAGCGCGGCCCGCACTGTCTGCAAGTCAAGCTGGGCCGACTTTGTGAACCAGCATACGCGGTGGAATGCCGGAGGGCTTTTCTCCGAGGACCCCGTGACGCGCGTCTCCTACATATTCGTGGTCCTGGTCTACCTGACGGCAAGCCTGCTTGTCATCCCCCTGGGGCTCCTGGACTGGCGCGTCCCCATCCTCTCGCTGACGTCGTTTGTGAGCATCGGCACGCTTGCCGCCATCGGCGGGTTTTACCAGGGGAAGGACAGGGTGCGCTATTTCGTCACCTTCCTGCCGTTCCTGGTGTTCTTTGCCTTCTTTTATGTCTTCATCACTCTGCGGGCATTCGCATTGAGGCCCTTCGAGTGGAAGGGCAGGGTGATGGGACCGCGCTCAGGCATTACGCGAACTCCCGCTGGACAAGGGCCAGGAACTCCCGGGGGTTGACCGTCGGCACGCGCAGCGGCTCCCTCAGCCAGTCCTCCTTGACGTATCCCCAGGTTGCCAGGAGCGGCCTGATGCGCGGAAGCCCTTTGAGCGCCGCATCGGGGTGAGAGGCTTCCTCGCATAAAAGATGATCGATCTGGTCGTCGATGAATGTTGTCTGACTGAACCCGCCCTTCGTGCCGACCTGCGCTACAATCTCGAGTTTTTTCCCCGACCCGCTGTACAGGATTTTCTCCCTCGGCATCGAGATGCCCTTGGAGGAGAGGATCTCGGCTATGAACTCGGGCTTCTTCGTGGAAAGGATGTAGACCGGGACGCCGCGGGCAAACCGGGAAAAGGCATCGGCCACGTGCGGGTAGATCCTGTTCAAGCCCAGCCAAGACTCCCTGTCCTTTTCCAGCATCTCCGAGCGCGCCTGGTAGAAAAGGTCATGAAAGAGTCTCATTTTCTGATCCCCGGCAGCTCGCGCAAGCGCATCGAATTCCGGCTGTCGGGACGCGCTTTCGCCCTTGTCCAGCATTTCCTGGATGAGCATGAAGTCCGCGCCGCCCCTGACGAGCGGGCGCAGCCGCGCAAAGTCTTTTCGCAGGCTCACCGGCATGTAAGCCGGGCGGCGCGCAAGGTACAGGTGGAAATACGCGGTCCACGAGCTGACGAAGCACTCATCGATAGAGTCGCAGATGACCCCGTCAAAATCAAGAACGAGCGCTCCTGAGCTCATACCCGGGCGGTCACCCGATCTGTCGCCAGCCGATGGAGAATCTCACCGGCGTGGTCCACGAAAAGCACGCCTTCGTCCTCCCTGCCCTGGTAATCCTGCAAGCGAATCGAGGCCGGGTCGCGATAGCCCAGGCTGATCTTCCTGCACGTCGCCTCCGGGATGCCCGTTGCCAGCACCACCGCAATACGCGGCTTCTCCACGCCGTCCACGAACGCGCCTATCCCGCGCACGTGAGTGGAGTGGGCAAGCACGCCACGGGGAATGTCGCTGAACTGATCCATGCGTCCCAGGAACCAGTCGCGAACATGGTAGCCGGTGCGCTCGAGGTAACGGCCCCATGTGCGCGAGATCTCCCTCACATGAGGGGCATAGATGATGAGCGATCCGCCTGCGGCCACGACCGGCTCGAGCTTGTACATCACCTTGCCCGGCGGTCCACAGCTCGTCGTACATCTCAGGCGCCCGGCCCAGCACGGTTTGGAAGGGCTTTTCCTTGTAGACGATATGGATCTGCGCGGACAGGTCTGCCGCCATCGACCAGGCTTCCTCCGGAGTCCCTGCAAACAGGCCTGCCAGATCGCCGTCAGGGCGCACCACCATGGCCAGGCATGCGCGGGGAGTGGGGATCAGGGAAGCAGCCATGTCCACCAGGGCCCGAACAGGGGTGGTTTTGAATCCGATGATCTCGGGGCACGTCACGACGGCGCCGAGCCAATGAAAGAAATGCAGGAAATCCCCGCCGGAGATTCCGGGAAAGAGATACTTGTTCCCGCCGGAGAACCCGACAACCTCATGGGGGAAAACCGGGCCCAGAATCAGAACCAGGTCATACTCGAAGACGGCAGAGTTGATGACGACGTCCACGCTCTCATGAAAGATCCCGCCCGTGAGGGCGTCGATCTTCTGTGCCGAAATCGTTCCGATCTTCCGCAGGGTCGTCGGAATGTCCCATCGATGGTTGAAAAACCGAATGCCGGGGAACACCTTTTCCCGCTGGCCTGCGGGAACCCCGAAAAGCGCATCGATTCTTTCTTCGCTGAGGATTGTATGGGTCCCGAGGGCCACCATGAAATCCAGCTTCGATGCGCGCCCGCCAACGATGTCCCTGACTATCCGCGCCATGAGAGGCAGCGGGCACGTCCTTGTGGGGTCCGGGGTAAGCACAAGGACGCGACGGCCTTCGATGAGCTTCGGTGGAATCCCTTTTTCCACGATGGATCGGATATCCGCTTCCGTGAGCCTTGCTTGTGCGCTCCCGCTTCCTGTCGCCATGGTGCCCTCCCATCCCTGCTTTCTAGAATACTGGAAAACCTTTCGCAGAAAAAGAGCACGGGCGGGTCGGTGTACCATCAAAGCTGGTTGGGTTATATTCCGACCGGTGGAAAATTTCATTTTCCGGAATTTTCTCTCCCATTTCGATCCCCAGGGGCGATTCGCCTGCCCGTGCGGTTCCGTTCATACCGTGAAAGTCCGCAACGTGGTCGTGCAGGAAGGAGCTCTGGAGATCGGGGCTTCTCTCCTTGCCGATGAGCTGGGCCCCAAACCCGCGGTCTGGGTGCTGAGTGATGAGAACACGGAGCGTGCCGCAGGATCGGACTGGAAGGCCGGCCTCAAGGCCTCCCGGATCATTCAGCGGATCCTGCCAAGCCACCCCAGGCCTGTTCCGAGCGCGGAGATGGTGGAGCAGCTGGCGGGCGAGGTCCGGGCCGTATCCCCCGATCTCCTTGTCTCAGTCGGAAGCGGCGTCATCAGCGACGTGGTGAAAAAGGTCTCCCGGGATACGGGGGTGGCAAACTGGTGCGTGGCCACCGCTGCTTCCGTTGACGCGTTCTCCTCCGCCACTTCGGCCATCCACGTCGGAGGTTTTCACAACGCGGTCCCCGCGGCAGTGTCCCGAACCATCATCTGCGACCTCGCCGTGATCGAGAAGGCGCCCCAGGTGATGATCCTTGCCGGGCTCGGAGATCTCCTGGCCAAGTTCATCGCATATCTCGACTGGAACTTGTCGCGAATCATGACCGGAGAGCATTACTGCCAGGTCGTTTCCAGCGCGGCCCTGGAGTCGGCCCGCCTGGCTTTGTCAGCCTCACGCCGTCTGGGGGACAACCCGCGGGAAGCTGCGCGCGCCATGACGGATGCCGTTCTTACCTCGGGCTTCGCCATGCAGGCGTTTGGCAGCTCCCGGCCGGCGGCATCCGCGGAGCATACCGTGGCCCACTTCTGGGAGATTGCCGACGCCGTTCCCGTGGAACGGCTGGACCTGCACGGCATTCTGGTTGGAGCGGCCAGCAGGATGATCCTTCAGGGTTACGGGGCCTTCTATCGGTCCTTGACGGAATCCAGCCCCAAGACGGCCGGCCGGCTGAAAACCTTCGATGCAGAGCCGCCGTGGGAGAAAAGCATGGAGCAGGGGCTTCAGCCCTACGTGGAAAAAGTGCGCACGGAGATGGGGTTGAGGCACTTCGACCGAGGGATTCTCTCCGAAAGGATATCGAGATTCGACGCTTCCCGTGAGGAAATCCTCAAGCTGGCGCTTCCCGTGCTGGAGGAGCTCTCGGATGCGGTGCAGACGCTTTCAACCCTCGAGTATCCGTTCTCCCCGCAAGAGCTGGGCATCAGCCCCGGTCTGCGCCTCCTGCCGTTTCGCAACGTGCGCCTTCTGCGCTCGCGCTACTCCAGCTTCGACCTTGCATATGAGCTGGGGCTGGAAAGCGAGATCTACGGCAGCATCGAACGAGGGGTGCGCGGAAAATGACTATTCTTGCGCCAGGCTCAGATGCAGAAGTCCTGGCCTGAGCCGAGCTTTGCGAAATACTTCTTTCCGTTTTTTTCCATGATGTCTTTCAACGTGACGCTGGACAGGTAGTCTTCCATTGTCTTCTGGAGGCCGGTCCAGATTTCGTGGGCAGGGCACGGCTCTGGCCGGTCGCAGAGGGTCTTTCTGCGCAGAGTACACGGTGTAAGGCCATGGGTTTCACCCACCGCGGCCAGGATGTGGGCAACCGAGATCTCCCCTGGCTTCTTGTTGAGCACGAAGCCGCCGCCGGGGCCCCTGATGGAGCGGATCAGGCCTGCTTTCTTCAGCTTGAAGAAGATCTGCTCAAGGAACTCGGAAGACACCTTCTCCTCTGTCGCAATGGAGTTGATGGATATCGGGCGGTTGTGGTGCGCCATCGCGAGGTTGATGACCGCCCGCAGGCCGTACCGCCCTTTTGTTGTGATCCTCATCTGTATTCAGCCTTGTCTTCATTATATTATTGTTATTGTAATGATTGATCAACTGGCTATGGCCTGGGACAGGGTAAAGACTGGTAAGCTTCTCCTTTTCCTTTGCCTCTTGCTGTTTCCGCCGCTCGCATCGGCGGAGTCGGTCTCGGCCGGAGCCGTTGCCGCGCAGGTCATTGCAGAAAACACCTGGATCCGGCCTGGAACCCCTTTGATGATCGCGGTCCATTTCAGGATGGACCCGGGTTGGCACATATACTGGAAAAACCCCGGGGATACAGGTCTTCCCACCACCGTGTCGTGGGAGCTTCCGAAAGGCTTCACCGCGGGCGACCTCACATGGCCTGTTCCCCGGAAGTTCATCTCGCAGGGCGTTGCATCCTATGGATATGAGGGAGAAGTCTCACTTCTTGCGCGAATCGTCCCGCCCCCTGACCTGGGGCCGGGCGATGTGATCATCCGCGCACACGCAACCTGGCTTGCCTGCCGGATCGAGTGCACGCCCGGCAAGGCAGATCTCTCCCTCTCCCTGCCCGTGAAGCCGGGGGCTCCGATCCCGGACAAACGCTGGGAGTCCATTTTTCAGGCCGCCAGCTCCACGATTCCCGGGACGTTTCCCGCCGCGGCTCCCGGCAACGCATCCGCGCCACGTGCGCCCGTCGGCTCTGCGTCCGGCGGTTTCCTGATCGCGCTTGCCCTTGCGTTTGTCGGAGGGCTCATTCTGAATCTCATGCCCTGCGTCCTCCCCGTGGTATCCCTCAAGGTCCTGTCCTTCGTTCGCAATTCGCGCGACGGGCAGGGAGGCGCGCTGCGACACGGGCTGTTGTTTGGCGCGGGAGTGCTCGTCTCCTTCTGGGTGATTGCGGGAATTCTTGAGGGTTTGCGCGCCGGCGGGCAGCTCATTGGCTGGGGTTTCCAGTTCCAGAGTCCTGCCGTCGTTGCCATCACCGCTTCTCTGTTCTTCGTCATTGCTCTGAACCTGCTCGATGTATTCGAGCTTCGTCTCCCGGTCAACCTGTCCGCGGCAACCAGGAGCGGCGGAGCAGGGTCGTTCCTGAGCGGCCTGCTTGCCACGGCAGTTGCCACGCCGTGCACGGCGCCTTTCATGGGCGGAGCGCTGGGCTACGCTCTCACGCAGCCCCCGGCTGTCGGCTTTGGCGTCTTTACTGCCCTTGGCCTGGGCCTGGCTGCCCCCTATGTTCTCCTGTCGGCCTTGCCGGGTCTTGCCGCGCGCATCCCCAAGCCGGGACCCTGGATGGTGACCCTGCGGCAGATCCTGGCATTCCCGATGCTGGGTGCGGTCATCTGGATGTTGTATGTGCTTGAAACACAGGCCGGGCTTTCTGCGCTGATGACGGTGCTTTCTGCGCTTCTGCTTGCCGGGTTCGGCGCGTGGATCTACGGCCGCTGGGGAGGGCTGGACCGCAACGCTCGCTCCCGCGTGATCTCGGCAAGCCTCGCCGTCGTCCTGGTGGCCGGTGCAACCGTTTTCTCGGCGGTCACGTCGGCGCGCGCGCCTGCTCCGACTGCCGACTCCTCTCTGCCTGCATCCTGGGAAAGCTGGACTCCGCAGCGCGTTGCAGAGCTGCGGGCCAACGGCACGCCGGTGTTCATCGACTTCTCGGCAAAGTGGTGCCTCACCTGCCAGGTGAACGAAACGGTTGCTTTTCACAACCCAACGGTGGAGAAAGCATTCCGCCGGGCAGGTGTGGCCACGCTGCGGGCGGACTGGACGGATCGCAGTGATTCCATCGCCAGGGCGCTCTCGAGCTACGACCGGGCCGGAGTGCCGGTATACGTGCTTTATCCCGGAGGCTCCACGTCGCCCATCCTTCTTCCTGAGCTTCTCACGCCCGGCATTGTCCTGGAGGCGCTTCAAAGGCTCCATTCCGGCTTCTGACCGGCTTTGCCGGCCTTGCGCTCGTTGACCCCCGGAGTCGGCGTCACTATAATGCCTCATTATTTTCCTTAAGGAGGCTTCCTCGTGAGTGTCAGGGTCCGCTACGCGCCGTCTCCAACGGGTTTCCAGCACATTGGAGGCGTGCGCACGGCGCTGTACAACTACCTCTTCGCCCGCTCGCTGGGAGGGACGTTCATCCTGCGCATCGAGGACACGGACAGGGAGAGGTACGTCGAGGAAGCCTTGAAGGACATCTACGATACGTTCGAATGGCTGGGGTTCCATTGGGACGAAGGACCGGATGTCGGCGGCCCCAGGGGCCCGTACTTCCAGTCGCAAAGGCTGGAGATCTACGCAGCACGCGCTGATGAGTTGCTGAAGCAAGACCATGCCTACAGGTGCTACTGCACGCCGGAGCGCCTTTCGAAAATGCGGGAGCAACAGGCTGCCGCGAAGTCCGGCCAGGGCTACGATCGGCATTGCCGAACGCTGAGTGACGCAGAGCGTCGTGACCTGGAGTCTTCGGGCATTTCTTCCGTCATCAGGCTCAAGGTTCCCCTGGACGGGACCACTGCTTTCACGGATGCGCTCCTTGGCGACATAGCGGTGGAAAACGCGGACATCAACCCTGACCCTGTCCTCATCAAGTCAGACGGCTTCCCCACGTACCACATGGCGAACGTTGTGGATGATCACCTCATGGAGATCACCCACATCATGCGGGCCCAGGAGTGGCTTCCATCGGCCCCGCTGCACATGATCCTTTACCGTGCCTTCGGGTGGGAGCCGCCGAAGCTCTGCCACCTCCCCATGGTCATGGGAAAAGACGGCCAGAAGCTCTCCAAGCGCCACGGGGCAACGAACGTCAGGGAGTTCAGGCGCCAGGGGTATCTTCCCGAGGCACTCCTCAACTACGTGGCTCTGGTGGGATGGTCGTACGACGACTCCCGGGAGTTCTTCAGCCTCCAGGAGCTGGAGAAGCTGTTCAGCATGGAGAAAATCAACAAGTCTCCGGCTGTTTTCGATTATCAGAAGCTCGAGTGGTTCAACGGCAGCTATATTCGAAAAAAGACGCCGGAGGAGCTGGCCTGCCTGATCGAGCCGGTGCTCAAGGAAGCAGGCCTTGCAGCGGATGCGGAGCTTCTCCGAAACATCGGGCCGCTCATCCAGGAGCGGGTGAAGCTGCTCTCCGAGGTGCCGGAAATGGTACGGTTCCTGTTTGAGGACCCTGCGCCGCCCGCCGCTGAGGCGCTCATTCCAAAGAAAACAGATCCTGCCCGGGCGCTGGAGGCCTTGAAAAAAGCGGATGCGCTTCTGGGCCAGCTGTCCGACCTGGGAGAGGAAGCTGAGGCGAGGTTCCGCGCTCTCTCCGAGGAGCTGGGAATGAAGCTGGGTGATCTTCTCATGCCGGTTCGCATAGCAGTGACGGGCGCCAAGGTTTCTCCGCCGCTTTTCGGAAGCATTGCGGCCATGGGAGTGGAGCGGGCCCGGGCCCGGATGGCAAGGGCGGTCCTGATCCTCTCAGAATATGCCGGAAGGAGTTGAATGATGGCCGAAAAGCCGGAAGTCCGCGCCGAAGTGGTCACGATGGATACCCTCGTGTCCCTCACCAAGCGGCGAGGATTCATATTCCCTTCGAGTGAGATCTACGGAGGGCTTGCCTCCGCGTGGGACTACGGCCCCATGGGAGTGGAGCTGAAGAAGCGCATCCAGGAGTTCTGGTGGCGGGAAATGACGCAGCTGAATGACAACATCGTCGGGCTGGACGCTGCTATCATGATGCACCCGCGGGTGTGGGAGGCCTCCGGTCACGTGGAGAACTTCACCGATCCGCTCATCGACTGCAAGAACTGCAAACACCGCTTCCGGGCCGACCAGATACCGGAAGAGAACATGAAGGCGCACAAGTGCCCTGACTGCGGCGCCAACCAGCTCACGGAGGCGCGCAAGTTCAACCTCATGTTCACCACGCACATGGGCCCGGTGGAGGACGAAGGAGGGTTGATCTATCTCCGCCCCGAGACCGCGCAGGGAATCTACGTCAACTACAAGAACGTCCTCCAGACCGGCCGGGTGAAGGTGCCTTTTGGCATTGCCCAGGTGGGAAAGGCTTTCCGCAACGAGATCACGACCAAGAACTTCATTTTCAGAACCTGCGAGTTCGAGCAGATGGAGATGCAGTTCTTCATCCATCCCTCGGAGGACGCGAAGTGGTTCGAGCACTGGAAGGAAAAGAGGCTGCAGTATTACATCGACCTGGGCATCAGGCCGGAGAAGCTGCGCTTCCACCAGCATGGGCCCGACGAGCTTGCCCATTATGCCAAGCTGGCCTTCGACATCCAGTACGAGTTCCCCTTCGGGTGGAAAGAGCTGGAAGGGATCCACAACCGCACCGATTACGACCTGAAGCGCCATACGGAGTATTCGGGGAAAGACCTGTCGTACCTCGATGAGCAGACCCATGAGCGCTACATCCCCTATATCATCGAAACCTCGGCGGGCCTCACGCGCACGGTGCTGGTGGCGCTTGCCGACGCCTATGATGAGGAGGTCGTCGAAGGGGAGAAGCGGGTCGTCCTGCGTTTCCACCCCCGCATTGCCCCCATGACCGTCGGCGTGTTCCCCCTTGTGAAAAAAGACGGGCTTGCGGAGCTTGCCCACAAGCTTTCTGATGAGCTGTGTGAGGAGTTTCGCACGTTCTATGATGAAAGCGGCGCAATCGGCAGGCGCTACAGGCGCCAGGATGAGGTGGGAACGCCGTTCTGCGTGACCGTGGACTACCAGACGAAGGAAGACCAGACGGTCACCATCAGGTTCCGTGACTCCATGGAGCAGGTCCGGGTGAAGATGACCGAGATTGCCCCCACCATCCGCAAGTCGATCAAGGAATACAAGCGGGTTTCCGCGGGGACAAACGGGGGGAAGCAGGCGTGAGCGGGGTTTTCGACACGCTCAAGGAACGCGGTTTCGTCAGCCAGTGCTCCAATGAGGAAGGCCTGAGGAAGCTCCTTGATACCGAGAAGGTGACTTTCTACATCGGCTTCGACCCCACGGCAGAGAGTCTCCATGTCGGCCACCTTCAACAGCTCATGTTCATGGCACACTTGCAGCGGGCCGGCCACAGACCCATTGCGCTTGTGGGGGGCGGAACAACGCGCATCGGGGATCCCACCGGCAGAACGGAAAGCCGGAAGATCCTTCCCGTCGAGACCATCGCGGCGAATGCCGAGCTGTTTCGCGGCCAGATCTCGCGGTTCCTGGATTTCAGCGACGGCAAGGCGCTCATGCTTGATAACGCGGAATGGCTTGCCCCGCTCAACTACATCGAGTTCCTCCGGGACATCGGCAGGCATTTCTCGGTGAACCGCATGCTGACTTTCGAAACATACAGGATGCGCATGGAGACAGGCCTCTCGTTCATCGAGTTCAACTACCAGATCCTCCAGTCCTACGACTACCTTGTCCTGAATCGCCGCTATGGCTGCAGGCTGCAGATGGGCGGTGACGACCAGTGGGGCAACATCGTGGCGGGAATGGACCTCATTCGCAGGGTGGAAGGCGTTGAGGCCTTTGCGCTCACATCTCCCCTCATCACGCGCTCGGACGGAAAGAAAATGGGCAAATCCGAGGGCGGCGCCCTTTTCCTGGCTCCCCACCTGGTCAGTCCGTACGAGTTCTTCCAGTTCTGGGTGAACGTGCCGGACGCCGACGTCGAACAATTCTTTCTTCGGTTCACTTTCCTGCCGGTCGCTGACATCAAAAAGATGTGCGCCGTCAAGGACCAGAGAATCAACGACGCCAAGAGGACCCTTGCTTTGGAGATCACTTCCCTCGTGCATGGGGCGGAGGCAGCGGAAGAGGCCGCCGCGGCGGCGCGCGCGGCATTTGCGACCACGGACGGTGCCGACATGTCAGGAGTGCCTTCCGTCTCCCTGCCGCGTGCCGAGGTGGAAAAAGGGATGTCTGTCGTGGACCTTTTCGTGCGCGCCGGTTTGTGCGCCACAAAGAGCGACGCCCGACGGCTGGTCTCCCAGGGCGGGGCCTACGTGAGCAGGAAGAACGTGACCGACATCAACGCCGTAGTGTCCGCCGATTCCGCGGAGGACGGCGTCATTCTCCTTCGAGCAGGGAAGAAGAGGTATTTCCGCGTCGTTCTGAGCTGAAGGTTGGCATGTGACAACGGCGGAATACTTGTACGCCTGTCTCCTCATTCTTCATGCGCTTACCGGTGTTGCCATCTTCATTTCACTGCGAAGAGGCAGAGGAATCCCGGAGTCTCCGTTCCTTCTCCTTCGTGCACCCGAGCTGCTTTTCGCGCTGGCCGCGATCCTTTTCCTCTTCTCCTACATTTACGCGACGAACGCGAACATGGACTATGTTCAGCGGTTCATGGCCACTCACGGCAACCTTCGGCTTGCGCCTGACAGCACGAAGGAGCGCCTCACGGCGTTTCTGCGCTACCTGCCGCTGCTGGCCCTCGACACGGCGGCCGTCTGGTACTTCCGGTCCGGCATATCATCGAGTATCCCGAGGGGCACCCGATCCCTCACCGTGGCAGAAGCGTGGGCTCTGCCTGGCGCAATCGCATCCGGGGTCTTGTATGCGCTTTCAGCGCCATCGTTCGCCCGGACGGGCGGAATACCCGTCCTGGCGTGGGTCTGCCTTGTGCCGCTCCTGGTTGTCCTGGAAAACGTCAGCCTGACGCAAGGGATTTTCTACGGGACTCTGGCCGGCATCATCCAGTCAATGATCTCGAACTTCTGGCTGGGCACCTTCAATCTCCTGACCCTGCAGTTCGTCACCGCGGTGACATTGCTGGAATACGTCCCATTCATGGCAATCGCACTGGCTGTCTTGCGCAGGAGCAGGGGGGCAGGCTTCCTGGTCTTTCCCGCTGCATGGGTTGTGTTCGACTGGCTGAGGTCACAAGGGTTCCTGGGCTATCCGTGGGACATGCTGGGGACCTCCCAATATTCCGTGATTCCGCTCATCCAGATTGCATCAGGAGCGGGCGTCTGGTCGGTCACTTTTGTCGTCGTTTTCGCGAACAGTGTGATCGCCTGGTACATTTCCGGCATCATGAAAGGCGCGCGGAGGGGGAGAGCGCCGGCCATCGCCCTGGCGGCGCTCCTGGCCGTCGCTTTTGGCTGGGGAGGGTTTCGGATCTGGACGGATGCGGTCGCGCGCGGCCAACCCGTCGGACGCAGCGTACGGATAGCCCTCGTGCAGCAGGACGCGGATCCGCGCAAGGACGACTACAGCGAAACCTTCCAGACCCTGAAGCGGTTGACGGCGCAAGCTCTCCCCAGCAAGCCAGACCTCGTGGCCTGGTCAGAGACCGCTTTCGTGCCGAACATCCGGCGATGGAGCAAGGAAGATCCTTCGAAGTTCCCGCTTGCCGCGCTGGTCAGGGATTTCCTTGCATATCAAAAGGGCATCGGCACGTGGCTCGTGACGGGGAACGACGACTACGAGTTTGTCATCCGCAACGGAACCCAGGAGCGGCTGGATTACAATGGCGCGGTCCTGTTTTCCCCGGCAGGAGTGAGGGTGGAGACCTATCACAAGATCCACCTCGTGCCTTTTACCGAGTTTTTCCCGTTCAAGAAGCAGCTCCCCTGGCTGTATCAGTTCCTGCTGAGCTTCGATGCATACCTCTGGGAGCCGGGAGACCGGAGGGTGGTCTTTTCTCACCCCTTGTTCACGTTTTCCACGCCGATCTGTTTCGAGGATTCGTTTCCAAGCGACGTGCGCCTGTTCGTTGTCGCCGGCGCCCGGGTCATTCTCAACCTGTCCAACGATTACTGGTCGCAGACCGATGCGGAAGCAATGCAGCACGCCGCCAATGCGGTCTTTCGGGCGGTTGAAAACGGGCGGCCCCTTGCGCGCGCTTCTGCCTCAGGCCTCACCTGTGTCGTAGACACACTTGGGCGGATAACGGCGCGAAGCCCTCTGTACCAGCAGAGCTACCTGGTCGCGGATATTCCTCTTCCCGGTCCCGGCTTGACGCTCTACACGAAGTTCGGCGACTGGTTCCCCATTGCCATGGCTGTCCTCCTGATCGGCCTGGCTGTGTGGGCGGTTTCAGGCAAGCGCAGGCCGCACAATCCGAGCAGGCCGCACAATCCGTGAACAGCACATTTCAGTCTCTCTACGAACGACTTCTCTCAGCGTATGGCCCGCAGGGTTGGTGGCCCCTGCCGAGCATGGCCGGTGCACGGGGCTTCGATTCCCGCGGTTATCATCCGGGGAGCTACCGCTGGCCGCGCTCGGCCAGGGGAAGGTTCGAGATCGTCCTCGGCGCCGTCCTGACCCAGAATACCGCGTGGACGAACGTGGAAAAAGCGCTCGATCGCCTTCGCGGGGCAGGGCTTGAGCTTCCCCGGGACTTTCTGCTGGTCCGGATGAGCCGCCTTGCGCGTCTCATCAAGTCATCGGGATATTTCAACCAGAAGGCGAAGAAGCTGAAAGTCGTGGCCGGCATGTTCTCCCGGCCTGTATCTCTGCGTTTGCGGTCGGCTCCTTTACGCGAGCAGCTCCTTGACCTCTGGGGAATCGGACGGGAGACCGCGGATTCAATCCTCCTCTATGCGTTCGCGCGACCCGTTTTCGTGGTGGATGCCTACACGCGCAGGATTTTCACCCGCCTCGGTGTCCTGGACGGAAGCGAAAGTTATGACCGGATCCAGGAGGTCTTTCACCGCGGGCTTCCCAGGAGCCATGAGCTCTACAATGAGATGCACGCACTTATCGTCGAGCACGCAAAGCGACACTGCCGCTCCAAGCCCCAGTGCCGCGATTGCCCGATTGCCCGATCCTGTCGCTATTTCCTTGCCTCTTCACGCGCCTCTTCTTGAACCGGCGCGCTTTTTACGAGACAATTCCGGCCATGGCTCCCGAAAAGCAAAAGCGTATTGTGGTCTGCGGCCATCTTTGCCTGGACATCATACCGCGCTTCCCGCCCGGTGAAGGCCAGGACTATTTCCGCCCGGGCCGCCTGTCCATTGTCGAGGCTGCGGTGACGGCAACGGGAGGAACCGTCTCAAATGTTGGTCTGAGCCTCCATAAGCTCGGTCTTCCGGTGCGCCTTGTCGCCAAGCTCGGCAATGACCCCTTTGGAGATATCGTCACTCGAAGAATCGCCGGCGCTGGGGCAGACCTTGCGCGGGATATCATTGCCGTGCAGGGCGAAACCACCTCCTACACGGTCGTGATCAACCCTCCCGGCATCGACAGGATCTTCCTGCACTGTCCCGGCGCGAATGACAGCTTTACCGACGTCGACGTGCCGGACTCGGTGTTCACGGATTCGTCGATCTTTCACTTCGGATACCCACCGCTCATGAAGGGCATCTGGTCTGATGGAGGAGAAGGCCTGCTGCGCCTTCTCCTGCGGGCACGATCCGCCGGGGCCATCACGTCCCTGGACATGAGCCTCCCTGACCCGAACAGCCCGTCGGGCAGGATCGACTGGGAGTCATTCCTGGCCCGTGTGCTCCCGGGAGTTGATCTCTTTGTTCCCAGCGTCGAGGAGTTCCTTTTCATGAGCGACCGCACCCTGTTTGACAGGCTTGCCGCCCGCGGGGGAGGGGAGGCGATTGTACGCGATGTCAGCCTCACGGAGACGAGGGTCGTTGCGGAAAAGGCCATTTCCGCGGGAGTTTCGGCCGTTCTGGTCAAGTTGGGTGACCGCGGCGCGTACCTGAGGACCGGTCCAAGGGGTGTGGGTAACTTGCAGGGATGGTCGAATCGCGAGTTGTACACGCCGGTTTTTCACGTGCCTTCCGTGGGAGGAACAACCGGCTCGGGAGATGCGACCATTGCGGGCTTTCTGGCTTCCGTGTCCAAGGGTCTTGGCCCGGAGGATGCACTCACAATGGCCGTGGCGGTAGGGGCCTGCTGTGTGGAGGCGCCGGACGCCACGTCAGGCATTCGACAGTGGCACGAGACCGAAAGACGGGTGCGCCAGGGTTGGAAGCGCTCGGAGGTTCAGGTCAAGGAACCAGGGTGGAATCCCGTTGACCGGGGTAACTGGGCCGGTCCGTTCGACTACTTACCCGAGTCGAAGACAGTCTTTCCCACATCGTAGCGGCTGACGTCGACGCTGCGCCGATACGCTTCAAGATCAGCGAGCTCGCGTTCCAGCTCTGGGAACCGGTACGCGAATGCATTTGTGCCTTCCTGGACCACGGGCTCTGCCTTGAGCTGGGCAGCCAGGCGTTCCAGGATGCGCCGGGCCAGGCCTGCAAAGTTCTTCGGCTCCTGCATGCCCAGCGGCGGGCGAAGATCGCTGGGGTCGATCCGGGAGGGCGAGGACAGGACTTTGCCAAGTATCTGCCGCCGCAAGGCCTCCGCCCTGATGGCGTCGTTCTGCCGGGAGAGCTTTATCCGGCGGAAAAGCGGGACAAGGAAGAATACGATGGAGAAAAGAACAGGCACGAAGCCCAGGCCTATTGCCAAAAGCCCGACTGGGTCGATCCCTGCGTTCAAGAGCAGGTTGCCCGTGAAGGAGTACAGGAACGGCCCGGTTTTTGCCAGCGCTGCCGTTCCCTGGGTAAGACTGATGGCCAGGAAGTAAGTCCCAAAAACCAGGTTGAACGTGTTGAAGAAGATGATCCATCCGTTGGTTCTGCTCTTGTTTGCCGAGAAAGCGACGGGCATTTTGACAGGCCCGGTTTCCATCTTGACGTGGCCCAGTGCGCCCTGAGCGCTCCGCGCGGTCCGCATGAGCTCGGGAAAAGAGTAGATCAGGGTTCCGTTGTCAGTGACGCCGGGCTCCCCCTCGAACTCAAGGAGAAGCCTGTTCATCAGGGCATTGGCATCATCCGCCTCCCGGCCCGTCATTGCCATGAGCTCCTCCAGAGTGATCACTCCCTTGTTGCCCTGGATATAAGAGATGATGTGCTTCCTTTCGGTTTCTTCCCAGCCCTTGTTGGGGTCTCCATCCCCGAAGACAAAACCGAAGACGGATTTATAGAAAGCCCTTCCTTCACGCGGCTTTCGCCTTGTGTTGTTTGCCCCGAGGATTGAGGACCAGAACCACATGCGCAGGATGAGATCCAGCAGCTGCATGGCCAGAAACATGCCGCCGAATCCACCGCCGCCCCCGCGGGAGCGATCATCCCGCCCTCCTCTGCCGGCCGCGCTTGCCGCCACCGACGCGACGATGGCCAGCACGCCGATGGCCACGAAGGCCACGAAGTACCCGACGAGCATGGCCACAATCCAGATCTTGAACAGGAAGGAGAGGACCCTGGCGGTCCTGCGGGTGAAGCTTTTCCAGAACCGCCGCACGCTGGGGCCGAGCCCGTGGACCGTGCTTCGCATCCCCGCGGGAAAATAGTATTCGAGCTCGCCGGATTCCGTGACTTTCAGGCGTCCGGCGTATTCGTCCAGGACCACCTTTGCGGCCTGCTCCACCTGGTACTTCGGCAGGCCGGTGCCCGAGATCATGTCCGCGACGGTGGATTCGCCGCGACGGGTCTTGAGGAAGGAGACCAGCTTGTCCTCGACCTTTGCCATGGGAAAATCATAGACCTTGGGGACGGTTGCCACGCCAAACCCTCCTGCGCTCATCTTTACGATATAACAATGGGAAGCAAATGACAAAGGGAGCAGGAGGGCGGTCTCAGGCCCTTGACAGATGCGTGCGCTTCAGATAGCTTCACAACTTGTTACGAGCGAAATACTTGCAATCGCATGGAGGTGATGTTACTTGGCGAGGAATCTCTCGGCGGAAAAGGACCAGAGGCAGAGCGAAAAGCGACGCCTGCGGAACAAGATGATCAAGAGCAGGGCGAAGACCCTCGTGAAGGATTTCGTCCAGATGGTCGGTGAGAAGAAGAAGGATGAGGCGCAGAAGAAGCTGACCGAGCTTTCTTCATTCCTCGACAAAGCGGTCTCCAAGGGTATTTACCATCGCAATACCGCTGCCCGCAAGAAATCGCGGATGCACCATCTGCTGGGCAGCCTGAGCGCCTGAAGCAGGCACAAGCAGTGGCCCGGGAAAAGCTTTCCAAGGCCGAAATCGTCGAAAACATCTACCCGCTGGTCAAGGCAAGCAAGAAGAATATCCACAGGATCATTGATCTGTTCTTCGACCAGATCAAATCCGGTCTGCTCGCGGACAGGGTCATCGAGCTGCGGGGGTTGGGGACGTTCGAGATACGCACCCGCAAAGGGCGCAA
Source organism: uncultured Spirochaetota bacterium (assembly GCA_963710335.1). Lineage (GTDB taxonomy): Bacteria > Spirochaetota > Spirochaetia > SZUA-6 > Fen-1364 > Fen-1364. The sequence goes on from CAVQAA010000025.1 coordinate 372,059, forward strand.
GGCAAGGAACCCGAAGACAGGGGATTCCGTCGTCATCCGAGACCACGGTGTGGCGCATTTTCGACCTGGCAGGGAATTGAAGCAGAAAGTCTGGGATCTGAGGAGCTAGGGTGATCCCAGCTGAGCCGAAGCAATCCGTATCCAAGGTCTTCATTGACCTGGGGCTCCTTGTTGCATCCGCCCTCCTGTTCGCAGTTTCCTTTCCGAGCTTTCTCTCCTCCTCCGGCTGGTTTCCCCTGGGCTTCATCTGCCTTGCCCCTCTTTTCGCCGTTGTTCATCGGTCCTCCTGGCTGGCCTCACCGTTCTACGGCATTTTTTTCGGGTACATCTCCTATACGCTTTTCAACTACTGGCTGGGCAGGTTTCACCCGCTCACGCTGGTGGTTGTACCACCCATCTACGCGGCCTATTTTCTCGTGGTTGTGCCGGCTCTCAAGCTGGCGGACACCCTTTTCCCCTCCTATGGATTACTTCTCCAATCCGCGCTCTGGGTGTGCTACGAGTATTTCCTGAAGTCAAACGGATACCTCGCCTATTCCTACGGGAACATAGGTTATTCACAGTATCCCTTTATTCCTTTCATTCAGATTGCCGACGCCCTGGGAATCTGGGGAGTCTCGCTCATGACCGTGTATCCCTCCGCCCTTATTGGCAACGCCCTTTCGCGCGGCCTTGCCAACTTCAGGAAAGCGTGGAGGTCATGGCTCTGGCCTGCTGCGGTCTACCTTGCCGCGTTCATTGCCGTAATCCTTTACGGCCTTCTCACTCAGGTCGATACCTCGCAGTCCCGGCAGTGGAAGGTCGCGCTGGTCCAGCAGAACGTGGATCCGTGGAAAGGCGGGTACAATGCCTATCGCCAGTCCCTTGACGTTCTTCTCAGGCAGAGCCGGAAGGCGATTGCGCAAAACCCCGACATCGTGATCTGGTCGGAGACCTCGTTCGTTCCGGCCATCGACTGGCACACCCGCTACCGTCCTGATACTCAGACCTACGGGCTGGTGCAGGAGCTGCGCGCGTTCCTGGACACGCAGACCGTGCCGTACGTGGTGGGCAACGACGATGGGGAGCTCAAGCGAGTGGAGGAAAACGACGAGGTCCGGGTCGATTTCAATGCAGCCATCCTGTTCGACAAGGGCAGGATCGTCGACACGTACCGCAAGCTGCACCTCGTGCCGTTCACGGAGGGGTTCCCCTTCGAGAAGCAGCTGCCCGGGATCTACCAGTGGCTGAAGAACGCAGACACCCATTTCTGGGAAAAAGGGAAGGTGTACACCGTTTTCGAAGCCGACGGTGTTCGCTTCTCCACGCCGATATGCTTCGAGGATACATTCGGTTATCTCTGTCGGGGATTCGTCGCGCGGGGCGCGCAGTTGCTCGTCAACATCACCAACGACGCGTGGTCCTTCTCCGTGCCCGGCGCCATGCAGCACATGACCATGGCCGTCTTCCGCGCGGTGGAGAACCGGCGTTCGGTGGTGAGATCCACCAATGGAGGGATGACCACCATCATCGATCCGAACGGGCGGATCCTCAGCACGCTGGCGCCGTTCACCGAGGGGTATCTGTTCAGCGCGGTTCCCGTGTACACGGCAACCACAACGCTGTACACGCGCTGGGGAGACTGGTTCCCGTGGCTGCTCCTTGCCGCAAGCTGCGCCGCGCTTGCCATCGGGATTGGCCGCCGGACCGCCAACCGTTGACAGCCGCGTTTTTGTGGAGCACAATAGCCGTCAAGAGGAACGCATGAAACTGAGGGGCAGGATCCTCATCGTCGACGACGAACCGATCAACCTTGAGTTTTTCGACGTCATGCTGAGCAAGCTCGGGTTCCAGATCGAGAAGGCGGTTGACGGGGAAGAAGCCCTGGAGAAAGTCCAGGCCTGCAATCCTGATCTGATCATCCTGGACAACGTCATGCCCAAGCTCTCCGGCTGGGAAGTCACACGGATGCTCAAGCATGACCCGGAATACCGCCGCTACCGCAACACTCCCATCATCATGTTTTCCGCAATGAACGAGGTCAAGGACAGGATCGAGGGTTTCGAACAGGGAGTGGATGACTACATAACGAAGCCTTTCAATTTTTCCGAAGTGCTCGCACGGATCAGGGCAGTGCTGCGCAGCCGCGAGCTCTCCCGGCAGCTCCTGCGCAGGGAGAAGCGCATCGCAGTGGTGGAGTCCCTCAACAACTCCCTGATGTTCTTCACGCAGCACATCAAGAAGCCCATCTCCGAGCTGCTGGCCCTTGCAGAGAAGCTGGATGGAGCCCAGGCGGAAGATGTGGAGAAGCTCCTGGAAATGCTGCGCAAGGAAGGCCGTGAGATCCTGGCAAGCCTGCGCGGCCTGGAAGAGGAGGTCTCCGACCTCCAGGGGAAAGGGGAGAAGCTCAAGAAGGGTGATCTCTCCCTGGATGACCTGGAAAGGAAGCTGCGTAAAAACCTTCGCGTGCGGGCAGAGGAGCACGCGAAATCAGGCGAGGGGAGCGACCAGTGATCGCTGAAGACAAGAAACAGGCCCTCGAGCTTTTTACCGAAGGCAGGAAGCTGTACAAGCTCATGAAGTTTGCCGAAGCGCGTGATGCATTTGAGCGCGCTCTGAAGGCCTGTCCTGACGACGGGCCGTCGAAGGTGTATTTCAAGCGCTGCCAATATTACATCGACAACCCTCCACCGGAGGATTGGGACGGCGTATGGGTCATGACGACCAAGTGACGGACCATGGCGAAGAACGACGATCACAAGACCAATGAACGCATCAGCACCACTCTCGGCCGGGAGACGGAGTTCAATGGCATCATGCGCTTCAGCGACTCCTTGAAGATCGACGGCACCTTCTCAGGGGAGATCATCTCATCGGGATTCCTGTACATAGAGCAGGGTGCCTCCATCACGGCGAACATCCGCGTGGGCTCCGTCGTGGTCGGCGGGACGGTTCGCGGCAACATCGAGGCCACGGAAAAGCTGGAGATGCTGTCCAGCGGCAAGGTCTACGGCAATATCCGCACCGCGAAGCTGAAGATTGCGGACGGGGTCGTTTTCGAAGGCAAGTGCGAGATGATCAAGAACCCGCAAGCCATCAATATCTTCTCCGGTCCGGTCGAACAACTGAAAAAAACCGCACAGAGTGTGTGAGGGAAAAGCCGCCATCGTCCTCTCCGTGGGAACGGAGCTGACGGAAGGAATCATCCAGGACAGCCATATCCGCTATCTCTCCAGCGAGCTGACCGCCCTGGGCTTCACCGTCTGCCGGGGAGTGCAGATCCCCGACAATGAGCGCCAGTTCAGCGAGGAGCTTGCCAGGGCGACGCATGAGGCGTCCCTTGTCATCCTGACCGGCGGCCTGGGCCCAACGACTGATGACCTGACGCGGGAGGTCGTTGCAAAGGCCGCAGGGGTTCCCCTGGAGTTCCACCAGGGGGCGTGGGACGACCTGGTGGAGAGGTTCAAGGGCCGCAGGATCTCCGACACAAACCGAAAACAGGCCACGGCCCCGCAAGGCTTCTCCCTGGTCCCCAACGCCAACGGGACGGCGCCGGGATTTCACGGAGAGGTCGAAGGCGCGCTCGTGATAGCCCTTCCGGGCCCGCCTTCGGAGCTTCGGCCCATGTTCGCGCAAAGCATTGTGCCCCTCCTGAGCAGCCGGTTCGGAAGCGCTTCCGTGAAAGACATTCTCTGGGGAACTGCCCTGATGGTACCGGAGTCCAACCTCGAAGAGGCGCTGAGGGCGGCGCGCCGCGGAGAGCTGGCGTGGGGCACCAGGGTGGATGAGGACCGCATTGTTTTCAGCCTTCGGGGAGGCACTGAGGAAGATCGTGAGGCGTGTTTTGCCGCGCTCTGCGCTTCCCTGGGCCCTGCGCGGATCCGAAGCGGAGAGACGCGTCCCGCCCAGCTTTTGAGCGATGCGCTCCTCAGCCGAAACATGATGCTGGTGACCGCTGAATCATGCACCGGCGGGCTCATCGGGAAGTACATGACGGACCTGCCGGGCAGCTCACGGGTCTACTGGGGCGGGTACGTCACCTACTCGAATGCGGCGAAGAACGGCATGCTGGATGTCGATGCGGATCTCCTGGAGCGCCACGGTGCCGTTTCCCAGGAGGCTGTGACCCGCATGGCGCTGGGCGCGCTTTCCCGATCAGCTGCCGGGATAAGCGTCGCGGTTTCAGGAATCGCTGGTCCTGACGGCGGTTCGGCGGAGAAGCCCGTGGGAACCGTGTGGATTGCGGTTGCAACGCGCGGGGAGGCTTGCGCTGCCCGCGTGTTCAGCTTCTCGGGCTCCCGCGACATGATCCGGCGCAGGAGCGCGGTGGCTGCAATGCTTTTTGCGGAAGCCCAGCTGCATGGCCGGGACTTCCTTGACAGTCGGACAAAGTGGTAATATATTTGCCCGTAAAGAGTCTTCTGTAGCCAGCCAAGGCCTGCATGCATCCTAATCAGTAAATCGCGTTTACATTTGACACGATGGGCCAGGATTTAACGGAGCACCACATGGGAATGAATGATCACGACAATGAGACGCAACCTCAGCCGGTGGAACCCTCTCGGGATGTGTCGCTCACGAATGACTCCCTCATGAACGGGGAGGCGGATGAGCAGGGGGAAACCGGCCGGGTCAGAATCGCGTCGATCAGCCTCCCGGGCACCGGCCGAAGCGGCGCGTCACCCGAAGGAAGATCCGCGTGGAGCTCATCAAGGAGCCCGATCATGGGGAGGAGGAAGGCGGAGATACCCTGGGTGATGACACAGGCATGGAAACCTCGCAGGGTCCCGTCGTGACGGCGTCGGGAGATGCCGCACCTTCAACGACAACAGGCCTTCCGGCATCCGGAAGCGCATACGCTGCTGCTTCAGCCCCCGCCACAGCGGGCGGCCTTCCCGGCGGCGCGGGCACGGATGCCACTGCCAAGGTTTTTCAGCAGAGCGACAACCGCCTCCACATCAACGACCTGAGCCAGATGAGCATGCCGGACCTTCGCGGCCTGGCGTCGAAGATGGGCGTCAATCACGAAGCCCTCATTTCCATGAAGAAGCAGGAGATCATCTTCCAGATCCTGAAGGCGCACACTGAGAAAGGCGGCGCCATCTACGCCTTCGGGGCGCTTGAGATCCTGCCGGACGGATACGGCTTCCTGCGGTCGCCGAACTACAGCTACCTCCCCGGTCCAGACGACATCTACATCTCTCCGTCGCAGATCCGCCTGTTCAACCTCAAGACCGGTGACACGGTTGCGGGCCAGATCAGGTCCCCCAAGGAAGGGGAGAGGTTTTTCGCAATGCTCCGCGTGGAGACGGTCAACTTCGACCCGCCGCTGGTGGCGCAGACGCGGATTCCCTTCGACAACCTCACGCCGTTGTACCCGGATGAGAAGCTCAACCTGGAGACGGTCACGGAGGAGATCTCCACAAGGATAATCAACCTGTTCTGCCCCATTGGAAAGGGTCAGCGCGGTCTCATCGTCTCCCCGCCGCGAACAGGGAAGACTATCCTGATGCAGAAGATCGCAAACGCCATCACGGCAAACCACCCGGAGGCATTCGTCATCGTGCTGCTGATCGACGAGCGGCCTGAGGAGGTCACGGACATGCAGAGGAGCGTCAAGGGAGAGGTCGTTTCCTCGACTTTCGACGAGCAGTCCACGCGACATGTCCAGGTGGCGGAAATGGTCATTGAGAAGGCAAAGCGGCTGGTCGAGCACAAGCGCGACGTGGTGATCCTCCTGGACTCCATTACGCGTCTTGCCCGGGCGTACAACCAGACGGTCCCGACGTCAGGGAAGATCCTCTCTGGAGGCGTGGACTCCAACGCGCTGCACAAGCCCAAGAGGTTCTTCGGAGCCGCGCGCAACATCGAGGAAGGGGGAAGCCTCACGATTGTCGCCACGGCGCTGGTTGAGACGGGAAGCAGGATGGACGAGGTCATCTTCGAGGAGTTCAAGGGCACGGGCAACATGGAAGTCATCCTGGACCGCAAGCTCTCGGACCGCAGGCTCTTTCCTGCCATCAACATCAAGAAATCGGGAACACGCAAGGAAGAGCTCCTGCTCACCGAGGAGCAGCTCCAGAAGATGTGGGTGCTCCGCAGGGTCATCAACCCCATGGAGGACGCTGAGATCATCGAGCTGCTGATTGACAGGATGAAGAAAAGCAAGAATAATGAGGCTTTCCTGAAATCGATGAATACATCATCGGTCACCGACGCCTAGGCCGGCCACAGGCGGGCATCGGGGGGCCGTAACGAACGTGGAGGAAAAGATATGAAGACCGACATACATCCCAGGTACGAAGTGACCACGATAACTTGCGCGTGCGGCAACGTCATCCAGACCAAGTCCACCGCAAAGGACGTGAGGGTGGAAATCTGCTCGAAGTGCCACCCGTTCTTCACGGGCAAGCAGCATCTTGTCGACACTGCAGGCCGCGTGGAGCGCTTCAAGAAGCGCTATAACATCAAAGACTAGCACACCGCGCGCTAAGGAATTCGGACACCGAGAGAAGCGGCGAGCTCCGTCATTCTCTGCCAGTGGGTCCCGCGCCAGAAGACCCGCCGGCACGCCGGGCACGTGGAGAAATCTTCATACACACGGCCGACTGCCGGCGGCACGCTGGCAAGCACGCTTTCCTTTGATACGCGTTCCAGGGGCACGTTGCATTCGACGCATCGGTTTCCCACGGAAGCCAACCCTGCAAGATCGAACCTTCGCATAACCTCGCCCAGCTGATCACGCGGAACCAGGGACCGCACAAGGTAGCCGTGCGTCACGCTGCGCCGCTTCAACAACCCGCGGTCCCGAGTCAGGATAATGCGCTTCTCAAGCCTGGCCACGCGTACCAGCTCCTCGTCTTCCAGGGAATTGCGGTACAGGCAATCGAATCCGAACATTCTGAGAAGCCGCGCAAGCCGTCCCAGATGGACATCCAGGACGAACCGGACTTCACGCAGCGGCACCGGCCGCACGCGGGAGACGGTCCCTATGTCCCATGATTCGAACTTCGGGTAAACGCTGATCAAGTCTCCCTGAGCAGGGCGATACGCGAAATCCACGGAGTCGCCATTGGCCAGGATCAGGTCTATTTCCGTATGCGGGACTCCCAGGTCCTCGATCAGCGCTTTTACCGTGCATCCCTTGGGGATGTCTACGGAGAAGGGCAGCTTTTTCTTTCCGGCCGGAAGAAAGGCATTCAGCTCCTCGTAGAATCGGATAGTCACGGTCGCCATGCTTCGATAGTATAAGGGTTGGGGGACCAAAAAAAGACGTGGAGCAGCGCAACGGAAAAGGAGCCCTTGAGCTGGAAGGGGTCTCCCTTGATATCGACGGCAGGCCAATCCTGAAAGACGTCTCCTGGGCGGCTCAAAAGGGAGAGAAGTGGATCGTTCTGGGCCGCAACGGAAGCGGGAAAACATCCCTCATGAGGCTGCTTTCGGGTTTTGGGTTTCCGTCCCGCGGGCGCGTGCTTGTCCTGGGAGAGCTCCTGGGCCGGACGGACCTCCATCTCCTGCGACGGAGGGTTGGCTGGATTCACGGGGATCTTGCCGCCGATATCCCGTCGTTCATGACGGCGCTGGAGGTCGTGGTGTCAGGGGCCGAAGGCAGTCTCGTGGTCTATGAGCAGCTCCCCGGAAGCGAAGAAGCAATGGCGCTGGGAATGCTTGAAGCGCTTGGGATGAAGGATTTTGCCGCGCGCAGCTTCTCCCATCTCTCGACGGGAGAAAGGCAGCGGGTCCTCATTGCGCGCGCGCTTGCCGCCGGGCCCGAGCTTCTGCTCCTTGATGAGCCTTGCCTGGGGCTGGACCCCGGGGCGCGGGAAGAGTTCCTCGAATCCCTCTCCGGGCTCCTGGCTTCCCGTCCGGACCTCAGCGTCGTGTTCGTGACTCACCACGTGGACGAGATTGTGGACGGATTTTCCAATGTGCTGGTTCTGGAAGAGGGACGCGTGCTGGCCCAGGGACCACGGAAGGCGGTGCTCACTCCCGTCATGGTCAAACGGCTGTTCGGTGACAGGTGCCGCTTGCACTCCCGCGGCGGCAGGTATTTCCTGAGCTTCGGCAAGGAGTAGGTGCGTGGACAGGAAGCCGGTCGTTTCCAAGCTTACCCGCGGACAGGACGCTTATTACACCGTCAGCTGGTCCAGGCTGAAGAAAAGCGACAAATACGACATCGTGAAGTCCGTCCCCTCGGAGGCCGGCATCTACGAGCTGTACTACATGGACGAGAAGGGCAAGCTCTGCCTTTTCCACGTGGGCAAGTCATGGTACGGCGGCCTGCGGAACGAGATCAGGCTCCGCACGGACGTGGAACTGGAAAAAGATGAGGCTCACCGCGTCATCCTGGAAGAGCATGATTGCTGGTATCGCTGGTCGCTGGTGAGCGCCAGCGACGACATGGCGGACATCGTCTACTTCTTTGCCAGCACCTACCGCATGGCGGCGAAAGTGCATCACTCGGGACGCTACCGCAACATATTCATCAACGAGGTGAGCGCGGACAAGATCGTGTCGATCTAGATGTTTGCCAGCTTCTCCACCATGAAGCGGATCCGTTTTGCAAGGGACACCAGGAGCCGCCGCGACCATTGCGGGCTGGCGGCGTATATGTCGGCGAAGTTCTCCTTGGAAAACTCGAGGGTTTCAACGTCCCCCTTTGCAATGACGGTGGCGGAGCGCACGGACTTGTCGAAGAAGCTCATCTCCCCGATCAGCTCCCCCTTGCCCAGGGTCGCCATGACGCGGTATTTCTCCCCGACCTTTCGGGTCACGTAGACTTCCCCGGAGGTTATCCAGTAGATCCTCTGCTGGATTTCCCCTTCCCGGATCAGGATCTGCTTGTCGCGGAACTTCTTTCCGAACTTCTCGATCACCTTTGCGTCCAGTGCTTCCTCCGCCTGGAAGGCGATCTTCATGATCTCTTCGTAGGATTCCATCAGCGCCTGCCCTCCTCACGGCGGCCCAGGCGCTCGCCGAACTCCGCGTTCATGATCCGCAGCTCCCTTGTGAGGCCGGTGATCGCCGCCAGACCGAGCTCCCAGGAAACACCCGCCGCCATGTAGAAACCTTCAAGGTTCCAACGGTAGAGGATTATCCTTTCGCGCGCCTGCACGGACCCGAGCCGCGCGCATTCCGCCAGAGGCTCCACCAGTCCGAAAATGCTGTCAGGCGCAATCCACAGGGGAAAGGAGGAGGCTGCGAGCGGGTATTCGAGCTTGGCCAGCCCTGCGATCACGTAATAGATCGGCTTGTCTCCCACGGGGTCACCGATTTGAAAAATCTGTTCGTGCGCGGGGAAGGAAACCTCTTCTCCGTACTGAAGGAAATGGGGTAGATCTTCCATTCTGTTAGAATTTTCGACATTTTTGAAGCTTTTTATTGAATTCTTTTATCATTTTGTCTATACTGTCGCCATTCCGGAAAACCTTTCAACAGCGGGAGTTATGCATGGAGCAAGTGAAGCAAAGCCACGCCGAGGAGTACGGCAAGGCGCCAGAGATCATAGCCTGCGCTCCTGGCCGGGTGAACCTGATCGGCGAGCACACCGACTACAACGACGGCTTTGTTTTCCCCATGGCAATAGACTTCACCGTGCGTGTGGCAATTTCCCGCAGAAAGGACAACCACCTCAGGTTTTATTCAGTGGACTACAAGGACAGGAAGCGCGCCACCCTGCCGACCCTTCGCTACCGCAAGGAAGACCGCTGGGCGAACTACCCCAAGGGGATTATCGCTGAGTTCCTGGCCCGGGGCCACGAGCTTGGCGGCATGGACATCACGATCCAGGGGGACATCCCGCAGGGAGCCGGTTTGTCCTCCTCCGCGGCTCTCGAAGTGTCCACGGCGCTTGCCATACAGGAGCTGTACGGGATCGAGATGGGCCGGGAAGACCTGGCCAGGCTCGCGCAGCACGCGGAGAACGAGTTCGTCGGCGTGAAATGCGGCATCATGGACCAGTTCATTTCACGACTTGCCAAGGAGGGACACGCAATGCTGCTCGACGCGCGGTCCCTTACGTATCATTTCGTGCCGCTGACTCTCAAGAGCGTGAAGATACTCATCACCAACTCGAAAGTCCCCCATGGCCTTGTTGATTCGGAGTACAACAAGCGCCGGGAGGAATGCAGGAAGTGCGTGGAGATCCTCTCCGTCAAGAAGCCGGGGACGGCGCTGCGCGATTACACCTCCAGCGATGTGCGCGACAGCATGGGAGTGATCCCGGAGAGCACGCGAAAGAAGTGCCTCCACGTCGTGGAGGAGAACCAGCGTGTGATCGAAGCGGAAGAAGCCCTGAAGAAGAGGGACCTTATCACGTTCGGCAAGCTGATGAACCGCTCACATGAAAGCCTGCGGGACCTGTACGAAGTCTCCTGCCCTGAGCTGGACTGGCTGGTCAAGAGGGCGTGGGAGACGGAGGGGGTCTACGGCTCCCGTCTCACCGGGGCGGGCTTCGGGGGATGCACCGTGACGCTGATCGAGGAGGAGGCAATTCCCCAGTACCGCGATCACATCGTCCAGTATGAGCGCATTTTCGGATTCCGTCCGGAAATCTACATCTGTAAGCCGTCGTCCGGCGCCCGCATCCTGGAAAACAGATCGCAGCGCGTATGAGAGTTCTCATCACGAACGATGACGGAATTGAGAGTGAAGGGATCCGTCAGCTGGAGAAAACCCTGCGCGAAGAGCATGAGGTATGGCTCGTGGCGCCTGAGGGAGAGAAAAGCGGAGCTTCCCATTCCATCACGCTGAGAGATTCCATCCGGGCCCGCTGCGTGGGCGAACACCGCTACGCCTGCCGGGGCACAACCGCGGACTGCGTGATCGTGTCCCTGCTGGGGCTCATTCCCCCGAAAGTGGACATCGTCATCTCGGGGATAAATCACGGCCCCAACCTCGGCACGGACATCCTGTTCTCCAGCACGGCTGCGGGAGCCCGTCAGGGAGCGCTCATGGGAGTGCCGTCGGTCGCGGTTTCCCTGGGAGCGTACGCGCCACCGTTCGACTTCTCAAAGGCCGCCGACTTCGTGGCGCGCAACCTGGAAATCTTCAAAGAGCTGTGGACCGACGACCATTTCCTCAACATCAATTTCCCCGCAAAGTCTGTCGACAACTCCGATTCCGTCATTACCTTTCCGTCACGCAGGATCTATCGCGACAAGTTGAACACCTACCGCGCTCCCAACGGGGACACCTTCTGCTTCGTCCACGGCGCCGTGCCGGAGGCCCACTACGAGGCCGGATCCGATTGCCAGGTGCTGTCCGAGGGGAAGATATCCATTTCGCCCATTCACGCGCACCCGCGCAACTGGGTGTCCATCGAGGACAGGTACCGCATGGTGAGGTTCAAATGAACGAGAAGTTCGAACGGGCGGTCAAGCTGTACCATTCCCACAGGTTCGAGCAGGCCCTTGCCGCTCTCCGGGAAGTAGAGGCGGAAACCGGCGCAACGCCCGAGCTGGACTACTACACCGGCCTGGCCCTCACCCAGCTGGGAAAGTTCGAAGACGCCCTGCTGTCCCTGGAGAAAGTGGTCAACTCTCACTTCAGCTTCCTGCACATCATGCAGGCACGGATGGTGCTCGGCTACATCTACTCTGTGACGGGCCGCTACCGGCTTGCGGAGTTCGAGTTCACCAAGGTGAGCGAGCTGGGGCTGCAGTCGTCCCAGGCCCTTGCCGCACTGGGGTTCGTCTACTACGCGCAGAGGAAGGTGAGGGAGAGCATCGAAGCCCTGAAAAAAGCGCTGGAAATGGATCCCCGAAACGCAAACGCGCTGAACTCCCTCGGGTTCATCTATGCGGAGGAGAAAGTCGACCCGCAGAAGGCTGTCTCGCTCTGCAGGCAGGCCGTGGAGGTTGCGCCGCGGAACGCCGCGTATCTCGACTCCCTGGGCTGGGCTCTCCTGCGGGTGGGGGGCTATGACGAGGCGCGTGTGCTCTTCCGACGGGCCCTTGACCTGGCGCCGGGAAACAAGGAAATAGCCGCGCACATGCGAGCCCTGATGGAAGCCCTCAAGGACGTGTCGAAACCCTAGCCTTCATGGGCTCTCATGAATTAGGTAAAAAACGTCGAGAATCAGATCAGGAGTGAGCCTATGAAGGTTGATAACGTAGCTCTTCCTGCAGTGTCGAACGCTCAGATGAACGATCTTCCGATCATGAACGCGGAGGAGATCAAAACCATTCTGTATCTCGGCATCAAGGGAGAGGTAAAGCTCGATCAGAGCGCAAAGCACGCCGTAGATACATACGCCTGATTATTCTATACTGGCATAGTGAAACTGCGATTCCTGCTCGCATGTCTGCTCTGCCTGTTGCCCGCAGCACTTCCCGCCCAGACCCTGGATTTCAACGCAGTCCGCTCCGCGGAGCAGCTCCGCCGCGGCGTGCAGGCATTTCACCGAGGATTCTACAGCGACGCCCTCGTTTCCCTTGAGAAGGCCATCAGCTACCAGACCTCGAACTCCCTTGCCCAGCGATGGCTCGGCCGCACCTTGTGGAAGTCCGGCTATGAGCAGGAAGCCATTAAGACCTGGAACCAGGTCGTCGCCGCGGGCGCCGGAGATGCGCTGCTTCGCGACTGGATTTCCGTGGTCGGGCTGCGACGCGGCCTTGGCCGGGAGACCGACACCCGGGCGAAGTGGGTGGTCTCAGGTGAGCTGGACGGCGCGCTCAAGGGCGGCTATGCGTTCAAGCGACCCACCAGTGTTCGTCCGCGCGCGGACGGCACTTTCTGGTTGGTCGCCTTCGGCTCAAACGAGGTCCTTCGATTCGATCCCGACTTCAAGCTGCTCACCGTGATCCGCGGCGGGCTTGCGGGGTTCGACCATCCCTACGACGTTCAGGAAGCCGAGGACGGGACACTGTACATCTCGGAGTACGGAGCCAATCGCATTGCGAAATGCACGCCCGCAGGGGACAAGATCACCACTTTTGGCGGCACGGGGCGCGCCGACGGAAAGCTTGTCGGGCCCCAGTATCTCGCGCTGGACGGCAAGGGCTACTTGTGGGTCACCGATTGGGGCAATTCCCGCGTGGCACGCTACGACCTTTCCGGCAATTTCATCCAGTCGATTTCCGGAATCGACGGCCCCACGGGAATTGCGGTGTATGAAGACCGCCTCTACGTGTCGGAGAAAACCGCAAAGCGAGTCCTGGTCTACGACTTGAGCGGCAACTTCATCGGCACCCTCGGTGAAGGAGTCCTTGCCGGGCCGGAGGGCATCTCATTCAGCCCTGAGGGCATGCTGCTGGTCGCTGATTCGAACGGGATCAGGGAATGCGACGTGGAGAAGGAGATCTGGACCAATCTCGGCGACACCAGCGCGGATACCAAGCGCCTCGTCCAGCAGGCTGCCACCCCCAATGGACAGGTCCTTGGCGTGGATTTCGATCGGAGCAAGGTCGTTGTCCTCACCGACACCACGTCCCTGTACGCCGGGCTCTTCGTGCACGTGGACCGCATCAACTCGGCAAAGTTCCCGGAGGTCTACGCCGACGTGTCAGTTGAGACACGCCTGGGCAGGCCGGTTGTCGGCCTGGGCATCGACAATTTCATCGTCACGGAGAACCACTATTCCGTCGGACAGACCGTCATGGCGCTTTCAAACAAGGACGTGAAATCCGTGGACGTGTCCCTTGTCATCGAGAGATCTCCGGACTTCGAGGCCTCCCTGCCGGACGCCCGCCAGGCCGTCGCAGACCTCTATGACCTTGTGGCCAGAATCGGACGCATCCAGGCGATTTCCGCCGGAGAGGCGCCCGTAAAACAGGTGGACTTCGGAGAGACACGCCTGCGCTTCATTTCGCGCTCTCTCCAGGGGACCGCATCGCCGCAATGGAAGCTGGGCGCCGCGGCCCGCCTGGCCGGTGACAGCCTCCTCACGTCCGTCAACGGGGCCAAGCGGGCAATCGTGTTCTTCACCAACGGCGCCTTCAATGGCATTTCGTATGCACCGTTTTCCCTTATCGAGCTGGCGGCATACCTTCGCAACAATTCCATTGCCTTCTATCCCGTTGTCTTCGGGTCGAAGGGAGCAGGGGAGGATCTTGAGTATCTGGCCTCTGAATCAGGGGGCAAGGTCTTCGACGTTTTCGGTCCTGGCGGAATGAAGGACGTGGTTAGGGAGATGGGCGCAAGGGTTATCCCGACGTACACCATCCGCTATACGTCGCCGACGCCGCCACGCTTCGGAGACGCCTATATTCCCTTCGAGGTCGAAGTGACCGTGCAGAAGACGAGCGGCAGAGACGAATCAGGATACTACGCGCCGCCAAGCCCGTAGGTATCAAGCCCTCAGGAATGCCTTGAACTTCTCCGAAGCGCTGGCTGCATCCGGGGCGTAGCCGTCCGCTCCGATCTCCTTCGCATACTGGTCCGTGAGCGGTGCGCCGCCGACCATGAATCGCACTTTTTTGCGCAGCCCTTCCTTTTCAAACCTGTCTATGACGTCTTTCATTCCCGTCATGGTCGTGGTCAGAAGGGCGGACATGCCGATAGCCTTGGCGTCCGGATGATCCTTGAAGCCCTGAATGAACTTGTCCGACGATACGTCGATCCCCAGGTCCACAACTTCGATGCCGGCGCCCTGCGCCATCATCTTGACCAGATTTTTTCCGATATCGTGCAGGTCCCCTTTGACGGTTCCAATGAGCATCTTGCCGATGGGTTTGACCCCCGCTTTGACGAGCTCCGGCTTCAGGATGTCCATGCTGGCGTTCATTGCGCGCGCCGCTATGAGAACCTCCGGGATGTAGATCTCATTGCACTTGAATCGCTGCCCGACCTTGTCCATGCCGTCCAGGAGGCCCCTGTTCAGGATGTCTCCCGCGCCGTTTTTTTCCGCCAGGAGCGCCGTGGTGAGCTCCTTTGCCTTTGGAGCGTTGCCCTTCTGGATAGCTTCCGACAATTCCTGGAAAGTTGCCAACGCAGTCCTCCTGTATGTGCAGCCGCTGCTGTTCAGTTGTCAGAAAGTGTCGAACATGATAGTCTGGTGAAACATCATGATTCAGGAGATTCCCCATGTCAAGAGGACGCCCGGAAATCAACCGTGAAAGGTGCAAGGGCTGCACCCTCTGTGTGGGAGCTTGCCCTGAAAAAATCATCGCGATGTCGAAAGACCAGTTCAACAGGCAGGGCCTTCCCTTCGCGGTGTGCTTCGATGAATCGCGATGCACCGCCTGCATGTCCTGCGCCATCATCTGCCCGGACTCCGCAATCACGGTGCTGAGGTTCGCCGCAGCCTCAGGAGAGTAGCACATGGAGACCATCAAGCAAGGATCGCCCATCCTCATGAAGGGAAATGAGGCCATCGGAGAGGCCGCCATCATTGCCGGCTGCAGGTTCTATTTCGGTTACCCCATCACCCCGCAGAACGAGCTTCCCGCCTACATGGCCCTGAGGCTTCCCAAGGTGGGAGGGACATTCATCCAGGCGGAGAGCGAGGTGGCGGCCATCAACATGGTTTTCGGCGCCTCCGCGGCGGGGGCGCGGGTGATGACCTCTTCCTCTTCCCCCGGGGTGAGCCTCAAGATGGAAGGAATCTCCTACCTCTCGGGCGCAGAGCTGCCCGCGGTGGTTGTCAACATGATGCGCGGTGGCCCTGGGCTCGGCAATATCGCCGGTGCCCAGGGGGACTATTTTCAGGCGGTCAAGGGCGGCGGACACGGGGACTACCGCTGCATCGTTCTTGCCCCCAGCTCCGTGCAGGAGCTCGCGGACCTGACGGTCAGGGCTTTCGACCTCGCTGACAGGTACCGCATGGTGGTCATCCTTCTCGGCGACGGGTTCGTCGGCCAGATGTCGGAGCCCGTCATCATGCCCACGGCCCCCGACCGGACCATCGACAAGAGCGCATGGACCTTGACGGGGGCAAAGGGGAGGGACACCCACATCATCGCCTCGATGCGGCTGAACCCCGAAGACGCCCTGGAGAAGCTGAACCTGCGGCTCCAGGAAAAGTACCGGGACGTGACGGCGCGGGAGGTCCTCTGGGAGGAAACGGAGATCAAGGACGCGGAGTTTCTTCTTGCCGGGTTCGGGCTTTCCGCCCGCATCTGCCGCTCCGCGGTGAGCGCGCTGCGCAAGGAAGGGATCCGGGCCGGACTGTTTCGGCCCATCACCCTGTGGCCCTTCCCGGAGGCGGCGCTGGCAAAGGCAGCGAAGGGCAGGAAGAAGCTTCTTGTCGTGGAGATGAACGCGGGGCAGATGGTGGAAGACGTGCGGCTGGCCGTGGGCTCGGCCGTTCCCGTGGATTTCCTTGGCGCGCTCGGCGGCATCACTCCGCGGGTGGATGCAATCGTGGAAAGGATCAAATCATATGCCCGTTGAAACAGCTGCGGCACGATTGGTGTACAAAAGACCGGAGTCCCTCGCGGATGTGCCCAACCATTATTGCCCGGGATGCGGTCATGGAATCATTCACAAGCTCCTTGCGCAGTGCATCGACGAGCTGGGCATTCGTGAGACCACCATCCTTGTCGCGCCGGTCGGGTGCTCCGTTCTGGCATACAACTACCTGCGCGTCGACGGGTGCGAGGCCGCGCACGGAAGGGCGCCTGCGGTGGCCACGGGAATCAAGCGGGTCCATCCTGATCGCATCGTGATCTCCTACCAGGGGGATGGCGACCTTCTGGCCATCGGCACGGCGGAGACCATCCACACGGCGAACAGGGGAGAGCGGATCACCGTGGTCTTCGTGAACAACGCCATCTACGGGATGACGGGCGGGCAGATGGCCCCCACGTCGCTGCAGGCGCAAAAGACAAAGACCTCGCCATACGGGAGAAATCCCAACGAGGTCGGTTTCCCAATCCGCGCCTGCGAGCTGCTGAACACCCTCGAATCGCCCGTCTTCATTGAACGCTGCGCGGTCAACTCCGTGAAGAACGTGCTGCGCACCAAGAAGGCGCTGATGAAGGGGCTTCGAAACCAGGTGGAAGGCAAGGGCTATTCGTTCATCGAGGTGCTTTCCATGTGCCCCACGGGCTGGGGACTGGAGCCGCGTGATGCAGCAGCCTGGATCGATTCCGATATGATTCCGTTCTTCCCTCTGGGAAATCTCAGGGACAGGTAGGGGGCCGGATCATGTACGAAGGAATATTCATCGCAGGGTTCGGCGGGCAGGGAGTGATCCTTGCCGGGAAAATTCTCTGTCTCGCCGCAATGGGTGAGGGCAAGCACGTGTCGCACATCCCCTCCTACGGGGCCGAAATGCGCGGCGGCACGGCAAACTGTTCCGTCGTGGTCTCGGACGCGGAGATTGCCTCACCGCTGGTGCCCCGTCCCTCGATCTGCATCGTGCTGAACACTCCGTCCCTCATCAAGTTTCAGCCCATCGTGCAGGAAGGCGGGCTTCTGATCTGGAACAAGTCCCTCATCGACATCGCCCCCGACCGTCGTGACATCGACGTGCTGCCCATCGCGGCGAACGAGCTTGCCGAAGCGGCCGGGTCATACAAGTCCGCGAACATGGCTGCCCTCGGTGCGCTGCTCAAGCGGCGGCCCCTGGTGGCTTCAATGGACGCCGTGGTGGCGTGCCTGGACCAGGCCGTGTCGGCAAGGCATCGTGAGCTCAACGAAGTCAACCGGCGGGCGCTCGCAAAGGGTTATGAGGCCGCGTAAGGGCTCTGACGCTCGCCTTCGATTCCTCTTCTGGCGCACCGACTTTGTCGGGATCGCCATGATTGTCAGCGGGCTTTTCTTCCTGCTGGTCAATTTCAAGCTCATCCCTGTCAGCGATTTCGTGCTGCCCCGCGTGCTGGGAGTGCTCTTTTTTGTCGTGGGGCTCATCTTCCTTTTCCTTTCGGGAGCGGGCAGCTGGATGTCATGGTTCATCATCCCCGCCGGAGAGCTTCTAACCTGCGGGATCGTGACCCTTGTCCTCGGGCTGAGCGGGATCTTCAGCCTGGACTCCGCGGCTGCTTTCGCCCTGGGGCTTGGGCTGTCTTTCCTGACCCTGTTCTATTCCCTTCGCAGCCACTGGTGGATGCTGATCCCGTCAGGATTTTCAATCGGGTCGGCGGCCTGGCTCTTCGCCGTGAGCCACTCTCCGCTTTTCGGCTGGCACCCGGTAATACCCATGTTCTGCCTCGGGATCGCTTTCCTGGTGATCTACCTGTACTCGGTGCAGCGCCAGCGCATGCGCTGGAGCCTCCTTGTCGGCCTCATCATCGTCTCGGCGTCTTTCCTGTACCTCCTGGGGATCCTTCTTGCGCGCTGGAGCATCCTCTGGCCGGTCGTGCTCCTGCTGGCAGGGCTCTTGATCCCCCTCTGGATCGTTTTCATCGACAAAAGGGCCAGGGGGAGGTTCTGATGCCTGCCCGGCTCGTCTTTGTGGGCGCCGCGAAGAGCGTCACGGGCTCACGGTTCCTCCTGGAAGCCGACGGAACAACGCTGCTTGTCGATTGCGGGCTCTCCCAGGAGCGCGACATGCAGGCGAAGAACTGGGAGCCTTTCCCCGTTCCCCCTGACCGTATCGACGCAATGCTCCTGACCCATGCGCATCTGGATCATTGCGGGTTGATCCCCCGGCTCGTGAAGGAAGGCTTTCACGGGAAGATCTTCGCCACGGGGCCAACCGCGGAAATTGCCGAAATCGTGATGCTGGACTCCGCACGGATCCAGCTGGAAGATGCGGAGAACAAGAAGTCGCGTCATACGCGGGAAGGCCGGCGTGATCCGCGGCCGCCTGCGCCCCTGTACACGGAAAAGGACGCCCAGAAGGCGTCCTCGCTGTTCCAGACCGTGGCGTTTCAGGAGACAATCAGCGTCGGGAAGGGAATCCAGGCCGAGTATTTCGAGGCTGGGCACATCCTGGGATCGGCTTCCATCAGGGTCCGTTTCGGCGCCAACGGCAGCGCGCGAACGGTGCTGTTTTCCGGGGACATAGGCCGCTGGGATCGCCCCATCATCAATGATCCAAGCCCGTGCGATCAAGCCGACTATGTTCTGATGGAATCCACCTACGGGGACTCCCTGCACGGCAGCGACGCGGAGATCGGAGTGACCCTCGAAAAAACAGTCACCGGCGCGGTTTCCGCCGGCGGCAACGTCGTCATCCCCAGCTTCGCAATCGAGCGATCCCAGGAAGTGTTGTATCATCTCAACAGCCTCCTCCTTGCAAACAGGATCCCGCACCTCCTGGTGTTCCTCGACAGCCCGATGGCCACGAAGGTCACGGACGTCTTCGGCCACTGGCCCGAGTTTTTCGATCCCGAAATGCTGGATCTGATCCGCCAGAACCGCTCGCCTTTCGACCTGCCCGGCCTGGTGATGGCCAGGACCAGGGAGGATTCCAAGGCCATCAACAGGATCACCGGCAGCGCAATAATCATAGCGGGCGCGGGCATGTGCACGGGAGGGCGGATCAAGCATCACCTGGTCCGCAACATCTCCCGTCCTGAAAGCACCATTTTGTTTGTCGGTTATCAGGCGCAGGGAACGCTGGGCCGGCAGATCGTTGAGGGGGCGCAAGAGGTCCGCATCCTGGGGGAAAGGCACCCCGTGCGGGCTCGAATTGCCCGTATCACCGGGTTTTCGGGTCACGCGGACAGGGAAGAATTGCTGCGCTGGGCGTCATTCATCAAGCGCTCTCCCCGCAAGGCCTTCATCATCCACGGTGAGCCTGAAGTTGCCCGGCATTTCAGCTCCACCCTGGCGGAGAGGAAAGGCTGGAACGCTCTTGTGCCTTCGCCGGGCCAGTCCGTTGTGCTGGATTAGTATTTGAAAGCGCTTTCCCCGATGAACTCACGCAGGATCGACGTGGCCGGCACCCACCGAGCGTGAAGCGGAGCGAAGTTTTCAAGGAAAGAGAGCAAGCTCCGCGCTTCCTGGAACTCCGGGACATCGGGCTTGACGGATGCAAGCAGGGGCTCGGCGTATTCCTTGAGCACCGCCAGCTCGTAATCAAGGGCAGAGTTGAAGGCAGAATCCGCCGCGTTCTGGAACGGGAAGATGTTTCGATCCTCTCCCTTGCGCACGGACGGCCACATCGACAACGTCTGCGCCGCAGAATGACCCCTGAACTGGTTGTCCCTCACCAGCCTCCTGATGAGCCGATTGTCCGTCGTGGCTATCCTGTTATGATCGTCAAGGTTGAGCTGGGTCAGCGCTGAGACATACACCTTGTGCTTCTGGCTCCTCTCGACAAGGGGCGTCAGGGCGTCGTTCAAGCCGTGGATCCCTTCCAGGATGAGGATTGCCCTCTCGGGAAGCCGCATGCGCAGGCCGGCGGGCTTTCGCGTTCCGCTGTGGAAATCGAAGAGAGGGGTCTCCACTTCCTCACCGCGCAACAGATCGACGAGGTGCCGGTTGAGAAGCTCGACATCCAGAGCGCCCAGCGCCTCGAAGTCGGGCTTCCCTTCTTCGTCCAGGGGCGTGAGATTGTGGGGCTGGTAGTAGTCATCCAGCGATATTGTAACGGGGTTTCTCCCCACAACGCGAAGCTGAATCATCAGCTTTTTTGAGAACGTGGTCTTGCCGGAGGAAGAGGGGCCGGCAATCAGGACCACGCGGACAAGGTCCCGCCTGGCGGTGATCCTGTCCGCGATCTCCGCGATCTTCTTGTCCTGGAGCGCCTCCGCCACCTGGATGAACTCCTGGATGCCTCCATTGCGTATCAGCTCATCGAGCCTCCCGACGGAGCCCACGCGAAGTATTTTCCCCCAGTTCTTGTATTCCCGGTAAATGGAGAACAGCACCGGGTTGTCCTCAAACGGCCCGAGGGTGAGGGGCTTTTCGGTAGGGGGATAACGCATCAGGAATCCGGAAGCATATCCCTTGATGGCGAAAGCGGAGAGAAGCCCCGTGGAAGGCACCAGGGGACCGTGGGAGAGATCCAGGTAGCCTTCGCAGGAGTTCACACGGATGGCCGGGTTGTTCCGGTTCCTGAGAAGAAGCACGGTATCCGGTTGATTGTGCTTCTCAAAGTATTCCATGGCCTCGCGATAGGAAAGCATCAGGGAAATGATGGGCGCATCGCGACCCACTATTTCGCGCATGGCGGTTTCAATATTCCGCGCGTCGGCCTCCGAAAGCTCATCAACGCCATCGAAGTAGTAGAAGTAGCTTTGCCCCAGGGAATGTCCCACCACCAGCCTGCGTCGGGGGAACACCTTCTTTGACGCCATGGAAAGGAGAAAACACAGGGACTTGCGGTAAATCAGGACCCCTTCCTTGCTTCCCAGGTCCACCGGCTCGAGGTTGCAGTTCACCGTCAATCCGGATTCAAGGCTGACAACTTCATTGTTGAGCCGCGCGGCAACCGCGGGAAGGGAAGAGCGGGGGAAGCAAGGATCAGCGGCGGCTTCCCGAACGGGAGTTCCCGCGGGGAAGTCCCGCGCCTGCCCTCCCGGGTAGGTCACGCGGACATTCATGCCATTTCCCTGATGATCTTCGCTTCTTCGGTCCCAAGCACACGGGCGATTGCCAGCCCTTTTCCTTCGGTGACCTGCACCAGCGGGGGATCAGGGAGCTTTCTCCCCTCCGGATCGACGAAAACCCTGACGATGGGGCATCGCGGCCGGGCGGGGTCCGTTTTCATCACCAGACCCTTGCTGTTGTTGGAGAGGAGCACCGCGGTGCCCACGGGGTACACCGACATCGTGTAGACGAAGGCCTTGAGAACGCGATCATCGTAATGTCCCCGATGCTTCTGCAGCAGGTCACGTATCGAGGAATGACCGTCCAGGGATTCCGACTTGAATGGGCGGCTGGAGATCATTGCGTCATACGAGCAGGCGACGGCGATGATTTTGGCGTATTCGGTGATCTTGTCTCCCGAGAGGCCGCGTGGATACCCCGTGCCGTCCACCCTCTCATGATGCTCCAGGGCCGCAAGGGCGACGTTCTCGGGAGCGGAAATGCCCTTCAGGATCCGGTATCCCAGAAGCGTGTGAGTGGCAAGGACTTTCTTCTGTTCATCATTGAGCGGCTGGGAGGAGCGGCGCAGCTCCGCGGGCAGCTTGAACATCCCGATCTCATGGAGAAGGCACGCGTTGCCCAGCTCGATCAGCCGGTGGGGAGGAGCCTTGAGGAACTCCCCGATTGCCATGGAAAGGATCGTGGTGTTGACCGCGTGGCTGATCAGGTACCTGTCCCCGTCCGCGCTCATGTCGACGAAACGCAGGAGGGAATCCCGGTTGTCGTGCACCATCTGGATGGTCTTCTTGACCCACTCGGTGAGCTCGCCGAAGCTCATGACGCCGTCATTGACGTAGCCGGCGAACAGCGCGGAAGCGAAACCGGAAAGCTCGGTGTAGAACGCCTTGGCGGCGGCGGCCTGCCGGTTTGCCCGTATGTCCTCATCTATCGTCTGGGGCGCAACTCCGGTGGACTCAGTGCCGGAAAGGTAGCCGGGAACGTCCTTCCGTGCGCCCTCGGTGAAGACCTCCTCGAACTTCCATTTCCTGAGGCGTTCGACGAGCTCCGGGGTGACGGGCGAATCCGGGGTGAGCAGAATGAAGCTCTTGTCCATGAATACGGGCTGATCGAAATATGTATTGGGCACCAGCTCAGAGAGTGACATGCCCTTCATGGTCTGTTGTCCCTTCTCCCCTTTACTGGGGACCCCTTTTCTCCTACTATACGCGCCTGACCTACAACTAGTATAGGGGTTTTTCATGAAATTGAAAGCCATCTTTGTGATCCTCAACGTCGTTCTCGGGATCGCATTCCTGGTGATCTTCCTCACGCCCGTGTTCATGCTGGGCGGCGACTGGTCGTCCCTCTTCTGGACGCGAAACTGGCCCATCGCCCTTGTGTTCCTGGCAGCGCTGGGGATGGTGGACACCTATTTCGTCCTCAACTGGAGCCTGTTCGAAGGCCTGGAGCGGGAGGATTGGGCCGGCGTGGCGGGGTTTCTCGAGAAGAGGATCTATCACCGCGGATGGGTGTCTCCCATGAGAGTGCGCCTGCTTTTGAACACGTATCTGGTGACCTCCAACACGGAGAGCATCCGCGCGCTGGAGACTTTCCTTCGGGGCCGCAAGCCGCGGCTCATTGGCCAATTCAGCCTCCAGTTCGGAATTCCCTATCTGCTGTCCAAGGACCCCAAGGAGCCTGAGGCTTTCTTTCGCGGGCTTCTTTCCTCGGGCAGAGTTTCAGATCGTGACTGGGTGCGCTGGAACCACGCCTTCAGCCTGCTGCAGATGAAATCCGCCGCAGAGGCAAAGACGGAGCTTGCCTCATTGGCGCAAGCCGACCGTGACCCGGTCCTGCAGCTTCTTTCGCTGTACCTTCTGGACGTGGTTGCCAAAGAGGACCCGGCCCTTGAAAAGGAAGTGTCGACGCTGCGGGGAAACCTCCGAGAGCGCACGACGCCTCAGGAGCTCTCCCGGACCATCGAGAAGGCCGGCAGCAACATGGAGGTCATTGTCCTCTCACGCATGCTGCACGACGCGGTGGAGTGGCTGTACGCCGCATCTCCCGCGAAATAAGTGAAAACGAAGCCGGGCCTTGCTTTCGCCGTTCTGTCCGTGCTTCTCGTGGTTGCGGCAGTCCTGGGGGTCAG
This sequence comes from uncultured Spirochaetota bacterium, assembly GCA_963710335.1. Lineage (GTDB taxonomy): Bacteria > Spirochaetota > Spirochaetia > SZUA-6 > Fen-1364 > Fen-1364. The sequence goes on from CAVQAA010000025.1 coordinate 395,550, forward strand.
CGTCGGTGCAGTGCCAATTCCTCCCCTGTCCGTCCTCAGCATGGCCGCACGTTCGGTCGGCGTGCATACCCTGGTGTTGCCCGATGCCACCGCGCAGATCATCATCACCCAGCTTCGCCTCCCGCGAGTCATAGCCGCCATTCTTGTCGGTTGCTCCCTCGCGGTCTGCGGCGTCGTCATGCAGGGGCTTTTCAGGAATCCCATGGCCAGCCCCGAGATCCTGGGCGTCTCGGCCGGCGGCAGCCTTGGCGCCGTCATCGCCATCACCTCGGGTCTGACCGGCACGTCGCAGCTTCTTCTTCCTTTGTTCACGATTGCCGGCGCCATCGTCTGCATCGCGCTGATCTATCTGCTTTCAAGCTCACGAGGCACGACATCCCTTCTGTTCATCATCATCGCCGGGATGGCAATCTCGGCGTTGTGCGGCGGCGTAACCTCAGGCCTTCTGCTGTTCGCGCGTCAGTACGAGGTGACCCAGTACGTCTTCTGGACCATGGGTGGGCTTGACGGCCGCACCTGGCAGCACGTTCTCCTCTCCGCCCCCGTGCTCCTGCCGGGAGTCCTGGCTCTTGGGCTGTTTTCGCGGGAGCTGAACCTTTTCAGCCTTGGGGAGGAAGGCGCCCATTCACTGGGAGTGCACGTGGAGAGGGTGAAACGCCTGCTCCTGGCGCTGAGCGCAATTGTCACCGGGGTTGCAATCTCGGTGAGCGGCCCCATCGGTTTCATCGGGCTCCTGGTGCCGCACCTGCTTCGAATGCTCGTGGGCCCCGATCATCGAAGGCTCATCCCTGCCTCGGCGCTGGGGGGCGGCTTGTTCCTTGTGGCGTGCGACCTGGTGGGGAGATCGATTGCCCCGCCTTTCGAGATACGCGTCGGCATCATAACCGCCGTCATTGGAAGCCCGTACCTCCTGAGCCTCGTTCTGCGAACGCAGAGGCGGGCCGCGGGAGTGCGCTGATGGGCCCAACCGCCAACCCGCTTGTTGAAGCTGCCGGGCTCGTGTGGTCCGTCGGGCATGCAAGGATAATCGACTCGGTGGATCTTGCCGTCGGACCGGGAGAGCTGGTCGGCGTCATCGGCCCGAACGGCGCGGGAAAAACGACCCTCCTGCGGCTCCTTTCGGGAGGGCTCAAGCCGACGCAGGGGGAGATCCGAATGGGCGGACGCCCGCTTGGCCGGATGAGCGCGCGGGAGCGGGCCCGCATGGTTGCCTATATGACCCAGGAGTCCCTGCAGGCGCTTCCTTTCACGGTCATGGAGGCGCTGGTGATGGGCAGGTATCCCCACCTGGCCAGGTTCGAGCGTGAGTCCGCATCCGACCATGAAAAGGCCCGCGAAGCCCTGGCCGCGGTGGGGATGCCCGGAATCGAAAACAGGATCATGGGCGAGCTTTCCGGAGGAGAGCGGCAGCTGGTTCTTTTTGCCAGGGCGCTTGTCCAGGATACCGACATACTCTTGCTCGACGAGCCGAGCTCCAGCCTCGATATCGGACACCAGGACAGGATCTTCTCCATGACGCAGGAGATTGCCCGCGCGGGCCGCACGGTGATCGCTTCCGTGCACAATCTCAGCGTGGCGGCGGAGTATTGCACGCGGCTCCTGCTTCTGGACAAGGGGACCGTGAGCGCATGGGGTCCGGCGGAGGCGGTGCTCAGGCCGGAATTGCTGGACCGAGTCTATGGCGTTCGAACTCTGGTCTCACCCAGCTCGGCCACGGGAAGCCTGACGGTGACCGTGGTCCCCGGCCGCGCCGGCGGCAGGTCCACAAGGGTTCACCTCATTGGCGGAGCGGGGAGCGCGGTGAATGTCACCAGAGATTTATACCGAATGGGCTGCCGCCTCTCGGGGGGTATCGCGCATGAATACGACTCGGATGAGAAGCTCTGGCGAAGTCTCGCTTTGCCCGTCGAATCAGTTGGAGCTTTTTCCCGAATCTCCGATCAGGACGTTGCCCGGGCATCCCGCCTCGTAGAGGAAGCGGAAGTGACGGTCCTCTGTTCGTTCCCGGTCGGCACGGGGAACGTCGGGAACCTGAAGCTTGCCGGGCGTGCCCGCAATCTCATCATTGCAAACCCCGGACCCGGCGACCTGGGCAGGGCTTTCTTCTCCCCGGAAGCAGAAGGGCTTTTCCAGCAGCTCTGCGCCAGTGCGAAGCTGATGAGCCATCAGGAGATCGTGTCCATGATTGCCGCCGGGCGCGAAGACTCTGGCACCTAGGGATTGCGGCCTCTACCCCGCGGCGACTCCGAGGGAGGCCTTCAGCCGATTCATTTCCGCGCGCAGCGCTGCTGCCATCGGCTTGTACTTCGTTTCACGGTAGGCGCGAAGGTATTGATCCGTGGCCTGCAGGAGTTTCTGCTCCGTCTCATCGTACTGGCGGCAGGTTGCAGCGGCGAGCTCTTTCCTTCCCGTTGCGTAATAGAAAGACGCGAGGCCCTTGAAAGCCGCAAGGAGGTACGGGTCGCAGAATATCGCGGACAGAAACGAGATCTCGACCAGGCCTGTTGCCTGGCTTTGGCGTTCGGAGCCCTCCGGCAGGTCGGCCATGTGCTGGATGATGTCTCCCGCAAGACCGACCAGGGTTGCTCCGAACGAAGAAAGAGCCAGCCGGGGGTCCTCCCATATTCTTGAGAGCTCGACGAAGTTGTTTCTTACGCAATCGTAGTACTCGGAGACAAAGACCAGGCGGCTGATCTTCAGCACATCGCCTCTGGCGTTGTTGACGAGGGCGCTCAGGACGTCAGGGCGGATGAGGCTCCACTGCGCGCGGCCTGACAATGCGCGGAGGAGCTCCTGACTGTCTTTTATATTGAATAGCTTTTCGCTTCCGAACAAGCCCATTCTTTGCCTCGACCGACCGAGAATAGCACTGCGCCGATAGGAACGAAAGATGCCGCTGAACTTTGCCGGAGACGGGGGTCGAACCCGTACACCCCTTGCGGGGTAGGGGATTTTAAGT
>CAVQAA010000026.1:0-37554 GCA_963710335.1 uncultured Spirochaetota bacterium
GCAATGCCAGGTTCGAACTGGCGGCCTATGGCTCCGGAGGCCATCGCTCTATCCAACTGAGCTAATTGCCCAAACGCACAGTTTCTGCAATCCTCCGTGCTGACTCGAATCAACGATACTTCGAAAGGTATAGGGTGTCAACACAACGCTACTCCCGGGTGCTCTGGGTCGTGCTGGACGGCATGGGTTTCGAGCACGTCAAGCTGGCCGTCGACTCAGGCCGGCACGCCGCGCTCAAGCGTATGGGACATGAAGGCTTCCTGGGGCCAATGGCCCCGGCGACCCCGGTCTGCCAGACTCCCCCGGCCCTGCTTGCCCTCTTCACGGGCACCCAGCCGGCGCAAAACGGAGTGTTGGGGTATTTCATGCCGCACCCTGCCAGGCTCCAGGACTCCCTCAGCGGATTCTACGCGGACCTGGGACGAACCAGGACGATATGGCAGGAGATGGAGGAGCGCGGCGCTGGATACTCCCTCATGAACGTGGCATTCCGCAATGACCCGGTGTGGAAGGGGCCCGCGGAGCACCTTGCCTTTGGACTCGACGGCTATCGGCTCTGGAGAAAACCGTTGCTGTACCGCCTTTCGGGCGAAGCGGAAGAAGTGTCCTATCGCGGAATACGCCTGCGTGTGCGATGCTCCAGGAACGCCGCTTACCTGACAAAAGGCTCTTCCGTCCTGGCTGAGCTTCGGGCAGGGGAAGGACGGTACGTCGACCTGACGTCGGGAACGCGGGTCTTTGCTCATTTGCTGGAGCCGAAGCTGCTTCTCCTCAACCCAATGAACGCAGTGGTATGCCGCGGAGGGAAGTCGGGGTCGGCAGGTTGTGACGATTTTCTGGAGATGAGCGCTTTCCACCTGGTGCGACGGCTCAACTCCTCCCGCGACCCTGCGCATCATGTGCCGCTGAAGGCAGAGCTTCTGGCCAGCGACGTCAGCTTCCAACGGAAAGCCGAGCTGATGATCAGGCAGGCGGGCAACCTTGCCGCGCGTCTGGTTGTCGGCTACTTCCCCGTGGTGGATGACTTCAACCACGCCTATTTCGATCTCCTTCTTCGTGACGACGAGCGCGCAATCGAGCTTTTCCACGGATGCGCCGGTATGGTGGACTCTCTTCTTGGACGCTTGATGCGGGAAATGGAAAAGGACACCTTGCTTGTCATCTCATCCGACCATGGCGCCATGGCTCACCATTCGAAGCTCCACATCAATGAGGTTCTTGCGGATGCTGGGCTTGTCCGCCGGCGCGCCAGCGGCTATGACTATTCCAGGTCTGCCGCGTGGTATCACCCGAGTGATTGCGGTCAGGTGATTGCAGGGGGTTCGTTTGAAAGAGGATTGCTGCTGGGGAGGCTGAAGGATGCCGTGGAATCCGCGAACGCCAACCTCGGGGCCGACATCGGCGTGCTCGACGGAAAAGGAGATTCGCCCTATCTTGCGTTCTTGTACCCCAGGGGCGATATGTACTTCACCGGCCGTCCGCCACAAGGGAATCGTCCGGCCCTGGACACCAGGAAGGCGGGCGGGCACCATCTATCGCCACTTTCCCCCACGCCGTGGATCCAGGCGGCCCTCGGTCTCTGGAGCCCCGGAGGAGGCGTGAAGGACCGTCTGCCATTCACGCCCAGGGAAAATATCGAGATGAAGAGATTTCTCATGGAAACGATGGAGCTCGCATAGATGGAAACCATAATTCTCGCCTCCGGCTCACCGAGACGCAGGGAGCTTCTTGCAAAAGCCAAGATGCCCGTCAAAGTGATTCCGCCCGACCTCACGGAAGATTACTCTGCGCTTGAGTCGACCGCCGAGCTCGTTTCGCGCGTGGCACGCAGCAAGCTGGAGGCTGTGGTCGAGCTGTTCAAGACCGAATCCCCGCGCTGGGTCCTTGGCGTCGACACCATTGTCGAGGTGGATGGTAAAGTCCTGGGCAAGCCCGCCGGTCCCGAGGAAGCGCGTCAAATGCTCGCTCTCCTTTCGGGAAAAGTGCATAAGGTCTACTCCGGCGTTGCAGTGCTGATAGACAAGGCAAAGCCCATCGATCTGGAAGTTGTCACAACAGACGTTAAGTTCAAGGCACTGACGCCCACTGAGCTGGCCTGGTACGTCGAGTGCGGGGAATGGTCGGGGGCAGCGGGCGCATACAGGATACAGGAGCGCGGCGCGTTCTTTGTGGAGTGGATCAAGGGCTCCTACAGCAACGTCGTAGGCTTGCCACTTGAGGCATTTTATGGCATCTTGATCAGGAACGAGTACCATTTTTAGCCCTTTCATCTCGCCCATCCGTATGGAAAAGGGTGTAAAAGCCAGGAAGAAGGGGAAGGAGGATCATTTTGGCTGTTGTTACCATGAAAAACCTGCTCGAGTCCGGCGTTCATTTCGGGCACCAGACGAAGAGGTGGGATCCGCGGATGAAAAAATACATCTTCGCGGAGCGCAACGGAATCCACATCATCGATCTCCAGAAAACGATCGTGGCAATCAAGGACGCGTACGAGGCGGTACGCAAGACCGTCCTTGCCGGCAAGTCGGTCCTTTTTGTCGGCACCAAGAAGCAGGCGCAGCAGACGGTTGAGCGCGAAGCCAAGCGATGCAACATGTTCCACGTGAACAATCGTTGGCTGGGCGGAATGCTCACGAACTTCTCGACGATCAAGAAGTCCCTCTTGAGGCTGAAGAAGCTGGAGAAGATGGAGATTGATGGCACTTTCGAGAACCTGACAAAGAAAGAGATTGCCAGGCTCATGAAGGAGCGGGGCAAGCTGGAAAAGAACCTTGGCGGTATCAAGGAAATGAAGGAGCTGCCCGGGATCGTGTTCATCATCGACACGCGCAAGGAATCCATTGCCGTGACGGAAGCCCGGAAGGTCAATGTCCCCATTGTCGCCGTGGTTGACACCAACTGCAACCCTGAGGGGATCACATATCCCATCCCTGGCAACGATGATGCAATTCGGGCAATCAACCTGTTCGCCCAGATCATCGCGAATGCCGTGATCGAGGCTGAGAACGAGGTTGGCCTGGAGGTCGTGGAAACCCTGCAGGAAGAGAAGGGTGAGGAAGAGTTCGCCGAGGCCATCGACAAGGGCGAGTTCGCCGCTCAGTCCAAGTACGACCAGGAAGAGGAGAAGGTCGCAGTCGCCGCCGTCCTTGGCGCTGCCGCGGATGAGGCTGCAACCGGCTTCACGGACAAGGATTATTCCAACTACACCCCGGATGAGGCAGGCGTCAAGAAGGAAGAGACTCCTCCGGAAGAGCCGGAAATCGATGAGGATAAGCTGTACAAGGAGTGATGGATAAAATAGATGGAAATCAAAGCAACTGAGGTAAAGAAGCTCCGGGAGAAGACCGGGGCCGGGATGCTGGACTGCAAGAATGCGCTGGTCAAAGCGAACGGTGATTTCGATCAGGCCGAGCGCCTGCTGAAAGAGCAGGGGCTGGCGGCCGCGGTGAAAAAAAGCGAACGCGTCACCAACAGCGGCATGATTTTCTCCAAGATGCTGCCCGACAAGGGCATCATGCTCGAGCTCACGTGTGAGACTGATTTCGTGGCGCGCAACAGCCTTTTCCAGGAGCTGGGCACTGCCCTCCTGGGGAAAGTGGCCGAGAAGGATGTCAGCGCGGCAGCCGAAGAGCTTCAGACCATGGTCAAGGAGACAGTCGGCAAGATCAAGGAAAACATGCAGCTGCGCAGGATCGTCACCCTCCCGGTGGGGCCGGGAGAGTCCATCGTGGAGTACATCCACGACGGGAGGATCGGCGTGATGATCCGTTTCTCATTCAGCGACCCCAAGGCGAAGGACAATCCGAAGGTGAAGCAGGTCCTCTTCGACTGCGCCCTCCATGCCGCGGCGTTCTCCCCGCTTTTCCTCTCCAAGGACAAGGTGAGCCCCGAGTTCCTCAAGGAGCAGGAGGCAATCTTCGCCAAGCAGGCTGAGAACCTGAACAAACCGGCAAACGTCCTGCAGGGGATCATCAAAGGGAAGCTGAACAAGATGCTGGCCGATATATGCTTCCTGGAGCAGCCCTTCGTGAAGGACGACAAGCGCTCTGTCGCAAAGGTGCTTGATGACCTTGGGAAGGAAGTGGGGGCAAAGATCACAATCGTCGACTACCGCTACGTGAAGCTGGGTGAAGATCATTCCTGAAGGAGGATCTCGTATGACGAGAGACAAGATCAGGGGCCAGGCGGAAGAGCGGATGAAAAAAAGCATCCAGGCCCTGCAGGAGGAGTTCAAAACGCTCCGCGGCAGCAGGGCCTCCCAGGCGCTTTTCGAGAAGATCAGGGTGGATTACTACGGGAACAAGGTTCCCCTGAACCAGGTGGCAACCATCTCCATCCCGGAGGCGCGTCTTGTCATCATCCAGCCGTGGGACCGCTCCGTTCTCTCGGAGATCGAAAAGGCCATCCAGAAATCCGAGCTCTCCGTCAATCCGAACAACGACGGCAAGGTGATCCGGATCAGCATCCCGCCGCTCACCGAAGACCGGCGCAAGGAGCTGGTGAAGCTCACCAAGAATACGGCGGAACAGTCCCGCGTGGCCATCCGCGGCGCGCGCCGTGATGCAAATGAGGAAATCAAGAAAGCCAAGACGGATTCCGAGCTGAGCGAGGATGAGGCCAAGAAGGCCACGGACGAGATCCAGAAGCTCACCGACAAGTTCATCGAGGAGATCAACAAGATCCTCGAGGCCAAGGAAAAGGAAATCCTCGAGGTGTGAGACCCTCGCCGGACCGGCAACCCCGCGTACACAATGTCCTTCCCGACCCCTCCCGTCTTCCCCGCCATGTTGGAATAATCATGGACGGCAACGGCAGGTGGGCGGAGGCGCGGGGAAAGCCCCGGACGGAAGGGCACCTGGAAGGGGTCAAGGCGGCCAAGCGCGTGGTGGCCGCCGCTTCCGAAGCGGGGCTTGCTTTTCTCAGCCTTTACGCCTTTTCAACGGAAAACTGGACCCGGGCGCAGGAAGAAGTGTCCTATTTGATGGGGTTGATCGGGCTGTATCTGAAAAAGGAATATGACTTCTACCGCAAAAACAAGATCCGCATTCTGCACAGCGGTGACCTGGACCGGCTCCCCCGTGAGATTGCCCGGGAAATCCATGACGTCACACGAGACACGGCCCGTTTCGACGGCTTGATAGTGAATCTTTCCATTAATTACGGGGGCAGGGACGAGATCATCCGCGCCTTTCGCCGACGTCTCGCCGACGGTTCCGAGGAGCCTCTCACTGAGGAGACTTTTCGACGCTACCTCGATCATCCGGAGCTGCCGGACCCGGACCTCATCATCCGAAGCGCAAACGAGCTGCGCCTCTCCAATTTTCTCCTCTGGGAGTCTGCGTACGCGGAGCTGTACTTCAGCCCGAAGCTATGGCCGGACTGGAATGGGGAAGACCTCCGCGAGGCCCTCGCCGAGTACGCGCAAAGGTCGAGAAGATTCGGCGGCACCGCGTGAACTGGAAGGGCTTTTCAACACGCCTGCTCCTGATTGCGGTCGCGTTCCCCGTGCTGGGGGCGCTCATCTTCCTTGTGCCTCAGCTTCACCATCTCCCCTTCAACCTGGCGGCTGCGGCCGCTTGTGTGGTTGGCGCGCTGGAGACCCGGGCGCTCTTCGAGGCACGGGGCGTCTCCACGGCGCGGTACCTTGCACCGGTGCTTGCCGGGACCCTTCCTCTTGCCGCCTGGCTGGAGGTGGCGGGGCTGATTCCCGCGCAGTGGGCCCTGGGCTGGGTGGCGGCCTGCGTCGGGATCATCCTGATACGCGCAATCTTCCAGAAAGACCCGCGCCGGATCAACGAGCTTCTGACTTTCGTCTCCTCCTCTGTTTTCGTCGTGCTGTACCCGGCGTTTTTTCTTTCGTGGGTCGTGCGCATTTCCGCCTTGCCTCGGCCGTCGCTGTCGATTCTTCTTTTCCTCGGACTGGTTTTCGCTAACGATATGGCCGCATACTTCGCGGGAAGCCTTTGGGGGAGATCCACGCGCCTGAACCTGACGATAAGCCCCCAAAAGAGCGTCGTGGGGTTTGTCGCGGGCTTTATCGGCACGGGAATCATCTATACAGTATTCAGGATGGCAGTGCCGTCGCTTCTCCCATCGAGCATCGTGGGTGGAATAGCGTTCTCGGTGCTCACGGGCGCGGCGGTTATCCTGGGGGACCTCGCTGAAAGCGGCCTCAAGAGGTCCGCGAGCGTCAAGGATTCTGGAATCGCGATCCCCGGCAGGGGAGGGATGCTCGACTCGGTGGACTCCATGATCCTGAGCGCGCCCCTCTTCTACGGGCTGATGCGGCTGCTTGGCGGATAAGGACAGGCAATCATGATAGGAATATTCGTGCTGGGGCTCATCGGGCTTGGGATCATGGTATTCGTCCATGAGCTGGGCCATTTCGTTGCGGCCAAGGCAAACGGTGTTGGCGTAGAGACCTTCTCCCTCGGGTGGGGCCCGCGCATGGTAGGATTCAAGAGGGGCGGGACCGTCTACCAGATCTCGTGGTTCCCCATCGGTGGATTCTGCAAGATGAAAGGGGAAATCACCCCGGGTGTAGCGGGCGGAGGCCCTGCACCGGTGGGCGCCGAGGAGGGAAACGGGGGCTCGTTCAACACCGCGGCGCCGTGGCGGCGCATCGTCATCTCCGCCGCAGGTCCAGTGTCCAACCTGGTGTTTGCGGCAATCATCCTTTCCCTGATCTGGTGGGCAGGGTTCAGCGTTCCCTCGTACGACAACCGCATCGTCCTTGCCACTGACTACGCTGCGCAGCCATCCGCGGAGGTTCCGCCGGCTACCGCGGCCGGGCTGAAGACCGGGGATCGAATCCTGTCGATAAACGGACGGCCCGTGGAGAACTTTCAAGGCATTCGGGAGGCGGTGTCGGTTGCGCCGAAAAGCCGTTTGATCTTCCGGGTGTCCCGAAATGCGAACGGGGCAGCGCAGCAGCTCGACGTCCCCGTCATGCCCAGGCTGGACAAAGACACCGGCGCCGGTCAGATCGGCATCCTCCCGTGGGTGGATCCCGTTGTGGATTCTCTTCGACTCGGATCTCCGGCTGCCATTGCGGGGCTTCAGAAAGGTGACCTGATCCTGACGGCAGGCGAGAAGCCCGTGGGGAACATCTGGGATCTCATGCCGATTCTCTCCTCCGGCCCCGGGAAGGTGACCGTCACGTACGAACGCCGGGGCGCAGAGCTGAGCGCCCTCCTGGTGTACGAAAGGGCCTCCACAATCGGGTTCGACTTCGCAGAGAAGATGCTGGGGATCGGGTTTGCGCAGAAAGAGTATCCTTCGCCCAGGCTCGGGCTGCCGGGCGCGTTCGAGCACGGTCTCGCCGAGACATGGAACTACGTGACGCTGACGGTGAAGGGATTCGGGCTGCTTTTCCAGGGCATCAACCTGCGCAATGCCATCGCCGGCCCGCTGAAGATCACCTACTTCATCGGGAGCGCGGCCGCAAGCGGATTCCAGATTGGTTTCCGTGTGGGCCTCGTGTCGTCCTTCCAGCTCCTGGCATTCCTCAGCGTCGTCCTGTTCTTGATGAACCTTCTTCCCATTCCCGCCATGGACGGCGGCCAGATCCTGCTTTTCCTCATAGAGATTTTCAGGGGAAAGGCTGTTCCCGCCAGCATTTTTTGGAGGATCCAGATCATTGGATTCTCCATTTTGATCGGGCTGATAGCCGTCGTCACCCTGAATGATATACTATCCTTCCCAGGACGGTAGCGCATGCATTTCGTTTCCCGGCGCATAGCCTGTTTCTGCGACAATGTGTTCGATGCCGATGTCCCTGACATAGCTGATCTGGAAACCGAACCGGAGGTGGAGAAGCAGATTGCCAGCGGGGACTTCATGGCATTGACGTGCCCCAAATGCGGGAAGCGCCTCACGCCGGAGTTTCCTTTTCATCTCCATCTTCGCGGCGGCCTGGGGGAGATGCTCATGATTCCGGAGATGGACATGAGCAGGCTCATCCTGGGGAAGCTTAATTACGAGATCGGCAGCCCGTTCAGGGTCGTGGTGGGGTTCCCCGAGATGGCGGAGAAGCTGCACATCCTGGAATCCGGGCTGGACGACAGGGTCATCGAGATAATGAAATATTATCTCCTGACGGGGGCCACCGGGGCGGAGGACCAGGACCGTGACGTTACCCTCAGGTACAAAGGCGAAGAGGACGGCAGGCACGTGTTCCATGTCCTGGGATTGAAGGACGGGGAAATAGGGGTGGCCCGATTGGGCGGGGAGATCTACCGCAAGATCGCAGAAGACGTCGAGACGAGGGTGAAGGAAGAACCCTTTCGGGACTTCTGTTCACAGCCATGGGTCTCGGTGCGCCGGCTCACGGGAGAGGACGTGTGATGGAACGCGCGGTGCGCGCCGTGGCACTCCTCGGTTTTGCGCTTGCCGCCCGTGCTTTGTCGGCACAAGCGGCGGATGTCCCTGCGGCCGCGACCGAGAATACCCTGGCCTCGAACGTGCAAAGCGTCATCAACTCGGGGCATATCGGAGCCGTGCTCGATCTCAAGTACGATGAGCGGAGGAACCTTCTCTTCAGCGCCGGGGATGACGGGACTGTGAGGATCTGGAACGCAGAGGAAGGCATCGTCTATCGCAATCTTCGGGTGACGCGCCTGTCGGCGCAGATGATTGCCGTGGATCCGGTATCCCCGCGCGTCGCCGTGGTTGTGAGCGACGGCCTTCGCTCTTTTTCCCTCGCGGTCTGGGACTGGGAACGCGAGAAACAGGTGTTGAGGATTCCCCTCAAGGACGTTCCGCTCTTTCTGGGGTTTTCCGGCCAGGGACGCTTCCTTGTATACGGCGAGTCCTCATGGCAAGGCCTGAAGATCCTGGATGCGGCGACTGGAGACCCCGTCCAGTTCCATCGGGAAGGCTTCGGGATCGTCGCTTTTGCAGAGGTGTCCCGGTCAGAAAAAACAATCATGACCTACCAGGCTTCGGGAAGGATTTCCTATTGGGACATTGTGTCCGGATCCCTCACCCTGGATGTCCCGACGACACCCTATCTCTCGCACATCCGTATCTCCAAGGATCGAAGGTACATGGCGGGGAGCACAGGCCGTGAAGTAGTCCTCGTGGACACGCTGAGCGGGGCAGTCCACGGTCGAACGGCCCTGAATGGGGATGCAAGCCTCGACATCTCCCCGACGGGGGACCGGGTTGCCGCAGTGCAGACGTCGGGGGGGGCTCCGACGGAATGGACATTCTCCTCTGATTCCCTTGTCACGCGCGCCGCAGCCGTGAAACAGGACCCGGGAAATGACCCTCGTGTGGCGTACCAGGTTCTCTGCTACGGCTCGGACGGGCTTTACCTTGCAGGTCCGGGCGGCAACATCAGCGAACTGTCCTCATCCGGCGACCTGCGCGTGATCAGCCGGAACCTGCTTGCAGACATCACGGGAATCGATGCGCGGCACGGCGTTCTTGCGGCGGGCTCGAAGGACTGGATCCGCGTATTCAGGTCCGATCTGCTTGATGGCTCGCAGTCACCAACCTACGTTCATTCCATCCTGGTCGACAATCCCTGGAAGAGCGCTGTCGGACTCTCCTTCATTTCCGACACGTCCCTTCTTGCCTGGAGCAGGGATGACAACCCGCCTCGATTCGCCGTCCTGGATCTTCCTGACCCCGTCTTCGCGCGCAGGAACGTTGCCGTCCCCCAGTCTTCCCCGCAGTTTCGGACACTGACTGCGGGGTTTAAAGCGCCGCTTGCGAATCTCACTGTCGCGGGCAGCACCCTCCTGGGGATCGAGAACGGCGGGACCATTCGCATCGTTGACCTTGCGACAGGTGCCTCGCGCTTCGAGTTGCGCGTCGCGGCCCTTTCCGCAGTCGTTGCGGCATCGTCCAGCGAGCTGATTGGAGGAAAGAATACCGCACTGGCCTCCGGCGGGTCGCTCGTGAGGATCAATACACGCACCGGAGAGACCGTCGGGATACCGGGCAGGAATGTCTATACGTGGGACCTTCTTTTCGATCCGGCCGCCCCCGGGGCCGGAGGACCGCTCTTGTACTCACTGGGTGTGGATGCGGCTGGCGCGACCAACCTCATTCTCCATGACGGCTCCGGGTTCGAGAAAGAAACCGTTATTGCAAGCGAACCTGAGGAAAACCTGGATGCCAGCCTTGCCCTGGATCCCTCCACGCACATCCTCTATGCATCCCTGGGCCGCGCGCGCATCGTTTCATGGGACGGTGCAAAAACCACCACCATACCCTCCGAATACGTCAGCCTGAGAGGGTTTGTGGCCTGCCAGGGTCTCATTGTCTCGCTGGACAGGAACTCCGTTCTGGGAATCATCCAGCAGGCCACCGGATCGCGTATCGGTGAGCTTTCCCTTTTCTCCGACGGTGAGTGGGCCGCCACCGTCAGCGGCGGGGGCTACCTGGCCTCCCCGGGGGGAGACGCGCACGTGAAGGTTTTTGCGAACGGAACGCCCGTGAAAGCAACCGAGGATTACCGGCTTCGAATAGAGAGCTGGTAGATGGTACCCCAGGGCCCCTCCCGCACGACCTTCAGTCGTGCTAGTCGTGTGAGGGGTTTGCCCGTACCTTCTCCACGGCTTCCCGCACGGCCAGCGCAATCTCTCTGACATAGTCGGGGCTGACGGCTGCCTTGGCATAGACGCTCCCCATCAGCGATGCGCGGTACGAGGGACGCACTTTGTTCATTGCATACGCCGCCATGTCCAGCACGCAATCCTGGCACGTGCAGAGTCCCGGGGTCCGGGCCAGCTGCGCTTCCAACTCCGCCAGGACAAGACCCTCGGCCTCGTTGACGAGCATGTCGAAATCGTACTTGTCCTTCAAACCCATGCGACTCCTTCCCTTCCTACACCCCGGATCCACGCTCGAGGGCCTCGAACTTGGTGTATTTGGCCAGGAAAGCGAGAGCAAGGTCGCCGACGGGTCCGTTCCTCTGCTTGGCCACCGTGATTTCCCGAACTTCCACTTTCAAGTCTTCCGTATGAAGGAAAATGACGACGTCGGCATCCTGCTCGATGGAGCCCGACTCCCTCAGGTCGGCGAGGGTCGGCTTCTTTCCCTCCGTCTCACGGCGGACCTGCGACAGGGCAATGACGGGCAGGTTCAGCTCCCGGGCAAGGGCCTTGAGGGAGCGGGAAACCTCGGCAATCTGCTCATGCCGGGGCAGCTCCCGGTTCTCCGAGCCGATCAGCGTGATGTAGTCCACGAAGATGATCTTCACATCCTGGTGGCTCTTCATCCTTCGCGCCTGCGCGCGCAGGTCCAGGAGCTTGAGGTCGGGTGAATCGCTGATGTACAAGGGCGCTTCGTAGAGTCTTCCGCAGGCTTCGGTGATCCTGCTGAAATCAGCCGGGCTCAGCATGCCCGTGCGCATCCTCTGGGAATCCAGCCGTGCTTCCATGCTGAGGAGGCGCTGCATGATGGCCATGCTGGACATTTCGAGGGAGAAGAAGCCCACGGGGATTTTCTGCCGGATGGCCATGTTCGCGGCGATGGTCAGGGCAAATGCGGTCTTGCCAACGGAGGGACGGGCGCCGATGACGATGAACTCCGAGTTCTGGAACCCCATTGTCAGCTGATCGAGGTCCTTGAATCCGGACGGGATCCCCGTGTACTCGGTCTTTGAATGGTAGTGCTTCTCGATGGCGTCGAAGGTGAGCTTGACGATTTCCTTGGCAGGATAGTAGGTGCCGGTCTGGTTGCGGTCCGAGATCTCGAAGATCCTTCGCTCCGCCTCCTCCAGGATGACGCTGATCTCCGCCGAGTTGTCGTGCGCCTGGGCAATGATCTCCTGCGAGACGCGCGCAAGGGTGCGCCGGATGCTCGCAGCCTGGACGATCCGCGCGTAATACTCGACGTTTGCGCTGGTGGGGACCGCGGAGGTAAGGTGCGATACGTAGGCCGCGCCCCCGCACTGCTCCAGGGTGCCGCGGGAGCGCAGCTCCTCCGCAAGGGTGATGAGGTCGATCGACTGCCCCCTGTCGAAGAGGGAGAGGATGGCCTCGTAGATGCGCTGGTGCGCCCCCTTGTAGAAATCTTCCGAGCGCACCAGGTGGACAACGGACGACAGCGCCTCCGAATCTATCAACACTGCGCCGAGCGTCGCGATCTCCGCCTCCTCATTGTGGGATGGAACCGCGTCCCTGAGGTTGACGGGATTCATTGCCCCGCTCACGGCATCCGCCTCCTGGGGCTGCAGCCCCTCTACTTCGTTTCGGTCTGGTGAGACGCCTCTGGCTGCGCAGGAGCCGGTGCGCCCTCAGGGGCGGGCTCTGCCGAAGGACGCGGCCTTCGCTGCCGGGGCTTGGGCTGCTGGGCCGGCGCGGCGCCCGGCTGGGCTGCCCCTTCCACGATCAGCTTGATGACCGCTTCTTCCTTGTCGTACAGCTTCACTTTCACCTTGTACGTGCCCACCGACCTGATTGTGTGCTCGGGAATCTCGATGCGCTTCTTCTCGATCTGGAAGCCCTTCTTCTCGAGCTCGACGGCAACCAGCGTATTGTTCACGGAGCCGAAGAGCTTGCCGTTTTCTCCGGCAGGCACGGAGAACTTGATCTCCTCCGCTTCCAGGCGCTCACGCAGGCCTTGCGCTTCCTTCCTCTTCTCATCCTTACGGGTTTCAATAGCGGTGCGCTTGTGCTCCAGCACGGCCAGGTTCTCCCGGGTATTGAGGACCGCGAGCTTTTTCGGAAGGAGGAAATTGCGGGCGTAGCCGTTGGCCACTTCCTTGATGTCGCCTTCTTCTCCGAGACCCATGACGTCCTGGTTCAGTATCACCTTCATGACGGTCTTCTCCTTTCAGTTGAATCCTTCATTGCAGCACGAACCGCTGAATCTGTTTCACGGTGATTCATTCGACTCCCTGCTCGCAACAACGCGATAGCGTATCCAGTTCTCCGACACCCCGAAAACGGGGAGCGTCACCATCACGAACAATCCGGCCTTCGGTGAGGCGGCCAGCGCGACCACGCCGATGATCAGGAGCAGCCAGAGGAATCGCGGCAAGCCATGCTTTTCGAAGAGAAAGCGCAAGATGGCGAGTCCCTGGAGCCCGTACAAGATCAGGACCACAAGACCGACGTTCCACGCAGCATATTGCCAGCCGCCGACGCCTCCAGTTGCCATGGAGCGCGCGCCAAGAAAGAGATCCACCAGGATGAGCGTCCATGCGGCGATGAGCGGCCACAGCCAGAAGCCCTCCAGGCGGAAATCGGCAAATCGAAACCGCCTCTGCCCTGCCCAGGCGGCTCGTGCCGCTGAGGTCTGCCCCGCCCACCAGGAAAATGCCAACAGGCCGAAATAGAAGGCCAGGAGGCTCCTGGAAAGGTATGCAATCGACATCTTTTGAAGAGCGGACGGGGAAAGCAAGGTCGCGAGCGCGGGATCAGCCGGTTCTCCGCTTCTCCCGGCAAACAGGGAGGTGAGCATCCGCGACACTTCGGAGAAGAGCGTGCCCATTGCCTCCTGGAACTGAGCATTCCTCGACAGCCAGACAGCCATGGGAATGGCAAGCAGACCGGCAGCTGCGGTCACGCCCAGCAACCGGTGGAGAGCTCGCAGCCTGACGCGCAGAGGGAGGTTCAACGCAAGAAGACCGAGCAGAAGGGAAAGGACGAAAATGACCTCGACGACCGTGAGAATGTCCGGCCTCAGCTGCCCACCCAGGAAGGGGAGGAGCCGCAGCGCCAGAAAAACCAGCAGGAAAAGCCCGCACGCGGCCAGCAGGCTGGTCTCCCCTCGTCGAGACGCCACGACTTGCAGGGGTATCAGAAACACCCCGACCCCTATCCCAATATGGTAGAGAACGAGAGACGAAAGCGTGAAGAGAAATATCTCGAGGAAACGTCCCCTTGCCGATGTCTGAAGCATTCGATTCCGGGCCGCAACGGTGTTCGCCCAGACCCCTCTATCTCGACACGTAGGGAAGCAGGGCAAGAGTGCGCGCCCGCTTGATGGCGCGTGCCAGCTCTCTCTGGTGCTTCGCGCATGTCCCCGTGATCCTGCGGGGCATGATCTTTCCGCGTTCCGAGGTGAAGCGCTTCAGGCCGCCCGCATCTT
This sequence comes from uncultured Spirochaetota bacterium, assembly GCA_963710335.1. Classification (GTDB taxonomy): domain Bacteria; phylum Spirochaetota; class Spirochaetia; order SZUA-6; family Fen-1364; genus Fen-1364. Next base: position 14,050 of record CAVQAA010000026.1, read on the forward strand.
TCCAATCGATCGTGGCCTTCTTGATGCAGAACTTGCACACCTTCCTCTTGAAGAAAGTCTTGTGCCGCCCGCGGCCCCCTGCAAATCCTCCCCGATCGCCTCGATCTCCCCCTCTGTCCGAGCGAGGGCCACCCTCACGAAAGCCGCCCTCACGAGGTCTGTCAGAGTCCGGACGAAACCCGCCTTCCCTCCGTGGACCGCCTTCGGGCCGAGGACCGGCCTCGGGCCGAGGACCTGCCTCAGGCCGAGGACCGGCCTCAGGCCGAGGACCGGCTTCAGGCTGGCCGCCTCTGTCCCCTCCGGCCGGAGCGCCCTCTGGCTGGCGCGGAACGCGATTTTCAGTGCTTTCCTTGTTATCCGACATGTGCTTCTATCCTCTCTCTCACCTAGAATGGAATATCGTCCTCAAAACCCTCATGGGAGGTCGGGCCTTCAGGGAAGTCTCCCCCCCCGCCTTTTGGCTCAGGGGCCTGCCCGGGCTGGCGAGATCCTCCTCCGCCCGCTTGGCCACCGCCCGCTTGGCCACCGGCTCCCTGGCCGCCGCCCCCCTGGCCACCGCCCCCCTGGCCACCGCCAAGCAGCATGACATTCGTTGCAAAGATCTCCACCCTGCTGCGGGACTGGCCTTCCTGCTCCCATCTGTCCTGCCGAAGCTGGCCTTCAATGCCGACTTGCTTGCCCTTGACCAGGTACTGGTTGAGGGATTCTGCGGTTTTTCCCCACAGGACGATGTCGAAAAAGTGGGACTCATCCACCCACTGATCGTCCTTTTTCCTTCGCTGGTTGATGGCAATGCTGAACTTGCTCACCGCCGCGCCGCTGTTGGTGTACTTCAGCTCGGCGTTCCTGGTCAGACGGCCCACGAGAACAACATGATTTATATCTGCCATACCGACTCCCTGAGGAGCTAATTGTCCTGGCGGACGAAAAGATATTTCAGTATCTCGGGCCTCAGCTTCATGGTCTTGGACAGCGTCTTGAGCGGTTCGGCAGCGCTCTCGATATGGTAGCAGATGTAGTGGCCGCGATCGTTCTTCCTGACGGGGTAGGCGAGCAGACGGTCGCCCATGTCATCTTCTTTTTTGATCGTGACCCCCGAGCCTTCGAACTCCTTTTTCAGGAACTCCCGTCCGGCCTGGTATTGAGCTTCATCGCTCAAAAAGATCACGACAGCCTCGTACGCATTCATCCTGTCTTTCCTCCCTCTGGACTTATGGCTCGCCACAACGACGAGCAAAGAGGATATACTTGAAGCAGGTTCGTGGAAAACCCCCCGAACCATGCCAGAGGACCTTACCGAGGGTAGAGGAGTCTGTCAAGTGACCGCGAGGTCGCGCCGATCATGACTAGAGACCGCGCAAAAAAGCAATGACCAGAAAAATCAATTATGAAGACGATATCTTCAGCCTCGCGCTCCAGGTCCGGTGCCTGCAGGACATCCTCAAGCTGGAGATCGATCCGGAGTTCTTTCGAGAGCGGGTCCTGGGGGACATTGCCTGGGCGGACGTCATGATAGGCAAGGTGTACCAGAGCCTGGTTGCCAGCTCGCTTTTCGTCAAGCGCCAGGAGCACCTGCGGGAGATCCAGAAGCTGAAGAGGGCCTTCATCGAAGCCATCGACGGACTGATTGCGAAACGAGTGCCGTTCGGCCAGCACGTCGCGGATTCGGGAGACCATCTTCGCGCTATCCGCGACGTGCATGAGAAGGACATCGCCGACATCCGCGAGCTGCTGGCCGGACGGGCGCAGGGCGCGCCGGAGGAAGAGCATATGGTGTCGGCGGAAGAGCTCAAGTTTCTCATGACCGCTTCTGACGAGGAAGCCTGACCAATCCCCCCTGACGGTGGTTTCCTGAGCGGCACTTCCTGAGCGGCACTTGACCTCCAGCCCAATATATAGTTAGTGTACCCACTGAATCTCACGGCAATCCGTACTGCCAAAGCGCTAGCTGTGGCACTTGTGATGATGCGCGTGATGCGATGTCGGCGCGGAACAGCCGCGTTACCAGAGGTTGAAGAACATGTATGCTCTCGTAGACATTCTCGGAAAGCAGTACAAGGTGGAGCCGGGCAGCGTCATCAAGGTGGATCACGTTGTCCAGGAAAAGGGGAGCGCCATCGACTTTCCGACCGTGATCATGATCTCGGACGGGGACAAGGCGCGGATCGGCAGCCCGTATCTCGCCGGCGCCAGCGTGCACGCGGTTGTTGAGGACCACGGGCGAGACCGGAAGCTGGTGTTCGGCAAGTACAAGAAAAAGAAGAACTACCGCCGACGCTATGGCCACAGGCGCCAGTTTTCGGTGATCAAGGTGGAAGCCATAAAGGGCCTGTCGTAACGGCGGTGCTGCGGATCCTTCTTGAAGTTTCGAAAGACAAGCTCCTGCGGCGGTTCGATGCGAAAGGGCATGCGGGAGCGGACTTGGGGAGGAACATAGCGTGCGCCGCGGCGACCATTCTCCTGCGCACGGCAGGGCGGGAGTGCACGGCGCGAGGTATCGTCGCAAGCGGGTCGAAAGGCGAGCCGGGAGAGATGGCCATGGTCCTGGTAGATTCCCGTGAGGGTCATCAGGAATGGCTGCGCGGTGTTACCGATTTCCTGGTGCGTGGAATGAGTGATCTTCAAAGGGATTTTCCGGATGAGATTGCTCTTCGGGTAGAGACGACGGAGGATTGACATGGGGCGCAAGAAGGGCGGAGCAGCAAAGAATGGCCGTGATTCGCAGGCAAAGAGGCTGGGGATCAAGCGGTATGCCGGAGAACGCGTGACTGCGGGCACGATCATCGTCCGCCAGAGGGGCACGAAGTTCCATCCGGGCGACCTGGTGGGGCGGGGGAGGGATGACACCCTGTTCGCGCTCGTGGACGGGCAGGTCGTGTTCCAGAACAGAAAAGGAAGGAGCTTCGTCGCCATCCAACCCGCGCAGAGCTGAGCCTTTGTGAACGGTTTCGTGGATGAGACCACGATCGTCGTCTCGTCCGGAAGTGGCGGCGATGGCGCCGTGTCTTTTCGCAGGGAGAAATATGTACCCCGGGGCGGCCCGGACGGCGGAGACGGGGGAAAGGGAGGGAGCGTCGTCTTTGCCGTTAAATCGAACCTGAAGACCCTCTCCCACCTCAAGCTCAAGCGGGTATTCAAGGCGGAAAACGGCAAACGCGGCGGCGGGCAGCGCATGAGCGGCAAAGACGGCCGGGACGTCGAGATACAGGTTCCTCCCGGCACCCTCGTGCGGGACCGTGAATCCCAGGAGATACTGGCGGACCTCACCGTGGACGGTGGTCGATTCGTGTTGCTGCGTGGAGGACGCGGCGGCAAGGGCAACTCCCATTATGCAACCTCCATCAATCAGGCCCCCCGGTACGCCCAGAAGGGCGTGGAAGGGGAAAGCCGTGAAGTGAGGGTCGAGCTCCATCTCATAGCCGATGTGGGCTTCGTGGGCCTGCCGAACGCGGGAAAATCGACGCTTCTGTCCTTGCTCACCAACGCGCGGCCGCTCATCGCAGATTATCCTTTCACGACAAAAGTCCCCAACCTCGGGCTGCTTCGTCTTTCCGAGCGCGACCTCATCCTGGCCGACATCCCTGGCATCATAGATGGCGCTTCGCAGGGCCGCGGGCTGGGCCTTCGTTTCCTGCGGCACGTGGAGAGATGCGCTGCCCTGCTCTTTCTGGTGGACCTGGGGAGCGCGGACTGTCCGACAGCGGTGACAACCCTGGAGAAGGAATTGGCGCTCTATTCGGCCCAACTGGCCTCGCGGCCGCGACTGATCGTTGGTACCAAGGAAGATCTCGAGACTGCTTCGCAGGGCCTTGATGACCTGAAAAAGGCCTTCCCTGGCGACAGGATCTTTACGGTGTCGGCTTTTGCCCGCTCGGGGATCACGGAGCTGAAGAAGGCCATCCTTGGCCTGGTTGCGCAGGCTGGTAAGCAGCCGGAAGGAACGGCAGAGGGGACCCGTGAGATGGAGGGCCGCTCGTGAGGGCGGTCATTCTCGGCGGGACCTTCAACCCTGTCCACTTCGGGCATCTGTTCATTGCAGAAGAAGTACGGAGCGCATTCGGATATGATGTCGCAATCTTCGTCCCTGCAAACCAGCCCGTGCATAAAGACCCCTCGCCCATTCTCCCTGCCCCCCACCGTCTGGAGATGCTGCGCCGCGCGGTCCAGGGATGTCGTGAGTTCCTGGTAGTGGAAAGCGAGATCAAGCGTGGAGGGCCGTCGTATTCTATTGAAACGGTGGAAGAGCTGGTCCAGAAGTTCTCCCTGAAGGACAAGCCGGGCTTCCTCATCGGGGATGACCTTGTTGAAGGCTTCCCGACGTGGAAAGATGCCGGCAGGCTTTCGCGGATGGTGGACCTTTTCGTTGCCCGCAGAACTATGGCCCCTAACCCCACGTTGGAGTATCCTCACCGTGTGGTATCCAATACTGTCCTCCCCATCTCCTCCTCGGAGATACGCCGCCGGATCTCGGAAAAGCGTACCGTCCGATTTCTCCTCCCGGATGGTGTGCTGGACTACATCAAGGCGAACAAGCTGTATGGATGACAGGAATGTCTGGCGTTCACGAGCCGCGGCTTTGGCCGAGGCCAGCCTTTCCCGGCCCCGTTTGTCCCATTCCCGTGAGGTTGCCCGGTTGTGCTGCGAGCTCTGTGACCGGTTTCACATCGATGAGGAAAAAGGGTACATCGCGGGAATGTGTCACGACCTGGGACGGGAGCTGGATCGATCGGAGATACTCCTCCTGTGCGAGAAAGACGGTCTTCCTCTCTCTCCCTGGGAGCGGGAGAACCCGTCCCTGCTTCACGGACGGGCCGGAGCCGCAATCCTCCTCAAGGACACTGGTTATTCCGACCCCGTGACCCTTGATGCAATCCGGGACCACATCACGGGCCGGCCCGGGATGGGAAGCCTTTCCAAGGTCGTTTTTGCCGCTGATTACCTGGAGCCGACCCGGGAGTTCGTTTCTCCGGAGTTCAGGCGACGCACGCTGGCGTTGAGCCTCGACGAGATGGTGCTTGCCGTGCTGGAAAGGAAGCTTCACCACGTGCGCGCGCAGTCGCAGGAGATTGCCCCCGCCGCGCAGGCACTGCATGAGGAGTTGACGCGGAATGCTTGAGAGAAGAAGCCGCAAGCCCGACAGGAGCGTGATACTCCTTGCCCTCATCATTCTTGTAGTGGCTGCCTCGGGAATCTATGCCTTTCTTCAACTGCGCGTGGATCAAATCACGGATGCACTGAAGAAGAAGCTCCCGCTCAACACGCTGTTCATCTTCTCTGAAGGGGACAAGGCGCTTTTCTTCGAGGTTTTCTTCTATACCCCGGATACGCGAAAAGGATCCTTGTTCTACGTGCCGGCAAACCTCGGCGGGGTCATTCCCCGGCTCAACAAGGTGGACGGCATCGATGCTCTGTACCGTCGGGCCAACCCGGGCCCCGTGAAATCGAGGATCGAGGAGCTCCTGGGCGTCTCAATACCCTGCGTCATCGACATCAGCGGTGAGGATGTCGTTCAGCTGGCCGACCTGATTGGAGGTCTTGACGTCTTCATCCCCAACCCGGTGGACTTGACCCGGGATGGCAACCGCGTCCTCCTGCCCTCCGGAAGCGTGAGCCTGGACGGGGACAAGGCATGGCAATACATCTCGTACCAGGACCCCCTGGAGACCGACCAGGACCTGATTGGCCGCAGGCAGAAGTTCCTCCAATCCCTGTTGAAGGGGCTGGGAGAGAAAAGCGCCTTTCTGCTCCAACGGCCCGCTTTGCGGATGTTCAAGTCCCTCGTGCGCACCAACCTTTCCCTTCGCGCGCTGGCTTCCTTTGTGCAGGAGATGGGCAGGTTCGATTCCGAGCGCATGGTGCTGCAGCGTGTGCTGGGCACCACTCGCAGCGTGGACGGCCGGGATCTCCTCTTTCCCCACCAGGAGGGAGAGCTTCTGAAACAGGCCGTCAAGCAGGCTGTCGCTGCAAACGCCTCGAGCGAGTTTGTTGCGCCTGACTCCCTGTCCATCACAGTCGAGGTGCTGAATGGAACGAAGACGCCGGGGCTGGCCACGCGGGCGCGTGAGCTCCTTCAGAGCTATGACTTGGAGGTGATGCCCCCGAACAACGCCGACAACGACCAGTACCAGAATACGGTCGTCCTGGACCGCACGGGAAGGATGGACGACGCGAAAAAGGTGGCGGATATCATCAGGTGCACAAGAATCTACTCAAAGCCCGATCCTCAGATGGACCAGGCGGTGGATGTCACCGTGATCCTGGGAAAGGACTTCGATGGCAGATTCGTCAAGCAGTAGGGAGATCGCGCTGGAGGCGGCCCGGCTGATCACGGACCACAAGGGCGAGGATACGGTGGTGCTGGACATCACCGAAATATGTTCTTTTGCGGACTTTTTCGTCATAACGACGGCGCGCAGCTCCGCCCACCTTGCGGGCCTGCTCAGGGAGTTGACCGAGTTTTTTCATTCGCGCGGAATTCGTCCCCGCGGGCACCACCGGCGCGCTGCCGTCAACGGCTGGCTTCTTCTGGACTGTGGTGACTTCGTTGTGCATTTAATGGAAAAGGAACAGCGGGACTTTTATGACCTTGAGCGGTTGTGGTTCAAGGCGGAGCGGGTTCCTTACTGGTCGAAATCCTCGTAATCGAGGTCTTCGTCGATATCGTATTCGTCTTCGTCGAGGTAGTCTTCCTCGTCGTACTCTTCTTCCTCGTCTTCGTCGAAGTCTTCTTCGTCTTCCTCCTCTTCTTCCTCTTCCTCCTCTTCCTCCTCTTCCTCGTCCTCCTCCTCTTCCTCGAAGTCCTCATCGAGGTCCTCTTCAAAATCCTCGTCTTCCTCGTCCTCTATCTCTTCCTCGTCGTAATCCTCTTCCAAATCGTCCTCATAGTCGTCGAAATCCTCATCAAGATCCTCTTCCTCCTCGTCTCCGCCGGCAGGCTCTTCTTCTCCCTTGCCCTTGCCCTTTGCCAGCAGATACTGGAGGAATCCGGACGCGAACTCTTTGTCTTTGCTACTCAAGTTTTCCAGCATGATTGCCCCCGCCTGAGCCCGTGAAGTATGAAACCCAGCTGAATCTACGTCCAGAATTTGCGACTTGTCAACTAGTTTTTTCCCTGTCGCCCGCGTTCCTGCCGGAGAGCGTTTGCGGCGGGGAATCGGCCGCGTGATATCACAGTCCGGCGCCCAGGCCTTTGCCCTCCCGGGCCGCTCCTGATGCGCCCGGCGCACCCCCTTGCTTCTCTGTCGCGCGTCTGCTACAGTAACCGGATGCGGATTCGCCAGTGGGAGGCCACCCATGGAGATTACGGATATTCGCATCAAGAAGGTAGAATCTGACAACAAGCTGAAAGCGTACGTCACGATCACCTTCGACAACTGCTTCGTCGTGCACAACCTCAAGATCATCATGGGCCAGTTTGGGCGGTTTGTGGCGATGCCGAGCAGGAAAACACGAGATGGGGAGTTCAAGGACATTGCCCACCCCATCAACTCGGACTTCCGCAGGAAAATCCAGGCGCGCATCCTGGAGGAGTTTGACAAAGGGGGCGGAGAACAGCATATTTCCGGCCAGGATGCGGATGTGGCCCTCCCGGATGGCGCATCGGAGGATGGCGAGCCGCTGGAGAGCGGGGAGCCGGAGCCGGTGTGACGCTTTGGGACGTCGGCAAGCGGTAAGCCACCGGATTTTGGTTCCGGCATTTCGCAGGTTCGAATCCTGCCGTCCCAGCGATCATGTACGTGGACTGAGAAGGCGCGGTTGCGGCTGTGAGACGTGCCGTGCCTGTATCCCTTGAACCCGCAGGGTTACGCGGGTTGAACGTGGTTATGAAGGAGTCTCTGAATGGAAGCGAAGAAGCTGAATGTCCAGTCTCGCCAGGGAGGCGGCAAGTCCGTGGCGGGCAGGCTGCGACGTGAGGGCAAGATACCCGCGGTCATCTATGGGCACACAACACCCACGGCAATCACCGTGGATGCCCGCGAGTTCCGCAATGCGTTCAAGCGGATCACGGAGAACACGATAGTCGAGCTGCACATGCCCGAAGGCGTTCACGAGGTTCTGGTCAAGGACTACCAGAGGGACAACCTGAGCGGGCAGATTCTCCATGTCGACTTCTATGAGTTCGAGAAGGGCAAGGCGCTTCGGACCAGGGTCCCCATCCGCCTGGAAGGCAATCCCGTGGGCGTGAAGGAAGGCGGAATCCTGGAGACCCAGCTCCGCGAGCTGGACGTGGAGTGTCTCCCGAAGGATCTGCCGGAAGAGATCGTCCTGGACATCTCTGAGCTCGCCCTCGACCGGGCTCTTCACGTCAGGGATCTCACCTTGCCGCCCGGCCTCAGGGTCCTCCTGGCCTCCGACCAGGTGGTCTGCCTCGTGGCTCACCGCAAGGCTGAAGAAGAGGTCGCTCCCGCTGCTGTCGAAGGCGAGGTCCCGGCAGAAGGGGAGGTCGCCGCGGAGGGAGAGGGCGAAGCAGCCGAGGAAACAGAGGAGAAAGAGGAGTAGTCCCTGCCCCTGGTGGTTGTCGGACTGGGAAACCCCGGCGAGCGCTACGCCGATACCCGCCACAACGTCGGCTTCGCAGTCGTGGACAGCCTGGCGGAGCGTCTGGCAGTGTCCTTCAAGAAGAAGCTTTTCCGCTCCTATTGCATTGCAAAAGGCAGATCCGGGGGCGGAAGCTTCTATTTGGTCAAGCCATTGACCTTCATGAACGCATCCGGCAAGGCAGTTCGGGAGGCGCTCAGGGAGACCGGCAGCTCTCCGGCAGAGCTGGTGGTTGTATGCGATAATCTGGATCTTTCTCCCGGAAATATCAGGCTCAGGGTCAGGGGTTCTTCCGGCGGGCAAAAGGGATTGGAATCCGTCATTGCCACCTTGGGGACCGGAGACTTCATGCGCCTGACCATCGGGATCGGCAGGCCATCGCACAAGGGGCAGGTCATAGGCCATGTCCTGACTGCGCCGCGCCGGGATGAGGCTGACCTCCTTGCCGAGGCGGTGGAAAAGGCGGCGCAGGCAATCCTTGCGCTGGTCGAAGAAGGACCTGAAAAAGTGATGAACACGTTCAATCGCAAAGAATCAAACCAATGAAAGCCCTGGAAGCGAGTGTGCGCAAAACGCTTGCCGCCTGCGGAGTCTCGGGCTCATCCGTTCTGGTCGGGCTCTCCGGGGGACCTGATTCCACTGCGCTCTTACGCGCGCTTTCCTCCCTCAAGAACGAACGGGAACTGGTGCTCCATGCCTGCATCGTCGATCACGGAATTCGACCCGCGGACCAGGTCGAAGCGGACGTCACATTCGTGACATCGCTCTGCGCTTCCCTGGGCATTTCGCTTACCACTGCCCGGATTCCTGCGGGGCGCTGCAGGCAGCGCGCGCGAAACGAATCCAGGAGCCTGGAAGAGGTGGCCCGGGAAGAGCGCCATCGACTCCTCCTTGACGCGCGGGAGCGGTTGGGCGTTCTCTGGCTGGCCCTGGGCCATACGCAGGACGACGCGCTTGAAACCATTCTCATGCGTTTCATCCAGGGTTCGGACGTAGGAGCGATGGCCGGAATTTCCCGCGTGAGAGGCAGGCTCATCAGGCCGCTCCTTGGCTGCGACCGGACCCAGATCATCGACTATTTGCGGTCGATGGGCCAGGATTGGCGTGAGGATGCCTCGAACCAGGACCTGTCGATCCTGCGGAATCGGGTTCGCCATGTCCTTCTTCCCCTCATGGCACGGGAGTTCCCCGGCTTTCGGTCCGGCATTCTCAGCTTTTCTCGAAAAGCGGCCCTTGTCGCGGAGCTCTTGCGTGACCAGGGCCGGGGAATGGGTTGGGAAGGAACGGGGCGCGGGTTCTCGATACACGTTGAGGAATATCTTTCATACCCGGCGGCCGTAAGGGCGGCGGAGCTCATGCGGATGTATGATACGCTCAGGTCGCCGCAGTTTCCGCGGAGGCTTCCCTGGCGCTTCATCGAGCCTGCGCTGGGCCACAGCCTCCCCGCGGGCGGCGGGGGGATCCTGCGGGGGCATGGCGTTCAACTGGTCGTTCGCGGCGGACGGCTGTTCTGGGAACGCCATATTGTCATGGCATGTAAAAAGAGCTACTTTATAGAAGTCTCCGAAACCGGAAGCTTCAGCGTACCGGGAATCGGTGTGCGCGTAAACTTTGCCCGGCACATTGGAAAAAACAGTCTTGCGGCAGGAGAAACCGCGGTGATGGCGCGGGACGTGGTGCCGCCGCTTGTCCTCAGGTCAAGGAGAAGAGGAGACGAAATTCTTCTTGAACACGGTGCAACACCTCTGAAAGAGCTGTTTGCAGGGTGGAAGGTTTCTAGGGGACAAAGGCAGCTGGTCCCCGTCCTGGCAGACAGGAAGGGCGTGGTGGCCGTCCTGGGGCACGTGCTCGGGTATCCCAGTCGGACGCGTTCGGGCGCTCTGGTCCCCCGTGAAGGGGATGCGGACCGCATCGTCATCGGGCAAATTGTGGACATGGAAGAGGGACGTGAGCAACAACAACGATAACAGGGATGACAAGGGGCCGGATCCTCGGATTCCGCGGTTCAACTTCAACAACCGCATAGCCCTCATTTCCCTCCTGATCCTGGTTTCTTTCTTCATCTTTTTCTTCGTTTACAATGACCGCACGCTGTCCCAGGAGCTGTCATATTCCGCGTTTCAGACCTACCTCGATGAGGGGCAGATAGATTCGGTCAAGATCATCGACCAGTACGAGATCCAGGGCACCTTCAAGTCGAAATCAGGTGAGACGAACTTCTTCAAGACCACGATTCCGTACCCCGACAACGACCTCATGAGGGAGCTCAAGGACAAGGGGGTGAAGGTCTCCGGAGGCGCAAAAGCGGTCTCACCGCTTGCGGTGCTGATCCAGTTCCTTCCCTGGGTGATCGGCTTTTTCTTCATCTGGTTCATGTTCCGCCAGGTGCAGGGGAACGGGAACAAGGCGTTCTCCTTCGGCAAGAGCAGGGCCAAGCGCTACCTCGACGGGGCAAAGCGAATCACTTTTACGGACGTCGCGGGGCAGGATGAGGCAAAATACGAGCTGCAGGAGGTCGTCGAGTTCCTCAAGAACCCCCAGAAGTTTTCGCGATTGGGGGCAAAAATCCCCAAGGGAGTCCTCCTGGTCGGCATGCCGGGCACGGGAAAAACCCTCCTTGCAAAGGCCATCGCAGGAGAGGCCAACGTCGCTTTCTTCCATATGTCGGGATCTGACTTCGTCGAGATGTTCGTCGGGGTCGGAGCAAGCAGGGTCCGTGACCTCTTCGAGCAGGGCAGACGTCATGCCCCCTGCATCCTTTTTATCGACGAGCTTGACGCGGTGGGCCGCACGCGCGGCGCCGGCTACGGCGGTGGTCACGATGAGAGGGAGCAGACGCTTAATCAAATGCTGGTGGAGATGGACGGATTTGACACCAAGGATGGCGTAATCATCCTGGCCGCAACCAACAGGCCGGACGTCCTGGATCCGGCCCTCCTGCGCCCCGGGCGTTTCGACCGGCAGGTGGTAGTGGACATGCCGGACGTCAAGGAGCGTGAGCTGATCCTCAAGCTGCATGCCCGCAAGCTTCCCCTTGCCGCGGACGTGGAGCTTGCGCGCGTGGCCCGGGCCACCCCCGGGTCCTCTGGCGCGGACCTTGCCAACCTTGTGAACGAAGCGGCTCTTTTTGCGGGACGCAAGAGCAAGGATTTCGTGGAGATGGATGATTTCGAGGAAGCCCGCGACAAGACGCTCATGGGAGTAGCCCGCAAGTCAAAGGTCATCCCGCCCAAGGAAAAGCAGATGGTCGCCTACCACGAGGCGGGCCATGGGCTTCTCCACTACTACCTGAAGAATTCCGACCCCTTGCACAAGATCACAATCATCCCGCACGGCAGGGCGCTGGGGGTGGCGTTTTCCCTCCCGGAGAACGACACGTATTCGCGCAACAAGGGATGGCTTGAGGACAGGATCACCATCGCCATGGGCGGCTACGCGGCGGAGAAGATCTTCTATAATGAGACCACCACGGGCGCGGCCAACGACCTGGAGCAGGCCACCGAGATCGCGCGAAAGATGGTGTGCGAGTGGGGCATGAGCGACGTTCTTGGGCCCATTGCCTACGGACAGAAAGAGGAGCCCATCTTCCTGGGCAAGGAGATTGCGCGGCACAAGGACTACTCAGAGGAGACCGCGCGAGCCATCGACAACGAGATCAAGAAGATCGTGGAGTTCTCCCTTTCCGAGGCAATGCGGATCCTCACCGAGCAGAAGGACAAGCTCAAGCTTCTCAGTGACACTCTCCTGGTTCGGGAGAACATGAACGACGACGATATCCGGGCCCTGCTTGGGTTCCCACCGAGGAAGAGAGACTTCGAGGACGCCGCGCCCGTGACGCCCGCGTCCGTGAGCCAGCAATAAAACTGTCGGCCAGCGCCGATACTCGAGATAGAGTGAAGAAGAACGCTGTCGTTCCTCTTTTTCTGCTGCTCGCAGTTCTGCTCTCCGGCGGCGCGCCCCCCGCGGCCGCCCAGCCTGCGAATACGGATGCGGCCCAGTCACAGGCGGAAGCGTTCCTGACGAAGGTGCGCTCATCTCTTGCGGCGGGCTCGCAATCAGGGGCGGGTGACCTTCTGGATGCCGCGCTTCAGCTTGCGCCCGATTACTCTGAAGCTCTCTACCTCCGCGCTCAAATGGAGCTTGCTGATCGCAGCGCAACTGTGAAAGCCATCGGAGACCTGAGGAAAGCCCTTTCCGACAGGTCCTGGACGGTGACCGACCCCTCCGTCGCAGAGCAAACGCTGGCCGAGGTCCTCTTGCGCACGGGCAGGCTCTCCGAGGCACAAGCGATTCTCCTGAAGCTTGCCGCGCACGACCCTTCGGATCCCCGCACGTATCTGCTTCTTGCCGGACTGTACCAGCGGCAGGGAAACATTCCAGAGCTGCGGAGAACCTTGTCGGATGCAGTTCTCAAGTTCCCCCTCGTTGATGATTTCGCTCTTCTTTCCTCACGTCAGCTGGAACGGGAGGGAAGGACAACCGCGGCCCGCCGCGTCATTGCAACACAGCTTCAGGCTCACCCTGAGAGCCTTCCCCTCCTTCTCCGTTCGGCCGAGCTGGCAACAAGCGCCGTGGCGCGAGTGGCTGCGGTAGAACGCTATGTCGGTCAGGGAGGAAAAGATCCCCTGGCCGCGGTCGTTGCCCTTGAGGCCTCAGCGCGGGACCGGCAGAAATACCTTTCGCAGTTCGTGGACAACGGAGGGCTGACACGCCAGGACCTGGTGGAGAGGGTTGCGGGGGTCGTTCGGGGCAGCAAGAGCCTGAGCTCTGCTTTCCAGACAGCGCTTTCCGGTTTCAGCGGAAACCGCGATCTGGATCCGCAAAAGGATGGGTTCTACCAGGAACGCTGGACGTTCAAGGATGGAGCTCTCACCTTCTGGGAGCGTGACACTCACAAAGACGGGCTGCCGGACCTTGCGGCGGAGTTTCTGAACGGGGCACCGGTCTCCTTGACCATCCGCGAGGGCGCGGGTACGCTTTTCACCCTGAGCTACAGCACCTATCCATACGTGGAATCCGTGATGGTGCCGGCCCCGGGCGGCATTGCGCGCGTCTTCTGGATCGTTCCCTATACCCAGAAGTTCCCTTTTCTGGCAGGCGAATCAGCGTCCGTTGCGGCGGGCCTGGCTTTTCGCGCGGCCAGCACCCCGGGAAGCCTCACCCTGGACCAGATCCAGCAGTCTTCGTACAAGGTCGAGGAGTACGGACCCGACGGATCGGTTGCGCGGAGGATCGATCTGCTGAGGGGAAAAAGGGTCTTCATGGAGGAGGATACCCTGGGGAAGGGCACCTTCGATCACCGCGTGTGGTACCAGGACGGCCAGCCTGTCCGGGGGTCCCGAGATCTCGACGGGTCAGGCAGGTTCGCGGTGAGTGAGACGTGGAGGGATGGCAGGCTTGCCGCAATTGCAGTGGACACGAAAGGCGATGGGAAAGTAGATTACCGTGAGAGCTACGTACCTGGCCTGATAAAATCTTGGGATTACAACGAGGACGGGATCGATGACAGCAGGGAGTACACGTCGGGGCCGGATACGGTGGTAAGGGAGTTTTCGACGGCTATGAATGGCGTCTTCGACGTCAAGTACATTTGGAAGAAGAGTGACTTGGTTCGTGTCACCAGGCACGGTCAGGCCGTCCCGGTGACGCCTGACGCCGCTCGGGGAGTGGTCTGGATCGGTTCTCCGGCCGCCGCAAGCGTACAGGTCGATTCAGGCGGAGCGGAAGGGTATCGTACCATTGGCGGGAAGCAGTACCTGGTATTCCGCCAGGACGGTGTTGCCTATGTGGAGGAGCTGCCGTGAAGTCTTTTGCCCTTCCAGGTGCGCTTTGCGCGCTGCTCCTCATGTCCTGCGCCACGACGCCCCCGGGACCTCCTGCGCCGCCGCTTCCCGAGGTCAGGGTCAAGGAAATGCAGAACCTCATCTCCTCGGGCTCGTTCCTTCAGGCCCTGCAGGAGATCTCCTGGCTGCGGCGGGAGAAGCCCACCGAGGTGCCGGCCTCGGACCTGGGCACCCTGGAGACGAAATCCCTCGATGCTCTTTCAACGGCATTCACCAAGGCAGTCAACGACAAGAAGTATGAGGACGCCCTGCGCTATTTCGACTCCGCCCAGGCCCTGGGCAGGCAGAACCTCGCGGGGGATCGAACCGAGCGCTCCCTTGTGGAAGATCTGGCCTCTTCTCAGAAGGCGGACGGCAATGATGTTCTCTCCCTCCTGAGCCAGCAGCGCGCGGTCTTGCTCCCTGATCCTTCGGAGGCTGACCTGAAGGCCGCCCTCGAGACCGCCGTGAAGGTCGGCAACAGGGCGGTGGAACGGTTCATCCTGTCCAAAATGAAGGATCTTGGCTTGAGCCAGCCCGCGGATGCGGTGGCGGCCGCGAACGCGGCGCCTTCCTTCCCGCAGATGCTGACAGGCACGGTGACAATTCTCGTGGACCGCGGAATCAAGGTCCAGAACGGAGTCGGCTACCCGGACCAGATCATTGGCAGCGGGTTCTTCATCGACCGGCGCGGATACATCCTGACGAATCACCACGTGATCAAGAGCGAAGTCGACCCCAAGGACAAGGGCTATTCGCGCCTGTACGTGAGGCTCTCGGAAAGTCCTGCAGGTGAGCGGATTCCTGCCAAAGTCATCGGGTATGATCCCACATTTGACCTTGCTCTCATCAAGACCGAGATCACCTCCGCCTTCACCTTTGGCGGCTACGGCGGTGAGCAGGTCTCTCCGGGGGACAGGATATTTGCCATCGGATCTCCCGCGGGCCTGGAGAAGACCATCACCTCGGGTATTGTTTCCGCCATGGGCCGGCACCTCCTGCAGATGGGCGATATCATGCAGGTCGATGTTCCCCTGAATCCCGGCAACAGCGGCGGCCCCATGCTGAACGAGAAAGGGGATCTCATCGGAGTGGGGTTTGCGGGGTTGGAGCAATTCCAGGGCCTCAACTTTGCCGTCCCCTACCACTGGATAGAAAAGATTCTCCCGGCTCTGTTCAAGGGAGGTGAGGTCGTTCACCCGTGGCTGGGGATGGCCCTTGCTGAAACGAGCAAGGGGCTGGAAGTGGTGTACTGCGTCCCTGACGAGCCTGCGGCGCAGGCGGGAATCCAGGCCGGAGACGTTCTGGAATCCATTGACGGGACAAGCTATGCGAAGATCCAGGATGTGCAGGAAGCAATCCTGGCCCACGCGCCCCCCAGTCTGCTGAAAGTCACGTTCCGCAGGGGAACGCGCACCCTGGACGCCCTCTTGTGCCTCTCAAATCGTCCCGAGCGCCCCATCGAGGTCGCCCTCCAGCGTGACACCCGTGACAATGTGCTCTATCCCCTGTTCGGGATGAAGCTCCAGAAGGTGGGATCATTTCTCTGGAGCAATGACTACATCGTCACTCGAGTCACGCGGGGCTCGGTTGCGGATGAGTCCGGGCTTTCCGAGAATGACCCGCTGTCAATCCAGGACTGGAAGGTGGACACGGACAAGGGGTTTGCGGCGCTCCTGCTTGTCATCAAGAAGCGCAAGGCCGGCTTCATCGAGAGCGCCGTGCAGATTGCAACCGATCTGGAGACTGACAACTTCATCTGAGCCAGGCCTCGTTACCTGCGATGCTTGCGCAGCGTGACCTGGTTGCCCGTCTCGTTGTACATGACCTCGTCGAAGTAGATCTTCGTGAGGAGTATCCCCCTCCCGTTGAACGCCAGGAGATTTTCCGCGGCGACCTCGGGGAGTGTTTTCCAGTCAAATCCCCGTCCCTCGTCGCGCACGGTGACCTCGAAAAGGTCCGCATTCAAGTGCGAGCTTACGAAGACCTTGCGCCCGGCCCGCTCACTCTCCGCGGTGCGCTCGGCAATGAGCTGGTCAAGCCGCCCTTCACGGACTGCCTCGCTCTTTTCCTCGAAGCTGATTCCCAGGTTGCCGTGCTCGATGGCGTTCGTGATCATCTCCTCGATGCCGATCTTGAGATTCAATATTTCCTCCGGCGGGACCAGGCAAGGGAGCTGGAGCGTGATCTGGTTGACAATGGGATAATACGTGGAAACGCCGGCGGGAAGCATGAAGGTCTTGGTCTCCGTGGTGAGAAAAGGCGAAAACAGGCCTGACCGCGCGGCCTCGATGCGGAACCCGACAATCCTGCGTATCTCATCGATCAACTCCAGCGTGTTGAACGGTTTCTTGAAGAAGTTGGTGGCTCCGCCTCTCAGGGCCGAAAGCAGGATTTCCTCGTTTCCCTGTCCCGTCATCAGGATGACGGCGGCGCTGCGGTCGATCTTGCGGATTTCTGTGAGCATTGTGAGCCCGTCCATCCTCGGCATCTTGACGTCGGAGATGACCACAAGGGGAGATCGATCCCGAAAAAGCCTGATTGCCTCCTCTCCGTCATTGGCTGAGAAGGCCTCAAAACCCTCTCTGGAAAGAAGGCGCACAAGCAAGCTCCTGAGCGCCTCCTCGTCATCGACAACCAGGATTCCGGGATTTCCGCCTTTGCTCACTGGATTCCAGCCTAAGAGCGGCGCTGCTGACTGTCAAGCCTGTGGCAGATCGCGCGAAGCGCGATGTCCCGTCGATGTGCCCGTCCGGGACAAGACGTGCCATCGCACCCTGCAGGTCGGGCGCGGCAGGCGCTTTGAATTGAAGAAAGTCGGTGGTTTGTCTATACTGCGCGGACAGTGGAAAATCGAAGGATCAGAAACTTCTGCATCATTGCTCACATAGATCATGGCAAATCCACGCTGGCGGACCGGTTCATCCAGCGTGCCCGTCTTGTTTCGGATCGAGATTTCCATGACCAGATCCTCGACAACATGGACATCGAGAGAGAGCGGGGAATCACTATCAAGAGTCAGGCCGTCGCCATCCCGTACACGGCAAGGGACGGGCAGGACTACGTGCTGAACCTCGTGGACACTCCGGGACATGTGGATTTTTCCTATGAGGTGTCCCGCTCGATTTCCGCCTGCGAAGGCGCCGTGCTGCTCATCGACGCCAGCCAGGGAGTCGAGGCCCAGACGCTTGCCAACATGTACATGGCTCTGGAGCACAATCTCGAGATCATTCCCGTGATCAACAAGATCGATCTGCCGAGCGCAGACATCGAGGGGGTCAGAAAACAGATTGGGCACGACCTCGGGCTCGATGCCGACGGGGCGCTGCTGGTTTCGGGCAAGCTGGGAACGGGCGTCGATGAGCTGTGTGAAGCCATCGTGAAGCGGGTACCGGCTCCCATGGGCAGCCCGACCGCGCCCTTGAAGGCGCTCATTTTCGATTCTCACTACGACGTGTATCGCGGTGTCGTCGTGCACGTTCGCGTCTACGAAGGCACTCTTCGACCGGCCATGAACGTCCGATTCTGGTGGAACGGGTCCGCGTACAAGGTCGAAGAGACGGGGATCTTCCGCCTTGGCCTGGTATCCGTCCCTACGCTGGGACCGGGTGAGGTCGGGTATCTCATCGCCGGAATAAAGACCGTGGCGGACACCCGGGTCGGAGACACCGTCACGGACAACGACATGCCGTGCGCGGAGCCTCTTGCCGGTTTCCGGGAGGTCAAGCCGGTGGTGTTTTCATCCATCTACCCCGTGGATGCGAACGACTACGAGGAGCTCGTGGAGGCAATGTCCAAGCTGAAGCTCAACGATGCCTCCCTTATCTACGAAAAGGATTCTTCCGTTGCCCTTGGCTACGGGTTCCGCTGCGGATTCCTGGGGCTCCTTCATCTGGAGATCGTCCAGGAAAGGCTCGAGCGGGAGTTCGAGATGTCCGTCGTTTTCACGGCCCCGTCGGTTCAGTACAGGGTCGGCCTCCAGGGCGGCAAGGAAATCCTGGTGGACAATCCGGCCAACTTCCCGGACCCGTCGCAGATCCAGAAAGCCGAAGAGCCTTTCATCTCTGCTTCCATGATCACCCCGTCACAGTACCTCGGCAATATCATCACGCTGTGCCTTGAGAAGCGCGGGACTCAGAAGAGCATGACCTACCTGGATGAGAAGCGAATCGAGCTGGTTTTCGAGATGCCCCTGGCAGAGGTCGTTTTCGATTTCTACGACAGGCTGAAGTCGATCAGCAGGGGGTACGCTTCCTTCGACTACCAGATCCTCGGATTCCGCGAAACCCAACTGGTGAAGCTCGACATCATGATCAACGGCAAGGTTGTGGACGCCCTGGCCCAGCTCGTGTTTAAGGGAAACGCCTATCAGACAGCCCGGCGCGTCTGCGAGCGGCTGCGGGACGTGATCCCGCGTCACCAGTTCAAGATCGCAATCCAGGGCGCCATCGGGGGCCAGATCATTGCGCGTGAAACAGTAAACGCCTTTCGCAAGGACGTTACGGCAAAATGCTATGGCGGTGACATCACGCGGAAGCGCAAGCTGTTGGAGAAGCAGAAGGAAGGAAAGAAGCGGATGAAAATGGTCGGGGACGTGGAGCTCCCGCAGTCCGCATTCCTGGCAGTCCTCAAGACATCAGAAGAGTGATTCCAGCCTCTGGAGCCTCATCACGTAGTAGCTGACCGCCGCTCTGACCCTGGCTAGAAAGCCTGGATCCATGCTGCCCCGGGCGTCCGGGAAATGCACCCACGTATAATCCGCGTCCGCGACAAATGAAAGACATTCTTCGGACGTGGCCCCCGAGCTGATGGCGGATCGCAGGAGCCCATCACCGCGAATCAGCATCTCCGTTTCTGCGCGGAGGAAGGCCTGAACGGATTGGGACGAGCATAATGGATCTGCGCTGAGCTCAAGCGGTGCGCTTCTGGTCTTTGCTCCCCGCACCCTTTCCTTCAGCTCCTTTTCGCTGATGCGGGGGGCGCCCAGGTCGAGCCCTGTGGAGCCTGCATCCATCACCCTTGCCCCGGCGCCGAAGACCACCCTCCTCAAACTCTCTCGGTAGGAGGCCAGGACCGCGTCAGTCAGGACCGGTTGGCCCGCCTTGTCCTCGACAATTGTCTTCATCCGTGCCGCCACGGCGCGGAAAGAGGGCCCGTCCGGAGCGCAAAGGCGGGTAGCCTCCGTGAGTGCCGCCAGGTGCTGCGGTGTGCCTTTTGCGTGCGTCACGGAGCGTGGAAAGCTGAAATCCAGGCCAGTGAGGAAAATTTCTCCGCTGGTAAGTCGCATGGCAGCGTTCACCGCCGCCACGCCGACCGATCCGAGGGCTGGAAAAGGGCAGGGGAGAAGCCGCGCCTTCGCCATTCTGGCGAAAAGGCGCAAGGGAGCGAACTCCGAGGAGAAGAAGCGTACCCTGTTCTGGAAAAGACGAGCGGCGGACGGGTGTGAGGAGAGCTCGCAGGCAAGAAGAGTTTCCCGGGCGGGAGCGGGAAGGAAATCACGCAGGTTGGCAGTTTGCGCTTCAAGTGCAACCACGATATCCGGCGGCATGTCCTCTGCTGCAAGCCTTGGCAGGGCCGTGTCCACTGCCATGAGGAGCACCTCTTTCCGCACGGCCCGAAGCGTGGGGAGCATATCGTCCAGAGACGGTCCCGCCCCCGCAACGACAACGGGCATTGAAGTGGAGAGAGATGCGAAATCTCCGGCCCGCGTGAACAGCGCGAGATTCGAGAGGAGGTTCCGTACCTGCAGGCTTCCCAGGGCAATCAGCGTAAGCCTGTTTCTCCAGTATTCGTGCACCTGGATTTCCAGGGCGCGCCGCATGCGGGCGTACAATGCCGGCGCAAGCCTGTAGCCGGCGCACAGGGGGACCTCAACGACCCTTCGGAACTTTGAAGCTCCGATTTCCGTAAGAGTTCTTGCAACGGCCTCTTCGCTATCAGTTCGAAGAATGAACAGCCGCGGATCCCTGGGCAGGCCTTGCGCCATCGCGAGGGCCATCACAGGCTGGTGCGCTTCCACGCAGAGCACCGAGCAGGTCTGCGGGAGCCGGGAGAGAAGCTCATCGAGGCCGTACCCAAGGCCAACGGAGGGAACAAAGACCAGCGATTGGGGAGGGAACGAAAAAACGCGCGCCTTGCGGCGCGCGTATTCCACAGGGTCGGAGGCAGGGTAGAGGTTGATCCCTCTCCAGACTGCCGTGAGCCCGCTTTCCGTACGGAGAAGGGAAGGCTCCTCTTCCGTCATGTCGTTCTTATTGCCGCCGCGGCATGATGTACTGGGAGAACACTTCTTCGAAGTTGTCCGTGAGCTTCCCCGGGGCCATCAGCTGGCCCGTGAGATCCCCCTGGGCGGACTGGCCTGCAACGTAGTCGATCCAGCTTCCCAGAAGGCCCGCAGTAGTGTCGGGCATCTGGCGCTCCGCGAGCAGCTTGAGGACAATGACCTGGTCGTCCAGGACGATCGGCGCTGAGGCCTGGTCCTTGCCAAGGGAGAAGGCGCGGTAGAAAAAGTCCTCGCTGGACACCGCGTTGGAGGGCGTGTCAGCAGCCGGAACAGCCTGCAGCGGCGCGAATGAAAAGGTGTTCAGGAGGTTGACGGGGAAAAAGTCAGTGCGCATGAGCTTGAGGCCGGCCTGCGCAACAGCCTTCTCGAAGCCAATCTCCACGGCGCGGCGGGAGAGCTGCGTGGCGTGCTCGTTGAAGTAGTCTTCGATCTTGCCTTTCTCGTATTTCGTCAGATATGCCTTGACGTCATCCAGAACGCTGGGGTTGGAGAAATCGGGGTTGGTGGCGGCCGCGTCACAGCGGTAGATCATCCAGCCGAACGTGCCTTTCAGCACGTCGCTCACCTCTCCCGTCTTCAAGGCAAATATCTGGTTCGCGGTGTCCTTGTTCTCGAAGTCGGCGCTCAGGTCGTACGAATAGCGCCATCCCATGTCGCCGCCGTTGTCCGCGTATGCGTCTTTCGAATATGTCTTGGCAAGCTCATCGAAGGTGCTGACCTTGTCCACGATCTTGCGTCGTATCTGGCCGGCCTCAGCCTCCCCCGACTTGATGAGGATCCTGCTCACCTTGATCTTGCGGAACCGGGAGGAGTTGGCTTCCGCGTATTTTCTCACTTCCTCCTGCGGGAATGTGGTAAACGGGAAGCTTGCGAACTCGAAGCTCCTCTCGGGTTTTGCCATCGAGACGATAAAGCTGGACTCTGCCGAGCTGGTCTTGACCCCGGAAAGGATGTCCGTGGCAATCTGCGAGGTCATGATGCTCTCACGGTAGAGCTTTCGCGTGGCCGCCCTCTCCTGTCCCGACGCTTTCTGATATCGGTCCTCGCTGAACCTGCCGTTCTCATCAAGGTAGCCCGGATAGGAGACGAGAGCCTTGTCCACCGCATCATCCGAGACCTGGAGCCCGGCTTTTTCACCCAGGTTCAGGACGGCCACATGCATTGCGGTCTGCTGAAAGGCCTGATACCAGACGGCCTGCACCATGGCTTCCGTGTTCTGCTGGGACGAGCTCTGGCGGACCTGGGCCGCAAGCCTGTCCCTCTGCTGAGCGAAGTATCCGCCGGGATAGTAGGCGACATCGTGGCCCGCGTAAGAGCCGAACACGATGGAGCCTCCCATTCCTCCGCCGCCGCGCGACATGGGGCCGCCTGGCCCTGCAAGGACAAACGTGACGACGATGACGACGAGGACAACGATGCTGAAACCGTAGATAAAGGGATGGCTCTCATGCCTCTTTTCTATGGCGTCGGAGACGGTCTCTCCCTTTTTGGCTTGTGCTCGTCTGATGTCTCGTGATGGCATTTTCTTATCCTGTATGGAAGTTGAGTGTTGACGTTAAAAGTTACCACGCGGCGCGTTGGAGTGTCAATGAGAGCGAATCCCATGGGGACGATCCCCAGGCCTCCCGCGATTTCTGCGAAATCGCTGCCGCCCTGGGGCCCCTTCCGCGCGCCCTTCCGGCGCGCTAGGCTTGACACTGCCCTAGCCTGCTGGTACATTCCTCTCCAACGGGGGCGTGGCGAAGCTGGTTATCGCGCTGGCCTGTCAAGCCGGAGGCCGCGGGTTCAAGTCCCGTCGCTCCCGCTCTTTTTT
Organism: uncultured Spirochaetota bacterium; assembly: GCA_963710335.1. Classification (GTDB taxonomy): domain Bacteria; phylum Spirochaetota; class Spirochaetia; order SZUA-6; family Fen-1364; genus Fen-1364. The sequence continues at coordinate 36,506 of CAVQAA010000026.1, forward strand.
TCCTTGCTATGTAAAGAGTTATTTTCTGATTCCCCTCACTGTTGACAGCAGTGTAAACTAAATGCGACTTCGGGGAGGGGATCATGGGCAGATACAAAAAGGATTTCGTTCTCTATCCGCGGCTCCTGCAGGACGGCCGCACGGCGGTCTGGTACTATCGCACCTATACCGAGGACGGGCGCCGCACGCCGGGATGTTCGACGGGCAAAACATCAAAGACACTCGCGGAGAGATACTGTAACAAGCTCAAGGCCCAGGGCAAGATCTGTGCCGCAGAAGGTGATCGAGCGCATCTACATGCCGACGCTGCGCGAGTGGGGGCGGAATCAGAGAAGTGGTGGCAGTGGGGGGAAATGCAAGTACCTACACGGACAGCTCTCACGATCCGACGTTGACAAGCCCGCCGTCTCGCAGAGGTACGCCGACGATGCGCTCCGGGAGATCTCGGCGGCTGACACTCCTTCGTCGAACGGCTCGAAGCGCCTGGACGAGATCACTCCCGCTGACTGCGAGGCCCTCCTTTTCGCCTGGGAGGCGAAGGGACTCGCGAAGAAGAGCGTCAACAACAAAGCCTCCATCTATCGGATCATGCTCGGGGTAGGCGGAGCGCCTCGGGAAGATAGAGCGCAATCCGTGGGACCGAGTGCAATCGTTCAAGCCTGCGGATCACCCGAAAGGGATCCTGACTCTGGAGGAAGCGCGGGTAGCTTCTAAATCCTGAGAAGATCGTCTGTGGGACGGGCTGGGAATGAGCTCACGTACCTGACGTCTCTCCTCGCGAGCGTGACCGCCTGCAGGCTCGGGGAGGTACTCGGGCTCCCTCGGGAGGATCTGTCTCCCGGTTCACATTCACGTGGCGTCGAGCTGGAAACGTAAGTACGGGCTCGGGCGGACAAAGACGAAGCGCATCGACGATATCCCCGTGCCGCGTTTCGTCGCCGAGGCCCTCATGCGGTTCTCCGCATGGGATGGTTACGTTTTCAGCTATTGCCGAGGCGAAAAAGCCCGCAGAGCCGAGCTGAAATTGATGATGCCCTGAAAGCAGCTCT
>CAVQAA010000027.1:0-20770 GCA_963710335.1 uncultured Spirochaetota bacterium
TATGGGCGATACTGGATTTGAACCAGTGACTTCTACCGTGTGAAGGTAGCACTCTCCCACTGAGTTAATCGCCCTCAAGAGAGACCTGCCAGGCCTTGTCAGGGCTCTCGAATGTGCGTACGTTATACAGTGCCGTTTCTGAGATGTCAATGCAAAGTGGCCTGGCACAACGGCAGTCGCCCAGGCAAGCTCAATTCGAAACTCAGTATATTAAAATCAGATTAATCAGTACACCAAAGTAGACAAAACGAACCTGAATCCCAAAAACAGTCGCCAATTGACGATAATTGATTCTCCGGCAAATAAATAGAGTGAAAGCAAGGTTCCTGGAGTTGGTATCAATCTTGCATTGTATTGTGTAACGAAGACTGACATCATGCAAGATAACCAGGAATTGGTTCGCGAAGTTCAGCGAACAGGAATACAGAGTACAGCAGGAATTGCAAGGGTACAAGGGGAGATGATTCGAAAGTCTCTCCACCTTCTTATAGCAATTGTTCCCGTCCTTGCTTCAGCAAATCTGCCGGCAACAATGGCGCTGCTGGCGTTCGGGACGCTTTTCTATGCCTTCGCGGAGAGCTCCCGCAGGCGTGGGAGCCGGATCATTGTCGTGAGTGACCTGACTATTATCGCCTCCCGGGACAAGGACAAGGCGGGATTCGTGCTCGGGCCCGTCACCCTGGGCCTTGGGGCCATGATTTCACTCATCCTGTATCCTGAACCGGCGGCATCCATCGCCATCTACGCGCTGGCCTTCGGGGACGGACTGGCCGCCCTTGTGGGCAGGGTGGTTGGTGGTCCCAAGATACCCTTCCTGCAAGGCAAGACCTTCTCAGGCAGCTTCGCCTGTTTTGCGGCTGTTTTTCTGATGGCTTATCACGTCAGCCGTCGGCCCGTGGAATCGCTTATCATCGCCACGGTCGCCATGGTCCTGGAAGGGATCCCGACGGGCAATTTCGACAACATCATCATTCCGTTCGGCGTTGGAATGGTGGCAACGAAACTGCTTGTCCCATAGCTTTCAGGCCGCCCGTAGATTCCCGAAAGAGATCGCAGGCACGCCACCGCTCCCGCGGCAAGTGCGGCAATTCCGCACGCCAGCGGGAGCGGCTGCACCATGAAAAACAGAAGCTCCCGGGCGGTCAGGAGCATCACCAGCCCACCGGCAAGCACGAGAAACCGTTTATCCTTTTTCAGCACCGCTGCGCCAATCGTCGTCAGAATGACCAGCGCGGCGACCGCGAAGTTCACGAACCACACGCCCTGCTCGTCCGCCAGCTTCCATATAAACTGCGAGAGGAAGGTCGTCCTGTCCAGCGGGATGCTTGCCGCGATGGCCAGAGCCACCAGGAGAGCCCCTCCGCCCAGCACGTACACGCGCCGGTATTTCAGCTCGATGCAGTAGAGGCTGCCGATGAGGAGCGCGAACAGGCCCACGAACCTCCCCCAGTAGACGGCGCGCGTCAGCACGATGGCGGTCGTGATTGAGGAGTCGCTGGAAAAAAGCAGCGCGGCTGGCCCCCGCAGGCACTCGATTCCCAGTGTAAGAAAGAACAGAAGCAGGTACGGAAGCACGGGAGTCCGGCTGCGGCGATACAGGCGGTGCGAGCGAAGGGAGGCGATAAGGCCGACCACCGTGGCTGTCACCATGGCGGCGATGACGATGAGGGGCTGCAGGCATCCTTTGGGCCGGGATCCCTGTAGATGAGCCACCACGGATTCGAGGGGAGAGTCGAAAGTGCCCCCGCCAGGGCCGGCTGAGGAGAAAGGCGAACGAGCCGCAGCCAATGAGGCCAAGGATCAGGACGATTGCGAATGCGGTCCCGAGCAGCGCTGCTTCCCATGAGGTGCGCACGGCAGCATAGTAGAATGATATAGGCGAAAAGGTCAAAAGCATTGTAGTCTTTTTTCATGATTCTGATCTTCAAGAAAGACGCTACGGAGGAGCAAATCCAGAGCGCTCTGCGAAAGATCGAGCTTCTGGGCTACACGCCGCACCTGAGCAGGGGAGCAGTCAAGACGATCTGCGGCGTCACCGGGGATGACCGTGCCCTGGAACAGTCCGAGTTCGACCAGATGCCCGGCGTGGAGAGCGTGCTGCGCGTCCTCAAGCCATACAAGCTCGCATCACGGGAGTTCCATCCCGACCCCACGCGGATCTCCGTGGGCGGCATCAGCGTGGGTCCGGGAAGTTTCGCCGTCATTGCGGGGCCATGCTCCGTGGAAACCGAGGGACAGGTGGAATCCGCGGCGCAGCTCCTCAAGAGGTCGGGCCTCAAGCTCATGCGCGGAGGGGCATTCAAGCCCCGCTCATCCCCGTATTCCTTCCAGGGCCTGGGGGAGCAGGGGCTGCAGATCCTCAGCGCAGCGGCCAAGCGCCACGGGCTCACCGTCGTCACGGAAGTGCTTTCAGAGTACGACGTGGACCTTGTGAGCCGTTACGCGGGGGTGCTCCAGGTCGGGGCGCGCAACATGCAGAACTTCGCGCTTCTCAAGGCCCTCGGAGAGACCCGCACTCCCGTGCTCCTGAAAAGAAGCATGATGGGCACCATTGAAGAGCTGCTTCTGTCCGCGGAGTACATCATGAAAGGCGGGAATCCCCATGTCATTCTGTGCGAGAGGGGGATCCGGACGTTCGAGACCGAGACGCGCAACACCCTGGACATAGGAGCGGTGCCGGCAATCAAGCGGTTGAGCCATCTGCCCATCATCGTCGACCCCAGCCATGCCATGGGGAACTGGCACTACGTGCCCGCGGCATCAATGGCGGCTCTGGCGGCAGGAGCGGACGGCATCATCGTGGAAATCCACCCCAACCCTGCCGAGGCCATGTCAGACGGAAAGCAGAGCTTGAACTATCCTCACTTCGAGGATCTTCTCACGCGGCTGAAGGACCTGGCGCCGCACGTCGGGACGGCGGTCAACTAGGCCGGGCAAGATTCCTCTATAGAAAAGCGCGGGCCGTACGATACTGTTTATAGGAGCATCTATGGCAAAACGGCTCGCACCTATCGGGGTCCTGATCCTCCTGGTGACGTTCGCCGCGTCGGCGGGTGACATCGCCCGGTTCGTGAACCTCGGGTTCTCGCCGGACTCGCGCTACTTCATGTTCGGGCAGTTCGGGATATCGGAGAAGACCTCCACCCCCTGGGCAGAGACGTATATCGTCAACGTGAGGGCGAACGCTTTCGTGCCCCGCGGGGTGCAAAAGGTTTCTTCGTCCCAGCAGGTGGATCCGGGCAGTGACGGAATCGGCGCGTTGTTCGACGCTGTTGCCGATTCCCAGGCCCAGGAGACGCTGTTCAGGATTCATCACGTGATAACCGGGAGAATGCTCTATATCCTCGTTGACGGCGCCACGGCTCCCGACACGGTGGATTTCCGTGATTTCCAGACCGGCCGAAGCTACGAGATCGCTTTGTCGCAGAACCCGGCCTCGGGGGAGGCCGGCGCCTCGTATGCGCTTTCAATCAGCGTGACGGAAAAAGATGGGACCATTCATACGTACAAGGCTGGGGATCCCTCCCTGCGGCGCCCCGGGGTGAAGGTCTATCATATCAAGGAAGTGATTCTGGCCCCGGACAATGCCTCCCTCGTGTTCCTGATCCAGAAAGAGCAGCAGGATTCGCGGGGGAACAACATCCGTTACATGATAGAAACCGCCGGGATCAACTAGTCTCCGTCGCGCTCCGGCCGCGAGCCGCAGGATTGACTCCGGCCCTGACCTGACCGTAGAATGCCGCGCATCCCAAGGAGACGCAGCACACAATGGCTGAAAAGATCACACCCCGGGCCAGCGACTATTCCCAGTGGTACATCGACATCGTCATCAACGCCAAGCTGGCCGACTACGCGCCCGTGAAGGGCTGCATGGTCATCAGGCCCCGCGGGTACGCCCTGTGGGAGATGATCCAGCAGGGGCTGGACGGGATGTTCAAGCAGACCGGCCACGTCAACGCCTATTTCCCGCTTCTCATTCCCGAAAGCTACATCAAGAAGGAAGCGGAGCACGTGGAGGGGTTCTCTCCCGAGCTGGCCGTTGTCACGCACGCCGGGGGAGAAGCTCGACGAGCCCCTGGTGATCCGGCCCACTTCGGAGACGATCATCTGGAGCATGTACAAGAAGTGGATCCAGTCCTACCGGGACCTGCCGCTTCTCATCAACCAGTGGTGCAATGTCGTGCGCTGGGAAAGGCGGACCCGTCTTTTCCTGCGCACCAGCGAGTTCCTCTGGCAGGAAGGGCACACGGCGCACGCCACTGCCCAGGAGGCCGAGGAGGAGACCCTTCGCATCCTGGACGTGTACAAGCGCTTCGCCGAAGATTACATGGCAATCCCCGTGCTGCATGGCGTGAAAAGCGATTCGGAAAAGTTCGCCGGCGCGGTGCGCACCTACTGCATCGAGGCCATGATGCAGGATGCCAAGTCCCTCCAGGCCGGCACGTCGCACAACCTGGGCCAGAACTTCGCAAAGGCCTTCGACGTGACCTTCCAGACGCGTACCAAGACGCTGGACCACGTGTGGGCCACTTCCTGGGGAGTGTCCACGCGCCTGATCGGGGCCCTGATCATGACCCATGCTGACGACAAAGGGCTCATTCTCCCGCCGCGTCTTGCTCCCACCGAGGTCGTCATTGTGCCCATTTTCAAGAATGAGACCCGTGCCGCCGTCATGGAGTTTGCCGGCAAGCTCCGCGACAGCCTGAAGCCCGGTTTCCGGGTCCTCCTTGATGACGATGACCAGAGCACTCCCGGCTGGAAGTTCTCGGAATACGAGCTGCAGGGAATTCCGCTGCGCGTGGAGATCGGCCCCCGCGACATGGAAAAGGGCCAGTGCGTCGCGGTGCGCCGCGACACCGGCGAAAAAACTTTCCTGCCCGTGGCTGAAGCCGCTACGCGCCTGCGCGTCCTGTTGGACGACATCCAGAAGTCCCTTTTCGACCGGGCGCTCCAGTTCCGCACGTCGCATACCTTCCGGGTCAACGACTACGTGGAGTTCAAGAAGCTGCTGGATGAGCCGGGAGGCTTCATCGAGGCGGGCTGGTGCGGAGACGCGGCCTGCGAGGCGAAGGTGAAAGAAGAAACAAAGGCGACAATCCGCCTCATTCCCCTGGAAGGGACCCAGGTATCCACCGCACCGAAAGGCACTGCATGCGTCATCTGCGGAAAGAGCGCTCGTTACCTGGCGATTTTCGGCCGCGCCTACTAGCCGCACGGCTGCCGGCCGCTTTCTTCCTTGCAGCGGCACTCATGGCGGCACTCGTTGCGTGCGCTCCGGGCAGGCGGCCCGCCGGCGGCCCGGGCGCCCCTGGCGCCGGCGGATCCTGGTACGAGCTTGCATCAACGGTCTTTCAGTCAGTCGGCGCCGCAGACGCCTCTCCCCCGGTTGCCGCCCTTCCCTGGACGGTTCAGGCCCGTGTCACGGACATGGCATTCCTGGGAGACTCCCTGTTCTGCGCCGTCAACGGCGCCGGCATTGCCGCCATTGACTCGGGTGCCAAGGGAGCTTTGACCTTCAGCTACCACTACGACGCGCCCATCTTTGCCCACCGCACCATCACCACGCTCATTCCCCGGCACGGGGACCTCATGGTCCACGTCTACTACAACGCGCTCCTGAACGACGCGAAGCCTGAGGAGCTTTTGCTGCGGGGGATCAGCCTGGTGACCTTCCTGCCCGGGCAGAAGGACTTCGCCTTCCTCATCCCCCCTTTCCAGAAGAAGAACCCGGAGTGGGAGGCGGTCGGATTTGCTCCGATCTCGGAGAACGAGTTCGATTTCGAGTGGAAGTACACGGATGCATCCGAGACGCGCTTTGCCTACACCCGCTATCGGGCCGACCTGCAGCTGGAAGCGGAAAGCAATCGGGATGCGTACGTGGCAGCCCTGGGGACGCCTTCCCTTTCCGGCCCGAATGTTCCGGCTTCTTACGGCGCGTTTTTCCAGGAGTGCCGCTCACGGATCCAGGGACTTGCGGCAGATACCGCCCTTCACTTCAAGGTGAGATCCCGCCAGACTCCCGTTCAGAGGTATTTCCGCACAGGCCTGGAGCAGGACTCGATCCTCGTCATTCACGTTTTCGACGAAGATGGCACCCTGGACGCGCTTCTTCCGGACGGTCAGATGCTCGAGACGCGGCCAGGGTCCCCGGTGCGGTCTTTTTCCCTGCCAACCCTCCCTCCCGGCTTTCGCTACACCGACTTTGTCAGGAAGGGAGACCTCTTCATTGCCTCGTGGGAGGAAACAGAGTTCACGCAGGTGAAGAGGGCAGGCCTGCTTTCTACACGGTTCCCTTGACTGCCGCGGGAACGCCGCCCGGCTGGCTCGACGTGCTGAGGAAGCTGGCAAGGTCGAAGACCACCGGCTCCTCGATGACGAAGCCCTCCGCGTGGGCCACTCCCAGCAGGTTCCCGTAGGCTTCCCTGAACCGGCGCAGCCCGTCCAGCACCTTGCCGTCCCGAAGGTTCATCTGCGACTCGTGGCAGCGCGCAATTGACTCCCACTCCCCCATGTATGCCGAAACGTCGTTGAGGAGATTGGGCGTGCGTGACCTGGGCACCATGTAATAGATGAGATGGTCGGCGTTCCACGGCTCGCCTTTCGCGTCCTTGAGTCCGGAGAACCGGGCATAGCGCAGAGCGGAGCGCACGATCGTGCCCGTGGCAGTGTGATCGGGATGCGCCGCGCCATCCTTGTGGTAGCTGGGGTTGGTGTGATAGGGCGCGAAGACGATCTTGGGCTTGAACTTGCGAACAATCTCCGCCAGGCGCAGGCGCGTCTCATAGGTATCGAAGATCCTGCAGTCCTGGAATGAAAGGACTTCCAGCTCGCCGCCCAGCTTCTCCGCCGCCACCCTCATCTCGCGCTCGCGCTGCTCCGGCGTGCCGAATGTTCCCGCCTCACCGCGGGTGAGCACGCACACGGCCACCGAAGCGCCGCTTCGCACGAACTTGACAAGGCTTGCTCCCATTCCGAACTCGGCGTCGTCGGGATGCGCGCCGAACACAAGTATGTCCGCCATCAGGGAGAAGATACGTGTGCGCCGAGCACACGTCAACAAAGACCCCGGGCGCCACATCGGCCTCACCCCCCAGTTGACACCCCTGTATGAGCTGAGCGATTCTGGGCAGCAGGAAATGGATTCAAGCTCCCCCCTTCCGCTCACGCAAAGCAAGCTTCTCTCAGGTCTCACGGAAGAGCAGCTTGCCCTCCTGATCCCGCTCATGACGCCGGAGGAGTTTTCCCAGGGGGAGGTGATTGTCCGTCAATCACTGCCGCCCGAACGTGTGTACCTCCTCATGGAGGGCCGGGCCGTGGTGAAGAAGCGCATGGCGGACGCGGATGAAATCCACCTTGCGGAGCTTCTGGCCGGGGATTTCTTCGGAGAGCTGGGGATCATTCGGGGGGCTCAAGAACATTCCGCCAGCGTGGTTGCCGCAAGCCTGGTGAAGACATTCTCCCTGGGCAAAGAGGATTTTTCCCGGCTTCTCATCGATTATCCTCCGATTGCCAGGAACATTCTTTCCAACATCGTCCTGCAGCTGCAGGAAATGAACCAGAGGTTCATTTCCACCCTGCGCGCGGAGAAGAATGCCCTGGAGCGGGAGGTGAAGGAAAGGACGCGTGAGCTGGAAGGGATGAGCGAGAGGCTGCACAAGGAGCTGGTGCTTGCCCAGACCATCCAGCGCAATCTCCTGCCGGACCGGGCCAAAAGCTTTCCCGGTGTGGCCGTTACAACGGACTACGTCCCCTGTGAGGAGCTGGGAGGGGACATCACCGGCGTTTTCGCGGTGGATGAGAGCCACCTTGCCGTGTACGGGGGGGATGTCTGCGGACACGGCATTTACGCCGCGCTGGTGATGAGCTACGTGAAGAAGCTCATCGAGACATCCGTCAAGCGCATGCTCATCAGCGGCCGCTATGTGGTCAAGCCGCCCGGCGCCGTTCTTACCTCCATCAACCACAGCTTCATTTCGGAGATCAGCCAGGGGGACCCCGAAATCTACCTGACCCTGTTCCTCGGCGTGCTGGACCTGCGGGACCTCTCCTTCGAGTATTCCTCTGCCGGTACGCACGTGTCCCCCCTGGTCGTCTCGCCCGGCCGAGCCTCCGAGCTGTTTGACGCCTCCGACTATCCCGTGGGTCACGTGCGCGACCATGAATACGAGACGCGAAGGTACCAGTTCGAAACCGGAGAGAGCTTCCTTTTTCTGAGCGACGGCGTCGTGGAGGCGCGCAGGGAATCCGGCGCCTACGGCATGGCCCGGGTCAAAGAGGAAGCGCTTCGCGCCATGAAGTCAGACGGCAAGCTCGACGTGGATGCCATCGTTGCGTCCGTCAAATCCTTCCTGGGTGACGCGCCGCCCCAGGACGACATGTGCCTCCTGGCAATGTCGTTTACCCCAACCGACGTGAAAACCCGATGAGTCGGGACGAGCCCCTGCGCCTGGAGGTGGTCTCACGGCAGGGGTTTGCCGACGGCAGGGCGCGCCGGCTCCTTCCCGCTCTTCGCCGCGACTCCCCGGCGGTCCGTGATGTCCGCATAGCCGATGTGTACATCGTGCACGGCGCGCCTGCGCTGCGCGCGGAGGATGCGCGGGACGTCGTTTCCGACAGCGTGGCGCAGGAGGTTCGCCCGGCAGGATCGGTGGATGAATCAGCCCCGGACTGGGATTGCCTGGTGGAAATCACGGCGAAGCCGGGGGTGACGGACCCTGTTGGCGCAACAGCGCTTCAGGCCCTGCATGCGCTTCTGCCTTCCCTTGTGCCGGCCGCGGCAGGCGTTCAAACAGCCACGCAGTATCGGATCTGGGCCGATGCATCATCCGGTGTCCTTGATCCGGCCCGGATTGCCTCGTTCCTTTTCAATCCGCTCATCCAGTCGGCTTTCCTGCTGACCCGGACGCAATGGGAACGCGGCTCCCGTCCCCCGTCTTCCTACCCGCTCGTGGTGAACGCAAGCCCCCCGGAGGTCTGCCCCGTCGATCTCGGGACGCTTGACGACGAGGCGCTTGTCCGGCTGTCACGAAGCCGGCTGCTTGCGTTGTCCCTTCCCGAGATGAAGGCCATCCAGGGGTATTTTTCCCGGCCGGATGTCATCAAGGCGCGCGGCGCGCGCGGCCTTCCGCAGGCTGCAACGGATGTGGAGCTGGAGATGATTGCCCAGACCTGGTCCGAGCATTGCAAGCACAAGATCTTCAACGCGACCATCCGCTACCGCGAGGCCGGCCGGGAAGAAGTCATTCAATCCCTTTTTCGCACGTACATCAGGACCACGACCGAAGCGCTGCAGAAGAAGCGGCCTTTCCTTCGATCCGTTTTCCACGACAACTCAGGGGTGATTGCTTTCGACCGCTCGACGCTCCTGTGCTTCAAGGTGGAGACGCACAACTCCCCGTCCGCCCTGGATCCTTACGGAGGGGCCATCACCGGCATTGTCGGGGTGAACCGCGACATCCTGGGAACGGGGATGGGCGCGCGTCCCATCTTCAATACCGATGTCCTGTGCTTCGGCTACCCGCAGACTCCCGCTTCCGAGGTGCCGGCAGGCCTCATGCATCCCCGCCGTGTGATGGAGGGAGTCCACCGCGGGATCGTGGATGGCGGCAACCAGTCGGGGATTCCCGTCGTTGCCGGAGGATTTCTTTTCGATGACAGCTTCCTCGGCAAGCCGCTTGTGTTCTGCGGGACCGGCGGTGTGCTGCCCGCCAGGGTCCGGGGCAGGCCCGGCTGGGTGAAAGGCGTTCTCCCCGGAGACCTCGCGGTCATGGCCGGAGGGAGAGTGGGAAAAGACGGGATTCACGGCGCCACCTTCTCATCTGAGGCTCTGAGTGAAACCTCCCCGACCTCCGCCGTGCAGATCGGGGACCCCATCACGCAGAAGAAGATGCTGGACATGATCCTGGAAGCGCGCGACCTCGGCTTGTACCGCGGGATCACGGACAACGGCGCCGGCGGCCTTTCCTCCTCCCTGGGAGAGATGGCCTCACTGAGCGGCGGGGTGAGAATCGATCTGGACAAATGCCCCCTGAAGTACCAGGGTCTTGCCCCCTGGGAGATCCTTGTCTCCGAGTCCCAGGAGCGGATGAGCCTTGCCGTGCCCCCGCAAAGCATCGGGCAGCTCCTTGCGCTTGCGGCCCGAAGGGAGGTGGAGGCAACGGTGGTCGGGGAGTTCACCGACACCGGCATGGTGGAAGTGACCGCGCACGGGCGGACCGTCGGCCTGCTTGACCTCGAGTTTCTTCACGGCGGTCTTCCCGTCATGGACCTTCAAGCGCAATGGACGCCGTCACGCGTGGAAAATGACGGGCTGCCCGAGCACGCGGACCTCCGCTCTTCCCTGCTGTCCCTTCTTTCCGACGCGAACATAGCCTCACGGGAGGCCTGGGTCAGGCAGTTCGACCACGAGGTGCAGGGAAGATCCGTCGTCAAGCCGTTTGTGGGCAGGCGCAGGGATGCCCCGTCGGACGGCGGGGTTCTTCGCGTGCGCCCCGGCTCCCGTCGAGGCATCACCGTGACGCACGGGATTTGTCCGTGGTACGGGGATGAGGACACATACGAAATGGCCAGGTGCGCGGTGGATGAAGCGGTGCGCGCTCACGTGGCTCTTGGAGGGGACCCGGAGGCCATGGCGGCGCTGGACAACTTTTGCTGGCCGGACCCTGTCGAAAGTCCCGAGACGCCGGACGGTCAACGCAAGCTGGCGCAGCTTGTCCGTGCCTGCCGCGGTCTTGCCGATGCATGTCTGGGGTTCGGGCTGCCCCTCATCTCCGGCAAGGACTCGATGAAGAACGACGCAAGGTCTGCCGGCCGGAAGATCTCCATACGACCGACGCTCCTTGTCTCCCTGCTGGGAATCATCTGGGACGTGAGACGCGCAATGACCACTGATTTCAAGCGCGCCGGGGACCTGCTCTATGTTGTCGGTGAGACACGCGGAGAGCTGGGAGGGACGCGTTTCGAGAATGCAAGCGGACGCAAGCTCGGGCGCTCACCGAAGCTCAAGCTGGAGCAGGCGCGCGTGAGCTATCGTCGATTGTCCCGCGCCATCCGGAAAGGCATGGTCCGCTCCTGCCACGACCTCTCCGACGGCGGCCTGTGGGTGGCCCTGGCGGAGAGCGCCATCGGCGGTGACTGCGGCGCGAAGATTTCCGTTGATGACCTGCCGGTATCCGCGGATTGCGAGCGCCAGCCGGCCCGGCTTCTGTTCTGCGAAACCCCATCGCGCTTCCTGGTGAGCGTGGCGCCCGAGGCGGAAGCGAAATGGCGAAGGGCGATGAGGGGGCTGGCCTTCGCGCGCATTGGTGAAGTGACAACTGACGCCACCCTGCGCGTGGCAGAGCGCGGGCTGGAGCTTGCGGCGGTCTCTCTGGAGGAGGTCCGTGACGCCTGGCAAGGGAGGGCCCAGGCATGGGCCGGGTGAAAGCCTGCGTGGTCACCGGGTTCGGCATCAACGCCGATGAGGAGCTTGCTCTTGCGTTCCAGAAAGCAGGCGCGCACGCCGTTCGCGCTCACGCGCGCGACCTGATGGACAGCCCGGAACGCCTGGGGGATTTCGGGATCCTCGCCTTCCCCGGCGGGTTCTCTTTCGGAGATCACCTGGGATCGGGCAAGGTCTTTGCCGCGCTCTTTCGCCGCGGCCTGGGGACCGCCCTGGAAACGTTCGTCTCCCGGGGAGGCCTTGTCATCGGGGTCTGCAACGGCTTTCAGGCCCTCGTGAAGATGGGATTTCTTCCCGATCTCCGCGGGACGCACGCGCAGGAGGTCTCCCTGATCCACAATGATTCCGGCAGGTTCGAGGACCGGTGGGTGCGCGTCGGCTTCCAGCCATCCTGCCCCTGCCTCTGGACGCGCGGGCTGCCTGACATGGACCTGCCCGTGCGCCATGGCGAAGGCAAGCTCGTGGTCGAATCCCCGAAGGTGCTTGAGGAGCTGGAATCCCGCAACCTCGTTGCCCTGCGATACCTGGCGCGTGACAAGACCGCCAGGGCTGACGGAACGGTGGGCTACCCTGAAGATCCCAACGGATCCGTCAACCACATCGCCGGGATCTGTGACCCCACGGGCAGGGTGTTCGGGCTCATGCCGCACCCCGAGGCCTTTCTCTTTCCCGAGAATCATCCCGAATGGTCGGCGCTGAGGATCTCGGAAGGGGCGGGCCTGGCGATCTTTCGAAACGGCGTGCGAGCGGCGGAAAGGGCGTGATCTGGCGCCCAGATCTGGCGCCCAGGGTTGACACACACTCACCCCTCTACGTATGATGAAGTGGTACGCGGCAAGGGCCGTGACGCGAAACGGGGGCGTAGCTCAGTTGGCTAGAGCGCTTGAATGGCATTCAAGAGGTCGTGGGTTCAATTCCCGTCGCCTCCAGTAAAATCGCAATGGATGACAAGGCAAAAGAGTCGACAGCACAAACCGAACTTGATCCTGACCTCGCGCAACTGCTCGACATAGAAGTGCCAAAGGCTGCGCCGGCTCACGGTGAAGCCGGCCCTGACTTCCGCACGCTTTTCGGAGAAGAGCCGAGCACCAAGCAGGTGGAGAAGCCGCCCGCCGAGCAGGTGGACACCACAAAGAAAAGCTTCCCCATCATCGTCAAGCTTGAGGAGGATCCGAAGCCCTATTTCCAGGACAAGGACTACTACAAGAAGGTCCTTGCCGGGGAGGGAGAGACAGGCACCCGGGTCCACGACCTGCTTGGCAAGTACATGAAGGCGGAGGATCCGGAGGAAAAGTCGCATTTTCGGTCCCAGCTCATCTCCGCGTTCTGGGAGCTGGGGTCGACCATCGCCTACCGGGCAAACCGGGAGCTCATCACCCCCAAGAGGCTTTTCCTTCGCTTCGGAATCCTTTCTCCCGGCTTTCTCTCGCCGGAGCACCGGGAGATGGTGTCCCGCATCATCCAGGGAAATACCACCGGCGAGCCGGTGTATTACTCGGATGAATGGCTTGAGATGATTGCCCGCGGGCAGGTGCGGCCTTCCGCGGTTGACGAAGTCAAACAGAAAACAAAGGACACGGGGCAGAAGATCCTGGATGCCGTTGAAAAGAGGAAAGGACAGCGGGACAGTGAGCTGGCCATTCTCAGGGCAAAGATCGGCCAGCTGGACGAGCGGGAGGAGCAGCTTCGCGCCCAGGTGGACATGCTCCTGCGTCACGACCGTATCGAGGAGATCGGCGGGCTGAAAGCCCCCTTCAACCAGTCCCAGAAAGCGGCCCTGGCTCAGATCCAGGAAAGCCTCCGGCAGCTCTCAGGGTTGGACGCGCAGATTGCATCTTCCTATGCGGACCTTTCGAACATCGAGAAGGATCTCGAGTCCCTCAGCCACAAGACGGAAGGGATATCCGCTTCCGGCGTTGTGGACAGCAAGGCCGTTGTGGAGGAATGGGGCTGCGTCAGGCAGATGGCCAAGATGTGCGTGGGCCGACAAGGGAACCATTTCCCCATCTTCCTTGCCCAGTTCGTCAAAGCCAACATCCGCGAGGTGGGAACCCGGGAAAACGTGATCCGGGAAATGGCGCAGATCGAAGCAATGGACCCGGGCCTTTTTCTCCGGACGCACAAGAGCCAGACCACCCGAATCGTGCCAAATATCATTCTCCTGGCCAGCTACGGCGACACGGGGATCTGCTGGGAGCCTTTTGAGAAGTTCAACAGGGCCACCAGCAGGGGCAGGGTGGCCATTCCCATGTTCCCGACCAAAGGCGTTCCCTTGTCCGTCCTCACGGCAATGGCGGACCTGCGGTGGCAGGTGGCCAAGGAGAAAGCCGCGTACTACTGGATGGAAGAGGGCATCACGGGAAAGTACTACCAGTGGTTCAGCGAGCGCAAGCTGCGCGGGGACGTTCGGGAGTATTTCATCCGTGACTATGCGCTGTGGATCAACAAGGAAAGCCAGGGGATGCAGAAGCTCGACAAGGACGTGCGCGGGATCTTCTGGCGCATGATGCCGTTCCCTCAGCACATCAAGGACAACCTGCGAAACCGCGGATTCGTCTACAACGACCTGTACAAGAAAGACCAGAACATCGCCAAATCAGACGGATATTAAGGTCTGGCGGCGCGCCGTTCACAAATACGTCACGACTTCCGAAAGCGCTTTTCTCTCCTTGCGGATTTTCCTTGCGTATCCCGACCTGGGATACCCCAGCGGCGTGATGGTGTAGACTCGATCGTCAGGCCCCAGGCCCAGGGCGGAGCGCAGGACGCCCGGGTCATACGCGGCAATCCAGCAGGTCCCGACGCCTTCGTTCTCCGCGGCCAGGATCATGTGATCAGCGGCGATTGCCAGGTCTGTCTCAATGGAGTTGTAGCCGTCCTGCCGCGTCCATGCATCACCGACTTTTCCCACGACCACCAGCACATGCGGCGCGTCCTGAAACCACGGCCGCGGATAGCACTTCTTCAGCTTCGTGAGATTCTCACGGGAGGAGACAAGGAGAAAGCGCCAGGGCTGCTTGTTCGCTGCTGACGGTGCCACCCGGCCCGCCTCCATGATCCGCTCCAGAACAAGCTTGTCCACCGGCTTGGTAGGGTCAAAGCTGCGAACGCTCTCTCTGCCGCAGATGACATCCCTGAAGTCCATGTTCCCTCCAACCCTTCTTCTTCAGTTCCTCTTTCTTACCCTTGAAGAGCTGCGGAATGTGCTTTTCCAGATTCAGGCGCACGGACACTTTCTTCATGACCCACGCGTAGATCATGAATGTGAGCACGATCGAGGCGATAAGCCCGATAAAGACCAGGGCGATTCGAATCGCGTTGACGGGGACCAAGGCGGCAAGGAGAAAGAAGACGATGATGAGCGCCGCCATGACCGCCAGGTTGAAGACAGTTGCTGCAAGGAAGAAAAGGACCATTTTCGAGCCGGAGGTCATGCCGCCTCCCCTTTGGGCCGGGAGGGAATGAAAAACGACACGAACAGGAGGATGCCCGACACCACCACTGTCGCATCCGCCAGGTTGAACGTGGGCCATCTCTGCATCCCCAGGATGCCGTAGAAACGGAAGTCCAGAAAATCCACCACGCCGGCCGGACGGAAGATGCGGTCCACGTAGTTTCCCAGCCCTCCGCCCAGCAGAGCGGCGAATGTCCATCTCTGGAAACCGGTGAGCTTCTCCCGCGTGAACAGGTAATAGAGGAACAGAAGCACGATGACTGCTAGCGGGAGGAAACCGAAAAGGGTCCGCTGGGTCCCCGCGGCGAGGTTTCGGCCGATGCTGAACGCTATGGCCGGGTTCTGCACGTGGATGATGCGAAAGAAGCTGTCTATCACGGCCACGCCGTGGCCCAGCGGGATGGTGAGCGTAACGATAAGCTTCGATGCCTGGTCCAGGAGCATGATCCCCGCCGTGAGGATGAGGGAGACGAGGCGAGGCTTCATGTCTCTTCTAGAGCCCTGTGGGAACATCAACATACATCGTATCCACCCCGGTTTCCCGGGCGAGCCTTTCACGGAGCGATCTGATCCCGAAGGATTCTGACTGGTAATGTCCGGCAAAGATAACATGGATGCGCGACTCGAGGCAATGGTGATAAACGGCGTGCAGAGGCTCCCCCGTGATGTACAGGTCCAGCTTCTCCTCCACCGCCTGAGTGACCTCCCAGGCGGCCCCGCCGGAAACGATTCCGATCGTGCTGATCAGCTCGGGACCGAACGGAAGCGTCCTCATCTGCTGGCTGTGCCCCTCGGAGAGGCGAAAGACAACCTCATCCAGGCGGGCCGGAGCCGCAAGAGTGCCTTTGAACCCGATCTTTTTTCCATGATAGGCGCCGAAAGGCTCTATATCCCGCAGGCCCAGATGGCGCGCAATGCTGATGTTGTTTCCCACCTCAGGATGCTGGTCCAGCGGGAGGTGAGCGGCATACAGGGCAAGGTTGCCCTCAATCAAGATGCGCACTCTTTCATAGAACGCGCCCACCATCCGCTCCGGCTTCTCCCACAGGATGCCGTGGTGAACGAAAAGCATCTGGGCGCCCCACTCGATGGCCCTTCGGAAGCTTTCCTGCGACGCATCCACGGCAAAAGCCACTTTTGTGACGTCAGGGGCCCTGGTGGCAACCTGGAGGCCATTGCGGCTCTGATCCATGGCCTCGAACGCGGCAAGATCCAGGAACTCCCCCAGCCACTTGTCCAGATCGAAGAGTGTCATAATTGCGGCAGTATAGTCGCGAAACGCCCTCTTGACGACTCTGCCGCCCTGGGGCAGAATAAAGCATACCTAAACAGTAAAGATTGCCGTTAAGAGGAGACCCCACGTGAACTATTTCCTCACCGAAGAGCAGACCATGATCCGCGATCTGGCCGCTCAGATTGCGCGGGAAAAAATCGCCCCGCGCGCCGCGGAGCTGGACGAATCAGGGGAGTTCCCCTGGGACGTCGTGGAAACCATGGCAAAATCGGACCTCTACCGCGTGTTCATTCCCACGGAGTACGAGGGTCTGGGCGGGGGATGCTTCGAGTTGTGCCTGGTAGTGGAGGAGCTCTCGCGCGCCTGCGGCGGGATTGCGCTTTGCTACGCGGCCTCGGCCCTGGGCACCATCCCCATCATCCTGTTCGGCACCGAGGAGCAGAAGAAGAAATACCTCCCGCGCCTTGCCGCCGGGGAGGTGATTGCCGCTTTCGGGCTCACTGAGCCCAACGCGGGAAGCGATGCTGCCGGCATCAAGACAACGGCGCGCTCTGACGGGGACTCCTACGTGATCAACGGAACAAAGCAGTGGATCACAAACGGAGGGGAGGCCTCGATTTACACCGTGATCGCCTTGACGGACCCGACACGTGGGGTGCGCGGGTCTTCCGCCATCATCGTTGAGAAAGGGACCCCCGGCTTTGAGTTCGGCAAGAAAGAAAACAAGATGGGGATCCGGGCTTCCGCCACACGGGAGCTCATTTTCCAGGACTGCAGGGTCCCCAAGAGCAACGTGCTGGCCAAGGAAGGCATGGGCTTCCTGGTGGCCATGAGAACGCTGGACCAGTCCCGGCCGGGCGTCGCTTCGCAGGCGGTCGGAATTGCGCAAGGCGCCCTGGACAAGGCCATCGAGTACTCCCGCGAGCGCCATCAGTTCGGCAAGTCCATCTCCTCTTTCCAGGGAATCCAGTTCCTGCTGGCCGACATGGCCACGCAGGTGGAAGCGGCCCGCGCCCTGACCTATGCGGCCGCCCGCAGCATCGACTCGGGGGAGAAGGACGTTTCCCGCGTTTCGGCCATGGCCAAGGTTTTTGCCTCCGACACCGCAATGAAGGTGACCACGGATGCCGTCCAGGTGTTCGGCGGCTACGGCTACATGAAGGAGTACCCCGTTGAAAAGATGATGCGGGATGCCAAGATCACGCAGATCTACGAGGGCACAAACCAGATCCAGCGTGAAGTGATTGCCCTGAACCTGATCAAGGAAAGCGTGCGGGGCGCGAGGGCCCGGGCGTGAAAGTCTTTGTCTGCATCAAGCAGGTGCCTGACACCACCAACGTGCGCATCAACCCTGAGACCAACACGCTGGTGCGCGAGGGGGTTCAGTCCATCATCAACCCTTTCGACGTGTACGCCCTGGAGGAAGGCGTTCGGCTGAAGGAAAAGCACGGCGGCACCGTCACCGTCATCACAATGGGCCCTCCCCAGGCAATGGATGCCCTGCGTGACGCACTAGCCCTGGGCGCCGACAACGCGTATCTCGTTTCCGACCGCGCGTTCGCGGGCGCGGACACGCTGGCAACCGCTTACGCCCTTGCGTGCACGGTGCGCAAGCTCGGCGGAGCCGACGTGATCCTCATGGGCAGGCAGGCAATCGACGGAGATACGGGCCAGGTGGGTCCGGGGGTCGCAGAGAATCTCGGGATCTCCCACATCACGGACATCAGGAAGATAGAAGAGGTCAGCGATTCGCGCATCGTGGTTGAGCGGCTGCTGGAGGAAGGCTACGCCAGGCTTGCCGCCCGGCTTCCCGTGGTGCTCACGGTGGTCAAGGAGATCAACACTCCCCGGCTGCCCTCCCTCAAGGGCAAGCTTGCGGCAAAGAAAGCCGAGATTCCCGTCCTGAAGGCCTCCGACGTCCAGGCGGACGTGGAGCGTCTTGGGCTCAACGGTTCACCGACCCAGGTGATGAAGATTTTCACTCCGGCCCGGCCGTCCGGCGGCAAGAAGTTTACCGGGGAGCCTGCCTCCACGGTGGGCGCGCTCCTCAGCGAGCTCAGCTCCGCGGGCATATCCATCCGCAAGAGCGGGAAATAAGGAACTCAACTCATGGATCCCATCCGAGTCATCACGCAGAACTGCATAGGCTGCAAGCTCTGCGTCAAGTCATGCCCCTTCGATGCAATTTCCCTGACGGGACCGCTGGTGGAAGGCAAGACGGACCGCAACACGGCGGTCATCGACCTTGGCAAGTGCACGCTCTGCGGCGCGTGCGTGGAAGCCTGCAAACGATACAACGCCATCGTCATCACCCGCAGGACCTTCAAGGGCCAGGAAGTGGGAGCGTACTCGGGAATAGCGATTTTCGCCGAGCACAGGCGAGGCAGGATCGCGTCAGTGGTTCCCGAGATCATCGGGGCAGCCCGGGACCTGGCAAAGCAGCGCGCGTCAACGGTAAGCGCCATCCTGGTGGGAAGCGGAGTGCGGGCGTTCACCGACGAGCTTCTCAGTTACGGGGTCGATGAGATCTGGATGATCGACAACCCGTCCATCGGCGATTTCGATGAGGACGTGCAGGCGGAGCTCGTCTCGGAGATACTGCTGGAGAAGAAGCCCGAGATATTCCTTGGCGGCGGCACCGTTGTAGGGCGATCATTGCTGCCCCGGGTCGCTGCCCGGATCCTTACCGGCCTCACAGCCGATTGCACGGAGCTCAGCATCGATAAGGAAACGCAGCTCCTGAAACAGACCAGGCCGGCGTTCGGCGGCAACATCATGGCCACCATCCTCACGCAGAACCACAGGCCGCAGATGGCCACGGTGCGGCACAAGGTGATGACCCCGGCGGCAAAGGTCTCCGACCCGAAGGGGAAGGTGGTGGAGCTGAACCACATCAAGATCCCGAAGTCGAAGCTCGAGTTCCTGGAGTTCGTGGAGGAGAAGACAGCCACGGTGAACCTTGTGGAGGCGGACGTCATTGTTTCGGGCGGCCGCGGGATCAAGGACCCGAAGAACTTCGATCTCATCGAGAAGCTTGCCCTAACCACCGGCGGCGCCGTGGGCGCCTCCCGCGCGGCGGTGGATGCCGGTTGGATCCCCTACTCCCACCAGGTCGGCCAGACCGGCAAGACGGTGAAGCCCACGGTCTATATTGCCTGCGGCATCAGCGGAGCCATCCAGCACCTTGCGGGCATGAAGGCGTCCGACATGATCATCGCAATCAACTCCGACCCCAACGCGCCCATCTTCGATGTGGCGCACTACGGGATTGTTGGAGACCTGTTCCAGGTGGTGCCGGAGCTCATCCGAAGGCTGGAGGCGAGCTGAGGGCCGTAATCTCAGCCGGGGCGGGGCTGCTACGAGTTGATAAGTCTTTCTGCCAGTGTCCCGCTTCTCAGCTTGCGCGCGTCACGGAGGATTTTTGCCCAGAGGGCCTTCTCCTTCTTCGGGTTGCGGGTCACGGTAATGGGCGTGTAGAGTCCCGGATGGCCGGCGATTTCTTTCAGGTTGTCAGGGGCTTTCTTCTTTTTTGCTACCGCCATACCGATCCTCCCTCCGAAAACTACCCGTTTTGCCCGGCAGCGTCAACCTGCGCCAGCAGAAGTGCTCCCTGAGAGGATACAACCTCCGCGACTCTTTCTCCGATAGAGGCGCACTGCCCCATGAAATCGGACTGGGACAACCTTTCGGGGTGCTCCAGGGGCCGATGCACTCCGTCAAAGTTGAGGACACCGAGAAACGCGCGGTTCCCTCGTGATCTCCTGAAAAGCGGAACGCTGACTATCCAGAGGATATGACTCGTCATCTGAATCTGGTCCTCCGTGAGCTTCCATTTGCCCTTTTTGAGACTGGTGGTGAGGTCCATGCTTGTGGCGACAACCGGCTTCCAGAAGTCATTGACGGCGGCATCGAGCGCCTGCTGCCAGGCGACGCCAGCGCAGCCCTGACCTTTGCGCAGCTTAACCTTGTAGTCCGCAAAGACGAGCATGTTGACGCTCGCAAGCATGTGAAGCTCATCTTTTGAGGTAATCATCACGTTTGCCCTGATTGTTTCCGGCCGCTCTCCCACGAACAGATTCTGGATTGAGGAAATGAGCATGTCCTCCAGCTTGGCGATAGCGTCTTTGCGTTCCCGCTTGATTGACGACTCGTAGTGGCGTTGCTCTGAGCGAATGTAGGAAAACACGCCTGAACCCGCCGAGAAGGTCAGTGCGAGTGCCTTTATTACTCCTCGAACGGCCGCTGGCCCGATAAGCGCCTTGACGGCATCAAAGTCGACAGCCAGGGACGCAACTACGCCCAGGCCGACTATGCAGCAGAAGAAGTAGACCCCGCACGCGGCCAGGCATTTTTCCTCCTGATCGACTACGACCGATTTGACGCGGCGCTTGTGCTGGAATCTTGCGCCAAGGCTGTCGGCAAGTCACTCAGCTTTCTGATCATGGCATAGCGCCACCTGCCGAAGCTTCCTTCCGCGTTGACGGCGTCCACCCACCGCTGGGCTGCCTGAGCTTTGATATCTGCCAGCTCGTCGAATCCCTTGGTCTCCTAGGATGAGGTACCGCTCTGTTCCCCCAGCGAGCTTCAAGATGAAATCCGGAACGTATTCGTGGGGCTGGCCGTTGTGCAAGTAAGGGATGGA